>NZ_KE386848.1:0-57548 GCF_000429105.1 Schaalia suimastitidis DSM 15538
CCGGACCCATACCGAACCCGGAAGCTAAGCCCCACAGCGCCGATGGTACTGCAACCGACAGGTCGTGGGAGAGTAGGACACCGCCGCAACCACACGCCAAAGCGGCGGCAACCACACGGTTGCCGCCGCCTTTGCCACACCCAAAACACGGCCCGCGAGAACCCACACAAACACACGGGCACCTACGACCCACACAAGGAAGCAAGCAAGTATGGTGCGCATGTACCCCAAGAAACACGCACCAACGTACACCGCACGCAGGTATGTGTACCCACAACCACACGCGCGAGCAAGCACGGCGCGCATGAAAATCCCAAACCCGCCCGTCGATCACCGCGCCAGCCACGAACACACCGACATTCAAACTCCTGGACGAATAGTCATGTGGCACACCGATGTGTCACTTGGCTGGAGCAACAGGGCATGCGGTCGCTTTTGATGACGCGGTATAAGCCATGTGGATTCTGAGGTGTATTTTCCGCTTGTCGCGCCTATGGCCCACCGCTATTTGCCTGTGAATGGGATAGTGATTAGTTCGTCGCCGTGGAGCCATCGTGGCGAAATGAGCGTCCTCTTTGCTACGTGCGCTGCGTCGTCTATTGTCTTGTCCTCTCCCTATGCCGCCTCGGCGCCTGCGTACGAGCGATCTTTATCTCGTAAGTGTATGGTGCCTGGAAGTCACGCGTTGTGCACCAATGCAGCAGTCCTGCCCGCTTGCTCTCTATGCGCAGTTCTCGGTGTATTTTGCTCATCTTTGGCGGATCGGTTGCGCATTGTCTGCGCGTTTATTTCGACGATGTGATGCTTTCGCTGAAATATTAAAATGCTGAAAAGTTGCCGGTGTGGAAATATTCTGTGATTAAATCAAAGAGCGAAATGGTCATAACTTGTTATTTTTCGCTCCAGAATGATTTTTCTACGCAGAAAAATGCTCGAAAACTGCAATCCTACTTCCAAGAAGGCTTGAAAACTGAAAGAATAGATGCTGCAAAATGTCCCAACGATGCTCGTTTTGTACACACAGTAATGTGGGTTCTCGTTGACGAATGGAGGCGTCTAATATGTCCGGGGGAAGTGTCTATACAGGTAGGCGGCGTGCGCAACGACATGAGCACCTACATCGGCGACGCCAAGGGATGATGCATGCCTTGGCAATTTACCTCCTCGCACTACTGGTCGCGATCCCCTTTGTTACGCCCTTGGGTGAATATGCCGCCCTCGCCGACGACACGGATCCTGAGTATCTGCGCATTATTAAGACAGTTGACGGTCTTGAAACGAAAGACCTGACACCCGGCGGCGCATTTACGTGGCAGGTGCGCGTGGTATGTTCCGAACAGTCATGTGTGAATGCTCAACTTGTTGACAGCCTCCCAGCAGAACTTGAAGGTTTCGCGTTGACGAGCGTCGAGCTGTCTCCTTCAACTGTGCCCAGCGCCATCACGTGGTACGAGTCTGACACACCACTTGCGGCTCAACCCACCGTCATCGGCGCGCAAACAAAGGTCGTCGTCAATATTGGCAACGGTGTCCCCATGGAGAACGGACGCACCGTGAACCTCAATATGACAATGCAAGTACCCGATACCTTCACCGCCGACGACCCACGCCACGGCCAACGTATCACGAATACTGCCCAAGCCAGCGCAGATAATGCGCGTACTGTGCGCGACGACGCTGCTATCAGAGTCACCCATGCCTACACTCTGGGCGCATCCACGACAAAGACATGGTCTCCATCAACGGCCACCTATGAGGTGGGACGCCAATCAACAGTCACACTGCAAGCGGCAAGTACTGCCACGGTCAACGTTGATCACCTGCACCTCAACGAACCTAATGTTCCACTCGACCCTACTACTCCCGCGCATCTCAACGCTGACAACCCGTTCCGCACCCACAATTTTGTTGGATTCGCAGGGGCAACCTTGCCTAGCGGTGCCACCGGAGTAAAGGTTGATGCTCTGACACTCCAAGGTGGAACATGGACTTGGGTCGAAGGCGCTACCTCAGCAACACCAGCGCTTCCAGTAGGCGTGGCGCCTGAAGATGTAGGCGCGCTCCGCTTCCAATGGAGTGGGCCTATCACAGCTTCCGGTGGGGCACAGCTACAGATCACCCTGGCGCAACGCGGCAGCGACAGGAACGACCCGTCTGCAGATCTTTCAGCGCAGAATGTCTCAATACGTAACGAAAGCCAAGCCTGGGTGACCAGGAGGTCTGAAGAATCCGCGCGTGTGCAGGCCATGGCAACGCATGCCGTTGGTGCAAGTGTCATTGGAACAACCATCGACAAGAGCCTGAGTAAAACCCATCTGGTGGCAGGCACGTCCACCACGGGAACCATCAACGCACAAAACACTGGCGCACCTGTACAGCGATGGGTGATTTCAGACTCGCTTTTCGACGCAACAGGAGCTCCCGCGACCACTTTATTTTTTGACGAATATGTCCGCTTCGGCGGGTTTTCCCAGGCGATTGCCTACCCCAGCGGCGCGACTTCTGGAAAAGTGATCTACCACCTGCTCAACGGAGGAACCGAAGAAGTACCCTTCGCCTCGGCCAGCATTCCTGCAGCTCCTTCAGGGGCAATAAAGGGCTTCGAAGTAGTCTTTGAAGGCACAGGCAACTCGATTCCCACAGGGGCCACCACCTCATTGAGGTACACCATCACCACTGATTCGTCCTTAGGATCAGGCGTGACTCGAACCTCCTCGGCACACACCACTGTGACAACAAGCGCAGGACGAAGCGCCACCAATAATGACTCTGCGACCCTGGCAACGATATCGCCAGATATGACGATCACTACCGTTAAAACCATCACCCCGAAATGGAATATTCGTCCCGGCCGCCCACTGACCGTCTCCATTAGTGGCACAGGTGCCGCGTCATCTGACTACGTCAAGATCACGAAACTTGTGATCGAAGACTCGGTGGACTCAGGCACGGCAACAACGTTCTGGAACGCTGCCAACCTAGCTGGCATATCCCCCACGGAGGTGCCCGAGGCAGCCAGCCTCGTCCTTTCCGTGCGCGATGCGAGCGGAACCTGGCATGACCTGTGGACCGAGGCGCCGCAAACGCGCGCATGGATCTTCGCCAAGAGTCTGGCCGAGCTCAATGCTGCACTACCTGCAGGCATGACAGTCGATGATGTGACCGGTGTCCGCTTCGCCTTCGAACGGCCACAGACGCGTCCCTTCCCAGCATCGCAAACAGTTATTGCACGCGCGAATTTCGTGACGCGTGCGACGTTACGTGGCACCACTACACCCACCGATGAGGTTGACGGTGCTCCGGGAAGTACGACTCCCCAAGTAGCGACGACTTACCGCAACACAGCCCAGACGACAGCCTTCGGACGCACCGACGGGGGTGACGAACTCAGCAAACGGGCCTCAGCCACTGACAGCATGAGCATCCGAAGCAACGGATCACCTAACCAAAGCTGGCCCGGCACCGGACACGGAGACAGCATCGGCGTGGACAAAGCCTGGAGCAGAAATGAAATCCCAGCATTGTCCGCAGAAAGCGCAAGTACGACACTAGCGTGGACCGTACCGGTTGGACGCGATCGGGTTCGCCTCACCGACCCAGCCGACCCAAGCACAGTGGCACAAACAGTTTTCGACGCCTTTAACCTACGCGGACTGTCAGCCATACCTGTGCACACCACAGTGGACAGTAATGGCTGGGCCATCCAATGGGATATCGTCGAATCTATTGAACTCTATGAGAACGGAGCATGGACAGTTCTGCCTGCCCCCGGCGGCTCGTGGCAGGAAGCGAACGGCGGATTCAAAGGCCTCACACTCGACGCAAGCCAACAGACAAATACCACGGGCCTGCGCATTACCCTTGTCCCCAACGACGCACGCCGCGCCTCGGCAATCGCAGCAGGAACAACAAATGTGCCCGCAGTAGGATCCGGCGTCACATCCACATCCGTACCACGTACCTTCAGCGTCTCCTGGTACCTGCGTGAACTGCGCCGTTCAGATGGCAGCGCCGTATCAGGCAACGCGATATTCAATGTCGCCGGCGAAGCTGGAATGGTCAACAACATACTCGAACTTGAGGCATTCCGCGCTGCCAACGTAGAAACGGCTCGTGCCGAAGCTCCGATTCGAATAGTCAATTCACCAATGGCCGTGTCGATTGACAAGAATGTTGCCACAGCAACCCAGGTCGTGCCTGACCCAGGTACAGACCCAAGGCAACTCCCCACAAATACTTTCACCTTGACTGCGCGAAATACCAGCACCTCACCTGCCACCCACGTGCGTGTCACCGATCCGACAGCATGTAGCGACACAGGGCTGAATCTGTGCCGGACAGACAATACTGCAAGTGCAGCGTTGGCCAACCCGTTCCTTGGACTACCTGAAATTGCTGCGGGCACCATCGACGCTACACCCGGCGCGCCAAATCCCTTCAACCGATATGACATCACTCGGATCGCAATTAGCGTGGCGCACTCGAGCCAAGTGAATATTTCGAACTCGAAGGTATGGTTACTGCGGTATGACCCGACGCAGAGCGCCGCAAACCGCTACAGCTTCACAGAAACAACAGTGGCCTCCGTCAACGCGATGACAGCCTCACAACTGGCTGACGTCGTCGGTATCTCCACAACCTTTGTTGGACGACAGTCAACGTACGGCACCATCAAAAATAACAATGACCTCAAAGTTGTTATTGAGACACGTCTACGCCCCACATTGCGCGACACCGGTCAGACGTGGCTTCCCACCACAGAGGAACTGCGCGAATCAAAGAACCGCGCCTATGCCCAAAGCTACGACCCCGTACTGTGGGGGACGGATGCCTACGGCGCAGACGTTGACGACGCTGCCGTTGACTTCACGCGCGGGGGCGTCGATATCGCCGTCGGAAAATCCATTAGCGACGGCACGATTCTCCAAGGCGACAGCGCAGCTGATCAACGGCAAATGGTCACTTTGACTGCTCACCAATCGACCTCGACCGCATCGCCGACGAAGGTCGTCATCGAAGATCGTCCAGATGGAACAGGTGTCACCGACTCCAATGACTTCTGGAAACACTTCGACCTTGACGCACTCGGAACAATCACGGCTCCTGCAGGTGCCGACCGCATACAGATTGATGCCTACAACGGCACCACTTGGGTGACGGGTACGCCTGTGCCTATCGGATCTCAAGTGCTGCCTGCAGGCATTAATACCAGCAACGTCCAAGGTTTGCGATTTATATTTACCCGCGCCGACGGAGCACGTTTCAACGTGACAACTCCCAACTGGGAGGCCTTCATCCAGTTCACGGTTGCGCTACGACAACAGCAACGGGGAAGCACCGCCGCTGTCGTCTTCCCAGGAACCGCTAATAACCGCATGACGGGCCAATCCTTTGTCCCCAATGGCGAATCAGTCTTGCGTACCACCGAAGACAATGTCGAGTGGAGTAGTGGCGTTGCACACCTACAAATCGACAAATGGGCCAATAACGGCCTGCGAACAGTAGCAGTGGGTGATTTCGTTCCATGGGACATTACCATCCGCAATAACGGCACATCGCTATTGAACCTGCTCAATGTCACCGACACCCTCCCAAACACCGGATTCCTCAAATACACCGGCGACAATGGACAGGGAGGCAGCGGCATCGTCTTCACCCCAGGTGTCCTTGGCGATGGGGTGACGCCCGGTAGCCTCACACAGGCCCCAACCGTGGATGCCACCGACCCACAACGTGTCGTCCTCACTTGGGCACAAGGCGCCAATACACTGCGGCCCGGAGAAACAGCCAAGATTCGCATCTACCTCGAAGTCCAACCGGGTGTGCGTTTCGACGAGTACATCATCAACACAGTCACTGCAAAGACGGTGCAGTCACTGGTCACGGTCACCGACGCGATTCCAAACAACGGTGCCGAGCAAGTGCGCAAAGTCGACGACAACACAGGACAAGCGCAAGACCAAGTGAAAGTAGCGATGGGCACTAACGTGTACGTCGTCAAAGGCGTTATGGGTTCGCTTGGCACAGCAAAGAATATGCTTGACTCAACCCAAACGTGCACGCCGATCCTTCAAGGTCCCGGCGGTGCAGGTGACACTTACTTCCGCACCCCTTGTGTTTCTGACTCAACGCAACTCGGTAGTGACAAGTGGGTCCTCCACATTGTCAACGCCGGATCAACCGATCTGACGTACCTGGAAATATTCGATCAACTACCCACAGCTGACGACAAATTCCTTGTCAGTGGTACATGGCGTGGGTCGCAATATCGGCCAGTGCCCACTGGAGCCTTCACAATCAGCGGCCTACCTGATGGGGTGACAGCTCAACAGCAAGTGACCACGTCGCCACGGGTATGCGAAGGAAGCTGGCCGAATCTGCCTCAAAGCGCACCGTGTGAACAGGCAGGAGAAACATGGACGCCTGTGACTGCCTCAACTGACTGGAGTACCGTCACAGGATGGCGCGTCAACCTGGACTTCACCACATCCGCTGCAGGCGCTTTCAAGCCCGGTGCTGTCCTGGACGTTACCTACACGACGACTAACGCCTACACCCAGGCAGCAGGCGATGCTTTGTTGTCCAAAGACATTCCTATCGCCGATAACCAGGCATGGAACCAATTCGGTATGACCTATCTCGATGACCTTGGCATCGACTCAGTGATTGCTCCCAATCGTGTCGGTGTGCACCTACGCTCTGGCTCGCTAGAGGTGACCAAACGCGTGACCGGTGCTGCGGCGGCGGTCGCGCCAGCGACCTTCACTGCAACTCTCACGTGCACACACGGCACAAATGCATTGACCTTCGATGGAGGTAATACCTCGAAACAGATCACACTGACCGCTAATACACCGGTACGCATCCCGGGCATTCCAGTAGGGGCAGTGTGTACCGTAACCGAAGACGGAGCTGTTGGATCCTTCGGCGAAGACAGCCGCCTCGGTTCACCTACCTCAATTACCGTCGCGACAGCGGACAGCGGTACCACCACAGCCTTGTCTCCTGTTCCTGATGCACACAAAGTCACACTGACCAACGAATACCTCTACGGTGGATTGAGCGTGACAAAACGTGTGGACAGCAACGCAATCGCAGGCAACTATGGGCCGTTTACATTCAGCCTTGCCTGCACCTCGGCGGGGCAGCCAGTACTTATTGACGGACAGACAACCACCACTTTCTCGCTGAACGATGGGCAGACCTGGACTGCGCCTGGTAACCAGATCCCGACCGGATCGGTGTGTGTGCTAAAGGAAACCGACACGGGGGGTGCGAGCAACACTGTTTTTGCTGGAAACGGTACGGCAAATAGTGATGGCAGCTTCAGCATCACCATTCCGCGAGGCAGTGCTGAGGTAGTGGCAACCACTGTCACCAATGCCTACGCCTCAGGGACATTCACCGTCAAGAAGGTAGTGACTGGTGAAGGAGCGGCAACCTACGGTGCCGCTGACTTCGGTTTTACCACCGCCTGTACGCATCGTGGCAGTGAAATATTTACCCAGACATTCCGACTCGCGGCAGACGCGTCACGGACCTTCGGTCCCTTCCCAGTGGGGACACGCTGTGTCACCAGCGAGGTCGACACAGGTCATGCCACCAGCAGCACATTGGCCCCGGCTGACGGAATAATCACGATCCGTGAAGCAACCCAAGGTACCGTTGAGGTGACGGCAACTAACCAGTATGACGTAGGCGAACTCGTTATTCACAAGGAACGCCTTGGCGCTGGTGCGACCGTTCACGGTGTCGGTCCGTTCATCGCGCAGGCCACCTGTACGCGAACCGTTGGCGTCGTGCCAGTGCCTATTGCCTTGCCTGACCAAGGACGGATCGTCCTCAACGCTGCGAATAATTACACGGCGCGCATCGGTGGCATCCTTAAGGGCGCTACCTGCGTTGTGGAGGAAATCGACGCTGCTGGTGCCACCAGCACACCGCAACTCAGGCCAACGGATGGGCGCGTCACCATCAGTGGCTCTGGCGCACAGGCTGTTTCGGTCGTCATTTCCAATACGTTCCAGGCTGGCGTACTTCGGGTTGAAAAAGCTGTCAGTGGCCAAGGAGCTCAACTATACGGCAGTGGCCCCTTCTCATTCCGCACTGAATGCGTGATCCCGGATGGCTTGGGTGCAGCTGGTCAGGGCGGAACTAAGGTAGAAACCTTCACGTTGGCTGCTGGTGCGTATAAGGAGCTTGGTCCTTACCCGGTGGGTACCGAATGTACGGTGCGCGAAACGCTTAATGGCGGAGCGACCACATCAGTGCTCGAACCAGCGGATGGCACGGTCACAATTGAGGCCGACGACGATGACGCTGAGGAACTGACAGTGGCGACGGTCAAGGCGACCAATACCTTTGACATTGGGCATCTTGTCATTGTGAAGAAGCGTATTGGAGCAGGTAAAGACCATTTCGGTAAGGGTCCTTTCGTTGCTCAGGTCACCTGCAGCCGAGTCATTGACGAGGCGACAGTTGAGTTTGCGCTTCCACATAATGGCGTGGTGACGCTCAGCCAGGCAAATGACTACACTGTCCGCCTGGACAATCTCCCTGTCGGCACTCAATGTACGGTCATAGAAACCGATCGTGGAGGGGCAAGTCGTACCACGATGGATCCGGCTGACGGAAAGGTCACTATCGCCGGTGGTGTTACTGGTGCCGTTGACATGACGGTGACGATCACGAACGAATTCCCAACCCCTCCGCCAAAACGAATCGCGAAAACGGGTTCGACATCAATGGCACTGCTGTCTGGGGCAGGTGTCGTCCTGCTTGCGGGCGCGGTAGCGCTGATGGTGAAACGGCGTGGCTCACGCAAAGACTGACATGGAGTAATCAGTCAGTCTACGGCGAGGCGGTGGCGGAAGCTGCCGCCTCGCCCCTTTCCTTCTCCTGTGAACGTTGCGCGCAGAGGAAGATAGTGTCGAAGTAGCTAAGGTATTGAAGGAGGGAGTCTGGACGAGGGCGTTGCGCAGGAACGACATTGCTTTCCCTTGGATGCGTTCCAGAGGAGCGCATCCAGACGAAGGCGTTGCGTAGGAGAGTTCCGCGCAGGAGGGTCCGCGGGATGGAGTTGGCAGGGGATCTCGGTGCGGATGACAGACGAGAGGGGCAAGACGTGTCGGGAAGACTATGGCCATGCACCTGCGCATCCCTGATCGAAAGATGCGCACGAATTGCAGATCATGACGCCTCCTCCACGGCGCACGCTACCTCCACGGCGCACGCTACCTCCGACACGCACGCCACCTCCAAGAGGAGGAAAGTAGTGGCGTCAAGCAGGCACTAGTAGCCGCAGGTGAAGTGGAGTTTCATACAAAAATCGCGCCAGCAACCCACACGCGCGCATCGTCGTCGAGCGCGACGAAGGACTTGTTCATGCGAAGATCACGCAAACAACCCACAGGGTGGCCACTGTCAAGGCAGCGACGAGTTCGATAGCGATGATAAGGCCAAGTGATTTCAGTACGTCCACTGTGGCATCCCGTGCGGCTTGGTGTGTGCCGAGGCGTTGTCGCTCAAGGTAATAAAGGGTGGCAATCCCCGCCGCGAGGAAGCCGACAACAGGAATGAGGAACCAGCCAGCCACCGCCGCCACAGCTGACAGGATAAGTGTGCGGCGCGGTGTGCCTAATGACAACAGTCGTTTGCCAGGGATCAGGTATTTCAAGAAGGTTGATGCCAGCAGAATGAGAGTACCTACGCCGAAGACTGTCCACGCAAAGACGCCTCCTTCGATGATCGCCCACACAAGAAGTGCCAGGCAGATAATGAGCGCTGAAGGAATGACTTGAACGATGGCTGCACCAATACCAAGAAATATTGCGATACCGACGAGGACATTGCCCAAAACCGACATAGGTGCTCCTTTCAGGGGCCGACAGTAAGCCTAACAGGCGGCACAATTGTAAAAACAGCACATGCCAGCAATGTGGGCGGGTGTGTGATGGGAGGTGTGGGCTCGGGCGAGGTGTGCTTGCGTGAGGTTCGCCCAGGTAAGGGTGGCTGTGCGGTAATGACACGGCGAGGTGGGCGTACATGGTAGTGGCTCCGTGATGCACGGTGGGAAGTGGCGCCTCGACGACGCTGTGCCACAAATGATGCGGGGGTAAGGCGCATCGCCTCACCCCCGCACACCTGCGATGGAGCTACATGCCACCGAGGAATTGTGCGACCAGGATCTTGCCAATCATCGCCACCGGATACACCAGCGCGTAGCCAAGGGCAACGCGTGGATCTGAATTGGTGCGTGAATTGGCAAATGCCAAAACCGCAGGCTGCGTCTGCGAACCACCAAGGAGGCCGGAAAGCTGAGTGCCGCCCATCTTGAAGATCCAACGCATCGTGCAGTATAAGCCGATGGCCATAATTGCCGTCATCAGCCCACCTACGAGGAAAATATTGAGCCATGCGCCAGAGGTGAAGGCCTCGGTAATCTGACCGCCGGCCTTCGCGCCAGCCTGCGCGAGGAAAACCAGCAAACCAAGTTCAGCTAGCACCTGGCAAGCCGTGAACGGCAGCGCAGTCACAACAGGGCCGACGCGACCAAGGCGACCAAAGATCAAGCCAATAATCAACGTGCCCGCTGCGTGACCAATGACAAAAGTTTCGCCACTGGGCGTCGGGATTGGGATTTCACCAATGAACATGCCAAGGGCCATGCCCAAGCCAAGTGCGATTGGGTTAAGGTCTGACAAACCGCGGGCCGAATCACCCAGGAACTTCGTGATTTCCTGCATTTTCCCGGTCGGCGCAACCACGCGCACGCGGTCACCCTGCTGGAGCAGCGTGTCGGGCTGGGCCACCATATCAACGTCACCGCGACGGACACGAGAAATCGTGGCACCAAAGCGCTTGGAAAGATCCAGGTCGCGAACTGTTCGGCCAGCAACCTTGGGGTTAGAAATGGTCATGCGGCGGAAATCAAGGTAGGAACGATCCTGAAGCAGCGAATGCGACGATGGGTGCCCCAGTTCATTTGCGGCACGTGCCACCATTTCACGAGGCCCCACGACGGTCACTAGGTCACCGGCATCGAGTGTATCCGACATTGAGGGTCGTGAGATAGGGCCGGTCTCGCCGCGGCGCAGACGCGAGAAAGTCACCTTTTCTTCAAGTTTTTCGTAGATTGCGCCAATCAGTGGGTGATCTTCGCGTTCAACGCGGATCGTCCGGTTCGCCAACGGGCTAGGCGCATCCTTATCGTGTTTCCCGTACGACAGGGCGGCAGCTGCCGCAATCATCATGCCGATAACACCAAACAGGTAGGCAATGGAATACCCAACGGTGGCCAATTCAAGCGAGCCGGACGCTTGGCCAGCAGCTGCCAATGCAGGAGTATTGGTCAGAGCACCTGCGAATGTTCCCGCAATAAGCGGAATAGGCATACCGAGTGCCTGCCCAACGAAGAGGCCGGTGGTGGCCGCAATCGCGTAGAGCGCCACCATGGTCAACAACGGTCCTACTGCAGTACGAATATTGTGGAAGAACGACGCGCCAGAATTAATGCCAATCGCAAAGGTAAAGAGTGTGAGGCCGAGGGTGCCTAACTGGGGAGTCACAGTCAGCTCGATACCGTAGGCGTTAGCCCACGCGGCCATACCAATGGCGAGGAACAATACGGCAGCGGCGCCAAGCGAAATACCGCCGATTTTGATGTGACCGACGGCCATACCGGCGCCGATGAGAAGGAATAGAAAGAGGACCGGCTGTTCAGCCAGGACTGAAAAGAATGCTTCCACGGTCGTGGGACTCCATCGTGAGGAGGGGATAACTATCAGACCCCATAAGTATGGCAGTCCAAAGGTCATCCACCTGCGGTCCATCGTCCCAGCGCAGAGCGAATGGCCCGAAGTGTGAGACATTGCCTAAGACGAAGAGGATGGAACGATACCGTTATCCCATGCTCGACAGTCGCATTGCAGGCCTTGACGTCCTGGTACTTGTACCCGGGCGTGCGATTCCTGCCATGTGAAATGGGTGGATCGCACGCCTAGTCCCCACGCTTTAGCGGGGACTTTTTTATTAAGATTCGCCCACATATTACGAGAGGACACGCGGTGAAAGACACTGCCCCCACCCGCACAATGACCGGTGCAGCTGCCATCGTTGCCACTTTGGAGGCGCTCGGTGTGACCGACGTCTTCGGAATGCCAGGCGGCGCGATCCTTCCGACCTATGACCCGTTGATGAACTCGTCGCTGCGTCACATCCTTGTTCGCCACGAACAGGGTGCCGGCCATGCTGCAGAAGGCTACGCCCTTGCCTCAGGCAAAGTTGGGTGCGCCATCGTCACCTCCGGCCCCGCAGCAACGAATGTGATGACCGCCCTTGCTGACGCCAATATGGACTCTGTGCCGCTAGTGGTGATCTCCGGCCAGGTCGGCGCCTCCCTCATTGGTACTGACGCTTTCCAAGAGGCTGACATTGTTGGCGCCTCCGTGCCGGTGACCAAACATTCCTTCCTGGTCACTGACGCAAACGACATCCCGTCGCGTATTGCCGAGGCCTTCCATCTTGCCTCCACCGGCCGCCCCGGTCCCGTACTCGTCGATATCACCAAATCGGCACAAAATGCCACCATTGAATTCGCTTGGCCGCCAGCATTAGATCTGCCCGGATATAAACCCGCAGGTAAACCGCATATGAAACAGGTGCGTGCTGCTGCTCGCGAAATCGCCACCGCTCAAGCCCCCGTGTTCTACGTGGGTGGTGGCCTCATACGAGCTGGTGCTTCCCAAACGCTGCAACGCCTCGTCGAACTGACCGACTGTCCCGTGGTGACAACCCTGCCAGCACGAGGCGCATTCCCTGATTCTGATCACCACAATTTGGGGATGCCAGGGATGCATGGCACCGTCCCAGCAGTGGGCGCCCTACAGCGTGCCGACCTCATCGTTGCGCTGGGTGCCCGTTTTGATGACCGCGTGACCGGAAATCTTGATTCTTTTGCGCCCAGGGCACGTATCGTTCACGTTGATATCGATGCCGCTGAAATCTCCAAGAACCGTGTCGCTGACGTGCCGATCGTCGCCGACTTAGCGTTGGCCTTGGACGCTCTTGTCGAAGTCATGCCCGAGGCGCACGCTGAATACGGCAAAGCTGACCTTGCAGGATGGTGGCGTTACCTTAATCGCTTGCGTGACCGCTATCCCATGGGGTGGGCAGAACCGAGCGACGGCAAAATGGCGCCTCAGGCCGTGCTACAGCGCTTGTCGAAGATCGCTGGCCCTGATGCGATTTACGTTACTGGCGTTGGTCAGCACCAGATGTGGGCTGCCCAGTTCATTCAACACGACAAGCCACGCCACTTCCTGTCGTCATCTGGCTTAGGCACGATGGGCTACTGTGTGCCTGCCGCTATGGGTGCCCAGGTGGCGCAGCCTGACAGTGTAGTGTGGGCAATCGACGGTGACGGTTCCTTCCAGATGACCAACCAAGAACTGGCAACCTGCACAGTGAATAACATTCCCATCAAGGTGTGTTTGATCAATAACTCGGTGTTGGGCATGGTGCGTCAATGGCAGTCACTGTTCTACGACAAGCGCTACTCCAATACCACGCTAAACCCCGACGATGGCGACCAGATTCCCAATTTTGTGATGCTCGCTCAGGCATATGGCATGGCTGCACGCACGGTGAGCCGCATCGAAGAAGTCGATGAGGCCATTGAATGGGCGATGGGCATCAATGATCGACCTGTTCTTCTGGACTTTAGAGTTTCGAAGGATTCAATGGTGTGGCCGATGGTTGCGGCAGGCGTGTCGAATGACGAAATTCGCTATGCCCAGGGCATGGCGCCGGACTGGGATGTGGAGGACTGATCATGACACAGCTGCGAACCCTTTCGGTGCTGGTGGAAAACAAGCCGGGCGTATTGATGCGAGTGGCGTCACTATTTGCCAGGCGCGCCTTCAACATCAAGTCGCTCACTGTGGGAGAGACGGAACACCCTGAGGTTTCCCGTATGACCATCATTGCGGCCGCTGATGATGCACCATTTGAGCAGGTGACCAAGCAACTTAACAAGCTTGTGAACGTGCTGAAGGTTGTTGAGCTTGCTCAAGAGTCCAGCGTGGAACGACGCCTTCTGCTACTGAAAGTGCAAGCTGACGAATCGAGGCGCACCGGTGTGCTCCAAGTGGTAGATCTTTTCCGCGCACACGTCGTCGATGTCCAACCGGACACCGTCGTCATCGAATCCATTGGTTCATTGCCTAAGCTGGAAGCGCTACTTCGAGCCCTTGAACCCTATGGCATCAAAGAAATCGTCCAATCGGGTGCGGTGGCGATTGGCCGCGGAAGCCGCTCGATCACGGATCAACTGAAGGAGAAATGACAATGGCCGAGATCATCTACGACGACGGTGCAGATCTGTCGATCATCCAATCCAAGAAAGTTGCCATCATAGGCTACGGTTCGCAAGGCCACGCTCACGCACAGAACCTTAAGGACTCTGGCGTTGACGTCGTCGTCGGACTGCGCCCCGGCTCGTCGTCGTGGGAGAAAGCAGAAGCCGCGGGGCTTGCGGTAGAAGATATTGCCGAGGCGGTGAAGAGTGCCGATGTCATCATGATTTTGACACCGGACCAGGTTCAGCGTCACGTTTACGCAGAGCAGATTGCTCCGAACCTCAAAGAGGGCGCCGCGATCTTCTTTGCCCACGGTTTCAATATCCGCTATGGCTACATTCAGCCCGATGCTGGACTTGATGTGTGCATGGTCGCCCCCAAGGGCCCTGGCCACACTGTGCGCCGCCAATACGTCGAAGGTAAGGGCGTGCCCGCGCTTGTCTGCGTCGAGCAGGACGCTTCAGGTGGTGCCCTCGACCTGGCCCTGTCGTACGCTAAGGCCATCGGCGGTACCCGCGCCGGCGTTATCCGCACCACCTTCACGGAGGAAACTGAAACTGACCTCTTCGGTGAACAAGCCGTGTTGTGCGGCGGCGTTTCGCGTCTGATCCAATACGGATACGAAACATTGGTGGAAGCGGGCTACCAGCCAGAAATGGCCTATTTTGAGGTGCTCCACGAACTCAAACTCATCGTCGACCTCATTAATGAAGGCGGTATCACCAAACAGCGCTGGTCAATCTCTGACACAGCTGAATACGGTGACTACGTGTCCGGTCCGCGCGTCATTGGTCCGCAGGTGAAGGAAGCCATGAAAGAGGTCTTGGCTGACATCCAAGACGGCACCTTCGCGCGCCGCTTTATTGCCGATCAAGACAATGGCGGCCTCGAATTCAAGGCGCTTCGCGCTGAAGGTGAAGGCCACCCCATTGAAGCTACCGGCAAGGAATTGCGCGCACGCTTCGGTTGGGCACAGGTTGACGCCGACTACACGGATGGATCAGCAGCCCGCTAGGCGTTGACGGTGAGACTGCTCATTGCGCGGCTGTGTCAAAGGTGTACTTTCGCACTGTAGAAGCCTAAGAAAATGGCGGATTTTCAGGACGTTAATCCTTGAAAATCCGCCATTTTCGCGCGGTGCTCCTCCTTTCGCCCTATCACACTCATTTTTGGGTGATCGTCCCCACGCACTCATTTTCGAGATATCTGACGATCGGAAGTGCAGACAGTGCGATGAGTAAGCAACCGAACCTGGATCAGCAGCCTTGTCGGCGCATTCAGATGCTCCGCGTGCGAGACGTGTGGCGAATAAGCATGAGATATTGCTCCTGCTTCCACTGCATGCCAACACCGCTGGACTGCCAAGAATTGGTCAAAATGGTGGTCATTTTATCCAAACATCACCTCTTTTCGCGTAAAATAACTCAGGTGCGTACTTTCTGATCTCTCATCAGCAAGGATGAGAGAAAGACGCCCAATCCCATCCGGAGTACAACACAGCATGTGTAGAAAACTAGGAGCGCTACTCGCAGCATGCGCGATGGTTATGGCGGCTAATTTTGCCGTAGCACCACTGGCTTATGCTGACGACTTGCCTCAAGCCCCCACACTCGTCATGACCCCTGCAACCTGCGACGCAAAAGTGAATACCCTTACACTGTCGGGCCTTACAGGTGTGACCGCAGACAGCAACTACCGTTTTGTTTTGTCGCTCAACGACCAAGTGGTCAAGCAGTTGAATACTGCCGAGCGCGCACAGCTACTTCAAGGATCCATCACCGCTGAAGACCTTGGTGTCGGATCTGCTGCCGCCCCTTATGGTTCCAAAGTCACTGTTCAAACCTATTGGTTCGACAAGGAGAAGACAAAGGACCAGGCGCTGTGGCAGACCGTGAACTTCGCGGCCGGTCCTGCGCTAGTACGGGCTATTCCACTTGGTGCGCCGGTGAGCGCCACCTTGGTTGATCCCGCCACGTTGAATTGTCCAACTGCCCCTGCTGCAACCCTTCCTGCGACCCCAGATTTCACGCTACATGCAGCAACCTGCGGTGCTGACACCAATAAGAATCGAATCACCGTCACACCTGCACAGGTACGTGATGGCTACCGTTTCGTTGTGTCCATGGGAACCCACGCCGTTTCCATGCGCGATGAATTCCGCGCACAATTGTGGACCAATGGTTCGCTCGCATTGGAAGATGTCCTTGCTAGCTACCCAGGTGTGACCCCCGCCTATGGAGAGCAAGTGACTGTGCAAGCCTACTGGTTCGACAAAGACCAGGTATTTGATGCTGCGCAATACGACACCGCGCTTGCCTTGTCTGCAGGCAGCTCCGCACGCTTCATTAAACTTGGCGACGCCAAGACGGTGACCATTGCCGACCCGGCGAAGACCTGCCCTGCCACCGCCCCGACTAATGACGACAATGACTCTGCGTCAACGACAACACCAGTGGCGACTACGCCGAAGTCTGTTGCTAAACCGCAGGTCACAGCAAAAGCGAATCTGCGTCTGGCAAAGACAGGTCTGACCGATAGCGGTGCCATTGGTGCCGTACTGCTCCTCGTGGGCGCAGGTGCGGTTGCGATTGCTTCAAGGAAAGATGCGCGCCGCTAAGGCGAAGCGCTTTTGGGCGTGAGTTCCTCCCAACGATTGGGGGCCAGGAATCTTTGATTCCTGGCCCCCACAGTTTTCAACACCGAGCAGATCTGGGGTTAAAGGACAAAACGTGTTGGTTTTGTCCTTTAACCCCAGATCTGAATGCGTCATGCCCGTTCCGCCAAAAGGAAAGCACCCTCGTGTCTTTCCGAGGATGCGCATCCGATGCTGCAACAGCCCTTTGCCTATCACCCAGCCACGTCTTCAGTGGCTGGACGGGCCATTAACGCTCGTAGGACGAAAGGGCGTCGCTGGCAAAGGCCTGTGCAAGCGCATCTGCCTTCGCCTCGTCAATGAAAACAACGGACTGCCCGTCGACCACGCCGCTGCCGCTTACAGGGAACGTCAACGACACCAACGCTGATGCCTCAAGCGAGGACAATGTTGAGGCAAGTTCTGTTGCTTGCGCCAGGGTGAAGGAATCATCTATAGCAATATGCTGGCTCAATGACTGCGCAAAAGCGGTCAGAGACGACAACTGCCCAGGATTGGCATGATCACGCATACCGGTCAGCAAACCTTTGAGGAAGGCTTGCTGGTTACGTACCCGCTGAAAATCGTTGTCAGGGAAGGCATAACGTTCGCGAACATAGGCAAGTGCAGCGTCACCACTGACGGTGATCGTCCCTTGCTTAAACTGGTAGACCTGCGGGAACTCCGGCGATGGTGTGGTAGAAAAGGCGATGGGGTTATCAAGGGTGACGCCGCCTAATGCATTGGTCATCTCTTTGAAACCTTGGAAATCAACCAGTGCTACGTGATCAATACGCGTGTTGATCAGGCCCTCGACGGTACGAGTTAACAGAGCTGTTCCCCCGTAAGACATTGCAGCGTTGATCTTATTCATTCCGTATCCGGGCACCTCCACCCACATATCACGCATAATTGAAACTATCTCGATATGTTGGCGGTCACCAGAAATGTGCACGACAAGTATGGCGTCGGCACGTGCTCCCACTGAATCGAGCAGAGTCTCATCGCTGGCGCGCGTATCGGAACCCAACAGCAATATATTTAATGGCGCTTCTTGCCCAGGTTTTGCAGTAGCAGCCTGAGGTCGGTCAGCATAATCCTCAAATACGGTGCTGGCCTGAATGGTCTCAATCTTGCCGAAGGTCGTGTGATACAGCCACGCCACACCACTAAGGGCGCCAACAAGGAACACAACGAGCATGGCAATGATGATCCGATCAGCACGCCTGAGGCCGCGTTTACTGGGGCGAGCCGTCACGGTGGGCTCAGGTGAATCATCGTTGGAGGGTTTTTCACGGGTTGACATCAGAGGTGATCTTATTTCGTTGGAGTATCAGTATGCCTTTAATACTAAGAGCTTGATGCTCATGGCGAAAACTGGGTGATATTAAGTAAGGCGGAGTCGACCGCACAGTGGACGAATAATCAGTCCGGTGCCTGCGCCAGTGAGAATGGAGCCATGACGACACTGAACCTTGCAGTAATTCCTGGCGACGGCATTGGCAAAGAAGTTGTGCCTGAAGGCCTCAAAGTGCTTGCCCGAGCATTAGAAGGCACCGATATTACCGTGGAAACCACCCATTATGATCTGGGAGCTGAGCGCTGGCACCGCACCGGTGACACTCTCACAGACGCTGACCTTGAAGCATTGAAAGGTCACGACGCCATCCTTCTGGGTGCAGTGGGTGATCCGAGTGTGCCGTCAGGCGTGCTTGAACGGGGTTTGTTACTGCGCTTACGTTTCGCTCTCGATCATTACGTGAATCTGCGTCCTTCAAAGTACTACCCGGGGGTGCCCAGTCCTCTGGCACACCCGGGCGAGATTGATTTTGTTGTGGTACGCGAAGGCACTGAAGGCCTGTATTGCGGTAACGGTGGCTCGGTTCGTCAAGGTACCCCGCAGGAAATTGCCAACGAAGTGTCGGTGAATACCGCTTTTGGTGTCGAACGTGTGGTTCGTTATGCCTTCGAGAAAGCGCAGTCACGTCCGGCAAAACACCTGACCTTGGTGCATAAGCACAATGTTTTGGTTCATGCGGGTGGTCTGTGGGCGCGCCTGGTCGATGCGGTAGGTGCCGAGTATCCGCAGGTGCGTGTGGACTACTGCCATATTGATGCTGCAACCATCTATATGGTGACTGACCCGCAACGCTTTGATGTGATCGTCACCGATAATCTTTTTGGGGATATCCTCACTGACGAGGCCGGGGCAGTGACCGGGGGAATCGGCCTGGCTGCTTCGGGCAATGTCAACCCCGAAGGGGCATATCCCTCAATGTTTGAACCTGTCCATGGATCAGCCCCCGACATCGCTGGTCAAGGCAAAGCTGATCCTACTGCCACGATCTCCTCGGTGGCCCTCATGCTGGACCATTTGGGGTATGCGGACGCATCGGCAAAGATTGAGGCGGCAATCGAGGCGGATATGCGTGCGCGGGCCGAGGCGGCGGCAGCGGGGGTGCCAATGCTGCGTTCTACCAGCGAAATTGGCGACGCCATTGCGGCGTTGCTGTGAGTATTTCGTTAAGGAAACTCCTTTGGTGCCGAAGTGATGTGTCGCCAGAGTCGTCGAAACTGTGGTCAGCGTTGCCGCTGGGCAGTGAGAGCGGGGTACGTGACCGCAGGGCTTTACCGCAGCTTCTGTGACCGCAGCGGATGATCGCGGGATGTCTGTGAGCCATGTGTGGGCCCGAATATGGGTCACATAACGGAAGGCCTCAGGTTCGAGTGAATCTGGGGCCTATCCTTTACCTACACCACCGTGTTTTCAGGAGGATCCCATGACGCCAAACGGCCACGTGACTACTGCGCTAGAAGACGCTGCTGCCCAGCCGATCAGCCCGGCCGATGACGTGGCGTTACGTTTTCCCGTCACACGTAATCCCAATGCAGCTAGTGACGCGAAACATCAGGCGATTATGGGCAACCTCGGTTTCGGCAAAGTATTTACCGACCATATGGCGCATATGCGGTACACCGAAGGACAAGGGTGGCATAGTCGTGAGGTTGTGGCCTACCAAGACCTTCAGCTGTCGCCCGCTGCCGCTGTTTTTCACTACGGGCAGGCGATATTCGAAGGTATTAAAGCGTATCGTCACGCAGATGGATCGGTGTGGACCTTCCGACCGGGTTTCAATGCGGCTCGACTGAATCATTCGGCGTGGCGATTGGCTATGCCGCAAATGGATCGACATGACTTTGTGGGTTCGCTGGCCGCTCTTGTGCGTGCTGATGAACGCTGGGTTCCGAGTGGTGACGGTGAGTCGCTGTATCTGCGCCCATTTGTTATTGCCTCTGAGGCATTCCTTGGTGTCCACGCAGCACATCAGTTGGATTACTACGTGATTGCGTCGCCGTCGGGACGCTATTTCTCAGGTGGCGTCACTGGCGTATCCATTTGGGTAGTGAAAGGTTTCCACCGGGCAGGTCCAGGTGGTACTGGTACAGCGAAGGCCGGAGGTAATTACGCTGCGTCGCTCATGCCGCAGATGGAGGCCGCTGCCCGCGGTTTTGATCAGATCTGCTTCCTGGATACCTACGAGGAGAGATACCTTGAAGAGCTCGGCGGCATGAATACCTTCGTAGTGATGGCTGATGGTACGGTGCGCACGCCAGAGTTGTCAGGGGTAATCCTCGAAGGTGGTACGCGGTCAGCTATTTGTCGCCTTTTGCGTGAGGCGGGCGTGCAGGTCCGGGAAGAAAAGATTGCCATTGACGAGGTGGTGGCAGGGATCGCTTCAGGCGACGTTGCTGAGCTCTTTGCCTGTGGGACAGCTGCGGTGGTCACGCCGATTACTCGCCTGGCTGGTGATGATTTTGATGTGAGTCTGCCGGTGGGGGAACGAACCCTTGACGTTTTGCGTGACCTCACCGATATACAGACCGGTCGCGCAGCAGATCCCTATGGGTGGATGTATCGTCTGGTCTAAGGCGCTGGCACTGCTGTCTGACGTGCGTATTTCACGTTAGGCGGGAGTTTTCCTCATACGAGATGACAAAGTGTAATAAAAGGGATTAGGCTTACCTAAGATAACAAGGGGAGGCCTTCTTCTATGTCGATGTCCACTCGCATCGCCATCGCATTCAGCTGGGGAACAACCATTGCAATTGCCGCAACATATCTTCTCATCGGTAACGCAACGGACCGCATCCTTCGAGGCGATAATCCGACAGGCATATTCTTAGCTGCCTGCACTGCGGCACTCATCAGCGCACTATGTGCGCTCGCCGCGCTCCTGCATGCCACACGCCGCCTCACACGACACGAAGGGCGCCTCCGCCACACGCTCCTGTCACATATCTTTGCCCTTGGCGTAGCCCAGCGCACCAAAGAACGGACAGGCCGCCTCGTCAATTCCATGACCGACGGTGTGGAACGCAATAGCGCCCACACCGCCACCTTCAAAGACCCAATGACCGCCTCCCTGTTGACGCCACTGGTCATCGTCATCCTCATCGCAGCAGTGATCGACTGGCCCAGCGCCTTACTCCTGGCGATCTCAATCCCACTTGTTCCTGCCTCAGTCATCGCCTTCAATCGCGCCTTCAAAACGGTGTCAAATAAATACCGCGCTGCCTCCCGTGCACTAGCAGCCCAGGAACTCGACGCCATACAAGGCCTCTCTGCTCTTGTACGAATGAATGCCGGTGGGCGCATGAGCCGCATACTGGCCGACGCTGCCGAAGACGTTCGCACCAAGGTCATGCGTTACCTTGCAGGCAACCAAATTGTCCTCTTCGTTGTTGACTCAGTCTTCTCTCTTGGTATGATCACCGCAGCCCTCGGCCTCGCACTGTGGCGGATGAGCACCGGAGCGATCACACCAGGACAAGCGCTGTCACTGCTCCTCCTCGCCTCCCTCATGCTTGACCCGCTTGACCGGATCGGACAATTCTTTTACATCGGGATGGGCGGTATGGCAGCAGGCCGCGAAATCCGCACAATCCTCGCCGAAAAACCCACTGTCACCGACCGTCAAGGTGTGCATACACCCCAGAGTAGCCATGACGCCGGTACCGTTCGCCTTCAAGGCGTGGGCTTTGCGTGGCACGATGACACTCCGCTACTTCGCGACATCAACCTGCACGTGACACGCGGGCAAAGCCTCGTCATCACCGGTGCCTCAGGAGCAGGAAAATCCACATTATCGGCGCTCATCCAAGGTCACTGCCGACCCCACAGCGGCAGCGTATTCATCGAAGGGCACGACCTAGGCGACGTTCCACTGGAATGGGCACGCAGTCGCATCAGCGTCGTCGAACAACACACCTACCTCTTCACCGGCACACTCGCTGACAACCTTCGTATTGCGAACCACGATGCCACCGACGAGGCATTGCACGAGGCAATCGCCGCCGCACACCTCGGCGACCTCCTGGAACGCCTACCACAAGGACTCAACACACGACTTGGACAACGAGGCATGGCACTATCAGGCGGTGAGGCACAACGCGTTGCCCTGGCCCGGGCACTGCTCAAAGATGCGCCTATCCTGCTCCTTGACGAACCAACCGCACACGTGGATCTTCATTCAGAAAAGCTCATCCTCGATACTCTTCACACACTCCATGGACGCTATACCACGGTGATTATCTCGCACCGTGATGCCACCATTGCCCACGCGCACCGCCGCACAACCCTCACTGATGGAATACTCCTATGAGCGCCATGCCAATGACTCGCCGTGATCTTGCTCGTCACCTTTTGCGCGTGGCGCGGCCAGTGCTTCCACCGTTGGGGATCTCCCTCATCGCCCGCTGTGTTGCCCTTAGCCTTGGCATCGCCATGTACGGCCTTGCCGCATGGCAAATCCTGGCGCACGCCACCCAATCCCAAGTGGCAATGCCGGTGTGGCACGTGCTGTGGCTGATGGTGGCGATGGCGCTTGGCAAAGCTTTCGCCCGCTACCTTGAACAATTCGCGGGACATTGGGTTGCCTTCCGTTCGCTAGCATTGCTGCGCAATTACTTCTTTGATCGTCTTGAACCGCAAGCCCCAGCATTTACCGAAATGACTAAGGCCGGTGACCTTCTTTCGCGCGTGACCAAAGATGTCGACCGCATTGAAGTATTTTTCGCCCACACACTGGTGCCAATCACCAGTGCCTTCATTGTTCCGAGCATCGCATTGGGATGGATAGCAACCGTGTCACCATCCACCGCGATGCTGCTCGTTCCCTTCGTCCTACTTGTGGGCGCCGCAGTGCCGCTGCTTGGAGGTAAAGCCAGCGAAAAAGCAGCAACAGCATTACGTGCCCAGCGTGGACAGCTGTCCCACCATGTCGCAGACTCGGTTCAAGGTATTCGGGAAGTGCTCGCCTTTGCGGCACAACCGCATCGCCATCGAGAAATGGGTGCCATCGAAGAAAAAATTGCCCGCAATCAGGTCATAATGGGCCGTTGGGTAGCCATGCGGCGTGCATGTAATCAATTCTTCGTCGCAGCTGCCCTGATCGCCGTGGCGTGGAGCGTTGGAGTGGAGGTGGCAGCTGACCGCCTCGATGCTGCCACCCTTGGCCTTCTTGTGGGGGTCACCTTGGGCCTATTCGCCCCGCTCCTTGCCGTCGAAGATTTCGCTGTCGATCTTGATCAAGCATGGGCTTCAGCTCGGCGGGTATTCGAAGTGACCGAGCGTGAACCATTGGTGGATGATCGTGCGTCACATTGGGACAGTGCGAACTGTGATGGTTCGCAGTCCCTGTCGATGACCAACGTGTCTTTCACCTACCCCACAAGCCCCAGCGATCACGATGCCACGCGGCCCCAGGTACTTCACGACGTCACCGTCGACATTCCCGCGGGCAAAACGACAGCAATCGTGGGCGCATCCGGTTCAGGGAAATCCACACTTGCCGCCTTACTTGGGCGCACATGGGATCCCAGCACGGGGATGATCACACTGGGACAGACCCCACTGTCTCATATCCTACTGAAGCATCTGCGCCACCTTGTGGCCTTCGCACCCCAGCGTCCGCACCTATTCAATATGAGTGTGCGAGAAAACCTTCTCCTCGCCCAGCCAGATGCCAGCGACGAGGAACTCTACGCCGTACTTGACGCGATGGCACTTGGTGAATGGATCGCAAGCGAAAAAGATGGCCTTGACACCAAGATTGGCGAAATGGGGGAGCGGCTGTCCGGTGGACAAAGACAACGGCTGGCACTGGCGCGCACTCTCCTTCGCGGCAGTCCCATCCTCATCCTTGACGAGGCGACCAGCCAGGTGGATGCGCATACAGAAGCCCGTATCATGGCGGGCCTCGAGCGCCTTCACAAAGGCACGCTGGTCCTCGTCGCACACCGCATCAGCACGGTACGGCAAGCCGATCAAATTATCGTCATGGATGCCGGGCATGTGGTCGAATGTGGAACGTGGGAGACATTGATGGAAAAAGGCGGTGCCTTCGCTGCTCTTGCCGCCCGCGAGGACGAAGCCCTGGCCAAATAGATACTGCTACTGGTTCAGTATTCGTCGACGCAGTACGCATGGCACACGCCTGGCGTAGTCCGAAGGGCACTATTCTTCGTGGGCGCGTGGCGGAGCATCACCGCCCACTCACAGCCACCGCAAACACGCAGCGGAAAACCCAGCCTGCACAACCTAACGTGCGGCTTTGGAGGTAGCGTCCGCAAGAGCAACGGCGTCAAGGAGGCGTCGCACCGAAGCCACACGGTGTGCACGCAGCCCCTGCTCGGCCTCGTCAATTGCCTCAAAGGGTGCCTGACCGTGCCGCCACAGGTCAAGCGCGCAGGAAACCTCGTCGGCGCGGTGAGTACATAGTGGCAGACACCAGGAGGTAGCGTCAGCAACCTCAGGAAAGACACCAAGTACATCGTCAACATCCACATGGCCAAGACCGAAGGAACGCACCCCAGGTGTATCGACAATCCAGCCGCCCTGCGGAAGTTCAAAAGCCTCAGACGACGTGGAAGTGTGCCTACCGCGACCCGTGACTTCGTTAACGTGGCCAACCGCGCGGTCAGCATGAGGGACAAGTGCGTTAATGAGTGTTGACTTGCCCACCCCAGAATGGCCGACTAACACCGAAAAATGGCCTTGGAGAACGTTTTGCACTTGCTCAATACCTGTTTGGGCACCCTGGTGATCAGCACCCAACGAGGTCACAACAATGGGAAGGTTAAAGTCGGCGTAGGCATCGTGCAGCGGCTGCGGATCCCCTAAATCAGCTTTCGTTAAACACAACAGCGGCTGCATCTTGGCTTCGTAGGCTGCAACTAAACAGCGGTCAATCATACCGGTACGGGGAGGAGGGTCGGCCAGAGCTGTCACAATCACCATGATGTCGCAGTTGGCAACGATAGCCTTTTCTCCCCGCTGGTCGGGAGCATCCTCAAGGCTTCGACGCAATGTCGACACACGTTCGTCAACGGCGACTATCCTGCCGAGGGTGTCAACGCGGCCCGACAGATCACCTGTAAGACGAACACGGTCACCCATAATGACACTGCCACGACCCAACTCGCGTGCCCGCACTGCCTGTAGGCGTGTGCCATCGTCAAGGACCACGCCATAACGACCACGGTCGATTGCCACCACACGGCCTAAGGGCTTCATTGACCAGTCTGGTCGATTCTTGGTGCGCGGCCGCGACGACTTTGCGGCGCGTACACGCACCCGAGGGTCGTCGGTGCCAATATCGCGTCCCACTTAGCGTCCCCCTTCTACCTGCCCGGCGTGGCGCGTCGGTGCGGCTTCGTGCGTTGGTGCTGCCAGCATGGTGTGCCACATGTGAGCAAAATTGGGCAACGTCTTTGACGTGGTGCCAATATTTTCCACTTCAATATCGGGCACACCCAGGCCCACAATGGCGGCGAAGGTCGCCATGCGGTGATCCTCATAGGTCGCAAGCCGTGTCCCCTTTAGCGGACGCGGAATAATCCGTATCCCGTCAGGACGTTCTGTTGCATCGCCACCAAGTCGACGAATTTGCTCCACAAGGGCAGCCAGACGATCCGTTTCATGCCCGCGCAGATGCGCCACCCCAACAATCGTTGACGGTGTGCGCGCAAAAAGAAGGAGCGCAGCTAACGTTGGCGTGAGCTCACCCACAGCTGATAGATCAATGTCGATACCGTCGTACATTCCCTGTCCGGGACCTTGAAGGTGCAGGCCAGCCTCGTCCACCGTGATCGTGGCACCCAAACGGGGAAGAATCCTTCGCCACGCATCACCTGCTTGAGTGGTGTGCTCAGGCCACGCTGGGATGGTGACCCTTCCGCCACTGAGATGTGCGGCTGCAAGGAACGGGCCAGCATTGGATAAATCAGGCTCAATATGCTCGTGGAGCGCATTGATACGCGCGGGCGTGACAGACCATTGAAGGCGCCCTTCATGGCGCGACTGGATGACCTTGACACCTCGGCGCTGCAAGGCATCCACCGTCATTTCAATATGGGGGAGTGAAACCACCTCACCTGCAGCACGAAGCGTCAGCGGTTCGTTAAAGGCAGGAGCAAACATCAGCAATGCAGACACAAATTGTGACGAGGCGGCCGCATCCACTTCCAGTACGCCCCCAGGTGGCGACTCAACTGGCCCGCAGATCGTAAAGGGAAGAAATCCTGGGGCACCGTCGTAGGTGATCTGCGCGCCGAGGCGCTCTAAAGCATCCAGCAAAGGGGCAAGTGGGCGGCGCCGAGCAGCTGGGTCACCATCAAAATGGACCTTATGCGTTGTTAATGTGGCAATAGGGGGAAGGAAACGCATGACGGTGCCCGCAAGGCCACAGTCGATGTGAATTGTCGCAGCATCAGTGTGGCTGCCACGCTCGGTGGAAACGCCAGGCTCGGTGAAATCCCTTTGGTTGCGCGACACTGCGATATACGGCAAAGGCTCCACGATGACATTTCCCGCGCCATCATCATTGACAGCACCACCAAGCATACGTAGCGCCTGGGCAAAAAGGCGTGTGTCGCGCGAATCAAGGACACCGGATAACCTCGAGGGCGCCTCGGCAAGGCTGGCTAATAGCAGGGCCCGCGCCGTCAGTGACTTCGACCCAGGGATGACAACGACTGCATCAATAGGTGTGGTGGCCAACGGTGCTGGCCACAGGTCGGTGCTCATGCGGACACAGGTGCGCCGACCTCGACACTGCGTTGGCGACGTTTCAATGCGCGCTGGTGGCGGTCATTGAGGCGCCACAATGCAGAGGGTTTACCCTGCCGATCTGTTGACGCCAGTAACATTGCGCCCACAAGCGCGCCTCGCAACCGCAATTGACTGCGGTGACGCGCTTTTTCTTCACCTGTGCGCGCGGTCCACACCGGTGCATTCACCAGCGCAATCGGCGCAGCAGCGCAAGCGAGTATGGCCGCATTAGTACGCGGTGACTTGCCAACGGCAAATGCGACAGCGCTCAGCAGCGTGAAGCCGCCGAGGATACGCGTGGCAACCTCGAGGGTGGAATCGTCAAGTTCACCGACGTAGGGAAGATCATCCAGATCGACGCCGGTGGCATGGATACGGTCCACATGTGTGCGAGGGTGACGCAACGCATCCCATCCCTCGACAATGAACGGAGCAGCAAGGAGAGGGCGAGCAACAGCGCGAAGCAAATTCATGTGTCTATTGTCGGTCCTTTTGCATGCTTCCACTACTTTTTCATGTGGTGTGTGTCCCGCGTCGTGGTTTTGGCTTGGATTCACAGGGCAGTGTGTGGTTAACTGGCACAGTTAAGTCAGTACTTTCAAGGAGATTGAGATGTCGAAGAGGGGCCGCAAGCGTCGCGACCGTCGCAAGAATAAAGCCAACCACGGCAAGCGTCCAAACGCCTGAGTCGTGCTAATGCCCGGTGAACCACTCACCGGGCATTAGCATGTCGCAGCACCATAACAACACTTCAACGGTGAAGTAACGGCGCGAATCGCGCGAAGCTTATTCCACCGCCTCAGCACCACTCCACTCATACCACCCACGGTGAAGAACCAGCCAGGTGATGAGCGCATAGCCTGCCTGGCCCGGCAGCGTCGCCCCATAGGCGGACCGTGCCCGCGAGGCAGCCATATCCTCAAACCATTGATCGTGCGCCACCAAAGGGGTAAAGGCATCAACAAATGGCAGTGCACGACGTTCACATACTTGCGCACATGCATCGGTGATATGTCTGAGTTGCCCGTGGTCAACGCCCGCCAGCGGCGGCGGCCCCACAACAAAACTCGGGATGCCAAGAGAGGTAGCCCGATCAAGGATATTGGCAAGGTTAAGGCGACTGCGTGCGGTCGATAGGCCGGAAGGTACATCAGCAGTGCCAATCGAGACCACCAGCGCACGCCGAGTATCAGTGCCGAGGCGACGCATCACCTCGTCCTCCCAACGCATAGCCAAAGCGCCGCTATTCTCACCCGGCACCGCAAGGGGCATCACCGTGGCAGGCTCGTCGAAGGTACTGCGCGCCACCACACGGCCTACCCAGCCTAAACCGCGCGGGTCACCGGTACCTGCAACAAGTTCATCGCCGACAACACAGATACGCATGGAATCTCCTCCCTTGCGTTAAGCCTACTGCCTCAGCGTGCGAAAGCTTGGTCAAGTAACGCCCGCAATTGCTGCTGGTGAAGCGCACCGCGTCCCGCAGCTGTTGTTGCAGACGCAGGTCGGCTCACTCGCCGCACCACCATGCCTAACGGAGCGAATAACTCTAATGCAAGGAAAGGCCACGGTCCCTGATTCGCGGGTTCGTCTTGGGCCCACACGATCTCGGCACCTGCAAAAGGCGCCAAAGCCTCGGCAAGCTCCTCGCACGGCAGCGGATAGAGTTGCTCAATACGGATAATGGCCGTGCGCGTATCCTCCCGCGCGCTCCGTTCCCGGACAAGGTCATAGTACAGCCGCCCAGAACACAACAACACGCGGTCCACATTTGGCCCAATCGTGGGGTTGACCTCGCCGTAAACAGGTTGGAAGGCGCCGCCAGTGAAATCCTCCACAGGCGAGGTCGCAGCAGACAGGCGCAACAACTGTTTAGGCGTAAACACGACCAAAGGTTTACGTGGCCGACGGTAGGCTTGCATACGCAGCATATGGAAATGATTGGCAGGCGTGGAAGGCTGCACCACCCACATATTGTCTTCGGCGCACAGCTGCAAATAGCGTTCAATGCGCCCAGAGGAATGGTCAGGCCCCTGCCCTTCATAACCGTGAGGTAACAGCATGACCACTGAAGAGCGTTGCCCCCATTTTTGCTCTGCGGAGCACACGAATTCGTCAATCACCGTTTGAGCCCCAATGGCGAAATCACCGAATTGAGCCTCCCACACGACAAGCGCATCGGGACGCTCAACCGAATAGCCGTATTCGAAGGCTAACACCGCATATTCTGATAGCGGCGAGTCAAGTATTGTGAAGGACGCCTGGTCGGTGGTGAGGAATTGAAGAGGCGTAAACTCACGGCCATCACGGTTGTCGTGAAGCACCGCATGGCGCTGCACGAAGGTGGCGCGCCTGGAATCTTGACCGGAGAAACGCACGGGTGTGCCTTCCATCAGCAAGGTCCCCAAGGCGAGCAACTCGCCAAAACCCCAGTCAATTGGTGCCTTACCCAGTGCCATCTCGGCACGTTTTTCGCACAACTGACGTATCTTCGGATGAGGCGTAAAGCCTTCGGGAAATGCAGTTTGGGCCTCGCCGATACGGCGGATATGTTCAATGGAGGCAGCGGAGGTCCAGCCGATCATCATGCCTTGGCCAGGTAATTGAGATTCAGGTATTTCCCACCCGGCTTCGTCAACGTCGATATGCGGCCGCCACCCGTGTTCTCGTGTTTCTTCCAGAATCGTGGTGAGCTGTCCCTCGTAGGCAGCCGCTAATTCACGGGCTTCGTCCTCGGTGAGTTGACCACGACCCACCAGGTTGCGAACATACACGGCCCGGGTTGAGGGGATACGGCCAATAAGGCCGTACATTACGGGCTGTGTCATCGACGGGTCGTCGCCCTCATTGTGCCCGCGTCTGCGGTAACACACCATGTCGATGATGACGTCTTTATGGAACTCATTGCGGTAGTCGATGGCGAGTTTAGCGACGCGTACCACCTGTTCAGGGTCGTCGGCGTTGACGTGCAAAATCGGTATTTGCAAACCTTTCGCCAAATCAGTGGGATAGCGTGTCGAACGCCCGGAGGTTGGGCCGGTGGTGAAGCCAATCTGGTTATTCACAATGACATGTATGGTGCCGCCTGTCTTATAGCCGACAAGCTGGCTGAGGTTCAAACATTCCTGGACGACGCCCTGCCCAATAAACGCGGCGTCACCATGGACCAAAATGGGGACCACAGGAAGATCGTTGTCACCTAACTCGTCCTGTTTGGCGCGGACAATTCCTTCTAGGACGCCGTTAGCCGCTTCAAGGTGCGACGGATTGGCTGCAAGGTAGACCTTCGTTGCCAGACCATCACCAAGGGTGAAGACGCCTTCCGTGCCCAGGTGGTATTTGACATCACCCGAGCCTTGGACTGTGCGGGGATCTTGATTACCTTCGAATTCAGAAAATATTTGCCCGTAGCTTTTCCCTGCCAGGTTCGCCAAAACATTCAGACGTCCGCGGTGCGCCATTGCGATGGCCACTTCGTGAAGGCCTTCGCGAGCGCATGTGGTAAGGATCTGGTCGAGCAGCGGGATCAAGGATTCGCCGCCTTCCAACGAGAAACGCTTTTGCCCCACATATTTTGTCTGCAAAAACTCTTCAAAGGCCTCGGCTCGTATCAGCGTATTGAGGATGTGGCGCTGTTCGGCGGGACTGGGTACTTCGTAGGGGCCTTCAATGCGGCGCTGAACCCACTGCCGTTGAGTGGGATCTTGTATGTGCATATACTCAATGCCGACGCTTCGCGTATAGGTATCACGCAGACGGTCAAGGATATCGCGCAGCAGCATCTTGTCTTCACCGCCGAAACCACCGGTGGGGAAGGGACGGTCGAGGTCCCACACGGACAGGCCGTATCGGCGCAGTGTCAAATCCGGGTGGCGGCGCACGCGGTAGGCTAAAGGATCAGTGTCGGCAGCCAAATGCCCACGAGAACGATACGCGTGTATTAACTCGACAATACGTGCCGGTTTCCCCTTTTCTCTCTCCGCGTCGTAGTCGTAGTCCGTTTCCCACAGGTAGGGTTCGTGGGGTATTTGCAAGGCAGTAAAGACACGATCGTAGAATCCGTCGCGTCCGGTGAGTTTCGTGGAAATCAGCCGTAGGAACTCACCTGAGGCAGCCCCCTGAATGACTCGATGGTCATAGGTGGAGGACATATACATGGTTTTGCCAATACCCATCGTTGCCATGCGTTGGGCAGGTAATCCCGCATAGGCCGCAGGGTAGTCCGTGGTGCCCACACCAATGATGAGCCCTTGCCCGTTCATCAGGCGCGGCACCGACGTTGTGGTTCCAAGGGTGCCCGGATTGGTCAGGGTGACGGTGAGGCCCCCAAAATCAGAGGAACCTAATTCTCCGTTTCTTGCTCGCTTCACCAAATCTTGGTAGGCGTCAACGAATTGCGTGAAGGTCATCATGTCGGCGCTGTGGATCACAGGCACCATCAGGGACCGGTTTCCTTTAGCGTCAGCGACATCAATGGCGAGGCCAAGTCCTACATGCGCCAGGTGTGTGATGGCGGGTTTATTGTCCACGTATTCGTAACGCACATTCATCTGCGGCATTTCACACAGTGCCTCCACCACTGCGTAGCCAATGAGGTGCGTGAAGGAGACTTTCCCGCCGACGGTGCGTGCCAGGTGCGAATTGATCAGGGCGCGATTTTCGATGAGTAATTTGGCGGGGATATCGCGCTGCGAGGTGGCAGTGGGTACCGCGAGGGAATCGTCCATATTACGCGCGGTGGCGCGGGCGATACCTTTGAGTGCGTCGGTGGAGTCCTCTAGTTGTGTGCGGCTGTTGAGTACGGAGGCGGTGTGGCCGTGCTGTTGGCGCGTATAGGGTGAGGTGGCTTCTGCAATACAGGCGGGAGGCGCTGGCGGCAGGTCTGAGCGGGTCACGCTTTCCACGTCAAGGCCGTGTGGGGTACGCGTGTGGGTGGGGCTATCGATAGACGAGGCGAGGGCCACCACCGGCTGCTCGGTGACGTCAGGTGTAGGCGGTGTAGGTGGCCGAGCGGTAGTTGGTGCGGCAGGAGGCGTGGGGGGGACGGCAGTGCGGATCTGCGACGGGCGTCGTTCCGCCTCGAAAAATTGTCGCCATGACTGATCAACCGACGTTGGGTCGGTTTCCCACTGCTGACGCATCCGTTCGACATACCATTTGTCATCGGTGGGGGTGTGCTCGATCGAAGTCACCGTTGTCCTCGCTTCCATGTGGCGATTGCCTACGAGGACCAAGTGTAGGCCCCTTTGGGACTAAAGTCTGTGCGTTCTGTGTGACGATTCTGTGGTCTAGCGAACGTCGCTGGATGTAGCCGCCGATGAACGCATCGTGGCAGGAAGGCATCCCACTGGGTAAACTTACTCGCATCATGGACAGTGACAGTACCGGCCGAACGTGCCTTTCTCGCGTCATTCACCTCCCTTTGGTCAAAGGGGAGGCAGCCAGATGATCCTCAACATTGTGATGCTCTTGTTGGGCGTTGTCCTTACAGCGGGGACATTCCTTTTTGTGTCCGCTGAGTTCTCGCTGGTTGCCCTTGACCAGGCCGTTGTCGAGCGACGTGCCGCTGAAGGCGACAAAGGCGCCACGCAGGTGTTGCGTGCGACAAAAACACTGTCAACGCAGCTGTCGAGTGCTCAAATCGGTATTACCCTCACGACGATCCTGCTGGGTTACACCACGCAAACTACCATCGCCACGCTTCTTGACAATGCATTGGTCAACAGTGGCGTAGCTGCGGCGCTCTCAACCACGATCGGTGTCATGGTGGCGGCACTCATCATTAACGGAATGTCAATGCTCTTTGGTGAACTGGTACCAAAAAATCTGGCCTTGGCGCATCCCCTGAAAACAGCGCGCGCAGTGGTACCCGCACATATGGTGTTTACTGCCGTATTTAAACCAGCCATCATCGTGTTGGGAGCAATGGCGAACTGGATCTTGGCCAGAATGGGAATTGAACCGCAAGAGGAGATTTCAGCGGCACGTTCAGCCTCCGAACTTGCGGCCCTGGTGCGTCACAGTGCTCAGGAAGGCACGTTGGATACGTCTACGGCAGCGCTTTTGACTAACTCGATACGTATTTCGGAACTCAGTGCTGCTGATGTGATGACTGACCGTGGCCGGATGCGGAGCTTGCCAGAAGAATCGACTGCGGCTGATGTCGTTGCTTTAGCGCGAGAAACGGGGCACTCGCGTTTCCCTGTTATCGGTGATGACTCAGATGATGTTCTTGGTTTTGTTTCGCTGCGCCGTGCTATTGCCGTGCCCTTTGAGCGCCGAGCGGACGTGTCGGTCTTGTCTCAATCGCTGTTAGCGGAGCCGCAACGTGTACCTGAAACGCTGGAACTGGGGCCGCTGATGGTGCAGCTGCGCGACGAAGGTCTTCAGATTGCTGTCGTGGTGGATGAATATGGTGGTGTCGCTGGCATTGTGACCCTTGAAGATGTTGTCGAGGAAATCGTCGGGGAAGTTGCCGATGAACATGACCATCGGCGCCTCGGTATTCGGACACGCCCCGATGGCTCACTTCTCATCCCCGGTACCTTGCGTCCTGACGAACTTCTTCACCGGCAAGGTATTGCCTTGCCCGACGATGGCCCGTGGGACACCATTGCGGGTCTTGTGATGACGCGCCTTGGTGCGGTGCCCACCGTTGGTGACACGATTGTCGAGGCGGGCTACCGCATTGAGGTGGCTCAGGTGCAGGGGCGGCGTGTCACGCTCCTCAGCGTGACACGAACCAATGGTGAGGTGGAATAATGAGTCCACTTGCTGCACTGGGTGTCACAGTCGTCTTACTGCTGATTAACGCTTTTTTTGTTGCGGGAGAATTTGCTACTACGTCGACTCGGCGCAGCCAAATTGAGCCGCTCCTTGAAGCGGGTACGGTCGGGGCTAAAGCTGCGATGCATGCCCTTGAACACGTGTCGCTTATGCTGGCAATCTGTCAACTGGGGATTACGATCGCCTCAACCTCACTGGGCGTTGTTGCCGAACCTGCTTTGGCGCACCTTGTGGAAGAGCCATTAGTTGCTGCTGGTTTACCTGCAGGTAGCGCTCATGTTGTGGGATTTACCCTTGCGTTGGTGGTTGTGTTGGTTGCGCACGTGGTTATCGGTGAAATGGTGCCGAAAAATATTGCGATTGCTACCCCGCACCGCAGTTTGCTTTTACTTGCGCCGCCGTTGGTTGCTATTGGTCGCGCACTCAGGCCGATCATTCACGCTATGGATGCCACTGCCAACTGGTTTTTGCGGCGTTTTGGTGTGGAGCCACAGTCAGAGATTGCCTCAACCTTCACGGTGGAAGAAGTCGCGTCAATCGTGGAGCTGTCAGCCCAAGAAGGCATGATCGATGACGAATTGGGGCTGCTCAGTGGGACCTTGGAGTTTTCGGCGGAAACCTCCCAGTCGACGATGGTGCCCTTGGAACGGTTGATGGTCCTTGACGAGTCCGCAACGCCGGCGGATGTTGAAGAAAAGGTGGCCAGAACCGGATATTCACGTTTTCCTGTTGTTGATTCCGGTGGGCACATAATGGGGTATATCCACGTCAAAGACATCCTGTACGCCACGGAGGATGACCGTGACAAGCCAATTGACCGGTGGCGTATCCGCCGCATGGAATCGGTACATGCGACTGATGAGGTTGAGGACGCCCTGCGCCATATGCAAGCCACGGGCACACATCTGGCTGAGGTGCTGCATGAAGACGGACAAACCGTCGGTGTGCTCTTCCTTGAGGATGTCATTGAGGAACTTGTTGGCGAGGTTCGTGATGCCTTACAGCGTGAATTGGGGCGTGAGTCCTAGAAAATGTGACCTGAAGCCCATTATGGATCGCTGGGTGCGTGTGTTGCTCTCCACTCCTTGATCGAAAGAGTCGCGCGAAGGTCAGCCCACGAGGTAGGTTAGACAGGGTTGAAACAACGCTCAGCATGTCACCAACGAAATGAGGAGAGCGGAGTGACACATAAGGACACTAACTGTCCGCTGCCGACACGTCAGCAGTGGCAAACGCGCGACGTGACGCTCAGCGGCGAATTGCCCGCCGTATCGGCCAAGCCGCGCCGTCGCCGTGCCTTCCGGTCCTTGGTTCTCGCTTCCCTTGCCGCATTGACCGTTGCTGCACCAATCTCAGGTTTTGTTAACGGTGAACGTTCCATTGCTATACCGGTGCGTGAAATTGGCACGCCCGTTGCGGGCACTACGTGGGTGGGTGCGCAAGGGTCCCTGGTGGAAGCTGATGCTTTGGGGGAAAATCTTGCTGCCGCCTCGCGTGCGCGGGCTCGCACCCCGATTACGGTTGACGCCTGTGTGGCTGCTGAAACCGTTGCTGCGGGCGAACGCACTATTGTGAAGCAGGAACTCATCTACTGGCCGATGGGCTACGGCACATACAATTTCACCTCCCCATTTGGCTACCGACTGCACCCTGTGCTGGGCACCTACACCATGCATAACGGCATTGACCTGTCGGCACCGTTGGGAACACCGCTGTACTCAGTGGCAGATGGCGTGGTTGAACGAGTCGAATACAACGGCGGCATGGGTGGATATACCCGCATCCGCCACCAAGCAGCTGACGGCTCGGTGTACTACACCCAGTATCTTCACCAAGATCTCACCTATGCCCTGGTATCGCCGGGCGACACCGTTAGCGCAGGTCAACGTATCGGTAGCGTCGGCAATACCGGCTGGTCAACCGGTCCTCACCTTCACTTTGAAGTAATTTACGCCAACGAAGAGTACCAAGACCCGATGGCATGGCTTGAAGAGGTTGGTGCCGTTTTCCTCGGCCAGGAGTGCTGATGTATCCAGTGACAGGTGCGCGCGGGCCGCTTGTCATTGCGCATCGAGGCGGTGGCGCGGAGGCGCCAGAAAACAGTGAAGAAGCCTTTGAGGCGTTGCGTCGTCTAGGCGTGCGACATATCGAAACTGATGCGCATCTGAGCGCAGATGGGGTTGTTGTTGTCAACCACGACGAGACTGTCGATCGCACCTTCAATGGCAGTGGTCGTATCGCTGAGATGACTTGGGACGAGTTGTCGGCTCTTGAAGGTAAAGATGGCCAGAAGATGCGTACCCTGGAGGAGATGCTCGACGCCTTCCCCGATATGTATTTCAATATCGACGCGAAAAGCGCTGCTGTGGCCGTGCCGCTGGTGGAACTTCTCTACCGCAAAGGTGCGCTTGATCGCTGCCTTGTCGCCTCATTTTCGCAGCGGCGCCTTGACCAGTTGCGCCAGCTTTACGGGCCAAGACTCACGACTTCGTTGGGGACGGTGGGTGTGATCAAGCTTGTTGTTGCCGCCCAAACGGCCTCAGATGCCGCAGCCTGGGGTGTACCGGGCCCTAAACAGGGCGTGCGTGCGGTGCAGGTTCCCGTCACACATGGTCCACTGCGCGTGGTCGACCGGCGCTTTGTTGCAGCCGCCCACCGCAATGGTCTGGCAGTGCATGTGTGGACAATTAACGAAGCAGCTCAGATGCACCGTTTATTGGATTTGGGGGTCGATGGCATCGTCACGGACTATCCCAGCATTGCGCGCGCGGTCATGCTTGAGCGTGGCGTATGGCAGGATGTGCCGCCCCCAGTTGAAGGCGGCACAGGCGCGCCTCGCGACTAATCGACTAAAAGCGCCCGTGTGTGGCCATTGCGACTAGTTTTCCGAGGGTGTGCGTGCTGCCATCGCCTTATAGATGCGTATTGCCGACCACGCGATGATGAACGCGGTCAGCAACCATCCGACAATATTCGCCCATAGTGACTGCGCAATGAAGATGAGTGCCATCGCTGCAAGTGTGGGAACTAGTAACACGAATGCGTTAACGACATAGGCGCCAAAGCTGGGCATTGGCACACCATCGCTCTCTGCAACAGCCTTGACCATAAAGTTCGGGCCGTTACCAATGTACGTAATGGCGCCACAAAATACCGCTCCAAGCGAGATAGGTACAAGATAGAGTTCCGGGACGCCTGCGACTAGAACCATCCCGGGCTCTTGGGGCAAAACCTTGGCCATCTCGAAGAAGGTGAGGTAGGTGGGTGCATTGTCAAGGACCGCCGATAGGCCACCAGTGAATACGAAGAAGGTGATGCGATTCAGGGGAAGGCTGGGGGCAACCTGTTCCAAGAAACGCAACGCAGGTGCCATCGTGGCAAAGATGCCGATAAAGAGGAATGCTACTTCGCGGATCGGCGTCCAGGTGAAGGCATTATCGGTGAAACGCACCTCCTTGGATCCGACAAAATAGGAAGCCAAGGCCGCACTCACCATAACGATTTCACGCCACGGGACTAGTGCGAGGCCGTGAACGTGACCTGCGGCGACCTCGTGTGCGTCAACGGAGGGGACGAAGGCGACAGCGAGAATAATGATGGCAAAGAACAGCAGGTTAATTTTGCCGCGCAAACTCAATGGTGTGACCTGGGTGCGGTCTTGCGTCAGTGCGCTACGCGGCTCTGACGCGTAGTACATCGAATCAAGTGAGTAGTAGCTCAGCAGCAGCAGAAGAAGGACGAATGCCCACTCTGCCCACAGAGTAAATGTCCACGTGAAAGGCACACCTTTGAGGAAACCGAGGAAGAGTGGTGGGTCACCAAGGGGTGTCAAAATACCGCCGCAGTTCGCCACAATAAAGATGGTGAAAAGCACCGTGTGTACGCGATGCGTGCGTTCTTTGTTGGTTGCCAGCAGTGGGCGGATCAAGAGCATGGCTGCACCGGTGGTGCCGATAAAACTGGCAAGCACGCCACCGATGGCCAAGAAGATTGTGTTATTACGTGGTGTTGCTTCAATATCGCCCGCTAGGTGTATGCCGCCTGAAACGACGAAGAGGGCGAAGAGTAGGCAAATAAATTGGACGTAGTCGATACCGGTGGCGATGAGTGGTTCGGAACCAGCATGGGCAAACATCCAGATAGATGTTGGGATACCAAGAGCTAGAGCCACAGTGAGTTGGCTGGAATTTTTTTCCCACCAATGAGAGGTTGCCGGAATAATCGGGAGCAGCGCAATGGAACCCAACATTAATACGAAGGGGATCAATGACCACCAGGGATAAGTCACGACAATGTCCTTACTCTCGGGAATGCGGCCATTACAACTTTAGGTTGAGCGGAGCGACTTTGCCGCGGCATTCCGGGAGATGAGAGGGAAGGGCGGCTCTGTTACGCCGCAGCGACACAACAAAAAGTGCCCCGAACAGGATTCGAACCTGCGACCTTTCGCTCCGGAGGCGAACGCTCTATCCACTGAGCTATCGGGGCTAACGAGCAGCAAGTCTAGCAGCATCTTGAGCACTGCGATGCACGCCGTTGGTCACATCGTTACCAGGTGCACAAATGGCATACTTATGGAGTTCATGCGCACCATGCGCCACAGAGGATACCCAAAGGAGGGTGATATGCGAGTTCATATCGCAACTGACCACGCTGGATTCGAACTGAAGAATCGCATTGTTGAATATTTTTCCGCTAAAGGTTACGACATGGTTGACCACGGCGCCCATGAATACGATGCGTTGGATGACTATCCGCCGATGTGCATTGAAGCTGCCGAGGCGGTCGTCGCTGATCCTGGTTCGCTGGGTATCGTCATTGGTGGCAGTGGCAATGGTGAGCAAATGGCCGCGAACTGCGTTAAAGGCGTGCGTGCGGCCCTGGTGTGGAACGAGGCCACCGCTGCCCTGGCGCGCGAACACAATGATGCCAATGTTGTGTCCGTGGGTGGACGTCAGCACAGTGAAGAGGAAGCCATTGCGCTGATCGAAATATTCTTGACGACACCCTTCAGTGGTGATGAGCGGCATCAGCGGCGCATCGACCTCATGCACGCCTACGAGGCCAATCGCTAGACTTCTTGCTCAAATATTCGATTCGGCGGCGAGTCTTCACAGTTACCCTTTGCTGCGGTAGTGCGTGCAGATTCGCCGCTCAAAAGTACCCAGCCTCACGGGGTCTTGCGCAGTAAAGGCTCCTGCCACTGAGCGTCAAACAGGCAGACAGCGTCGTAGCGCTGCCAGCGGGACTATTGGATGGCCTCGGCAATAGTGAGATATACCAGCAACAGATTGAGGGCGACGATCAAGAAAGCCACCGCACCTGCTGCAATACGTGTGGGCACTCGGTCAACGAATTCACCCATCACTTGGCGTGACGACGTTAAAAGGATCAGCGGGATAATCGCAAGCGGTATGCCAAAGGACAGGAGAACCTGAGACAATACCAGCGCCCAGGTGGGTTCTGCTCCTGCTGCCAAGATCACTAGTGCAGGAAGTAGCGTAACAATTCGGCGCCACAGGATGGGGACGCGGATATGTAGCAGGCCCTTCATAATTTCTGAACCTGCGTAGGCTCCGACCGACGTGGAAGCCAAACCTGATGCAAGCAGTCCTACGGCGAAGATAGCCCCGATGCCTGTACCCAGTGCGGTGTTGATCGCGCTATGCGCACCTTCGATAGTGTCAGTACCTTCAACTCCCTGAAGTGACGATGCGGCAAGCAGTAGCAAACCTATGTTGACCACGCCCGCAAGCGACAAGGCCCAGAGTACGTCAATACGTGTGGCTTTGAGGAGTTGTCGGATGCGTGCTGCGGTGCGCGCGCCCTTGTGATGATGCCGATCATTGACCAGTGATGAATGCAGGTAGACGGCGTGGGGCATGACGGTAGCCCCAAGCATCGAGGCCGCAACTAGTACCGAGTCTGCACCAGCGAAGCGGGGGAGTAGGCCTCCGGCGGTTTCCTGCCAGTTTGGCGGTGCGATCACCAGCCCCGCAAGGAATCCGAGTGTGATGATGACAAGCAGGGCAATGATGGCAAATTCGAAACGATGTTGGCGCCCTTTGCCTTGAAGGACTAATAGGGCCATCGACACGATACCTACAATGACGCCACCCCACAGTAGCGGAAGGCCGAAGAGCAGATGAAGGGCAAGCGCACCGCCGATGACTTCCGCCAGGTCGGTTGCTGCCGCCACCAATTCTGCTTGCAGCCAGTAGGCACGTCTCGCGTGCTTTCCGAGGCGCTTGCCCAGGATCGCGGGGAGGGAGTCGCCAGTGACGATGCCCAGTTTCGCAGACAGATACTGGATCAGCATGGCCGCAATATTTGAGGCCAGAAGGACCCACACGAGGAGGTAGCCATAGCGTGCTCCGGCGGTGATATTCGCGGCAACATTGCCTGGGTCGACGTAGGCGATAGCAGCAACGAATGCGGGACCAAGGAGTCGGAAGGTATGTCCTGTGGTGCTGCGGGCGTCCTGATGGCTCACGGCGCTCCTTGAAGTGTTAATTTTCGGTTCACCGAAATTCTAGCGTGTTCGCGGTGGCCCAGGTAGCCCGAACGGCCCAAGAAGTTCTAGGATTTGGGGGTGACTCCAGAAGAACTTGCCGCACAGATCCGCACCTGCCTGACCACCGCCTCGGCTGATGGGCGCCTGAGTATCGCAATCGACGACATTCCGTCGGTGATAAAAGTTGAACGTCCACGTAACCGCGACCACGGTGACTGGTCCACCAATGTCGCTATGCAGCTCGGAAAGAAAGCGGGGATGGCTCCCCGTGACTTTGCGGCGGTGCTCGTCGAACTTCTTGCAACTGTTGATGGCATCGACAGTGTCGATATCGCCGGACCAGGGTTCATCAATATTCGCCTTGCCGCTGCATCAGCCGGTGAACTTGCGCGGACCATTGTCGAGGCTGGCGATCGTTACGGCAGTAATGACAGTCTTGCCGGCACCCACATCAACCTAGAATATGTGTCGGCAAATCCTACTGGTCCGGTGCACCTTGGTGGGGCGCGATGGGCAGCCGTAGGCGATTCCTTGTCGCGACTGATGACGGCCTGCGGTGCGCAGGTGACCCGCGAATACTACTTCAACGACCATGGCGCACAGATTGACCGCTTTGCGCGTTCGCTGCTTGCGCGCGCCCTGGGACAGGAGGCGCCCGAAGACGGCTATGGCGGGCAATACATCGCTGATATTGCCGCCCGCGTTCAAGCCGACGCCCAAGCAGCGGGTGAGGTTGACCCTGCGACTTTGCCCACCGAGGATGCCGTCGAAGCATTCCGCAAACGTGGCGTTGAACTCATGTTTGACGAAATCAAGGAACGTCTGCGGACCTTCAACGCAGAATTTGACGTTTTCTTCCACGAGGATTCACTCCACGAATCTGGAGCAGTGGCGCGGGCCATTGACGTTTTGCGTGAGCGCGGCGAGGTCTTCGATCTCGACGGTGCCGTGTGGCTACGTACCACCACGTATGGCGACGATAAGGATCGCGTCCTTATCAAGTCAGATGGACAGGCAGCATATTTTGCTGGCGATGTGGCCTACTACCTTGATAAGCGTTCTCGCGGTGCCGACGCCGCCATTTACCTTCTTGGCGCCGACCATCACGGCTATATCGGCCGCATGATGGCAATGTGCGAGGCATTTGGTGATACGCCCGGCAAAAATATGCAGATCCTTATCGGACAGATGGTGAACCTGGTGAAAAACGGGGAACCTGTACGCATGTCCAAGCGTGCGGGCACCATTGTGACCCTTGATGACCTTGTCGATGCCGTCGGCGTTGATGCCGCGCGTTATGCGTTGGTACGTGTGTCAATGGACTCCAACCTTGACATCGACCTTGATCTTTTGTCTTCCCGCACCAACGACAATCCCGTGTACTACGTGCAATATGCACACGCACGTACATGCAATGTCGCCCGCAACGCTGCCGAACACGGCGTGTCACGTGACGCGGGATTTGACCCAGCGGCACTAGATAGCCCCGCAGATGCCGAATTACTGGGTGTACTGGCACAATTCCCAGCACAGATCACACAGGCTGCCGAGCTGCGTGAACCCCATCGTTTGGCTCGCTACCTTGAATCCCTTTCAGCTGCCTACCACACATGGTACGGAAAGTGCCGGGTCACGCCACGTGGCGACGATCCCGTTGACGCCGGTCACATTGCCCGCCTATGGCTCAACGATGCAGTCACCCAGGTGCTCCGCAGTGGTCTGGGACTTCTTGGCGTTGACGCACCAGAAAGGATGTAGTCATGGCACAGGCACCCCACGATATGCAAGCCGACCTTGGCACGCTCGTAGCGCCGGAACCTGACGAACGGCCTGACCTGTGGCCGTGGACCGCAGTGCGAGGCGACGACGGGGTGCTGCGTATCGCCGGGGTACCATTGACCGACATTGCCCGCGACTTTGCCACCCCAGTATTTATCCTCGACCGTGCAGATCTGCGGGCGCGAGCCCAAGTATGGGCACACGCCATGGCAGAAGAATTCTGGGACGGCTACGGGATGAACGGTGGCGACGCATTCTATGCAGGCAAAGCCTTCCTATGTGCCGATGTGATCCGCACGGTAATGGAGGCAGGGATGGGGATTGACACCGCTTCGCTGGGTGAACTCACCCTTGCCCTTCGCGCGGGCGCACCGCCGTCAAGTGTCGGCCTACATGGGAATAACAAACTTGACGCCGAAATTGAATTGGCGTTGAGCGCAGGTAACGGAGAGGGGATCGAGCGGATCTTCATTGATTCGCTGGGTGAAGTCGATCAAGTTGGCGCCATTGCCAGCCGTTTAGGTTGCGTTGCTCGCGTGATGATCCGGGTAAAAACCGGTGTTCATGCGGGAGGCAATGAATACATTTCCACAGGCCACGAGGACCAAAAATTCGGGGTGGGTGCATTTGACGGCCAGCTTGATGCGGTGGTTAACGCTATCGAGGCACACCCCAACCTTGAACTACGCGGCTTGCATAGCCACATCGGCAGCCAAATTGCCTCCACACAAGGATTTGTCGAAGCGGCAGGGATCGTCTGTGATCTTCTGGCGAAAATTAAGGCAAATATTGGCCGTGACCTACCAGAGATTGATCTTGGAGGCGGACTTGGGATCGCCTACACAGGAAAAGATCCAATGCCAATCCCACCCATTGAAGCGGTGCGTGCCATCGCCTCGGTAATCCGCGAAAAATGTGCGGCGCTGGGTGTGGCCATCCCACGTGTTTCGGTTGAACCTGGACGATCAGTGGTTGGACCTACGACCGTTACCCTTTACCGTGTGGGCGCAGTCAAAGACGCCATCTTGGGAGACGATACGAAGCGTCGACGCTATGTCGCCATCGACGGTGGCATGGCAGATAACATTCGCCCCGCGCTGTACCAGGCACATTACACAGCCACGCTGGCGAATCGACGGTCACAGGCGAGCCTTGTGCGCTCGCGGGTAGTTGGCAAACACTGCGAGTCGGGTGACGTCGTCGTTTGGGATGTTGATTTGCCTGACGATGTGCGTGCAGGCGACCTGCTGGTTGTCCCTGTGACCGGCGCTTACGGCTACTCCATGGCATCGAATTACAATATGCTCACCAAGCCGGGGGTCGTTGCCGTTGAGGATGGTCAGGCCCAGTGGATTATGCGACCGCAGACCATTGACGACCTTTTGGCGCTAGACGTATGTCTGTGAGCCTGGGGACGTATGCCTGTGAACGGCGGCCCGTGATCTGGCAGTCTCCTGCGCTGCTTTGGCGGGTCTCCTACGCTGTCGCCTGAAGTTCACGCGCGATTTTTCGTTGTGTAGATGCATGTCCTTTGTGCGCGACAAGCTTCAATAGATTATCAAGGCTGCATCTCAATTTGATATGCAATTTTTGAATATTATCTCAAGTCGTGGTCGTAGTCTCGCCTGTCGAGCCGACAAACGTACGGTTGAAGATGCAGGAACGCTGCATCCCATCAATAGCATGAAGGAGTGACTATGGTGCAACCGACTACTATCACTCGGCGCATTACTGCCGCAGCATTGGCCCTCGGACTTCTTGGCTTAGGCCTGCACACCGTGCCCACAGCTCACGCAGAACCCACATCCTCCCGCGCAATCGTTTCCGAAGCGACAACAAACGCCGGAGAACCGATGAACTACGCAGTCAACCTCACGCTGGGCAGTGCACATGTCAACACCGCCATCGCTAAAGCTACCGAATTAGGTGCCGTCACACTTGGCACATATCCAGAGTTCTCCAGCTTCTTCGTTCAGTCAGCGACCCCCGATTTTGCTGCGAAACTTGGTGCGGCGCTATCGGCTGCCAATATCGCCTTCGACTCCATCGGTCCAACCCGAACAGCAACCGTTACAGGCACTGAAGTCGTCGTCGCTCTTGACAGTCCAGTTACCGCCGCTGCTGCTGCCCAAGGACCCGCCAATGCAGGCCTTGCAGACGGTTCACAACTTGAAGAATTTACGCCCGATGAGCATACCCCCCAAGCGTGGGGCCTTTACGCCATAGGCGCCCTGGAAGCACAACAGGTGGATGTGCCACTGGAAAAAACCGTGGTCGGCATCCTCGACACAGGTATTGATGCCACACATCCGGACCTGCGTGACCAGGTTGACCCCGCGCTGTCCGTTGGCTGTCAAGTCAACGGTCTTCCTCGGACCGACAGTGCCGCCTGGGCGGATGACCACTACCACGGCACACATGTTGCGGGTACTGTGGCGGCGGCTCACAATTCCATCGGCGTTGAAGGTGTTGCCCCGTCAACGACCCTCGCAGCAGTGAAAGTGTCGAACAGTGAAGGCCTGTTCTACCCCGAATACGTCACCTGTGGTTTCGTATGGGCAGCTCAACACGGATTCGACATCACCAATAACAGCTACTACGTCGATCCATGGGCGTACTGGGTTCCCACCCAAGCGAATCAAGCCGCCGGCTTGGAGGTTGTCACACGCGCAGTGAACTACGCCGAATCTCAGGGCGTCGTCAATATCGTGGCCGCCGGTAACTCCAGCCACAACCTCGACAATCCGACGACCGATGATGAATCGCCAAATGACGTGGCCGGTGCCGCAATCTCTGGGCGCGACGTTAGCAACGGCGTGGATATCCCTGCCATGCTCGACTCAGTCGTGACAGTATCGGCAGTCGCCTTGCCCAGCCAAGCAGACCCGGTTACTGCCACGCTCAGCCGTTCGAATTTTTCTAACTATGGTGTGAACTCCATTGAAGTTGCCGCACCTGGCTCAAGTATTCTTTCGACAATCTCTTCTGGCTACTCCGTTAGTTACGCACGACTCAGCGGCACCTCGATGGCCGCGCCACACGTATCCGGTGTCGCCTCCCTCCTACGTGCGATTAACCCAGAGCTGAGTGTCGCTCAGGTCAAATCGCTGCTCTACAAGCATGCCGAGCAGAACTACGCGAGGCTCGGAGCACCAACCGATGGTGCGGAGTACCGTGGTCACGGCTTGGCTAACGCCCTTGCAGCAGTACTGAGTGATCAGCCTCAGCCCACCTTGGGTGCACTTGAATACACCACTGATGGAGGGGCCACCTGGCATAACGCTGAAGGTGCGAAGATTCGTCCGCCCTTTATGCTACGCGCCTCGGCACAAGGACCCGTCACACAATTAATAGTGTCGGGAACAGCCGACACTCTTGGCAGCATCCAGGCAACAGCGGACGGCGCATTTGACGGTTCCGCCACTGTGACCTCCAAGGCGTATCGTGCCTCAGATTTCGCTGACTTGCCGCAGGGCGGCAAAGCCATTACCGTTCAGCTCGAAGCATTCGGACGTAACAACGATGCGCGCGCCGATGATGACGTCACCGATACTGTGACCTTCACGCTCCTGCCTGGCAGCACTGTCGTTGACGATGGCGACGACGATGACACCAATGATGCACCGGGTATCGCAGTTGCCGTGAGCGCCACCTCGGTGCCACAAGGTGGCGAAGTCACTTTTACCGCCAAAGGCTTTGCACCGGGCGAAGAAGTGACCTTCACCGTCCATTCGACACCAGTGCTTGCAGGCACGGTAGTTGCTGATGGCTCGGGCCGCGCAAGCCTGCTGTGGAAGGTTCCCGTTGATTTTGAGCTCGGTGAGCACCGTGTGGTGGCAACGGGCCAATTTGGTGGTGAAACGCTGGCGCCCTTGACGGTCACCGCGAAGTCTGAGACACCGGTGGCTCCCTCAACAGGACCAACGGGAGGAAGTGCTGCTTCGGTGAAGGTCGCAGCGCCGCGTTCTCGCAATGCGTTGGCGTCCACTGGATCTGATGCAGGGATACTTGTCGCGGCAGCCCTGTGTCTGGCTGGACTCGGTGTGCTGACGTTGCGTCAACGACGCGCCTAGGTCCGTCGGCTCCGAGTGCGATCTGCGGCGAATCCGATACGTCACCGTTTAGGTCGGCGACGTATGTGGATTCGCCGCGGAATACGTTAATAGCGGGTGGGCCCGTTCGGGTGTGCACGCGGTCCAGCGTATGCCGACTGGCGTGTGCGTACGCAGCATTGAGTGTGCCTGCAGGCGGGTGCATGTACGCTAGTCCAGCCTATGCTCGCTGTTTGGTGGGTATTTGCGGCGCTACTGTGTCGCACCTGATCGAGGCTTCGCCCGCGAGGTTGGCGCAGCACTCAAAGGGTCCTGCGGCCAGGGATGTTTAGGGTAACGACCGCGAAGTTGCGCGCGCACCTGCTGGTACGGCCCCGCCCAAAAGGACGCCAAATCGGAGGTCACTGCCGTCACGCGACCAGCAGGATCCGTCAAATGCAGAACAAGGGGAAGCTGTCCGCCAATAAATCGTGGCGTCTCAACCCACCCAAAAGCTTCCTGTACTCTCAGCGTTAGTATCGGTGTGCCTTGTGACCAATCGAGATTCCGGTAATCGCCGGTGGGAATCTCAATTCTATTGGGCGCCAAAGCATCCAGGTGCGCGGCCTCAGGCCATGGAAGTAGTGCGCGTAAAAAATCAATCGCATCCCACGTGCCGAGGCGTCGACGGTGTGCGATCTCATCAGCATGACTGGTCGCCCACTCCTTCAGGGCGTCACACAGCACCTCATCCGATACATCTGGCCAAGGAGGGCCACATGTCTGGAATACCGCGCCCATCCGATGTCGTAAGGCATACGCCTCCTTGCTCCATGTCAGCAGCGTGACGCCACGAGTCTCCACGAGGCGGTGCAACGCCTCGGCAACCGCCTCAGTTGGTACCGGCGAGAGTGGGCGACGTGCCAACTCAATGGCGCCGAGGGAGTCGATATTCCACGCCTGCACAACGTCGGCGTCAACAGATACTTCTTGGCGTGTGCAGCGCATAGATTGCGCAGACAGCAGTGCGTCGGATTCGGCGATGGGGAGCGCAGCGGTGATGGTATTGTCGGCCCCCGCAACACCTTGAAGTTCGACGATGGCAAGCCAATCGTGTCCTTCAAGCGACGAGGCTGGTCGTAACGTGGCGCCCTGCCCGTCAGCAAGTAAATAACGGCGCGTAGATCCGCGTCGCCGAGCGATCCACTGTGGGCGACTAAAGGCAGCGCACAAGGCTAATGCGTCATCGTCATGCAGCTGCGTGTCGGCCACCTCTTCGGACACAAAGGCGTGGAGTCTCCTTGCCTGCGTTGTAATCGCATCGTTTGTGCGAGACGTGCGGCACCACCTGTGCCATGCTAATGCCACATCGTCACACTGGAAATGCTCAAACTCGGACAAAAATGCGACCATTTGCGCTGCGCGCCTCCCACCGATGGTGGGGGAGACAGCTAAGAGGGCTCGACCCCAGTGGGGCGACAGTGGAAGCTCAGCCAGACGCCTTCCTAATGAGGTGAGCGTCCCCGATTCATTCACTGCGCCCAGTGCACGCAAATGAGTGTGACTGGCCTGATACGCGCCCGAGGGGGGCAAGTCCAAGAGCGGAAGGCTCATTAATGTACTGCCCCAGGCAGCTGCTTGAAGTGCGCTATCAGTTAATTCAACCGTGTGAATTTCAGGTGTCGTGTATTCGGCTCGCCGTACCCAATCGGCCTGATCAATACATCGCACGACGATACCCGCGCCTTCGCGTGCGGCACGTCCCGCGCGCTGGCCCATCTGTGAGCGCGTTGCAGGAACTGTTACCAGCTGCGTTGCCCCACGACCCCAGTCGAGGCGCGCTTCACGGGACAGGCCGGCATCGACGACGCAGCGCACCCCGGGGACCGTCAAGGCTGATTCAGCCAAGGCTGTTGACACGATTATCCGGCGTTTTTCCCGCCTTGCAGGCGGATCGGGAAAGTGGTGTGGCTGGTGCGTGGGGGAATGTGGTTGGTCTGTGGGAGCTTCTGCCTGGCGCACGGATGCTTCTGCCTGGCCGGTGGGGGAGTGTGGCTGCTGGCCGGTGGGAGCAGTGTGCGTCGGAGTAAGCACCGCATCTTGCTGCGCACTGCTCAATTGCCCATGCAGCGGCATAATATTGGCCGTCGGGACCTGTTCACGCAAGATATCGATGACGGCACGTATCTCGTGCACACCCGGCACGAATACGAGGACGTCGCCGCTGGCCACGTAATATGCCTGTGCTGCTTGTGCGGCAATGTGGCGAATAAACGCCGGGGTGACGCCAATACGGCCGTCGCCACCGAGTGGTGCAAGGGCACACACACCTCGTGGCGGTGGAGCCCAACGGATATCCAGCGGATAGGTCACCCCCGGAGCGTCTACCTGCGCGACTTGATCTGCACCCAGGCTATCGGCAAGGAAACGACCGATGCGCTCGATATCTAGTGTTGCTGAGGTGACGCAGATCGTGAGATCGTCACGTAATGCCTGGCGTGCCTCAATAAGAAATGCCAGAAGGAGGTCTGTTTCGATCTGGCGTTCATGGAACTCATCAAGGACAACAGCGGCAACTCCACTGAGTTCACAGTCGTGATTCATCCGCCGCAGCAGCACACCCGGGGTGACGAATTCGATGCGGGTACCGGGACTTTTGCGCGTATCTGAACGCACGGAATATCCCACTGTCTGCCCCACAGCTTCACCAAGTAACGAGGCGAGGCGTCGCGCCGCGGCACGTACAGCTACACGTCGGGGCTGGGTAACGATGATCGTTGCGTCGGGGTACTGGCTTGCCAGCAGGGGCGGTAATAGCGTCGTTTTCCCACAACCTGGCGGTGCACTGATCACCAAGGCACGGCCAGGGCTGGCTGCAAGGGCGCGTAGCTGCGGAAGAGCCTGCGCGACAGGCAACTGAGGTGGGGCAGCCAGTAGGTCGTCGCAGGTACGTTTAGACAATGTGTCCACGGACAGTGAAGCGCAACGTGTGAGAGGTGCCGGGAGCTAATTCCACAAGGCCATCACCGGAATTAAAGGCGTTGGGTGCGCACGGCATTGGCTCAACTGCCACCGACTGACGGCCTACCCGTTCGCCAGTGTAAAGCTGTACCCACCGTGCATCTGACTCTAGTTCCACCCATGATTCGCCGTGAGCCAAGCGAACAGTCCACGGTCCTTGCGGTAATGACGTAAAGGCGTTGTCGATGGACTGGGCGCCGATCAGACGGGGCAGACGGTAATCCATCTGCGCCTCTTCCACCTCAACGCAGGTCGTTGGGATCATCGACTCATCGACTAAAGCAACCTGGGATGCGGGCAGGGTGAGCTCGTAGGCATCAACAGGCCTCATACCAAGCGTGAGGTAAGGGTGAGAGGAAGAACCATAGGGAGCGGTTTGGGTCCCAATATTCTTCGTGGTGATCGTTACCGACAGTCCCGTCTCGCCGTGTAACGCGTAGGTCACTGAAGTCTGAAGTGGCCACGGGTAGCCGTAGCGTGGCGCCACGAAGCTACTTAAGGTGACCGAGTCGCGGTCAGCGTGAACGATCTGCCAATCCTGCCAACACATCAGGCCGTGGAGCGCGGTGCCTGTCTCCGGCTCGTTAATCGGCACAGCGTATTGCACGCCATTCCAGGTGTAAGCGCCGTTGGCGATACGATTCGGCCACGGGACGAGCGTTTTACCAAGGTAACCCTGGGGTAGTTCGTCCACGCTGTGAGGATGGATGAGGTCAACCCCTTTGAGTTTCAGGCCCGCAATTCCGGCGCCAACGGTGACGATACGTGCACTGTAAAGCCCTGAAGTGAGGACGATTTCTGTTCCCGAAACGGAGGGTGCCATGTGAGTTCCCATCATTGAAGTGTCGGTGACGTTACGAGCGTCACCATTGCGTCGCCATCCCTTATTTTCTCACGTGCCACCTATTGCTGTGGTACGACCGAGGATGTGTCACAAATGCTTGCCACATGAACACCTCTGCAATCAGACCAATGCCCGTGCCAGGGTAGGGGTATGCAATCTCATCAGCCGACGCTACTCGTGGTGAGCGTCCTGCCTGAACGCCCAGGGGACGCTCAATATAACCGCATCGCGACACGCTTATGGGACCGAATGGCCGAGGTAGCCTCCACTGAATGGAAAATAGCGAGCGCCTTCGCACAATTCGATGGCGCTGAGATTGTTCATCGCCTTGCCCACGTGGACGCAGTCGTGCTGATGGGCGGCGAAGACCTTCACCCGGTCACATATGGTGCAGCACGCGGATACAGTGGTGAAACGCGCCATTGGTATCGTGCAGACCAGGCTTATCTTGCCACGGTGCGCCACTGTGTCAACAAAGGTCTGCCACTGCTGGGGATATGCCGAGGTATGCAAGCGATCAATGTGGCGCTCGGTGGTGACCTTATCCAAGATATTGCCTCGCGGACGCACGCAAATCCCACGATCCTTGACGACCACATTCTTGTTCGCCACGATGTCGCGATAACGCCGCTCACGCGCCTCGCTGAGGTTTTTGACAACGCCCCTGCATTAACGACATCGTCTGCTCACCACCAAGCGGTGAGGCGCCTCGGCAATGATCTGAGGATCAGTGCCACCGCAGGCGACGGCATGGTGGAGGCCATCGAACACCTGTGGGCACCCGTCATCGGCGTCCAGTGGCACCCCGAAGATCCTGCCGACGACGGCACGCAATTGGCCCGTCTGCTGGGTGACCTTCATAACCGCGTTGCTCCGCGTCAGCGTCAGCGCACTACGCTGGTGGCATGACGGTTTTACCCATTACGATTACCGGCACGCCAGTCCTGCATGCTCCAGCGCGGGAAGTGGCAGTCGTCGACGACAATATTCGCACCCTGATTGTTGACATGTTCGACACGATGCGTGCTGCGCCTGGTGTCGGCTTGGCTGCCCCTCAAGTGGGCGTAGACCTGCAAATATTTGTGTGGGAATTTGACGGGCACAGCATCTATGACCGCTACCTGCGACGTAGTCACCACGTCGATATTCCTCGCGAGACGAGCAGTGGACACGTCATCAATCCGCGTCTCGAATTGTCCCAGTGGCGCGACGACAGCCTTGACCGAGAGCGGGAACGTGAAGGCTGCCTGTCAGTGCCGGGCTACGACTATCCGCTGCGGCGCGCTGACCATGCGGTACTTACCGGTAGTGACATGGTGGGTCATGAGATACGTGTCGAAGCGCGCGGGTGGCTTGCAAGGATTTTCCAACACGAGTACGACCACTTACTGGGTACGCTCTACGTCGATCGTCTCACTTCACCGTTTGATGAGGCGGCTCAGCGTGCCGTTGCCCGCGAGGGGTGGGGCGTTGGGGCGCTGAGTTGGACGCCTCAGGGATAGGACGACTGAGGCGCCCGCGACAACTGAGGAGCTGTGGCTTTTCGTAGACGAAGGCCGCGGTTTTCCGTCGATAGAAAAAGCGTCTATTAGACGGTAAAAACCTCTAATAGACAGTAAAGCCGCGTTTCTTAAAGACTTTCCTGACCTGGTCGGTGCGTTCCGCAGACGGCGGGCGCACGTCACGCAAAGTGTATTCCAAGCCAAGGGCATCCCATTTATCGGTTCCCATCTGGTGGAAGGGCAGGACCTCGACACGGCTGATCGAGGACCAACGCTCCATAATGTCAGCCACGGCCTCCAGATTCTCTGGATCATCGGTGAGTCCGGGTACCAGGACAAAACGGGCCCATATTTCTTTACCGAGTGCCGATAAGCGATCGCCAAATTCGATGGTTGGCGCAAGCTCCCGTCCTGTGACCTTCCGATACGTCTGAGGTATCCCCGACTTCACGTCCAAAAGGACAAGGTCAACGTCGGCCAGCATTTCGTCGCTGGCAGCGGCGCCAAGAAAACCGGAGGTGTCAATCGCAGTGTGGACGCCCATTTCTTTTGCGGCGCGAAGGATACGGGCAGCGAAGGCTGGTTGCATGAGTACTTCGCCACCGGAAAGGGTGATGCCACCTCCGCTCGCACGGAAAATCCGGCGATACCGGCGTATTTTGGCGATGATTTCGTCAAGTTCAACGGGCTTACCGTCCCTCATCTGCATTGTGTCAGGATTGTGGCAGTACAGGCACTGCAAGGGACAGCCGCTCAGGAAGATTGTCAGACGTGTACCCGGCCCGTCGACAGCAGTGACAAGTTCCCAGGAGTGGATCGACCCAAGGGTGCCTTCACGCATCCGCGTTAAACGCTCGTGGCGCTCAATATCGGTCAGTTCAGCCAGTCCTTGCGTGCCAGCGCCTGAGGTACGTGCAGTGGGGGGCTGAAAATTCTGATCCCCCATTACAGAGGCCGCGTCGATGAAAACACTGGTCATGACGGTCTCCTGGTTCAACGAAATATGTGTGAGGCCAACGCTGGTCTCACAGTGTGTCCTCATGCAGCGTGGCGCCGACCCACAGGCCGACGCCACGTGCGTGGTCTCAGGCGCTGTGGTGGAATGTTCGCGACAGGACGTCAAGCTGCTGCTCACGGGTGAGCTTGACGAAGTTCACTGCATAACCGGAGACGCGGACCGTGAGGTTCGGGTAGTTCTCAGGGTGCTCGATGGCGTCTTCGAGGGTGGCGCGGTCCAGAACATTGATATTGGCGTGGTACAGGCCAGCGCGGTGACCGCGTTCTTCGCGGGCAGCTTTCATTGCGGCGAGGCGTTCTTCGTAGGTCTTGGTAGCCATGTCGGTAATCTTTCTTGTGTAGGGGAATGGGGACGGATCAGGATTGGACTTGGAATTCGCAGTCGTCGTCAGGAACAAAGCCTGCGTCGAGGATGCCGACGAGGTTGCGGACCTGCTCGTCCTTAGTGCGGCCAAGCCCTGAAGGCGTAATCGTATTGGTCAGTGAAATCCCGTCAAGGGCATCGTTGTAATCGAGTTTTCCAACTGACAGCATTGACGCGACCATGCCGTGGGTATCGATGCCGTTTTCTGGATTTGCACCAGGGGCAAAAGGCGTACCAGCACGGTGTCCCGAGGGGAAGTTCCCTGTTGCCTTGCCATACACCACATTCGAGGTGATGGTGAGGACCGACTGGGTCGGAATGGCATCACGGTACATCGGGATGGATTTGATCTTATCCATGACGGTGTGCACGACGGTTGCGGCAATATCGTCAGCCCGGTCATCATCATTGCCGTAGGTGGGGAAATCGCCTTCGGTGATGTAATCGACGATCAGCCCGCTTGGATCACGGACAGGTGTGACCTTCGCGTATTTAATGGCCGCGAGGGAGTCAGCCACGATTGACAATCCAGCGATACCGCAGCCCATGGTGCGGATGATCTCTGAATCATGCAACGCCATCTCGATGGATTCGTAGGCGTAGCGGTCATGGCAGTAGTGGATGATATTGAGGGCTTCGACGTAGGTCCCCACCACCCAGTCAAGCATTTCTTCGTACTTGGCCCACACCTCGTCAAAGTCAAGCGGCCCATCACCCTGGATTGGCTCGTAGCCTTCGACAATCTGCTTGCCAGTCATTTCGTCACGCCCGCCGTTAATGGCGTAGAGCAGCGTCTTGGCAGCGTTGACGCGCGCCCCGAAGAACTGCATCTGCTTGCCGATCTTCATTGGGGATACGCAGCAGGCAATAGCGGCGTCGTCGCCCCAATGTTGGCGAATCTGCTCGTCGGCCTCGTACTGGATTGAGGAGGTTTCAATCGAAATGGCGGCGCAGAACTCTTTGTAACCCGCAGGAAGGTTTTCATCCCAGAAGATTGTGATATTCGGTTCGGGCGCTGGACCAAGGTTGCGCAGCGTTTGAAGCAAACGGAAGGAGGTTTTTGTCACCAAGGTACGGCCATCGTCACCAAAACCTGCATCGGACCACGTTGCCCAGTAGGGGTCACCGGAGAAGATCTGATCGTAGTCAATGGTGCGCAGGAAACGGGTGATCCGCAGTTTAATGACCAGGGCGTCGATGATTTCCTGAATCTCGGATTCGGTGGCAGCACCCGTGCGCAGATCGCGCTCAAAGTAGACGTCGAAGAATCCGGACAAGCGCCCAATAGACATGGCCGCGCCATCTTGCGATTTCACCGAAGCAAGGTAGGCAAAATATGTCCACTGCACGGCTTCTTGTGAATTACGCGCCGGACCAGAGATGTCGAAACCGTAGTCGGCAGCCATCTTCTTGAGCTTTTTGAGGGCCTTGATCTGTTCGGCGTGTTCTTCGCGGTAGCGCGCCCAGTGCTCGGAGAAAGGTTGGTCAATGACCGCATCTTTGTCGAGTTGTTTCCATTCGATGAGTTTGTCGACGCCGTAGAGGGCAACGCGGCGGTAGTCACCGATGATGCGTCCACGGCCATAAGCATCGGGTAGACCGGTGATGATATGGGAGGAACGTGCGGCACGAATGCGAGGCGTGTAGATATCGAAAACCGCGTCATTGTGGGTCTTGCGATACTGGGTGAAGATCTTTTTGACTTCAGGGTCAATCTCTTTTCCGGCTTCTTTGATCGCCGTTTCCACCATACGCCAACCGCCATTGGGCATCATGGCACGTTTGAGTGGGCTGTCGGTTTGAAGGCCAACGATGACGTCGTCGTCTTCACTGATATATCCCGGTTGGAATGCGTCAATATCGGCGGGTGTGTGTGTATCAACGTCAAGGATGCGGACTTTACGTTCTTCCTTGAGGTACTTTTCCTCAAGGGTTTCCCACACGCGTAGTGTTTTCGCGGTTGGGCCAGCGAGGAATGAAGCATCACCTTCATAGGGCGTGTAATTGCGTTGAATAAAGTCGCGAACGTCCACCGCTTCGGTCCAAGGACCAGTCTCGAAGCCCTCCCAGGCTGCGGTCACGTCAGTGTGAGCGGTCTGCTCTGTCATTATTCCTCTTTCCAGGTGTTCCAAAGCCCGATTGTGGGGGCTTATGGACTGTGTTGCCCATGGTGCGTCGTGTGGGACGCTATTCCAGTGTGGCCCGATCGTTCCATGAAAGGCAGGTGAAGAAGCCTCCGTGCCCAGTGCAATCGGTCACCGATGGCGTTATGCCAATGGTCCCAGATTTTACGGAGGGACAAAGGTCCTTTCCTGGTTGTGACCTTTGCTGCGATTAGTGTCTTTGGTGGATCGGATGTCAATTTCGTTGCGGTCGTACAGTGGTCTATAGTTGCTCGTATTCGTGTGCTTTGCTTCACAAGGTGGTGGCGATGTCGGTTGATATCGAGGTTGTCGATGGTGATTTTGAGCGACTGGCAGCAGCTGTGGAAGAAGCAGCGGCGCCTATCGCGCGGCTTGACTGCGACACGATCGCGGCTTTGCTTGAATATGCCATACCGGGGGCCGCAAGTGTTTCAGTGGTGAAAGAGCTTGCTCACCACTGCGATGCCCAAACAAAGTTGTTGACAAACAAAAGTGAGCATTTTGTTGATGCTTCGCGTGGGACAGCCAGCGACTTTGCGTACTGTGAGCAACATGTACTGTCGATCCTTGATGTCTTTTTTCAAAAGCTCACGCCAAAGGGTGCGGATTCAGCCTCCCTTGCACGTCTTAAAGCACGCCTAGGATGAGGGAGCCGTGATGAGGCCATTGGCGTGGAGCGATGTCCAACAGTGGCGCTACCACCGTATTGACGAGGTGCGGTACCTGTTGAGTGGTCAGCGTGATGTGGTTGGCGCCGCAGCGCAGGATATTCGTGACGCATGTCATCGCTTTACCTCGCAAGGTTTGGCTGCTACCGCTGCGCGGACCAAAGCGGGTGAGCTTATTGAAAAACATGAGGAACACGCCTATGTGCTCGCCGAATGGATGCTGGCGAGTGCTGAACTGGAAACGGGTGTGAGTGAGGTCGTCGCCCTTGTGGACAGTGCGAAGGAGCTGGCTGAACAGGGATATAGCAGTATTGATGCGGTAGGAAATGTGATCGGTACACAGTGTGATGTCGAACTACACGGTTCTGGGTGTTTGTGTGCGTCGTATCAGGTGCGTGCACAAGTAATGGTAGGGCAGGCGTGCGAATTGGCAGCGGAGGTAGATATGCGGTATCGCGACCGGATTCGGCCCCTGATTAATGGATCCTTGGTACTTTCCGAGGCGGGTGTGCGTCACGGCATTGCCGCCGGTTTGCCGATGTTGCCAGAATCTACATGGTCACCTACTGAAGTTGCCGCGTGGTGGTCGGAATTATCCGCTGAAGACAAGGAGCAGTTGATCTCGGGCCATCCGGACCTCATTGGCAATCTCGATGGCATTGATGCTGCGTCACGTGACCGAGCAAATCGGTTGCGCCTACCTGCACTGTTAGAACAGGCGCGCTCAGAACTTGCCGCAATTGAGTCAGAACTTCATGCCATGCGTGGAGGTGCGGCGCTGATATTTGGCGGAAGAGGTGCCAACGCATGGTTGCATACAGAAGTGGCCGACCGATATTACGAGGCTCAGGCGCGCGTGGCTGACTTAGAAACAATCAGTGAGGCATTGGCGACGCCTCGGGCGGATCGAGAGCCAGTATCCCTGCTGACACTTGATGTGACTGGTGCGCGAACAAAAGCTGCGGTTGCACTAGGCAACGTTGATGCAGCTGCGCATGTGGGCGTCTATGTTACTGGCAGGGGAACAAATATTACGGATACTTTAGCGGGTGCGCTCAGACAGATAGGTAACGTGTGCAACACTGTGGACGGTCGCATACGAACACAGGAAGGCTTAGCGATGGTTGCGTGGTTAGGCTATGACGCACCACAGATGGGTGCTGATCCGGCAGTACTTACAACAGGGAGCGCACAGCAAGGGGCGCAAGGCCTCGCTAGCTTTGTCAGCGGTATCGATGCCTCGCGTGATAGTGCACATCGGGAGGTACATCTTTCCGTCCTCGGGCACTCCTATGGTTCGACCACAGGCTCCTTTGCCGCCACACTGCTGGGTACGCATGTGGTCGACGACCTAGTGCTCTTTGGGTCACCGGGTACAGGGGTTATTTCATTGAGCGAATACGCGCTTCCTCAGGGCAATATATGGGCAACGGCGATGCCTGAAGGCGATATCGTGCCGCTGCTTGGACCAGACTTCATTTTTGGTAAAGGGGCCACGGACCTTGAGGGTGTGAATTTGCTGTCTAACGATGCGACGGATTGGCCGGGATATCACCAGGCGAAAGATCACTGGGTGGGGACACATAGCGCCTTTTTGGAACCCGGGACACAAACATTGATAGATATCGCGCAGGTAGTTGTCGGGAGGAAATAATGGGCCGACTATGGCGGTGCATGTGTGCGTGTGCGGTGTTGGTTTTGGCGGGGTGTGGGAGTGTGCCTGCGCAGGAGGAGGTGATGAGGTTTTGGCCTGAGCCGACGATTCCTTTTGGGCAGCG
>NZ_KE386848.1:59063-370423 GCF_000429105.1 Schaalia suimastitidis DSM 15538
TATCAGAGTGATTGTCGTCCGTCGGATGGTTCGAGTGTGGCTGGTGAGTTTGTGGGTGGTCGTTGGGTGGATGAATTATTTATGCCTACTGAGCCGACCGTGGTGGTGGGGCCTCCTGAGGAGACGTCGTTTCGGCAGGGTGAACCTGAACCGTGGAAGTATGTCACCGAGCCGGAATAGTTGCCCATAATCAACTGCGGGCACCTCATTTGTCGTGGATTGCCAGTAGGATCAACACCGTTGTTATTCCACTTGCGGACATCGCTGGAGGACATTGTGTCGGAATCGCTGCCCACCCTCAACGTAGCTGTCCTTGGAGCAGGAACTGTTGGCTCCCAGGTCATACGTATCCTCGGTGAACAGGCCAACGAACTTGCCGCTCGTGCCGGTGCGCGCATGAAGGTGACGTCAGTCCTCGTGCGCGACATGGCGGCGCCTCGTGACGCACAAATCGATCCTGCAATACTGACAACGGATGCCGACCAGGCAATCGACGGCAAAGATATCGTCGTCGAACTCATCGGTGGTATCGAACCTGCACGCACCTACGTGCGCCGCGCCTTGGACCAGGGGATTTCCGTGGTGACAGGCAATAAGGCGCTTTTGGCAGCACACGGCCCTGAGCTTTACGAGGCCGCCGCAGCCTCAGGCGCCGACCTGTACTACGAAGCGGCTGTGGCGGGCGCCGTGCCTGTTGTCTACGGTTTACGTGAATCGCTGGCGGGAGACCGTATTACCCGCGTCATGGGCATCGTGAATGGAACAACGAATTTCATCCTCGACTCGATGAATACCCACAAGGTGAGCTACGAGCAGGCGCTTGCCGAGGCGCAGCGCCTTGGATTTGCCGAGGCCGATCCCACCGCCGACGTGGAAGGTCACGATGCTGCTGCTAAATGTGCCATCCTTGCCTCGCTGGCTTTCCACACGCGCGTGAGTATTGCCGACGTCGCTGTTGAAGGAATTAGTGCCATCACCGCCGAAGATATGGCTGAAGCGGCAGCAAATGGACACGTCATTAAGTTGCTCGCCATCGCGGAACGTCGCCTCACCGATGACGGCACCGAAGGCATTGCCGCGCGCGTACACCCAGCTCTCATCCCTACAGGCAACCCGCTTGCGACAGTGGCAGGTGCCTTTAATGCGGTAGTTGTCGAAGGGGAAGCTGCAGGAAGATTAATGTTCTACGGTCAAGGAGCTGGTGGTGCTCCCACCGCCTCCGCAGTGTTGTCCGACCTGGTAGCTGCCGCTCACCATCGGGCATATGGTGGACATGCGCCACGCGAATCGGTGTACGCACACCTCCCTATTTTGGACGCTGGCTTGACGCGTACCCGCTACCAAATGCGACTGCAAGTCGAAGATCGACTTGGCGTACTGGCGGATGTCGCGGGTATCTTCTCTCGTCATGGCGTGTCAATACAGGCAGTGAGCCAGCACTACGATTCTGAACCAGGCTCTGCCATTGTCACCATCGCAACCCATACGGCACGCGAAGCTGATCTGCGAGCCGTTGCGCAGGCCCTCGGTAAATCCAGTGCTGTGCGACGCGTCGCTTCGACACTGCGGGTTGAAGGGGAGTGAGTCGTGCAGCTGCGTGACGACTTTGTTGCAGTCAAGGTTCCCGCTACCACCGCGAACCTGGGTCCTGGATTCGATTCCATGGGCATGGCCCTTGACCTGTGGGACGAAGTGTCCGTCCACGCCACCGCAGGCACCACCGAAGTGGTCGTCGAAGGCGAAGGCGCTGGCATTGTGGCCAGCGGTGAAGACAACCTCATTGTGCGTGCTGTGCGTCTTGCTCTTGATAGGGTCGGTGCCCCACAAGTCGGGATTCGTATGCGCTGCATGAATCGCATACCCCACAGCCGCGGGTTGGGTTCCTCGGCCAGCGCCATAGTCGCTGGGCTTTCGCTTGCCCGAGCACTGGTAGGCGACCCGGAAGCACTCACCCTTGCCGATATTCTCAACCTCGGCAATGAGATGGAAGGTCATCCTGACAATATCGCGCCGGCAATATTTGGGGGTGCAACGATTGCGTGGACCGAAGGGGCGCAGGCGCGCGCGCTACGCTTAGCGCCACCGTCCGCCATTAATCCTGTAGCTTTTATACCCGATTTTGAGCTGCCCACCGCTAGCGCGAGAGCTGCACTACCCACATCGATTGCGCACGCTGATGCGGTATTTAACGTTGGAAGGGCTGCGCTGCTCGCAGCCTTATTGTCCCAAGGGAATACAGCGACGTCAGCACCGGATACTCACTTCCACGCAGCGCTGATGGCAGCCACGCAGGACCGTTTGCATCAGGAACAGCGTCGCACCACGATGGAACCTTCGCTGGCACTGGTGGACTGGTTGCGTGCAGCAGGTCTTCCAGCCGTCGTATCTGGTGCTGGCCCGACGGTGTTGAGTTTGGAGCCGGTGTCACAGGCAATACGTCGCGATGCACAAGCAGCAGGATGGCGCGTCCTCTCCTTACCGGTGTCCCCAGATGGCGTCACGATTACACGCGGACGGATTACGCGCCTCCTTAGCGACCAAACAGCGCATCCCTGAGGCGGCACGTTTTCTTACCTGCACCGGATCCAGTGGTGTGATTTTATGCGCAGGAGCGAGACTTCTGTCCCAAATTGCCCACGCATAGCCTCTCAGTTGCTAGCATGTCACCGAAAGGTCAGCGATGGCCTTGCCCTCGTGGCATTCCATGTGGCACTGAATTATCTGCCACCTCCCAGGCTCCACTTTGGCGGTACTGTGTGCCGCCAGGGAGCACACTCACTGCCCTAGGCACATCCAGATGAGGAACCATCCTTGAGCAACAACACCGCCGCCGCAGCAGGTACGCCTGAGCTGTCGGCACTCAAACTCCCCGAATTGAAGGCCCTTGCCGCCAATATGGGACTCAAAGGCACCTCAACGCTGCGCAAAGGCGACCTTATTGCCGCAATTGCAGCCGCGCAGGTAGAGGCAACCCCCACCGAAAAACCCCGCCGTTCGCCTCGTCGCGCAGCCAAAGCGCCGACAGCCGAGCCCGCGGTGGAGCTCGAACTGCCCCTGCCAAGTGCTACATCTGCTGCACCAGAAGCTGCGCCTGCCGTCGAGGCACCTCAAGCTGCCACTGTAGATGCCCCTGCAGCTGAAGCCCCCGCGCGTAAAGGACGCCGTCGCCGCGTTGTCAGCACCGAGGCCGCTGAACCTCAACAAGTGACCATTGAACTTCCCCAACCCGTCAACGCAGATGCGGCATCGGAAGACGTGGCACCTGAACCCACGGCACCACGCAGTCTTGACGCCATTGAACTGCCCGACGGTGACGACGAAAGTCGATCTCGTCGACGTGGCCGAGACCGCCGTCGTGGCCGCGACCGTAACGGTCGCGAGGAGGCCGTCAGCCGCGAAGAACGCAATGGGCGCGAAAATGGACGCTACGAGCGTGGCGAACGCTTAGACCGCAACGAGCGACGCCAAAATGGCGAACCACAAATCCGTGAAGAGGATGTCTTGGCTCCAATCGCCGGTATCCTAGACGTCCAAGAAAACCACGCATTTGTTCGCACCTCCGGGTACCTGCCCGGCCCCAACGACGTATATGTCACTCTGGGGAATGTGCGGCGCTGGGGTATGCGTCCCGGTGACGCTGTTGTGGGTGCGGTGCGTCAACCGCGGGAAGGCGAAAGGCAACGCCAAAAATACAATGCGCTGGTGCGTGTCGACGCCGTCAACGGCATGACCCCTGAAGACGCAGCCCAACGTCGTGAATTCGGTAAGCTCACTCCGCTTTACCCCAATGAACAGCTGCGGATGGAAACCTCCGCGAAAGCATTCACCCCGCGTGTCATTGACCTTGTGTCGCCCATCGGAAAGGGGCAACGCGGCCTGATCGTCTCGCCGCCCAAGGCAGGTAAGACGATGGTGATTCAACAGATCGCAAAGGCCATCGAGATGAACAACCCAGAGGTACACCTCATGGTGGTTCTGGTGGATGAGCGCCCTGAAGAAGTGACAGATATGCGTTCCATTGTCAAAGGTGAAGTCATTGCCTCCACCTTTGACCGTCCCGCATCTGATCACACGATCGTTGCTGAACTCGCCATTGAACGCGCCAAGCGCCTTGTGGAACTGGGACAAGACGTCGTGGTGCTTCTTGACTCCCTCACCAGATTGTCGCGCGCCTACAACCTCGCGGCACCCGCCTCGGGCCGTATCCTCTCCGGTGGCGTGGACGCCTCGGCACTGTACCCACCCAAGAAGTTCTTCGGCGCTGCGCGCAACCTCAAAGAAGGAGGATCGTTGACGATCATCGCCTCGGCACTGGTGGAAACCGGTTCGAAGATGGACGAGGTGATCTTCGAAGAATTCAAAGGTACCGGCAATATGGAACTGCGTCTGTCGCGGCAACTGGCCGACCGCCGTATTTTCCCAGCGATCGACATCAACGCTTCAGGTACACGACGCGAAGAGGTGTTGTTCCGACCCGAAGAACTGCGCATTATGTGGAAACTCCGCCGTGTGCTGGGAACCCTGGACCAGCAAAGCGCCCTCGAATTGGTCTTGGACAAGCTCAAAGAAACCCAGTCCAATGCTGAGTTCCTTATGCTCGTTCAAAAGACCACGCCGTCGGTCGAGTAACGGCGTATCCTTCACGCATTGCCTCCGCCAGATGAAATGGCGGAGGCAATGTTTTTCGCCGAAAACCCGATAACCCGGATGATGCACACCGGGATGCCACATGGCGCAAAGGGCGGCAGTGCCTGTGCCGTAGCCCTGCGTGTGTGCTCCGGTTTTCGTTCTTTGTTGCGAGCAGTTCCGCCTCTTACGATGTCGTAGTGCCTCGCTGGAACGCGAGGGCGAGTCGCCACATCGGACCTTCCTTATGATTGTGAATTTCGCTATGCTCATCATGGTGTGTGACACGAAGGACGGAGCGTACGATGACGTTGGCGATTGATCCAGTTGTTGTGAGCGGGCAAGCGTCACAGGTGGCAGCGATATCTGAGGAGCTCCGCAGCGCATGGCTGGGCGAATCAGGAACACTTGCAACGATATCTGCGAATGCATTTGGGGGCATGACGATTGGTTCTGAAATTACTGCCCAGATCAGTGCCCTACATTCTGCAGCTGACAGTGCTGTTGAGAACCTGAGTGACAGCCTCGAAGCTGCCAGCGACGCGATGCAGGCTTGCGCCGCGGATTTCACCAAACAAGATGAAGTGACAGCACAGAAATTCGCAGTGTCATGAAAGGGCTGTGGGATCTTCCTGTGGAGACTGCCTCGTTGACGCAGGCAGCAGAATCGTGGCGTGCCATTTCACGTCGCAGCGATGAAGCAGCTGATGATTTTGCAGCAAATGCGCTCCGAGCTCTTGTAGTGTGGGAAGGTGCTGCCGCCGAATCCTTCGCGGGCAGACGTTCCCAACTCATCACTGATTTGGATACCGCCTCGGCGCTCGCCAATGAATGTGGGGCAGTACTTGACGCGATCGCCTATGACTTGACCGCCGCACAGGACTATCTGCATGCGTCATGGTCGCGCGTGTCGTCAGTACGCTACACATTACCGGGTCCGGTCTTCTTACCGGAAACCCCCGAAGAATCAGAAGTAGTGACCAGGGAACAACTCGAAGCGCACAACATCAGAAGCGAACTTGATCAGAAACTCTTCGGCCATCGTCAAGCACTGACGAGCCTAGAGGAACGCTGGACCACATTGTCTTCAACGTGGGAGACCGTCGCAGCAGGGGAGCCATTTATGGACGGGATCCCTGACGAAGGTTCTGATGTGGGCGTCATCGTTGATGGTGACAATATCGTGCTGTCTGCCGGTAAGGGCAATAACGTTATCTCCGTGACGGTCGATCCAAATACGGGCGAACAGATTGTGACTGTCGATGGCAAGAAATACGTCTTCCCCGCTGGGAAACATGTGACGATTCGTGCCGGTAGTGGTAACGACACCATTACGCTTCCCCCAGATACGACGGTTGGCTTTACTGTGGTGGGTGGCAAAGGTCAGGATCGAATTACTGGCGGCGGCGGTGCCGACCGGATTTTCGGTTCTGGCGACAAGGACGAAATCGTTGCCGGCGGGGGAGCTGATTACGTATCAGGAGGCACCGGTATTGACTATATCGATGGTCAAGGCGGTGACGATCGACTATTTGGCGGCTACGGGCGCGATACGCTGTACGGCCTCGGTGGCCGCGACCGCCTTTCAGGTGGCGCAGGCGCGGACTATCTTGAGGGAGGAGCCGACACTGATCACCTTGTCGGAGGCTCCGGCGATGACGTGACATCTGGCGGTGCTGGCGACGATCACATCGTTGGTGGCAGCGGCAATGATGTTGTTTACGGTGGACGTGGCGCCGACAAGGTGAGTGCGGGAGCTGGCGACGACACCGTCTACGATGACGCTGCTCAATCAGATACACACACGGAACATCATGTGCAGGTGGCCATTGAAGACATGACGTCGTGGATCACCATCGAAGGATCGCCAGACTTTATCGAACGCGTGCGGGCAGACTTGGATCTTCTGGCATCGTCGCCCGCTGGTGCACAGTTGTTGGCCAATATTGAGCGAAGTCACGACAAGTCGGGGATATTCGGCTTTTTCAAAAATACGTTGACGATCACCGAATATATTCCTGACAACCCGGATTTCCCCAATAGCACCGCATCATACAGAGGCGGTACCCACGAGGTGGCTTACCAACCGACTATCCATGACTTCCGTGGTGCACCGCCCATCGTTGTGCTTCAACACGAGTTATCCCACATCGATTCATATATGAGTGGAAATTTCCGTGGTGAACAATATGTGGGACAAGACAGCGTTGATCATGGATCCAAAGTTGGTGAGCGGCAAGCGGTGGGCTTACCTATTGACCACGACAACGATCCAACGACACCAGAAATTATCGATCCCACTCAGCCGATTGAGCGCACCGAGAATGGCTTGCGTGAAGAGATGCGACTACCACGGCGGAAAAGCTATGAATAAACGACAGGCGGTGCAACTGCGGAGAAAGGGACATGCCACGCCGAGCAATATATCTGGCGAACCTGTGCCCACAGTTGTACGTTCATTGCGACGGGTGGCGCTGACAGCATGTGCGGCATTACTGTTGGCAAGCTGTGGAACAGGAGAACAAGTGGCGCAAGAAACTATCGGGCTGGATCTGACCCACAGCGACGACACGCTGAGTATCACCCTTGTACCAAAGACGGTGACCGATGAGTGGTTTGCTGCAAGCTACGAAATTCGTAATGACTCTGACCGAAGCGTCTGGGTCGTCAGTCAGGACCATCCGCATGTCGTCGCCAACCTAGCGGATGGAAGCCACGTATTAGCCCTGGCGTTCGTGACGGCACCCGAGCAGGCCGGTACGTACATGCCTGCGGCCCATGCCGTGACGGAGTTGCCACCAGGACAGAGCATGGACAGTACTGTGTCGATGCCCCGCCCTTTTGTTATTGAACCAGGCGTCGAGCGTGGCAAACAGAGCGTGGTCGACATGGATTCGGTGAGGTTGTGCGTTGCGCACATTGACCAGGATATTGTGCCTGAGGGGCTACCAAAGTCGGGCTTGCTGCCTGGCGATGTGCTCGCGGTGCCCGATGCCGTTGGCCTCGAGCTTCAACGCATCTCATGCTCGACGCCGGTTTCGCTGAGCTGAGTTGGCAAAAGGTTCACCAACTCACAAAGTCACAGGTGTGCGCCACTCGCAGACGAGGCCGTGCCGCAGCACCGTCGTGCACCAGCGTTGAGTAGCAGCATCAATACGCACACCGTGGCGCTGTTGTGCAGCGGCGATGGTCGCCTGGTAGCCCACGTGCCGTCGGCATCACCCTGCGGCGATGGTCGCCCGGTGGCTAGCATGTCACCGGTTTCACCCAGCGGTGACGCGCCTGATATAGACCGTAAAGGGCGAAGCATGGCAGAATAGACGACTGGTTCCGGTTCACCGCGCGGCATGGGCCCCGTGGACCCGGCACTCCTCGAATCCCTTAAGGAGAACACCATGAAACAGGGAATCCACCCTGAGTACGTCGAAACCCAAGTGACGTGCACCTGCGGCAACGCATTCACGACCCGCTCAACCATTGCCTCGGGCGAAATGCGCGTGGACGTTTGCTCGGCTTGCCACCCCTTCTACACTGGCAAGCAGAAGATCCTCGACACCGGTGGCCGCGTGGCCCGCTTCGAGGCTCGCTACGGCAAGCGCGACCGCTCTGCTAAGTGACGTGTACTGCGGCGCCGGTGACCCCAGCGGATCACCGGCGCCGTTGCACATCGTGTGAAGGATAAAGTGATGACGCAAGCCCCTCAGGGTGCATTTGCTGCGGTAGCGCCTCTGCTTGAGGAATACACGCAGGTCGAAGCGCAAATGTCAGATCCGGCAGTACTCGCTGATCCTGCGGCGTTACGGAAAGCAGGACGACGCTTTGCCGAATTGTCCCGCACCAAAACTGCCTGGGACCGTTTCCGTAGCGCCCAAGATGACGTGGATGCCGCCGAAGAACTCGCCGCTGAAGACGCCGCATTTGCCGAAGAAATCCCAGCGCTGCGTGCAGCCCTTGACGAAGCACGCGCCCACCTCATCGACATCCTCGCCCCACGCGACCCCGACGATGCCCTTGATGTGATCCTTGAGGTGAAAGCAGGTGAAGGCGGCGACGAGTCCGCCCTATTCGCATCGGATCTCGCGCGTATGTACAGCCGATACGCCGCTTTAAAAGGCTGGGTTGTCACAGAATTATCAGCAACCCACACTGAATTGGGTGGCTACAAAGACATTACCTTGGCAATCCGCGCCAAGGGAACACCAACCCCAGAGGAAGGTGTGTGGGCGCACCTCAAATATGAAGGTGGCGTTCACCGTGTGCAGCGCATCCCAGTGACCGAATCCCAAGGCCGCATTCACACCAGCGCCGCAGGCGTTTTCGTCATGCCCGAAGTTGAAGACGAAGGGGAGATCGAAATCGACCCCAATGACTTGCGTATCGATGTCTTCCGCTCTTCGGGACCAGGCGGACAAAGCGTCAATACAACCGATTCTGCTGTCCGCATCACCCACCTGCCTAGCGGCATCGTGGTGTCCATGCAGAATGAAAAATCTCAACTGCAAAATAAAGAAGCAGCCCTTCGAGTCCTTGCCTCACGCCTCGCCGCTGAAGCGCGAGCTAAACGTGAAGCCGCCAACGCTGAACAGCGTTTGTCCCAGGTGCGTACCGTTGACCGCTCGGAACGCATTCGCACGTACAATTTCCCAGAAAACCGCATCGCTGACCACCGCACCGGCTTTAAAGCCCATAACCTTGACCAGGTACTTGAAGGAAACCTTGATGCGGTGATTGCCTCGGCTATCAGTGCCGACGAGAAAGCACGCTTGGGGCAGGACGGCGTGTGACCGCCCAATACAGCCAACACGAACTCCTAAGGTGGGCTCGCGCATACCTCGGGTCACTTGAAGGCTCTGACCCTGGCGTTGACGCGCGTGTCCTCCTTGAGTGGGCGCTCAGCGTGGACAATCTGTGGGCGGCTCCCCAAATGGTGGGTGCCCATGCCGCAGAACGCTTCCGCAGCGCAGTGGCGCAGCGCCGTGCCCGTCGGCCGCTTCAACACATCGTGGGTCGTATGTGGTTTCGCCACCTTGTGTTGAGCGCACAAGAGGGCGTATTCATTTGCCGCCCCGAAACAGAGGTGGTTGCAGGTGCGGCAATTGACGAGGCGACACGACGTGCCGCTGACGGTGTTAGGCCCATCGTTGTTGACCTCTGTACCGGCTCGGGCGCCATTGCGCTTGCGCTCGCCACAGAGGTCGCAGGTGCGCAGGTTCACGCTGTCGAATTGATGGACGAGGCGGTAGCGCTGGCTGCGCGTAATATCGCAGAATTGGCCCCTGGCCTCGTCAAACTGCATCATGGTGACGCAACGTCGCCGACAATGCTGGCGCACCTCGATGGCACCGTGGATATCGTGGTCTCTAATCCGCCATACGTGCCCACTGCGATGCCCGTCACCCAAAGTGAGGCCAGTGTCGACCCGGCAACAGCCCTTTACGGTGGGGGAGAAGACGGCATGGTTCTGCCTCGGGGGATACTTACCCGCGCCTACCATCTCCTGCGCCCTGGGGGGCTTCTCGTGATGGAACATGCCGAGGTGCAGGCACAGGCGTTGCGTGAAGCTGCCCTTGCGAGCGGATTTAGTGAGGTGGCAACAGGCAAAGATCTTGCCGACAACGATCGCTACCTCAGCGCATGGCGCGGCTAGGTGTCCCACAGCATGTGGGCGACCCACATATCGGCAGTAATGGCGGAACATGTGCGACGTGCGGGTCGTGTGGCTAGCCTCCACGCCGACAGTGAAGGGGCCAGAGCTGGCATTTTAAGACGACAGCATTTGCACGTTGACGCGTGAGAAGGCTCCTCGTGACACGCGAGAACACCCTTTGATTACCTACCGGGATTACCTACCGGCCAAACCCTTCCTCTTTGCGTGCCATCACCATAGACTGAAACACAGTGGGCAATGTCGCCCAGGGGTTACCGACGTGAGGCACACCATGACATAGGAGTTCGCCAGCACCGCTTATCGTCCCGCATCGCTGTTATGTCGTCCGCTGCTGCTCACCATAGCCGGTATCGGTGTAACGATGATGCTCAGCAGTTGTGCACCGGCAGCGCATTACACCTCGGAGGAGTCCGCCTCGGCGCACGAACTGGGTGGCGGCGAAGCCAGCCTGGTCCTGCCTGAATTAGCGATCGCTCTTACCGGCGGTATTGACGCGCGTTTGCTCCTTGGCGTCGGGGCGTTGGTCTGCATCTTCGGACTTGGCTTTGGATGCTCATCATCCTTCTTGTACTGCCAGCGGACGTGGCGGGCGCTTGTTTTATTGGCTTCGCCATTGGGGAGTCACTGGGCGCCTCAGCACTACGCATCGCCGGAGGGATCTTCACCAAAATTGCTGACATCGGTGCTGACCTGATGAAAATCGTCTTCCACATTGACGAAGACGATCCGCGCAACCCCGGGGTCATCGCGGACTGTACAGGGGACAATGCTGGCGACTCGGTCGGACCTAGCGCCGACGGTTTTGAAACCTACGGCGTCACTGGTGTCGCACTGGTCGCCTTCGTGCTTCTAGCCGTGGAGGACGCTTTTCTTCAGGCGCACCTGCTGGTATGGATCTTCACGGTGCGCGCTGCGATGATCCTGGCTGCCTGGGGTGCATACGCGCTATGTGGCGCATGGGTGAGGGCAAAATGGGGTAATGCTGAACGCATGGATTTCGAGGCGCCATTAACGCTGTTGGTGTGGCTTACCTCGCTGCTCTGTATCGGTGCCACCTACCTTACGACATGGTTCGTCTTGGGTGGCCTTGGTGCAAGCACCTGGCTCACCTTAGCCACCATCATCACCTGCGGGACCCTTGCGGGTGCGCTCATACCAGAGCTGGTGAAGGTCTTCACTTCCACCGCTTCCCGCCACGCGCGTGAAACCGTGAAATCGACCCGGCAGGGCGGAGCGAGCCTCAATATCTTATCGGGCATAGTCGCAGGCAATTACTCGGCGTACTGGCTAGGCATGGCCATCGTTGCACTGATGGGCGGAGCCTACCTGCTGTCGGGAAGTCTTGAGGACTATATGCTCGCGCCAGCGGTCTTTGCTTTTGGGTTAGTTGCTTTTGGTTTCCTTGGCATGGGGCCAGTGACTATCGCCGTTGACTCCTATGGGCCGGTGACCGACAACGCACAAAGTGTCTACGAGCTGTCACGTATTGACGAAATCAACGATATCGACCATGAGCTGCACGCCTCTTATGGCATAGTCCCGAGGTGGGATAAAGCGAAATTGCTCCTTGAAGATAACGACGGTGCAGGTAATACATTCAAAGCCACCGCCAAACCCGTGCTGATCGGCACAGCCGTCGTTGGCGCAACGACGATGATCTTCTCCATCATTATCGGACTTACCGATCACCTTGCCACCGGCATTGACAGGTTGTCGATCCTGCACGCACCATTCCTTCTTGGTCTCATTAGTGGCGGCGCAGTGATTTTCTGGTTCTCGGGCGCATCCATCCAGGCTGTCACCACTGGTGCCAATCGGGCGGTGGCCTTTATTAAAGAGTCGATCCACCTTGATGGAGGCGCACACCGTGCCTCAGAAGAAGATTCACGGCGTGTAGTCGACATCTGCACCCAATACGCCCAGCAGGGAATGCTCACAATTTTCCTTGCCGTTTTCTTTGCAACCCTGTCCTTCGCCTTCGTTGAACCCTACTTCTTTATCGGATACCTCATCTCGATTGCCCTTTTTGGCCTCTACCAGGCGATCTACATGGCCAACGCAGGTGGGGCGTGGGATAACGCCAAAAAAGTCATCGAGGTTGATCTCCACGTGAAAGGCACCGCGCTGCATGACGCCTCTATCGTCGGAGACACCGTCGGTGATCCTTTTAAGGACACATCGTCAGTCGCACTTAATCCAATTATCAAATTCACCACGCTATTTGGCTTGCTGGCGGTGGAATTGGCTGTAAGTCTCAACGGTCGTGGTATGTCGTTGCTGGTCCATGCATTAGCTGCTGTCTTCTTCGCTATCAGCGTTATTTTCGTATACCGATCGTTCTACTCGATGCGTATCCCAAGTACCGCCAGTGACGCGGATGTCTAAAAACAGGGGAAAGATCATGAGAATTGCCATTAAATACGACGATGTCCTCATCGACCAGGACGGCAAAATTGCAGGGCATGAAGCGGCCGATACCCTTGTGCGCCGACTGTTACGCATATTTCCTGGATCCATCGTCATTGCTGCCGCCGCGCGACGTGCTGACGGATTCGATGTGATGCCCCTGGAGATGCTTGACCCGAGTGACGTGGTTGTCATTAACATGGATATTGCTGATTCGCCGCGCGTGTGGCGAATCCTTCGCGCGGGTAACCGCGTGCAGACGCCACCGACTGTGAGAATTATGAATTTTCTTTGGCGTGCCCTGCCTGACACCGCATCAGAGATCGAGATGGCAGCCACTGCACTGTCATGCGCATTATTTCCAACATTTGCAGGCTCGCAACTCAGCGCCAACGAAATCACGGACCTTGTTCGTCGCTGGACGGTACAACCCCTCTACCAGAAAATGCGCGTGAAATGGGTCAACCTTGGTTTCAGGCTCGACCATATTCAGCCGCATCGGGATGCCGACACTCCAATTGTGCTTTACCCGTCCATTTACCTGTCGCGACACAAACATCCCGACCGATTCCTCGCCATTGTGGATAAGGCGCGTCGCATCGTCCCAGCGCAGGTAGAGATGCGTTTGCACGAGAACCATTTGGTGTCAGAACGAGCAATGGATATCTCCAGTCGTGACTGGGTGTGGATGGGGCCCGTTACAGCAACACGCCAATCCTACTGGCAGGCATTGGCGCGCACCACGGCCTTTGTTGCGACCGCCGACAACGTGTCCTACGCGCTGGCTTACATTGAAGCACTGGGTGCTGGTGTGATCGGCATCCTTCCTGATAACGCCTCATCACGCTTAGTGGTCCCACCGGGATACCCCTTCCTGTACCGCGACGACAATGAAGCAACAACGATGCTGATACGTGCATTGCGTGAACCAGAACGCTGCAGAAAAGACATTGATCAATGTGCGGGCGGATCCTTCGCGATGTGGATTGCACAGCACCACTCTGATGATGCCTTCGACAAAGCGGTCGTTGCCTGTGTCGACGAATGGTTCGGATAACGGGTGTCTACGAGGTAGTCACCATGCGCCAGAAAAGTGGGGGCGTGGCAGGATAGGTCCGTGTTAAGACTTTACTGTCAGCGTGAGTGGAGTGCCAACGACCTGCAGGTGGCGGCCACAGCGGTGTCACGAGGCGACCTCCTGGTTCTGCCCACAGACACCGTATACGGCATCGGTTGCGATGCGACAAATGCCACCGCCGTTGCCACATTACTTGCAGCAAAAGGGCGCGGACGCCAGATGCCGCCGCCAGTGCTTGTTGCCTCCCCAGCCGATATCGACACGCTCTGTGTCAACGTACCTGCCGCAGCCTACCGGCTTGCCGAATGCTACTGGCCAGGGGCACTCACGCTCATCCTTCACGCAAGAACTGACCTTGGTTGGGACCTTGGCGACACGGGTGGTACCCTCGCGCTGAGGATGCCCGACCATGCCATTACCCGTGAGCTACTTGGCGTCGTTGGTCCTTTGGCAGTGACATCAGCCAATACCACCGGACACGCGCCGGCCACCAATATCGACCAGGCCACGCACTACTTCGGTGACACCGTAGCAGTGTATATCGATGCGGGACCAACAAAAGGCGCCGTCGCCTCGACAATCCTGGACCTTTCCAGCGGGGACATTTCCCCAATTCGTCTTGGCCCCATATCCTTGGAAGACATCGAACGCACGCTACAGGAGTAACGCGCCCTATGAAGGTTTACCTTCTGCTTGCATTGGTGGCGATAGGACTCACCCTGCTACTCACGCCGCTTGTGCGTTTGGCATGCCTGAAATGGAAGATCCTTCCTCCGCTGCGAAACCGCGACATTCAATGCACCCCCATCCCGCGCCTCGGCGGCGTGGCCATGACCATCGCTCTTGTAGTGACACTGCTTTTGGCCAGCAGAATCCCCTATATGGCTCCGCTATTTGCCACATCCGTGCCCTGGGCACTCATGGGGGGAGCGGCAGGTATGTGTGTCCTTGGCGTTGTAGATGACATCGTGGAATTGGACTGGATGGCGAAGCTATCGGGACAAATCCTCATCGCAGGTCTCATGGGCCTGGGAGGTGTCCAGCTTGTCTCCTTCCCCATATTCGGACTCACCATCGGATCGTCACGGATCTCGCTGGTAGTGACTGTGCTCCTTATCGTCGGCATCGTCAATTCGGTGAACTTCATTGACGGACTAGACGGCCTGGCAGCAGGCGTTGTTGGTATCGGCGCAGCTGCTTTCTTCGCCTATAGCTACATGCTCACCCGCATGATGGGCGCCCCCTCCTACGCCACCACCGCCTCGCTCGTTGTCATCGCATTAATGGGGGTGTGTATTGGCTTCCTGTGGTACAACTTCCATCCGTCGTCGATCATGATGGGCGGCGGCGCTGAAACCCTAGGGCTTGTCCTGGCAGGGGTGGGCATTGTTGTCACCGGTCAAATTGATCCTGCGCTTTTAGGCAGTCAGCAGATATTCGTCAGTTTTCTGCCGATTATTTTGCCGCTGTCAGTGATTTCAATCCCGGTCGGGGACCTTGTCGTGACGTCAATACGCAGAATGCTTGCCGGGAAAAGTCCCTTCCACGCGGACCGATCCCACTTCCACGATCGTCTCCTTGCAAAAGGGCATGGGCATCGTGGTGTGGTAGGCATCCTATGGGCATGGACCGCCATGATTGCAGTACCTGCTGCAGCACTGCTAATGGTTGATCTGCAGCTGGTCGCACTTGTGACGTGCCCATTCTTGATCCTACTCATCGTGTTGACACTGTACGAATTCCCGACCACGACATCTCACCCCACACTAAGCGAGGCTGAACAGTAATGGCCACCCCAGGTATGTCCGCCCCCATTCATGCAGCGTTTATGCGTCTGGCCCGCACTTTAGTTGTGCTTGGGGCAGTGATTGTTTTGGTGGAAGTCGTCTGTGGTTTTGCTGTGGCAGCACAAGCGGGAACGGTTGTGATTGCGGCCTGCGCCAGCATTGTCCTTGTTGGCGCTCAAATCGTGACGCTTCGAGTCACAGTGAAGCATCCACAGATGCTCCTTGCTGGCGTGGCTGGAGGGTATCTGGTCAAAATTGTGCTGATATTTGGGGCCGTCAAACTTGCTGATTATCTGGGCTTCGATATCCGTTTCGTGGGCATAGCGGTGGTTCTCACCGTTTTGGTTGTCTTGCAAATGGAAATCCTGAGCCTGATGAAATCGCGTATCCCCAACGTTGACCCACCTCGAAGTGACAGCGAGAACTGAAAGCCCCCACTGCGCTCATCTACGGTTAACGGGTTCGATCTCACATCCGCGCACCGGAGCCACGGTCTAAGGCATGTCCTAATCCTGTTAGGATAGGGGCGCTGTCCACAATGACATGCACGGTCCATCAACGCTGAACGAGAACCGGGGAGGACACCCTGTCCACGCTCACGACATCTGAGAGCCGTACCTACCGTACCCCGGTGTGGTACTGGATTGTGACAGCCGTGCTTGTCGGCGTCATCGCTTTCACAGCCTACCCAGCCTTCACGCAGTCCCCCCACGAACCGGGTGTTGCTGACTTCTTCCCCGAGGCCGTCTTTGGTCAAGGCACCTTCTATGAGTTCAACCGGCTGATCCTTGCCCGCATCATTATGGGCGTAACGCTGTGCGTATTGGCTGTGCTGGCTGTACGCAAAACTGCGCTCGTGCCTGGACGTGGCCAAGCCGTACTCGAACTGGTTGCTGACTTTATTCGCGGCAATATCGCTGTCGAAATGCTTGGCCCTAAGCTTGGACGTCGATACGCCCCCTACCTTGCCATGGCCTTCATGGCGATATTCTTCATGAATATTTCAGGTATCGTACCGGGGATTAATATCGCGGCCTCGTCCGTACTTGTTGTGCCCCTGCTTTTTGCGCTATTTACTTACGTCACCTTTGTCGGTGCGGGTATTGCGCAGCAGGGCGTCGCGCACTTCTTCAAGTCTCAATTGATGCCGTCGGGGCTTCCATGGCCGATGTACTTCATCATCACTCCCATTGAGTTCCTGTCGAATTTCGTTGTGCGACCTGTGACGCTCACACTGCGTTTGCTGTGCAATATGGTGGCTGGTCACATGCTGCTGGCAATGACCTATTTCGGCACTGCAGTACTGCTCCAAGAGCTCAGTGCAATGACAACAGTTGCGGCCGTTACCGGTGCTGCTATGTTCATCATGACAGGTTTTGAATTCTTCGTCGCTGTACTGCAGGCCTATATCTTCACCATTTTGTCCGCTGTTTACATCAAGCTGTCCGTCGAAAGTCACTGACGGTTCACCATTCCCCACTCAGACACCACCAACGGTGTCCCGAACGAAAAGGAAAACCCACATGGGCATCTCCCTCGCCTACATCGGTTACGGCATCGCCACCCTCGGCCCTGCAATCGGCATTGGCTACCTCGTGGGCAAGACCCAGGAATCGACGGCACGTCAGCCTGAGGTTGCCGGGCGTCTGTTCACCAATATGATTATCGGCGCCGGTATGGTTGAAGCTCTCGGCCTCATTGGCTTCGTGCTGCCCCTCGTGGTCCGCTGATGAACTTCCTCCTGCCAGCAGCGGGGGATGCGACATCAAGCGAGGAATATAACCTCCTCGCAGCCCCGCTCTACGAAGTTTTTTGGGCGGCACTGGTCCTGCTCGTGATCTGGCTTCTCGTCGGCAAATATGCGCTGCCGAAGATCTACGCCAAACTCGATGAGCGCGCCGCGCTGATTGAGGAAGGACTGAACGCAGCAGATCAAGCCAAAGCAGATGCAGCTGCTGCCGAGCGCGAACGTGACGAACTGCTGCGCCAAGCGAATGCTGATGCACATGCCGTGCGTGAAAAAGCCAGCGAAGATGCCAAAGGCATCATCGCTGCTGCACGTAGTGAAGCCAGCGCTGAAGCCGCACGTATCCTCGATAATGCTCAGCGGCAAATCCTTGCTGAAAAGCAAGCCGCCGAAATCAGTCTGCGGACAGACGTTGGTTTGCTTGCGACCGAACTTGCTGAGCGTATCGTGGGTGAACATCTGTCAGATGCGGCGCTCACCTCACGCGTTATCGACCGTTTCATGGATGAGCTTGAAGCGCAAAGCACGGTGACGGAGAAAGCCTGATGATAACTGCACCGGAGTCGATATCTGACGATATGCGCCATGCCATTGGCGACATCCTCGCGCCCAGTGCGTGTGATCGGATGCGAGTGGCAGAAGATATCTTCGGTATTTCGGACATCCTGCACTCCGATGCGCGCCTGCGTCGCGCTCTTTGCGATCCTGCCCGCGCGGCAGCTGACAAAGAAGAGCTACTTCGCCATGCTTTTGCGGCCTCGATTCAGCCAGCATCGCTTAAGATTGTCAACCTTGTGGCGCATAGGCACTGGTCTTCGCCTGAACATATTCCTGTCGTCGTTGAAGCTTGCGGTGTTTATGTTGTCCTAGTGGCAGCGCAGCACGCCAATGTGCTACCTGAACTGGAAAACGAGCTTTTGCAACTTCAAGAAGTGCTGGCGGATAACCGTGATCTTCGCGTCGAACTGTCCGATATGGGGCACGGCACAGCACATGAACGGGGACAGCTTGCTCAGAAGATCTTCGGCAAGTACCTCACCCCCTACAGCAACCGGCTCCTGCGTCGTGCGGTTGGGCGGACGGCACATGGCCGCCTCTTGTCGAAGTTGCGGCACTACGCTGAACGGGCCGCGGCGATGGAGGAACGCGCACTTGTCAGCGTGCAGTCTGCGGTTCCGTTGAGCCAGGAACAGGTGACGCGCCTGCGTCGACTCATGTCAGCACGTCTTGGCCGCGAGGTCAGCCTTGCCATCACCATCGATCCGAAGGTGATTGGCGGTTTCCGTCTCCTCACCGGCACTGAGGCTGTAGATGCCACAATCGCTGCGCGCCTCGCTGAACTTCGCCGATCCTTGGTCGGCTAATTATTTTCACCCACATACAACACGAAGGAACGCTCAATGGCTGATCTGACTATCAGTCCCGACGAGATCCGGGCTGCCCTGGACTCATTCACCGAGTCCTACCGCCCCTCGGAACTTGCCAGCGAAGAAGTTGGTCACGTTACCGAGACCGCTGACGGCATCGCCCACGTTGAAGGCCTGCCCGGCACCATGGCCAATGAGCTGCTCCGCTTCGCGGACGGTACCTTGGGCGTGGCGATGAACCTTGACCAGCGCGAAATTGGCGCCGTGATCCTTGGTGACTTCGGCAGTATCGAAGAAGGTCAGCAGGTTCACCGCACTGGAGAAGTCCTATCGGTTCCCGTGGGCGACGGCTACCTTGGGCGCACAGTTGACCCGCTCGGCCGTCCTATCGACGGCCTGGGCGACATCACCGATATCGACGGTCGTCGTGCGCTGGAACTTCAAGCCCCCGGCGTGATGGCACGTAAATCGGTGCATGAGCCACTGCAGACAGGCCTCAAAGCCATTGACTCGATGATTCCGATTGGGCGCGGCCAGCGCCAGCTCATCATTGGCGACCGTCAAACAGGTAAGACCGCCATTGCGATCGACACGATCTTGAATCAGCGCGACAACTGGAAGAGCGGCGACCCAAGCAAACAGGTTCGCTGCATCTACGTGGCAGTGGGACAAAAAGGGTCGACCATTGCTGCCGTGCGCTCCACTCTGGAAGATGCTGGCGCCATGGAGTACACCACGATCGTTGCCTCCCCGGCATCGGATCCTGCTGGCTACAAGTACATGGCACCGTACACCGGCAGTGCGATTGGGCAGCATTGGATGTATGCCGGTAAGCACGTCCTGATCATATTTGACGACCTTTCCAAGCAGGCCGAGGCCTACCGTGCGGTGTCGTTGCTTCTGCGTCGTCCGCCGGGCCGTGAAGCATATCCCGGTGACGTTTTCTACCTGCATTCGCGTCTGCTAGAGCGCTGCGCCAAGCTCTCCGATGAATTGGGCGCAGGGTCTATGACTGGCCTGCCGGTGATTGAAACCAAAGCCAATGACGTGTCAGCTTATATTCCCACCAACGTCATTTCTATCACCGACGGACAGATCTTCCTTCAATCCGATCTTTTCAATGCGAACCAGCGTCCTGCCGTTGACGTGGGTATCTCCGTGTCCCGCGTAGGTGGCGCCGCACAGATCAAAGCGATGAAGAAGGTTGCCGGTACACTCAAACTTACCCTTGCGCAGTACCGCTCGATGGCGGCCTTCGCGATGTTCGCCTCGGACCTTGACCCGGTGACGCGCCGTCAGCTTACGCGCGGCGAACGCTTGATGGAACTGCTCAAGCAGCCACAGAACTCGCCCTACCAGGTCGAGGACCAGGTGGCCTCGATTTGGGCTGGCACCAACGGGTATCTTGACGACCTTGACGTCGCTGACGTCTTGCCCTTCGAAAAGGCATTACTGGATCACCTGCGGGCCAACTCTACTGTTCTTGCCACCATTAAAGAAACAGGCCAGCTCAGCGACGAAACGGAAGCAGAGCTGAAAGAGCAGGTGGGTCGTTTCCACGATCAGTGGCTCAGCGGCGGCCGTGGCATGACTGCTGATACCGACGATGCCGAGGTGGAGGCTGAGTACTCCCGCGAGGAAATTACACGCGCTCGCGCTGGAGGGAAGGCCTGATAGATGGGCGGCAAGCAGAGGATCTACAAACAGCGAATCGCGGCAACGCGGACGCTGGGTAAGGTCTTCCGTGCGATGGAAATGATCGCAGCTTCGCGGATCGGCGCAGCGCGACGTGCAGCCACTGAGCTTGGTCCTTATGAAAAGGCGCTTACTCAGGCGGTTGCAGCAGTGGCGGTCCATACGGATGTTGACCACCCTCTCACTCGCGAACGGGAAGACACACCACGGGTTGCCGTGCTCGTTATTGCCTCAGACCGCGGTATGGCAGGCGCCTATTCGGCGACGATCCTGCGTGAAACCGAAAGGCTGCTGACGCGTCTTCGTGACGAAGGCAAAGAACCCGTGCTCTACACCAGTGGCCGACGTGCACAATCGTATTTCCGCTTCCGCGGAATCGACATCGAATACGCCTGGGAAGGTGAGTCGGATTCCCCCTCCCTTGACACCTCAAAGGAAATAGCGCAGCTCCTTTTGGATCGCTTTTTGGATCCGTCAACCACCGAAGGCGTATCCGAGGTGCACCTCGTCTACACGCGCTTCAAGACCATGGTGAGTCAGGTGCCGGAAATCCGGCAGATGCTTCCGCTGACGGTCGTGGATGCGCCCAGTTCAGATGTCGAACGGACCACAGAACGGGGCTTTGCCGATAACGTCGATGACACCTTCCCAGAGTATGAGTTCATACCCTCGCCTGAGGTGGTTCTTGACGCCGTTTTGCCACTGTATGTGGGCAGTCGCATTCACAATGTCATGCTGCAATCGGCTGCCTCTGAGCTCGCGGCACGTCAACGCGCAATGCATACGGCAACCGATAACGCCGAAGAACTCATTACGAAGTACACGCGCCTGGCCAACTCGGCCCGTCAGGCGGAGATTACGCAAGAAATCAGCGAAATCGTCGGTGGGGCCGACGCATTGGTACAGGGCTAAGGCCCGCGCATTTGGAGAAGAAAGACATGAGCAACACATCTGCTGGCGGCACCGGTCGCGTCGCGCGAGTGGTCGGCCCTGTCGTCGACGTCGAGTTCCCGCCGGATTCAATTCCGCCGCTGTACAACGCCCTTCACGTTGACGTGGACCTATCTGGCCAAGGGGAAGGTGAAGGTCGTTTCACCATGACACTGGAGGTTGCCCAACACCTGGGCAACAACCTGGTGCGCACCATCGCCCTCAAGCCTACCGACGGCCTCGTTCGCGGTACGCAGGTGCGTGACACGGGTTCCCCGATCACCGTGCCTGTCGGCGATGTCACCAAAGGCCACGTATTCAACGTCACCGGTGAACCCCTCAATCTGAAAGAAGGGGAAGTCCTGGAGGTCACGGAGCGCTGGCCGATCCACCGCCAGCCTCCTGCCTTCGACCAGCTTGAAGCACGCACGAAGATGTTCGAGACTGGCATCAAGGTCATCGACCTGCTTACCCCCTACGTGCAGGGCGGCAAGATTGGTCTCTTCGGTGGCGCGGGCGTGGGTAAGACCGTCCTCATCCAAGAGATGATTCAGCGAGTAGCCCAGGATCACGGCGGTGTCTCTGTATTCGCTGGTGTGGGCGAGCGCACCCGTGAGGGTAACGACCTCATCGTCGAAATGGAAGAAGCAGGCGTTTTTGACAAGACTGCCCTGGTCTTCGGCCAGATGGATGAGCCGCCAGGCACGCGTCTGCGCATTGCTCTGACTGGTTTGACCATGGCAGAGTACTTCCGCGACGTGCAGCATCAGGACGTGCTCCTATTCATCGACAATATCTTCCGTTTCACCCAAGCTGGCTCAGAAGTGTCCACGCTGCTGGGCCGTATGCCGTCGGCTGTGGGATACCAGCCGAACCTTGCCGACGAAATGGGGCAACTCCAGGAGCGCATCACCTCCGCTGGTGGACACTCGATCACGTCACTTCAGGCAATTTACGTGCCTGCCGACGACTACACCGACCCGGCTCCTGCCACGACCTTCGCCCACCTGGACGCGACCACGGAACTGAGCCGTGAGATTGCTTCGCGTGGCCTGTACCCGGCGGTGGATCCGCTGGCTTCGACCTCGCGAATCCTGGACCCTGCGCTGGTTGGTCGCGAGCACTACGACGTGGCCACCCACGTCAAAGCGATTCTGCAGAAAAACAAGGAACTGCAGGACATCATCGCCATCCTCGGTGTGGACGAGCTCTCTGAAGAGGACAAGATCACCGTTGCGCGCGCACGTCGCATTGAGCAGTTCCTGTCGCAAAACACCTACATGGCAGAGAAATTCACTGGTGTGCCCGGATCGACGGTTCCGCTGTCAGAAACTATCGAGGCCTTCAAACGCATCGCCGAAGGCTACTACGATAAGGTGCCTGAGCAGGCCTTCTTCAATATCGGTGGTATTGAAGATCTGGAACGTGCTTGGCATGAACTGCAAAAGGATGCCTGATGGCTGCCACAACGCCAAAACTTCAGCTTGAAGTGGTCACGCGTGAGGGCCGCCTGTGGCATGGTGCATGCACTCAGGTGCAGGTACCAGCCTGTGACGGGTCCTTGGGTATCCTTCCCGGTCGGCAACCACTGTTGGCAATGCTTGCTCATGGTGAGGTGCTGGTTGATACCGACCAGGGGCGGAAAACCTTTGACGTCGATGGCGGATTTGTTTCCGTTGACTCCGATTTCGTGACGGTTGTCGCCAATAGGGGTACTGTGGCCTAAAGAGGTCGGCGGGCGAGGCTTCGGCTTCGCCCGCCCTTGTATACGGTTGATTACGCAAAGAGGTGGTACAAGTGGGAAATTTCCTCGATATCGTCTTTTGGGTGCTGCTGGCCATCCTCATTCCGGCACTGGCTGTATGGGTGTATCTCAATGTGCGTGCGCGCCGACTATCTAATGAGGTGGGCGCCTTCCGCTGTTGGAGTCGTCCCGACACGCAATCGGGGTGGACCTCAGGGGTAGGCCTATTTGGTGTCGATACACTCACCTGGTACCGCCTTGTTGCTCTGTCAAATAAACCTGTCTACACATTCCCACGTCACAGTTTGGAGGTACACTCACCGCAACCGCATAGCAGTGACGGAAGTGTCGTAGAGGTGCGTATCGCCGCTGGCGACGAGCGTTTGGAACTCCTTATTGAACCGCAGTCGTACAACGCCTTGGTGTCCTGGATTGAGTCTGGCCCACCTTCGCTGCGGCGATGATGACTCGGCAAAGTCACCGAGGGACTGGTAGTCTCAGCCCGTGCGTCTTGTAATTGCTACGTGTACTGTTGACTACTCTGGACGTCTCAGTGCTCACCTGGATCCGGCACCCCGCGTCATTATGGTCAAGGGCGACGGGTCGGTTCTCATTCATTCTGACGGCGGATCATATAAGCCCCTGAACTGGATGAGTGCGCCATGCCGCCTGGTTGTCGAAGATGCCCCTGAAGCCGATGATGTCACGCAAATTTGGACGGTGGAGGCAACGAAAACAGACGACCGTCTGGTTATTCGCATTCACGAGATTATTGACGATATCAGCCATCACCTGGGGGTTGACCCTGGCCTTGTCAAAGATGGCGTGGAGACACACCTGCAGGAACTCCTTGCGGAACAAGTACCTCAAATCCTTGGGAAAGGATGGGAGCTTGTGCGCCGTGAACATCCTACGCCGGTCGGGCCGGTTGACTTGATGGTGCGCGATCATGAAGGACTGCCGGTCGCTATTGAAGTGAAGCGCCGTGGCGGTATTGACGGCGTTGAACAACTCACTAGATATCTGCATCTTCTGGGCCGTGATCCACTCCTTGACGGTGTGCGGGGTATTTTTGCCGCCCAGGAAATTACGCGACAGGCCCGCATCCTTGCCCAGGACCGTGGCATTGAGTGCCTGGTCCTTGACTATGACGCTATGCGTGGCTTTGACGATCCGGATTCACGCCTGTTTTAAGCCGACGGCTGGAAAGTAGGGCAGCTTTGGCCCCGACGACACTTGCGCAACGCGCGAAGAGCCGACGATTCTTACGGGAGTTGTCGTATATGCGGATGATCGCCTTGGGACTTTCCCCGGCCACGGCTGCGGCCAGTCCTGCAAACGCGGTGGAGCGCCTCTTGGCCATCCAAGGACAGCAGGTGAGTTCAATTTCCCCCGCTATCGCTGTGCGCTGCCCTGGGGCCAGTCGTGATGATATTGCTGCGGCTTTTGATCAAGGCCTTTTAGTGCGCTCGTGGCCTATGCGTGGGACCGTGCATATCACAACTGCCGCTGACCATCATTGGTTGCGCGCCGCTTTGGCTCACAGGTACGAGGCGTGGCTGCGTTCCTCTGAACAAACAACCCCACTACTTGGCAGTGGTACGGTTGCGCGCGCTGCCGAATTGCTGTGGGAGCGCATGGCCGATCAGGGGGCTTTGACACGCGCGCAGGCAGTGGCGCTTTTTGAAGAGCATAACCTGATTCCTCGTGGTGTGAAAACGCCTAAAGGTGCCGATATGACTCAATCTTTTGAGGTTTCATGGTCACGGCGTCACTTGATATTTTTGCTGCACCTTAAAGGTTTAGTTGTTCAGGGACCCACCGGTAGCAATGAGCATTTGCTTATCGACGCACGTCCACTACCCGATGAAACCAGTGGACCCGGTGGCGGCCAGGGGGTGCGGCACGGGCAGGCGGGGCACCAGGCAGCGCTGGTTGAGATTGCGTACCGTTATGCCGCGGGGCATGGTCCCATCTCCGCTGATGATTTGGCGCGCTGGAGCGGGTTACCCGTTGGTGTATGCGTGACGGCTTTGGAAGCTGCGCTGACACGTTCAGATGGCGAAGGATTGGTCAGGATGCGCATGAACGAGGAGGGTAGTGCCCTGGTTGCAGATTCTCATCCGCCTTCTGCGCGCCACGTGCGTGAGCACGGGCTGTATTTACGTGCAGATCTGCCCGATTTACTGAGCGAGCAGCGTAAGGCGGTTGAGACCACCATTGCGTTGCCGTCCTTCGATGAGCTTCATGTGGGGTATAAGGATCGCACGTGTCTTACTGACGAGGCGGGGGAGCGTCTGATATGTCCGTCGAAAAACGGCATGTTCCGCCCCATCATTGTGGATCGAGGCCGGGTGGTGGCGGTGAATCCCCCCTCAGCTGGTGTGCTGTGGGCACAGGGGCAACCAGCCTCGGCCCGCCTCGAAAATGCAGTAGCGCGCGTGATCGCTTCGGAAAATACGCAAAAAGGAGCACAATAGGGGTATGGGAAACGACACGGTATTACGCGCAGCACTTCTCCTTGGTGACGACCTGATTGACGACGGCGTTTTAATCTTTCACGGTGACCGCATCGTCGCTTCGGGTAGTGTCACACAAGTAACGGCCTCACACCCTCACCTGTGTGACGCCATTAACCAGACCCAGCCGATGGATGGCACACTACTGCCCGGTCTGGTGGACGTGCACTGTCATGGCGGCGGCGGCGAATCCTTCCCCAATGCGCTTAATCGCGAACAGGCCATGGTGGCAGTGATGGAACACCGTCGCCATGGGACGACGTCGCTGGTGGCATCTTGCGTTACCGCATCAGCAGATATCCTGCGTGCGCGTGGTGCGCTCCTTGCCCAGCTGTGTGATTCGGGTGACCTTGCCGGTATCCACTTTGAGGGACCTTTCGTCTCACATGAACGCAAAGGTGCTCAGGACCCTACCTACATCATTGCCCCAGATCCGCAGCTCACACGTGAGCTCATCGCAGCGGGCGGTGGCCACGTGGTAACGATGACCCTTGCACCGGAAAAGGACAAATCCTATGGACCGGGCTCCGTTGCACAGGTCCTTATTGAAGGAGGGGCCTTGCCGTCGTGGGGACATACCGATGCGGCCCCTGAACATGCGCGTGCTGCCCTGGAATATTCGCGCGAGGCTTTGGCCAGCGCTGATACGCGTGTGCGACGCTCAGCTCATGCCACAATCACTCACCTATTTAATGGGATGCGTCCTTTGCATCACCGCGACCCCGGTCCCATTATGGAATTCGTTTCTGATGCTGCCAGGGGCGGCGCTATTTTGGAGATGATCTGCGATAATGTTCATCTTGACCCAGCGATCGTCCGTGGAGTGTGGGAGACCGTGGGACGCGATGCCTGCGTACTCATCACCGACGCAATGGCCGCTGCCGGTATGGAGGATGGGCACTACCAACTGGGTCCTCAAGCGGTGATCGTCAAAGATGGTATTGCCCGCCTAGCTGAAGGCGAATCTATCGCAGGTGGAACGGCACACCTCATAGACTGTGTGCGTGTTGCCGTTGAGCAGGCAGGTATCCCGCTTGCCGACGCCGTCCACATGGCGACAGTCAGTGGTGCCCGTATCCTTGGGCGCACCGACATTGGAAACCTTGAGGTCGGCAGCTACGCCGATGCGGTCCTTGTTGATGACACGTTGCATCCTGTCGCCGTGTGGCATCGCGGACGTATCGTTCAATGAAACGACGTTCGGCTAAGAGGCCGTGGAACAAGGAACATCCGACTTTCGACGCGGCGCGCATCGCCGCCATTCGGCATAGCGAAATTGGACCTGACGGGTTGATATATCAGGTTCAACATCTGCGTTCGGCATCGAAAAGTTACACCTGTCCAGGTTGTTTACAGGCGATTCTTCCGGGCCATGCTCATGTCGTGGCTTGGCCAGAACAGACGCCGTGGGGACAGGAATCAGGGCCGGATGCACGCCGACACTGGCACAGTGATTGTTGGCGACGTAAGCTTCGTCCGCGTTCATAATGTGCGCAGTTCCATCGCGTCCCGGTTTACTCACGCCCTCCTAAGCCGTATCGTTAAAAAGATAGTATTCATATTCCCGTAGGAGGACTTGTGGAGCGCCTGAGGCAGTATTCAGCTTCCATTGTCGTTGCTGCACTGACCATCGTGTGTCTCATTGTTGGGATCCTCGCGTTGACAGTTCTGCGTCCAGCGCAGGAAATTCGCGCCACTACCGCAGCAACTACGCCGTATATCACCACGCGTGATGGCGTCTTTACGTTGATTTCCAGTGAGGCAACCGTCACAGCCACCTCGTCAACGGGAGGGCCTGTCGCCATTGCGCTCGGTTCAACAACCGATGTTGCCGGATGGGTGGCTACCTCTGCCTACACCGAAGTTGTCGGCATTGGCGCAGACCGCACAAGCCTCAAGGTGGAAGATCACGCTGCAGCGACACCTGCCGAAGAATCCACGACAACGACGCAAGAGACTCAGACCGAATCCACTGATAGTGCCGCCACGGACAACGCCGCCACTACGGAGGCAGCAACAACCGAGGAGACGACCCCCGAGGCCAGCACCGCCTCGGCCATCGCTTCGGATATGTGGATACAGGAGGTTGCCGCCACAGGCACCGCCACGATGACCGTATCTGATATTGGTGCTGGTAAATCTCTCCTGATTGCCACCGATGGTACATCAGCAGATTTCCAGGTGGAGATTGTGTGGCGTACGCCCCGTACCAATGTCCTTGCCATTGCTGCCTTCACACTAGCGAGCGTTTTTGCGCTTATTGCTGTGATCCTCGCGCTGTTGACATGGCGCAGGGCCGGTGCCTCCTCGGCATGGAGTAGTAAGGCATTGGCTGATCACGATGCAGATACTGTGCAGGATGAAGGGGAGTCAGCGGAGTCTGCGCAAAACGAGGCGTTCCAGGTCCAGGATGCACAGGACGAGATTGCGCTGGACGGAGCAGTGAAGGACGAGGCATTCCTAGACGGAGCAGCATTTGCTGACAACACCCTCGACGAGGCAAGCCAAGACCACGCAGACCTCCAAGCGTTGCCTCCGCACGAATATGACAGCGACGCGCACATCGATGACAATTCGCAAACAGTCGATGACGGGACTCTTGCCCACTGGGACGACACTGCAGTGTTCGTACCAGGCGCCATGGATCCCCAATTAGATGGCACCGTCGAAGACGAAATACCCTTCAACGACACGGAATCAGAGGCATCTGCGCTGCATGAAGATGAAGCCAATGGCGATGACTATCGTGCCGATGGCTATCAGAACAGCGAGGCGTACGCAGGCCAGAACAGTCAAGAGGCCATAGAGCAGCCCTCCATTGGTCGTCACGGCTTGGGTCATGTCACTGATGAAGATCCTCCAGAGAAGGTTCCCACCGACACTGGCATCATTGATTTGAGTGCGGTGCGCCCTGGCGCGGTATTGCCCAGTCGTCGCGCCCTGCGTGAAGCGCGCGAACAGGGCAAAGACCGGATCATCATCGACGGTAAAGAGTTCGACACGGGGCTAATCCCCATTGTGGGCGATTCTGGTGACACTGAGTCCGCCACTGACACGGATAAGCCTTCAGGTACATGGTCGTCCATGATGGCCGCGTGGAAGGACCGTCGCAATAAAGGAGGCCAGCCATGAGGAAAGCTGCTGCCACAGCCGCCGTACTTGCCTCGGCCCTGGCATTGAGTGCCTGTGCAAGTGAAGACCTCATTGCACCGGTGCCCCAAGCAGCCGTTGCTGGACCTGTCATTGACCGCAGCCGTATTGAAACGTTGATTGCTGACACGCAGACGGTCGTTGATGCTGCCGACACTGCTGTAGATGCCACGGGTCTTTCGGCTCGTTTTGGTGACCCTGCGCTGCGGATGCGCAAAGCCCAATATGGACTCCAAAGCGCCGTGGGGACACCCGTGCCGCATTTGACCCTATTAGGTGACAATATTGCCGTTACCGACTCTCAAACATGGCCGCGGACTATGGTCAGTATCGGTTCGGTTGGCGATTCGGGTCTGCCCACAGCCTTCATTTTCGTTCAAAACGATGCCCGATCGTCCTATCGCCTGCAGTCGTGGGTTCGCCTTTTAGGCGGTACCGAGTTCACCATTCCCAATATCCAAGTGGGTTCCAACACTGTTCAAGGCACATCAGAAGGCTTTGTGCGCACCCCAGAGGAAACGCTCGCGAGCTATGTTGAACTCATCAACAGTGGCGCAGAATCCAATGAAGTCTTCGGTGCTGATGAATTCACATCGAAGATGCGAAGTGATGTCAATAAACTTAACGAGTCGGTCCAAGCTAGCGGCTCGGTGACTGCAGGTGCGCAGCTGTCAGACCTGCCGATCTCGGGTGTGGTACTAGAAAATGGCTCAGCTCTGGTCAGTGCAAGTTTCACCTATACGTTGACCTATGCGCGCACCGTTGCAGGAAGCAACTTGCGTCTGAGCGGTGCGACGGCTGCGCTTGCGCCTGGTGAGGATCCAGGCGTGAAAGGAAGTGCGGTCGCCAACTACCTCACCACGGTGCTTTTCCTTGTGCCAAGCGCGCAGGCAGGCGGTACGATCTCAGTCGTCGGCGCTGAGCAGGTACTTGAATCGGTTGCCGTTGACGAATCCACCAGTCCTGACTGATCGATGCCAAATACGGAGGAAATGACGGTGTCATCGACTGACCCCATGAATATGGGACATGCTCCAGCCGCTAAGCAAGAGGTCTACCTCAATATTCCGCTGATCACCACAGCAGATGAAAGTAATTTTGATGATGTGGTTGCGACGTCTCAGGCTCTGCCTGTCGTCATCGTCATGTGGGCAGCCCAAGCGCTGGAATCTCGCAGCGTCCTCGACACGATGGAAGACCTTGCACGTGAAGGTGCTGGCAATTTCCAGCTGGTGACGATCGACGTAGAAAAGACGCCAGCAGTTATTCAGGCTTTCCAAATCCAGGCACTTCCTGCTGTGGTGGCATTGATTGGGGGACGTCCAGTTCCAATGCTCCAAGGGAGCGCGTCGAAGGAGCAGATACGCCCACTACTTGCTCAGCTGCGTGAAGCAGCGGAACAGATGGGCGCCTCGGCACGCGTTGCCGTCAACGAAGCAGATACTGCGCCGCCCACGCCTGAGGAACACCTTCCGGCCCTGCGTGCAGAAGAGGCAGGTGACTTGGACCATGCCATCGCACTGTGGGAAAAGCTTATTGAACTCAACCCGCGCGACGAGGCGGCCAAAGCTCAGGTGGCGCGTGTGCGGTTGGCTCAGCGTGCTGCGCGTGCGCAGGTTGCGGATGATCCTGAGGCTACTGCAGACGCCCTCTTTGCGGCAGGTGCGCACGATGAAGCCTTTGAGGTGCTGTTAACGGCAATGCGTGAGGCTGCTCCTGAGGACCGCGATCAGCTGCGGACTCGACTGTTGGATCTCTTCCGTGTTGCTGGTAACACTGATGAGGTGCGTCGTGCCCGCAGGCAGCTCACCACATTGTTGATGATCTAGTGACGGCGTGCGGCTGCGCCTGCTGTACCACCTCGACGCTGCCACCGCAGCACGTGTCCAGGCAGCAGTGAGTCGATGTAGTGGTTGAGGTGGTGCGTGTACCTACCCTCATGAGGTTATCTGTTGGACGCTGCTGCCGTGTCGTGTCGTGGCGGACTATGCTCGGCCCATGAGCCATATACCTCCTAGGCGTTTCGGGTCCCTTGCGCCCGCGATGGTGACACCATTTCACCGCGATGGCAGTCTCGATGTTGATTCAGCAGTGCGCCTCGCTACGTCCCTTGTTGATGACGGATGCGATGCCATCGTCTTATCAGGGACGACGGGTGAGTCGCCGACAACCCACCAGCCCGAGAAAAACGACTTAACGAAGGCTGTTGTTGAGGCGGTGGGGGACCGTGCCATGATTATCTGTGGTGCGGGCTCGAATGATACGGCGCATGCTGTGCGCATCGCACAAGGTGCACAGGAATGTGGTGCTCACGGTTTACTTGTGGTGTCGCCTTACTATAACCGACCCTCGCAAGAAGGGCTGCGGGCTCATGTTCTTGCAATTGCCCAGGCAACGGACCTTCCCATTATGCTGTACGACATTCCGGGGCGTACAGGCCTTGCCTTCTCAGATGACACCCTTGATGTATTGGCGCAGCATGAACGCATTTGGGCGGTGAAAGATGCGACGGGTAACGTCGAGCAGGGTGTGCAACGTGCTCGACGTACAGGATTGGAATATTACTCGGGCGATGACGGCCTGAATTATGCGTGGATGACTGGTGGCGCCTCCGGTTTCATCTCCGTCGTTGCTCATGTGGCAGCATCGCACTACAGGCAGATGATTCAACTCCTTGATAATGATCAGGTGTGGGAGGCCCGCGAACTGTCTCATCGTCTACGTCCACTGGTGTCGGCCATTATGAGTAGTGGGCAGGGTGCGGTGATGGCCAAGTGGGCGGTATATCTTCAAGGTCGCATTGACACGCCAACGGTGCGTCTGCCGTTGGTCCAACCCAGTGACGACGACATTTCTGCCTTGAAACGGGCACTGGAGGCTGCTGATCTGCTGTAGCGATGGACCAGGCGGCGCCGTCACTATGGGCCTATTGGTGCTGTAGCGGTGGGCGTGTCAGCGCTCACTAATAACGGACGAAAGAGGTCCGAAACGGTGGCGTAGCTCTCTTTTTCGCAGACTTTCAAGGGAAGCTGTTTTTGGACCAAAGTAGTCCAAAAACCACCGTCCCTTTTTCGGGACTGCTGTCCTAAGGCTGCTCGGGTGTCGGTGTTTAGAGTTTTTATAGGCATTCGACAGTAATGTCGAGGTCAGGGGCTATTTGAAATTGATGGCTCTCTGTGCCTGTAGTGCCGTACCTACGGGTGGTAAATCAAATATTTACCACTGTTTACTAAAGGGCGAACAAAGAAGCTCGTGTTTTGGTAAACCCAAAGCCGTAACCATCAGTGATGAAAGGTGACCTACGTGTTGAGCTCACTCAGGCAGGAACGAAAAGCTGCTGATCTCAGCCGCCTGCACCGAGTTTTCCTCTTGATTCTGGTGTCAATGGGAAGCTCGATTATTTACTCCCCAGCATATTTACGCTACGTATTCGACAAACCTCTCGGCGATGCACTTATCGCCGCAGGCATCTCCCAGGCCGACACCGTACAAACCGATATGGGCCTGTTCCTATCCGCCTACGCATGGACCGCGCTGATTTGTTACCTACCATCAGGTATCGTCGCTGACCGTGTGCGTGTACGTACCCTCGCGTGGGTAGGCTTCAGCCTGACCGCGCTCCTTACCTGGTACTACGCTGTGTTCCCATCCCGCGAAACCCTCATCGGTATCTTCATCGGCATGGGTATCAGCACGATCCTCATATGGTGGGGTATCCGTTTCAAACTGGTCCGACTGATCTCTGAAGAAGATGCCTACTCGCGAAATATCGGTATTTCCTACGGTATCTATGGTTTAGCGGGCCTGCTTCTTGGCCTTGTTAACACGTGGATTATCACGCACTTTATTTCCTCTGATATTGCCCCAATGCGCACACTCCTCATTGTGCTTGGTGGCGTCATCATGCTCCTCGGTGTGCTCTCCTTCCTCTTTATCCCACGCTTCGAGGGCGAATTCGACAAAGACGCGGGCGCGTTCAACGTCAAACAGGTGGGCGCCGCACTGGCGAACCCTGTCGTGTGGCTGGCAGCATTGACGCTCTTCTTCGTCTACTTCTTCTACACCGGTGTCACACAAACCACCGGCTACATGACCGACATTATGGGCGCCTCGATCGGCGTGGTCACCCTCATCAGCGTGATCCGTACATACGGCATTACCCTGCTCTCAGGACCAATCTTTGGTGCAATCGCAGAAATGGTCGGCTCACCCTCGAAGGTTATTGCCGTTGGCTCTGTGATCGCCGCCATCGGTCTGGGTGCCTTCGTGATCATGCCAGCCAATACTGCGTTGGTTATTGTTGCCGCCGGCCTTGCCATCCTCCTTGGCTTTGTCGCCAACGGCGTCTTCGGCATCGTCTCAAGTCAGCTGACAGAGGGTCGCGTGCCATTGACAATCTTCGGTACGGCAACAGGTTTGCTTTCAGTCATCGGCTTCCTGCCCGACACCTTCTCTTACATCTGGTTCGGACAGATTCGCGATGCCAATATTGACACCCCGCAGGTGGCCTACACGCAGATCTTCATGATCCTTGCCGGATCGGCAGTGATCGCCACCCTGTGCGCCGTGGCACTGGTGATTTACGTAAAGAAATCCAAAGCCGCCACAGCACCTGCTCAGTAACAATCACACGAGGTAGTGCACGATGAGTCATAAACTAGATGTGCCCCATATGTGGAAAGAGCAAATGGGGCAGGTTGTTGCCAAACAGAACGAACTTGCCGCTGACGCCTACTCCACCGATCAAAGTATCGAAGAGCTCCGACAGGCCTACCGGACTGAACGTCGCTTCTGGAATGAAGGCGGGCCCGACGTGGCGTGGACGCGCGATGTCACCGTGCCCACGCGACATGGGCAAGTGCGTGTGAGGCACTACCGCGACCACACTGATCGTGCACTACCGTGGATTGTGTATCTGCACGGCGGCGGATGGATGATCGGCGATGTCGACACCCATGACCGTATTACTCGCACACTGTGCCACCTCACAGGCGCTGCAGTCCTCAGCATCGACTACACCCTCGCACCAGAAGCGAAATTTCCGCACCAAATTGAACAATGCTGTGACGTCGTCACCTATGTGCACGCTCACGCCGACCAATGGGGTCTGAATGCGGAGGATTTCAGTTTCGCAGGCGACTCTGCTGGTGCGAATATGGCCTGCGCGCTTGCATTGAAGCTGCGTGACGAGGCGGAGCTACCACCAGCGCGCACGATGCTGCTGTTCTACGGTGCTTACGGATTAAAAGACTCCGTCACGCAGCGTCTGCTTGGAGGAAGCTGGGATGGTTTGACCAAGGAGGACTACGCCTCGTACCTGGAGGCCTACCTCAGGACAAGCGAAGATGTGGATCACCCACTCTTTAACGTCCTCGCCAATGATTTCAGTGTCGGTATCGGTCCCTGTTTCATCGTTGGCGCTGATCTTGATCCGCTGTATGACGATTCGCGTGCACTGGCACAAATCCTGTCGATGGCTGACGTGCCCAATGTGTTGCGTACTTTTAGTGGCGTACTCCACGGATTCCTTCACCATTCAAAGATGCTGGATGACTCAATGGCGGCGCTACAGGAAGCAGCCACCTATTTCGAGACGCACAACCCACTCATGCCCGCCCGCATAACCGATTAGGACGTACAACAATGGAATTCTCACTTAATGAAGACCAGCAACTCATGGTCGATGCTTTCACAGAATTGATGCGCTCACGGGCGTGGGAAAAATATTTCCACGAGTGCGACGAAAAGCATGAGTACCCCATTGAATGGACTCAAGCAATCTGTGAACTGGGTTTTGACCGCATCCTTTTGCCTGAAGAATACGACGGACTTGGTGCCGACTGGGTGACCTTGACCGCCGCCTACGAGACACTGGGTAAAGAAGGAGGGCCAACCTATGTGCTTTACCAACTGCCTTGCTGGGATACGGTGATCCGTGAAGGCAGTGATGAGCAGAAAGAAAAGATCCTGGCCTTTGTTGGCAGCGGCCAACAGATGCTCAACTACGCGATGACGGAACCCTCCGCAGGCTCCTCGTGGGACGACATGCGCACCACATATACGCGTAAGGACGGCAAGGTTTACCTCAACGGCCACAAAACCTTCATTACCTCCTCCCTTCACGTGCCGTACCTGGTAGTTATGGCTCGCGACAGCGACAATATGGACACCTACACTGAGTGGTTTGTCGATATGAGCCTGCCAGGTATCACCAAAGAGCCGCTCAACAAACTTGGCCTGCGCATGGACTCGTGTTGCGACATTTACTTCGACAATGTTGAACTCGAAGAAAAAGACCTCTTTGGAACTGAAGGCAACGGATTCCGCCGAGGCGTCGCCGACTTCGACCTTGAACGTTTCCTTGTCGCGCTGACGAACTACGGGCAGGCTTACTGCGCGTTCGAGGACGCCGCAAAATACGCTAACCAGCGTGTACAAGGTGGGCAGGCAATTGCTCGCCACCAGTTGATCCAGCTGAAATTTGCGGAAATGAAGATCCGCCTGACCAATATGCGCAATATGCTCTACGAAATCGCGTGGAAACATGACAATGGTTTGCTTTCGCGTGGCGACTGCTCAATGGCAAAGTACTACTGCGCACACGCCGCCTTTGACGTAGTTGACGACGCGCTGCAGGTACTGGCTGGTGTTGGTATCACCGGTGAACACCGTGTCCAACGCTTCTTCCGTGACCTGCGCGTGGACCGTATCTCGGGCGGCACCGACGAAATGATGATCCTCGCAGCGGGTCGCTCGGCCCTATATGACTACCGCTAATGCCACCGAGGACGAAAGGAGAACTCCCGTGGCACTCCCAACCCAAAAGCCATCATTTGGTGTCCTTGACGGCGTGAAAGTCGTCTATTCTGCTGTCGAAATTGCCGCCCCCACTGCGGCCGCCATCATGGGTGAATGGGGCGCAGATGTGACCTGGATTGAAAATATCTGGACTGGCGACTCCATGCGAGATACCACCTGGGTCAAAGAAATGGAGCGCCGCAATATGCGGTCCATTTCGATGAATCCCTTCACCGATGACGGCAAAGAAGCGTTGCGCGCCATCGTCAAAGACGCCGATATTTTCATCGAATCATCTAAAGGGCCCATGTATGCGCGCAAAGGCATTACTGATGAGTTCCTCTGGGAAATCAACCCGAAACTCGTCATTGTGCATGTGTCAGGCTTTGGGCAGTGGGGCGACGACACCCAGGTCAATTCCGCAGCCTACGACCTTACGGTTGCCGCATACGCCGGTATTGTCGCCCAAAACGGCACTGTTGATCAGCCGATGAATATCTCCCCCTACCTGGGTGACTACATTAACTCCTTGATGATTATTTCCTCATCCCTTGCCGCACTACATCGTGTGGCAATCACCGGGGAAGGGGAAAGTATTGACCTCGCAATGTATGAAACCCTGCTGCGGGTCGGCACCTACTACATGATGGACTATATGAACGCAGGGATCACCTACCCGCGTCCTGGTGCCCGCCATCAAAACCTGTGCGGCATTGGCATCTACGAATGTCGCGACGGATATATTGGCCTGTGCCTGTACGGCGTGCCTCAAAACAAGTATCTGCTGGAAACCATTGGCCTGGGAGACCTGTGGGGTACCGACGAATACCCCGAGGACACCTCCGCCCTGTGGCTATCAGGCCCCAAGGCCGACCTGATCCAAGACACCCTAGAGGCATACCTGAAAACCCAATCCAAATACGATGTACAGGCCGACTTTGTTGCCCACCGCATCGCTGCCCAAGTTGTCAATGAATTCGGCGATATCCTCGACGCTGAGCATGTCAAAGCCCGCGAATGCTTCATCGAATGGGAAAACGCCGCAGGTCAAACGGTGAAAGGTTTGAATACCTTCCCCAAATTTGCGCGCAATCCTGGGGCCTTTTGGCGGCCAATGCCGGCCCTTGGCGAAGACACCCGCGACGTTTTGCGCCGCGCAGGACTAAGTGACGAGGCCATTGACGCACTTATCGCCTCAGGCACCGTTAAGACGAACTAGGAGGACGACACCGCAATGACCGGCATGGGATTAGTGGATAAGGCGACCACAGTGGGCGCCCTGTGGGACGCATTGGTACGCCAACGTCCCCACCACGAGTTCCTCGTCCACGAAGACTGCGACAGTGCAGTCGTGCGCCGGTACACCTACGCTGAATTCGACGATGAGGTCACGCGTTGCATCCATGCCTTGCGTGCTCGCGGGATCGGTGCGTCCGATCAAGTGGTCCTTTATCTGGGCAACTGTGTAGAGTTCATTACCTGCTTTGTCGCATTGGCAAAAATGGGAGCAGTGGTGGTGCCCGTCGAGGCACAGGCACCACCACTGGAACTCGCACGCATCATGCAGCTATGCAACCCGCGTGCGCTCATCCTGCACGCCCACCTCATCGACAATGTTCTGCGCGAAACGTCCACGATCCCTGATGAAGTCATTGTCATTGGGGACAGTGGGAAACGGTGGCCTGAACTTGCCGCACTGATGAAGGCACAGCCGGTGACCCTGGGGGAGTTGCCCGACGTCGACGAATACGACGTTGTGGAAATCCTCTACACCTCGGGGACAACATCGGCCCCTAAAGGTGTGATGATTACCCACGCGAATATCCTCTTTTCAGGGCGTTTCGTGAACTGGGAACTGGATATGAACGCCTCTGACCGTTACCTCACCACGATGGTTGCGGCCCGTGTGAATTTCCAGCTCTCGGCGCTGGCTCCGGTCCTCACCTCCGCCTCGACACTGATCCTCGTGAGCTCCTACAGCGCGCGACGCTTCTGGTCGCAGGTGCGTCACCACCGCGCCACCTTGGTCCAGGGGATGGCAATGATCGTCACTACCCTCCTGCGCCAACCACCCCATGCGGACGAACAGGATCACTGCGTACGAAATATGCACTACTTCCTGCCCCTCGGTACGCAGGACAAGGAGCGTTTTGAAGCGCGATACGGTGTACGCCTGCTCAATAACTACGGATCAACGGAAACGCTGGTGGGCGTGATTACCGACCAGGCCGATGGTGAACGCCGTTGGCCATCGATCGGGCGCATTGGTCCTGGCTACGATCTGCGCATCGTAGGTGAGGAGGGGCATGTCCTAGGCGATGACGAGATCGGTGAATTACATATCCGCGGCGTTGCAGGCCTGTCACTGATGAAAGGCTACTTTAATGACCCTGAAAGCACCCGTGAGGTGCTTGACGGTGACGGGTGGTACAACACCCATGACTATGCCTATACCAGCCACGGATGGGTGTATTTCGTTGACCGACGTACTGACCTCATTAAACGCAACGGCGAATCAATATCGTCAGCTGAAGTGGAAGATATCCTCACGTCGATGCCCGGTATTGCCGAGGCCGCCGTCGTTGGCGTCGACGACGACGTACGTGGACAAGCAGTGCGCGCCTACATTGTGCGAGACACCGCGGCGCTGAGTAGCCAGGAAATTATCGCCTACTGCGCGCGGCGCCTCGCCTCGTACAAAGTCCCCACCCAGGTGCGTTTCATTGACGCATTACCCAGAGGCAACTACGGAAAAGTAAAGAAAAACCTGCTCACGCAGATGTGAAAGGAGTACATCATGACAATCAATACCGACATGGTCGGACAAACCTTCGGACCCTTTGTTCGCGACTACACATTCCGCGACCTTGAACTCTTCGCCTTGGGGTGCGGATGTGGGATCGATGGCAAAGATGGCCTTGAATACCTCAATGAAAAAGACGAACGTGACCCGCGGCTTAAAGTGCTGCCCATGTTTGGCGCAATGCTCATCGTCGACTCGGAAGTGACCCGCACAATCGACTACGGCTACAACTACGCAGGTTCACTCCACTGGGGCTTCGATATTCGCTTCCACAAACCCATCACCAAGATGAGTGACCACCTTGAAACCATGGTGCGCCTAGAAGGACTCTACGACCGCGGGGAAGGTAGGGGTCTGCTGGCGCAGCATATCGGCGACACCTACGATTCGGACGGCAATCTGCTTTTTACCAATGAGTCGTGGGACTGCTTGATATATGACGGTGGTTGGGGCGGTCCGACGCCGCCAAAAGACATCGTGGAGATGCCTGAGCGCGCCGCTGACGTGGAAGTTACCGAAACGATCCCGGAAAATCAGGCACTGATTTACCGTCTTTCCGGCGACTATCATCCTCAGCATATTGACTGGGATTACGCGGCTGAAAACGGGGAACCCAGGCCAATACTTCACGCTATTTCCTACGCAGGTGTGGTGATGCGCCACGCTATCAATGCCTTCGTTCCTGGAGAACCTGAACGTATTACTCGTTTTAAGACACGTATCACCTCACCTGTGCACCCCGGTAGCACGCTGACCACACGGCTGTGGAAGGTCGCAGACGGTGAATTGCGTTTTGCCCTTGTCGATGTTGATGCCGACGAGACAGGCGCTAAACCCCATCTGAACTGGGGCATCATCGAATACCGATAGAAGGTTGCGGTGGCGACATCCTCATTGTCGCCACCGACAACTCCCAGTGCACCAGAGCAACGACGAAAGGATAGTGGCATGTCTGAACCAAAGAGTATTGATCTTGAAGACCTTGAGATGACTCCCTTGCTACGTAAAGTCATTATCTTTTCCTCAGGCGGGCCATTCCTTGAAGGCTATGTTCTGTCCATTATCGGTGTGGCACTGGGAGCACTAGGTACCGACCTTGTCCTCGACGCGACGTGGAGTGGATTGCTGGGGGTTGCCGCCCTTGTCGGTCTCTTCCTCGGTGCTTCGTTAGGTGGATGGGTGACCGACCTGATCGGTCGACGCAAAATGTTCGTTATTGACCTCATTGTCATTGCAATACTGTCTGTGCTGTGTGCGGTCGTGACCAGTCCCATTCACCTCCTCATCCTGCGTTTCCTCATCGGTGTCGCCATCGGGGCGGACTATCCCATCGCAACGTCGATGATTACAGAGTTTTCGCCCAAGCGTTACCGCGCCGCCGCAATGGGCATTATTGCTGCAGCCTGGTATCTGGGAGCAAACGTCGCAGCGCTTGTCGGATGGGTGCTTGTCGAGGTGCCTCACGGGTGGCGCTGGATGCTGGCTTCCTCTGCCGTCCCCTGCGTGCTGATCCTCCTTGGCCGGTGGAGTGTACCTGAATCGCCACGTTGGCTTGTGTCGAAAGGGCGTGCCGAAGAAGCCCAACGCATCGTCTTTGAAACCCTGGGTGAACACGTGCACCTGCCAGAAGAAGAGGTGGCTGAACCTACCCGCGTTGGCGAAATCTTTAAGGGCGTGTACCTCCAACGTGTCCTATTTGTGGGCGTCATCTGGCTATGCCAGGCCATCCCCATGTTTGCCCTCTACACCTATGGTCCGCAAATCATTGAAGCCGTTGGGCTTGGGCAGGGCCGTAATGTACTGCTCGGTGAACTGGTGATCGGCACTTTCTTCATGCTCGGTACCTTCCCCGCGATGTACCTGTGCGAAAAAATTGGGCGCCGCCCCTTGATTATCGGCTGCTTCGCGGGTATGACCCTGGCATTAGCCGTGATCGGTTTCTTCCCGCTTGCTGGAACGGGCCTCGTGATGGCCTGCTTTATTTCTTACGCCATATTGTCAGGCGGGCCAGGTAACCTGGAATGGCTGTACCCCAATGAACTCTTCCCGACCAGTATTCGGGCCACGGCAATGGGTGCCGCAATGGCATTTAGCCGCATTGGCACCGTCGTTTCGATCTTCATACTGCCCACCTTTATCCAAGACCACGGCATCGCCATGACCATGCTTGCTGGTGCGGCAATCTCAGCCCTCGGCCTGGGCGTTTCTGTGATATGGGCGCCAGAAACACGTGGTTACACGCTAGCCCAAACTGGCTCGGTCGATTTCAGAGGACGTTAACGATGTACCAGATCGAACACCTTGTTGTGGGAAGTTACCAAGCGAACTGCTACCTGCTGACCAATGAGGCTGGCACGCTGGTCATCGATCCGGGCGCTCAGGCAGACTATATCCTCGACGCCCTTGAAGGCAGAGACACCATCGGCATCGTCGTCACACATTGCCACAGCGACCATATTGGAGCAGTGAATGAAATTGTCGAGGCAACGGGAGCCTGGGTGGCGTGTGGCGTCGATGATGTCGACGGGATGGCTGATACCCACCGTTCCGGCTTCGACCTTGAAGGCAGCGACTATGCGGTCACGCAATGCGACAGGGCACTGAAAGAGGGTGAGACTCTCACCTGGGGAAGTGACAGCCTGACCGTGATACACACACCAGGCCATACACCAGGAAGTATCTGCCTGGCTGATGAGACCTCCCGCTACCTTTTCAGTGGTGACATGCTCTTTGCTGGGAGCATCGGATCAACACTGTGGGTACTTGGCGACGACGCTGCGATGAGCAGTTCATGCGACAAACTGGCGGCCCTCCCCGGTGAGTATTGGGTGCTGCCCGGGCATGGAGTGCCGACAGAACTCAGCGTTGAACGCGCAATGCTGCGCAGCTACGCAGCGCACCTTCGCCGTCAGCTAAAGGCAAGTTGGCGAGAGGGGGAATGAGCATGATGGAATTGGTCGTCCACAAGGTCCTCAACATAGGCGGGGACCTTCAGCAAGAAGCAGTCAATAAAGTCGTCAGGGATGCAAAAGGTTCGCATCAACACGCTGCCTTCAATTGCGTCCAACATACGTGTCACCGACGCATGGGCGGGGAACTCGCCAATCGATTTGAATTCCCACAGGCGTGCACGAATCTTTGCCAGCGGACGGACGAAAACGTCGGCGTAGATATCCCCCAGGACAGGTTCGTCACTGTGGGGAGCCTCGACAAACAAACGACGTACCGCATGACGGTTCGGGCCCAGGTATTCGCAGAGGCGGAAGCGGGCCTCGTGAACAAGAATCTCACGCGCACTTGCCCCTTGCGGTCCAGGGCAGCGCACCAAGGCGGTGAAGGCGTCGCGCAGGAGCACATCACTGTAGTCCCAGCGCGAATACAGGCTCGACTTGCCAACCCCTGCCATCAGGGCAACTTTCGACATATTGAAGCCAGCCCAGCCAGCCTCGCCGTACAAATCCAAAGCAACACGGTGCACTCGACACTCAAGCTCGCGATCGCGGGGCCGTCCCGCTTTCGCCGGGTGCGAGCATGGCCGGGCTGACATCACACAACCACCTTCCGAAAGGGCGCACGATGGCGCTTAGCACTGGAATTATCCAAGCCTACTGCTCATCGGGCGCACTTTCAGAGGAATACAAAGAAAAAGTTGGATACACGAAGGAGTAACGATGACGATCGTAGTGGCGTATAAATACGCGTCCAATCCTCAAGACACCACCGTTAGCAGTGACGGCAGCGTGGACTGGTCCCGCGCGAAGGCTGCGGTATCGGAATACGATCCGGTAGCCATCCAGGTCGGTCGGGGTCTTGCCGACACCTGCGGCACCGAGATGGTGGGTATCTCAGTGGGGGCCACGCAAATCGCGTCCTCGCTGGCAAAGAAAGCGGCCCTTTCGCGGGGCCTTGATCGTGCTGTTGTTGTTGCCGACGATGCGTGCACGACCTGGAATGCCACACAGGTAGCATCCGCACTTGCGGCGCTTGTTACGCGCGTTGACGGTGCCAATATCGTGCTTGCCGGCGATTCCTCCATTGACGAGGCCGGACGTATCGTCCCTCCACTGATCGCCGGTTTCTTGGGGTGGCCATGCTTCCAGGAAGTCACTGCCGTTGAGCGGTCCGATCAGGGGTGGACACTCACACAAAGTACTGCTGGTGGGACACGCACCATTGCCGTGAACGGTCCGGTTGTTGTGGCAATTGCCACCGACGCGCAAGCGGTGAAAGTACCAGGTATGAAAGACATCCTGGCAGCAGGAAAGAAACCATTGGAACAGGTGCCGCTGGCAGATATTGACACGATCAGCGTCACCCTTGACGTTACTGGGCGCGCAAAGCCAGCGGCACCAAGCCGAGCCCGTCAAGTATTCACTGGATCAGATGCCCCCACGGCCCTCGTTGATGCGCTGCGCAATGCAGGCGTGCTCTGAAAGTAGGTTGACGACAATGACCAATACCTGGATTATTACCACTTCCGCTTCAATTGCTCAGCTTGTTGACACTGGTCGCACAGTTGGTGGGCGCATCACCGTTGTCGCGGTTGCCCCCGAAGCACCACAGGTGGCCGGGGTTGACGACCTTATTCATATCCCCACCGGTCAGACCCCTGCAGAGGCCTTCGGTGCCGTTGTTGCTGAAGTCCTCACGCAGGCAGGCGGTGACGTTATCCTCGCCAATGATCGCCCAGCTGAACGCGTCCTGGCAGGCTTTGCTGCCGCGCGCCTCGGCCTCCCAATGATCGTCGGTGCCTCCGCAATCACCGCTAATAGCGCCACTGTGTCACGTTTCGGTGGTATTACTGAGGAGACCGTGTCCTTCAACGGTGCCGTATTTCTTGCCGAAGGCGGCGCCCCCACGCAAGGAGATGCGGTGTCGGCTCGCACCCAGCAGGGTGAAGGGCTACCTGCAACGCTCCTTTCCGTCAACGCTTCAGATGGTGCCGAAGCAAACCTGGTTGGAGCGCGCCGTATTGTCGCCTGCGGACGTGGCTTCAAAAATGAAGAGGACCTGGATCTCGCTCGCCGCCTAGCGGAGGCACTTGGCGCCGAACTTGCCTGCTCCCGCCCCTTGGCGGAAGGCAATGCGTGGCTGGCTAAAGATCGCTATATCGGCGTCTCCGGTATGCGCGTCGCCCCTGAACTGTATGTTGCCATCGGTATCTCCGGTCAGGTGCAACATACCTCAGGTATGGCGGGCAGCAAAGTCGTCGTCGCCATTAACTCCGACGAAAACGCCCCCATCTTCAGCATCAATGACTACGGCATCGTAGGAGACCTCTACGACGTGGTCCCCGCATTAACCGCAGCCCTGTCCTAACCCAAGGAGAATCCCATGGCAGAAGAAAACCCCGTCGACTTCGACGTCATTGTGATAGGTGGAGGCGTCGCCGGCGCAGTATGCGCAGTGAGCCTGGCAAGAAAAGGCAGAGAAGTTCTCCTAGTAGAACGAGGCGGCGAACCCGGGTCGAAAAACCTTTCAGGTGGCGTTTTCTACTGCCGTGTCATGGAGCAGGTATTTGCCAATTTCGTCACCGAAGCACCGGTTGAGCGACGTATCGTGCGTAACTGCATTACGTTGCTCAACGAGAAGTCGTCGGTGACTGTTGACTACAAAGACCAGCGTCTCCACGAACCAGTCAATGCTGTGACGGTGCTACGCGCAAAACTTGACGCGTGGCTGTTGGAACAATGCGAAGAGGAGGGCGTCACTGTCATGCCCGGCGTGAAAGTTGACGCCCTCCTCATCGAAGATGGCGCCGTCGTGGGTATTCGGGCAGATGAAGACGAGCTTCGTGCCCACGTGGTCGTTGCAGCCGATGGAGTGAACTCCTTTATTGCTCGACAAGCAGGGATCCGTGATGCGGAGCCGATGAAACACCTTGCAGTTGGCGTAAAATCCGTTATTTCACTTCCGCGTCAGACGCTGGAAGACCGATTCCGCATCCGTGGCGATGAAGGCGTTGCCTACGCGATGGTAGGGGATTGCACACAGGGTGTGGCCGGAGGTGGTTTCCTCTACACCAACGAAGAGTCTGTCTCCATCGGCGTGGTCCTTCGTCTGGATGACCTTGTGGCCTCAGGGAAGTCCTCATCCGACATCCATGACCACTTCCTGGCCCACCCTGAGATTGCGCCGCTGCTTGAAGGAGGTGCGCTGCTTGAATACGGATGCCACCTCACCATTGAAGATGGACCCCACATGGTCAGTCACGATCTGACCCGCCCAGGTTTGATTATCATCGGTGACGCCGCAGGGTTCACGCTCAATACTGGTCTGACCATACGTGGGATGGACCTGGCAGCGGGCAGCGCCTTGGCGGCAGCCGACACCATTGACGAGGCTCTGTCCAGCGGCGACTATAGCGCCAATGCGATGGCCCGATACCAAGCAAAACTTGATGCCTCATTCGTTGGCAAGGACATGAAAACCTACCGGCGAACACCCGCCTTCTTGGAGCGGCCACGCATGTATGCAGGTTATGGGCAACTTGCCGCCGACGTACTCTATGGTGTCTTCCACCATGACCTGCGTCCACGCAAACGGATAACCAAAGTGGCCATCGACGCATTCACAGCATCAGGACTCAAATTGAAAGACCTTATCAGCGACGTCATTGCCGGTATGAAGGCACTGTGAGGAAGGACAGTCATGGCAACATTCACCCTCGAATCAGTACCCGCTCGTCTGGCAGGTAATACATATAACCTCGACGAAGAATGCCCCCACATTGAGGTTGACCAAGAGGCGGCGCGGCGCCTCGGCGCTGGCCCCCTACTTGAACGCATCTGCCCAGCTCACGTGTACTCAGTCGCAGCCGATGGTTCCGTTGATGTCGAATACGCGGCCTGTTTGGAATGTGGGACCTGTTTGGCTGTGGCACCTGCTGGTGTCTTGAAATGGCATTACCCTCGCGGTAGCTTCGGCATCATCTTTAGGGAGGGATAGGCTCCACGCGTTAGGATCGAGGTATGAAGCCTCTTTACGCGAATCTGACCGAACCTAGTCCCCTTCAGGACGGCGCACTCCGTGTCATCCCTTTAGGTGGCCTAGGTGAAGTCGGACGCAATATGAACGTCCTAGAGTACGACGGAAAACTCCTCATTGTGGACTGTGGCGTGCTGTTCCCAGAAGAATCGCAACCCGGTGTGGACCTGATCCTGCCTGATTTTTCGTGGATTAAAGACCGCCTTGATGATGTCGTGGCGCTCGTCCTTACCCATGGACACGAGGACCATATCGGCGCCGTGCCGTATCTGGCCATGCAACGACCCGATATCCCCACATATGGTTCCGACCTTACGCTGGCCTTTACGGAACCAAAGCTGCGTGAACACCGCCTACCCACCCCTGATTTTCATGTTGTTGCCGGGGGAGACACCGTCAAGCTGGGACCTTTTGATGTCGAGTTCATCACCGTCACGCACTCAATCCCCGATGCGCTCGCGGTGTGTGTGCGTACACCAGCAGGTACTGTCCTCATTACTGGCGATTTCAAGATTGATCACCTGCCGCTTGACGGTCGCCCCACTGACCTTCAAGCCCTTGCGCGAATCGGTGCCGAGGGGGTGGATCTATTTATGGTGGACTCGACGAATTCTGAAGTTCCTGGTTTTATTCCATCAGAACGCGAAATCGGCCCTGTTCTTGACCGCCTCGTCAAAGATGCCAGTGGCCAAGTCGTGGTGGCTTCCTTCGCCTCGCATGTGCACCGTGTACAGCTGGTGATGAATGCTGCACTGGCTTCGGGCCGCAAAGTTGGCCTTGTTGGACGATCAATGGAACGCAATATGAAAATTGCGCAAGAAAAAGGCTACCTTACTGTACCCGAAGGGCTGATCGTTGACGCTGCTCACCTCAATGAATTGCCGCCAAGTGAACGGCTGTGGATGGTGACGGGTTCCCAAGGTGAACCAATGGCTGCCCTTGCTCGCATCAGTGTTGGCAATCACCGAAGCGTCACTATTGATGCTGGTGACACAGTGATCCTCGCCGCATCACTGATCCCAGGGAATGAAACCGACGTTAACCGCGTCATTAACGATCTGACGCGCAGCGGTGTCAATGTCTTCCACAGGGGCAATGCCAAGGTGCACGTGTCGGGCCATGCCTGCCAAGGGGAGCTACTGACCTTCTACAACCTAGTGCGCCCTACGAATGTCATGCCGATCCACGGGGAAATCCGTCACCTAATTGCCAATGGTCAGCTTGCGGTGAGCACAGGCGTTGACCCTGCCCGGATCGCATTGGCTGACGGTGGTGTCACAGTTGATTTGAAAGACGGCGATGCCCGTATCAGTGGGCAGGTACCGTGTGAACGGGTCTATGTGGATGGCAAATCCATTGGCGATATCTCTGAAGATGAACTTGCGCAGCGTCGCACGCTGGCTGCTGAAGGTTTCGTGTCGATCTTCGCTGTGGTCGATAAAGATATGGGACAGGTGCTGTCTGCGCCTGTGATTCGCGCCATCGGCATGGCAGAAGAATCCAGTGTATTCGACGAAATCCTGCCCGAGCTGACAACCGCACTGGAAGACGCGGCTGCACCGGGCGGCGTAGACGCATACACTCTCCAACAGGTAATGCGTCGTGTCCTTGGTCGATGGGTGTCCAGGCGTTTGCGACGTCGTCCGATGATAGTTCCGGTAGTCGTCCTCCAGTAAGGCAAAGGTGTGAGCGGGCGCTTTATTTCCACGCATTCGGTGGTGCTTGTCCTGCCGATGAATATCGACACGCTGCCCGAACGCGGCGGGTCGGTAAAAGCGTCCACGGCCATGTCCCGACCGGGCGGTGGCTTCACCACCTTGTCTGCTGCCTCGGCGATTGGGGCGCGGGCCGCGTTGGCCTCGCCTCTAGGTACAGGCCCGAACTCTTCGACCGTACGTCAACAGTTGGCGGCAGCCGATGTCACGATCCTCACGCAGGAACTTGTTGGTGATATTGGCGTGGCCATACAACTGCTGGAAACAGATGGATCGCTGACTTCGGTTGTGACAGCCGGCGTAGAATCGGAACCGTCACGCTCCGCATTGGATGCGATTGTCCTTCAACCAGGCGACATCATCCATATATCTGGCGCAGACCTGGCGATTCCAACGTCCGCGGAAGTCTTGGCTGGGTGGGGTGCGGCCCTGCCTGCCTCAGTAAAGCTCGTCGTGTCAGTGGCGCCGGCGGTGGACCAGGTTCCAGCGTCGGCCTGGAAACACTTGCTGGGCCGAGCAGATATCGTCACGATGAATATTCGGGAAAGTGAAGGTTTGCGTCGCAGCCTCAACACGCTTGAACCGGGCACCTCACTTCGCGATTATTTGCGTCCTGAAGCGGCCATCGTGCGCCGGATGGGTGTGATGGGGGCACAGATCGAGGCTTTGGCTGATGGTGGCTGGGTGGAGGTGCCGCGCTTCCTTTCGGTTACTGTCGATACCGCGGGGGTGGGCGATACACATATCGGCGTCATGTGCGCTGCCCTCATTGAACATGGTGACCTTTTCGAGGCGGTGAGGTGGGCTAATGCGGCGGGTGCTTATGCTATTTCGCACGAGTCAGCTCTGCCAGTCCCAAGTCGTCGACAGGTCGAAGATATCCTCACGAAAGGGCGTGTCGGCTGACTGGGCGTGAGCCACTAGGCAGTAGCTACACGGCGAGGCACACGAGCACTGTGTGGTGATGCGCTAGCGTAGATACATCATGGCTCAGAAGTCTTCCCCGAAAAATCCCGCCTCGCAGCGGGTCGGCACGTCGAAAGCTCCGGCTCAAGGCGCTCTTGCCCGTACCTTCGCTGCGTTGGGTCGCGCAGGTATTGCCGCCGTGCGCGCATGGCGCGCTGTTGATCCGCAGGTGAAACGTGATGCGCTGGCTTTTGCGAGTTTGGCTGGCGCTGTCCTAGTTGCGTTACGTGAATGGTTCGATATTTCTGGCCAAGCAGGTGCCTTCATCCACCTGCTTGCAGCGGGCTCGGTGGGGATCTTCGCTGTGGTCCTCCCGTTGGCTCTGGTGGCATTTGCTGTTGAGCTTTTCCGCGCACGCTCAGGTAACTCAGCGCTACCACACCACGTGGCCGGAGTCGTCGGTGTGATCGTGGCACTGACGGGCTTGGTACATGTGAGTAAAGGCAACCCAGCGTTGTCACCCTTTTCAGCGATTGAATCAGCTGGCGGCATTATCGGCTGGTTCGTTGCGCGACCGTTGACGAATCTGTTGTCGCCATGGGGTTCGGGAGCAGTCCTCATATTGTTGCTGATCTATGCCCTGTTACTCGCCACACGTACCCGGGTCGCAGACGTGCCGGAGAAAATACGCCAGCTTGTGGCCCGTTTCAAGGCAACGACAACGACAGACGAAGGTGATACTGCGCGGGCGCGTGATGCTTTCGAACAGGCACGCAAGCGTGGCCGCGAACAATTAGCTGCGGGGGATGACCCGTTCCTTGAGCAATATGACGGCAACGAGGCATTCCGTACCCCACTTGAGCACAGCACGCAGGTGTTATCACAAACCCAGGAGGTCGCGGATGCTGCAACGACTGTTGCCGCGGAGCCAAGCCCAGCGACACCATCTGCACCTGCTGCGAGCGATGCCCCCACCGAAGCCATCCATGTGGTGCCGGCGCTGACTGAAACGGAACAGGTACCCCCTGCCGAACCTGCGCCCGCACCGGTTCATGAATTTGCCAGCGAGGTGGAAGAAAATATTACCTACGCCTTGCCCAGCGAGGAACTGCTGGTGCGTGGGGCACCCCATAAGACACGTTCAGCGGTCAACGACCAGGTCGTTCACGCCTTGCAGCAGGTTTTTGCTGAGTTTAATATCGACGCGAAAGTCACCGGTTTTTCCCGCGGCCCAACAGTTACCCGATACGAGGTCGTTCTTGGGCCCGGCGTTAAGGTCGACCGCTTGACGAATCTGTCGAAGAATATCGCCTACGCGGTGGCGTCAGCAGATGTGCGCATATTGGCGCCTATTCCAGGTAAGAGTGCCATTGGTGTGGAAATACCTAATGCGGACCGTGAGACGGTTGCCTTGGGTGATGTGCTGCGGTCAGGTGCCGCTAAGCGTAACCATCATCCACTAGTCGTGGGTGTTGGTAAGGATGTTGAAGGTGGCTATGTTGTCACCAACCTTGCCAAAACGCCGCACCTTCTGGTTGCGGGTCAAACCGGTTCCGGTAAATCCAGTTTCGTTAACTCGATGATCACCTCGATTATGATGCGTGCCACGCCGCAGCAGGTCCGCATGATTCTGGTGGACCCTAAACGGGTAGAGCTCACAATATACGAGGGGATTCCCCACTTGGTGAGCCCCATTATTACCGACCCAAAGAAGGCAGCTGAGGCACTTGAATGGGTCGTGCGTGAAATGGATAGCCGCTACGACGACTTGGCAACCTACGGCTTTAAACATGTCGATGACTTCAATAAGGCAGTGGAAGAAGGCAAGGTTCAGGCTCTGCCGGGTCTTGAGCGCAAATTGCGTCCCTACCCGTATCTGCTTGTTGTGGTCGACGAACTCGCAGACCTCATGATGGTGGCACCACGTGATGTCGAAGCCTCGGTTCAACGTATCACCCAGTTGGCGCGTGCTGCTGGTATTCACCTTGTTTTGGCAACGCAACGACCGTCAGTTGATGTTGTCACGGGTTTGATTAAGGCAAATGTGCCATCCCGTTTGGCTTTTGCGACCTCTGCCCTTGCGGATTCGCGCGTCATCTTGGATCAGCCAGGCGCCGAAAAACTTATTGGACAGGGCGACGCACTGTATCTACCCGCAGGCCAAGGTAAGCCAATGCGTGTCCAGGGCGCGTGGGTGACTGAATCGGAGATACACCAGATTGTGTCGCATGTGAAGTCTCAGATGCAGGCTTCCTACCGTGACGACATCGTTTCTGCTGCCCCGGCCGCAAAAGTGGCTGAGGATATTGGCGATGATCTTGATGATCTTTTGCAAGCCGCCGAACTGGTGATTTCGACGCAACTGGGTTCCACCTCGATGCTTCAACGTAAGCTGCGTGTTGGTTTTGCTCGCGCAGGCCGATTGATGGACCTGCTGGAATCCAGAGGCGTTGTTGGCCCGTCGGAAGGGTCCAAGGCACGTCAGGTTCTGGTACAGCCAGAACGTCTGCCGGAAATCCTTGCGATGTTACGAGGCGAGGCGGCAGCTCCTGCCGCTCCGACGGCCCCTGCCACTTCAGCACCTGCCGCTCCGGCGGCCCCTCAGTTATCCTCCGCTGCTCCGGCAGCGCCCGCTGTGCCTCTCTCTGCCGCACCAACACCTCAGACAGTGTCCGGCACGTCATTACCTGCTGGCCCTGAGCCGACCGACTCTACGGGAATCTCGTCTGCTGGGGCCAGCGGCGCTCCAGCCGATGCCGCCGCTCAGCACAGCCTCGGCCAGGCGGTGCATTCCACGGACGCTTCACCTCAGGCTGACCATGTTGATGACAACGCAGCGTGGTCAGCCTCCAGCGCTGCTGAACCGAAGCAGCACGGAGTGAAAGTCATGACAGGGTTACCCGTACCTGTCCTACCTCAGGACGATGTCGTTGAAGACGATGACCCGTATTCCATCGGTGATTTTTCTTCCTCCGCTCCAGGCTCGGCGTGGGTAGATGATGAGGGCGACGAGAGTGAAGACGCGTGGAACCTGACGGGGCGGTATTAATCCTCGTATAGGATGGGTTTATGGCCTCGAATGTCTCCCGCGCTGAGCACAGTGCCAAGGGCGCCGCGTGGAACGTCCCTAATGCGCTGACTGTGCTGCGCCTCGTCCTTGTCCCAGTGTTCCTTGTACTGGTCCTGACGGAGGGTATCGTCCCTCGATGGTGGGCACTTGCGGTTTTTTGTGTGGCAGCAGCGACCGATTTACTTGACGGTAAGATCGCGCGGGCCAGTGGTACGGTCACCGATTTTGGTCGCATTGTCGATCCGATTGCCGATAAGGCACTGACCCTGGGTGCCTTCGTGATCCTTTCCGTTGATGGGTTGATTCCCTGGTGGTTCACGATCGTGGTGGCGGTGCGAGAACTTGGCATTACCGCCCTGCGTGCGATCTTACTCAAACGCGACATTGTGGTTTCTGCAAGCTCGGGTGGCAAACTCAAGACAGTCTTGCAAATGCTCTTTATTGTCCTGCTCCTTGTCCCATGGGCCACGTTTGTCAACGATCAGGTGTTGACGTGGCTCGCCTACGTGATCTACGCGATTGGTGGGGCTGCGTTGGCGGTGACGGTATGGTCGGGTGCGCTTTATGTTGCCGACGGGTTACGGTTGTGGCGTAAATCCGATACTGAGATACCCGCCGACCAGGAAACGGATTCACCCCAGCAGGAGGCCAACAGCGCAATACTTGGCGAAGCGGCGGAGTTGACTAGGGACGAGGCCACTGGCGGGGTGACTGCTGGCGACAACGCTGGCAATGAGGAGTAAGTCACGCCACTGCGAGATGTTGCACGTTCCCTGAGGGTGGACCTGCAATGCGTAGGCGCATATTGGCGAATAGAGTAGAGACATGATGAGTACTCGCACCACCACGCCGCTACTGCGTACCGAAGTCGGTGACGTATTGCGTCATATGCGGCAAATGCAGGGGCGTACCCTGCGCGAGGTGTCCGCGCAGGCTCAGGTTTCCTTGGGTTACCTTTCTGAGGTCGAACGTGGACAAAAAGAAGCCTCCTCTGAACTCCTTGATGCGATCTGTGTGGCGTTAGGAGTGCCGCTGTGGTTCGTCCTGCGGGAGGTTGCTGATCGGATGGCCGAGGCGGATGGCACGGTTGTTCCCGTTGCTGCACCCGCTCCTGTGCCCGTCACCCTTATTTCCTAAGGTGCGTCGCTCCGAGTTTTGGGCGGCGGTCGACGACGTTTTCGGTCCTACTCTTGGTCGCTCGATGGCTGCAGACCTGTATTTACCTTCGCTTGGTGCTACCGCGCAGGCAGCCATCGAGAGCGGCTGTGATCCTGACCATGTGTGGGCAGCTCTCGTTGAGGAAACAGGACGTGGTCCGCAGGTGCGCTGGATCCACCGGATTGACCCGAAAGATCGGCGCCAACGCCAATAAAACGCTGTGCGTGAACGCGGTGGTATCCGTGGTGGCGCGCCTAAGGTATGGGTGGAGTCCGTATTGCACCTTTGACCCGTATTGTTTCGCCGCTGGTGGGGACGACAGCCACAACGGAGAGTTCGTCTCCCAGGCGCTGCGAAAGTGCCGAGGCTGAATCGGGTTCCCCGTGGACGCAGAAGATTTGTGTCGGCTGGGGCACTAGGGCCGCCACCCATCCAAGGAGTTCGCTGCCGTCTGCATGGACCGAGAACTCCTCGTCGCGCACGACTTCAGCGCGCACTGCAACATAGGTGCCATACATTTTCAGGTGCCGTGCGCCGTCGGCCAATGCGCGCCCGCGTGTTCCCAGTGCCTGATAGCCGGATAAGACGACGCAATGCTGGGGGTTGGGCAACATATGTTCTAAGTGGTGCAGCACTCGACCACCTGTGGCCATACCTGAGGCGGAGATGATGATGCACGGCTCAGATGGGCGATTTAATCGTTCGGATTGTTCGGGTGTGTGCACCTCGCGTATATCAAGCTGCGGTAATGCCAGGTTGCCAACTGCCTCGATGAGTTCATTGCGGTGACGTTCAGCTTGATAAATGCGCAATGACGCTAGTGCCATTGGTGAATCGACGTAGATAGGTACTGCGGGGATACGGCCGGCGTCTTGCAAATCGGCAAGTGCTTTCAGTACGACCTCGGTTCGGTCCACGGCAAATGCTGGAATGAGTACCGACCCTGAGCGTTCGATCGTTCGGCGGATGGCTGATGCCAGTACCTCGTGGGCCTGGTCAACAGGATCAAAATGCTCCCGGTCGCCATAGGTTGACTCTACGAGGACAATGTCGGCACCTGGAGGTTTTTCTCGAGGCTTGAGTACAGGATGCGTGTCACGCCCCAGGTCGCCTGAAAAGAGGATCGATCCGCTGTAGGTGGCCAGATGTATTGAAGCCGAACCAAGGATATGGCCAGCGCGGTACCATGTGGCGACGAGGCCGTCACCGAGGTCTGTCGCTTGGTGAAAATCTATGGTGCGGATGAGCGGCAGGGTGTCTTCGACGTCTGTGACCCGGTACAGCGGGGCAGGGGAAGCGTGACGTGAATAGCCGCGACTTTGAGCGTATTCCGCATCGCGTTCCTGCAGGTGAGCGCTGTCTCGTAGGACAATGGCGGTGAGTTCCGCGGTGGCTGGGGTGCACCAAATACGTCCGCGGAAGCCATATTTGACGAGGCGAGGAAGCATCCCTGTGTGGTCCATATGGGCATGGGTGAGAAGGATATCGGTGACACTTGCGGGATCAACGGGGAAATCAGCCCAGTTTTTTCGACGCAAATCCTTGGGCCCTTGAAACATGCCGCAGTCGATGAGGATACGGCGGATTTTGTCGCCAGTGCGGTTGACGGTGAGAAGGTACTTGGAGCCGGTTACTGTCCCCGCAGCTCCGAGGAAAGTGAGTGTGGTCGTTCCCATACCACTAGCGTGCCTCCTTTGACGTATTTACGCAGCCGAATGGGCAATGAATTATTGAGAGGAGTTGACGAGAGACATCAAGCAATATGATAATGCGAATGATTATCAAATAGTTGTTCGGTATCTAAGGTTGTCTCGTGATCCCACATCCGTCCCCGTTAGCTTCTCATCGTCACCTGCGTGATATCAGCCTCGTGCTCTCAGCTGTACTCATTGCACTCGTTGCTATCGTGGTGGCAGCGCCCCACACCCAAGCGCAAGACGCCACCGTACGTGTCATCACCCATGGGCATACGCACGCCCCATTTGTCTCGTGGACCGACGATGATGACAACAATACCTTTTCCGCGCACATCGGCGTCGAAGCAGGGGAGGTATATGCCCCCGAAAATACCGTGCTGTGGATACGTCGTGGTGCCTTAGAGGAGCAGAGCGGGACTCCAGCTCAATCGCGGTATATTGTGCCCGCCAATGCCAATGCTGATCTTGGCTTTCTCGGTGGCGCAGGAACACCGTGGTTCATTGCCAATCAGAACAATAATACGGACTGGTCGGCCCCCTATGTTGGTCTCAATGACGACAAAAATGCGCCAACCTACCTATTTTCAGGCAATACATACGCCGTCGACTTGGTGGACGTGCGCGGACCAGGGCGTATGGAGGCATTTGAAACCAATGCTGGTGGTGTGAAACGACGATTCTCCAGCTCGAATCTTGCCTACCGCAGTTTCTTCGAACCCCGGCATTCTCACTATCACACGGTATTTTCTAAACCGGGCCTTTACCAGGTCGACTACGTTGCCTCAGCGCGACGTGAAGCCGATGGCACGCAATATCTCAGCCCCACAGCTACGATCCAATGGCAAGTGGGAGGCACCAATCCTGCTGAACGTACCTATCGTGACGTCAATGCCGCATTCCAAAGGGCACGCAGTGCGCAGCTGCCCGAAGCTTCGTTCACGATATCGCCTCATAACAGCGATCCACTCCTGTCCACCATGAGCTTTAGTAGCGGTGACGCCAATATCAACGGGCGTGTCGTCTTCCAGATCGACGGATATTTCCTTGCCGAGATCCCGACCACCAAAGGCGTTGCCCACTTCACTGAAATGCTGGGAGCAGGTACGTCGTTCTATCAGGCTGCATTCTTCCCGGACGCAGACACCACATCAGCTTGGGCCTCAGATATCGTCGAGTACACCACTGGACAGGCATCGGCCTCTACCAGCAGGGCAGTCAATGCTATCGTGCCTGCCCGCAACCATATCGACAATATTGCGCTTGCTGAAAGTCCCAGCAGTCCAGCATCACGTACGGTGTCCCTCGATTTTGTTCCAGAAGCGGGACATCCTGACCGGTATTGCATACTTGTTCAAGCAGGCGATCCTCACCTATCCGGCTATGTGAAGGTGCGTACGGGCCGTGACTATCATGAGCAGCGACAAGACTTCAAAAACCTTGGGACAGTGAAATTTGTTGAGGGTAACCTCGAAGAACAGGGCCGTTTTGAAACAGTCGAAGACTTCTCTGTCTACCGTAATAACGACACGTTGGCTGTGACCATTGTGCCGCATTCACGCCATAACCTTGCCGCCGGATCATTCGTCTTTCGCGGATTCTCCCTAGAGAAAACACGTCATTTTCTGCTGGACCTTTCAACAGGTGCAATCGCACCACGCGATGGTGTCACACCTGAGGTTCCAAAGGATGGCCCAGGAGAAGGCGAAGCCCCAAAGCCTGACGACAGCGTGCCGCAAAGCCCATCGAATGAGCGTGATACAACGAAAGTGACCCTTGATCGCGGACATCTCGACCTTCGCCTCGTAGCGACACCGACACAGGGACTCACCTTTGGACTCAATGACGATACGCTGCAGGTAGTCAAAGACCGCACAGTGCTGCGTGATCCGCGTTCAGTCACCCTGAAGGTTACTTCACGCAGCCTTAAAACGGATATTGGCCGCAATATCACGTCGACGTGGGATCTGCTCGGCGATGCCAACACGAGGCGCTACGTCCTTGATCAAAGCGGCGCGTATCAGGACAAAGAAATATGGCCAGGTTTTAGTACCGAAGGTATCGACTATCAGAAACATCATGTGCCTGCAGATATGCGGCTGCGGCTACGAGCGCTCACGCTTCCACAGGGTGGACGAGTCGGACTGAGTGTGGCGCACGGCCTGCAGGGGACCTTGGATATTCTCTTCGATTCTGCGCGTGAGGGTGAACAGACGATTCCGGCGCCACCAGGCACCCACATGCACGTGTCGTGGATATTCACTACCCCCGGAACCTACGTGCTGTCGTTAGATGCGGTCAGCGCTGATGGAAAAACACAGGTGGCACCAGCGGTACCTGTCACCTTTGTTGTTGAAGGAGAAGAGCAACATCCTCAGGCACCAACGCCCCAGACACCTGATAATCCTTCACCAGAGTCGAAAAAGCCCCAGACCCCTGAAGTGCCGACGCCCCAGCCGCAGGCGCCTGAACGTCCAGCACCTGAGGCGCATGCGCCCAAGGCTCCGAAGCCTCAGGTGCCGACGCCCCAGCCTCAAGTACCAGATCCCACAGTGCCGCAAATACCGCGCATCCCCGCTGCCCCACACAGTCACACGCCCAGCAATACGGCACCTGCCGGAGGCACATCCCACCTTTCTGCCCCTTCCCAACCACAACCGCAGCAGGCATCGTCAACCACCCCGGGCGGCGGTGTCAGCAGTAACGGCGCCCCCGCCTCGGCTAACTCACGCCCAAACCCGTCAATGCCCCAAGACCAGACAACCCCCCACAGTCAGTCGACCCCCCAAGGCTCGACTCGCACAGACGACGCTGACGGAACTGCGCTCCCCGAAGCGAAGGACGCCACCGTCATCCCCGAGGCTGGCGAACACACTCCAAACACGCAGAATCCCGATACAACAGGCAGTACCACGCAAAATGCCCCCGCACGTGGTGGCACAGCGCAATGGATACCGCTTGCTGTTGCCATATCGGTTGCTGGCGCACTTGGGGGAGGGGTACTGTTCCTGCTTCTACGACGCAAGGAACGGCCTCGGCCCTAGGTGCAACGCGACGTGGCTCATCCCTCACGAGCATTTTGGCGCGAGTTGGTAGCCCTAGCGTAGAATCAAGGAGTTGTCGTGTGCGCAAAGAGCGCACTGAAAATAGACGTTGGAGAATGACCCCGTGAAGAGCACCGTTGAGACTCTTGAACCCACCAAGGTTCGCCTGACCGTCGAAGTTCCCTACACGGAACTCGAAGCCGAAATGAAGAAGGCCTATAAAGACATTTCTCAGCAGGTTTCCATTCCTGGTTTCCGTAAAGGACACGTGCCCGCACGTATCATCGACCAGCGTTTTGGGCGCGCCGCCGTCATCGAACAGGTCGTGAACGAGGTTCTGCCCAAGCATTACTCCGCAGCAGTGGCAGAAAACGACCTGCGTCCAATGGCTCAGCCCGACGTGGAAGTTACCGAGATCCCCAATACCAGCGGCGCACAGGGCGGACAGCTCGTATTCACTGCTGAGGTGGCCATTGTCCCTGACTTCGAACTGCCCGAGTTGGACGAGACACTCGTTGTCGAGGTGGATACCACCGAGGTGACTGACGAAGATGTCACCAAAGAACTCGACGATCTGCGTGGGCGTTTCGCAACCCTCAAACCCATCACGCGTAAAGCAAAGACCGGCGATTTTGCCACCCTCGACATAGTGGCCAAGATCGACGGTGTTGAAGTCGACTCAGCTTTCGATGTTTCCTACGAAATTGGCTCAGGCTCCATGCTTGATGGCCAAGACAAGGCACTGCGCGGCGCAAAGGCAGGCGAAGAGGTGACCTTTACCTCCACCCTAAAAGGCGGAGAACATGAAGGTGAAGAAGCTGAAGTCACGATGACCATCAAAGCAATGAAGGTCCGTGAGCTACCTGAGGCTGACGATGACTTCGCCCAAATGGTCTCCGAATTCGACACCATTGATGAACTCATGGACGACTTGCGTAAGCAAGCAGGCGAAGGCAAGACCTCCCAGCAGGCACTCCAAGCGCGCGACCGCCTCGTTGAATCGCTGCTCGAGAAGGTGGAGATTCTTCTGCCTGAATCCGTGGTCGACCACGAGGTTGAGCACCGAGCAGGCAAAGATGCAAATGCCAAGGCAAAGAAAGACGCTAAGGCTGATATTGAACGCGAATTGCGTACTGAGTTGTTGTCAGAAGCCTTGGCCAAGCAGCTCAATGTGCAGGTCAGTCAGCAGGAGCTCATTGACTACGCCATCCAAATGTCCCAAACCTACGGTGTCGATATCAACCAGCTGTTCTCGAACCCACAGCAGATGTCGTCAGTTGTGGCCGATCTGGGACGCGCAAAGGCGTTGATTGAAGCCTTGCGTCTGATCACCGTGAAGGACACTGAGGGCCAGACCGTGGATCTGTCCAAGTTCCTCGGTGATGCGCCAGCAGAAGACGAGGCGGACGAAGCGGACGCTACTGACGCTGAGGTAGCCGACGAAGAGTAATCGCTTCGTACTGAGATTCGTTAAGACGCAAAGGCCGGGCTGTGTTGGATCACAGTCCGGCCTTTGCGTCTTCGGTACGAGGCGGAGCGGCCTTCGCGGTCAAGGTGCCGAGGCGTTTGTTGCTCCGCGGGAAAATATGCGACAAATGGGGGAGCCTGACACTCCTGCCTGGGAGCTTGGGCCGTACTGTCTGGCGGTACAGCACTGCTGTCAGGGGTGTAGCGCTACTGCCTATGGCCTCGAAAAGTAATGACGGGACCCGGGACGACGAAAGATCATTGTCGCGCCAATGTCGCTTGCGCCGTCAGCGAAATACCGGCCGTTGGGCAGGAGGGGTTGTACTAAAGACGGTAGGTTAAGAGACAGCGAAATGGCTTCAGTCCGAAGTGGAGGAAAACGTGAGCCACGAAATCACCGCCCATGGCGGTACTCAAAACCCCGTTGGATTGGGAGATGCCGTCTACCAGCGTCTGCTTCAGGAACGCATTATTTGGCTAGGCGGCGAAGTACGTGACGAAAACGCCAATGCCATCTGCGCACAGATGCTGCTGCTCGCCGCAGAAGACCCAGATAAAGATATCTACCTGTATATCAATAGCCCTGGCGGCTCTGTCACAGCCGGTATGGCAATCTATGACACGATGCAGTACATCAAGCCTGACGTGGTGACCGTTGGGATGGGATTGGCGGCCTCGATGGGCCAATTCCTTCTCACTGCAGGTGCTCCGGGTAAACGCCTGATCACCCCACATACGCGTGTGCTTCTGCACCAGCCACTGGGTGGAGCCGGCGGTAGTGCTACGGAGATCCGCATCAACGCTGACCTCATTTTGAAGATGAAGCGTGAACTGGCGGAGATTACCGCGGCACGCACCGGAAAAACGGTGGAGCAGGTTGAAGCTGACGGTGACCGTGACCACTGGTTCAGTGCCTACGAGGCCCTGGAGTACGGCTTCGTTGATCGTGTTGTCGAACACCCGCAGGAAATTGGCCACCGCGCCGAGAATGGAGCCAACTAATGAGCACCCGCCCATATTTCGAGGCTGTGGCACGTCAACTTCCGCAAGCACGGTATGTGTTGCCAAATTTTGAAGAGCGCACCGCCTACGGCTTTAAACGACAAGACCCGTACGCCAAGCTCTTTGAGGACCGCATCGTTTTCCTCGGTGTGCAAGTGGATGACGCCTCAGCAGACGACGTCATGGCTCAGCTGCTGGTCCTTGAATCGCAAGACCCCGATTCGCTGATCACCATGTATATCAACAGCCCCGGCGGTTCCTTCACCGCAATGACGGCCATCTACGACACAATGCAATACATTAAGCCGCATGTGCAGACCGTCTGCCTTGGACAGGCAGCCTCAGCTGCCGCTGTTCTACTTGCAGCAGGTTCACCAGGCAAACGGTTGGCGCTACCAAATGCGCGCGTGCTGATCCACCAGCCCGCGATGGAAGGTATGCACGGACAGGCAAGCGACATTCAAATCGTCGCCGACGAAATTGACCGTATGCGTGTATGGCTGGAAGAAACCATTTCTGCGCACTCGGGCACGCCACTGGAGCAGGTTCGCCGCGATATTGAGCGTGACAAGATCCTTTCTGCCACCCAGGCCCTTGAATATGGGCTCATTGATCAGGTTCTCACCTCGCGTAAAGGCGCCTGATTCGGCGTTGTCGCAGGCCGAGGCGGGCGGTGTACTTCCCACATCCGTGGGGTCGCCGCCCGCCTCGCACATATAACGGCTGGTATTGCCGTGGTGACGCACAAGACGTGATATTGGCGTGCCGATGAGCGCAAAGGCGCGCCTGACATTATGCTGGCTTCAGACATACGGCTGCACCGCGCGGCTTTAATCCATTGGGAGGAACGCAGTGAGTCGACTGACTGACGGCGCAGAACTGTTGAAGTGCTCATTTTGTGGAAAGAGCCAAAAGCAGGTTCGTAAACTCATAGGCGGCTCAGGCTCCTATATCTGCAATGAATGTGTCGAACTATGTAACGAAATCATTGCCGAAGAGCTTGCAGGTGACAGCACAGGCGACGATACCCCATTGCCCAAGCCACGAGAAATCTACGCCTACCTTGACTCGTGGGTCATTGGCCAAGAACGGGCAAAGAAAGCCCTTTCGGTTGCTGTCTACAACCACTACAAACGGATTCGTAGCCGTGAAGCCGGGCACGAAGAAAATATGCTGGGCACCAAGTCCAATATCCTTCTTCTTGGCCCCACAGGTACCGGTAAAACCCACTTAGCCCGTTCCCTTGCTTCCCTCCTTCGTGTGCCCTTCGCAATCGTGGATGCGACTGCGCTCACGGAAGCAGGGTATGTCGGTGAAGACGTTGAAAATATCCTCTTACGGTTGATCCAAGAAGCCGGAGGCGATATTAAGAAGGCAGAACGCGGCATTATTTACGTCGACGAAATCGACAAAATTGGCCGCAAAGCCGAAAGTGCCTCCATTACTCGTGACGTTTCCGGTGAGGGTGTCCAGCAAGCCCTGCTGAAAATCATCGAAGGTACCGTTGCCTCGGTACCGCCGCAAGGTGGGCGTAAACACCCCCATCAGCAATTTTTGGAGATCGACACCTCCGGTATTCTCTTCATTGCGGCAGGTGCATTCGCTGGCATTGAAGAAGTCGTGAAGCAACGTCTGGGACAGCGTTCCACCGGTTTTGGTACGGACCTGAAGTCCGCCTCGGAAATGGGTGATCTGTACGAGGCTGTCACCCCTGAAGACCTCCACAAATTCGGGATGATTCCCGAATTTATTGGTCGCCTGCCGGTGCTGACCTCAACCAAAGAACTGTCAGAAGAAGACCTCACACGTGTGCTGACCGAACCAACGAATTCCCTGGTGGGCCAGTACCAGCACCTTTTCGAGCTTGACGGGATTGATCTGGAGTTTACTCACGAGGCGTTGCTGGCCATTGCTGCACAAGCGAACGAGCGGCGCACGGGTGCGCGTGGACTATCCTCCATTATGGAAAAAACCCTGTCTGACCTGATGTTTGACCTGCCGAGCCGTGACGATGTGGGGACCGTCGTCATCACCGGTGACGCGGTCCTAGGTGTGGGCGAACCTGAGTTACACGCTGAACGTCGTGCAGGGATACGCAGTGCCTAGGTGCGCGGCACCCTAAAGGCATATAGAAAGGGGAGGGCAATGGAGACACCTCAGTTACCTGCTGAGCTGCTTGAAGCGCGTGCAACGATAGACAATATTGACGCTGCCCTGATCCATATCCTGGCTGAGCGTTTTCGCTGCACCAAGCAGGTGGGGCATATCAAGGCACGCTACGATTTACCGCCTGAAGATCCTCAACGTGAGGCACGCCAGGTGGTGAGAATGCGCGCGCTTGCCGAAGAATCGGGCCTTGATCCAGATTTTGCCGAGAAATTCCTTGCCTTTATGGTGACCGAGGTGATCCGGCACCACGAAGATATTAAACAGGCGTATCACACGCGCCATCGCTAACCGTCACTCGTAGGCATAGCGCCTGTGGACGGAATGCTTGACGTGCCCTAAAGCACCATTGCGGCAATCCACCCTGCGATAAGCAAGGGGATATTGAAGTGAATAAAGGTGGGGATCACTGTGTCACTCATGTGGTCATGTTGCCCATCGACATTCAAACCAGCTGTCGGTCCCAGTGTGGAGTCTGAGGCTGGCGAGCCAGCATCACCCAGAGCACCTGCCGTGCCCACGATAGCCACGGTCGCCATGGGGCTAAAGCCCATCGCCACACACAGTGGCACGTAGATCGCCGTAATAATGGGAAGCGTAGAAAAGGACGAGCCGATACCCATCGTGATCACCAGACCCACGAAAAGCATCGCGAAAGCAGCACCAGCGCGGTTACCTTGGAAAAGATCCGCCGAAGCTTGAACCAGCGGCTCGATTGCGCCGGTAGCCTTCATTACCGACGCGAAACCATTAGCGGTGATCATGATGAGGCCAATAAGAGACATCATGCGCATACCGCCGGTAAAAACGTGGTCAGCATCCTTCCATTTCACGGCGCCAGTTCCCACAAATAGCAGCAAGCCAACTAAGGTTCCTACTAGCATGGGATCGGCCTGAGAACCAGCGACAGCCAGCCACGTTTGCAGTGCCACGCATACGATAATGGCAATGATCGCAACGGTCACCTTACGTGGATCAATGATGGTCCGTTCGCTCATCTCTTCGACCTCAACGACCTCGTAATCGCGGGGCGACCGGTAGGTGACAAAGAGCGCTGCAAGCAAACCTAGGACCATACCAAGGGCTGGAATACCCATTGCCAAAAGAGGGTTGACCGCAGAAACGTCCAGACCGGCCTCGCCAATGAATTTATACAGCAGGTCATAGAGGAAGATCCGGCCAAAACCAATAGGGAGGAACATATAGGTGGTGACTAAGCCAAAGGTGAGGGCACAGGCAATAGCGCGCCGGTCAATACGTAGGCGCGTCATGACGACCAATAGCGGTGGAATAAGCAGAGGGATGAAGGCGATATGGATGGGAATGAGGTTCTGACTCATAATGGCCATGGCGACGATGCCGCCAATAATGCCCCATTTTGTCCATCGGGCGCGTCGCTCGGCGCGCGACTGGTCAGGATTGTCGAGTTTGGCAATGAGCCAGTCGGCAAGGAGCTGAGGGAGCCCAGAGTGGGCAACTGCCATCGCGAAAGCTCCAAGCAACGCGTAGGACAGTGCGATCTTCGCCCCACCGGCCAAGCCATCTTGGAATGCGACCATCGTGTCACTTAAGCCCAAGCCAGCGACGAGGCCGCCGACTAAGGCACCAAGGAATAGCGAAATCACGACGTGGACGCGCAGAATCGCCAAGGCCAGCATGACAAGGACTGCGATAACTACCGCATTGAGAAGCACACGAACTCCTGAAGGTGAAGGGAAGCAGGGGGGGCAGGAAAGATATAGTAAATATTAGGCGAGTTCTGCGTCGCGAGCGATTGCCGCATCGACAGCGTGGATAAGGGCCGTATTGAGACCCGCCTCCTCGGCAGCGAGCAGCCCCGCGATAGTGGTCCCACCCGGCGAGGTCACCTGATCGATCAGTTGCGCAGGTTGGGTACCTGATTCAAGGCTGTGAAGGCACAGCTGTGCACTCCCAGCCAATGCTTGGGCGGCTATCGTTGTCGAGGCCGATTTACTTAACCCATGTTTGACACCAGCACGCGCCAAAGTGTCAATAATTTGGAAGGTCCATGCGGGTGAGCAGCTGGCGAGAGCTTGGAAGGCAGGGAAATCCTTTTCGTCGAGGGCGATTGTTCGCCCGACAAAGCCCATTAATGTGGTGACTGCATCGATTTGTGCCCTGGAGGCAGCGTCGGAACAGATGGCAGACATTGACAGACCAATTTGCGCATTGACATTGGGCATGACGCGGACAACGGGGACTGCCGCCCCAAAATCGCTGATGATGGCATCGATGGTGCGCCCTGCTGCAATGGAAGCAACAGCAATATTGCGTTCTTTCACAGTCGAAGCGATATCGGCAATGACTTCGCGTTGGATGTGGGGTTTGACGCCAAGGAAAACCAAGTCGACCTGTGAGGCTAGCGTCGCATTATTGCGGGCAGGAGTTGCGCCGATCTCTTCGGAAAGGGCAACAGCTGCAGAGAAATTTCTGTCTGCTAGGACGAATGTTGAGGCGTCTGCGCCTGCACGTACAGCGCCGCGGAGGATGGCAGAGACCATGGCACCTGTGCCAATAAAGCCAATACGCATTGCACTACTCCTTCGAATCCACATGCGGTTTACCAACGCTTGACATATACCATAATCAATGGCGGCATTCGTGTGCCCGCAGCGTCCACATTACGCATCGGGCGTTGCCACACCATTACAGGTGCGTGCTGGCAGACCAGCATCCGTCTCGGACACTAGTGGTGTTCGCAGGATGCTCGGCTGCCCGCGCCTGGCTGCGCACTCGTCGCCGGGGCACCTGGCTGGATTCTCACCGCACTTCCCTGGCCGCTGCCTTTGCCGACGGCGCGGCCGTCGCCTCGCCATCCCGTCACCGAGTTGCGCCGTTGCCTCGCCGCGCTGTCACCCGCGAATGCACCCGATCCCGCCGCCGCGCAGGGCGATGGCGGGATCGGGCAGGTGTTAGCGGCGGTTCCCGAAGATCGAGCGCGTAATTTGACGACCGAGCTGTGAACTGGCTGAACGTACTGCGCTAGTGAGTGCCTTTTCAAAAAGACTTGTGCGTTTCTCTGCTGCCTTCCGAGCAGCGGCTGCTTCACGTTCTGCTGCCCGCTCAGCTGCGCGCGCTTCACGTTCCGCCTCCTTCGCGGCAGCGCGTTCGTCACGCTCCCGCTGGCGGGCCTCCTCCTTAGCCAGGCGCTCCGCCTCTTTCGCTTCCAACGCAGCTTGCTCCGCCTCGGCCCGTATCTGCTGGGCTTCCTCGATGCGACCAGTGAGGATTTCCGTAGCTGACTCAGGGTTTACGGCATCACGGTAGCGTTCAGCCAAGGCAGATGATGAGGCAATGGAAGAGACGATATCTGGAGCGGCAGGGCCCATCACCGAGGCTGGTGCCCACAGGCGTGTTGGCGCCACCGGTGTTGGCTGCCCCTTCGGTCCAAGTACCGTCACAATGGCCTCACCAGTACCCAGAGTAGTAAGCACCTCGTCTAAGGGCAGCGGTGTATGCGGGAAGGTGCGCACCGACTGTTCCAGTTTCGTTTGATCCTCGGGGGTGATTGCCCGCAGGCCATGTTGGATACGCGAACCCAATTGAGCCAAGACATCGGCAGGGATATCTTTCGGTGTCTGCGTGACAAATACGATGCCCACGCCTTTGGAACGAATGAGGCGAACCGTTTGGACAACCGTGCGAGTGAATTCTTTAGTGGCGTCCGCAAATAGGAGATGTGCCTCGTCAAAGAAGAACACCAGTTTGGGTACTTCGACGTCACCAACTTCTGGCAGTGAGGCGAAAAGATCAGCGAGCAGCCACATAATGACGGCACTGACCAATGCGGGCCTCGACTGGATATCGCCCACACCAAGGAGGGAGATCACACCGCGACCATCGTTGGCCTTGCGCAGGAGATCCGCAGTATCAAAACTGGGTTCACCGAAGAATTCGTCGCCACCTTGGGCTTCCAAGGCAGTCAGCGCCCGCAGGATGACGCCAGCTGTTGCTTTCGAGACGCCACCGATCTTTGCCAGCTCTTCTTTGCCGTCCTCGCCGGTAAGGTAGGTGATGACTGTCCGTAGGTCACCAGCGTCGACTAAGTCGAGGCCGTGCTCGTCAGCCCACGAGAAGATGAGCTGTAGGCACTGCTCCTGTGTGGTGTTGAGGCTGAGCGCGCGAGCCAACAAAATGGGGCCAAAATCCGTGATGCGGGCACGCACCGGGATGCCGTTAAATTGCACCTGCGCGCCACCCAGGCTGAGGAGCTCAACTGGGAAAGCCGCGGCCTGCCATGGTTGCCCATTTGTTTGGGTACGCTCGATGAGTTTGGGTGAGGGACTGCCTGCTTCAGCCAAACCGGTGAGGTCGCCTTTGACGTCACATAGGGCAACCGCGGCGCCCGCTGCTGACAAGCCTTCGGCGAGCAGTTGCAGGGTGCGGGTCTTTCCTGTGCCGGTTGCGCCAGCGACGAGGCTGTGGCGATTAAAGACCGCGAGCGGCATTTTTGTGCGAACGGCAGGTACCGTCACGCCCGAGTCAAGGAGGGTGCCCAGGACAATTGACGGGGCGTCGAAGCTGTAGCCGTCAGCTATCATCTGAGCAAATTCTGACAGCGGTGCCTGGGGTGTCGTTTGTGGGGCAGGGGCATCGGCTTGTAGTGCGGTGACATCTGCCTGGGGTGCTGTTTGCGAGGCCGGGGCGGCTGCTTCGGGCACGGCGTGCGAGGCGGTGGGATCTGGTGTGGGCACTGCGGTGTCCACCTGTGGAGCGGCAGTATCTTCCTGCAAGGGGAGGGTGTTGCCAGCTGGTTGCTGTGTGTCAGCTTCTGCGGGCGCAGGGACAGCAGAAGAGGCACTAAGAGCCTCAAGTGCAGCGCGCGCAGCGTCGGCGCGTGCGCGAGCTGCCTTTGCTTCGGCCTCAGCTGCGAGGGCTTCTGCTTGGGCGAGTTGGGCTTTGAGAGCTTCGATATCGTCAGTCACGAAAAGAAGTCTACGGCGAAGTACCATCACTGCGCATCACTGGATGCTGTGGAAAGCCCGCTGCAAATCCACAATGCTGAACCTCAACCCACGGTCGTTCACAAAAGGCTCGACTGGGACGCGACTGTGGGTGCTGTCGGCATACAGTGCCCCCATGACACGTGAACGCCGCATACAGCGTTTCACGCGGGCGGTCTATCAGGCTCAAAGCGGTGATGCCATCGACTGCGCCGCTGACGCTGAGCCCATTACTGTTGTCTCTGCACCTCCTTTAGGTGACGCCGAATCTGCTTTCTGCGGAACTGGTGCAATTTCCAGTGGCACCATCGGTCGGGCCAAAGATGGTGCCATCTTTCGGGCTGCTGAGGTCCCGATACGAAGTTGGCGCTTCCTGTACCAGACTCGGACCCTCGTTGTCGCCCTTATCGCGCTTGTCGTACTCGCTGGCCTAGGCGTACTACGCATAATGACATCACATTCCGTAACGCCCGACGGCACCTTAGTGCTAGCCCCAGCGGATGAGGCATCACTTACCCACTCCACAATCGACAATGGGGCCTCCACAGGCGAACAAGCCCCAAGTGATGACACTGCTAGCGAATTGGCGACACTAAGCCAGGACTATGGTTACCAACGCGACCAAGTGGCCACAGGCAATACGTCAGAGTTGGTCACTATTTACATCACAGGCGCGGTACATCGCCCAGGCATTGTTCACATCACCTCAGGTGCTCGCCTGTATGAAGCCATTGATATGGCTGGAGGGCTTACGGAGCACGCAAATCCAGCCAGCGTCAACCTCGCCCGCACGATCGTTGACGGGGAGCATATCGTAGTGGCGGCGCACGGTGAAACAGTCATCCCAACGGTAGGCTCTCCACACCAGGCGGGCTCTGCACAAATCCCCAACACATGCGTTGACCTCAACACTGCAGATGCTGAGACCCTCCAAGAACTTGACGGAATCGGCCCAGCATTGGCAGAGCGCATCGTCACCTATCGCACCACTCATGGCCCTTTCACTTCTTTGAGCGATGTCGATGCTATTGCGGGAATTGGACCGGCATTGATAGCGCGTATCGGCGCAGGTACCTGTCAACAGTAGGTCGCCATGTCCTCGCCACAACGCCCGCCACGCGCCCGAGTTGGGGACTGTCGACTCTTTGGTGTTGCTATCGTGTGCTGGCTGTCAATGTGGGCGGGTTGTCGCGGCATTGTGGATCCGGCGCAGATGCCGACCTTCCTGATGAACATCACCCTTGGTGCCTGCGCATTATCTGGCCTGTTGATTGTCCACTGGCGGCACAGACGATACCAGGGGCGTCACATGTCACAACAGATACCGTCACTGCGTTTAAGTGTCGCCGTGCTAGTGGGCACCTCAGCGATCACCTTGAACGTGGGCAGTGTCGCATACTGGAAAGCGCGTGAAGACCCACTGTCAGCAGTACCCAGCGGTACCGCGGTACATGTTGACGCGGTACTCACCTCAGACCCCGCACCGCTACCGTGGGGGAGTGGGTGGAGCGCCTCGGCACGCAGCACAGCACTTATCGACGAGGCCGGGGCAACGTGGGTGAGCGATTGCGTGCTGCGCCTGCGTGACAGCGGGCACGAACGCTACTTCCGCGGTGACCACCTGCGAATGAGCGGCACGCTGGACCGGAGTGATGCTACTAACGCCCACCACATCGGGACGCTGGACGTCACGCACCTCGAATTACGGGCGCGCCCCCAAGGAGTGGGGGCGATTGCTCGAAGCGTGGTGCTTGCGCTAGAAAGCGCAATCGTCGGGGTGGAGCCAGATGCAGGCGCCATCATCGTGGGCATGTCAGTAGGCAATACAGCCTTGATGAGCTCTGAAATGAAAACCACGATGCGCAATAGTTCTCTTGCTCACCTCACCGCTGTGTCTGGAATGCACCTGTCGATACTGATTGGATGCCTGACTGCCCTTGTGCCGCGACGGTATCTGAAACTCAGTGCGATAGTGATGACAACAGTGGTGCTGCTGCTTGTGGTCGGACCACAACCCTCGCTTGTGCGTGCGAGTGCGATGACATCGATGACACTGGTGGCCATGGCGATGCGTCGGCATGGACAGCCGCTAGCCTCCCTGTCGGCAGTGACGATTGGCATTCTGCTTCTTGACCCATGGGCGAGCCACTCCTGGGGTTTCGCATTGTCGGTGGTGGCAACGTGGGCGGTCATTGGCCCGGCGAGGCGTTTGAGCGCATGCGTAATGTCCCTACTTCAATCCGCCCACCCCAGGGACAGTCCACGGCTCAAACGTGTCGGGCGCGCTTTCGCCCGACAAATGCCGCTACCAGCACGTGGCTCGCGATGGGCAGAGCCCCTCGTGTCTGTTGCTGCTATCTCGCTGTGCGCTCAATGCGCGACAGGGCCACTGATTGTGATGATGAGCGGTCGGTTCCCACTGTGGGGCATGATTGCTAACGTGCTGGCTGCACCTGCAGTTGCACCTGCGACTCTCCTGTGTGTTCTCGCCGCCGCCTTGGCCGTGCCCTTTCCTGGGGTGGCCGCAGCGTGTGCCCACGCCGCCTCGTATTTCACCCAGTGGATCGTGACCGTGGCGCACGCGGTATCTTCCTTGCCTGCCTCAACGATTGAAGTGCCTGGCGGTGGCATCACAATGGGTGCCGTACTCGTCGTTGGTGGTGTCACATGGTGCCTTCAGCGGATAAGAAGCGCCGCTGTGCGCATCACATGAGTGCGCCGACGTTGTTGGGGCGTGACATTACCTCAAGGCCGTGGCACAGTGCCCCACATGTGGGAAGAACATGCCACACTAGGAGGCGATATTTCTCGATTGAAAGCGGACCCCGGATGGCCACACGCACTTCGCGCACGAAGACACCGCAGGCTGCCTCGATCTCCCTGGCGCCCATCGTGGTGATCAGGGGTTCAGAGGAACTTCTTGCAGATAGGGCGCTGTCTCGTCTACGCGCACTGGCTCTTCAGGAAGACCCTGCTGTTGAGCGTGAGGAGCTTCAAGCAGCAACCTATCAAGCCGGTCAGCTCTTTGTCGTCACTTCGCCTTCACTCTTTGGAGAATCACGTTTCATCACTATTCCTGACCTTGAAACGCTCAGTGACCAGATGATGGCTGACCTACTGGAATACGCGAAAGAACCGGCACCGGATGTGTGGCTCGTCATGCGTCATCCCGGCGGGAACGCTCGAGGGAAGAAGCTTCTTGATGTGCTAGCTCAAAGCGGCTATCCGATAATCGCAGCTGACCCTTTGAAATGGGATTCAGATAAATTGGCATTACTCGCCGCGGACGCCAAGGCAGCGGGACGCACCCTCGAGGGTGAGGCTGCACAGCTCCTTGTTGACGCACTGGGTTCTGACGTTGCCTCTATGGCTGCAGCGCTTGCTCAACTTCTTTCGGATGTTGAGGGGACCATTACCGTTGAGGACGTGAAGCGGTATCACAGTGGCAGAGTTGAGGCGACCGGATTTGAGGTAGCCGACGCCGCAGTTGAAGGACGCAGCGCCGAGGCTCTTACTCTCCTTCGTCATGCACTTGCAACGGGCTTAAACCCGGTGCCGATTGTGGCCGTGCTTGCGCTGAAAATTCGGCAGATTGCGCGTGTGATGGTGTCTGCCTCTGCGTCGCCGCACAGCTTGGGGATGAGCCCGCGGCAACTCCAAAATATCCGACGTCAAGCCCGATCGTGGAATGATCAGCGTCTGGCCGCTGCGGTTGAAGCAATTGCATGTGCTGACGAAGAAGTGAAAGGTGCGTCGAAGGATCCTGAACGTGCCGTTGAAAAAGCGGTGATCACCGTGTGTCGATTGAGTCGCGCATGAAAGACACGTGTAGCCGAGAAACAGCACGGAGTGCTGCTCAAAATGGCGGTGGAATGCACGGTGATGGGATTGGGTGTGCCATTCAGGTCAGGCGTGCCGACAACGATGATCTCGCTTTCATTCACCGTATTCGCTGCGAGGAGGTCACCCATGGACTGTCCTACTGGGAGGAAGAGGTGCCAAGCCTCGACGACACGCGCCGTTGGGTGAAGCAGCATCAGGAACACGGCATTGTCCTCATTGCCGAGGCTGACTCAGGTGACGGGGTGCGCCTGCCTTTCGGATGGGCCGCTCTTGGCCAATGGAGCGCATTAAGCGGATACCGTCACACACGAGAGGTGTCGATTTATGTCGATGCTTGTGCGCGCGGCGCCGGAGTGGGACGTATCCTTTTGGAAGCGTTGATTGCCCATGCGCGCTCTTTAGGGGTTCATACCCTGCTATCACTGATCGAATCCAGAAACGTGGCCTCGGTGCGTCTGCATGAGCGCTGCGGATTTCGTGTGGTCGGAACGGCGCGCCACATGGGAAGAAAATTCGATCAGTGGCTTGATCTGACGTTTGCTCAGTATGTCTTTGAGTGACAGTAGTGGGCGAGTAAAGGTAATGGGCGGGGAGCCTTTCGGCTCGTCCGCCCACTCAAAGTCGGAGAGAATAACTCAGCCGAGTGAAGCAACGCGACGTGCAAGCTTTGACTTGCGGTTCGCTGCTTGGTTCTTGTGGATAACGCCCTTAGAAACAGCCTTGTCCAGCTTGCGTGAGGCGACACGCAGGGCTTCAACTGCAGCTTCCTTGTCGCCGGCTTCGACAGCTTCGCGAGCCTTGCGCACAAGGGTCTTGAGTTCGGACTTCACTGCCTGATTACGCAGGCGGCGCTTCTCGTTGGTGCGGATCCGCTTGATCTGGGACTTGATATTTGCCACAGTCGGATGACTCCTTGATTTCGATCTGACAGGTCGGTGAGGGCTGTGTCTGAACCGGGACTGGGACGTGGGGACATCCGCAAACGGTTCCGACCAGACCCCCTGCCCGACCAGGCTGGGAGTCCGACCGACAACATTAGCACCTCATATGCCTTCAATCCAAGTGGCGAAAGGTGAAAACTGGCGTGAAGAGGGTCACCGTCGCCAGTATGGCATTCGCCTGTCAAGCGTATTGGTCGTCCAGATGCCGCCAGCGTTAGCGGCACCTGCCGAGCCGCTATCCGTCGGCACGTGCCACCTGCCTGGCCGTTATCCGTCGGCGCGTGCCACCTGCCGAGCCGCCGCCTCTACCATCTGTGCCCCTGGCTATCCGCCCTACAAGGGCGGCTAGGCAGCGCGAGTATCCTTTGCCTTGCGTGCCGCCCTAATTGACGTTGCGAGCGTGCGCGGTCACTGCCTCGACAATTGCCTCAAAGGTGCTGCGCGGTAAAATTGCGCCTTCGCGCCGAATATCCCCCTGAGGAACCCGAAGCACGCGATCGATACGCACTTCGGAAGGGCGTCGCTGCGGATCCCACTCACCTGCACCAATATCGAACCAAAAGCGGCCAGCACGTGCTTCTTGCTCGGCGTCCCTGTCGTGATCCTTCGATGTCATTTGAAGGACGTAGACACCGCCAGCGTCTCGGGCAAGAACCACCACCGGGCGATCTTTTCCTCTGGACGGGTCATCCTCATAAGGAATCCAGGTCCACACAACCTCCCCTGGATCAGCATCCCCGTCACGATGAGGGTCGTAGGTGACGCGGCTAAGAGCCATGCGCGTATCTACCTGATATACGCCATTTGACGAGGCCGATTCGGATGCCGCATCACCGTGGGTTTTCGACGCTGACTGCTGTGCGCGTCGCGGCCTAGGGGTTGGCACCGTTGATAGGGGGCCTTGCTTTTGGTGACGTGTGAAGGCGCCATCAATGAGTGCGCTAAGCAGGCGAGTCACAAAATTCGACATAGATACATGCTGGCCCTATCTGCCTGCTTCTGTCCACAGGGACGCAATCTTCGGCGCTGTATCCACAGATGACGTTGTGGCTCTGCCAGTAATGCGCTGCAGATGCGAGGCTTACGGAAAGGCATAAGCAAGGAGGCGAAAATGTCCACGACTACTCGTAAAAGAAGGCGCACAAATCGCACTGCAGGTGCTCAACGTGTTGAAACGAATCGGCCACATCGGCACGGCGCGCCGCTGCTCCATATCGATGGGTATGACAGGCGCGAAATTCGCCTCGCTGAACGTGCGGCGCTTTCCGGTGACTATGACACTGCCATAACAACTCTCGAAGCCGTTATTGCTGCTGAAGATCTGCCCACTCGCCTCAAAGTACATCTGTTGAAAACCCTGGTTGATTGGTGTGCGCAGGATGAGCGGTGGGCTGAGGCCGGGCGACACGCAAGCCGCGGCGCTGCATTAGCGTGTGCAGAACTGGAGGAGAACGATGAACTCACCTTCGTTGCGCGCAACGCAGATCTGTACTGGAAATGTATTAACGGCTATGCCTTAGCCGCAAAACGGGAATATCCGCGCCTCATTGCTGACGTCACTGCAGCGCTGGGTGCGGACCATCCACTGACCCATGCCGCTCGCAATAACTCAGCGATGCCCTACAAATATTGTTCAGACTTCAAGGAAGCAGCAAATATCTACCGCGACCTCGCCCAGGACATGCGCGATCAGGTGGGGCCACGCGATATCTTCCTTCACACCGTGTATATGAATCTTGCTGAAACACTTGCCTTAGCAGGACAAATTGCCGACTCAAATAAGGTCTATGAGGACCTCCTTGCTGACCTGCTGGATTATCGACAGCCTGACGACGAAATGGTCCTGAGTATCCGCCACGAAATCGCTGGCAATGTCTTTGCACAAGGCAATATTGACGAGGCGTTACAGCTGTGGGCACTCCTACGCAAAGACTGCCAACAGCACCTCGGAAACCACCATCCGCTGACGATGCAACAACACGGCGTCTACCTCAGCGTACAGCTGGCAGAAGAAAACTGGAGTGAAGCAAAGAATACGTGCGAACTCATCCTGAATGCGCCCAAAAGCGCTGCCTCACCCGGGTGGTTTGACGAGATTGAAACGCTTGCAGCTGTGGTTGCGCATTTTGAGGCAGAACCTGACCTCCTTCAGTAACGGCGCATGGTCTTGTCGCTGGGTCACGCGGTGACACGAGCGGCAATGTGCGCCACATAGCACTGTCCCGGTTGGCAATTCAGTAAGGAAAAATGGGACGATAGTGGCACTGTCCATTTTCTCGGAGGTCCTCGTTGTCCCCCATTCCTAGCGCCGAACAGCACACGTCGATCACTCCTGCGCATACATCGCAGGAGAAGATCCGTAACTTCTGCATTATTGCGCATATTGACCACGGAAAATCCACACTGGCTGACCGAATGCTCCAACTGACCGGTGTTGTCGAGACGCGCGATATGAGGGACCAATACCTCGACCGCATGGATATCGAACGTGAACGTGGGATCACCATTAAGTCACAGGCAGTGCGCATGCCGTGGGCTGTGGGTGAACAGGCTTACGCCCTCAACATGATCGACACACCGGGGCACGTGGATTTCACCTACGAAGTGTCACGGTCACTGGCAGCATGTGAAGGCGCCGTCCTTTTGGTGGATGCCGCCCAAGGTATCGAAGCGCAAACCCTGGCCAATCTTTACCTGGCCATGGAAAACGATCTTGTGATCATTCCAGTGCTCAACAAAATAGACCTTCCCGGTGCACAGCCAGAGAAATACGCCAGTGAAATTGCGCAACTCATTGGCTGCGACGAAGATGACGTCCTCAAAGTCTCAGGCAAAACCGGGCAAGGTGTCCCCGAACTCCTTGACCGCATTGTCGAACTGGTCCCGCCACCCGCAGGTGATCCGCAGGCTGCCACGCGCGCCATGATCTTCGACTCGGTCTACGACACCTACCGTGGGGTCGTCACCTATGTGCGTGTCGTTGACGGGCGTTTGTCAACCCGCGCCAAAGTGCGGATGATGTCAACTGGCGCCACCCACGAACTACTGGAAATTGGCGTGATCTCGCCCGAGCCTCGTCCATCGGACGGTATCGGTGCCGGAGAAGTCGGCTACCTCATCACCGGCGTGAAAGACGTGCGCCAATCAAAGGTGGGTGACACGGTGACCAGCCAAGTGCGCGGCGCAGAGGTGCCGCTGGCAGGCTACCAGGATCCCAAACCCATGGTCTTTTCTGGTATCTACCCTGTTGACGGCTCTGACTTCCCGGACCTACGTGACGCACTCGAACGCCTGCAACTCAATGATGCGGCACTGACCTATGAGCCAGAATCCTCAGCAGCCCTTGGTTTTGGTTTCCGCTGCGGCTTCCTTGGTCTTCTTCACCTTGAAATCGTGCGTGAACGACTTGAACGCGAATTTGGTCTGGACCTTATCGCCACCGCTCCGAACGTTGTGTATACCGTCACCGCTGAAGACGGAAGTATTACCACCGTCGACAATCCGTCAGAATTTCCTGAAGGGAAAATCTCTGAGGTGCGTGAACCAGTTGTCAACGCCACCATTTTGACCCCCACAGAGTTCACTGGCACTGTCATGGAACTGTGTCAGGAACGCCGCGGCGCGATGAAAGGTATGGATTACCTGTCCGAAGATCGCGTCGAGATTCACTACAACCTTCCGCTGGCCGAAATTGTCTTCGACTTCTTCGACCAACTCAAGTCACGGACACGTGGATATGCCTCCCTTGATTATCAGGAATCCGGCGACCAAGCTGCTGATTTGGTGAAGGTCGATATTTTGCTCAACGGTGAGAGGGTGGATGCTTTCAGCGCAATCGTCCACAAAGACGCTGCCTATTCCTACGGGGTGCGCATGACCAAACGTTTGAAGGAACTCATTCCCCGGCAACAATTCGAAATCCCCGTCCAAGCGGCCGTCGGTGCGCGCGTGATATCGCGTGAAACCATACGCGCCCTGCGTAAAGATATGCTCGCCAAATGCTACGGCGGCGATATTACGCGTAAACGCAAGCTGCTGGAGAAACAAAAAGAAGGTAAGAAACGGATGAAGGCAATTGGGCGCGTCGACGTCCCACAGGAAGCCTTCATCGCTGCGCTCACCTCGGATGTGCCGACGGGGAAGAAATGAGCGGAGAGGCTACCGGACCGCGCGCAGCGGCAGTGCCCGCGACCGCCTCGTCAATACGTCACGGAAACGATAGGCGGACGCTACGCGGCGGCGACCTCTACATGGCCCGCACGAAGTCTTTTACCCGGCGCTCACGTGAACTGCCACCGAATCTGCAGCGGACATGGCAAGCCCACGCCGACAAATTCGTGGTCCCCGTTGCCCGCGGTGACGGATATACCACAGTGGCCCCAGACTTTAGACTCGACCTCGGCGCCCTCTTTGGCAGGCAATGCGCAGTGACCGTCGAAATTGGTTCCGGCACTGGTGAGCAGGCAGTCCATGCTGCCAAAGCCAACCCTGACCGAGACTACCTGTGCTTCGAAGTCTGGGTGCCAGGGATCGCCAAATTGATGTCCAAAGCACTCGATGCGGGAGTGGACAATATCCGCGTTATCGAGGCTGACGCCCAACAGGCATTCCCCATTATCTTTGACGAGGCCACCATCGCAGAAGTGTGGACCTTCTTCCCAGATCCGTGGCGCAAATCCCGCCACCACAAGCGGCGCCTCGTCAGTGACGACTTCGCTAAAGACGTGGCGCGCGTATTGGTCGATGAGGGGGCGTGGCGCCTTGCTACCGACTGGGATAACTATGCCTGGCAAATGCGTGACGTCATTGAACGGGCTGACGACTTCGACAACCCTTACCTGGGACAACGGCCTGATCCTGCCGACAATGATCCGATGCGTGGGGGTTTCGCTCCACGGTGGCCAGGGCGCCTCATGACGCATTTTGAACGCCGAGGTATCGACCAAGGCCGCATATCCCACGACATTGTCGGTATCCGCAGGCCCCGTCATCTTGCGCAGTGAGCCCTCATCAGCCCAGCGGTAGCCCATGGCCGCGTGACGGACAGCTTGCCACGGCGTTGGCGGAAGTGGAACAACAGCGTCCACTGAGTCTTTATGTGCACGTGCCTTTTTGCACGGTGCGATGCGGATATTGCGATTTCAACACCTACACTGTGGGTTTTGGTCCTGGCGCCGACCTGGCAACCTACGCATCGACAGTTGCCAAAGAAATTGACCTTGCTGCCCAGGTGCTGAGCGAAGCGGGATTTCCTGCGCGCCCGGCGAGCACCCTCTTCTTTGGCGGCGGTACCCCCACGTTGTTAGAAGCGGACGATATCGCGCATATTCTTACCTGTGTGCGCACCACGATCGGAATTGCGTCAGGTGCAGAAATCACTGTTGAAGCCAACCCTGAGACTGTGACGCCGACGATGCTGCATACGCTTGCCCGAGCAGGTGTCACGCGTATTTCGCTGGGTATGCAATCAGCCGTTCCGCACGTTTTGCACACGTTGGAGCGCAGTCATCGGCCAGAAAAACTCCCACGCGTTGTTCAGTGGGTGCAACAAGAAGGTTTAGATATCTCCCTTGACCTTATCTATGGGACACCTGGTGAAAGCCTTGATGATTGGCGCACATCCCTTGAGGCGGCACTCGACATGTGCCCTGACCACATCAGCGCCTACGCCCTTGTCATCGAAGAAGGCACCAAGATGGCTGCCCAACTTGCTCGAGGCGAATTGACTGCACCCGACGCCGACGATGAAGCGGCAAAATATGAGCTGGCCGATCATCTTCTGAGTGCCAGTGGCTACCGTTGGTATGAGATTTCCAATTTCGCGCGTGAGGAAGCAGGGGAGGAACAGCTGGTAGCGACCCAGCTTCGGCACGCCTCGCAACACAACCTCGCGTATTGGCGTGACTGGGATTGGTGGGGATTTGGCCCAGGCGCCCACTCCCATGTTGGCCGTTACCGATGGTGGAATGTCAAACATCCGCGGGCTTATGCGGCGCGTTTAATGAACGGGGACAGTCCCGCTTACGCGGGGGAAACCCTTGACGAAGGCACGCGCGAATTTGAACGGATCATGTTGGCAGTGCGTACTGCCCAGGGGCTTGCTCTGCCTGGCGGGATGAAGCCGACTGCAGTTGCGGGCCTCCTTGCCGATGGACTCATTGACGAGGCCTGGGCTGCCTTGGGGCGTATCGTCTTGACGTTGCGGGGGCGGCTCCTGGCTGACTACGTCACAGGGGTGCTCACCGCCCATCTTGACTAGTGCCGAGGTATGCGGAGGTTTCTCAGGGGCGCTGCCAGGGTGTCGCCTGAGTGTCGAAATCCTCGCGCAGAAAAAGGGGAGTCAGCACGATAGAGTGGAGGGGACCGCAACCGTACGAAGGAGGACATGATGACTGTCGATCACGGCCCGAAACCCTACGTCGTTGATATTGAGAAAGTCACGCTTGATAACACCAACTACCGCACAACAGTGTGGACTGGTACAAATCTGCAGCTCACAGTAATGTGTATCCAACCTGGACACGATATTGGTCTGGAAATACACCAAGACCACGATCAATTCCTCCGCATCGAGTCAGGGCGCGGCCTCGTGCAGATGGGACCAGCTCAAGATCAGCTCACCTTTGAGATGGAAGCTGAAGACGATGACGCTATTTTTATCCCCGCTGGGTCATGGCACAACGTCACAGCGATAGGGGAGGAGCCACTTAAGGTGTACTCCATTTATGCGCCGCCGGAGCACCCACACGGCACCGTCCACGCCACCTACGACGAAGCAATGGCTGCCGAGCACGACCACTAAGCAGGTTGACCTCGTGGCGTGACCACGGGATATGTGCGTTCCTGAAGGAAGGGGCAGGTTCAAGTAAGAATCTGCCCCTTCTTTCCCGTATGCCTTCGCGGTCAAATAGCCCGAAGTGTCACTGTGCTGTGGCGAGAATGCGCGGGTGCCAGGAGATAGGGACGCCACCAATGCTCCAACGGCGACGCGGTGACACTGAATGTTGTCCGGTATGGTGCGCGCGCCACAGCGACTAAGTGCCTGCTAAGGTGTCGCGGGTGACACCTCCACCACTTCGCACTACTCCTTTCGACGATCCTTACGGCCGCGATGTCCTTTCCTGCGACCCGCACAGCACCGGACCTAGGGCGCGACGCCCTCAGTCGAGGCAGGTGCACCTGGAAATCGGCATGGTCCTAGAAGATGTCTCAAGTGGATGGGTGGGGGCTGTCACCGTCGTCCAAAAAATCGGTGGCATGCACACCGTTGAACTCGAAGACCGCAAGGGTCGGCGCCGCTCATTTCCATTAGGCGGAGGCTTTTGGCTTGAGGGGCAGCCCATCGTGGCACTTCCGCCGCGTGCCCAAGCCGCGTCATCGCAGGCGAACGTCCACATGACAACGCCAGGTGGACGCGCGGTGACACATTCGGGTTCCATTGCCGCCCCGCCTTCAGCCCCGAAAGTGGCTCGTGCCTCGCGCTTGTGGGTGGAAGGTAAGCATGACGCTGACCTTGTTCAACACGTGTGGGGACAAGACTTGGCGGAGGCTGGTGTGGTCGTCCAACTCCTTGAAGGTGTCGACAATCTCGAAGCGATCCTTGAGGTCTTTGCGCCTCATGACGCGGCACGTGCAGGCGTCCTTGTTGACCACCTCGTGCCTGGATCAAAAGAAAGTCGTATCGCTGACCGTCTCCAGCAACGGTGGGGTGATGCGGTCCTTATTGTTGGCCATCCGTATGTCGATATATGGCAGGCAGTGAAACCACAGCGCGTGGGCCTTGCTCAGTGGCCCCAGATTCCCCGCGGCACTGATATAAAAATAGGGACACTAGCCCACCTGGGGTGGCCCCACGCGAACGCTGCTGACATCGCCAATGGGTGGAAGCGTATCCTGTCACAGGTGCGTAGCTACAAGGATCTGGAGCCAGCACTATTAGGGCGTGTGGAGGAACTCATTGACTTTGTGACCGCTCCAGGTACGCACTAACGCCCATGGCAGAGTAGGCTTAGCACTCAAGGGAAGTGAGTGCCAGGAGGTGAATGATGAGCGACGACCGTCGTCTTGATGTGCTTCGCGCAATCGTCTCCCAGTACGTGCATACGCGCGAGCCGGTCGGGTCCAAAGCCATCGCCGCCACACATGACCTGGGTGTTTCACCGGCAACGATACGTAATGATATGGCCGTCCTAGAAGACGCCGGTCTGATCTACCAGCCGCACACCAGCGCCGGCAGGGTTCCCACTGACAAAGGCTATCGCCTATTCGTTGATACCCTGACGTCAATTAAACCCATGAGCGCCCCCGAAAAGCGTGCTTTAGAAGCATTCCTTGCCCAAAGCGTTGACTTAGACGATATTGTCAGCCGCACTGTGCGTCTCCTCGCGCAGGTGACACAGCAGGTTGCCGTCATCCAATACCCGGTACTGGCCAGTCAAACACTGCGCCGCGTAGAACTTGTCGACCTTGGTGCCCACCGCCTCCTCGTCGTTGTCATCACCTCCTCTGGCCGTGTGGAAGAACGCTTCATCGAATTCGACGAACCCATCAACCTTGACGCATTAGGGCGTTTACGTGCCCAACTCAACGACACCTGTGAGGGGCTGGGTATCGACGCTGTCCACACGCAACTGGCGGCTTGTGCGGATAATGCGAGCCCCGATGTTAAAGCGATGACCGAGGCGGTCGCCACCGTCGTTATCGACATGCTGCGACCCGAATCCGACTCCCGCATCGTCGTGGCAGGCATGTCAAACCTTGCGCGTTCAGGTATTGATTTTCGCGATATCTCGCCAGTCCTCGATGCGCTTGAAGAACAGGTGGCTCTGCTGCGCCTCTTTAATGAAATGACCGCCGACGACGACCTTCACGTCACCATCGGATCAGAAAACCTTCACGACGGACTCACCGAAGCCTCGGTTATCGCTGGAACCTATGGCGGCGGCAATGGGCCAAGTGCACACCTCGGCATCGTGGGCCCCACCCGCATGGACTATGCACGCACAATGTCCTCAGTACGTGCTGTCGCTGCCTACCTTTCTCGATACCTCAGTCACTAACCGCCTAAAGGAAATACACGAGTGAACGACTACTACGAAGTTCTGGGTGTTGCCCGCGACGCCTCCGACAGTGACATCAAAAAGGCCTACCGTAAAAAAGCGCGACAACTACACCCTGATTACGGCGGGGACGAGGAGGCCTTCAAAGAGCTCTCTGTTGCCTACGAAACACTGTCGGACCCCAAGAAACGGCAAATGTACGACCTTGGTGGCCCCGACGCGGTGCGTGGCAACGGCGGCGGGATGCCGGCAGACTTTGGTGACCTTGGCGATATCCTCGGCGCAATGTTTGGTGGCGGTTTCGCTGGCGCCAGCGCAGCTGGCCCCATCCCACGTGCCCGGCGCGGCAAAGACCAGCTTGTCGGCGTCGACGTCACACTAGAAGAAGCAACATTCGGAGCCACCAAACAAATCAAAGTCAATACCTACGTGCTGTGCGAAACCTGCAAAGGCACGATGTGTGCACCAGGGACTCATCCTGTCACCTGCTCCCAGTGTTCAGGTAGCGGCAGCCAAATCCGAGTCCAACAATCCCTTTTCGGACAGATGCGCACGCAGGTTCCCTGTGCCGCCTGCCGTGGACACGGTGACGTTATTTCCACCCCCTGCACCGAATGTGCGGGAAATGGACGTGTGCGAACCAGCCGTAATCTTTCGGTGGAAATCCCTGCTGGGGTTGATGAAGGGACACGTATTCGCCTCAGCGGCAAGGGCGAAGTTGGTCCTGGCGGTGGTGCGTCAGGTGACGTCTACCTTGAGGTGCACGAAAAGAAACACCCGGTTTTTGCTCGCCGAGGCGATCACCTCCATACCCGGATCACCATCCCCATGACGGTTGCTGCCCTGGGGACGACGTTCACCCTCGACACGCTGGACGGTCCGCAAGAGATGACGATCGCACCAGGTACGCAACCGGGTGCCGAACTCAAACTTGCTGGTTTTGGTGTGGGGCGACTCCAACGCGGTGGCCGCGGTGACCTTTACGTCCGTGTTGACGTCGAAATACCTCGTTCACTGAGCGAGCGTGAACGTGAGCTCCTTGACGAATTCGCCTCACTACGTTCAGAAACGCGTGTGCAGACGCACCGTGAAGAGCCCAGCGTATTTGAACGCCTCCGTGACAAATTCATGGGGAATTAACAGTGACGCGCCCAGTATTCCTGGCCGATGACCTCCAGCCTGAGGCGACAACTTGCAAGGTTGGCGCCCGTGCCGAGCTGCGTGGGGACGAGGCGCATCACGCGTGGGTGAAACGCATTGAAGTGGGGGAGCAGATCGACGTTGTTGACGGTCAAGGACTGCGCTTGACCTGTGAGGTAACGGCAATCCAGAAGTCTGCTTGTCAGCTCATCGTCCACGGCGTCGTGCAGGATAGCGCTCCAGTGGTGCCACTGACATTGGTTCAGGCACTTGCTAAAGGGGGACGCGACGAACAGGCCGTTGAAACAGCAACAGAAGTCGGAATTGACACCGTTATTCCCTGGCAATCCCATCGTGCAATTGTCCGTTGGGCCGGACCGAAGGCAGAAAAAGGAGCAGCCAAGTGGCGTCAAGTGAGTATTGCCGCAGCAAAACAAGCACGGCGGAGCTACCTGCCGCGTATCGAAACGGTCGTTGACACCGACGATCTGTGTGCGCGGGTTGCACGGGTGACACGAGGCGGTGGCGTCGTTTTCCTTTGCCACGAGGAAGCATGCGTGCCACTGGCGTCGCTACTTCGTGCCGAGTCGGATAGCCTCGCTCAGGCGGTCGAAATCATGGTAATCGTTGGTCCAGAAGGTGGTATTGGCCCCCAGGAATACGAAGCCCTTGTTACACAGGGTGCCCGACCGATTATCCTGGGCCCCCATGTTCTACGATCATCAACAGCGGGCCCACTGGCAACCGCCCTTATCAGTGCCGCCATTGGGCGTTGGTGACTAGACTAGAAGGATCGACATCACCGCCAACGAAAGTACACCTATTTGCATGAGCGACGTCCCCAGCATGACCTCCACTATTACGCGGCGCGCGACGATACCGCCAGATGTTGACCCGCTGACTGTACTGGGCACATCCGACCAGGTTCTGCGAGCCTTAGAGGCAGGTTATCCGCGTGTGCGCTTCCTAGTGTTAGGCCGCGAAATCAGCGTGACAGGTCCGATAGATGATGTCGAATCAGCCGCGCATCTTCTGGTCGAATTGATTGAAGCGGCACGGCGAGGCGAAGCACTGGATGCGCAATCGGTGGGATATGCCGTCAATATGCTGTCGGCATCAACACTGGCCATGCGACCTGCCGACGAAATACTGTCAGTACGCGGCAAATCCATCCGCCCGAAATCACCTGGACAAAAAGCCTACGTTGACGCCATCGACCGTTCCACCGTCGTTTTTGGAATTGGGCCAGCAGGGACAGGCAAAACCTACCTGGCGATGGCACAGGCGGTCCAACGACTATTGTCCGGCCAGGTTCGCCGCATCGTATTGACCCGGCCTGCTGTTGAGGCAGGGGAGAACCTGGGGTTTTTACCTGGCACCCTCACTGACAAAATCGACCCGTATCTGCGTCCGCTCTATGATGCTTTGAAAGATATGCTTGATGCCGACGCCCTACCAAAACTCATGGCGGCTGGCACGATTGAGGTGGCGCCACTTGCCTATATGCGCGGACGAACCCTCAACGATTCCTTCATTATTTTGGACGAGGCACAAAATACGACCGCGGCGCAGATGAAAATGTTCCTCACACGCCTTGGTTTCAACTCTCAAATCGTCGTCACAGGTGACACCTCGCAGATCGACCTGCCGGGTAGTGCACAATCAGGCCTTGTCGTCGTCGAGGATATCCTTGGCGGCATTGACGGCATCGAATTTTGCTATCTGACCAGCGCAGACGTCGTCCGACATACCCTAGTTGGTCATATTATCGATGCATACGACCGGTGGGATCGCCACAGTGAGGCGCTACGTCGTACCCGCACACGTGAGGGCCGCAATATTCGGCGCCGTCGGCGGTAGATAAGGAAGAGGCACTATGACCGAAGTTCTCAACGAAACGACCTACGATATCGACTGTCACGAATTTGTTGAATTGGCCGACCATGTTCTCACTGCAATGCATGTGTCTAACGCTGTTGAACTCAATATTGTCTTTATTGAGCCTGGCCCGATGGAAGACCTGCATCTGCGGTGGCTTGACTTGCCTGGTCCAACCGATGTGATGAGTTTTCCTATGGATGAGTTGCGACCAGGTACGCCCGATAAACCCACCTCCACAGGCACATTGGGTGATATCTGCATTTGCCCCCAGGTTGCTGAACAACAGGCAAGGGACGCAGGACACTCGACGGCAGAGGAAATGTTGATGCTCGCCACCCACGGTATGCTCCACCTTCTGGGGTATGACCACGCCGAGGACGCAGAACGTGAAGAAATGTTTGCGCTCCAACGCAAATTACTCCTCACATTCCTTGCACGGCGATAACACGATGAATACGTCAACGCCATGAGTGCCGCCTCGACTTTACCATTCGCTGTTTCCATTACTGCCGCGCTCGCTGCACTACTGGTGGCCCTGGTCCTATCTGCCGTTGAAAGTGCGTTGGCCCGCCTGTCGCGTGCCAGCGTCCAAGACATGGTTGACGAGGACAAGAAGAATGCGACGCTCCTTGCGGGCTTGCTCGCACATAGGTCCCGTACCGAATTGGCTTTACGAGGGCTAAGGACCTTGAGTCAAACGATCCTCGTCATGGCTATCACCCTTGTCTTTGTGAGGACTTCCCTGCCGCTGTGGGCAATCGCGTTGTTATCACTGCTTATTGCTGCCGTCAGTCAATTCGTGGCCGTATCGCTGATTGCCACCCGATGGGGTGGGCGTCGCCCAGAAAAGGTGGCATTGTGGGCAGCCCCATGGACTTCGAGCTTGGTCAAAATCTCCCACGTTTTTGACCCCTTTATTGTGGCTCTACGTGGATGGTTCCCTGCGCCCAGCCGAACAGAGGCCGAAGCACGCGCCGAAATGGCTGAGGACCTGCGCGAAATGGTGGACCAAGTGGGGGAGACCGAACTTCTTGAAGCTGAAGATCGTCAGATGCTGCGATCTGTCTTTGAACTTGGGCGAACACTGGTGCGCGAAGTGATGGTGCCGCGGACCGAAATGGTGACTGCCGATGCTGATTTACCTGCCCGAAAGGCGCTTCGTCTTTTTGTGCGCTCAGGTTTTTCCCGTATCCCTGTCGTTGGAGACGATGTTGACGACGTGCGCGGTGTCTTGTATTTCAAGGATGTTGTCCAACGCATGGAAGCAGCGGAAGGGCAGCTCAGCCTCGTTGCGGAACAAATGATGCGTCCAGCAGAGTTCACCGTCGAAACAAAACCAGCTGATGACCTGCTACGCCATATGCAGGCCGAGCACTACCACCTTGCCCTAGTCGTCGACGAATACGGAGGTATCTCCGGTTTAGTCACCTTGGAAGACCTCATCGAAGAAGTTGTCGGCGAACTTACCGACGAACACGATCGCAATGTTGTCGAACCTGAAGAATTACCTGATGGTTCATGGCGTGTCCCAGCCCGTTTTAGTGTCTGGGAAGTGGGCGAGCTACTGGGCATTGAGATCGACGACGAAGATGTTGATTCAGTAGGTGGTCTCCTCGCCAAAGCGATCGGTAAAGTGCCGCTACCTGGTGCTGAAGGGGACCTCGCTGGATTACATATGATGGCAGAAGAAGCCCGCGGACGGCGTCGCCAAGTTGGTACCATTGTGTGTTCCCTGTCTGCCTCACATGTAGAACCGTCACCCATCCAGGAGGACTGACATGCACTTTCCCAGTGACGACGAATTAATGGCCGGGCCCAACGCATTCGATGGGGTAGATCTCGATGCGCTTGTAGAGGATGAGGACAGTCAAAGCGCAGCGAGCGATGAATGGGACGACGACGTCGACGAGGCGCAGATGCAGGCCGATATTGCCGACCTTAAGGCATTGCGTGACGAGGCAAACGCTGGAGCTGGCCTATTGGCGCCTGATTATCCCGACGACTTCCGCGCAGGTTTCGTGTCCATCGTCGGTCGCCCTAATGTTGGCAAGTCGACGCTGACGAATGCTTTAGTCGGACACAAGGTGGCGATTACCTCGGGTCGCCCCGAGACAACACGCCACAATATTCGTGGCATCGTTCACCGCCCCCAATCCCAACTGGTGCTGGTCGACACCCCCGGATATCACCGGCCGCGCACGTTACTGGGCAAGCGCCTCAATGACATGGTTCGTGAGGCGCTGGCTGAAGTGGATTGTGTAGTCTTTTGCCTGCCTGCAAATCAACGCATCGGCCCGGGTGACCAGTTCATTGCGCGAGAATTACGTGATATCCGCCGCCCCATCATTGCAGTTGCCACCAAATGTGACACGGTGCCACGTGAACGGGTGATGAAACACCTGATCGCCATTGAACGGTTAGGGGAGTGGGCAGCGATTGTGCCCGTATCAAGCCACGAAGGTAAAGGTATTGACACCCTAATTGACGTATTGTCCCAGCATGTGCCGCTGTCACCGCCGTTGTACCCTGCGGACGATATTACCGATGAGTCACGCGACACCTTGATCGCTGAGTTCATTCGTGAAGCCGCGCTTGAGGGCATCCACGACGAACTTCCTCACTCTCTGGCTGTGCAGGTCGAAGAGATCATTGAGCGTCCAGCCCGTGAAGGCGACACCCGTAAGCCCCTGCTGGATGTTCATGTTAACGTCTACGTTGAACGTGACTCTCAAAAGGCCATCATCATTGGTCGACGTGGTGCCCGCCTCAAAGAAATCGGGACAAAGGCACGCGCCCAGATCGAAGAGCTCCTTGGGAGGCGCATCTACCTCGACCTGCATGTGCGCACTGCGAAAGATTGGCAATCCGATCCAAAGATGCTGGGAAGGCTCGGTTTCTAAAGTCACGCCATGGCGCTGGAAAGGCTCGCTTTTTAAGGTCGAGCAACGAAAAGCGCCAAGCGTCCACGATACGTACGCGGCGGACCAAGGGACGCGAGATGTCGTTAGAGTGACACCATGCGTCAATCGCTGCTGCTTATTCGCCGCGTCGGGGCCTGAAAGGGCTGGAACCCCGCCGCGGAGTTTGTCGTATCCGGTCCACCGCCTCGACAATCACACCCACAGAAGCAGAAAGCACAGCAATGAAAACGACCGCATCCGTACCTCGTCCAGCCTCCAGTGGAATGCCTGTGGCTAAATATCGGCCGTTCCTTGAAACGAACCCCGTTGACCTGCCTGACCGGCAATGGCCGTCACAACGCATCACCATCGCCCCACGTTGGCTCTCCACAGACCTGCGCGATGGTAACCAAGCCCTGATCGAACCCATGGACCCTGTGCGTAAACGCCGCATGTTTGACCTGTTGGTATCTATGGGCTACAAGGAAATCGAAATAGGCTTCCCCGCTGCCTCCCAAACCGACTTTGATTTCGTCCGCTCCCTGGTTGACTCCGATGCGGTGCCAGACGACGTAACATTGTCGGTTCTCACCCAGTCGCGCAGCGAACTCATTGAACGTACCTTGGATGCGCTGGTCGGCTTACCACGCGCTACCGTTCACCTGTACAACGCGACATCGCCGCTGTTCCGTCAGCTTGTTTTCCGCAATGACAAAGCGCAAACGGTTGACCTTGCGGTCACTGGCACCCAGGAAGTAATCGCCCGCGCAGAAAAGGTGCTGGACGACGACACCATCTTCGGCTTTGAATACTCGCCGGAAATCTTTGTCGACACCGAACTTGATTTTGCCTTGGAAATTTGCGAATCCGTCATGGACGTATGGCAGCCTGAAGCGGATCGAGAAATAATCCTCAACCTTCCGGCAACTGTGGAACGCGCAACCCCCAATGTTTACGCCGACCAGATCGAATATATGAGCCGGAACCTGTCACGGCGTGACTACATCGCCTTATCTGCGCACCCACATAATGATCGCGGCACCGGGATTGCCTCAGCAGAACTTGCCATACTGGCCGGTGCAGACCGGGTGGAAGGATGCTTGCTTGGGCAGGGAGAACGCACCGGCAATGTCGACCTGGTGACCTTGGGCTTGAATCTTTTTAGTCAAGGTATCGACCCGGGGATTGACTTTTCCAATGTGGACGAGATTCGACGCACCGTCGAATACTGCACCTCAATGGAAACGCCACCGCGCAGTCCCTACGTTGGCGACCTGGTGTACACAAGTTTTTCAGGCTCACATCAAGACGCAATTAAGAAAGGTTTCTCGGCACGTAAAGCCAAGGTGGCTGCTGCGGGCGGCAACGAAGAGGCTGTGGTGTGGGAACTGCCGTATCTGCCTATCGACCCACACGATGTTGGTCGCTCCTACGAGGCGGTGGTGCGTGTGAACTCCCAGTCCGGTAAGGGCGGTATCGCTTACCTCATGTCAACCTCGCATAGCTTGGAACTACCTCGTCGCCTGCAGGTGGAGTTCTCCCGGATTGTGCAGCGTCATACTGATACCTACGGTGGTGAAATCGATGCCGATAATCTGTGGAAGATTTTTGCTGACGAGTACTTACCTACGTCAGCAGCGAAAGATCTGACGCCGTGGGGACGCTTTGAACTGGGGCGTTCACGTGTCCACACTTCCGACGATGAGCGTGTCGAACTGAGTGCCGTCGTGAAAGACCGCGGTGCTGATGTAGAGGTCCAAGCTCACGGCAATGGTCCCATTGATGCTTTTGTTCAAGCGATGCACGGCTTTGACCTAGACGTGCGTATCCTTGACTACGCTGAACACGCGATGAGCCAGGGTCGTGATGCGAAGGCTGCCTCCTATGTGGAGGCGGCGGTTGACGGCAAGATCGTGTGGGGTGTTGGTATTGATGCCTCAATTACGCGAGCAACATACAAAGCAGTAATCTCTGCTGTCAACCGAGCCTTACGGTAGATCTTCCTGCGTTGCGTGACAACTGGAGGCAAATATCGCCCAGAAAAAGAGGACGTATTTGCAGCCTTACTATCAGGCGGTACCCAGCTTCCACACAATCTGCGACATGATGCTTCAGGTGACATGTCAGGCAGTGCAGCCCATCGGTGGCTCGCACAGGTACACAGGCGAGCCACCGAATTGGGCGTAGGGGCACTAATGTGCTGCCTTGCGCTGCCGCAACCGTGCCAACGTGATCCCAGCAAAAAGGAGGAGTATCGATACGCTGGCTGTGGCAAGGGCGGGTGTTCCCGTGGTTGCCAGTGAGGTGGGTCCCCCTGATGGTGTTGTGGCAGATACCTGGCTGGCAGTTCCACGATGAGGTGTGGCTAGCGTGTCGGCACTCGTGCCATGTCCAGTAGTAGCGTCCGATTCAGAACCATTTGACTTGCCAGCATCTTGGGGGTGAGCGGCACTTCCTGACACAGTGCTGTGATCTGCTGACGGAGGTACAGGAGGGTGGGTAACTCCCGTGGAACACCCCAATTCTTCGCGTGTCGGCGCATTCCATGTCCACTGAGCAGGGGCTCCTTGTGCCAGTGAATACCCTGCACGTGGTTGCGCCACGACCGTAATGCTGCGACCGTATCCGTAATCGACACGGCCCGGTGAGGTAACTGCGCCGTCAATAAGGTAATCAACGGCTGCAGAGGCGGGGATATCCACGTACGGAATGACTGTACAGCTCGTCGGATCCGATACTGTGGGCGCAATTGGAGTCACAGTGCCGATGGGCATCAGAGGCGAAAGGAGCGGGGAGAAACGCCAACGTCCGCTCACCGTCACATCGGCAGTATCCATCACTACTTGGTCGCGGTCCCACCCATCAAAGGTCCACACGCCATTACTGGCCTCGTCTTGTATGCGTGGCGTTTCGAGTGATGGAGAGGTGACAATGTTGCCTTTGATCTTCCCGCTCAGCGGCAACGGCAGTTGCGCCAGTATCGTTTGTGGGAGAGCACGATCAGTTGAGGACGTGAAGCGATAGGTAACGGTATGTTCACGAGGCGTGAAGGACCAGCGTCCCTCCACCGTCACATCGTTGGTCCCAAGGGTGAGACTGCTGGGAGTCCAGGCGTCGAAAGACCACACACCGTCAGCGAGAGGATCTTCCACATCGCGTGGTGCCTCGAAGGTGAGCATCGTTGCCTCGTAAGCAGTAATTGGTGTCGGTGGCGTCATCGTGGGTGGTAGTGATGGGCCGTTTGTTGGGCCAGCGTAGGTAAATGTCACCATGTGTTGACTGTGAGGGACAAAAACCCACGAGCCTGTGAGTGCGATATCGGCATTGTCAACAATGGGAGCAGCGTTGACGGTGTTGCCCTTAAGAAGCCATCCGACAAAACGCCAACGACCGGGGACCCCATCTTTTGTTGTGCTGGTAGTTGTTGGTACATCCTGCAGGGTGATGGTTTCGCCGTTTCGATATGCAGTGGGATCCTCAGGCACAGGCTTGGCATCTGCGGGGGTTTCGCCAGTAACGGTGTAGGTCACGGTGAATGTTGGTGCCGGCCTGACGTGGACGGTCACGACGATCTCGTGAGTTGACCCGTCAGAGAAAGTCACACGCACGGTGCCATGTGCCGTGCCTGGCGTTGACACGGCAGGTGCTTGAGCCCACTCAACGTGTGCCGTCGCTGGCAGGGTCGAGGACAATCCGCTGCGTGCCTCGGGGAGTTGGTCGATGTCAGTGGTAATGTCAGCTGCCTGAAGTGGATAGTTATCCGCTTCAGGACCAAATGTCACTGGTACGTCTACAGTGTCCACGCTGCCATCGGTATAGGTGATCGACACCTGTACCGTTGCATGTCCCTGCGTGGGGATGGGGCCGGTGACTTCAAAGGTGTGAATCGCCTCGCTTGGGGCAGGCGAATCCACGGCGGCAAGTATTTCTGCGTGTGACAGGGGGTGGCCAAAGGGGCGTGTGAGAGGTTGAGAAGTAGGGGACCAGCGTTGCGCTTGGCTAAGTGAGGCTCGGTAAATGCTGGTGTTAAACTCCGACGTTTGTGCCTTATAAGCCAGGTAGACAGCAGATTTGAGCTGCTCAACCTGGGTGTGTCGGGCGCGCGTGGATAAGGGGGTGTTGGTGAGGTCTGCTGTGACGGCTTGTGTCATCAATTCGCGTAGTGTGGCAACGTCGTTGATCTGAACCTGCCTGCCCTGCCAGGTAATGGAGATGGGCTGGAGGTCATTTAAACGCTGCGAACGAGCATTAAACGCTGCTTTCCTTAGGTCAGTACTTGTTGTATGCGGCGTGATCGCGCGAATGATCTCGCTGTCAGCAAATGCTGTGCGGCTGGCTACGCCACCGGGGTTGTACTGGTTGGATAAATATGGCACGAGGCCGTCACTGTATCCGTAGTCGGCGAGGAGTTGCCATGCAATGCGACGCATATGCACATCGCCGGTGACGCCGGTGGGGGAGGTGGGAGCACCGAATAATGGGGAAAACAAAGGAATGGTGTGGTAGCCGTTGTAGTTTGCGGTTCCAGTGGTCTGCAGCCCTACCGCCTCATAGCGTGCCACGACAGCATTCGCTTCTACCAGATCATCAATGCTTTTCCATGATGCGGCTTGCTCTTGGGTGGAGGGGATAAAATTCTCGTTCCACGCGCCAGCATATGCCGTATTGGGTGTAAGAGTGACAGTGTTGAACCACCGTTGTTTTGCGGCGGTGTCACGGCTGAGGACCTCTTCGGCTTCAATAATGTCAAGGGTGGTGGTGACATCAAGGAGGTTGCGCATATAGTTGTGAACCGCTGTTTCATCCTGGAAAAGCGCAGGCGAGGAGTTGGCATAACCGGTGGTGGGCCAATCCATGATTTGGTTAAGCGCATAGATGGGTTCGTCAGTTTCTAATGTCTCAAATAGGCCACGTGGCAGTAGTTCCGCAGAGGTTCCGGCACGCACGCCGAAATCTTTCAGGTACGTGTCGGCGTCAAGTTGGTGGGTAAGTTCATGACTATAGGCGGAATTACCCGAGGCGCTGAGCAGACGTGCAAGCCACAGTGAGATATTTTGTCCAGTTGCTTCAGCACCAATACGTTTGAATTCGTACCAGCGGTTCATTGGGGCAAAGAAGTCGGTGACTGCCTCGGCTGCTGTGGCACCCATGCGTGGAGACCAAGCGGCTTGTCCGCTGCCGCGTCCTTGGACAAAATATCCGTCGTTCACGATCCGTCCGGTGATGAGATCGTTTTTCTGATCGGGGAGCATCCGTGCCCAAAAATCGATGTATGACGCTTGATTTTGTGCGTATTGGGCGACTTGGTCTTGAAATTGTGCCATTGCCGCTAGGTCTGATTCGTTGGCAACGTAGCTTTCGCGCATACCCCAACCAATACTCGACACGTTGGACAAGACGAATATCTCGCTGTTGGTTCGGCTTAGTAGCGGCAGAAGGTAGGGGGTAAGTGCAGGATACGTGGTGAGTTTTCCGTAGAGGGTGTACACGCCGTGAGGCAGCGATGCCGAGGGCGTTTCCTCAACGATATTGCCGTGCTGCTCCATTTGTTCGACATACCAGGCAGCCGCATCGGCAGTAGGGACAACCGCGGTAATAAAGGCATCGAGGGTTGTCGCATCTGTGGCGACGCCGGCGATCAGGCGGGTAAAGGTCTCGACGTTTTTCGGCATAGCATATTGGTCGCCATTTTGACTGCCGATACTGAGTGCCAACGACAGCGGCGAGAATGCTTTGCCGAATGAGCCTGAGGTACGCAAGGCGTGAGCAAAGTTGAATTGGCCGTAGTCAAAGTCAAATAGCCGCTGGATGTAGGTCAGACCAAGCAGAAGTTGGACGGGTTGGGCGCGGATAGCCTCGGTGTACTGTGCGACATCCTTCGTGCTTTGGGTGGAATCGGAAAGCAGGAGTTCCCCAAGGTATTGGTCAAGATTTTGTTGGATCTGCTGAAAGGTTTCTTGATATCCGCTCGTTGACAGATAGTCCGTTTGTAACGCGCGAATAGCTTCCTCATTGCTGATTTGGTTGATGGGTGTTCCGGTGCTGCGGAAGATTTCAATCTTCTTATTGGTGATCTGGTAGGACGGAAAGTATGTCGGCGCAATCTGTGCGAGGACCTCGGGTGAGTCGAAGCTGATGGCTGTCAATGTGCCTTTGACGTCGTTAACGATCTTCTGGACTTGGGATGGGGTCAGACCTCCTGCGGCCTGCGCGCTGGGTGTGACCAGGCCGATGACGACGAAAGTGAGAACAGTAAAGATAACGACCAATCGGTGCCGCACGGTGGAGCCTCGCAGTATGCCATGACAATGCTTGATTACGAACGCTAATAATAAACATGAATGTGCATATCTGGTGTCGGTTTTCGTTGAAAAATCGGGTGCATTGCCCCACATCATCTAGTGTCGTGCATAACCCCAGGTTGCGATGTTGTGAGCAATCGATGCGGAGGATGGGAAACAAGAGGAACACCCAAAGTGTGAGCGTAGGGAGGCCCTTCATTGACGTCATATGGCCCACGGAGTGGCAAGGGCATCATGTAGTGACGCCGTCCTTGTGTGGCCTTAGCGCGCCTGAGGTGCGGCGAATAATTCGAGGCTACGCAGGACGCTGCCGTGTAGGATACGCTCGATGTTTTCGACGAGGATGTACGGGTCGTCACGCATTTCGCGAGCTAACCAATGTAACAGGTGGCCGAGTACGCACAGCGTATAGTGCTGAACAATAAACTCGCGGTCGTCTTTTTTCACGGGCAGATCACCGTCGAGTTCGGCAACGATTGCAGCAGTCATGGTCCGTAGTTGTTGGTAGAAGAATAATTCGAGGTCGTCGTGTTTGAGGGACGATATTACCGCGAAACTTTGTTCGCGGTGTTGCTGCAAATAGACCAACATTTCAAGGAAGCCATCCGACCATTGCGCGTAGGAGGCGTGTGAAAGGATATGGTCGGCAATTTCTGATTTAAACAGCCACACAGCAAGGTCGTAGACATCAGCGAAGTGGTAGTAAAAAGTTTGACGTCTTAGCCCTGCAGCGTCAGTGAGTTGCCGTACGGTGACTTTATTGAGTGGGGTGGTGCGTAGCGCTGTTTTCAATGCCGAAGCCAGTGCCTGTCGTGTCGGCGAATTGAGCGCATCATCGCAGGTCTTCATGGAACGATTGTGCCAGATGGACCTGTCGTCGCTGAAACCTAGGACCCAATACCCAAAGTGCCGTGAAGGCTACTTTGGTAGTAGTCGATGGTGCCCGGCATTTTAGACACTTTGATCAAAATGTCCGTCGCGCATCCCTTCGGGACTTCCATACGGTGGACACATATCTAGTGTGAAATCTGGCAATCTCAACGAGGAGGTCCCCGATGTTTCTTTTTGCTCCCATCCCGTGGTACTCATGGGTGGCGTGGTGTGTTGTGCTGGCTGCATTGATTGGCCTGAATGAACTGAGCCGAAGGTCTCGTGTTGCAGGATGGGTGATCTTTATTGTTCTGCCCATCATTTTGACTATTTTCGTCTGGCCGACAACCGCGGGAGGAGGATCATCTACAGGCACATGGTTCCACTGGGTGAAAGTGTATTCCGCCTTGGCGGGATGCATCGGCTTTATGGCGCTACGGTACCGTCCAAAACTGGCAGCAAATAAATGGATCTTGCTGTTCCCGCCAGCAATTCTGGCCATTAATATTTTCGAAGCCTGTATTCGTGACTTCGAGGTGGGCGCAATGAAGGCTGCTGGAATGGTTGACGGCGTTTATATGCTGTCGGGCCCGTGGAACTGGATGAATGGCATCGCTGGGCTGATCAACCTGGTGACGATATGCGGGTGGGGTGGCATCATCATTTCCCGTGATGCATCCAAAGATATGGTGTGGCCGGACATGCTGTGGTTTTGGATCATCGCCTACGATTTGTGGAATTTTGCCTACGTGTATAACTGCGTTGGTGACCACTCGTTCTACGCTGGTGCCGCACTACTCATCTCCTGTACGATACCTGCCTTCTTCATCAAGAAGGGTGCGTGGTTGCAGCATCGCGCACACACCCTGGCGCTGTGGATGATGTTCACGATGGCAGTGCCGAGTTTTGTCACTTCCTCGCGTTTCGCGGTTGAGTCCTCGCACGACCCGGCTGCGCTGTTTGCGGTGTCAGCAGTGGCCCTTGGTGCCAACCTTGCGGTGTTGGTCTACCAGGTCTACACCGTGATTGTCCGCAAGAAAAACCCTCTCAAGGACGAACTCTACGAGCATTTGCCGCAGTACAAGCAGATACGCGAGGCAAATATCGGCTAGGTCGGTGGTACTGTAGGCGCCCCTGCCGCGCACCTGTTGTCACCAAAAGCCTGTCGCTGGTGGGCTGGTGGCGCACATGGGCGCCGTTGGACGGATGCGCACAGCGTTTCAGGTCTGGACGGTGTGGTGCTGTGGCTGTTGCTGGAGAGGGTCCCCACCGGACGGGTGCGCACAGCGTTTCGGGTCTGGACAAGGGTAGGTAGATGGCGCACAGGCAACATCTGTGCGGGTGCGTGCCACCGTGGGCCGAAATGGGTTGGCGATGCGACAATAGTGCGGTGAGTGGTGTGCGCAGTTACAGGGACGAGGCTGTGGTGCTGCGTACCCATAAACTCGGCGAAGCAGACCGCATCATTACCCTGCTTACCCGGGAACACGGGCAGGTGCGTGCAGTAGCCAAAGGCGTGCGCCGCACAACGAGTCGCTTTGGCGCACGCCTGGAACCGTTTAGTGTCGTTGATATTCAACTGCATCAGGGCCGCACCCTTGATACCGTGACGCAGGTAGAAATGATTACTTCGCACGGGAGTCATCTTGCTCTTGACTACGATTTGTATGCGCCAGCGCACGTGATCGTGGAAACCGCTGAACGTCTGACCGGTGATGGTGACGACGGTGCGCACAGTCAGTACCTTTTGCTGGTGGGCGCACTCCACGCATTGTCCCACCGTAGGCACGAAGCGAGCCTGGTCCTGACCTCGTATATGCTGCGCGCACTCGCCATCGCCGGATGGGCGCCTGCCTGTTTTGACTGCGCGGTGTGTGCGGCGCCGGGTCCGCATCAAGCCTTTTCTATCCCAGAAGGTGGTACGGTCTGCGATACCTGTCGGCCACCGGGGGCAAGCGCCCCAGCTCCTGACTCCTTGCGGCTCATGGGTGATCTTCTCTCTGGTGACTGGGGTGAGGCCGATAGGTCACCGTCTTATGCGCGTCAAGAAGCCTCGGCGTTGGTGGCCTCCTATACTCAATGGCACCTTGAACGGCGCCTACAATCGTTAAAAGTGCTGCAGGCACGTCACACCTTGCAGGAGACGCTGTGAAACTCACGCCTATGGAACGTGCACCTCAGGACCCACATGCCCCTCTGGCTGGACCTGGACAGTGGCATTGCCCTGCTCCTCGTTTCGCTGCAGGTGAGGTACCCACACATATTGCCCTGGTGATGGACGGTAATGGCCGTTGGGCCAATAGCAAGGGTCTGCCGCGCACGGAAGGGCATCGCGCGGGTGAGTATGCCTTGATGGATACGATCGCCGGTGCCATTGATGCGGGGGTGCGTTACCTATCCGTCTATACCTTTTCCACTGAGAATTGGAAGCGTTCACCGGCTGAAATACGCTTCATTATGAGCTATGCCAGTGATGTCTTGGCGCGTCGCACGCCGCAACTTCACCAGTGGGGAGTGCGCGTGCGCTGGTCTGGGCGGCATCCGAAGCTGTGGAAATCGGTGGTGCGAGCCCTTGACAAGGCAGAGCGATACACCGCGGATAATACGGTGCTTGACCTTGTGATGTGTGTTAACTATGGCGGACGCGCTGAAATTGCGGATGCTGCCCGCGATATCGCTCATCTGGTGGCTGCAGGCAAAATACGTCCTGACGGGGTCAATGAACGGACGTTTGCGCGGCACCTGTATTTGCCCGATGTGCCCGACGTTGACCTGATGATACGTAGTTCAGGTGAGCAGCGAATTTCGAATTACCTCTTGTGGCAGCTTGCCTACGCTGAACTCATGTTCGTGGATACGCCGTGGCCAGCTTTTGATAGGGAAGAGCTGTGGGATTGCATTCTTGCTTATGCGGGAAGGGAACGGCGTTTTGGCGGTGCCATTGACGCTATACGAGGCGGTGGCGAGGTTTAGGCGGTTTCGGGGCGGATGCTGTCAGAAGGTAGTGGAGCAACGGGACATGTCCCTGAGGCGCTGCGACGTTTACGCCGATGCCACAACATCACGGTGGCAGCCATTGCTAGGAGCGCCAAGCCTGCCCATCCCCATGGTGAGCCTGCTACAGCTGTCCACACTGACACCCACAGTGCGAGTAGTCCCGCACTGTAAAGGGCTGCCCACATGAGGCATCCGGGGATCATCGCGAGGGTATAGGTACGCCAGCGCAAGCGCACAATGCCTGCGCCCGCATTGACGGCCGTTTGTACGCCAACGGTGAGGAAAGACAAAGGGATAATCAGCAGTCCCCATCGTTCAAGTAGGGTCGCTCCTTTACGAGGCGTGGGACCGTTAAACCAGCGAGCCAGTGCACCAAGGAATCCTTTGCGTTCACGAGCGGTGAGGATTCCGTGTGTTGCGGCACGACCCAGCCAGTAGGTTCCCTGGGCGCGACAAAAGACGACAACGAAGAGGAACAGAAAAAGTGGTAGGCCCGAGGACGCCCAATCCGGTACACCACTCACGGAAATCATATCCTCCTACGTTGACTTAGGTTACCCTACGTTCATTGTAGGGCACAGGATGCACAAAGGCCGAAAAGCTCCATCGAATGATCGACGTCAACAAAGCCGTGCGTCGTCGCAATCTCCGACACCCACGTTTCAATTTCACCCTGTGATATCTCCTCGGTATGCCCACATTGGCGGCATACGAGGTGATGGTGGTGGTATGCCGATGCGCAGAGGCGGTACAAGGCCTCGCCCTCTGCAGAACGTAAGACGTCAACGCGTTCGTCGTCGGCAAGTGCCTGTAAATTACGGTAGACGGTTGCGAGGCCGACACGCGTCCCACTGAGGTGGAGATCTTCAAAAATCTGCTGCGCACTGCGAAAATCACGCACGCGCTCCAACTCTGAAAACACCGCTTGGCGCTGTTTTGTCATACGTTGCACCATAACCTCCTCAATACAGGGTTGTGCTACCTTGCGGCAGTTCGTCTTGCGCGATACGTTCCGGGTGGCTGGGAAGTGCGCGGGCACGCAGAATCCTCTTCCGATGGTGTGCCTGATCCAAGGCACTACGGATAAGGAAGCCACAGGCGTACAGCGCAATAGCTGCTACCACAATAGTCGCACCCGGTGAAAGATCAACAAAATAGGTCGTCGCTAAACCTGTGACAGTCAGCGCAGTACCAACACCCATTGCCCACACCATGGTCGAACGAAAAGAGCGAGCCCATAATTGCGCGATTGCCACCGGTATCACCATCAGGGCAGATACCAGGAGCGCACCCACGATACGCATAGCGATGACGACGGTGAATGCTGAGAGTACGGCTAAAATCATCGACAGTGTACGCACCGGAAGACCAGTAGAACGAGCAAATTCCTCATCATTTGTTACTGAATACAGTGCAGGCGCCAAGCCCACGCCGATGATGAGGATAATTGCAGCCAAGGCCGACACCGAGGCAATGTCGGCCCATGACACGGTGGAAATTGAACCGAAAAGATAGGAATTGAGCTGCGCGCTTGTGCCGCCTGCAAGGCCAATGAGTAATACGCCGCCGGCAATGCCACCGTAAAAGAGCATGGCTAATGCAACATCTCCTGATGCCCTGCCGGAGTGACGAACCCATTCAATGGCAAGGGCCCCAAGGAGTGAGATGATCAGTGCCCCTGGTATTGCCCACGTATCAGGGGAGGCAATATTTGCTGTCGTTGCTGCGAGCCACCCCAGTGCTACGCCAGTGAGTGAGACATGCCCAATGCCGTCACCGAGCATGGCCAAGCGGCGGTGAACAAGATAGGTGCCAACGACCGGGGCACACAGGCCAACGAGTACTGCGGCGAGAAGCGAGCGTTGCATGAGCGGCGAGGCGAGCATCGCCGCGAATGAATCAATCAAGCTCATAGGTGATGTGCCTCCACATGGTGCCCTCCATCACGATGCGCCTGATCCCGTTGGTCGTCAAGGTGGGGTGGGCCGTCGTAGGAAATATGGCCAGCCGAAATATGTAGCTCCCGGTCGATGTGGACACCCAGTTCCCCGAGTTCATGCAGGATCACAAGAACTGACCGACCGCTTTTTTTGACACCTTCGACAACGTCGGCGAGGCGTTGGCGTGAATGCTGGTCGACACCCGCCATAGGTTCGTCCATCAGCAGCAGATCGGGCTTGCGTACCAGTGCTCGCGCGATGAGGACACGTTGTTTTTGTCCGCCTGAAAGATAGGTGAAGGACTCCTTCGCCTTGTGAGCAAGGCCGACTTCGTCCAATGCAGCCATCGCCTTGGCCCTGTCGGAGCGGCTCAGCCACCATTTGCGGGCTGAGAGGAGCCCAGAGGCAACAACCTCCAAGGACGTAGAGGCGATTGCTCCGCCTGATGCCACGCGTTGTGGGACATATCCGATGCGATGCCATGGTGGGGTAGTTGTTGTAGGTGACGACACTTCGCCGAAATAGGAAACAGTACCCGCTGTGATCGGCGCATTCCCCAGTATCGCACGGATAAGGGTAGATTTTCCTGATCCATTTGCGCCTGTGACTGCCAGTACCTCCCCCTGGGGGAGAGCGAAGGAGACGCCATGGAGTACCAGATTGGAATCCCAAGCGACGTGGAGGTTTTCAACGGCAATGGCGGGCACCTCCGATACGGGGGTGCCCGCCACCTGGTGGCTCGCGGAGTTCACTGGCAATCCAGAGCTGTTCGTAGGGCGGCAAGATTTTCCTTCATCACCGCCACATAGTCCTTTGAGTCATCGTTTTGCGATTCCAGTGGATCCAGGACCGCAGTAGTGATGCCAAGGTCTGAGGCAAGGGTTTGGGCGACCTTGGGGTCGATAAGTGCCTCGGTGAAAATAGTCGTGATGCCTTCGGCTTTGACGAGGTTGGCGATCTCTTGGAGGCGTGCGGGCGAGGGGGAAGAATCGGGATCAAGGCCAGAGATTCCGACTTGCTCGAGTCCTGTGCGGTCAGCAAGATAACCGAAGGCGGTATGTGAGGTGACGAAGGTCTTATGTGTGCATGTAGCGGTGCCCTGAACCAGTGAAGCTGACAGTTCATCCATCTGCTTCTTTACGCTGCCAGCGTTTGTGGTGTACGTCTGGGCGTTCACTGGGTCTGCAGCTGCAAGCGCCTGTCCAATCACCGTTGCGACTTGACCCATACGTGTCGGATCAAGCCAGAAATGAGGGTCACCGGCGGTGGCGTGGTCATGGTCATCATGTGTTGTCGCCGTTTCGCTTGTGGTGGTTTCGGCGGCATGGTCATGCGCATGGCTGGTCTCGGTGGCGTGATCGTGGGTTTCTGTGGTTTCGGCATCGTGCGCGACATCAGTGGTTTCGGTGCGCTCAACAAGTTGGGCGGCTTCAGAGACGTCAACCACATGGCTTGGCGGCGCTGCTTCAACTGCCTCGTCAACAGCAGATTGGAAACCCTTGAGGTAGACCACTGCATCGGAATTACGTAGTTCTTCCACCTTGGCCGGTGTGAGTTCAAGGTCGTGGGCCTCGCCACCGGGCGGTGTGAGTAGGCTGACTGACACTAGGTCGCCACCGATGTGCTCCGTCAGATACTGCAGTGGATAGAACGCGGTCATGACGGTCAGGGGGTCGGCAGCTGGCGCGCTTTCTGTGCTGTCGCTGGCTGCAGGTGACGTTGTCGATGAACACGCGGCCATAGTGAGTGCGACACCGGCAGCAATGGGCAAGACAAATCTACGTGTGGCAAGGGAGGTCATAGGATAAGAATTGCGTGAATGATAATCGTTGTCAAATGGAGTGTTGGTGGGCGGGTGCAATACCCGTGGAGCCGCGGACAATGAGATCAGGGGTGTATTCGAAATGTCCCACGGCGCTGTTTGCGTCATTGATCTGATTAAAGAGCGCACGTACTGCAGCGGTAGTAATGGCGGCGATGGGTTGGCGAATTGTTGTCAACGGAGGGGACATATGCGCCATCAACATCGTGTCATCGAAACCGATCACCGAAATATCGCCAGGAATTGACAAACCCAAGGAGTGAAGTGTGCGGATGGCGCCAAGCGCCTGAAGATCGGAACCGCAAATAATGCCTGTGACCCCCTGTGTTGCCAGCTGTTTGGTGGCTGCGGCCGCTGCTTCATAGGTGTAAAAGGTTTCAACAATCACAGGATCTGTAATATCAAGGAACTCTTTCATCGCCTGACAAAAGGCATTCACTTTACGTTCTGCCGGAATGATATGGCTATAGCCCCCAAGTAACGCAATATTTCGGTGTCCAAGGTTGACCAGGTGATTCACAGCCGCGTGGATGCCAATATTGTCTGCGGTAGAAAAATCCGGCGCGCTGATCTCTTTTCGTGCACCGTTAATGGTGACGAAGGGGATGTGCCGCTCGCTCAGGTGATGGTAACGGGTCAGATCGCCTCGGTAATTAGCGTGCCTGCCCGATATGAAGACGATCCCGGCAACGCCGCGTGCCACGAGCTCATTAACGTAGTCTTCTTCTGATGTTCCCCCTGGGGTCTGTGTGCAGACCAAAGGCAGCGTGCCTGCACGTGAAAGCTCAAGTTCCATGGCGTGGGTAAAGGCCGCAAAAACGGGATTGGTGAGCTCAGGAACAATAATGCCGACGGTGCGCGAACCGTGAGCGCGCTCATGGCTGGGTCGTTCGTACCCTAAAGAATCGATGGCGACCAGTACACGATGGCGTGTGTCGTCAGAAACTTGGCCGGTTTCATTGATAACACGGGAGACAGTCGCCGTGGACACACCGGCATGCCGTGCGATATCCGTCAGTCGTGTGCGGGTCTTCGACATCGAAGGACTCCTCGTAATGCGTGGAATTGCTCCGTAAAATGTAACAGAAGTGTAACAGTTTCGCAATTCTCATGTAACCCTTGCAGAAATGGGTGTGTAACGGTTACATTGGTTTTCACCGGACGGGGCTGTCCACATCGGGAGCCCGCCACACCTCACAACTCAGGAGTTCTGATATGCGACGCAGCATTGCAGCAATTGGCATTGTTGCCCTCACGGCATCACTTGCAGCATGTGGCACCAACAAAGCCGCGGACACGACCTCGACCAACACCGCGACCGAGACAACAACCAGCGAAGTGGGCACCCTTACCATCTGGGCCGACGACACCCGTTACACCCAGATGCAAGAATTTGCTACGGATTTCACCGCAGCCACCGGCATTGGTCTCAACGTCGTCCAAAAATCCGAAGACGATATGGACGATGAATTCATCACCCAGGTGCCCACCGGCAATGGCCCCGACGTTATGGTCACCGCACACGACCGCCTCGGCGGCCTCGTCGCCAATGGCGTAGTTGGTACCATCGACCTCGGCACCGCAGCCTCAGAACTGTCCGAATCCGCAGTACAAGGCGTGACCTATGACGGCCAAACCTACGGGATGCCCTACGCCATCGAATCGGTCGCCCTCATTCGCAACAATGCACTCACCACTGACACCCCCGCCACCTTCGATGACATGATCGCCTCAGGTAAGGCAACAGGCGCCGAGCGTCCTTTCGTTGTCCAGGCAGGTACCGGCGGACAACTTGACCCGTACCACATGTACGCCTTCCAAACATCTTTTGGTGCGCCCGTATTCAAACAGGAAGCGGATGGCTCCTACACCACAGAACTCGCGCTCGGCGGAGAAAACGGCACCAAATTTGCCGAATGGCTCCAAGCGCAGGGTGAAGCCGGTACCCTCGACACCTCGATCTCAGCAGATATCGCCAAGCAAATGTTCCTCGACGGCAAGGCCCCCTACATTGTGACCGGCCCATGGAATATCTCCGCCTTCACCGAAGCAGGCCTCGACATCGCGGTCCTGCCGATCCCCAGCGCCGGGGGACAAGAAGCCCAACCATTCGTGGGTGTGCAAGCCTTCTTCCCCTCAGCCAAGACCGCTAACCCGCTCCTCGTCGCCGAATTCATGAAGTACGTCGGCTCCAAGGAAGGCCAGCAGAAGCTGTACGAACTCGGCCAACGCATCCCAGCTCATACTGCTGCCGCACAAAGCATTGACGATGCACTACTCAAGGGCGTCGCTGAAGTTGCTGGTTCTGGTGTGCCAATGCCCGCCATCCCCGAAATGGGTTCCGTGTGGGAATTCTGGGGTGCCACCGAAGGCAATATCGCCACCGGCAAGGAAGCACCTGAGCAAGGATGGGCCACAATGGTCACCAACATCCAAAACGCCATCGCCAAGTAAAGACCCTTCACAGCAGTGAAGTCGCGATAGTCCCGGATAATCATTCATACGGTTATCCGGGACTATCCACACACCACAACGATCCACCCAGCCACACTCCCAGCACACCGGAGCATTCCACATGACACCCTCCCAAAATACGGCAGTGGATGAGGCACCCGTCTATCATCCTTCTCACGCCCGAGACGTGAGACGCCCAGGCTTTTTCATCAAACTCTTACTCATGATGCTGATCGATGCCTTGGGCATCTACGGCATTATTACCGCCGCCATCGTGCAGTCCTGGATCATCGTGACGGTCCTAGTCGTCTTACTCATCGCCCTCAACTATGTGTATTTCTCGCGCAAGATGATTCCAGCGAAATACCTCATTCCTGGGATGGTCTTCCTGCTGATTTACCAAGTTTTCGTCATGGGATACACCGGCTACGTGTCACTGACAAACTACGGTCAAGGACATAACTCCACCAAGAGTGACGCCATCGAAGCAATCCTCATGCAAAACCAGCGGCGCGCCCAAGACTCCGTGGACCTTTCAGCAGTCATCCTCGACCGAGGTACAACCCTTGGTTTAGCCGTACTAGATAAAGACAGTGGCGAAGTGCTTATTGGCGATGCACAAACGCCACTCGAAGCAGTGCCTGGAGCAACGCTTGACAATATTCCTGGCGAAACCATCCTCACCTTCAAAGAGATAGTTGCCCGTCAAACGGAACTGAAAACCCTGACTGTCCCAGTCAGTGACGACCCCAACGACGGTTTCTACGTCACCAATGATGGTTCCACCGCTTACCGCGCAGTATCCCTGCTCACCTACGATGAAGCTGCCGACACGATGACCAATGCCGAAACCGGCGTGGTGTACACCGCCTCGTCAAGTGAAGGTGCCTACGTTGCTTCCGACGGCACCCAGCTGTCGCCAGGCTGGCGCGTCTTTAAAGGATTCGACAACTACGGCAATATTTTCGCCAACTCTGATCTAGCTGGTCCCTTCCTGAAAGCGCTGGGATGGTCCTTCGCCTTCTCTATCCTGTCTGTGTTGACGACCTTCGCATTCGGACTTTTCTTGGCGTTGGTCTTTGCGGACCAACGCGTCAAAGGACGTCGCATCTATCAGTCGCTCCTCATCCTTCCCTACGCCTTCCCCGCTTTCTTAGCGACACTGGTGTGGCGCGGCATGCTCAACACCGACTTTGGCTTCATTAACCAGGTTCTGCTGGGTGGCGCTTCCATCCCGTGGCTTACCGATGGCCTGTTAGCGAAGATCGCTATCCTCGGCGTCAACCTGTGGCTCGGCTTCCCCTACATGTTCCTCGTCTGTATGGGTGCCCTCCAATCCCTGCCATCCGATGTGATGGAGGCAGCACGTATGGACGGTGCGTCAGCACTTCGCACTGTGTGGAGCGTGAAACTTCCGCTGGTCCTTCAATCCACTGTGCCGCTATTGATCGCCTGCTTTGCCTTCAATTTCAACAATTTCTCGTTGATTTTCATGCTCACCGGTGGTGGTCCCAACTACCCAGGCTTGTCGGTGCCGGTCGGTGAAACGGATATCCTCATTTCAATGGTCTACAAGATCGCCTTCCTTGGCGGTGCCCCCGACTACGGCTTGGCCTCGGCCATGTCAATCGTCATCTTCGTCGTTGTGGGCGTGATTGCCTGGCTTGGCTTCCGTCAAACGAAAGCATTGGAGGAACTGTGATGGCACGTAACGCACGCACTGAGAAACTTCACACCTCTGTGACCGGATGGCGGTGGATAGCCGAGGTAGGGTGGCGTCACGTTGTGGGCATCCTCGTCATCATTTACTGCGTGATTCCACTAGCTTACGTCTTGTCGGTGTCCCTGGTGCCGAATGCGACGCTGACCGGCTCCAACGAACTCTTCCGCACGGTTTCATTCGACAATTTTGCTGCCTTGTCTGATACGCCGTATTGGAGCTGGATTGTTAACTCGCTCATCGTTTCCAGTGTCACAGCCATTGGGACAGTACTGATGGGGGCAGCGGCAGCTTACGCGTTTAGCCGCTACCGTTTCCGCGGTCGTCGTGGCACCCTTACCTTCCTCCTTTTAGTGCAAATGTTCCCGCAGATGCTGGCATTCGTGGCTCTATACCTGCTGCTCCTTGGTATCCAAGATGTCTTCCCGATTATTGGGTTGAACTCCAAACTTGGTCTGATTGCGGTGTATCTCGGTGGAGCACTCGGTTCCAATACCTTCCTGCTCTACGGTTTCTTTAATTCCGTGCCACGCGAGCTTGACGAGGCAGCACAGATTGATGGGTGCAGTCATGCACAAACCTTCTGGACGATCATCATGCCGTTGGTGCTGCCAGTTCTTGCAGTTGTGTCACTGTTGAGCTTTATTTCCAGCTTCGGTGACTTCGTGATCGCCAAGGTTGTGCTTCAACAGCCCGAACAATTCACCCTCGCGGTGGGTATGTATAACTGGGTGGCTGATGCCAGGACAGCCCCGTGGGGGGTATTTGCCGCAGGTGCGGTGGTCGCTGCGGTACCAGTCATCGCGCTATTCCAGTACCTCCAGCGTTACATCGTTTCTGGCCTGACGGCAGGAGCCGTCAAAGGGTAGGGGTCACAAGCGGCAAAGGTGGCATATGCGGGTAAGCCCTGCGTATGCCACTTTTGTCTGTGTGGGTGTGCGTCATCGGGTTGTTGGGCGGGGTCTCCTCCTGTATGGCGGGCAGCTTCCAGGTACTGCGCGGGGGGTTCGTTGCTCTCGCGTGCCGAGGTGGTGCGTGCCTTCTGCGTAGTGCGCGCCTGCCGAGGCGGTGCGTGCGTGGGTTGTGTGGCCTCGACACGCTGATGCTTTCCCAGCCTTGCCCGCCTTGAGAGCGCAGCAAACCGAAGGGGGCGCCGTGGGGTAGACTTTCTGGGAACGTGTCGCGCCAGCCAGGTGCGGCACCCTATATAAGGAGCACGAAGTGGCAAAGGGACCATCCCGCCTCGAATCCGTTATCAGCCTCGCTAAACGCCGCGGTTTTGTTTTCCCCTGCGGCGAAATCTACGGTGGTACACGCAGCGCCTGGGACTATGGGCCGCTGGGGGTTGAACTCAAAGAAAATATCAAACGGCAATGGTGGAACTACACCGTGCGTTCACGTGAAGATGTTGTTGGGTTAGATTCCTCGGTGATTTTGCCACGAGAAACATGGGTGGCATCCGGACACGTCCAAGCCTTCACCGACCCACTTGTGGAATCCCTCCATACCCACAAGCGTTATCGTGCTGATGAACTCATTGAACAATACGCTCAACGTAAAGGTCTTAATCCGGACGACGTGCAACTGTCTGACGTGCCTGACCCGGTCACCGGTCAGCCTGGTGCTTGGACGGAGCCGCGCGCATTTTCTGGCCTATTGAAAACCTATCTGGGACCAGTGGACGACGAACAGGGCCTGCACTACCTGCGTCCTGAAACTGCTCAGGGGATCTTCATTAACTATGCCAATGTCATGACCGCATCGCGGAAGAAACCGCCTTTCGGTATCGGGCAAATTGGTAAATCCTTCCGCAACGAAATCACGCCCGGAAACTTTATTTTCCGTACCCGTGAATTCGAGCAAATGGAACTTGAATTCTTTGTTCAGCCAGGTACCGACGAAGAATGGCACCAGTACTGGATTGACCACCGATGCGATTGGTATGTTGATTTGGGTATCGCCCGTGAAAATCTTCGCCTGTACGAACACCCCAAAGAAAAACTATCTCACTACTCCAAACGTACCGTTGACATCGAATATCGCTTCGGATTCCAAGGCTCGGAGTGGGGCGAACTTGAAGGCATCGCAAACCGTACAGACTACGACTTGGGTGTGCATTCACAGGCATCAGGTGCCAAGCTTGACTACTTCGACCAAGCAACAGGCGAGCGGTGGATTCCTTACGTTATTGAACCGTCAGCGGGCCTGACGCGTTCCCTCATGGCCTTCCTTATCGAGGCGTATCACGAGGATGAAGCTCCCAACGCTAAGGGAGGTGTCGATACGCGTACGGTGCTGCGCCTCGATCCGCGCCTCTCTCCGGTAAAGGTCGCAGTCTTCCCATTGTCGCGTAAAGACGAACTTACGGGACCGGCGCGCGAACTAGCTGCAGAACTGCGGCAGTTGTGGAACGTCGAATACGACGACGCGGGTGCGGTAGGTCGACGCTACCGCCGCCAAGACGAGATCGGCACCCCGTACTGCGTGACCTACGACTTCGATTCCGTACAAGATGGAGCCGTCACCGTGCGTGACCGCGACTCCATGGTCCAAGAACGCATTCCGTTAGCTGAGGTGAAAACCTGGCTCATTGAACGCCTCGGAGCCTGCTAAGTGACCGCACCAGTTCAGCGTACAGCTGGCCCGACCACCCCTGTGGAGGTCGGGCCGCTGCGTCTATGGTCACCGGTGATCCTTGCCCCAATGGCAGGTGTAACCGATGCGCCATTTCGTCGCCTCTGTCGATATTTTGGTGAAAAAGGCCTGCCCAAGGGGTGGTTTGACAGGCATAGGCTCCAAGCAGGTATCGACGCCCCAGCTGGCTTGTATGTCATGGAAATGGTGACATCACGGGCACTGGTAGAGGGGGTTCCACGCACCATGGACATGGTGCGCCCCGATCCCAGGGAACGGGTCCGTTCCGTTCAACTCTATGGTGTTATCCCGAAGGTCATGGGGCAGGCAACAAAGATCCTCATCCACTGCGACCTTGCCGATCACATTGACCTCAATTTCGGGTGTCCAGTCCCTAAAGTCACCCGTAAAGGTGGGGGAGCGGCAATCCCATGGAAACGCGACCTTTTTGCTGACATTATCGCCGAGGTCGTGGGGGCCGCTGACGCAGCAGGAAAAACTGTAGGACGCAATATTCCTGTGACGATTAAGATGCGGATCGGCATTGATGATACCCACGAAACCTACCTTGACGCCGCCCGCATTGCTCAAAATCTGGGCGTGGCTGCTATCGGCCTACATGCGCGTACCCAAACGCAGCATTACTCCGGTAAGGCACGTTGGGACGATATTCGACGTTTGAAAGATACTGTGACGGTGCCCGTTCTGGGCAATGGCGATATATTTGCTGCTGCCGATGCGGTGCGGATGATGGAAACCACCGGCTGTGACGCCGTCGTCGTGGGGCGTGGATGCCAAGGCAGACCCTGGCTTTTTACCGACCTTGTTGCTGCCACACACGGCCAGGATCTCATGCCTGGCCCATCATTACGCGACATTGTTGACATTATTGAACAGCATGCGCGCTGGGCGATAGATGATGCAGGCGATGAATATCGTGCTATGCGAGAAATGCGTAAACATGTCGGCTGGTACCTGCGCGGTTTTGCCGTTGGTGGTGCCGCACGCCATGCACTCAACCGTGTCAGCACATTGGATGAACTCGTTGATGGCCTCCACAGCCTGAACCTTGATCAACCGTTCCCACCTGCTGCTGAAGGTCCACGGGGGCGTGCTGGGGGAGAAAAAACTCCGCACCTGCCCAATGGGTGGCTTGACCACCCTTACCTTACCCGGGCAGAACGAGCCAACCTTCATCTAGCTGAGGAAGTAGGGGGATCCGATGGGGGCTAAGCCGCTCATAGTAGGACGAGGCACCACCACCGTGAGTCTTGGGGACAAGGCGCGTATTATCGTGCCTCTGACCGCATCGAGCGTGCCCGACCTTATTGCGCAGATAGATGCTGCACGCAACGAACCTCACGACCTTTTCGAGTGGCGCGTCGACTATTTCCATGGCGAGCCTTCAGAGGCACTTGCCGACATACATGCCGCCAGCACGGTGCCCCTGATCGCAACGGTGCGAACAACAGAAGAAGGGGGGAAGGCAACCCTGACCCCGCACGCATATGCGCAGCTGGTGACGCAGCTCGCCACGCGCGCAGATGTCGTCGATGTCGAAATATCACGCCGTTCCAGTCGCGAGATAATTGGCACAATCCACGCACAAGGCGCCGCTGTTATCGCTTCTTACCACAATTTCTTGGCAACGCCGCCAGAGGAAGATCTGCGAACCATCATCACCGCCCAGGCCAATGCTGGCGCCGATATCCTTAAATTTGCCTGCCATACGCGCAGCCGACACGACCTCGTCACCATCCTCACTGTTCAAATGTGGGCCAACGACACCTTTGCTCGTCCCATAATTGGTATTGGCATGGGGCCGGAAGGGACGCTTAGCCGCATCTGCGGCATGAGCCTCGGGTGTGCCGCCACCTTCGCCACCGTCGGCGCCGCGTCGGCACCCGGACAGCTTCGCGCCACTGACGCCAAAGCGGTGCTTAACCTTCTGAATGCTTAAACGCAGACATTAATTCCGGTGTTGCACACTCAAAATGAAGCCATGCAATAGCTTGTGACCTGCCTAAATAGGCGAAATTAATGTTTCTTGGAATCCTCTCATAAATGATTTAGCTGCTTTCCAATCTTGGATTGCCATCCTTTATGTCAACGGGCCAAACCGGTCCCATCGACATAGGAGGCGATTCAATGTTCACCGAGAAAACACGAGTCGTACTGTACAGCCACGACTCCCAGGGCCTGGGGCACCTGCGACGTAACCTTGCCCTAGCCCACCACCTCGCCAACGAATTGCCACGCATGGGCGGCAAAGAACTCACCGGTCTACTTGTCACCGGCATTGTCCCCCCGGCCGGATCTACCCTTCCTGAGGGCTTCGACTGGTTGATTCTTCCCGGCATTTCGAAGGCAAGCGGCTCCTACCAGGCACGCAACCTCGGTGAAGACCTCCCTACCGTCCTATCCATCCGATCAGCGATGATCGAAGCAGCATTGCTGTCATTCGAACCGGATATGGTCATCGTCGACCGCCACATCTATGGCGTCGGCAAAGAACTAAAAAAACCGCTGCACTGCCTGCGCAGCTACCTACCCCATAGCCGCATCATCCTGGGCTTGCGGGAAGTCCTCGACAGTCCACAGCGCTGCGCACGCGAATGGGAAAAACTCGGTGCCGGTACTGAACTGCGGGACATCATCGACGAAGTCTGGATCTACGGCGACAAAAAAGTTCACGACACTACCGCCACAGGTGAAATCCCCTGGTACCTGCACACAAAGGCAGTCTTCACCGGGTACATCGCGAAACGTCACCACCTTGGTGACCACGGCCTCGACTCGAAACGTCCCTATATTGTCACGACCGCAGGCGGCGGCGAAGACGGCTACCACATCCTCGAACAGGCTGTACAAATCGACGTGCCGCACGGATATGACCACATCGTCGTTACCGGCCCTCAGCTTGACCGTGACAGTCGCAAACGCCTCCATACCATCGCCCGAACCGGTACACAGATCATCCCATCACTGCCGGGCCTAGGCAAAGTCATCGACGAAGCCAGTGCCGTCATCGCCATGGGCGGCTACAACACGGTCAGCGAAATCCTCGCCACCACCACCCCCGCGCTCATCGTTCCACGGGAAAAGCCTCGACAGGAACAACTGATCCGCGCACAAGCCCTGGAAAAACATGGAGCCGTTGAGGTATTGCGTGCCCCACACGCACATGCTGATTCGCTCACCGCATGGATCCACTCGGCTGTTGGCCGCACCGTGTCACGCAGCAATATCGCCAGAGACGGCCTTGAGCATATGTGTCACCGCGCAGCAACACTCCTGAAAGACACCGCAGCATCCACCATGAAAGAAGTCCTATGAAACCCCGTATCGCCTACATCCTCAAGGTCTACCCCCGCTTTTCTGAGACCTTTATCGTCACCGAAATCCTTGCCCGCGAAGCTGCAGGTGAAGACATCAGTATCTACTCGCTGCGACCCACAAAGGACAGCCGCTTCCACCCCGAAATTGCTCGCGTTCAAGCCGGTGTCACCTGGATAAGTCGCCCCACCACAACGGAAGAATTGTGGGAAAGTATCACCGCTTCACTGGCCGGTACCCACGAGGCCGAACGTTTCGCACAGATCCTTCCCGCATTGGCTACCTTACCGCCCGACGAAGTTGCGCAAGGCCTTGAATTGGCATATCGCCTTCAAGCGGACGGCATCACGCATATGCATGCCCACTTTGCGTCCCTCGCCGGCCGCGTCGCTTGGATCGCTTCACAGCTGAGCGGCATTCCTTTCACTGTCACGACACACGCCAAAGACATCTTTCACACAAGCGTGGACCCACGATGGCTCAGCCGCGTACTCACAGGCGCGCACCGCGTCATTGCTATCAGCAAATACAACGAACGCTACCTCCACAATTTCCTCCAAGGACAAAGCGCTAATATCAGTTTGCTGCGCAACGGCATTGAACTGTCCCGTTTCCCCATGAAAGACCGTCACGACGTTGGCCCAGTCCTGCGTTTACTTGCCGTTGGCCGCCTGGTCCCCAAGAAAGGTTTCGACGTTCTTATCGAGGCGGTGGCGTGGCTACGCGACAACGGGATTGATTTCCGTCTTGACATCGCCGGTGAAGGCGAATGCGCAGACGAGCTCAACGCCCTTATCGCCCGCCTTCACCTGGGCGAACACGTCCACATGCTTGGTGCACGCACACAAGCAGAAGTACGTGCATTGCTGGAGGACGCAGATATCTTCCTCGCTCCCTGCCGGGTCGCCGACGACGGCAATATGGACGGACTCCCGACCGTCCTCCTCGAATCGATGGCCGTAGGTACACCCGTTGTGGCCACCGCCGTCACCGGGATCCCCGAATTGGTCCGCAACGGTGAAACAGGCGTCCTCCTTGATGAGGCAGAAGCCACCAGCCTCGCGCAGGCAATCGTACGCCTCGCAGCTGACGCCACACATCGCCGCCTTCTGGCAACTAATGCCCGCAACCTTCTGGAAATCGAATGTGACGCGCGCCGACAAGCGCGCACCCTTGGCCAATGGGAATCCGCAGAACAGGAGCAAAACTAATGCGTATCGCTTATGTATGTGTTGATCCAGGTATCGCCGTATTTGGTACCAAAGGTGCTTCCGTGCACATCCAAGAGGTCGTTCGTGAACTGCGTGCCCTGGGACACGAGGTCGAGGTCCATGCCCTCCGCCGTGGATCCGAAGTGCCCCGGGACCTTTCAGACCTAAAAGTATGCGAATACCTCATCGCCCCCAAAGATGGGCTTGAACGAGAACACGCCCAAGAAAAAGTGTCCCAGCAGATCGTTCGCGCCATCCGCGAAGGCAACTACGACCTCGTGTATGAACGTTACAGCCTCTTTAGTACCGTGATTGCTGACCTTGCTGTCATGCGTGAAGTGCCGGGCATCCTTGAGGTGAATGCGCCTCTTATTGATGAACAGCGTCAGCATCGCAGCCTCAGCAACGAAACGGGTGCGTGGCGGGCGCTGGAACGCCAAGCCCACGCGGCACGAGCCGTCATCTGTGTTTCTGACCTTGTCAAAGACTGGGTGATGCGTCATGCGCCCCTCGCGCGCGCATTCACAGTAGCAAACGGCGTGTCGGTGACACGCATCACCCCACAGCCCGAAGACAGCCACAATGTCATCGTCACCTTCGTCGGCACACTCAAACCGTGGCACGGCGTTGAAGAACTACTACGCGCAGCAGCACTGCGTAAAGAAAACTGGAAACTGCGTATCATCGGGGACGGCCCCGAACGTCAGCGCCTCCAAAGCCTCGCCGCTGAACTTAGTGTGGACGCCGATTTCCGAGGCGCGATCGCCCCCGAGCACATGATGCAGCACCTGGCAGGTAGTGCCATTGGCGTAGCACCCTATCCCCAAGCCAAAGCAGGCGACTCGTATTTCTCGCCGCTGAAAGTCTACGAATACCTCGCAGCGGGCTTGCCTGTTGTCGCCTCCGACATTGGACAAATCCCGCAAATCCTCGACGACTTCGGCGTACTGGTTCCCCCATCAGACCCGGCGCGCCTCGCACAGGCACTGGATGAACTCAGCTGCGATCGTGATCGACGCGCCCACATGGGCAAAGCTGGCCGTACTCGCGCCGAAGAGCGCCACTCCTGGCAACATGTCGTGCGCACCATCTTGCAGCTGGCGGCGATCACCCATGCCTGAAAAGAAACGCCAAGGGATGCGAGCAGCTATTGCGCTGCTTGCACCTCACCTGAAAAAACACAAAGGACTGATTTTCTTCGGCACCCTAGCGTTGCTGTTGGACGTCGTCTTTAGGGTGCTGGAACCCTGGCCACTCAAGATCGTGATTGATTCGATCCTGAGCGCACAAGGTATCGAATCTAGCGGACCAAAAGCCACCCTGACGATGCTCGTCGTCCTGGGCGGACTGCAGGTGCTGATCGTGGCTGCACGCGCTGCGTGCAACTACCTATCCACAACCGCATTTGCCACGGTTGGCTCACGTGCAGCCGCGTCATTACGCAAAGTGGTATTCAGCCACGTACAAGGCCTCAGCCAGCAATTCCACGCACGTAACCGCAGCGCCGACACCGTACAACGGATCGTTTCCGATGTAGCACGTATGCAGGAAGTCGCCGTCACCGCCGGCCTACCACTGGTGGCCAATATGACAACCCTGGTGGTCATGCTGGGCGTCATGGCCGTCCTCGACCCAATCCTGGCCATCGTCGTCGTCGTGGCAGTGGCACTCTTTGCCCTCAGCACATCAGGTATTTCCCGACGCATCACCGAAGCATCCCGCAAAAGTCGCGCCGGGGAAGGACATCTGGCAAATACCGCCCAGGAATCCCTGTCATCCATTAAGTTAATCCAAGCCTACGGACTGGAATCCTTTATCGAACGCCGTTTCGCTGGAGCCAATAAATCCTCTATGAAGGCCTCCATTTCGTCCCTCCAACTGGCAGCTCGTCTCGAACGTGGCACAGATGTGATTGTCGGCATGGCTTTGGCTGCAGTAATTGTCGGCGGCGGCATACGCGTCATGGGTAGTGCGATGACTATCGGTGAACTCGTCGTCTTCATCACCTACCTCAAATCCACCATGAAGCCACTGCGCGACATGGCAAAATATACCGGCCGTATCTCACGTGCCAATGCCTCGGCAGAACGTGTCGCTGACCTGTTGGCCACCCGCAATGAAATTGTCGAAAAAGACAATGCCATGCATCTCAATAGTGTTGCCGGCGACATCATCTACGACCACGTGAGCACTGCCTACGATGGGCACCAGATCCTCAACGACGTTTCCCTACGCATCACCCCAGGGGAACATGTCGCATTGGTGGGACCGTCGGGCGCAGGAAAATCGACATTCATGTCGCTCCTGGTTCGCAGCCAAGACCCCACCAGCGGCCGCGTCCTTCTGGACGGCAAAAACCTTACCGATGTGTCGCTCACGCAGTTGCGCTCACAGGTCACCATGCTGCACCAGGACGCTGTACTGCTGGCCGGCACCATCCGCGACAATATCGCGATTGGCGACTCAAATGCCACCCAAGAAGATATTGAAAATGCAGCGCGTGCCGCCAATGCGCATCACTTCATTACTGAGTTGCCCGATGGCTACGACACCGTCGTAGGGGAGCGAGGCGGCACATTATCAGGCGGCCAACGTCAACGCATCGCCATTGCACGCGCACTATTGCGCAACAGCCCCGTGATCTGCCTTGACGAGGCGACAACGGGCCTGGACCCGGAAGCGACGACGCAAGTCCTTGAAGCTCTCGACGTTCTCATCCAAGGCCGCACGACACTGTCAGTCACTCACCAATCGGTCAGCGCCTTGCGGGCAAGCCGTGTCCTGTGGATCGACAACGGGCAGGTACTTCTGGACGGCACGCCCACCGAATTACTTGAAACCTCCCAACTTTTTAGGGACTGGGTAGATGCCGACACCGGCACGAAAGGCATGGTGAATAAGTGATGCAAACAGCAGATATTGTCGACTTCACCATGGATAGCACCGCCATCAGCGACGCCTTCGGACGTCCTGTGGAAACTACACGCATCCGCATTAAACCCGAGCACTCCCTCGCGCTTTCACTCAAAGAGGGCGCAACGGGTGCCACCTACTGGGCACAGATCCTGTGGCCACACAAGCGAGACAAAGCCACCACGATACGTCGCGAGACAGCGGGGCAGATCCACGAATGTGAAATGCCAGGGGAGTTGCTCCTCATTGGCGGTCAGGCCCTCACAGACCCGGCACTTGACACCTATACGCGCACACTTGCCCTTGATGGCTACCAGATCCTTCGTCACAACCCTTTGCGCCGCCTCGTTGTCGGCAACGACACCACCATTTGCCGTGTCAGCGCCCGGCCTCAGGTAACGATGACTCAGCTTCACAGTGCGCTGGCAGACCTGCCAATCCCCGCACTCGTGAGCGCCCCCCATATCGGGCCAGCCAACGCGACCCATGTGAGCGCGCAACAACGACTGGGCAGTCATGACCTCTCCCAGGTGCGCAGTGCCCACGGGCACTGGCACGCCGGCCAGATCCTCGCCGCCCTCCATGGACACGCCGCGGCCGCCATGCTGCGCCAACCACGCGGTATCGACCGTCACCTGGCAGCTGGCACCGCCCACATTGGCATCCTCAGTCACCTTGCCCCAGCACTCGCACAGCGACTGGCGGAGCTACTGCCGCTGGTCAAACGCGAAAAAGGCCAATGTGTCCTCACTCATGGTGATGCGTCGCCCGATCAATTTCTCGCTAACGACGCCGAAACCCACGTCTGGATCACCGACTTTGAGCGTGCACGCTTGGCGCCACGTGAAGCAGACCTCGGATCCTACCTTCAATGTGCGCCGCCTCATGCAGCCCAGCCCTTCCTTGACGGCTACGAGGCTGGCGGTGGCCAGGTACCCGACGATGACTATCTGCGTGACGCGCGAGCCCGCACCATCGTGGAAAAACTCGCAGAGCCACTGCGCAATGCGCAGCCCACGTGGAAAAACGACATGAACAACGCCCTTGACGAACTGGAAGGACTCCTTCGATGAAAGCGTTTGAACGCCTCAACGCCATCGCGGATGTTCGACGCGCGTGGCCAGCAGCAGGCAACAGCATCGTCTTTGAAACACTTGACGAATACCAGCGTATTCGCGCCGGCAAGATTGACGCCGACGGCACGGTGACGATTAATGCCTACGCCAGTGACGGTCAACTGCCGACAGTGGCAGGTGCGACCGGCGATATTGTTGTCCACCGCCTCGGCAGACGAGCTGTCGAAATGCGCAGTCGAAGCGTACGCAAACACCTGCGCGCCTCCAAGGTCGCCTCAGCTTTTGGCGCAGCCCAGCTCGCCTCACGCGCAGCGCGGCGCTGCGGACTGTATGTCCCGCCCGTCATCGCCGTCGGCCAAACCTATATCGACTTCGAAATGCGTCCGGGTATTAGCCTGGCCGGTGCTGACTGCCCCGAAAGCGCGTGGGAAGCCTTCTACGCCACATGGCCAGGTTTTGCCGCCAGCACAGTCGACGCCGCCACACACGATGGCGCAGATGAAGCCCGGGTACTTGCCACGTGGCTTGACCACGTGCGCACCCACAACACCATGGAAGCCATCACCGACATTGCTGCCAATGCTCAAAGGGTTGCTGCAGTCTTGACTCGTACAGGTGACCATCTCGTCACCGCCCACCGTGACCTGCACGAAAAGCAAATGCTGTGGGATGGACGTCACCTTACCCTCCTCGATGGGGACACCATCGCCCGCAGCGAAGCGGCCCTTGACCTTGGCAACCTCGCTGCACACCTTGAACTTGCCGCCACCAGCGGACACATTCCCACCAGCACAGTCAACCACCGCCTGGGCAAACTTCGCGACCTTGCGCACACGATGCATGTGAGCGAAAGCCGCCTAGAGGCATATACCCAAGCAGCACGCCTGAGAACCGCGTGCGTGCACTCATTCAGACCAACATCTATGCCGTGGATCAGCCACTGGATTGACCACTGCCTGGCCCACTGACAACACCCACGACCAATGGCGCGAATAGTCGCGCCTGACACCACTCGTTCCACCTCAGACATGAAAGACAAGGACTACCACTATGAATATCTCAGTTATCGGATGCGGATACCTCGGCGCCGTCCACGCAGCATGTATGGCCTCCCTCGGCCACACGGTCGTTGGTATCGACACCAATAAAGAACGCGTTGACGCACTTGCTCAAGGTATCCCACCGTTCCACGAACCCGGCTTTGAGGAACTACTGGCTGAACAAATTGCCAGCGGACGCCTGAGCTTTACCACCAATGCTGACGAGGTGGATTTTTCCAGCATCGACGTTCACTTCCTTGCCGTGGGCACGCCACAAAAGGCTGACTCTCATGCCGCTGATCTGTCGTACCTGTGGAGTGTCGTGGATATGCTCATCACGAAGGATATTCGTGGAGCACTCCTCGTTGGCAAATCGACCGTCCCAGTCGGCACCGCCCAACAAATCGCCGACACCGTCGAACCCTATGGTGCAACCCTTATGTGGAACCCTGAGTTCCTACGTGAAGGCTTCGCCATCAAAGACACCTTACATCCTGACCGCATTGTCTACGGTCTGCCCGCCGACGAAAACCGTGCGGCACGTGCGAAAAGTACCCTCGATGCTGTGTACGCAGCCCTGCTAGAAGAAGAAATCCCACTGCTCACAGCTGACTACGCCACTGCCGAACTGGTCAAGGTTGCTGCGAACGCCTTCCTGGCAACCAAGATCTCATTCATTAACGCCATGGCCGAAATCTGTGAAAGTACCGGTGGTGATGTGACAATCCTGGCTGATGCCATCGGTCACGATCCGCGTATTGGTCGCCGTTTCCTTGGCGCCGGCATTGGTTTTGGTGGCGGCTGCCTACCTAAAGACATACGCGCCTTTGTTGCGCGCGCCGAAGAGCTTGGCAATGGCGAATCGGTGTCCTTCCTCCGACAGGTTGACGCCATCAACGGGCGACGCCGCAGCCGCGTTATCGATTTGTCCCACGAAATGTTGGGCAAGGACCTCTCTGGCGCGCGCGTGGCCGTGCTTGGCGCCGCATTCAAGCCCAATAGTGACGACATACGTGACTCGCCGGCCCTTGACGTGGCAACGCGGCTTCACGAGGCAGGGGCAGATGTAGTGGTCACCGATCCCAAGGCCCTGCCTGCTGTTGCGGCCCGCTACCCGCAGCTGCGCCTCGAAAAGGAAACAACCACAGCGCTCAAAGATGCCGACCTGGTGATCCTGGCAACGGAATGGGACGAATACGCCACCCTCAACGCCACCCAGGTGGCAGGCCTGACACGTCAAAGCAACGTGATCGACGCACGCAACGTCCTCAACCATGAGCAGTGGCGTTCCCAAGGGTGGAACTTGCGCGGCTTAGGGCGATAAAAGATGAACATAGGTGCACGTATCCTCAAGGCAGGGCACAATAGCCACGTGAGACTTTGGGGAGCGGATGCCAAAATCCGTACGCGCATCCTATGGAGCATCATCGGTGTGGCCGTCAGTGCCGTACTGGTATGCGGGGTCAGCGTCTTTGTCCTCCAAACAAATAGTGTCTACTCGCAGATGACGTCAGAACTGCAAAGTATCGAAGGCGAACTCAAAGTACTTGCTGAAACTGGAGTAGATCCGCAAACAGGACAACCTTTCGCTGACCCCGCTGCGGTGATCCGCACACATTTAGAACGTTCAGTACTTCAACAAAGTGAATCAGAAATGGGTTACGTCGGCGCGAATCTCACCTGGCTCGCGCCCTTGGATGTGACATTTCGGCCCGAACAGGATGCCGAACTACTCAGCGACGTCGCACAATGGGTCCAAGCCACCGAAAGCACCATACGTACCGTGTCGACGACCTCAGGTACCTACAGGGTCCTGGTGGCTCCTGTCCATTCGGGTTCTTCCTCTGGCGCCCTCGTGCACGTCTACGATGTTAATAGTGCACTGGCGGGTCTGCGATCCATGCTGTGGACCTATGCCATTGTGGGGATCTTCACCATTGCGTTAGTGGCCGCCTTGGCCCATTTACTTGTTGGCAGACTTTTGCGACCCATCGGTGAATTGCGTGATGCCACCGAATCCATTGACGAAACAGATCTGACCAAACGCGTGCCTGTACGAAGCCGAGACGACTTGGGGCGTTTGGCCGCATCCTTCAACCGAATGCTTGACCGTGTGCAGGAAGCCTCAGATGCACAGCGGGCCTTACTTGACGATGTCGGACATGAGTTACGTACCCCGGTGACGATCCTGCGTGGCCACCTTGAATTAATCGACCCCACCGATGAGGACGATGTCCGTCAAACCCGCGACTTGCTCCTTGATGAGACCCAACGCATGGGGATGCTCGTAGAAGACATTCTGATGCTCGCCAAAGCCCAGCAAGCAGATTTTGTTACCGCTACTGACGTTGACCTTGAGGTCCTTGGCGAGCAAGTCTTTGAAAAGGCGCGCGCCCTTGGTGACCGCGCATGGGTTGCTGACCTTCACGCTGTTGGCCAATCGAGGCTTGATGCGAGCCGTGTCACCCAAGCCTGGTTGCAGTTGGTGGACAATGCTGTCAAATATTCACGACCTGCCTCCACGATTACCGTGGGGTCACGTATCGTTGACAACGTCATTGAGTTGTCAGTGCGCGACGAAGGTATTGGCATTTCACCTGAGGATCTTGATCGTATTACTCAACGTTTTGCCCGCAGTCGCCAAGCGGCGCGCATGGCAGGCGGGAGCGGCTTGGGCTTAAGTATTGTCGAGACTATCGTCGTTGCCCACGGGGGTGTCCTTGCGGTCACCTCACAGCCTGGGATCGGATCAACCTTCACCCTGCGCCTACCTGTCGTTCATGCACCTGACCCTGATACACCCGATACGTCGACGGCATCGTCGAAGCCCACACCCTCCAAGGAGCGTCAATGAGACAGATCCTCATCGTTGAAGACGAAGAACGCATCGCCTCATTCATTGCCAAAGGACTGAAAGCTGCAGGCTACTCGACGATCGCCACGCCGTCGGGCCGTCAAGCCGTCACCTTACTGCTGACTGCAGAATTTGACCTCGTCATCCTTGACGTGGGTTTGGAGGATATTGACGGGTTTGAGGTCCTTGAACAGATGCGCGGGCAAGGTGTGTCAACGCCGGTCATTATGTTGACTGCACGTTCATCTGTGGCTGATCGGGTTGCGGGCCTGGAAGGTGGAGCCGACGACTATATGGCGAAACCTTTCTCCTTTGATGAGCTTTTGGCGCGTGTGAAGCTGCGTTTGCGAGCCGAAAAAACGCAAATGCCCGAGGCGGAGCTTGCTCACGCGGGGATGGTGTTGAACCTGCGGACACGCCAGATACACGTGGATGGGCGCGTGATCGACCTGTCGGCCCGTGAATTTGCGCTCGCTGAAGCGTTGATGCGTCACCCTGGGCAAATACTGTCGCGTGAACAACTCTTGTCGTCCGTTTGGGGTTTTGATTTCGACACGGGTTCCAATGTGGTGGATGTGTATATCTCGTATTTGCGTTCCAAATTAGGTAAGGATCACGTGGAAACGGTCCGCGGTATGGGGTATCGCCTCCGATAGGCGTTTTGTGTGCAGTTTTCTGGCGCGCGCGCATGCTCGGGTGCATCCGACATGCATCACCGTGTCATTGCAGTGTGTCATTGCCTGTTTCTGCTGCACTTGGCCGTTATGTACAAAGTGGCGGTGTGCCACAGCCTACACCTGCTGCAGTGTGCCACTCACTGCGTCTGCTGCCAACGACGAAGGGCCCAGCGCAGATGCGCTGGGCCCTTCAATGACGACAGTTAGTCGTCGGAGTCATCATCTGAATCGTCGTCATCCACCGTCACTGGAGCGGCTGGCGCCACAGGCTGCGGGGTGGACGGTACGGTGACCGTTGTTGTAGTTTGCTCGGCGGTCACTTCGGGTAAGGGGGTCGTCGTTTCAGTGCTGGTTACGCTGGATGAATCCAACGGAGACTGACCTTCGGTGGTGGCGTCGGTGCTTTGTTCGGTTGTGCTCTGATCCGTTCCAGTGGTGTCTGAACTATTCATGACGATTGCTTCAGAGCGAATCTCGGTGGAGTTATTGCTTGCCAGGGTAACAAGTGCCCACGTCGCAGCTGCGGCCGTCACAATCAGGCCAAGCAGTGATGCGCCAATACGTAGATAGCCGCTTCTCATGGTCTTTCCTTCCCAGTTCTCGTGTCCTTGTTACCACTAGTCAACACGACCTAGATGAAAAAACAGGTCGATGAAGATGAGAAAACTCTTAGGTACAGTCTGCCTGCAAATAGGCAAGAACAAAAGTCTGTTTCATGTCTGTGCCGCGAACGACAGCGTGGCCGTTAACGTGCCACAGCGTCGACATTTTACCGCTAGGCGCCGGGGATCCTCGGGCATGAAAGCGTCGTTGAAGCCATTGAGTGACCTGTCGTGGGTTCGACACTAGTTCCGTCGTGGAATCACCGAAGTGGCCCGAGCCGAACTTGGCGCTTGCTAGGCGTAATCAAAGGGGGTGGGGGCCGCCTGCACGCGGGCGGTTTCAAACCACCCGCAACTATGTGCAGGCAGCGTAAAGGACACGGCAGAACGGTGACGGGGCGCCGCGGACGTCAGGAGCGGCAGGTGCTGGCTGGGAACCTCAATATCGGTGGAGGTTGTATTGAGTACCACCATGATCCCTGACACGATCATCACGAGGACCCCATCAGGGGCCCACTCAAGACCATCGACGATAGCCAACGACCCTGTGCCCATATCCCGTTCGCGGCGCAACCGCGTTGCTTCACGAAGCATAGCCACACGTGTTGTTCCACCGCCAAGTGCGCTGGCTTGGGCTTCAAGGGGGCTACATTGGGCGACCGGTATGCCACTGGCAAGGTAGACGCTTCCAGGCAAGGCAAGGGAGGCAAGCAAGCGAGCATTGTCGTCGTAGCCGGTTTGAGGCGATGCGGCAGCGTCGTTTTCCGAGGCCGACCACGACCATGCGGTCACCTGTCCTATGGGGTCACGCAATTCGTAGGCTTGTCGCAAGGTGCGCGCAATAGAAGGCCCATCCCAAGCGGTGTGATTAAGGAACGTGTCCCGCAGATGGTGGAACCAGTTGTCTTCGAGTTGGTGACGCAATACATCGACGCTGGTTGTCGCTGACGATGCAGTCAAAATGGGGGAGTCGTCCTCGCCGCTGACCTCAGCCAGAAGGACCTGGACGAGGTCAGTAAAACGCTGGGCGTAACGGGCCTGTCCGTCTGGCGTGGCAATAGATGCTGGATCGGGTATTTCAGCGAGGTCAACGCCATCGGCGCCAGCAGCCCGGCAGGCGCGGATACGGCCAAGCAGTGTGGTCACGCCCTCCATGACATCAAGGGTTGAGGCATCGACTGGGATAGCAGCCCCAGGAAGCGTAACAAGTACCTTCAGTGAATGCTCGTGCGTGGAGGCAACGAAAAGGGCGAGACGCCTGTCCCGTACCACATCAGCTGTCGATAGCTCCACGTGCACAGCGTCCACACCCAGAGACGAGGCGCACTGGCCAAGGTGGAGTAAATTCGCCAAAGCCTCACCGTCCAGGGCGGGGCCTATGGGTAATACGACGGCATTGTGCCACCACACACTTGGGCCGCGGTGCTTACGGTGGAGTAAAACCGTGCGCACCCGAGTCGAGGACGCATCAACTGTCACATGTCCATCATGTCATGCCAATGGCATTGTGTGTCGAGTCATTCACGTTAGGCTGGTCATGTGAGTGAAAGTCCCTACACTGCCATTGACCGAGCTCGGCGCGTTTTAGAATCCCCAAAATCACCTGTGCGCACCGACTTTGAACGTGATCGTGCACGTATTCTTCATTCCTCAGCGCTGCGACGCCTTGGTGAAAAAACGCAGGTCCTGGGCCCTTCTTCCGATGATTTTGTGCGCACGCGCCTCACGCACTCCCTTGAGGTAGCCCAGGTGGGTCGCGAATTGGGGAAGCTCCTTGGTGCTGACCCGGATGTGGTGGACGCAGCGTGTCTATCCCACGACCTGGGCCATCCACCATTTGGGCACAATGGGGAGGCGGCACTGGATGCGCTGGCCAAAGACGCTGGCGGATTTGAAGGAAACGCACAGACATTTCGGGTGCTCACGCGGTTGGAACCGAAGGTCCTTGACCACGACGGTGATCCAGCTGGCCTGAACCTCACCCGTGCAACCCTTGATGCGGTGTGTAAATACCCGTGGGCAAAAGGGAAAGGTCCAGATAAGGGCAAGAGCGAACGCAAATATTCGGTCTACGACGACGATAGCGACGTATTTGCCTGGGTACGCCAGGACAGCCCGGAAGGCAAGCGGTGCCTGGAAGCTCAAATTATGGACCTTTCCGACGATATCGCCTACTCGGTACACGACGTTGAGGACGCTATTGCCACCGGCAAATTTGATCCTGCCGCGCTTGACGACCCTGCTCAAATTGATGCCATGATCGACACGACAATGAACTGGTACAAGCCGTCGTGCACCCCGGATGACCTTGGCGCTGCCGTGGAACGCTTGCGGGCAAGTCGGGTGTGGTTGGCCCGCTTTGACCACAGCTGGGCGGACCTGGCTGCCTTGAAAGACCTCACTTCTGAACTGATTGGTCGGTTCTGCGCATCAACCGTTGAAGCCACCAGGTCCCGCTTCGGTGAAGGGGCGCTCGGACGTTATCAGGCTGACCTGGTGGTGCCCACGAGTACACGCATTGAAATCCTTGCACTCAAAGGTATGGCAGCCCACTATGTGATGGGTCCTCGCGAAACCGAACCCGTGTACTACCAACAGGGCACGCTCCTTGCTGACTTGGTTGATGTCCTCTGGAATGGGGGAGCAGACCTGTTGGAACCACCATTTGCTCACAGATGGCGCGCCACGACCGTAGACACCGTGCGGCTACGTGTCGTGATAGACCAGGTGGCATCCCTCACTGACGCCTCGGCATCGACATGGCACGCGCGGCTGTGCGGTCTCCTGTCCACGCAGCTTTAGATTCGCTCCGTACATACCGACGTGAGCTATTTCGTCGTCACCTGCCCGCCTGTGTGCAAATGCTGTCACATCACGATGAACCAGGTCCTATCGCCTGACAGTGCCACGATATTCGCTACACTCACACCATGGCAGGTTTAATCCGAAAAGAGGATATTGCGGCAGTACGCGACGCCTCGCGGATTGACGATATTGTTGGCGAACACGTGGCTTTACGTACCGCAGGTGTTGGTTCACAAAAAGGCCTGTGTCCCTTTCATGACGAACGCACCCCCAGTTTTCATGTCCGCCCGCTCCTCGGCCTGTGGCATTGTTTCGGCTGCGGCGAAGGTGGCGACGTCATCAGTTTCGTTGAGAAAATCAACCATATTTCCTTCACTGAAGCCGTTGAACTACTCGCAGCCAGAGCCAATATCACCCTGCACTACGAAGAAGGTGGACGGCATCGTCACACCGAGGAACCAGGGCGACGCCAACGTCTTCTTGATGCCCACCGCGCAGCGGAAGAGTTTTATCAACTCCAACTGGGCAGCCCCCAAGCCCATGTTGGTCGCGCATTTCTTGCGGGCAGAGGATTTACCGAAGCGATGTGTCGTCACTTCGGTGTGGGATATGCCCCCCAAGGGTGGGACAACCTCACCCGCCACCTCCGGTCCCGTGGATTCACTGACGACGAACTCAAAATCGCTGGCCTGGCCAGTGCTGGCAATCGAGGCCTTTACGATCGGTTCCGTGGCCGCCTCGTCTGGCCGATCCGCGATATCACAGGTGCCACTGTTGGTTTTGGGGCGCGACGCCTCGATGACAACGACAAAGAATCACCGAAATACCTCAATACGCCAGAAACACCGATCTTTAAGAAATCGCAACTGCTTTATGGGCTGGACCTGGCAAAAAAGGCGATTATTTCCAGCAGACGCATTGTCGTCGTCGAGGGGTACACCGATGTAATGGCAGCCCACGTTGCTGGCGAAACCTGTGCGGTGGCCACCTGTGGTACCGCATTTGGATCCGAGCACGTCAAAATTGTGCGACGCCTTTTGGGGGATAATGCCGACCCTGCGGCAGGAGTGGTCCTTGCTGATGGGCGAGGCCACGGCGGTGAAGTCATCTTCACCTTTGACGGCGACGAGGCAGGACAAAAAGCCGCATTACGTGCCTTTACCGAAGATCAAAACTTTGCCGCCCAAACCTTCGTTGCGGTCGAAGCTCACGGTATGGATCCGTGCGATCTGCGACTGGCCCATGGTGACCAGGCGGTGCGCCGCCTAGTGGAAGGTCGTATCCCGCTTTTTGAATTCGTGATCCGTGCACAACTGAAACCTTTGGACCTGCGAAGCGCTGAAGGACGTGTGCGTGGTTTACGTTTGAGCGCACCAGTGGTTTCACGCATTAAAGATCGCGCACTGCGCACAGAGTACACACGTCTACTTGCCGGGTGGCTCGGTATGGATATCGCCGAAGTGTCGCGCGAGGTGCGCTATAGTCCTCGACCAGGCCCTGGGGCACTTCAGCATGAAGTAGGTGCTCAGCCGATGGCAGCAGCAGGACTTTCTCGCCCGCGGCATGTGAGCGCAGAAGACCCTGTTACACGTTTGGAGCGTCATGCCTTGGCCTGCGTGTTGCAATTTCCCCGAGAATCTATCGGCATGGGTTTTGAAGAACTTGACGCACAGTCCTTCACCGCCCCAACGTTACGCACCGTCCACGATGCGTTACGTGCCGTCGGCGGATTGGACTACTATGTGACCCTCATGCGTGAAGAGGAAACAACACAAGGGGTGGGTAGCGCCGCACATGCGACGGCAGCACGTCGTTTTGTTGATGCCGTTCGTTCGTTTGCTGATCCGTTTGCCGAGGCTGTTTCTGAGTTAGTGGTGACGCCGCTGCCCATCATTGACGATGAGGAACGGATACGACACTACTGTCGTGGCACGATCGCGGCAATGGTGAGGAAAGACCTTGTGCGCCGAATCGGTGATTTACGCACGCAGCTGCATGGTATGAACGATACTGACCCCGCCTATACACAGGTATTTGCTGAGCTCATGCGCCTCGAGGCGCGCCGCCAGTACTTCGTTGAACATCCACAGTAGGCACAGCCATCGGCAGGCACAGTAGTCGGCAACGACACCAAAGACGTCGAAGGCACGCAGCCAATAGGTCGAGTGGTTAGCACCGTGAGCGGCACCTACACTCCCAGCGCAGATCGGTGTTGTGGGCGCACACCTACTCTAAGCCGACGGCTTCACGCATCTCCCATTCGAGCCTGTCAGCGGTACGCTTTGCCGCCTCGTCAAGCGGACCGGAGGCCGTGAGTACCGAAAACAACGCGCCGTCGGGCCCACGGCGTATCTGCACCACGATACGTGTCCCATTGTCGGCTCGTAGGGAACGCAAAGACACCTGCGTATAAGCGAGGCGCTCGCGGGCATGGCGCATAAAATCAACGGGCTCGCATGTAGTGATGCAGGAAAAAGGGACACGGCCTGGATCACTCCACACCACCTGCAGACGTTGCGTATCTGCATCCCAGGCGAGTGTCTGTATCTCATACCACATGCCAGCAGTGACGATGCGTCCGGGTGCCACCACCGCAAGTGCATGGGTACCTGCAACTGCCCACTGGTCGTCGAGCAGAGCCACCGCAGGTGCGAGGCGGTCACGTGTGGGCAGTAGTTGGGCAATAGAATCAGGTAATGCCATAGGCACAAGCCTAAAACCAGTGAGGACCCCCACGCAGGAGGAATCATGAGTACACCCAGCGCCGCGCGAATCGCGGCATCAGTGAACGCAGGAAAACTCACTGCCCTCAGTGCCACCCAGGCGACGCTGGCGCGTATCGACGCATTAGACCCATATGTCCACGCACTTACCCACGTTCGCCGCGATGCTGCGCAGGAAGAGGCACGCGCCCTTGACCGCAACGCCAACGGTGCATTGCCACTCAAAGGGGTCAGTGTTGCCGTCAAAGAGGAATACGACGTTGCTGGTGATATCACCACCTTAGGGGGACAAGGCAATAGCACCCCCGCAGATCATGACTGCGCTGTCGTTGCGCGAATTCGCAGCGCAGGCGCAGTCATCGTTGCGCGCACAAATATGCCAGAGTTTGGTCAGTATGCGGCTGGGGAGTCGGAGTATCACGGAACAACAGTGAACCCGTGGAACCAGCAGTACTCACCCGGCGGCTCCTCTGCGGGCAGTGGCGCCGCCGTCGCAACCGGTATGGTGCCCATCGCTTTGGGTGCTGACGGAGGAGGATCACTGCGTATCCCCGCCTCGGCCAGCGGAGTTTTTGGCCTCAAACCGACACGTGGCCGTATTTCGAGTGCGCCACTTGCACAGCACTGGCATGGATTGGCAACCTTTGGTGCCCTTACGCGCAGTGCATACGACATGGCCCTCGTCCTTGATGTCATCAGTGGAAATGAAGATATTGACCAGTGGACCTATCCACCTCATACCGAGAGCTACACGCAGGCGGTGGAGGAAGGATCGCGCGGCAATTTTCCGGTGAATCACCAGGGGCCGCTGCGGATCCGCGCCCAGCATCGCTGCATCCTCCCGGGTATTGCCACTGATCCGCAGGTATATGCCGCTTTTGACCAATTTCTTTCGCGCCTGATGCGCCTTGGCTGCGACGTGAGGGCCCGTGCACTGACATGGCCACTTCCCACCCCCGCATTCATGGCGATGCACCTGTCCGGTATGCGCGTTGAGGCCAGCCAGGTGGAACACCCCGATCTTCTTACCGCCCGCACCAAAGCGAGTGCCGCGCTCGGCGCAGCGGTGACGCCGCAGCTTCTGCGAGCCGCTACTGCCTCGGCCATGCGCATCAGTAACCGCATTGACGCACTCTTTGGCGGGGCTGACCTTATCGCAGTGCCAACTATGCCTCAGCTGCCTGTGTCGGCAACCTTTTTTGCAAACAAAGGGCATCTTGCGTCGTTCATGGCATCAGCACCGATGGTGGCCAATACGGCGATCTTCAACGTGTCTGGCCACCCCGCGATGTCGGTCCATGCTGGAATGAGTGACGCAGGTGTGCCTATTGGTGCTCAGATCGTTGCACGCATGGGACGAGAAGACCTACTCCTTGCGTTAGCGGCTCATCTTGACACCAACGGTGGACTAAGCGCCCAGTGGGATGCCTCGGTCCTCCATACCTGACGGGGAGTAAATATTCGGCGTGACGGTCATATCCGACGGAGCTTTACTCACCTTCAATAAGGGTGAAAGAACGGGAGGCAAGCACCTCATCCATATACGGTGACCACACAGCAAGGTCCTCTAAGAGTGCCTGCGCACCGATCTGTCGAACAGGCGTCGATGAGGACGTAAATAGTGCGAGGTCGGCATCCAATACTGTAGCGGCAAGTCCGGTGGGGGAGGTGTCACTGATCTGACACCTGTAGAGGCGCCGATCCGTTGCACCCTGTGTGAGATACACCAAGGATCGCGCCAGCAGAGCATCGCCGATAGATTCGCCATTGGGTATGGTCTCGTCAGCAAGTTCGCGCGCAGGGACGTGCTGGGCAATGCAATCCCATGAGGTAATTGTCGAGGCCAATGCTTCGTCCGCCTGGTTATCCTGCTCAAGTGGTGACGGCGACAGCTGTGCGAAACTGTCGTCGGCAAGTGCCCATCCTCCATCAGAGGTGCCGCCTCCCAAGTCATTCAACACCTTCGCACGTGCGACCGTCGTATTGACATTGGCAGCGCCAGTGGTGACATCGACGCCGTAGATACCGGCAAGGTGCGTGGCATCCTGGTGCCGACCAAGGGCGAGGCGCACCATCGCGCTGGCTTCTTCTGGTTCGACAACATCAGCATCGGTGGCTGCCAGCAGGTCACGGCGGGCACTTGCCTCAAGCCAGGAAACGAAAGAGGCAATATCAACAGGGGCGTCAGCAGCGTCTTGGGGCTGTTGTAGGCCGTCAGTGGTCGCGTCGCCCCACGGATCCCACATGCCACCCAACAGCGTGGCACGCTGCTCGCTTGCCGCTGCCACATCGTGAAGTGCTGAGCTGCAGGCCTGGCATGTGTTCGCCTTGGCTGCCAGTTCTAATGCACGCGCATGTGCTGCCACTTCAGTGCGCGCCATCGTGTCTCGCAGACTTTGCGATTGCGATAACGACGGCAAAGACTCGGGGTTCGTCGAAAAGCGAAGGCTGCAGGCACCCAGGAGGAATGCAACTAGGCAGGCCAGGGCCGCCACAGTTGTGCGGCGACGAGCAGACGGCAGATTTGTCAAATGAGAAGCAACAGACACAGCACCATCATTCCATGCTTAAGACAGGTAACATTGCCCCTACGTGACGTGTCGCCGCACGTATGCCCTTTGTTCAAGGAGGTCCTGTGCCCAAGCCTCAGCCTGATGAGCACCTACATGCCGTACTTACCCCCGTCGCCGCCCAGCATGGTGTGGAGGTGGATACGGTCGTACTGGCTTCCCAATATGGTGCGACCGTGGTGCGTGTCGTCGTTGAAGAACCCGAAGGGCAGCCGCCGTTGGATTCAGAAACCCTGGCAGACGTTTCCCGAGCAATTTCGCGCGCAATGGACGACCTTGATCCGGTGGAAGGGGAGTACCTCCTCGAGGTCACGACCCCAGGGATTGAACGACCACTGCTGAAGCCAGCCCATTGGAGGCGCGTGCAGGGACGCCTTATTCGTGGCAAACTCAAAGATGGGCGTTCACTGCAGGGACATGTTCTTAGTGTTGACGATAGCGCTGTCACACTCGACATCGATGGTGAGGCGACTACCATCGACTACAACGCAATAAAAAAGGCGCGTGCATGCGTCGAATTTGCACACGACTTCGACACGGAGGAATGAGGCGAGTATGGAAATCGACATGACTGCACTGCGGATGGTGGAACAAGAAAAAGGTGTTGCCCTTGACACGCTTGTTGACGCCATCGAAGAAGCGCTGCTGAAGGCTTATCACAATCTGCCAGGCGCCATCAGCCAGGCACGTATCGAAATTGACAAGCGCACTGGGCGCGTGTCAGTGATGGCCACAGAGGAAGACGACGACGGCAACCCCATCGGCGAGTTCGATGACACTCCGAAAAATTTTGGACGCATCGCCCAAGCCACTGCCCGCTCCATCATCATGCAGCGTCTGCGTGATGCAGACGATCAACGTGTGCTGGGCGACTTCGCGTCAAAACAGGGGCAGATTGTCACCGGCGTGGTTCAGCAATCGCGTGATGGCCGCCTGACGCGTATCCTCCTAGCTGACGAATTCGAGGCCGTATTGCCCGATTCAGAAAAAACTCCTGGCGAATTCTACCGCCATGGTGATCGCGTACGTGCCTATGTTGTTGCCGTTGAGCGCACAGAAAAAGGTCCGCGTATCACGCTGTCGCGAACACATCCAGGTTTGGTTTTGGGACTCTTTGAACGAGAAGTGCCAGAAATACAAGACGGCCTTGTCTCCATTAAGTCCATCGCCCGCGAGGCCGGACACCGAACGAAGATCGCTGTGGCTGCCTTGCGTGAAGGTGTCAATGCTAAAGGTGCCTGCATCGGGCCAATGGGCGCTCGCGTCCGCGCAGTGATGACAGAACTTGGTGGAGAAAAAATCGATATCGTCGACTACTCCGACAACCCCGGTCATTTCGTCGCGAACTCTCTATCCCCGGCTCGCGTCACCCGTGTGGTGGTTCACTCGGTCGAAAACCGTACCGCCACCGCAATCGTGCCAGATTTCCAACTGTCCTTGGCCATTGGAAAAGAAGGACAAAATGCGCGTCTAGCCGCGCGGCTAACGGGTTATCACATCGATATTCATTCTGATACCGAAGGCGGTGACGACCCGGAGGTTTCACGCTCGTCAATGTCAGACGACGTCCGCAACGACGCAGCGCTGTAACAGTGACGCAGCGCTGTGACAGTAGTGCACCGAAAACATGCGCAGCTGTCAGTGGCGGCGCGCGGCCTCGTGCACTGACGTGACCAGTTGCTCACGAGGCAAAGACGGGAAACGGGCAAAACTCGACTAAGCTTGGACACTGTGCCACAGCTCAACGAGCCCACTGCGGTCAAGGAAACCCTTGTCCCTCCAGTGCGTACCTGCGTGGGGTGTGGCCAGCGGAGCGCGCGTGCGAAGATGGTTCGCATCGCCGCCTTCAACGGGACTGCGTACGTAGATCCCAAAGGCAAACTGCCAGGTCGAGGAGCATGGTTCCACCCGGATCCACGCTGTATCAGCCGAGGACGCCAACGCAAAGCATTGGCTCGCCGCCTCAGATTTGACGGAGAAATCCCCGAAAGTCTGTGGCACACACTAGAGCAGATAGCCGCCACCGCGACGCACGGTGCGTCGTGAGACGATGAATGGAAGCGGGTTGGAAGCCGATGGGCACCCGATGAGTACCCAGCGATGAGCTGCCAGCAATACCAATGACGCGTCACTCCTGTGTGGAGTCGCGTCCAGACAGGAGAAATGTGGCAAAGTTGCGTGTCCACGAGCTCGCCAAAGAGCTCGGAATCACCAGCAAAGAACTATTGACGTATCTCAACGATCACGGTGAGTTCGTCAAGGCATCCTCGTCGGCCCTTGAGCCGCCGGTGGTGCGTGCTGTGCGTGAGCACTACCAAAGTCAAACGGCAGAAAAACCTGCTCCGGCACCTGCGCCGAAAGCGACTGCCGCCCCCAAGCCAACTGCGCGCCCATCGGCGCCCAAAGCCCCGCAGGCTCCACGCGCTACTGAAGAGCGCGTTGCCGAAGAACCGACACCAGCAGTGCCATCACCACAGGCTCCTAAGGTCGATACACCTCAAGTTGAAGCGCCCAAGGTTGAGGCCCCCAAGGCTGCAGCACCCATCGCTCGCCCAGGCCCCAAGAAACCTGCGGTACCCACGAACGCCCCAGCATTCGAGGAAGCTCCAGCTCGGCCCGCACCACCTCGCCCTGCACCGCGCCCTGCGGTCCCGCGCGCAGGTGGACCGCGCCCTGGCAATAACCCGTACGCCTCAAGCCAAGGCATGCCTCGTCCAGGAGGCTCAGGCGGGCCTCGTCCTGCGCCGCGTCCTGGCGCACCCCGCCCAGGCGCCCCTCGAAGCGCAAGTGCGCCGCAGGCAGAACGCGGAAAAACAGCAGCCCCACGTGCGCCGCGCAGTGGTGCTCCACGCCCAGGCGGCGGCAACCGTCCCAATCCTGGCATGATGCCAGGGCAGGCAAATTTTGTCCGCGGCGGTGCAGGCGCACCTGAACGCGCTCCACGCCCAACGGGCGGCGGTCGCGGACGCGGAACCAGCAGCCCACGTTCAACGGCACCTGCTGCAGGTGCACCTCAGGGTGCCGGTGCAGGATTCGCTCCGCCTCGTGGTGGTGGTCGTGGCGCAGGCCGCGGTGCGACGCCCGGGGCATTCGGGCGAGGCGGCGGCAAGAGCCAACGCGGCCGTAAGTCAAAACGCGCGAAACGACAGGAATTTGAACAGCAGAATGCGCCCGTCATCGGTGGCGTATCGATTCCGCGCGGTAATGGACAAGAGATCCGTATCCGACAGGGTGCCTCCCTTGCTGACCTTGCCGAGAAGATCAACGTCAATCCTGCTGCACTTGTGACAGTGCTATTCCACCTCGGTGAAATGGCGACCGCCACCCAGTCTCTTGACCAAGACACCTTCGAAGCACTGGGTGCTGAACTTGGTTACGAGGTTAAGGTCGTCTCGCCGGAAGATGAAGACCGTGAGTTGCTCGAATCCTTCGACATTGACCTCGAAGCCGAAGAACTCGACGATGCCGACAACATGGTGGCGCGCCCACCGGTCGTCACCGTCATGGGTCACGTTGACCACGGTAAAACCAAACTGCTTGACGCCATCCGTCATACCGACGTGGTGGACACCGAACATGGCGGCATCACCCAGCACATCGGTGCCTACCAGGTGTCCGTGGAACACGAAGGCCAAAAGCGTCCGATCACCTTCATCGATACCCCCGGTCACGAAGCATTCACTGCTATGCGTGCCCGCGGCGCACAGGTCACTGACATCGCGATCCTCGTGGTGGCAGCTGATGATGGCGTGATGCCTCAGACCGTTGAAGCCATCAACCACGCTCAGGCAGCAAATGTGCCAATCGTGGTGGCAGTCAACAAGGTCGATAAGGACGAAGCCAACCCAGAGAAGATCCGTGGTCAGCTCACCGAATATGGCCTCGTGGCTGAGGAATACGGCGGCGATGTGATGTTTGTTGACGTATCAGCTAAGCAACGTAAGGGTATCCACGAACTCCTCGAAGCGGTACTGTTGACGGCCGATGCTGCACTTGACCTGACGGCCAATCCCAACTCTGATGCACGTGGCGTGGCCATCGAAGCCAACCTCGACCGCGGTCGTGGTGCCGTCGCCACAATGCTAGTTCAGCGTGGCACCTTGCGTGTGGGCGACTCCCTTGTTGTGGGCGCCTCGTATGGTCGCGTCCGAGCAATGTTTGGCGACAATGGTGAGGACGTTGCCGAGGCAGGTCCGTCGCGTCCGGTCCAAGTGATTGGTTTGACGTCGGTGCCGCGTGCAGGTGACGCCTTCTTGGTGGCACCGGATGACCGCACCGCTCGTCAAATTGCTGACAAACGTGAATCAGCGGAACGTCAAGCCATGCTGGCTAAACGTCGTAAGCGCGTCTCCCTTGAAGACTTCGATAAAGTCCTTAAGGAAGGCACCGTTGACACACTCAACTTGGTCATCAAGGGTGACGTCTCCGGTGCTGTTGAAGCACTTGAAGATGCCTTGCTGCGCATCGAGGTGGGCGACGAAGTGGCGCTGCGGATTATTCACCGTGGTGTTGGCGCTATCACCCAAAACGACGTCAACCTGGCAACGGTGGACAACGCCGTTATTATCGCCTTCAACGTGCGCCCGGCTGAGCGCGTCCAAGAAATGGCCGACGCTGAAGGTGTCGAGATCAAGTACTACAACGTGATCTACTCGGCACTCGACGATGTCGAAGCAGCACTGAAAGGTATGCTCAAGCCAATCTACGAGGAAGTCCAGCTGGGTACCGCGGAGATTCGACAGGTATTCCGTTCAGGCAAATTCGGCAATATCGCAGGTTCAATTGTCCGCAGCGGCACCATCAAACGTGGTACCAAGGCACGCCTGGTACGCGACGGCGTTGTGCTGGCAGACAACCTTGAAATTGCCTCGTTGCGGCGTGAAAAAGACGACGTCACTGAGGTACGCGAAGGTTTCGAATGCGGTATCACCCTGGGTCACAAGGATATCGCCGAAGGCGACATCATTGAGACGTGGGAGATGCGCGAAAAAGCTCGCGACTAATCGCTAGCTGACATGTGCTTGGGGGGGCGGCCACATGGCCGCCCCCCCAAGTGTGATGTGATTCGGATTAGCGTACAGTCTTACTGGCCATGCAGTGTGCCTCGCGATGCAATCCGCTTCGCTATCCAGTCGGTTTAGCTATGCACTGCCCATTGCGCGCAACGCATTTCGCGTGCAATTGGCGCGGCGTTACCTGCCTGAAGGAACTACTTTGCTTGATCGACATCAACAACCGGCCCGCCGTAGATATCATCAATTGTGTCGGCAAAGCGCTGGAGCACAAGCGAACGCTTCACTTTGAGTGAAGGCGTGAGCAAGCCGTTGGCCTCGGTGAAATCAGTGGTGAGCACCTTGATTTTGCGTATCGCCTCGGCACGTGACACGTGCTGATTGGCGCGATCCACCGCCCGTTCCAACGCGTTCAACACCTCAATATTGGTCGAGGCCTCCACAACCGACATGGCAGGCAGTCCATGGTTGCTTAGCCACCCCTGCAACATCTCGGCGTCAAGGGTGACAAGAGCAGCGATAAAAGGCCGCTTATCGCCCACAACAACAACCTGTGAGATCAGCGGGTGTCCACGCAACGGATCCTCTAAGGATGCGGGTGCCACATTTTTCCCACCCGCAGTCACGATGATTTCTTTCGCACGTCCTGTGATGCGGACATAGCCGTCGCGATCTAAAGAGCCAAGGTCACCGGTTTTAAACCATCCGTCGTCCGTGAAAGCGGCGGCACTTGCCTCAGGATTATTATGGTACCCCTGGAAAACAGAGGGTCCCTTAATCAGGATTTCACCGTCGTCACTAATCTTGACCGACATGGGTGGTAGCGGCGGACCAACGGTGCCAATTTTGCTCAGACGCGGCGTATTGACTGATAGTGGCCCCACGGTTTCAGTCAGACCATAGCCCTCAAGGACCGGTAGTCCAAGTCCCGTGTAGAAGTGTGCCAGCCTCGTCGACAGCGGCGCTCCGCCGGAAATAATGAATTTCGCGTTGCCGCCAACGAGCTGCACAATCTTCGAATACACCAGTCGGTCCGCCAACGTACGCTGAGCTTTGAGCGATTTTGAGGGACCTTCAGGTGTTTCCATCGCTTTAGAGTAGGCGACTGCCACCTGGGCAGCCCACCGAAATATCTTCTGCTTTGGCCCCCCACCTGCTTTAGCGTCCGCAGAGTTATAAATCTTCTCTAACACCCGCGGCACTGCCAGAAGGTAAGACGGGCGGAACGACGCCAAGTCAGTAAGGAGGTTCTTCGTATCAGGGGTATGTCCCAAGATGCCTTCGCCGGAGAGCTGGAATACCTGCAGGAAACGCGCAAAAACATGTGCGAGCGGCAGGAAAAGAAGCAGGCGGGAGTCCTTCCCCATCGCAACCTCAGGCATCCACGCGTGAGAATTCACCGCAAGCTCAGTGAAATTTCCGTGGGTGATCACCGTGCCTTTGGGTCGTCCCGTCGTCCCCGAGGTATAGACAATCGTTGCGAGCGAAGCGGTGGTGAGTTGGTCGGTGCGTGTTTGAACCGCCGTACGCGGCGTGGTCACACCAGCATCTTGAATCGTTTGGATGGCTTCGGTATCAAGGGAGAAGAACAGAAGATCATCAATGCCCAGGCGTTGACATGCAGCTTTTGCCAATTCTAGTTGGGTCACGGTCTCAGTCACGATGGCCCGCACATTGGCATCTTTAATGATGTATTCGATTTGTTCGCCTGAGGAGGTTTCGTAGATCGGCACGGGGATAAGACCTGCCGCCCAACAGGAGTAGTCCAGTAGGGTCCATTCGTAACGAGTACGCGCCATAATGGCCAGCGACTGTCCAAATTCCAAACCCAATGCGATCAGGCCAGCGGCGGTTGCTTGAACCTCGTCGTGAAATTGTGCAGCCGTAATATTGCGCCAGCCTGTGCCTAAGGCATCTTTCACGGCAATAAGTGGCCGCCGTGCACTACGTTGGACACGTCGTTGGAGCAGGTAGGGGATGGTAGTGCGCTCATCGATGCGGACCAGTACGGGCGCGTGCCATTCGAGGGCTTCGGTGCCATTATCACCTAACACAGGCTCGCCCAGTGCCCGGGGGAGGGTGCGTGGGGCCTGAGAGGAAGTCGCCTCGTGAACGTCAATTGACGAGGCCGCATCCTCGGTTTGGCTTGAGGTAACCGCATCCGATGCGTCATTGGGGGAGTGAACCATCCTCAGTTCCCACTTTCTCATCCGCTTGGTGGTTGTACGTGGTGGCAAAGCCTCGTGCATAACCCTAGCGCGTAGGTGAGGCGGTGTCAGGTGGGGGTGCGCCGCAACCCAGTGGGCATATGAGGGCAGGAGTGGGCACATGAATGTAGGGCTGGGCAACCGAATAGGCTCACGAAACACCTCAACAGTTTCGGAGGTATTTCGTGAACCACATTCGCGTTGGGAGCCTGCGGACCGGGTGTCCGCAGAAGGTAGGCGTTACCCCTTATTGCGTGCCGGCGCCTCGCCCAATTCAAAAGCGGTGACCAGCACCTGGTCCCCACCCTCATACCCATCAAGGGCAGACAAGACCGGGTGCCCTTCAATGCGGGTGGCCGAGGCCACGTCACCACTCACCGCATCAAGGAAAGGCAGCAATGACGCCTCAGCCGCCACCTCGACACGCACAAAGGGGGTACGAGGCGAAACCTTCGCTTCCGATTTCACGCGCCGCAATACAACCAAGGCAGCCGAAGCGGCCTTCAAATGCGCCGGATCGCCGTCCACGTCAGCCAATTCTGAGGCGCTGGGCCATGCCGCTTGATGCACAGAGCCTTCGCGGTACCACGACCACACCTCTTCAGTGACGAAAGGTAAGTAGGGGGCCAGCAGACGCACCACCGTATTGATCACCAGCGCAAGGGCTGCGCGTGCTGACGCCGCCTGCTCCTGGCTCCATTTCCCATCACGGTTGTACGCGCGTTCCTTCACCAACTCCAAATAGTCATCGCAGAAGGTCCAGAAGAAGGACTCCGTTGCCTCCAGCGCCTTCGTGTGGTCGTAGGCCTCCATTGCGGCGCCGCTCAGCTCAACGACTCGGCGCAGTTCAGCGAGCACCGAACGATCCAAAGGCTCAGTGACATGACGCGGATCCAGGTCCACATCGGCACCTTCACCGCCCATGGTGAGAGCAAATTTCGACGCATTGAGGACCTTAATGGCCAGGCGACGACCAATCTTCATCTGCGCCTCGTCAAAGGTAGCATCCAAACCTAAACGCGCTGACGCCGCCCAATAACGCACCGCATCCGACCCATGCTTTTCCAGAAGAGCCATCGGGGTGACCACATTCCCCTTCGACTTCGACATCTTCTTGCGGTCCGGATCCAAAATCCAGCCGGAAATCGCAGCATTCGCCCACGGCAACGCACCAAACTCAAGGTTGGCGCGCACCACCGTTGAAAACAGCCACGTACGGATAATGTCTTGACCCTGTGGACGCACATCCATCGGGTAGGTGCGGGCAAAAAGATCGTCATCGTGCAAGAAGCCGCAGGCAATCTGCGGTGACAAAGAGGACGTCGCCCAGGTGTCCATGACATCAAGTTCGCCAACGAAGCCACCCGGTGCACCACGTTGTTCTTCCACAAAACCTTCGGGCACGTCGCTGGACGGATCGACGGGCAGTGAGGCTTCAGGCGGGGTAAGAATCTGCGTGTAGTCGACTTGGCCAGCCTCGTCCACCCGATACCACACCGGGAAAGGCACACCAAAGAAACGTTGGCGAGAAATAAGCCAGTCATTATTGAGGCCAGTCACCCAATTCTCGTAACGCACGCGCATGAAATCCGGGTGGAAATCAAGCTGGCGGCCACGTTCAATAAGTTCGCCGCGCAAATCGGCGCCAGAGGCAGGATTAGTCCACGCCTTGCCTCCGTTACGGATGTACCACTGGCGCGAGGTGACAATCTCCAGAGGCTTATCGCCCTTTTCAAAGAAATTTGTTTGCCGCAGTGTCTTTTCCGGCTCGCCACGCATTTCGCCACTTTCCTTGAGGCGCGCCACCACTGCCTCGCGCGCACTAAAGGTGGTTTTCCCAGCGATCTCTTCAAAAGCCTCGATACCAGCAGGGGTCGTGATCCACTGCGGCACCTCTGCGTGGATCCGGCCATCCTTACGCAGGATTGCGCGCAACGGCAACTCAAGGTCACGCCACCAGTCAATATCAGTGGTGTCACCGAAGGTACAACACATGGCGATACCCGCGCCTTTGTCCCTTTCAGCCTGCGGATGAGCCAAGACAGGTACCTCAACACCAAAGACAGGCGAGGTCACCATTTGGCCAAATAATGGCTGATAGCGCTCGTCGTCGGGGTGCGCCACAAGGGCAACGCAGGCCGCAAGTAATTCAGGGCGTGTCGTTTCGATACATACGTCAACGCCGTTTTCTACCGGCGCACCCTGCTCGGCTGCGCGAGCAGCAGCCTCAGCGTCAGTAATGTGGAAAGCTAAACGGTGGTAAAAGCCCGGGTATTCGCGCGACTCTAACTCTGCCTGCGCCACAGCCGTTTGGAATGTGACATCCCACAGGCCAGGTGCTTCACTTTGGTAGGCCTCGCCTCGTGCCAGGTTACGCAAGAAGGCAGCCTGAGCTACCTTACGTGCCCGCGCGCCAATCGTCTGGTACGTCTGTTTCCAATCCACCGACAAACCCAGGTAGCGCCACAGAGCCTCAAACTGTGCCTCATCTTCCACGGTAAGGCGCTCGCATAACTCCACGAAATTACGCCGCGAAATAGGCACCTGATCTGCTGCCTTAATAGATTTCCCTTCACCACCCTGGTGCGGGGGAACAAAATCTGGATCGTAGGGCAACGTAGGGTCGACACGGACACCGTAGTAATTCTGTACACGCCGTTCCGTGGGCAAGCCATTATCGTCCCAGCCCATCGGATAAAACACTGCCTTACCGCTCATCCTGCGATGGCGAGCAATCACATCGGTATGCGTATAGCTAAAGACATGCCCCACATGCAGTGAACCTGAGGCCGTCGGTGGAGGCGTGTCAATGGAGAATACCTGCTCGCGCTGGGCAGTGCGATCAAAAGCGTAGGTTCCTGCAGCTTCCCACTGAGCTCCCCACTTTGATTCAAGGCCTTCGGCGCCAACCTTGTCAGGTAGCACAGGTGCAGGCAAACGCGTGGGGGCAGGTGATGTGCTCATTGCAATATTCTCCATCCGAGTCGTGGATTATCTACGCGTCTAAGGGTACGGGCTTTTTGCGCTACTGCGGTAATGCGGCAGGTAGCGTATCGCGATAACGTGGCATGATTAACGAGGCGGCGGCACCCTTCCTGCAGGAGGCGGTATTGCGCACCGCGTCGCCTCCATCTGTGCCCTAGGCGATGCCTTGGTCTACACCGTCACTGTTGAGCGAGTGAAATATGAACCTTGTCGAAGAAACCGTTGAGTTGCTAAAAGAACTCGTTGCCAACGCCTGCGTCAACGATTCCAACCCCACATCGGGCAACGAGTGGCGCAGCGCGGACACTTTGGAACGCTATTTCGCTGACACATGCTTAACAGTGACCCGCATTGAACCCGCGCCTGGACGCACCACACTGATCGCCCACCTGCCAGGCAGCGACCCAACAGCTGATCCTCTTACCCTCATCGGACACACCGATGTTGTTCCAGTGGACCAATCGCGCTGGAGTCACCCACCATTTGAAGTCAGCAGCGACGGAGAAAAACTGTGGGGCAGGGGAGTGGTTGACATGCTTCACCTGACCGCCGCAATGGCCGTCATTATCAAAGCGGCCGCAACAGGCAACACGACGTTCCGTGGGGCACTCACCTTCGTCGCTGCGGCCGACGAAGAAGCGCGCGCAGGCTTAGGTATGCGGTGGATTGAAGAACACGCGCCTCATGCCATCGACTGGCGGTACTGCATATCAGAATCAGGCGGTGGGCATATCCACGGCGCTCGCGGTAGCGATGCCATTGTGATCACTGTTGGTGAAAAAGGTGCGGCACAGCGTCGGCTTCACGTCACGGGCGATGCTGGACACGGTTCGGTACCGCTAGGCAAGCACAGCGCCGTGGACATTGCCGCCCAGGTGGTGCAGCGCCTCGGCAATGCCATCGTCCCCAGGGCCGCAGACGATTTGTGGGCCACCTTCGTTGAGGCCTTCGAATTTGACCAGGCAACCGAAACATCACTGATCGGCGGCACCTATGACGGTGACTACACATGTTTTGGTGACCTTGCCCCATACGCGCACGCCATTTCGCGTATGAGTATTGCGCGCACCGCCATCCATGCAGGTACTGCCATCAATGTATTGCCGTCCTATGCCCAGATTGACCTTGATATCCGCACCTTGCCCGGCATGGATGATGACGATGTAGACGCGGTACTACGCCACGCACTGGCTGACTTTCATGACAAGGTAGCCATTGAGCGACTCATCTGCGAAGAGGCAACACTCAGCCCTCAAGACAATCGCCTCTATGACGTGATCGCAACGGTACTGAGCGAACAACACCCCACGTCTCGCGTGATTCCCGTCCTGTTCCCCGGCGGTACAGATCTACGCGTTGCGCGAAGACAAGGTGGCGTGGGCTACGGCTTTGGCTCCTGTGCTCAGCCTCGTACGTTGGGCAGTATCTATGGGCAATTACATGCCCATGACGAATGTCTCTTTTTGGAGGATTTGGAGCTGACCGTGATGGCACTACATGAGGTAGTACGCCGATTCTTGCAATAGGTGCACGTAGCAAATACGTGCCTTTCAGGGTGTTACTGTCGCCCACCTAGTGTCACGGTATGTCTTTTTCGGTCAAGATGCCCTACCTTTGCGCTTGGTCCACAAAGGGCATCCCCTATTTCTTCCAGGAGGTTGAACCATGCCAGGTGCACTACGCGGCGCACGAAGACTAGCCGCAACAGCAACACTTACAGCAGCAATTATGGGCATGGCGGCCTGTGCGCCATCCTCCGTGCCCTCCACCGCTACCAGCAGTCAAAGCAGTAGCGCGACAACACTGTCAGTGGGGCTACCCGGTAGCCTGTCAACCCTTGACGTTGCCCAAGAAGCAGGCATTTTGAACTACTACGTAGCTCAATTGTCTTCAGAAGGCTTGCTTGGTGTTGACGGCAACGGTGCGCTCATCCCGGCGCTCGCACAAAGCTGGGAAACGACCGATGGGCAAACGTGGAATTTTACGCTGCGTGACGGCGTCAAATTCCACGATGGAACAGACGTCACCATTGATGATGTCCTATTTTCTATCGAAGTAGCACGGGACCCAGAGCGTTCACCTTCAACAGCGGTGTACTGGCCCGAAGGTGTCAACGTTGCTGCGAACGGTGACAATGGCATCACCATTACCTTGCCTGCTCCTGCAGTGAATTTTGGGTGGACCGTCACGTCAAATGGTGGCCTGTGGATCACGTCGAAGGCCTACTACGAGGCCGCGCAAGCCTATGGTTCCTCCACGGATCTCATTATGGGGACTGGCCCCTATAAGCCGGTGGCCTTCCAACCTGACTCCCATGCCACCTTCGAACGTGTCGACACGTGGTGGGGCACTGCCAATGACGCTGCGGCACACACCGTTGAATTTGCATTCTTCTCTGATGAATCCACGCGTCTGCTCGCACAGCAATCAGGCGAAATTGACGTGGCACTACAGGTGCCTGCCGCGCAGACCGAACAGTATGGAGCCATCACTGGCGCCAAAGCCATCACCCTAACTGACCGCTCATACGTGGGTCTCACCTTCGACGCGGGCGTCGCACCCTTCGATGACATCCACGTGCGCCGCGCCATTGCTTACGCCATCGACCGCGAAGCTATCGTGTCCTCCATCCTGCAAGGACGTGGTGAAGTTGCGACCTCCATTGAAAGCCCAGAGCAGCTGGGCACCGAAATTGGTGTGGATGCTGCACGTGACCTCATCGCTGGCCTGCCAACCTACAACTTCAACCTTGACAAAGCCAAGGAAGAACTTGCCCAGTCATCTGTGCCGCAAGGCTTTGACGCGGAACTGCTGTACCCCAATTCCATCCCGGAGTTAGGTACTGCCGCGCTGGCTATCGCCGATAACCTCAAAGGTCTTGGCATTAACCTCACAGTGACTGACCAACCTGTCGAACAGTGGATTTCTACTCTGGGCACGGGTGATTATGGGATTTCCTATATGTCGTACACGCCAACCACAGGTGATGCGGTGGAAATTTCTGGGTGGCTGCTTGGCCCTGGTAACCCTGCACGCTACGTGAACGACGAGGTACAGTCGCTCATTGCTGCCTCTACCAGCCAAACCGATGCGACCCAGCGCGCCACTGATGCAGTAGCGGCGACAAAGATTGCCTTGGATGACCTTGCGTATGCGCCAATGTGGTGGGGTGCTCAAACGACGGTACTTGGTCCGAAGGTATCTGCCAGTGAGTTGTCCCCTTACTTCTTCATGACACCTTGGGCACTCAGCCTACCGGTGACGCAATAAGACACCGTGTACTGCCCCAGGCTGACCGTGAAGAGAAAGCTTGGGGCAGTAACACTTTTTGATGCGGACATTGTGTTCGCCTCGACACATTATGTAAACCACAGCTTGGACGTTGGAATCTCGCCGTAAAACATGCCTAAGCTAGTACTTCGTAGTTGAGTTGCCCAAAGGCACTCCCGTCGCCTCCACGTCGTAGGAAGGAGTCGAATGGCACTGAAGCAGGTGATGTCGCGTATCGCGCAATCCGCGGGCGTCATGCTTGTCCTTTCTTTCATTGTTTTTTCCCTCCTGCACCTGGTGCCGGGGGATATTGTGAAAACGTTGGTTGGCACCAGACGTGTGACCGACGAAGTACGGCAGGCAATCACCGATAAATACAACCTCGATGATCCTTTCCTTATCCAATACGCCAAATGGTTAGCGAATGCTCTCACCGGCGACCTTGGTACGTCGATACGCACCAATGCGCCCGTCGTTGACACCATTACTCAACGTGTTGGTGTGACGGCACTGTTGACATTGATCGCTTTCATTGTGGCGATGTGTGTAGGCATTGTCCTTGGCGTTGTGGCGGCACACCGAATAGGGAGTCGGACCGACCGTACCATTGTGGGGTGGGCAGTCGTAGGTATCAGTGCCCCAGGCTTCGCACTTGGTTTGATCTTGTTATACGTCTTTTCTGTGATGCTCGGCTGGTTTCCAATTTTTGGTATCGGACGAGGCGGTGCAGACCTCGCCTGGCACCTCACCTTGCCAGGTATCGCACTTGCGGTGGGTACGTGTGCCCTCATCATTCGGATTACGCGAGCCGCTGTAGCGCATGAATTGGAGCAGGACTACGTCACCTTCGCGCGTTCCAGAGGTATTGATCGTCGCCGGATCCGCCGCATGTATTTAAAGAATGCGTCCATCCCGATTATCACGTCCGCTGGCTTAGTCTTAGGGTCACTTTTCGGCTCCACAGTATTAGTGGAACAAACCTTCTCACTGCCGGGCCTTGGTCAACTACTCGCCGACTCGATCACCTTCAAAGATGTCCCGGTTGTCCAAGCGATCGTGCTGTTGGTCGCGGGGGTGATCGTTGCAGTCACGCTTGTCGTTGATCTTCTAGTCCTCGCTATTGATCCGACAGCGCATGCACGCCAGGGGGTGCAATGACTGAAGCAACGCAGATTAAGCTTCGCCGCTTCCATCAACACCTCGTTCACCAGGTGCGCACGAAAGTACCTGCATCAGTGGGCCTATCGGTCATCATTCTTGTGATCCTTTTCTTTGTCGCCTGCTTATCGCCGTGGCTACAAGACATAGGCTTGGCACAAAACGTCACTCTGGGGGTGACTCCCGCGGGTACCCCAGGACATCTCTTAGGAACCGACACACTTGGCCGCGATGTTGTGGCATTGACAGCAGCTGGGACCGCCTCGGCACTGATTGGGCCAGTGGTCATCGCCCTTGGGTCAATGCTACTTGGTATCGTGCTGGGTGTGACGGCTGCTTGGCGAGGCGGATTATGGGACGCGCTCGTGTCGCGTAGCTGCGAAATACTGTTGGCTCTTCCTGTCACCTTGTTGGCTATCGTTGTTGCCGGTGTCCTCGGGGGTGGGTACTGGTTCACGGTGGCGGTACTCGTGATCCTTTTTGCGCCCTCTGATGTGCGTATGGTGCGTGCCGCAACCTTGCAGCAAATGCCTAAACCCTACCTTGAGTCGGCGATCTTGTTGGGTATGCCGACGCGGCGCATCCTAGCGGTTCATGTGCTTCCCAATATTTTGCCTATCGTGTGGGCTAATCTTTTCGTCAACGTGGCATTCGCCTTGGTATCTCTTTCTGGCTTGTCGTTCCTTGGGCTGGGGGTATCGGCGCAGGCAGCAGATTGGGGTCGTCAACTTGCTGACGGACGTGCTTTTATCTTCCAAAACCCTGCGGCCACTGTCGTGCCAGGTTTACTCATCATCATTGCCGCAGCAGCCATCAATATTGCAGGCGATTATTTCGCCGTCCGCGCACAGGAACGGAGTGGCGCATGAGTACACGTGACGATATCGCATTACGCGCCTCGAATATCACGGTGAGCGCACCGAGTGGCGCTGTCATCGTTGACGACGTCTCTATTGAGGCGCGCCGCGGACGCACACTGGTTATTGTCGGCGAATCTGGCGCCGGTAAATCTATGCTCTCTCGCGCACTCTGCCACCTTTTGCCTTCTGGGCTTCGAGCAGCGGGCACATTGAATTTGGCGGGTGTCGACCTTTCACTTGACACGCAGGCGCATCGCATTCGGTCACGGCGAGGCCACGGCATCGTGTGGCTTCCGCAGGATCCGTTCACATCGTTGTCGCCCACCCATAGCTGCGGTTCGCAGATCCTTGCACGTAAGTCACGTAAGGCGCAGGATAACCGCGACCGGGTCCTGGCTCGACTGGCCGAAGTGGGTTTGCCTCCTCGTGTCGCTATGGCAAGGCCCCATCAGCTTTCAGGGGGGATGCGTCAGCGCGTCGCCATTGCGGCCGCATTGGACACTCAACCTGAAGTATTGATTGCCGACGAGCCAACAACGGCACTGGATGTGACGACACAGCGGGATATTCTTGAACTATTGGCTCGTATTCGCCGTGAACGCGGAATGGCGCTGATCCTGATCACCCACGATCTGTCATTGGCGCGTGAATATGGTGACGATATTGTCGTGATGCGTTCAGGAAGGGTTGTTGAATCGGGCCCCGTTAGCCGTGTACTGTCTCAGCCAAGTCACGAATACACGCGCCGTTTGGCTCAGGTGGAGCCGCGTCTTGATGGCCCTGACCCACGTGAAGCCTTGGTGCCTAAAGAACTGCGGGTCGCCACGGCTTTGCTTAAGGTGACAGGGTTGACGAAGATATTTCGTGCTCAACGAGGTGGCGTGGCCCATGTGGCACTTGACGGTATCGACTTCACGATTGCGCCTGGGGAGGCAGTGGGCCTGGTTGGCGAGTCGGGTTCTGGTAAGACTACGTTGGCGCGGTGTGTCGTCGGTTTGGAACGGCCGGACTCCGGTTCGGTCACTATTGACGAGGCACCTGCATCCGCTGCAGCACATCGGGGTGGTTGGAAGGTCCCGCCGGTGAGTATGGTCTTCCAGAATCCGTATTCTGCTCTCAACCCGTCACTGACGGTTGGTAAGGCGTTAGCTGAGGCTCTGCTGGCGGTGGGGCGCAGTAGCGAGGAAGTACCACAGCTGCTGACGTCGGTGGGTTTGCCTGTCGAATACGCCTCGCGGTTGCCGAAGGCACTGTCGGGCGGTGAGCGACAGCGTGTGGCCATTGCGCGTGCCATCGCCACACGCCCCCAATTGTTGGTCTGTGATGAGCCAGTATCCGCATTGGATGTGTCGGTACAGGCCCAAGTACTTGAACTTTTGGAGCATTTGCGTCAAGAGCTTGGTTTCGCCTTGCTTTTCATTACTCACGACCTTGCTGTTGCCCGAGCGGCGTGTGATCGTCTTATGGTGATGAAAGACGGTGTGATTGTCGAAGAAGGGCCAACGGCTGTGCTTTTGGAATCGCCCACACATCACTACACGCAATCCTTACTTGAGGCAGTCCCGGGCCGTGAAATCAAAGGCCAATGCGCATGAGCGACACGCTGCTCGTTACCTCCCGTGAGGTGGAACTGAAGGATCAGGCTACCGATGTGCTGCTGCAGGCGGGGCTTCCTTTGGCGCTGGCTCAGCTGTGGGGGCGCAGCGGGGGAGTGCGCTCGGCGAGACTGTGGGTGGCCTCGGACCATGGCATGGATGGAGTAGGTCAGGCGCGCCCGGTGGCGTATCTATGGGAAGTGCATCGCCGCATAGGGGCCCAACGCGTCATTGTCGGCGTGTACTGTCCTGAGGCAGATCGCACTGGGGAGGTAGTTGCTTCCGATGAGGTGGCTGCCGTGCGTTTGCTGATTGACGCGGTCGTGGAGGAGGCACGAGCCGCGGGTGTATTGAGCGTGAAAGCGCAGGTGCCTGATGACGACGAAGTGCTGACACCGCTGCTGCAGGATGCCGCGTTCGTGGAATTACCTAAGGCGAAGTACTGCGCGTCACCTGCTTTCAGTGGCACGCAGTGGCGTGGCTGGGTTCGTTTTCTTGTCGCCCCGGAGCATCTTGTACGTCTTGTCAACATTGCACCGATCTATGAACGGCAGCAAAGTGATTTCACATGCGGTCCTGCCAGTGTGATTATGGCCTTGTCGGGGACTGACCGGCATGTGGTGGGTGGCTTTGATGAAGAAATGGCGATGTGGCGTGAAGCGACCTACACCTATGGATGCTGTCACGCTGGCCTAGCTGCGGTGATAGCTCGCGTGCAGATGCCTACAATGATGCGCGTGTCTGCGACGGGACCACTGATTGGCTTGGCTCCGCCACATGCGATGGTTTCCACGCAGCTGCGTCATCAGATTTTCGAGGCGCACCGTGCGTTGGCGTTGTCATCTGGCGCATCCGAAGTGGTAGGGGAGCTTACACTTGATGAGTTGATCGCTGCCGTGGATCGTGGGCTTCGAGTTATTGTCCTGGTCGATCTCAAACCGCTCAACGGAGAAGATGTCCCTCACTGGGTGCTTTTGTGGGGTCGTGTGGGGGAGTATTTCTTGCTACATGACCCGTGGTTTGATGAAGACTTTGGTGAAACCTGGGTGGAAACGGCTTATCAGGCCATTAAAGCGGAGGATATGTGGGCTGTTGCCGCGTGGACTGAAAATGCTGGTGAAGAGCGTGGGCGAGTGGCTTTACTGTTGGGTGAAAACCTGCCATCAAGTGTGGAATAGGTGAGTGCGTAGGGGTGGACCTTGTTGATCTTTGGGCTTGGCGCTGATGTGGTTTAAGTCCTAGTTTCGATCTGCGGCGTGTCCACACAGTGTAGAACATGTGTTCCATTTATTGTGGTGTGTGGACAGCAGTGCCCCTCCTTCCATAAAAGGTAACGGTGGGACGCAGATGTGGGTGGTCGAACATACGGTTGTCTATGCCAGCTCGGAGAGGGCTCGGCATCGCAAGACCAGGACTATTGGCAGGCCGGAGAGGCCTAAGACAGAACGGAACCATCATGGCAGCACCACGTAAAAGTGCATCAACAACTGTTGGTAATGACCGCAATAAGGCCCTAGAAGTGGCCCTGGCGCAAATTGACAAGCAATTTGGTAAAGGTTCCGTGATGCGCTTGGGTGAAGATACGCGCCCGCCAGTCCAAGTGATTCCTACCGGCTCCCTGGCCCTTGATATTGCCCTCGGTATCGGTGGCCTACCCCGTGGTCGCGTCATTGAAATTTACGGTCCTGAATCCTCAGGTAAAACCACTGTGGCTCTTCATGCCGTTGCCTCGGCCCAAAAAGCGGGCGGTAACGCCGCATTTATTGACGCAGAACACGCTTTAGACCCAGTTTATGCGCGCGCCTTGGGTGTTGATACTGATGCGTTACTCGTTTCCCAGCCCGATACCGGAGAACAGGCGCTCGAAATTGCGGATATGTTGATCCGCTCGGGTGGTATCGACATTATCGTTATCGACTCTGTCGCGGCCCTTGTCCCCAAAGCTGAAATTGAAGGCGAAATGGGTGACAGTCACGTCGGCTTGCAAGCGCGTTTGATGAGCCAAGCACTACGTAAAATCACCGGTGCACTGTCAGCGACCGGTACCACAGCCATCTTCATTAACCAGCTACGTGAAAAGATCGGCGTCTTCTTCGGATCACCAGAAACCACTACAGGCGGTAAAGCCTTGAAGTTCTACGCCTCCGTTCGCATCGACGTGCGACGTATCGAGACGCTGAAAGAAGCAGGCGCCCCGGTCGGTAACCGTACGCGTGCCAAGGTTGTGAAAAACAAAATGGCACCGCCCTTCAAACAAGCCGAATTCGACATTGTCTACGGCAAAGGCATTTCCCGTGAAGGGTCGATTATTGACATGGGTGTCGAAACCGGCATTATCCGAAAATCCGGTGCATGGTTCACCTACGGGGACGATCAATTGGGTCAAGGCAAAGAAAACGTCCGTAAATTCCTTGTCGATAACCCAGAACTGGCCACAGAGATTGAAATGAAGATCCTCGCGGCAATGGGTATTGGGCAGAGCGGTGCCGAAATAGTCGACGAGGCTCCTCAGGCGGTAAGCGACCCATCTGCGGACGCAGGTTTCTAAGGTTCAACAGATGGTTCGCTACAGCGATCCTGAAGACTGCATCGACGCACGCGAAGCCTCCTCGCGTAGCCGCAGCAGTGACGCCGAGAAACGTGCGCGGCTACGCGAGAAAAACGCGCACCTCACAGGAAGCGCCGCCATCGAGGCAGCGCGGGAAGTTGCACTTCGACGTCTGGATGTGCGTGCACATTCTCGTGCGCAACTTTACAGTGCAATGACGACCCGCGGATTTAGCTCCGATGTTGCCAATGAAGTTCTTAGTCGCCTAGAGCGTGTGGGCCTCGTGGATGACCTCGCGTACGCCACAGCGGTGGTCAATGCCCGCTTCGCAGGAAGCGGTAAGGTTGGCCCTGCTCTTATTCGTGACCTGCAACAAAAGGGGCTTCCTTCCGATATTATCCAGCAGGTCCTTTCTGATATGGACCGTGACGATGCCATTGCACGTGCCCGGCAACTCGTCAGTGCGAAACGGCGAACATTGGCGAAGCTTGAACCGCATGTTGCCAGGCGGCGACTGAGCGCTATGCTCGCCAGAAAAGGGTACAGCGGTAGCATCGTCACCCAAGTGGTTGGCGAAGCGCTCAACGAATGGGCAGATGAGTATGACGAAACACCCTACCTGTGATCCGCAAGGACTTATCGAGGCGCTTCAAACCTGTGGCCTCACGCTGGCAACAGCCGAATCGCTGACCGGCGGTGCTTTATGTGCTCGGCTCGTTGATGTTCCTGGTGCCTCAGCAGTGCTGCGCGGCGGCGTGTGCACATACAGTACGGATACCAAAGCCAAAATCCTGGGCGTTCCCACCTCATTACTTGACGCCCACGGTCCTGTCCACCCTGAGGTTGCTCAATATATGGCCCAAGGTGCACGGAGCCTATTTGGAGCCGACCTTGCCCTTGCTACAACAGGGGTTGCCGGACCTGGCCCTGCCGATGGGCATGATGCGGGCACCGTGTTTATTGCCTTAGCGTGGCCCGGCGGTACCATCACGCAGGAGCTTCACCTTGAAGGGGACCGTCAAACAATTCGACGCCAGGCCGTAAATGCCGCACTGGCGCTACTTTCAGGTCAGCTTCGCCAACTGTGACCAATTGCCTCTGCCACGCTATGGCTCAGCTGAACACCTTGTCTTCTGCGCCCCCTAGAATCTAAGACGATGACACTCGAAATGAACACCACGCTCCCACGCACCTATGCGGTACGTACCCTGGGCTGCCAAATGAATGAGCATGACTCTGAACGCATGGCGGGCCTACTTGAACGTGCCGGACTCTTACCTGTTGATCTGGTACCCGAGGCTGCCAAGCGCGCCACGGATGCTGGCGATATGGGTGCCGACGTGGTGGTGATTAACACGTGTTCAGTGCGAGAAAACGCGGCCACCAGACTGTTTGGTAACCTTGGGCAGCTTGCAGCGGTCAAACGGGAGCGGCCCGGCATGCAGATCGCGGTAGGTGGCTGCCTTGCGCAACAAATGCGCGACGGGATCATTGAAAAAGCTCCGTGGGTGGATGCCGTATTTGGCACACATAATATTGATGTCTTACCTGCTCTCCTTGCACGCGCCCAGCATAATAAGGAAGCGGCCGTTGAAATCGAAGAAGCATTAAAGGTTTTCCCGTCGACTTTGCCCACTCAACGCGAAAGTGCGTATGCAGCATGGGTATCCATCTCGGTCGGCTGCAATAACACCTGCACCTTCTGTATTGTGCCTCACCTGCGTGGTAAGGAACGTGACCGACGGCCGGGCGACATTTTGGCTGAAGTGGAAGCCGTGGTCTCAGAAGGCGCGATTGAAGTCACCTTGCTCGGACAGAACGTCAACTCTTACGGCGTGGGATTTGGCGACCGTGGTGCCTTCGCGAAATTATTGCGCGCTGTGGGGCAGATCGATGGACTTGAGCGTGTGCGTTTCACCAGCCCACACCCCGCAGCCTTCACAGATGATGTCATTGACGCAATGGCTCAAACCCCAACGGTAATGCCAAGCCTTCATATGCCGTTGCAATCAGGTTCTGATGCGATCCTTCGTCAAATGCGTCGCTCTTATCGGCGTGAAAAATACATGGGTATCCTCGAGCGTGTGCGTACTGCCATCCCTGACGCCGCGATTACCACCGACATTATCGTGGGCTTCCCTGGTGAAACAGAGGACGATTTCCAAGCCACTCTTGATGTGGTGGAAGAGGCACGTTTCAGTTCAGCCTTTACCTTCCTTTATTCGAGACGGCCAGGTACCCCCGCAGCGGATCGAGATGACCAAGTTCCCGACGATGTTGCCCTTGAACGTTACAAGCGCCTCTTGGCGGTCCAAGAGCGGATTTGCGCCGAAGACAATGCGGCGCTTGTTGGCACAGATGTTGAGGTGCTCATCAGCCAAGGGCATGGACGTAAAGATGAGGCGACGGCACGTATCTCAGGGCGCGCCCGCGATAATCGCCTCGTCCATATTGCTGTGCCCCCTAGCCTTGCGCAGCCCCCGCGTCCGGGCGACATGGTGCGTGCCCGAGTCACACACGGCGCACCCCACCATCTCATTGCCGACTCTGCCCTTGAGGGCGGCTTATTCGAGGTCCGTCACACACGTGCAGGTGATGCCTGGGAGCGACGGCGTGCAGCTGAAGCAGAAGCGAAAGACAGTCGCATCCCATTGGGTATCCCCACATTGAAAATCCGCTAGACACCCGCATATCCGCTACCCTGTGCCTGTGTGAGCGTTACCGTAGGTTTTCCCTTGCGCAACACCTGCCGTTTGGCCCTCTAGCGTGAATACGCCTGAGGGTACGCCGCCCGCGCTTGCGGGACCCGTGGGCGCGATTTCAGCCAGGAAGCCCACCGAGGAATCTCAGCACCGTCGCAAGAGCCGTCATTTACGAGGCGGGCGCCTCGAATGCGGTGATCGCTTGGAGTGTCACCCCGATGCCGCGACGCAAGAGCGTGTGCAACTGCCGGTCGGAAAGGCCATGTTCCACATAAAAACGCGTAGCGAATACGATGTCATCGGTCGCCCCTCGTTCCACAACAAATGCAGTGGGCTGCATGCGGGTGTTATTCCACTCGTTGCACCGTTCGTCAGCCTGCGCTTTGCTGTCGTGGCAGGGGAGCACGGCCTCGATCTGAATCCACGGACAGGAGGCGGGCTCGTGATGGATCTGCATACGCCGCCCCTGGACTTCGGTGACGACAATATACTGGCCACGGCCCGTTGCAAGGCCATCACTGTTCAGAATCTTTTCTACGCGATCCAGGTCGAAAGGTTCCACCCTGGTTCCCCACTTCGCGGCAGCTTCATCCACTGGGACGGGCTGTGGCGGAGGTGGCGTATTCGCGCCAAAAGATAGGCCTTTGACTAAAGGCTCGACGCCGTCGATGTTGATGGAGGTCCACTCAGTCATTGCTTTGCTCCTTAGGTGTTGTGAGGGTGGCGCTGTCATGCGCGGGTGAAAGGGGACCCCAAGGATCAATGAAGGTTTTCTCCAGTGTGCTGAATGCGGCAAATGTGGCACGTATAAACTGCTCTACCTCGCCACGCAGCTGCACGTCGGTGGCACCAACGGGCCACATGAACACGTGTTGGGCTCGCACAACAAGGCCGCCTGCCGCGCTATCGGCCACACTTAATTTGGGAAGATACGTGGTGGCATTGACCGTGCGCGTCGCCTGAGTTGCGGCCTTACGGTGCCAAGGAGCAAGGAGGCGATGCCATTCGGCGATGCCATGTACGGGACGATTATCCTGCACAACAAAGCGGATAACGCGGGCAGGAGGCAAGATAGCGGCTACTTGATTGCCCGGAGCGACAAAAGGAACAATACCGATTCCGGTTAGTGTTTCACTCAAACGTTCAAGACTCACCGGTGTTGTGACATCCGCAGACATGGTGTTAACAGTAGTCGCAAAATACCGTACGCATGTGCTGGGGCCTAAACTGGGGTTATGTCAACGCCTGCGTCCTACCACGAGTGTGATACGGCATCTGCCCCCGACTCCACGATGATTGTCGCCGTCGTTGGCCCCACAGCCTCAGGAAAGAGTGACCTCGCCCTTGATCTTGCTGAACGCCTACCTGCTCTTCTTGGCGCTCATCGCGGCGAACTTGTTTCAGCGGACTCAATGCAGTTCTACCGTGGGATGGATATTGGGACTGCAAAAACCCCCATCAATGAGCGTCGCGGTATCCCACACCACCAAATTGACACCCTTGATGTCACCGAGGAACCGTCAGCTGCGCAGTACCAGGTGCAGGCACGCGCCGATATTGCAGCCATCCATCAGCGGGGTAACCTTGCCGTCGTTGCTGGAGGTTCGGGCCTATACCAGCGTGCGCTCCTTGACACAATTGACTTCCCGGGTACTGATCCGGCGATCCGTGCTCGTTACGAAGCCCTTGCCCAGGGACCATATGGGCCTCGTGGCTTACATGAACGCCTCAAAAGCCTTGACCCCTTAAGTGCTGAGCGCATTGATGCGCATAACACCCGCCGCCTTGTGCGCGCCCTGGAAGTTATAGAACTCACCGGCAAACCGTACTCAGCGACAATGCCGCGTCACGTATTCCATCAACGGGCCGTCATGATCGCTATTGCACGTGAGATGGACGACCTTGACCTGCGAATCGGCCAGCGTACTCGCAAAATGTTTGCCGATGGCCTCATTGATGAGGTACGCGAACTCATTTTGCGGGGTCTGCGTCAAGGGCGCACCGCTTCCAAAGCAACAGGATATGCGCAGGCTTTAGCCGTTATTGACGGGGCAATGACGATTGACGAGGCCACTGACGCCGTTGCGCTGGCTACGCGCCAACTCGCCCGCAAACAGTTGAAATGGTTACGCCCAGACCCCCGCATTATTTGGCTGCCTGCAACGCACGATAGTTCACTTTCTGACCGTGCCTGTGAGGCGGTGCTTGCCCAATGCAGCCGAAAGGACAGTAATGAGTAACAATGCGGGGGAGGGGCTTTGGCCACCTGACGGTATCAGCACTGCCAAGGTCCATGGGACAAGCAACACGTTTATTATCTGTGACGATGCGCATGACACATGGGAGCCCACTGCGGCGCAGGTACGTGCCATGTGTTCGCCTACCGTTGGGATTGGTGCGGACGGCTTCATACGCTGCGTGTATACCGACGACATATGGTTCATGGATTACCGCAATGCTGACGGTTCTTACGCCCAAATGTGCGGCAATGGGGTGCGAGCATTCGTCCACCATCTGCGCCATCGTGGATACATTGATCTTGGCGTTGGTGACACACTGCCAGTTCGCACACGAGGCGGCCTCAAAAAGGTTCAGCGGCTGGCAGATCGTGATGGTCAAGCGTGGTACGCCGTTGACATGGGTGCGCCGGTGACGAACGGCACAGCAAATATGATGGTGACAGTGCCCGGTGTTGACGGGATATTTGAGGCAGTTCACGTGGATATCCCTAACCCCCACGCGGTGGTGGCTTTTGACCGTCGGGAAGATCTTACGGCCGCGGTGCTTCCACTCTGCGATGCTGACGCTGCACCGCCGCATATGCGGCCCATATATTCACCGACGCCACCAGATGGCATCAACCTTGAGCTCACCGTAGATATCACCACCCACAGCGAACGTGAGGGAGGCTACGGACACCTCGTGATGCGTGTCTTAGAACGCGGCGTCGGAGAAACAGCATCCTGCGGGACAGGGTGTTGTGCGGCGGCTGTGGCAGCAGCTCTACGTCAAGGCAAAGGCGCGCCAACACATTGGCTGATCGATGTGCCCGGTGGACGCATCGACGTGGAATTACGACCAGATACAGTCATACTGATGGGGCCAGCCTGCCATATTGCCGATATCCTCTGGTGACTCCACGCCGCGGCACACCCCTCACATTGCATGAGTCGGGGTAGCGGTTGCACCAGTTAGGTCAGTGCGAAGAGTGAGGCTCCACCTCGATAATGCGGAACCCTTTTTTTGACGCAATTTTTCTCGCAGGAAAATCATGCGCATTCAGCCAGGTGGTGAGTGAATCAGCCCCCAGGTTCTTTTGCACCACCAAATAAGCGCGCCCGGCCTCGGCAAGTAAACTCAGCCATGACGTGAGCATCTGGTGCATCGCTTCCTTACCGATACGTACTGGCGGATTCGACCAAATGACGTCAAAACGTGTCCCCTCCGATGCTGCCCGCGCCATCGCCTCGTCACCGGTGGCAACATAAAGGCGGTCCTCAACTTCGTTATGCACGGCATTTCGGCGTGTCAAATCAAGGGCACGTTCATTCACATCAACCGCCCACACACTCGCTTGCGGAGCTTCCAAGGCCATCGTCACAGCAAGCGGTCCCCACCCGCAGCCCAGGTCTAACATGACGCCACCATCGGGAAGCTTCGGCGCCTCGGCAAGGAGCTGGCGCGTCCCAAGGTCAAGACGCGTTGCCGAAAAGACACGATCAGATACCCACATCTCCAAGTCGTAGCCGCGCGCCTTCGCGTGAAGTAGACGAAGCTCGTCGGCTGAGGCAGGAGATAGATTCGAAAAATACTGCTGCTGTTCCACCCTCATAGCCTACGTGTCCACAGGCCCCATTTCACATCACGGATCGGCACCAAACGTGACACACTGGTATATCTATCTCATCCAGGTACCAAAGGAGTCCCCTTATGTCGCAGACCCCACCCGAGGCAGAACCGACCAATACGGAAGGGACACGCCGAGCGGAAGAGGTCGTGGCGCGGGTACTTGCCAGGACCGGTACCGCACTGGCCTCAACCGTTGGGCACGACACATCCACTGACGCAGGCTGGTTAGAACGAGAAGCTCGCACAGGTACACGACGTACAAGTGGATTGTCCACAGAATTAGAAGACATTTCCGAAGTCGAATACCGGCAGGTTCGCCTGGAAAAGGTAGTACTTGTCGGCTTGCGTACTGTGGAAACGCAAGAGGAAGCAGAAAACTCGTTGAGAGAACTTGCTGCCCTCGCTGAAACGGCAGGATCTGAAGTCCTTGACGCCATGATTCAACGACGTGTCACCCCTGATCCGGCGACCTACCTGGGGAAAGGTAAAGCGAAAGAACTCGCAGAATTGGTTGCAGCAACAGGTGCCGACACCGTGATTGTGGACTCAGAATTGGCTCCAAGCCAACGTCGTGGCCTTGAAGACGTCGTGAAAGTCAAGGTGGTTGACCGCACCGCGCTAATCCTTGATATTTTCGCTCAACATGCGAAATCCCGCGAAGGTAAAGCGCAAGTGGAATTGGCTCAGCTTGAATACCTGCTGCCCCGCCTGCGTGGCTGGGGTGAGTCAATGAGCCGCCAAGCTGGCGGACGGGTTGCCAGCGGTGAAGGTATTGGTTCTCGTGGTCCAGGCGAAACAAAAATTGAACTTGACCGCCGCCGAATTCGTACCCGCATGGCACGGCTGCGCACCCAAATCAAAGACATGGAACCGTCACGCCACACGCAGCGCGCTGCACGTCGACGCGGAGGCGTGCCCTCTGTGGCTATCGCAGGGTATACCAATGCTGGAAAATCAACCCTGCTTAATCGCCTGACAGGTGCGGATGTCCTCGTGGAAAATGCATTATTTGCCACCTTGGATCCCACCGTACGGCGAGCCACGACTCCTGATGGGCGTCTCCATACACTCACTGACACGGTGGGTTTTGTTCGCAATCTGCCCACTCAACTGGTTGAAGCATTCCGGTCAACCCTGGAAGAAGTTGGGCAAGCGGATGTCATCCTTCACGTTGTCGATGGTGCTCATCCCGATCCGCTTGGCCAAATCAACGCCGTCCACGCGGTAATGGATACAATCCCTGGTGCCCGTGATATTCCTGAAATCATCGCACTCAATAAGGCAGATTTGGCGCCGCCGGAGCAAATTGCTTTGCTGCGTTCAGTACTGCCTCATTCGGTGGCTGTTTCTGCGTGGACGGGGTACGGCATAGAGGAACTGCGGGAAAAAATCCAGGATATGTTGCCTCGTCCCCGCGTCCAGGTTGACGTTGTCGTGCCGTATAGCCGGGGAGATCTTGTCCACGCTGTCCATGAAGAAGGCGAAGTAAGTGTTGAAGAATATGTGGCAGCAGGTACGCACCTGGTGGCACGGGTCGATGCCTACCTTGCTGACAAACTGACGGCCGCATCGGTGAGCGATGGCTGATGTCGCTGTGCCAACTGAGGTTGACGAGGCCTCCAGCCATTTAGCGGCGCTGAGTAGTCGCGTCTTAACGGATGTCCTTTCGGCGATGGGTGGTGGCCACCGAGCCGGTCAAGTCACGATGGTTGAAGAAATATGCCGAGCCATCACCAGCAATGAACGTCTCCTTGTGCAAGCAGGTACAGGCACCGGCAAATCAATCGGCTACCTCGTGCCGACAATGACTTACTGCGCGAGCGCGCAGGCACGTGCTGTGATCTCCACAGCGACCTTGGCGCTACAGCGGCAAATACTGGTCAAAGACGCGCCCGTTGTTGCTGATACCGTTGCGACCCATACGGGGGTACAACCAACGGTGGCGCTACTGAAAGGGTGGAATAACTACCTGTGCCCTTACCGTCTGGCAGGTGGTTATCCTGACGAGGGGACACTTTTCGACGTTGAGCACTCACCTGTATTTGCGCGTGCAACAGGTGGCCCCAGCTCACAGCTTGCTGCCGAAATTATGGAATTGCGACAGTGGGCCAAAGAAACTGATACCGGTGACCGTGATGACCTTGTGCCGGGACCATCAGAGCGGGCATGGCGTCATGTGTCGGTGTCGAAACGTGAATGCCTTGGGCGTGCCTGTCCTATGGTGGAGGAGTGTTTCGCGCAGCGTGCCCGCGATCGGGCTGCTGAGGCCGATGTGATTGTTACGAATCACACGCTGCTTGGAATCCACGCAACGGGGGAAGCGGATTTATTCACCGATATTGACATGGTCATTGTTGACGAGGCCCACGAGTTAGCTGAACGGGTTCGTGCACAGGCATCCGCGTCGTTTTCGGCGGGACAACTGGCGCGGGTGGCACGTGCGGCCCGCACGCATGCTGCAGTGGATACACAGGATTTTGAAACAGCTGCAACGGCCCTCGTCGACGCGATCAACGAGTTACCTGCCGGATTGCTTGCCGAACGAGACCAGGTCCTCAGCGATGCGGTGCGCGGCCTCGACAATGCGGCAAGGGAGGCACTTACTCAGGTGCAGGCTTCGTCAAGTGATGCAGCGGCCAAGGCATTAGCTCGCGCGGCCTTGGACGAAGTGATGGGAACATGTGGTGCGTGGAATCGGGTGGCCGATGAATCTATTACGTGGATTCAGCGGCCCGATGATGGCGGGCAGGCAGAATTGGTGATCGCACCACTTCACGTGGCCTCGGCAATCGGCACGGCTGCGCTGGGTGATGCTGCAGCCGTGCTGACGTCGGCAACACTTCGTCTTGGTGGCACATTTGACGCTATCGCCTACGATTGTGGCCTGAATCTGGCAGAGCAACCTTGGCGCGCAATCGACGTGGGTACCCCTTTTGACGAGGCGAAACAGGGTATTATCTACGTCGCCGAGCACCTGCCGATGCCTGGGCAGGCAGGGGTAAGTGACGAGGCCTTGGCTGAGCTCGTTGAACTCGTCCAGGCAAGTGGTGGCGGCGCATTAGCGTTATTTTCTTCCTGGAAGGGAGCGCAGGCGGGGGCAGCTGCGTTAAGGGAAAAGACTGATTTCACCGTTTACCTTCAGGGGGAAGAAAGCGCGTCGTCACTGATTACGCAGTTTCGTCACGACGTCGATTCTTGCCTGGTCGGTACGCTTGGCCTGTGGCAGGGGGTGGACGTTCCCGGAGCCTCGTGTCGATTGGTCATCATTGACCGTATTCCATTTCCGCACCCTGATGATCCAGTGTCCAAGGCGCTAACAAAGGACGCTCAGCGGCGCAGACTCAACGGATTTTGGACGGTTTCACTGCCAAAGGCGACACTTCTCATGGCACAGGGCGCTGGACGATTGTTGCGCACCGTGAATGACCGCGGGGTCGTTGCCGTATTGGATTGTCGTTTAGTGACGAAAGGCTACGGCGCGGTGATCCGCTCATCGATGCCCGCGATGTGGCCAACAACGAATGGGACACTTGTTCGCCAAGCTTTGAGACGTTTAGCAGATGAGCGTGAGGCCTAAAGCGCTAATCGCTGCCGTTTCTGTCCTTCCCTATGCCACGAATATGCGGTGAGGACTGTTGCCAGCGGCTCTGACTTGCCATAATGGGGATCACACTACCTTGCCTTTGAGGAGGAACACTGTGTCTGAGACCGCAACGAGCCTTTACCCAATGTCCACTGGCCGCCCTTCGAAGATCGCTGTCATCGGTGCAGGCGCTGTCGGCACCGCTGTCGCCTACGCCTGCGCCATTAAGGGTGACGCACGCAGCATCGTTTTGCATGACATAAATAAGCCGAAGGTCGAGGCTGAAGCTCTCGATATTGCCCACGGTATCCAGTTCACGCCGACCTCAAGCGTTGAAGGAAGCGACGATATTGAGATCGTGCGCGGCGCTGACATGGTAATCGTTACCGCTGGTGCGAAGCAGAAGCCAGGCCAGTCGCGCCTTGAACTGGCAGGTTCCACAGTGGACCTGATGCGCGTCATTGTGCCACGGCTCCAAGAAGTGGCCCCGGAAGCGGTATTCATGTTCATCACCAACCCCGTTGATGTGGTGACGTATGCAGCACTGAAAATCACTGGCCTGCCGCGCAATCAGGTATTTGGTTCAGGAACCGTGCTCGACACCTCTCGTTTGCGTTACCTTGTCTCGCTCGAAACAGGTGTGGCAACACAAAATATCCACGCTTATATCGCAGGTGAGCATGGTGACTCCGAGGTAGCCCTGTGGTCAAGCGCCGAAATTGGCAATGTTCCGCTCAGCCACTGGGGGCCGACACTTTCAGGGGGCCTTTTCGACTCAGAATTGCGTAAGCGTATCGCTGAGGACGTCGTGCAGTCGGCGTATCGGATTATCGAAGGTAAAGGTGCCACCAATTACGCTATCGGTCTGGCTGCCTCCCGTATCGCGGGTGCAGTCCTCCGTGACGAAAACCGTGTCCTGACCATTTCGACCTTGCTTGAAGATTGGGAAGGCATTTCCGATGTGTGTATGGCTGCACCGACAATCGTTGGACGTGCTGGCGCTGGCCGTGTGCTCAATCCGCCGTTGACATTGGCTGAACGCGACGGCTTGACTGCGTCGGCTGAGCGTCTGCGTCAAGTTGCCCGCGATCTGGGCTTCTGATTGCATTTTTCGGGAGGGCCGAGGCGCACGCTTCGGCCCTCCTTGTTGTTTGGAAATATTTGGCCGACGACCCGATTACCTCAAATGCTGGGCTCAAATGTTGTGCGTGCAAGCGTGCGCAGATGCGATGGTCTTATAGGGAACGCAGGACGGTGACGACGCGTCCCAAAATGGTAGCCATATCGCCTGGGATAGGGGAGTAGTTCTGGTTGCAAGGCAGTAGCCAAATATGGCCACCGCTTCGAGAAAAGACTTTGACGGTGGCTTCCTCGTCAATCATGGCAGCAACGATTTCACCCTCGTGAGCTGTTTGTTGAGCGCGTACCACGACGAAGTCGCCGTCAAGGATACCGGCTTCAATCATTGAATCGCCGCTGACCTCCAACATAAATAGTTCACCGTGACCGGTGAGTCGGGTAGGCAGTTGGAAAACGTCTTCGACATATTGTTCGGCTGTAATCGGCGACCCTGCTGCGATGCGACCCACGAGTGGAATCGCTGATCCGTCCTCGTCGCTGTGTCCTACCGGGACCGTCACTTCAATGTAAGACGCGGAAGGTAGGCCAGGGGACGGTGAAGCGTCAACGCCAAGACACTGACGACCGTATTCGGAGACTTCCATTGCGCGCGGCAGACCCTGGACGCGTTGAAGGTATCCAGCGCGTTCCAAAATATCCAGGTGGTGTTTGACCGTCGATGGTGACGCTAGACCTACGCTGGTGGCGATTTCGCGCACAGACGGAGGGAAGCCGTGGTGTTGTGCGTGGTCATAGATACAGCGAAGGATCTGCATCTGACGATCGGTGAGAGCAGTGGGTTCCATGGTGTCTCCTCAAGCGCTGGACGCAGATGTGGGTGGGTGCTGTTCCACTTGTAGTAACAGGTTATGCGAGCGACGCCGAAATGTGAAACATATGTTCGAGCGGGTCTCGACATTGCCGGTCGACATTGATATAGTACATGTGTTCGACGAACATGTGTACGACTGGTGAATGGAGTAAAACAATGGCATATGCAGCAGTTGTAAAGACACAGCGTCCTCGGCTTATCGTTGTCCCCGATGCGCCGCTCGCACCGGTGCGTGATATTTCCTCCGCCCCGTCACTGCGTCGTCGACGTGAACAGCTGCGGGAAGATTCTCCTGCTGATGCGCGCCGCCCACTCATGCGTCACACAAGCACAGTGAAAAAGAGGGGAAGCTACCTGCGTGCGGCCCTTGCCGTTGGTTCTACTGTCGTCGCCACCGTGGGTGCAATCTTCTTTGGGCTGGCACTGCAACCGCAGATTGACCCTGCTGCCACTGTCGTTCATTCAGTGCAAAGTGGTGAATCGGTGTGGAGTATTGCGGCTTCGCTTGATACGCAGCGTCCTTTGGAAGATATTGTCACAGATATCTATCGGCTCAACGATATTTCTGGCGGTCTCGCGGTCGGACAGATGCTGCGCTTGCCCACACAATAAGGGCCGATGGGCTGAAGGATAATGTTGCCACACCTGTTGGTAATTGATGATCGTGAGATGAGCGCGGTCTTAGGCTTGCGCTGATCGCCCTCGGGCCGTAGCGTTATGGGGTGCATTGCCCGTTTTGCCATAACCCCGATTCGCGCGTCGTTGATACACGGATCGCCGATGATGGTGCATCCATTCGACGAAGGCGTGAATGCACAGCATGTAAAAAGCGTTTCACCACCCTTGAAACCTCGTCGTTTCAAGTTGTTAAACGCTCGGGCGTTGTTGAGCCTTTTTCACGTATGAAAGTGATCTCTGGCCTGCGGCAAGCGTGCCGTGGCCGCGATGTTGATGAAGATCAGTTGGCTTTACTTGCTCAGCAAGTGGAAGAACAGTTGCGTTCCTCAGGTGTATCCAATGTATCCTCCGAGGAAGTGGGCAAAGCGATCCTTCCCTTCCTTCGTGACCTTGACGAAGTTGCCTACCTACGCTTTGCCTCTGTATATCGAAATTTCGATAGTGTTGAAGATTTTGCTCGCGCCATTGACCAGTTGCGTGGGCGAAAACCAGTTACCCCGCAAAAGCGGACAACAGGTAAACGACGCACAAAACGTTCGCAAGTGGAAGAGCCAACACTCCTCGATACGTAAAGGTGCCTGCGAAGGGATGGCTACCGGTGCGCCAGGTGGATCCCGCACCACAAAGATCAACCAGATAGCTCGCTATAGGGGTGTCACAGTGAGACGGATAGTGTCTTCCATAGCATCAATCGCAGCCAACGCCTCGTGAGGAAGCTCAGAGGAAATATCGGTGAGCACATAACCCGTTGACCCAGCAGTTGACAGAATCTGGCTTTCAATATTGGCACCAGCTTCAGCAAATACCTGGTTGACCAATGCCAAAACACCTGGCGTATTACGGTGAACCAACGAGATACGGAACTGAGCTGTGGCAGAAGTATGCAGCTGCAAATTCGGCAGGTTCACGCTCATATCAGTTGAACCAGTAGCGTCAAAATCAGTAATCTTTGACGACACGAAGCGGCCAATATCCCACTGGGCCTCCTCAGTGGACCCACCAATATGCGGCGTCAAAATGACGTTGTCAAAACCAGCAAGTGGTGACGTAAACGGATCGCCATTGCCTTTAGGCTCCTCTGGGAAAACATCAAGCGCAGCCCCAGCAAGGTGCCCACTTTCAAGGCTTTCACGCAGTGCATCCATATCAACAATGAAACCGCGTGACAGGTTAATAAATAGCGCTCCACGCTTCATCGATGCGAATTCATTTGCACCGAAAAGTCCTTCGTTGTCAGAAGTGCCATTGACATGAATAGAGACAATATCAGCCTCGCGTAGCACCGACTCTAGCGTTGGCATTTGGGTGGCATTGCCAAGCGATAACTTCTCGGCAATGTCGTAGTAGATCACGTTAAGCCCCATGGCCTCGGCAAGTACCGACAACTGTTTCCCAATATTGCCGTACCCGATAATGCCCAGCGTGTGGCCCCGCACCTCATGCGCACCGTCAGCACTCTTGTCCCAAATACCACGGTGCAAACGTGAATTCTTCACCGTCACCCGTCGTGACAGGTTAATGATGTGGCCAATCGCGAGTTCAACAACCGAGCGGGTATTGGAATACGGCGCATTAAAAACAGCGATACCTAGGGAGGTGGCAGCCGCCACATCAATCTGGTTCGTACCGATGCAGTAGGCGCCTATCGCACGCAGGTGAGGGCGGGCACGCAATACGCGCTCTGTCACCATCGTTTTCGAACGAATGCCCAAGTAGTCGACGCCTTCTAGCGCCTCGATTAATTCATTCTCATCCAAGGCGCCGCTGTACCGCGTGACGTCAATACCACACCGTTCAAACACCTCATCTGAAACTGGGTGCGGATTCTCCAAAAGCAATGCCCGAGTCATAGAAACATCGTGCCATGAATAGACAATGAAGCGCCCAAGATATCCGGGCCGCGGACGCTTCTATTGCGCCATGTACGTCCAGCAGAGCACAGCAATTGCGGTGGCGAGGTGTCGGATCGCTATTCCCATTCCTCCATGCCGCCAGGCCCGAAACTACTTCTTCCGTCCGAGGTGTTTGCACCTCGTCGGATCGCTATTCCCATTCCTCCATGCCGCCAGGCAGCGGGGAAGCGTGAACAACAGTTAAATCATGGGTTGCACGCGTGAGCGCCACAAAAAGGTCGCCAGGTCCGTCAGCCAGGATTTCACTGGGTTCAACGACGATAACAGAGTCAAACTCTAAGCCTTTGGCTGCTCCCGCGGACAATAGACTCACGCGTTCAGTCAGTGACGTCGCCCCAATAGTGTCCGCTCCCCACGCTTGCGCTCGAGAGGAGCCAACGATGACGGCGACACGTCCCTGCCCTTCACCTTGGTCCGCATCGAGGCGCTCACAAGCGTGCCGGGCTGCCGTGCCAGCGAGGCTACGCACCGCCTCGTCGCTGCCAGGTGTGCCAGGGGGAAGTGAGCGCACCTGGTAGCAGTCCTCAACGTCACGTACCGCGTGGGTTGGATGTAATACCGGTGCGCCTGCACGTGCCAACACGCCTTCCGCCAAACGCGTCAACGTGCGTGGGGTCCGATACGACACCGACAGTACGTATTGTGCGTGCAGTGCCCTGGCAGCAGGGCCCAAGGCATCCTCCCACGACGATGCTGGGTGCTTGCCGCGTTTCTGGTCAAGATCGCCAACTACTGTAAAGCTTCGTGATGGGCATCGGCGCAAAAGTGCGCGCCAGGCCATCGGTGACAGGTCCTGCGCCTCGTCAACGACGATATGCCCGTAGGTCCATGTGCGGTCCGAGGCGGCGCGCTCAGCCAGCGGGGCGATCTGTTCGACGCCAGCTGCCGAAGCTGCGAGCATTTCCGCTGAAACAATGCCGCCGCCCAGGCCCATTGATTCCATCGCTTCGCGTGCACGTTCAACTTCGTCACCTGTGGAGGTCGATTCCTTTGATGTATTGCGTTCTAATACGTCGCATGTACCAAGGAGTTCCTCTAACTCATCAAGGAGTGGCACGTCAGCAGCAGTGAAACCCGCGTCGCGTTGCCGAAAGACCGCAGCTAATTGTTGTGCCGACAAAGGGGAACCGACCTCGCGGTTGAGGCGAGCGAGAAGAGCAGGTTTTGCCCACAGGCGTTTCAGTAGCGTCGTGGCACGCGTTGGCATCCACGCAAGGTTAATGGCTCGGCGTGCCGACGTTGAGTCCCGGATTTCGCCTGTCCATGTCACCACTTCTTCAGGGTCTGGTGTGCTGCCGGGCTGTGCGTGATCAGTGACCAGGCGTTCAGCGAGGATTTTCATCAGGTCGCGTGCGAAAGTGTCGCGTGCAACATTATGTGGACGTCCTCCTCGACGCGCATGACGCACGGCCGCTACGACATCGGTGTGTAGCAGCCTGACCCGCCTGTTCCACACGGTGAGAACCTGATCTGACTCAGGGACTTTCACAAGGTCACGCACTGCGTGCTCAAGGATTTTTGACCAAACTGCAAGCCCTTTTATGTGCGCTACCTCGGGTGTTTCGCTTTCGCGTGCGCGCACGCCAGGAACTAAATCGCCAATGGTGATGGACACAACACCCGTTTCCCCCAGTGAAGGGAGGACCTTCTCGATGTAACGCAAAAATACGCGCGAAGGTCCCACTAGCAGCACACCTGAGCGCTCAAGGCGTTCACGGTTGGCGTGGAGCAAATATGCTGCACGGTGAAGTGCCACCGCTGTTTTTCCCGTGCCGGGACCACCTTGAACGACGATCAGACCATTGTCATCGGCGCGAATAATCTGATCTTGTTCGCTTTGAATGGTGGCAACGATATCGCCCATGCGGCCTTCGCGTGCCTTACCCAAAGCCGCCATTAATGCGCCTTCACCTTGGAAAGCCATGCCTGCACTCTCGGCTGCGGCGCTGTCAAGAAGTTCATCTTCAATCGCCACAACACTACGTTGTCGCGTGGAAATATGACGTCGCCGAACTACGCCTTGCGGGTGAACAGCCGTGGCCCGATAAAAGGGTGCTGAAGCGGGTGCACGCCAGTCCAGAAGCAAAGGCGTACCGGAATCATCTGACAGTGACGTTCGGCCAATATAGTGCGTGTCACCACTGGATAGGTCCAACCTGCCAAATACGAGGCGTTCTTCCACACCATCAAGGCGTGCAGCAAGTTCACCGAAATGTGCCGATATAGCGTCACGTTCGCTCCATCCTTGAGCGTTGCCTACACCGTGTGTGGCATGAGCTTGCACCTGTCGCTGGCGATATTGGCCGCGTACCTCATCAAGACGTGCATAGGCAGTGTCAACAAATTGCTGTTCGTGCCTCAATTCGTCGGTGGGGTCAGCCGAGATAATGTGATCAGGCATCGCGACTCCAATCCGAGGCAGGCTAACGGCATGCTAACGAGCAGTCTGTCAATTCTAAGAAGCCATGATTTATGTCGTACATGGGTGGCCAGTTAGTGGACGCAGGTGACATGCTGAGGCACATGTCACCTGCGGCGACATCTCACACTGTCATGTATGCGCACCACGCGGTATAACAGGCTAACTGGGCTGCCACACGGTAGCGTAGAACTACAGAAAGAAAATAAGGATCCGATACGTGCAGAAGGAGGGACAAGTACACATGTCAACGATTGACAAAGGCCCGGCCTGGGGTGCCTCAGCGCCAATTCTCGTCATCCACTTCGATGGTGCCATTGACGCAGGTGCAGCCGGCCATATTGCAGTACGGCAGATGATGACCTCGCTCCAATGGGACGTTGTCGCCTCGTTTTCCTCCGACGATTTTCTTGACTACCGTTCGCACCGACCGATCTTAACGATGGACAACTGGGTGACAACGAATATGGACCTTCCCCAGATACGCCTTGATCGCGTTGCGGATGACCTCGGGCGGCCCTTCCTGCTACTTCACGGCCCTGAACCAGATATGAAGTGGGAGGCCTTCGCGCAGACTATCGCCACCATTGCCCGTGACGCAGGCGTGGAAATAACGGTATCGCTGCATGGGATACCGGCTGGAACACCCCATACGCGACCAGCCCAAGTCCATGTGCAAGCCACTAGCGCGTCGTTAGTGCCCGCACAGCCACAAATGCTTCAACCGCTGCAATTTCCCGCCCCGCTATCAAGTTTTATTCAACAACGCCTAGCTGAGGGTGGCATTGACGGTATCGCCCTGATTGGTAGCGTTCCGTTCTACATGTCTGAACGCGCCTACCCTGCGGTTTCCTCTGCGATGCTCGGCAAATTGGCGGCAATTGCCGACCTGGCGCTACCAGTTGGGGACCTGGAACAAGGTGCCGCCGAAGAATCACAGGCACTTGACCAATTTATTGCCGATAGTCCTGAGATAGCCGCTACCGTACGCGCTTTAGAGGCGCATTACGACGCATTGACCGGTCCTGAAGGTATGGTCCCACTCGGGTCGCTGGGCAAAACCACCAATGGGCAGAAAACTGAGGAAGATAAGACCATCGGTGACGTCATCGAAGCCTATCTGGCCAATGTCACCCGCACTGCCAAGGCCGCCCAGGCGAGCGATGCTGAGGTCGAAGGTGAGTATCACCTCGGAAATGACGATGGTCAGGCGCAGCAAACCTTGGCTGATACAGCAGATTCTGACACCGAAAAAAGCCTTGACGAGCGGGTACGAGCGGCACTTGAGCGGGTGGAAAGGCGAAAGCAAGGGCTGCCGGGGGACGACAACAACGGACAAACCCCGCGCCACCGCGCGTAAGAACAACGCGAGGGCGTCCTAAGAAGTGGCGTCATGTAGTGGCCGCGTACCGGCACACCACTTGGCGAAATCTTTGCCGTAAAGAGGACGAGCAGGTAACGGCAAGCGGCGCAAACGCCGTTCCAAATCCGCGTAGTCAATGGGCACAATATCTTCCACCTGACCACGCGCTTCGCCGACATTGCCCACGACATCCTCGGCCACGCCTACCGTATGCGGGCAGCTTGCAGTGGAAGCTGCCTCCGCCTCGTCAAAGGGCGTGGTGAGTTTCTGGGCCGCTAAAATCACGTTGCCACGTCGCCCACCACGCCCGACCTTCGGGTCAGTAATCGCCACAACCCAGGGAAATACTTCGCGTAACGCGGCCGCGTCAACGCGCGCATCACTGCCACCTCCGTGGGCGGCGTTGACAATATAGATACCGCCAGGCCGCAAAACATTCCACGCTAGTTGCGCACACTCAACCGTGCAAAGGTGCGTCGGAACGCGGCCATCAATGAAAGCGTCGCGCATAATGACATCCCACGACGCTGGACGAAGCGTCTCCAGGATTGCCCGACCTTCACCGACGCGTATTTTCAGTTGGGGCGCTCGCGGTAGATCACAGTGCTGGCGCGCCAAGGTGGCCAACGCCTCGTCAATTTCAATGGCGACATGCCGTGACGTTGGCCGGAGCGCAACCCATGCGCGTGCCAGGGCGCATCCAGCACCACCAATATGGAGTGTCCGTAGTGATGGGGGTGCTGCAGCCCACGAATCTAACACACAGGTGGCGTGCTGCATATATTCAAATTCAAGGTGTGTCGGGTCTAAAAGATCAATACACGACGATTCCACGCCGTCAATAAACAAAGTGAGGAGGTTGCCGTCTTGGGTGAAAACCGCGGTGCCCGAATCAATGGGGAACTCGCTTGTGGCTCGGGAGGAAAGACGTCTGCTCATAGGGGACACTGTAATGGGTAGCAATGTGAAGGGAAGGGAAGCCGCGTCATGTCCACCGCTCCACGAGATAGTCGCGTGAAGCGACACTGGGGTGACGACGATACGCAAACCCCTATTCTTCACGTGGATATGGACTCTTTTTTTGCCGAGGTTGAGCTTGCAGAAAATCCCGCGTTACGTGGACGGCCACTCATTGTGGGTGGCAGCGGGAACCGAGGGGTGGTGACTTCGGCAACCTACGAGGCGCGCGCCAGCGGTGTGCGTGCAGGTATGCCTATGATGCGGGCACGAGCATTATGCCCCCAAGCGCAGGTCGTTTCGGGTAGCCATCGGGTCTATGCCGCGTACTCGCGTCGGGTGATGGATATTTTGGCGCAGGTCACTCCCTGCCTTGAGCAAGTCAGTATTGACGAGGCCTTCCTCGACGTTGCGGGTGCGCGGCGACGCCTTGGTTCGCCCACAAGTATTGCGGCCGAAATACGGCGACAGATTCGTTCTAAGGTGGGTCTACCAGCATCCGTTGGTATCGCCTGTAACAAGTCTGTGGCAAAGATTGCGTCGGCACATGCGAAACCAGACGGTATGCTGCTGATCCCTGCCCACGAAACCATTCCGTTCCTTCATAGTTTGCCGGTCGGTGTGATTTGGGGTGTTGGAGGGAAAACAGCTGCCGTACTTGAACGTGAAGGAATCATCACCGTTGAAGCCCTTGCGAATGCTCCCATGGGGCGGCTTGCAAAACTTCTGGGTCCGGCTGTGGCGCATCACCTCCACGACTTGGCGTGGGGGATTGACCACCGATCGGTGGCCGCACGTCCTGCAGAAAAGTCGGTTGGGGTTGAGCGGACTTTTGAGCACAATATTTCGTCGCGTTCCCAACTTGAGCGTTTTCTATTATGGGCGGCACACGAATGCGCGCGGAGGCTGCGAGCTGCAGATATGGTTGCATTCACGGTAGCGATAAAATTACGTGATGGCGAGTTTAAGACAGTTAGTCGTTCCGTCACCCTGAGTGAAGCCACTGATCTTGCCGCCCACCTGGCCCATGCCGCCAAAGGGTTGCTCGCACAGCAACCTATTCCTGCCTCGGGTGTTCGCCTATGTGGATTGAGGGCAGAGAATCTGCGTTCCCGTAGTCAAGGTGTGCCGGTGACACTTGACGTTGATTCGCGCCTTGAGGCAGCAGAACGAGCATTAGACCAGGTAAAACACCGTTTCGGTGCTGATGTGTTGCGTCCAGCAACATTGATGGACCCAGCATCGGCTGGTCCGCCTGGTGGCGCATTCGCGAAACACTCGCATTGAGGGTTAGACTGACCACACCTGCAGGTGAACCAGTGAACTAGGGGGTGTGTGATGGCACTGTCAGAGTACGAAAAGCTTGTTCTTCAACAGATGGAGGAAGAACTTCGCCGTGAAGATCCTGAGCTTGCCTCACAATTATCGCGTCCAGCCTCTAGGCCACGCCGTCAAGAAGGCGACGAAATGGCGCAGGTGACGCATGGCCATACATGGTCTCCACGTCGCCTTGCGCTTGGTATTAGCTGCACTGTTGCAGGGCTCATTGTCCTTGTGTCGGCTTTGTCGCTCGGTCACGGGATTTGGACCGTCGTAGCAGCGGTGATTGGTTTCGTCCTCATGCTGGCGGGTGTCCTTGTGGCGATGAGTTCCCCGAAAGGAAACGCGTCAAAAGGACAGGAAAAGAAGGGTCTGCCTAATGGGTGGGCAGCCTTTATTGCTGACCAAGAGCGCCGATGGGATGAACGCCGCGGCTAGTTTTCTGCGCAGCGTCGCAGGGTGAGGTGCATAGACGTCAGGTGAGGCGTCCGCCTGCCTCCCATTTGCTCGTCACTGATATCCTCTGCTGCTTGGTGAGGTGGTGGTGGCTTTTGTGTGTGGTGGTGGCTTTGCCCGTAATGATTGTGCGGTGGATGATTCCGTCGGTGGTGGTGGGGGTGTTTAGTGTCCGGCGAGTTCTTCGGCGGTGTCGGTCAGGGCGACGTGTGCTTTGCGTACGGGAAATGGCTGGGTGCGTTCGGTGGTGGACAAGGCGCCGTCAACCTGGATTTCTTCTCCGGTAAAAGGGTTGACAATATGGGCGGCCCATGTGGTGGTCAAGGTTAAGACTCGTGCGGGGTGGGTGTGGGTGTAGTGGTGGCTGATGGTCATATCTGGGTAGGGTGCCCCAGGTGTGGATGATGTGATGGGTGGGGTGCCGTCTCCAAAGTCGAAGGTGAAATTTGTGGCGTGCAGTGTGATGGTCACGGGTGTGCCCATTAGGGTCACGGTGTGGGTTTGTGTGGGGGTGGTGGCGTGGGCGAGTTGAGCAAAGTCGATGTAGGCGTATTGGGCAGGTTGCATGACAAGGCCCGCGCCGTTGATAGTGACCGAGGCCAACGCGGCGTACAACAGATCGTGGGTTGAAGGTGTGGGGGTGGGTGTGGGTGTGCCTTGGGGTGGTGGGGCGCAGTAGACCTGTGTGCCGTTATCACCGATGTACCACACTCCACAGTCCGGGTCAGACACCGGCGCCATAAACGTCACATCCTGCCCAACATGACGCACCACCAACACCTCACCCGGCGCGTCAGAAGGTGATCCAAACAGGGGACCCCAAGCGGACCTTGTCGTGTATTGCCCGCTTCGCAGTGCCTCTGTATACAGTTGATCGTTATGCGCATGCGCCTTCAAACTGGTTTGTGGCGCGCATTCATTGGCGTCGTTGCATGCTGGAGTTGCGGCTGTGGCCTGAGGTATGAAACCAAGGGCAAGCAACGTGATGGTTGCCACCAGTGCCGCAGTGTGAAGATGTTTCTTACTCATCATCTTGGAACGCACCTCCAGCACAGATAGTCCAGGATGTTTCCGCCCAACACGCGTGCAGTTCCAACAACGAGCGATCTTCCTCAATCTCCACCAGTTGTGAACCGTCGTAAAGATGATGTGCAGCTTCTACAACATGAGCAAACAGTGCAACTGCGTTCGCATTTCCAGGGATGGGCGAAGGGTCTTCAAGGCTGTTGATGGAATAAGCTACACCGTCCGCCCAACCGCCAGATGAGTAATGTTCATCGATGGAGGTGATCATGCTCAGGCAAAATTGACATTCCTCCGCAGAAACAGCCTTTAGTGTCGCTGTCTCTCCTGTGTTCCAGGCATATTCCATGAGTTCGATGTAATACTTTGAAAACTCTTGAGCGCCGGCGACGCTCATACTATTCGCCATTGCAGGCAACTCGGGTTCGCTTAATCCGCGGTCGGGCTGGATGAGTTTGCCATCAGGGTCGGTCTCGTAGGAATTTTCTTCAGCTTGTGCAGCCTCCCACCGTTCGATGCCTTCGGCAAGCCTGCGTGCCTCTGCTTCTTCTTCGGATTCACCGCTACTGCACGCGGCAAGGCCAAGCGCGCCACACACGCACACAGTAAGCAGCGCCACCACAGTGCGCACCACCGTCACAGGCCACGACATGCACCCTCGACCTAAAGATCGCCCAGAAGCAAAGCCCGACAACTGGCGCCCCGAAACGCCACACAGGTCCTTACCAGTGCACGAATCATGACCACAACACACCCGCGCACCATCACGCACACCCGTAACAGCGTCAGCGTGTGACACCACCTGACCATCAGCATGTGACCTCATGCACACACCGTAAAACACCAAGCCCCACCCTGACTACCCCCAACAACAAACCTGTGGAAACGAAATCTCGGCAGGCGTTGCCCATCAGTAGGTGCCGATCGGGGCTCGGACGCTGTCATGGTGAGCTCGTCCCACCTTCCTCCACCTACCTGCTCCACTTTCCTCCACGCGACCGTGTAGCTCTTTTCGAGCAAATAATGCCGACAGTGTGCAAGAGTCGCTGAAGGTCCAAATACCGCGTAGAGGCTCAAGCGCCTGCTTGTTGATGCAGGAGTGATGATTCGCTAAATCTGAGGCTTTTCCGGGCATTTTGCTGAGCCCATCCTTTGCGCGGGCGGGCCAATTCTGAGACCTCGTCCAACAATTGCGCGTATCCGCAGGCATTATCCGCCGCTGTCGGTGGGGAATATGCACGAGCTGAAAGTGCCCGCTCTACCCAAAATAAGAAATTTTCCTCCATTTTCCTCCACCATGATTTTTTGTTGAAATTAAGCCAATTTTGTTGCTTGTTGCAAAGAAATTAGCGTGAAATAAGCTTGAAATCTTCCTTCAGTGGAGTAAAGTGGGGGCAAGTGTCACGTGGGGGAAGGTGGTGAGGCATGTTTCTTGGCACATACGAGCCCAAGCTCGACGACAAGGGACGTGTGATCCTCCCTGCTCGCTTCCGCGCAGATATGGAGGGCGGCATCGTCCTCACCCGCGGACAGGAACGCTGTATCTACGCATTCCCCGCACAAGAATTCGAAAATATGACCGCAGATATGCGCCGCGCGCCTCTGTCATCAAAACAGGCGCGTGACTGGATCCGCGTCATGCTTTCGGGTGCATACAAAGAAGTCCCTGACAAACAAGGTCGCATCGGTGTCCCCACTGACCTGCGCCAATATGCAGGACTTGACCGGGAACTTGTCGTCATTGGCGCAGGCAACCGTGCAGAAATATGGGATGCCAAATCTTGGTACAGCTACCTGGCTGTCCAAGAAGAAGTGTTCTCCAACACCGAAGACGAAATCATTCCCGGAATGTTCTAGACGTATCGCGCGGTCTCCGCCCAAGTTCTGACATCACTTCCCCGATAGCAGAGCTCGGTGGGGGACCGGGTGATACGTCGTATTGCCACACAAGAAAGGACAGGTAGCAGATGAATACCACACGCGACGCCGCCCATCTGCATATCCCTGTGCTTCTTGAGGAATGTCTGGACATGCTTGCGCCAGCCATCAATCATCCTGGCGCAACCCTCATTGACTGTACCCTCGGTATGGGTGGGCACACCGAAGGGGCGCTCACACGTTTCCCCGACCTTACCGTCATCGGCATTGACCGTGATCCCCAGGCCATCGCGCTAGCCAGCGAACGTCTGGCGCCATTCGGACAGCGTTTCAGTGCAGTACACGCTACCTATGACGCCATTGACGAGGTGGTGGCGCAGCGGGGATTGGACGGCAAAGTTGACGGGATACTCATGGATCTTGGCGTCTCGTCCTTGCAGCTTGACGAGGCCGAACGCGGCTTTTCGTACGCAAAAGACGCCCCACTCGACATGCGTATGAATCCCACCACCGGGATCAGCGCAGCCCAACTCCTCAACAGCGCCGACACCAAGGAACTTACCCGAATACTGCGCGTCTACGGTGAAGAACGTTTCGCCTCGAAAATCGCAAATCTTATTGTCCGCGAACGTACAACGGTACCGCTGACACGCACCTCGCAACTAGTGGATATCGTGCGTCGCGCCATTCCTGCCGCAGCACGCCGCAGCGGAGGGAATCCAGCAAAACGTACCTTCCAGGCACTGCGCGTCGCTGTTAATGACGAATTGCGCATCCTCGAAAATACGTTGCCCAAAGCGCTGAACAGCCTCAGGGTGGGCGGACGTCTGGTCATTGAGTCGTACCAGTCCTTGGAAGACCGCATCGTCAAAGACATCTTCCGTTTAGGAGCCAGCGATCAAGCACCGCCTGGAATGCCTGTGGTGCCACCCGAATTGGGGCCACGCTTGCGCCTACTGACGCGCGGAGCACACAAAGCAGATGACCACGAATTAGAACATAACCCGCGATCCGCCTCCGTCCGCCTGCGCGGCGCAGAAGTGATCGCCCCATGGAAGGACCGCCGATGAGCGCAACAGCAGCGAAACTCCGTCCAGCGTCGCGCTCTGAACAAGCACGCGGGACCACCAAACCCGAACTGCGCCTCATCGAACGCGCACAACCACAGGCAGGAATACTGCCCATAGTCCTTGGCTTAATTGCGGTACTCGTCATCTCCATCGTTGTGCCGATGCTGATCAACACGGCGATGGCGCAAACATCCTTTGCGATACGCGAACAACAACTTGTACTGAATGAACTCAATGCTAGTGCTTGGACGATGCAAGAAGAGCTCCAGCGACGGTCGTCGGCAACTGCGCTCCAAGAAGCCGCCACCGCCCAAGGAATGGTACCCGCAGGTCGCGCTGGTGTTGTCACGCTGAGCACTGGCACCGTTGAGGGTGGTACGGTTCAAGAATGAATCCGTCGGCAAAACGTGCGCGGTGGATTGCCATCGCAACTGTCGCGCTCCTTTGCGTCTGTGCGCTTCGGCTATTCACCATCCAAATCATCCAAGGCCCATCCTTGGCTGCTGAAGGACAACTGGTCCGCACCCGTATGACCGATATTCCCGCCAAACGCGGCGCAATCCTCGACGTCACCGGTGCAGTACTGGCTGACTCCGTTCAGACCTACCACATCGCCGTTAATCAAGTGAATATCATGAGTGCGGTCAGATACGTGGAAAAAGATGGCGTGCCAACAAAAGAAGTCGAAGGGCGCGGACCCGCAATGGCAGCACGCCTCCTCGCACCGCTACTGGCGATGGATGAAGCAACCCTCGGCGGCATGATGATCGGGGACTCCACCTACGTCTACCTGAAAAAACACGTCGACGCGCAAACATACCGTGAGATACGCAAACTCAATATCCACGGTATCGAATGGGAGGCAGTACACGAACGGATCTATCCAGCGGGCAATACCGCGGGCCAGCTCATTGGGTCCGTGAATGCTGACAATGCCGGATCCGCTGGCATGGAAGCAACGATGAATGACCTGCTGGTAGGTACACCCGGTAAGGAAGCCTACGAAATCGCCCCCAATGGTGCTGTGATGCCCGGCGGAAAGAAAGTCATCGAAGAACCTATCGACGGCGCATCAGTACGCACCACGTTGTACGCGGACCTGCAACATCTCGTGCAGGACAAACTCGACGCAAAAGTGCAGGAAAGCCAGTCCGACTGGGGGAGTGTCGTGATCCTTGACGTGGCAACCGGCCGCGTACTGGTCATGGCCGATTCAGGTGCAAAAGAACCCGAAAGTTCAACGATACAAACGGCCTCGTCAGTCCAATATGCCTTCGAGCCTGGCTCCGTAGGTAAAGTACTGACCGTCGCGGCGGCACTACAAAAAGGCACCATTACCCCGACAACAACCTTCGAAGTGCCCGATAATATCGCGCGTGCCGATTCAGGTGGCGTCATCAAAGACATTCGGAACCACCCGACCTACCAGCTGACCTCGACCGGCATTCTGGCACAGTCATCCAATGTTGGTACAGTCCTCATCGGTGAGACTCTCACCAATGACGAGCTGTACAACATGATGAGTGCCTTCGGCCTCGGTACACCCACCGGCATTGAATTGCCAGGCGAAACCGCAGGATCACTGCGCACACCGGATCAGTGGCAAGGACGCGACAAATACGTGACGATGTTCGGCCAAGCCTATTCCATGAGTGCCCTCCAAGAAGCCTCAGTGATGGCCACCATCGGTAATGGCGGCGTGCGTGTCAACCCGCGCATCATTGACTCCTGGACGAAGGCTGACGGTACCGTCCACTACCCAGAAAGTCCCGAACCGGTACAGGTAATTTCACCCGAAGTTGCCCAACAACTCACCTTGATGATGGAGTCGGTTGTCGAGGCCGAAACAGGGACAGGCAGTAAAGCGCAGATTGACGGGTATCGCGTGGCACTGAAAACCGGTACTGCCGAGCTTTTCTTGCAAAATGGTACCGGTGTGGTGGCAACCGCCGCAGGTATTGTCCCCGCAGATAACCCACGGTTAGCCATCTCGGTCGTACTCTACAATCCAAAATCTACCGCGTATGGTGGTACTGTAGCTGCGCCGCTTTTCGGCGACGCAGCGTCAGATGCAGTGAGGACACTTGGTATCCCCGCCTCGTCTGAGCCAGCACAGCTTTACCCGACTGGGCGTGAAGAGAACTAGCGACAACTGTGGGGCCCCGTGTCCCTGGAGGGAGCACCATGGATTGCCTCAGTGACTGGATCGCGCAGTCAATAGGTGGACAGCACACTGGTCCGCATGTGAGGGTTACTGGCCCAGTCGTTACAGACACCAGGGACGCCACCCCCGGCGCCCTTTACGTTGCGCGACGAGGAGAAAACGCCGATGGTCACGACTTCCTCGCTGCCGCTGTGGAAGGTGGAGCGGTAGCGGCAATCGTTGAAGAAGTACGAGGTGACGGTCCAGCCACACAAATCGTTGTTGACGACGCCACCGTGGCACTGGGGACACTTGCGCGCGCCCACCTGGCCGCACTGCGGCAGGCACGGCCAACGTTACGTGTTGTTGCAGTTACCGGTTCAGCGGGAAAAACCACCACGAAGGATCTTCTGTACCAACTTCTTGGCACACGGTGGCAGACTGTGGCGCCAAAACTGTCCTTTAATAACGAGGTGGGGCTTCCCGTTACGGTACTGAAAGCGGATGCCGACACTCAGATACTCGTTCTCGAGATGGGAGCCTCAGGAAGCGGGCATATCCGTTACCTCACCGATATTGCGCCACCAGATATTGCCATTGAATTAATGGTTGGACATGCGCATATGGGCGGCTTTGGTTCCGTTGAAGGTGTTGCCCGTGCGAAGGCCGAACTTGTCCAAGGGTTACGCAGCGGCGGGCTTGCGGTGTTGAACTATGATGACGATCAGGTGCGTGCCATGGCAGCCGATGCACCTGGTGACATCATCTACTTTTCTCCAACGGGCGCGCACGAGGCGATGGTGCGTGCCGTTGATATCGACGTTGACGCACACGGAAGGGCACAATTTACCCTGTGCATTGGGGAAGAACAAGCGCCAGTTAGCCTACGCCTCGTCGGTCGCCACCACGTTGCCAACGCATGCGCCGCAGCGGGAGCAGCCCACGCGGTAGGGATGACCTGTGCAGATATCGCCGCAGCATTGTCTCAGGCGAAGGCTCAATCCCCCCACCGTATGGCCGTCACCGAACTGGATATTGACGGTAAGGCGGTAACGTTAATCGACGATGCCTATAACGCCAATATTGATTCCATGCGGGCTGGAATTGACGCACTTACGGTGCTTGCCGCAGGCCGACCAATGGCAGCAATATTTGGAGAAATGCTTGAGTTGGGTGACGAATCGGACGCCATGCACCGCGAAGTAGGTCGTATGGCTGCCGAGGCTGGAATATCAACGGTTATCACCTACGGTGAAGCAGCAAAGGTATTGCGTGAAGAACTTCCTAGCCAGACACGAGGCCGTCATGCCACCAGTGTTGCCGATGCAGTGAATATTCTGTGTGAAGACCTGAGTGATGGCGTTGTCATCTTTGTGAAAGGCTCGCTGTACTCGGGTGTCTACGCTGCAGCTGATGCACTGATCGAAAGGGGTACGCGCCGATGATTGGGTTAATCGTGGCATTCGGTGTCGCGCTGGTGCTTTCCCTCTTTTTGACACCATGGTTCATAAAATATTTAATAAAGCATCAGTATGGGCAGTTCATCAGACAGGACGGTCCCACACAACACCTCACAAAACGCGGCACGCCCACAATGGGTGGCGTCGTATTCATCTTCGCGACCACCGCCTCGTGGCTTATCGGTTCAGCCCTTAACGGTGGACCCACGTGGTCTGGCACCCTCCTTGTCTTCCTCTTCGTGGGACTGGGCGCAATTGGGCTGCTGGATGACGGCATTAAAATTATGCGTCAACGCAGCCTTGGCCTTAATGCGGGAGCCAAAATTATTGGGCAGTTGTCGGTTGCCTCTCTCTTCGCCGTGGGTACGCTGATGCGTCCCGACGAAATGGGGTACACCCCAGGAAGCCTTGCCATTACCTTCAATGAAAATCTAGTTCTCACCCTCACCTTCGCAGGTCCCGTCATCGCTTATATTCTGTATCTGCTGTGGACGAACTTTCTGGTGGCCGCATGGTCAAATGCTGTCAACCTCACTGATGGACTGGACGGGTTAGCGGCAGGCGCATCAATCTTTGTCTTTGGTGCCTACACCTTCGTGTCATATTTCGAATTACTTCAGGTATGTGGTGGACGCACCCTTAACGTACAAGCCTGTTTCGCTACCCGCGACCCGCTGGATCTTGCCACCTTCTGTGCCGCCCTGGTGGGTGCCCTGGCAGGCTTCCTGTGGTGGAATGCATCGCCCGCACAGATTTTCATGGGAGACACCGGGTCGCTTGCCATTGGCGGCGCACTCGCTGGCGTATCACTGCTCACCCACACGGAGTTTTTCGCCGTCGTCATCGCAGGTCTTTTCCTAGCCACAACGATATCCGTTGTCATTCAAGTTGGCTTCTTTAAACTCACCCGTAAACGTGTGTTCCTGATGGCGCCTCTGCATCACCACTTCGAACAAAAAGGCTGGAAAGAGATCACCATTGTCATCCGATTCTGGCTCATCGCTGCACTGCTGGCAATGGTGGGGGCAGCAATCTTTTACGCTGATTGGGCGGCACGCCTGTGAATACACGAGCGGCAGTGATCGGCTGGGGAACATCAGGTAAAGCGGCTGCGGCTGCGCTTGCGGCGCGTGGGTGGGAGGTGACCGCCTACGATTCACGCCACGGTGGCGACCCACACAACGCGGCAATTACCGTCAACGTCATTGACGATCCCGCACACCTTGCCGCCACAGTTATCGAATCTCAACCGCAACTGATCGTTGTATCGCCTGGGATACCATCCCATGCGCCGATTATGGCGGCTGCCCGCGACGCCGGGATTCCACTGTGGGGTGAAGTAGAACTTGCCTGGCGCCTCCAAGAGCAGGGGCCTCACGCTGGACGACCATGGTTGTGCGTCACAGGCACGAACGGGAAGACGACCACTGTTGGGATGCTTGGCTCTATCCTGCGCGCAGCGGGTATGAAAGCGCAGGAAGTGGGCAATATCGGCACGCCGATATGCGAGGCTATCGACACTGACGCAGATATTTTCGCAGTCGAATTGTCGAGCTTCCAGCTCCACACCACCCGATCTGTATCACCGCTAGCAGCCATATGTCTCAACGTTGACTCCGACCACCTTGACTGGCATGGCGATGAGATGTCCTACGCCGCTGACAAAGCACGAATTTACGAACATACACGTATCGCCTGCGTCTATCCGGCCCACGATCGTGCAGTTGAGCAGATGGTAGAAAACGCCGATGTGATTGAAGGAGCCCGTGCTATCGGAGTGACACTCGGGGCGCCTGCAATCTCCCAGGTAGGCATTGTTGAAAATCATCTTGTTGACCGCGCGTACCTGCCCGATCGCCACAAGCATGCGCTGCATTTGGCTGACCTTGAAGATCTTGCCCCAGCTTATGGCCCACATCCGAGTCCCGCTGTAGTTTTCGACGCGTTGGCCGCCGCTGCCCTTGCGCGAGCCGCAGATATCGCCCCTGAGTACATTGCGCAGGGGCTGCGCAATTTCACTCCGGCAGGCCACCGTCGAGCTGTCGTGTCGCACGCCGCTGATGTGACGTGGATTGACGACTCAAAGGCGACGAATGCCCACGCCGCTGCCGCATCCCTCAGCGGGTTGCGGCCACAAAGCGCAGTGTGGATTGTTGGAGGCGACGCCAAAGGGCAAGTATTTGACGACATGATTGCCGCGGTGGCGCCAACGCTGCGTGGCGTCGTGCTCATCGGTGCCGATCGACGTCTCCTGGCCCAAGCTTTGGCTGCGAATGCGCATGGTGTGCCCGTTGTTGAGGTCGATGGACATGAAGATTGGATGTTCTCCGTCGTGAATGAGGCTGTGGCACTGTCACGACCAGGTGACACCGTGGTACTGGCACCGGCCTGCGCTTCTTGGGACCAATTCGATAATTACGCTCAACGCGGTGATGCCTTTGTTGAGGCTGTGAAGCGTTTAGAAAGCCAGTGGAGGCAGGGATGAAACGCCTGTTAGCGCGCGTGCCTCGCATCCAATTCGGCGAACCTAAAAGCGGCAGTGTCAACGCAAACCCTGTGACCACGTATTATCTCATCATTGTCTCTGCGCTGCTACTGACCATCTTTGGTCTTGTCATGGGCTTCTCTGCCTCCGCGGTGGCCCGCATTGCCAGTGAACAGAGTCCTTATGTGGCCTTCGGACGCCAGCTTGTCATCATTGCGGGGTCTGTGGTGATAGCAGCCGTGGCACATTTGTTACCACAACGATGGTGGTATCACTTGGCGCTCCCACTATTCCTGCTTGCACTTGTTGCGCAGTCGCTCGTTCTGACTCCACTAGGCGTCAACGTCGGTGGCAATCGTAACTGGATTGTATTGCCACTTATCGGTCAGGCTCAGCCATCAGAGTTCCTGAAGCTCGCCATCATCCTTGCGTTGGCACGTATTGTGGCGCGTGAAGGTGCTCGCATTCGTGATTTTAAACAGATGTTCGTGACCGCAGGTATCCCCATTGCCTTAGGTATTGGTGCAGTGATGCTCGGCTGGGATATGGGCACTGCGATGGTGCTTGCCATAGCCTGTTTTGGTGCGCTGTGGGTGGCGGGATTGCCTGGGAAATGGTTCGTCGGATTGACGCTTCTCTCGATACCCTTACTGGCCTTCCTAGTAGCGAAAAACCCCACACGTATTCGTCGCGTTCTTTCGATCTTGCCCGGTAACGGTGTTGCCCGCGACCTTTCGGCACCTGAACAAATCGACCATGCAATGTGGGCTTTTGGGTCGGGTGGTTTGATGGGCGTGGGGCCTGGCGCTTCGCGCGAAAAATGGAATTATCTGCAGGAAGCCCATACAGATTTCATATTGGCAATATTGGGTGAAGAATTCGGCCTGCTGGGAACACTCACCGTCCTGGCATGTTTAGGAATGTTGGTGTGGGCAATGGTGCGCCTCGCGATGTCCACCTCTTCGGCTTTCGTTGCCGTCGTGACCGGAGGTGTTGCGACCTGGATTGGGGTACAAGCCATCATTAACATCATGTCGGTAACCGGTATCGGCCCAGTCGTCGGTGTGCCGCTGCCTCTGGTGTCCTATGGAGGGTCTTCGTTCTTGTTTACAGCGGTGGCCATTGGTGTTGTCGCAGGCTTTGCTCGCGCTGAGGCAGGTATGTGGGTATTTGGTGCACACAGAGCCGACGGGTTAGCTCCTGGCTATGCCATCCGTAAGAGATCCGCCGAACGTGTCTCCGCTTCGAGGAAGGTACACCTATGACGATCGTATTAGCTGGTGGTGGCACTGCCGGCCACGTCAACCCGTTGCTGGCCACTGCTCAGGTGTTGCGTGAACGCGGGTATGACATTGCGGTATTGGGGACAGCAGAGGGCCTCGAATCGGATCTCGTTCCGGCTGCCGGATTTGACTTGACGACCATCGCGAAGGTGCCCATGCCTCGTCGTCTTACTCCTGCACTCTTCAGCTTGCCCAGCCGCCTGCGTCAGACCGTGACACAGTGCGAACGCATACTTGACGGTGCTGATGCGCTAGTGGGTTTTGGTGGTTACGTTTCGACGCCAGCGTATTTGGCAGCACGATCGTTGGGACTACCGGTCATTATTCATGAACAAAATGCGCGTCCAGGATTAGCTAACCGTGTGGGAGCTTCGTGGGCGTCAACGGTTGCCCTCACATTTGACTCCACGCCGCTGAAGGCACGTAAAGGCAGGACCATCACTACCGGATTGCCACTGCGTTCGGCAATCGCTCAGCTTGCCGAGGCACGTCGTGATCCAGCCACTGCCCTCACACAGCGGCGCGATGCTGCGGCGCGTCTCGAACTGGATCCTGATTTGCCAACGTTGCTCGTCACAGGTGGATCCCTTGGCGCACTTCACATTAACGAGGCAGTATGCGGTGCCGCTGGTGACTTACCTGAGGGCCTCCAGGTCTTGCATCTGACGGGGCGTGGCAAGGATGCACCTGTTCGTCAAGCCCTTGCCGAGGCCGGGGTTGTGGAGCGCTGGAAGGTTGTGGATTACCTGTCAACAATGGAGGATGCTCTCGCTATTGCTGATCTGGTCTTGTGTCGTTCAGGGGCAGGCACGGTGGCAGAGATGACGGCCCTTGGGCTGCCGTGTGTCTACGTGCCGCTACCCATTGGAAATGGGGAGCAAAAACTTAACGCCCGCGATCATGTTGGCGTTGGCGGCGCACTCATTATTGACGACGCAGATCTAGACGCCTCGTATGTGCGTAACGAGGTATTTCCGCTGGTGGTTTCGCATCGCCTTGGTGAGATGGCGGCTGCGTCCATGCAACTGGGTAAAGCTGATGCCGCACAGGAATTAGCTACGTTGGTTGAGGAGGATATGGGACGATGACACGGCGCTTCCACTTCATCGGCATTGGCGGCGCAGGCATGTCGGTTGTGGCGGAATTGCTTGCCGCACGTGGATATGAGATCTCTGGGTCAGACCGCGTAGCGTCCCCTGTCCTTGACCGCCTGTCGGGCTTAGGCGTGGTGACCTTCGTTGGTCACGATGCGTCTCATGTGCCATCCGAGGCGACTGTGGTGGTGTCAACTGCGGTACGCCACGATAATCCTGAATTGATGCAGGCACGGAGTCGTGGTCAAGAGGTTATCCACCGCTCCCAAGCGTTGGCATTGGCTGCTCAGGAGATGCGTTTCGTTGCTGTTGCTGGTGCGCACGGAAAAAGCACGACGTCGGGTATGCTCGCGGTGGCGTTACGAGAGGCGGGTTGTGATCCGTCGGTTGCGGTTGGTGCGATTATTCCTCAGTTGTCCTCCGGTGCGCACTTGGGGGGTGGCGACATTTTTGTTGCTGAGGCCGACGAGTCTGATGGGTCTTTTTTGAACTATCGGCCAACGATTGAATTGGTCACCAATGTTGAGCCCGACCACCTTGACCGCTACAGCAGTCGGGACGCCTTTGAGCAGGTTTTTGTGGATTTCGCTGATCGTCTTGTTGACGAGGGTGTACTGATTGTGTGTGCCGAGGACGAAGGGGCGACGCGTTTAGCGCAGCGCGTGCGCCCACGCCGCACTGTTGTGACTTATGGGCGCGCGCATCGCAGCGAAGATGTGCCTGATGTTGTTATTCACCATGCCTCAACGTCTACGCGCGGAGGGCAGGTCGCGGTGACTTGGGGTGATATTTCGGCTGTTATTCACCTTCAGGTGCCAGGCGAACACAATCTGCTCAACGCTGTTGGTGCTTGGACGGCAGGCTGTCTCCTTGGCGTCGATCCGCAGGTGATGGCTCAGAGCCTCGGTGCCTTTGTTGGGACATCTCGGCGTTTTGAACTGCGTGGAACTGTTGCTGGGCGACGCCTATTTGACGACTATGCGCATCACCCGACTGAGGTTGCTGCTGCTCTGCGTCAAGCTCGCGTTGTCGCACACGATCAATGTGTCGTCGTCGTTTTCCAGCCCCATCTATATTCGCGCACACAGGCATTTGCGCAGCGTTTTGCCCAGGCACTAGCGTTAGCTGACGCCGTGGTGGTGACAGATATTTACGCTGCCCGTGAGGATCCCGTTCCTGGGGTTGATTCGCGGATTATCACCAACTATCTTCCTTCGGCACGCTATGTGCCGGATATGTATGAGGCGGTCAGGCAGGCAGCGGCGTTAACCCCAGTTGGGGGTGTTCTCCTCACGATGGGTGCTGGAGACATTACGAACTGTGTGCCCCAGGCCCTCGCTGTGTGGGAGCAGCATGTCGACTAATCCGTCTTCCCGCAGCTCGCGGCCTATTCCGCCGCGCCGTCCGCGTGCCCATACCAAGGACACGACACCATCGTCGTTGGCCGATGAGGCCTCGTCCACAATGCCCTCTGCGCAATCCGCAGTTGGTGCACCTAGTCGGCGTCCCTCGTGGTCTGCGCTGAGTGCTGGTGGGCATGCTCAGGCGGACGCGCCGGTAGGTGCACGCACGATTGCCGAGGCGGATCCTCCTACGAGTCGTGTCGGTGCAGTCTCGTCTGGGCGCCGACGGAGCGTCTTCGCACGCCCTGTCGGCGACGAGCAGGCGGCGCAGCTCATGGGGCCAAGCTCGCAGGCGGCAACGCCGGCGCTAACGGATCGACTCAACGAAAAACGTGCCGCTAAGCGCCGTCTCCGTCTGCGTCGCATCGGTCAGTCGGCAGCTGTGATCATCACATGTGTAGCGCTGATATGGGGTATCTTTTTCTCGCCGTTATTGGCGCTGAGAGCCGATAATATTACGGTGACCGGCGTCGACGAAGACTTAGTGACGACAGAGCAGGTTGGTGCTGCTCTCACGCCGTGGTATGACGTTCCGCTGCCTCGGATTGATCGGGGCGCTGCGGTGGCAGCAGTCGAAGCGCTCACGCCGGTAAAGGACGCATCAGTGGAGTGGGCATTGCCTTCTGGACTGTCGGTCAATGTCACCTTACGTCAAGGCGCAATGCTGGAGGCCGCTGAGGGCGGCTACTCACTGGTGGATGCTGAAGGGGTTGTCCTTCGCCAAGGCTTGGCAACGGTAGAGGGTTTTCCTGTTGTGGCATTTAATGCCGATGGGGATCGTGTAAGCCAAGCTCAGGCATTCACAACCATATGGAATGCGCTAGGGCAGGAGTTGCAGGGCCAAGTAGCGTCCTTATCTTGCGAGGGGCTGTCGTATCGGGTCAATCTTGCTTCGGGGGCGATTATTCAGTGGGGGCCGGCAGGTGACGACGCTTTGAAAGCTCGTGTTGCTGCTACTTTGATTGCCCATCGAGGGGGCAGTGTGTATGACGTGTCGTCACCTACGCACCCGGTTGTGTCGTGACTCATACGTCTTCGCTTCATTTGCTTGTCGTGGCAATGATTGAATGGTGCCATTTTGCTGTGCGATGAATTCGCTTTGCTTGGCATGATGCTCTTGCCTTGGCGTGCGACACGCCCAAGGTGACGCTTGCTATTGCTTCTTTGTGCACCTACGTTCTTCCCGGCAGAAGGCAATATAAACCCATACCTTCAACCTGAGGTTGAGGTTTGGTGGGCGGAATGAGGGGAAAGCACATGGCGGCGCTCCAGAATCAACTAGCAGTGATCAAAGTGGTTGGCGTCGGTGGCGGTGGCGTCAATGCCGTCAACCGAATGATTGAAGTGGGCCTCAAAGGGGTTGACTTCATTGCCGTCAATACTGATGCGCAAGCCCTTATCATGTCCGATGCCGACACCAAACTCGACATTGGCCGGGACCTCACGCACGGCCTCGGCGCTGGTGCAGATCCTGCCGTGGGACGCCAAGCCGCCGAAGACCACGTTGATGAAATAGCCGAATCCCTTGAAGGTGCCGACATGGTCTTCGTTACCGCCGGCGAAGGTGGTGGCACAGGCACAGGTGCTGCCCCAGTCGTTGCACGTATCGCACGCGGTGCGGGTGCGCTCACAGTCGGCGTTGTGACACGTCCCTTTTCTTTCGAAGGCAACCGCCGCGCTGCACAGGCTGATGCTGGTGTTGAAGCCTTGCGTGAAGAAGTAGACACACTCATCGTCATCCCTAACGACCGTCTGCTGAAAATCTCCGATACTGGCATCTCTGTGCTCGACGCCTTCCGTGCGGCTGACCAAGTCCTTTTGTCTGGCGTGCAGGGCATTACTGAACTTATTACAACACCGGGTCTGATCAACGTTGACTTCAATGACGTGAAATCGGTGATGAAAGATGCCGGTTCAGCGTTGATGGGTATTGGTGCCGCAACAGGTGAAGACCGCGCCTTGCGTGCCGTGGAAACCGCAATTTCGTCGCCGCTGTTGGAAGCCTCCATTGACGGCGCCCACGGCGTATTGATGTTCTTCCAAGGTGGGTCGGACCTTGGTTTGCACGAGATCTACCAATCGTCACAGCTCGTCCGCGAAGCGGTCCACCCAGAAGCCAATATCATCTTCGGTAACGTTGTCGACGACGCCCTTGGTGACGAAATACGCGTGACGATTATCGCCGCCGGCTTCGATGCGCCAAATGATCGTCGTGACGAGGCGGAGTTGCCTGTGGTCACCCCAGCCCCTGCCGCTGTGGTCACGCCGGAACCAAGTGCGCCAGCAGCCCCCGTGCGCACCCTTGGTTCGGTTCCTGTGGCCCGTCCTGCGCACCGCGTGGACGTTGAAGCACCGACACGGCGTATTGCCACTGCAACAGGGGCTATACCCTCAGCTTCGCCAGCGCCATCCGTAGTCCCAGACGATGACCACTCTCTTGAAGTGCCTCGCGTCTTTGACGAGGAAGATCGTCCCGACGAACTTGATATCCCTGATTTCCTGCGCTGATGCTGCACCACTTCGCTCACGCCAGTGCCTGTTTCACCGATGCAGGCACAGGCGTGAGTCCTTTTCGGCACAACTACGGCTTCCATGTTGGTGACAACCCAAACCAGGTGCGTCAGCGGCGCGAAGCCCTTGCACGTGCATGTGGGCGCTCCATCGTGTGGATGGACCAGTATCACAGCATCGAGGTGGCACTTATCGACCGGTCAACGCCACATGCTAGGGATGACTCACTTCAGTACGCGACTGTGCGCGCTGATGCGGTGATAATCGACGCACGTACCTGGGACGATGCGCCCGCTGCAGCAGTCATGGTGGCAGATTGCCTGCCTGTCCTTATCGCAACAGCGGATGGCGCGGTGGTGGCAGCTGTCCACGCAGGGCGGAAAGGGCTGCTCGGCGGCATCCTCACACGTGTGATCGATACCGTCGCTCACCTGGGCTATCCCGCGCAGACACTGAGTGCAGCCTTAGGGCCAGCAGCGTGCGGTCAGTGCTACGAAGTACCTGAGTATATGCGTGACGAGGCGCGAGTGACCCACCCTGCAGCGGCTTCGCAGACACGGCGGGCGAGTGCGGCCATCGACCTGAGAGCTGGGGCTCGTGAAGAACTCGCGGACCTAGGCGTGACCCTTGCCGTTGATGATGCACGCTGCACCATTGAAGACCTCGCTCTTCATTCCTATCGGCGCAACAAAGTCTGTGGACGTCAGGTAGGGCTTATCGTTCCCAGAAGCGGCGCCGGGATCACAATCGCATAAATCTGAGGTCCTACTTGCGACACACCGCACCTGTACGCCAATAGATTGACGCGCACGCATTACCTTGGCACCAGTACTACCGCGGTGGAAAGAGGCAGTTATGGCAGACACATTTGGTGCACGCGCTCGACGTTTTATGGGCTGGCACCGTCCTGATGACGTTGACATCGAGCAGGACTTCTTCGATATTGAAGAAGATCTGGCTGAGGTGACGCCTCTGACCCCTATTCGCAGTGAGGCCGATACGCCTCGCATTCAAGACACGCCCACAAAGGATCGTATGCGCATCGTGACCTTCCATCCGACGTCGTACAGTGACGCGTTGCCTGTCGGTGAGGCGTTCAGGGATGGCTCACCTGTCATCCTTAACCTTTCTGATATGAGCGACGAAGATGCACGCCGTATCGTCGATTTCGCGGCGGGACTCACCTTTGGTTTACAGGGCGTCATTAAGCGCGTCACCTCAGGTGTTTTCCTGCTGTCTCCGAAGTCGGTCGAGGTTTCTGGCGAAGGTAACGCCTCACGCCACGGCTCCCTGTTTAACTGAGGCATCCATTGTCTGCATTGCTGTACTGGCTTGGAGTGTCAGTATCGATTGTGGCAAGCATCTACCTTGTAGTGCTGTTTGCGCGCGTCATACTCGACTGGGTCCGCTTTTTCCGTCCGCTGTGGCGACCAAGCGGTGTGCTTCTGCCCGTAGCGAATCTTACCTATGTGTTGACTGACCCACCTTTGCGTCTAATGAGGCGATATATCCCACCTCTGCGATTGGGGCAGGGATTCGCCTTTGATGTGGGCTTTATGATCGTCTTTTTATGCGTAATCCTGCTACAACGCTGCGGCCTGTGGCTACAGTCGCTGGGGGTTTCACTTATTTAAAATGTGACTACTGGTGTTAATGTGACAGGTATTCAGTTATCATCTTTAATGAAGCGAATGACGGGTCATCGCCCACGGTGATCCGAAGTGCAGCAAAACCCTTTGTTTGCACTGCATCCGGAAAACCGAGAGGCAAGGATATGGCTCTTCTCACCACAGAGGACGTGCTCAACAAGAAGTTTCAGTACGTCAAGTTCCGTGAGGGATACGATCAGGTAGAGGTTGACGAATTCCTCGACGAGGTCGTTTCCACGATCTACACCCTGCAAGAGGAAAACCGCGACCTGAAGGCAAAGCTTGAGGAAGCGGAGCGTCGCCTCGCTGAGGCGGGCGAAGCCCCAGCCCCTTATGAGACGCAAACGGTACCAGCCGTTGTCGTCAACGACGAAGAGCTCCTTGCTGCGCAGGCGCGTATTGCTGAACTTGAAGCTGAACTTGAGCAGGCGCGTCTAGCAGAAGCAGCGCCGGTTGCGCAGGTACTGCCTGTCGCGGAATCACCGCTTGACGCTGAATCTGCAACGTCGATGCTTGCCCTCGCGCAGCGCGTACATGACGAATACGTGCGCGATGGTCGTGAAGAATCCGAGCGCATTATTGCTGATGCCCGCACCAAGGGTGACGAAATCGTTGCCGATGCACAACGTCAGCATGAGTCAATACTTGCTCAACTCGACCACGAACGCGGTCTCCTTGAAAGCAAGATCAACGAACTGCGTGGCTTCGAATCTGAATACCGCACCAACCTCCGCTCTCACCTTGAGGGCCTCTTGTCCGAGGTTAACCGCGGCAACGAGGCGTGACACGCATACATGGACGCTGACAGGGGCGGCGGTGCAGATAGCGCCGCCGCCCCTGTCATGTCATTACAGGCAACGAAAGTAGATATGGCGACTTCGACACCACATACACGCAGATACATACTTGCTTTCACTATCGCGCTCGTCGCAGCGCTAGCAGATCAGCTGACAAAGCTATGGGCGTTACACGCTCTGGCTGACGGAAGTCGTATCCCTCTGATCGGTTCCTACCTCTCGCTGCGTTTAACCTTTAACCCAGGTGCCGCCTTTTCGCTGGGTAGCCAAAGCACGTGGATCTTCACGATTCTGTCAATTGTTATTCTCATCGGCCTAGTCGCCGCCGTCCATAAATTTGCCTCACTGCGATATGCCGCTGTTTTTGGTTTGCTCGCTGGGGGAGCTGTCGGTAACCTCATTGACCGACTTACGCAACCACCAGGCTTTGGTATCGGGCACGTTGTGGACTTCATTGACTACAACGGATACTTCGTAGGTAATGTCGCTGATATCTGGATCGTATGTGCGGCCTGTAGTCTTGCCATCCTTGCCTTCTTCGCACCACAAGATGCCAGCACGCGAAACGATGCGTCGCCTCGTACCGCCGTCAAGGAGGGGTAAGCGTGCCTGATATTCGCTACCTCCCGGTGCCTGATGCACTCGTCGGTGACCGAGTGGATGCTGCACTTTCGCGTTTACTGGGCATGTCACGAAGCAAATGTGCTGAACTCGTCGAAAACGGTTCAGTACTGGTCAACGGTGCAGTTGCCGCGAAGTCCACCAAATTGACAGCAACCGACATCATTGAAGTCACCATGCCGTCTCCACAGGTCACACTACCACCCGTGGTAGGCATGGAGATCCTCTACGACGATGACGATATCGTCGTTGTCGACAAACCCGTGGGCACGGCAGCACACACGGGCCCTGGCTGGAGCGGACCAACGGTTCTGGGGAATCTCGAGGCAGCTGGATACCGTATCACCACCCATGGTCCGCCTGAACGTCAAGGTATCGTCCACCGTCTTGACGTCGGCACTTCGGGTGCAATGATGGTGGCAAAATCTGACCGCGCCTACTCAGTGATGAAACGTGCCTTCAAAGAACGCAACGTCACAAAGATCTATCATGCACTCGTAGCTGGTCACCCCGACCCTGACAGTGGCACCATTGACGCCCCGATAGGACGTCACCCATCGCGCGAATGGCGTATGGCAGTCATTGACGGCGGCAAAGCGGCCATCACTCACTACGACACGCTAGAACTAGTTGCAGGCGCAGCCCTATTGCGAGTCCACTTAGAAACAGGACGGACCCACCAAATACGTGTCCATATGGCTGCGGTCGGGCATCCATGTGTTGGCGACGTCTTTTACGGCGCCGACAAAGTACAGGCAGCCGCCCTCGGTTTGGAACGCCAATGGCTCCACGCCGTTGAACTCGGTTTCATCCACCCCACGACCGGCTTGCCTGTCACCGTTTATTCGCCCTACCCAGCTGACCTTGATGCCGCTTTGACCCAGCTTCGAGGTGGCCGCTGATGAGCTACCACATTACCGTTGCCGATACGCTTGACTTGCGACTTGCCGAACACGCTGTACGTTGGGATGTTTTCGTCTGCGAACAACATGTTCCCTTCGTCTTAGAAATTGACAGTCACGACTTCGATCCGCGTGTGATCCACCTAGTGGCACTGCCAGATGAAGCCTATGGGCAACAAGCGTTAGGATGCGTTCGCATCCTTACTGATTCACCTGGGCACTACCATCTTGGGCGCCTGGCCGTACGCGCTCAGGCGCGCGGAATGCGTCTTGGACATGCCCTTGTCGAGGCGGTTCATGACTACGTGGCCAAGTCGACACCATGCAGTGAAGAGGCCTGCGTTGTGCTCAACGCACAGCTTCAGGCGCAAGGATTCTATGAACGTGCTGGATATCGCGCCACTAGTCGGGCAGTTTTTCTTGACGCAGGTATCGAACACCAAGAAATGATCCGCGTGGTAGCCGGACGCGCCGCCCACTAGACTCTACCTATGGCCTCCACCGACTCTTTCGTTCACCTCCACAACCACTCCGAATACTCCATGTTGGACGGTGCTGCGAAGATCAAACCGATGGTGGCTGAAGCTGCACGACTGGGGCAACCAGCCATTGGCCTTACAGACCACGGATACCTCTTTGGGGCCTACGAATTCTATGCGGCAGCAAAAGCCGCGGGTATTAAACCCATCATCGGCCTCGAAGCTTATGTCACACCGGGCACATCACGCTTTGACCGCCAGAAAGTGACCTGGGGTGAGCCATGGCAACGCGCAGACGACGTTTCAGCAGGCGGCTCCTACAATCACCTCACACTTATCGCCTACAACACGACGGGCGTCCATAATCTTTTCCGCCTCGGCTCGCAAGCTTCCCTTGAAGGCCAATTCGGCAAATGGCCCCGTGCCGACAGAGAATTACTTGAACGCTACCACGAAGGTCTCATTGTCTTTACCGGATGCCCTTCTGGTGCGGTCCAAACACGTATGCGCCTGGGGCAATGGGACGAAGCGGTGCGTGAAGCAGCGGAATTGCGCGACATTTTCGGTCCCGAAAATTTCTATGTCGAAATCATGGATCACGGCATCGAATTCGAACGACGTACACAAAAACAACTCCTTGAGCTTGCGCGCCTGATGGACGCACCGTTGGTTGCCACCAATGACGCGCATTACGTGAAGAAAGAAGACCGTAAAGTACAAGACGCCCTGCTGTGCATTAACTCCGGGTCCCGTATTTCTGACCCGGATCGCTTCAAATTCGATGGTGACGGCTACTACATACGCCCCTCCGAGGAAATGCGGACAATCTGGAAAGAACTGCCTCACGCTTGCGACGCTACCCTCGAAATCGCCGAACGATCCGAAGTGGAGTTTCGTACTACCCGTGAAGGCGCCTCGTATATGCCAGAGCCGCCAGTGCCAGCAGGGGAGGACCAAACATCGTGGTTTATTCACGAGGTGGAACGCGGCCTGCAGCTTCGCTTCCCTAACGGGGTACCTGAGGAGGTCCGCAAACAAGCAGAATACGAACAGGGCGTCATTATCGACATGGGCTTCCCTGGTTACTTCCTCACCGTGGCGGACTACATTAACTGGGCGAAAGAACAGGGGATCCGTGTCGGCCCAGGCCGAGGTTCGGGTGCGGGTTCCATGGTCGCCTATGCTATGCGGATCACCGAACTGAACCCCCTTGAACACGGCCTTATTTTTGAACGCTTCCTTAACCCTGAGCGTGTGTCCATGCCTGACTTCGATATTGACTTCGACGAACGTCGGCGCGATGAAGTCATCGAATACGTCAAACGCAAATACGGTGAAGAACGCATTAGCCAGGTCGTCACCTACGGCACAATCAAAACAAAACAGGCCCTGAAAGACTCAGCTCGTATTTTGGGCCGTGACTTTAAGGTGGGGGAGCAGCTGACTAAGGCGCTGCCGCCGTCGGTGATGGGTAAAGATATCACCGTTGCAGGTATCTTCAACCCCGAGGACAAACGTTACGCAGAGGCCGCGGAATTTCGTAAATTCCACGAAGAAAACCCTGATGTACATGAGGTTGTTGATTACGCACTTGGTCTTGAAGGCCTTACCCGACAATGGGGCGTACATGCCTGCGCAGTGATTATGAGCTGCCATCCGCTCATCGACATCATTCCCATTATGAAACGGCCTCAAGATGGCGCGGTAATTACACAATTTGATTACCCGACCTGTGAAACCCTAGGGCTGCTCAAGATGGACTTCCTGGGGCTGCGCAACCTCACAGTTATTTCAGATGCCTTGGAAAATATTGCCCTCAACGGTAAAGACGTGCCAGATTTGGACAATATTGGCCTGGATGACAAAGCGACCTACGAATTACTAGGACGAGGTGAAACCCTGGGGATTTTCCAGCTTGATGGTGGCGGTATGCGTGACCTTCTTAAGCTGATGAAACCCGACAATTTCGAAGATATTTCCGCGGTGGGCGCCCTATATCGACCCGGCCCTATGGGTGCAAACTCCCACACGAATTATGCACTGCGGAAGAATGGGCGCCAAGAGATCACGCCAATCCATCCTGAACTGGCTGAGCCACTTGAAGACATCCTTGGTACCACCTACGGTCTGATCGTCTACCAGGAACAGGTCATGCAGATTGCGCAAAAACTTGCCGGGTACTCCCTTGGGCAAGCAGATATGTTGCGTCGCGCCATGGGCAAGAAAAAGAAGGAAATCCTCGATAAAGAATTCGAACCCTTCAGCAAAGGGATGCTGGAACATGGCTACTCCATGGATTGCATCAAAACGCTGTGGGACATCCTCGTGCCATTCTCAAACTATGCCTTCAACAAAGCGCACTCGGCGGCCTACGGACTGGTCTCTTACTGGACGGCCTACCTGAAAGCCAATTACGTCACCGAATACATGGCAGCGTTGCTGACCTCAACAAAAGACAATAAAGACCGTCGCGCCCTTTACCTCGCTGAATGTCGCCATCAGGGCATCACAGTGCTTCCCCCTGACGTCAATGCGTCGATGGGCACATTTGCGCCAGACGGCGAAAATGTTCGCTTCGGCCTGTCCGCAATCCAAAATGTTGGTGCCAACGTCGTAGATGCCATCGTGCAGACGCGCAACGAAAAAGGGGCCTTCCGTTCCTTCCAAGATTTCCTGGATAAAGTGCCGCAGGTCGTGTGCAATAAACGCACCATCCAGTCGCTCATACGGGCAGGAGCTTTCGACTCTCTTGGCAAGTCCCGGCGCGCTCTCCTTTCGCGATGCGACGAGGCTATCGACGCCGTGATCGATTTAAAGCGAAACGAGGCGATTGGACAGTTTGACCTTTTTGGTGGCGCTGATATTGGTGGGGGAGAAGGGCAAGGTCTTGCCATTGAAATCCCTGACCTGCCTGAATACGATCGCAAACAAAAGCTCAGCGAAGAACGTGAAATGCTGGGGCTGTACGTCTCAGACCACCCGTTGTCGGGCCTCGAAAATGCGCTGGCGCGCTACCAGGAGCAAGAAATTGCTGTCGTCGTTGGTGGAGAGGACGCAACAAAGGAACGCAACGTCAAACTCGCCGGTCTTGTGTCCTCCGTCCAAACAAAGGTGACGAAACAGGGGAACCCGTGGGCGGTGGCAGTACTTGAGGACTTGTCAGGCTCAGTGGAAGTGTTGTTCTTCCCGCGTGCTTATGAGACGATCCAATCGCACCTTGTGCCCGATATAATCGTCCAAATTGAAGGAAGAACCAGCATTCGTGACGAGCAAATCAGCGTATACGGGCAATCAATGACCCTGCTCGATTTGCGTGAAGACACCGATACGCCACTGGATCTGATGTTGCCTGCCATTTCGTGTACGCCAGAAAATCTTGCGCGCTTAAAGGATGTATTGGAGTCATTCCCCGGTGCCTCACCTGTGCGGTTGCATGTGAAAGATCCTGAGCGGACAACAGTCGTTGAGCTTGACGCAAAACTCAGGGTGTCGCAGACCTCTGCATTCTTTGCAGAGGTGAAGGCGATTGTCGGGCCAAACGGCGTCTTATAGACTCCGCTTCGCGCACCCTGCGCTGGCTCGCTTCGCGTCTCTCGCGCTGCCGCTTCGCGCACCCTGCGCTGCCGCTTCGCGCACCCTGCGCTGGCTCGCTTCGCGTCTCTCGCGCTGCCGCTTCGCGCACCCTGTGGTGGTGTTTCCCGCACCCTGCGCCAGTGCCACCTCGCGTCGTGCCCTCCGTCGCCTCCGCTTCGCATCGGCTCCGAGGCCCACCACGCCGCGACGCGAGGTGGCACCTGTTTGAGTGCAGTACCTGTTTGAGCGCTTCACCTGTTTGGTGTGGTGCCGCTGCTTGAGAGTTGCGGGCCAGTCCTTGCCGTGACGCGAGGTTCGGCAGTGCTTGGCGTGCTCTATTTTGTGATGTCGAGGGCGTGCATCAATGGGGCATAGTGGGCATCGACTGCGTGTAGGTAGGCCTCGGCATTACCTGCTTCTGCGGCTTCAAGTAGTTTGCGGTGCGCCAAGGCGGTGTCAACCAGATGCTCATTGGTTCCAGTGACCGAAGGAAGCGCACTCATATGTACCATCCACATGGCGTTCATCAACTGTTCCGCCAAAGGGTTGTTGATTCGCGAGACAAGAGCGGTGTGGAAGGCAATATCCTCATCCATGAAGGTGCGTCCCTTTCGGGCTTTGTCCACCATAATGTCGATGAGCGTGTGCAGTTCAGGGTCGTTCACGTCACGCATTGCGGCAACTATTTCATTGGCCATGCCACGGTCAAGGACAATACGCACACCAACCACTTGGCGCAGCGCCTCTACTGAATCCGGCGCGACGGAGGCTCGCAGGAGCACAGACTTAATTAGTGGCCTCATCGTCATATCGCCAACAAAGGCGCCCTTGCCTTGCTGAACCTTTACTATTTCTAGGGCCTCAAGTTTGCGCAAAGCCTCACGCACGGACGAACGTGAAACGCCAAGATCTTCACACAGGCTGCCTTCAGTGGGCAGAGGATCACCCGGCTGAAGGTTATGCGTGAGGATATAGCGCTCAATGGCATCCATGCTGACCTCTGCACGTGTTTGGAATTGCACTGCATGGGGAAAACGCGCGGACCCGAGCGGTGTGCGCGTCGTGGCGGGCGACATTAGTGCTCCTGAAGGTTTATTGATTCGAGAAAGTCACGATTCGATTACGTTTCGTGAAAGGTTGCCAATCGGCTTGTCTGACAACATCTCTAAGGGTACTCTTTTTTCTGTCATCCAGCGACGAATGTCAGTTGTCTGATGTCTGTCGTCTGACCGTTTCTCTCGAAGAGGAGAATGTCGATGTCCATGTCACGGAATCGTCTTGGAGCTTTGGCAGCAAGTGCCGCTGCGATCGCTCTTGTATTGTCAGCCTGCTCCGGCGGAGCCTCGACCAGCACTGAGTCCACCACCACTGAAACCACAGTGACGACGCAAGGCCCAACAGGCACCCTCACTGCCGGCGCAGCCTACGAAACCACCAACTATCATCCGTCCAACACCAGCTCCGCACTCGCGATGGGTACCAACTGGCACGTCGTTGAAGGCCTGTGGGAAATGGAGCAGGCGACCGGTAAAATCTACAAAGCACTGTCAGCAGCCGACGATCCGGTGAAAGTCAGCGACACCGAGTACGAAGTGACACTGCGTGCAGACGCCAAATTCTCCGACGGAACTGCCGTGACGGCCGCAGACGTTGTTTCCTCCTTCGAGCGGGCCACTGCTGAAGGCAATATCTACGCCGGTATGGTCAACTTTATTGACACCGTCACCGCTAAAGATGACACCACAGTAACGATCACCTTGAATAAGCCCTTCGGTCTGGTCAAGGAACGCCTCGCTGTGGTCAAGATCGTCCCTGCGGCACTTGATGACGACACCCTTACCAAACTTCCCGTTGGCTCTGGCCCCTACAAGTACGAATCCATTTCCGACACAGAAATCGTTGCCACCGTCAACGAGTACTACAACGGCGACAAGCCTGCAACCGTTGAAAAGCTCGTGTGGAAGCCCATCAAAGATGACACCGCACGTACCACTGCAGCACAGGACGGCACCATCGACGTGATGGAGAATGTGCCAGCTGACAATGCCGCAATCCTTGAGGCTGCTGGCTTGACCGTTGAACGTGCACAGGGCTTCGGCTTGGCCTTCATGCTCTTCAACACCAATAAGGCACCTTTCAATGACGAACGCGTCCGCCAGGCATTCCACTACGCGATCGACACTGAAAAGCTGGTGACGAACAATATGTCCGGTGAGGCTGCAGCTGCCACCTCCTTCCTGCCTGAAAGTCACCCCAACTACCACAAAGCCTCCACAGTCTTTACCTACGACACTGAGAAGGCAAAGTCGCTGCTCGCCGAAGCAGGCGTGACCAATCTCAGCATCACACTGCTCACCACTGACCACCCGTGGGTGGCCAACCTCGCACCACAAATCAAGTCGGACCTCGAAGCCGCTGGTGTAACAGTCACCATTCAGTCCCTCGCGTCGGCAGCGCTGTACGCTGACAACCTCGACATTGACAACCCGACCTTCGACGTAGCTGTTGCTCCCGGTGATCCCTCCGTATTCGGTAACGACCCAGCTCTGCTGCTCAACTGGTGGCTCGGCGACAATGTGTGGACCCAGAAACGTTCACAGTGGAAGAACTCCGACCCTGAAGGTTTCGCACAGCTCCAAGCCATTATCGACGAGGCAGTCACCCTTGAAGGTGATGCACAGCAGGCTAAGTGGAACGAAGCCTTCGACCTTGCTGCTTCCAAGGCCGTGACCTACCCGCTGTTCCACCGCAGCCTCCTCACCGCCTACAACGGCAACAAGGTCCAAAACTTCACGCCTATCGGCATGACGGGCCTGAACCTGCTCGGCGCAACTGTCACCGAGTGACACGTCTGAGTTGAAATCCTCAATGGGAGGAGGGGAGAGATGTCCTCTCACCCCTCCTCCCATCGTCATGTGATCGTTCGAAGGAGAACCGTGCAGTGAATAACTTGCTGAGGCTCATCGGTCGAAGGTTAATCGCCTTGCCCATCATGGTGCTTGGCGTGACCTTCCTGGTATTTGTCATCATGTCGCTTTCGCCCATTGACCCAGCCTATTCCGCTCTTGGCGAGACAGCTTCGCCAGAGCAACTTGAGGCCTACCGTGAACAATACGGTCTTAACGACCCGTGGTTTATGCAGTTTGCAAACTACATCACAGGTATGCTCCAAGGGGACCTCGGCGTCTACGGAAAATCTGCGATGCCCGTGGCAGATAAGGTGTTCTCTGCCCTGCCCTTAACAATGCAACTCACCTTCTTCGGTCTGATCATTGCTGTCCTTGTCGCATTTCCACTTGGTGTTATCGCCGCCATCTACCGCGACCGCTGGCAAGATCAAGTGATTCGCGTTATCTCGGTGGCATGTATCGCCACCCCGTCCTTCTGGCTCGCCATCCTCCTGATCGTGATCTTCCTGGGCAAACTGCCGGTATCAGGCGCATTGCCGCCACTGACAAGCGACCCGGTGGGATGGTTCATGCGAATGCTTCTTCCTGCAGTTGCCCTCGCCGTGCCGGTTATCGGGCAGCTCACCCGCGTCGTGCGTACCTCCATGGTGGAAGAACTTGACCGCGACTATGTCCGCACAGCACTCGGTGCAGGCGTACCGCGTCGCATCGTGATTGGCCGCAATGTCTTGCGTAACGCCTTGATCACACCAGTTACCGTCCTTGGCTTGCGCGTCGGCTACCTCATGGGTGGCGCAGTCATCATTGAGATCATTTTCAGCCTCCAAGGCATGGGTCGAGTCCTTATCGACGGCATCACGAATAACTGGGTGACGGTCGTTCAAGGTGCCACGCTTGTCGTGGCCATGGCCTTCATCGTCGTCAATATCGTCGTTGACCTGCTGTACCTGCTGATCAATCCTCGCATTAGGGCGGTGTGATATGTCGCGTCAAAAACTCCTCGAAACACATGCCCGCCCTGGTGTTCGTTTCAAGCGGTGGCGTGCCATGAGCGTTGGTGCACGTATGGCACTTATTGTCCTAGTCCTCGTGGCCCTTGCCTCGATCTTTGCACCGCTACTGGCCACACATGACCCAGAGTTCATCGACCTTAAAGGCCAAGCTCCCAACGCCGAATACATCTTTGGTACCGACAACCTCGGTCGTGACGTCTACTCGCGTATCCTCTACGGTGGCCGTTATTCGCTACTTGTTGGCATCTGCGCAACCGGTATCGCCCTTTTCTTTGGTGCAATCATCGGGTCAATTGCAGCAGTGGTCCGCAAATCACTTTCCGAAGTGATTATGCGCATGATGGACATCATTATGGCCGTCCCCGGCATCGCACTAGCTGCAGTTGCCGTTTTGGTTTTTCGTAATCCGTCGGATCCTGAATCGCTGATCTTCGTCATTATCTGCGCCATCGGTTTCGTCTACATTCCTCAGCTCACACGTATTGTGCGCGCCAATGTGATGAGCGCCTATGGTGAAGACTATGTCAACGCCGTGATTGTCTCCGGTGCGCGTGCGCCGTGGATTCTCATTAAACACGTCGTGCGTAACACTGCTGCCCCGGTGCTGGTATTTGCCACCGTTCTTGTCGCTGATGCCATTATTCTCGAGGCGTCCCTGACCTTTATCGGGGCAGGCCTCCAAGAACCCATTCCCACCTGGGGTAATATCCTTTCCGCTGCCCAACAGGGTGTGCTCCGAGGTGAGTGGTGGCAGGCACTATTCCCAGGTCTTGCCATTATGATCACGGTACTGTGCCTCAACATCATGTCTGAAGGCATCACGGATGCCATGGTGGCTGCACCTAAAGGCCCAGTCCAGGATGCACCTCGTGCCGACGTGGAACGCGAAGCCGACCGTCTCCTTATCGACCCGGTTGCCGCCCACGAAGCACAACGCGACTCCCTTGACGCCCGCCTGTCCCGCCTGCGTGAGGTTGAAAGCAGCCGTACCGACCGTAGCCACGCCACCTTTGAAGGGGAACCACTGCTGGAGGTCAAAGACCTGTGCATTCGCTTCCCACGACACGGCAACGTCAACGTTGTTGACCATGTGAGTTTCGCTGTACGTCCCGGACAAACAATGGGTCTCGTCGGCGAATCCGGGTGCGGCAAATCCATCACCTCACTGGCAATCATGGGGCTTCTTGACCCGCGCGCCGAAATCTCCGGCGAGATCCTTTACCGGGGACGGAACCTCTTGACAATGGACCCGAAGGAACGCCAAGGACTCCTTGGCCACGAGATGGCAATGATCTATCAAGATGCGCTATCCTCCCTTAACCCTTCGATGCTCATCCGTTCCCAGATGAAGCAGCTGACCAAACGAGGCGGTACACGCTCAGCAGCTGAACTCCTTGAACTAGTGGGCTTGGACCCGAAACGTACTTTGGAGTCCTACCCCCACGAGCTATCCGGCGGGCAACGCCAACGCGTCCTTATCGCGATGGCGCTGACCAGGGATCCAAGCTTGATCATCGCAGACGAACCCACGACAGCTTTGGACGTGACGGTTCAAAAACAGGTGATCGACCTGCTCAACAGTTTGCGACACAAACTGGGCTTTGCGATGGTCTTTGTGTCCCACGACCTTGCTTTGGAAGCAGAAGTGGCTGACGCCATCACGGTCATGTACGCCGGTCAGGTGGTCGAACAGGCCAGCACCGCAGAACTGCTCAAACACCCGGTACATGAATACACCCGCGGTTTGTTGGGATCGGTGCTATCAATCGAAGCAGGATCAGGGCGTCTCCACCAGGTACCCGGTACCGTGCCTTCGCCAAAAGACTTCCCTGTCGGTGATCGCTTTACCCCGCGTTCCTCGCACCCGGACCTTGGCCTCGACACGCCGCCGCTCACCCAGCAAATCCCCGGCACAGACCACTTCTTTGCCAGTGCTGTCGTTGACGGACGTCCACTGACCACCCTTGACGAGGTTATTGCCTTGCGCGCCAACGAGGAGGCACAGCGATGAGCGATATCACCCCCATCATCGAACTTGACAATGTGCGCGTGACCTATACCTCGCGTACAGGAAAGCTCTTTAGTCCTAACAAGATCCATGCCGTTGACGGCGTTAGCCTGCGTTTAATGCCTGGTGAAACTATCGGTATCGTCGGTGAATCAGGTTGCGGCAAATCAACCACCGCCAACGTCATGTGTGGGCTACGTGCCCCCACTTCGGGACGTGTCTTCTTCAAAGGACTGGAGGTGACCAAGCGAACTGCTGCTGATCGCCGCCAAATTGGACGGGTCGTTTCGGTGGTCTTCCAAGATCCAGCCACCGCACTTAACGCTCGCATGATTGTGCGCGATCAGTTGATGGATCCATTGCTCGTTCACAAGATCGGTACCAAAGAATCACGCGAGAAACGCGTGCGTGACCTCATCGCCATGGTGGGGCTGCCCGATTCGGCGTTGGAAGCGCTTCCCGGACAGTTGTCAGGTGGCCAACGCCAACGCGTCGCCATTGCCCGCGCACTATCCATCGGGCCTGACGCGATTATCGCTGACGAGCCAACATCGGCCCTTGACGTTTCAGTTCGCGCCCAGATCCTCAATTTGCTGACTGACCTGAAGGACGAATTAGGTTTGTCGATGGTGTTCATCTCTCACGACATCCAAACCGTGCGCTACGTATCGGACCGAATCGTCGTCATGAATGGCGGCAAGATCGTCGAAGAAGGCCCTGCACAACGCATCCTTGAAGCGCCGACGAATGACTACACCCGTACCCTCCTTGGAGCAGCCCCGTCGCTCCTCCACCCCGCAATCTGAAAGGTCTACCATGACTGTCGTTTTTCGCGGCGTTGTCCCCCCTGTTGTTACACCTCTAACGCAGGACCGTCACTTTGACGTTGCCTCCCACGAACGCAATATTGAACGCATGATCGACGCTGGTGTCCACGGCCTATTCGTGCTGGGCTCCTCTGGTGAAGTGGCCTTCAATACCGATGCGCGCCGCAAAGAGGTACTAGATGCCACGATGCGCATCGTTGACGGCCGCCTGCCGGTACTCGCCGGCGTGATCGACACACAAACACCACGTGTCATCGAACATATCAAGGTCGCCCAAGATGCGGGTGTTGACGGAATTGTGGCGACCGCACCCTTCTACGCTCTGGGTGGACCCGCCCAGGTGGAACGCCACTTCCGTGCACTGCGTGAAGCCACCGATCTGCAAATCTACGCATACGACATTCCGGTATGTGTGCACACGAAACTCAGTGTCGACCTGCTCATCACCCTAGGTAAGGATGGCGTAATTCAAGGCGTAAAGGATTCCTCCGGTGACGACGTGTCGTTCCGTTTCCTGTGTATGCGAAACGAGGCCGAAGGCCAGCCGCTGCAACTCTTCACCGGTCACGAAGTGGTTGTCGATGGTGCCTATATGTCAGGTGCCGACGGTTCAGTGCCCGGCCTGGCGAACGTCGATCCTCACGGATACGTCCGCCAGTGGGATGCCTACCAGGCAGGGGACTGGGAGGCTGTGCGTCTTGAGCAAAACCGCCTCGCCGAACTGATGACCCTGGTATTCGCCTCGCATGGCGCCACCGGTTACGGCGCAGGCGTGGGCGGTTTCAAGACGGCACTTGCTGAGCTTGGCGTCTACGAAACCAACCAAATGCCCGAACCTGTCGAACGCCTCGGCGATCAGGCAGCAGCAGATATCCGCGCGATCCTGATACGCGCCGGACTCCTTGAGGCCTGACGTATGGCGCTTTTGTCAATCGATATTGGCGGCACCAAGATCCGCGCGGGCCTAGTCGAGGGTGACACAGTCCTTGATTCCACTACTGTGCCAACACCCGCGTCCCAAGGCGCCCACGCAGTGATGGACGCAGTGGTTGCGATGGGCAAGGCCTATTCCGGTTATGACGGTATCGCTGTCGCGTGTGCAGGAGTTATCGCTAATGGCACCGTGATATCTGCGACCGATATCCTGCCTGGCTGGACTGGGACACCGGTGGCCCAACGTTTGAGCACCGCCTACGGCCTGCCTGTGACGGTTTTGGGTGACGTCCACGCCCACGGCATGGGTGAAGCGAGCCTAGGCGCAGGCACCGGATACGAATCGTCGTTGACTGTAGCAGTAGGCACCGGCATTGGCGGGGCGTTCGTCGATGCTGGTCGCCTCCACACCGGTGCACACCACCTGGCCGGACATATCGGGCATATGGCCACAGGCTACGCCACAGGACTGCTGTGTTCCTGCGGACGCTATGGGCATATTGAGCCGCTCGCCTCTGGCTCCGGAGTGATGGATCGCTACGAAGCCGCTGGCGGCCAACGCCTTTCAGGCCGTCAGATCGACGAACGTGCGCAGGAAGGTGAAACATTAGCGCAGGACATCCTGTACGGTTCGGCACGAGGCCTGGGCGAGGTTCTAGGGTCGGTTGCCAACCTGCTTGATCCTGCCGTCATTATCTTGTCAGGGTCAATGACACGCTCAGGGCGTGCCTGGTGGGACGCCTTAGCGCAGGGCTACGCGCAATCCGCCATGGATCTTGCTCAAAAAACACCCCTCGTTGTAGGTACTCTGGGCGACAATGCGCCGCTACTTGGCGCTGCCGTCCAATGGACAAAGGAATGGCAATGAACCCACTGATTGAAGCACTGCGCGGACAACTCATCGTGTCTGTCCAGGCATATCCGGGTGAACCAATGCGCGACCCCGGCACTATCGCCCGTATCGCGCGGGCAGCAGAAATTGGCGGTGCAGCCGCTATCCGCTGCCAGGGCCTAGCTGATATTTCTGCGATCAAAGGCCAGGTGAAAGTCCCTATTATCGGCCTGTGGAAAGAGGGCGACCAGGGGATCTACATCACCCCAACCCTGCGTCATGCACGTGCCTGCTCCCTGGCGGGCGCCGATATCGTTGCCATTGATGCGACGCGCCGCCCACGTCCCGATGGGCGTAGTTTCGCTGATGTGGTCTCTGCCCTCCACGGCGAGGACGTGATGGTGATGGCCGATTGTGGGTCGATGGCCGATGCGCAGATGGCTTACGAAGCGGGGGCTGACATCCTTTCCACCACCTTAGCGGGCTACAGCGGAGAGCTACCAAAAACCGATGGCCCAGACTTAGATCTGCTGCGGGAAATGGTGGAAACTTTCGACCGTCCAGTGATATGTGAAGGCCGGGTGCATACGCCTGCGCAAGCAAGTGCTGCGATGGAAGCAGGCGCGTGGGCGGTGGTTGTAGGGACCGCGATTACGCACCCCACGACGATCACCTCGTGGTTCGTTGGTGCCGTTACCGGTGAAGTGCCTGAAATCCCAGGGCACTGAGTGTGGTAAGACAGCATGTCTGATAGGTGAGCGTCTCGCCTTTACCGGTGTGCGTCAAAATACGCCGCAACGCGCTTGTGGAAGGCCGAAGGATTTTCGCGTCGAATACAGTGCCGCAACCCTGGGATAATCGCTGTTGAGATCAGCGGATTATGCATCTGAGCGATATGTGCCAAGTGCTCGCGGGTAATCAGTACATCATCGGTGTCAGAGGTGACCAGTAGGCACGGGACAGTAAGCGTGGGGCATATGGTGCGCCACGGCTCAAGCAACCCGACCTCACCTGCCTGAAGTATGTGCGGATCGACAGCGTATTTTGCTTGCAACCAAGCTAAACGTTCTTCTTCGGGCCACGTGGGGTATTCGGCGCGGTTCGATGCCAAAACCTCAGCCTGGTTGTCATGCACGCGCAACGGCTCAATTGTGGCCGCCAGTGATTGGGCGTAATGTGCTACCTGCTCGCTGGTGAGCCACGCGGGGTCTTCTAATACGATGGCGCGAAATGCCTCGGGGCAACGATGAGCCACCGCAGTGAGTAACGCCCCACCCATTGAATGGCCCACGGCATATGCTGCGCCATATTGGCTAGTGAGTGCGCACACCGTTTCGTGGAGGTGGTCAACACATGCCGCGAAGGGTGTGTGGGCCTCGTCCGAGGTGAGACGTGGCGAAATGCCATGGCCCAGAGTGTCGATGGCTGCCACACGATAACGGGTATTGAAAAGCCCGATCGCATGACTCAAACTAGCAGCCGAATCGGTGACACCATGGCACAGGATGACAAGAGGCCCATCGGTGGGGCCGCTCAGATAGACGCCAAGCATCAGGTGCTACCCGTCGTAGGACAGGCGCGCAGCCTCATATCCAGCAGGGGAGTGGACTTCAACAATGGCACCATCAGGCAACTGATACCCACGCCGGGTTTCCACCTGCCCGTTAACTAACACGTCACCCGCTTGGATAAATTCTCGCGCCCACGCCCCGTCCGGAGCAAGGTGAGCCAATTTTAGGAACTGACCGAGGCGAATCGTGCCACTCACAGTGACGGTGGGGATATCAGACATTGAAACTCCGAATGCTGGTGATGCGAACGTCTATAAGTGTGCCACGACCCGCTTTGTCCGCGCCACGGTCAGGCACGTCAGTAACAAAGCGCTCAGCATAGGCTTAGATTATGGAACGCATTGATCTTCGAGGCACACAGCCCACAGCTGCCGACCTTCAGCGCGCACTGCCACGGGCAGCACTCGACACCACGGCAGCAACCGAGCTGGTACGCCCCATCATAGATCGGGTCAAGGCCGAAGGAGCCTCCGTACTCTACGAATTGGCCGAGCGTTTCGACGGTGTCCGTCCCGAGTATTTACGCGTTCCAGCCGCAGCAATTCACGACGCGCTCACACACCTTGACCCTGCCATCCGCACAGCTCTTGAGGTCGCCATCGACCACGCGCGTATAGGACACACCCAGCAGCTCCCAACGGACACAGCCACACAGGTGATACCGGGTGGAACCATCATGCAACGGTGGCTGCCTGTCAACCGCGTTGGCCTCTATGTGCCCGGTGGCCTCGCCGTTTACCCCTCCTCAGTAGTGATGAACGTTGTATGCGCACAGGTTGCTGGGGTGCCAAGCCTGGCGGTGGCCTCGCCACCCCAGAAAGCCTTTGGGGGCCTACCGCACCCGACCATTTTGGCAGCATGCGCACTACTGGGAGTCGAGGAAGTCTGGGCAACGGGTGGCGCCCAAGCGATCGGCGCATTCGCTTATGGTATCGCTGACGGCGCCGACGTCCTCGAAAGCGTTGACGTCGTCACCGGCCCAGGAAATATTTACGTCGCTGCAGCAAAGCGTGTGGTCCAGGGTGTCGTCGGTATTGACGCAGAGGCAGGGACCACCGAAATTGCGATCCTTGCCGACGACAGCGCCTATGCGCCCTACGTGGCAGCCGACCTCATCAGCCAGGCTGAACACGACCCGGCGGCAGCCTCGGTGCTGATCACCGACTCTGCGGCGCTCGCGGATGCCGTCGATGAGGCAATTGCCTATCAGGCGCAGGCTGCGCGCCACAGCGAACGTATCCTCACCGCCCTATCTGGCCCGCAGTCAGGGATTGTGCTTGTTGACAATATGGAAGTAGGCATAGCGGTTGCTGACGCCTACGGTGCTGAACACCTTGAAATACATACGCGTGATGCCGCGGCAACCGCGATGCGTGTCCGTAACGCCGGTGCCATTTTCGTCGGCTCCTATACGCCGGTGCCTTTGGGTGATTATGTTGCAGGTTCCAACCATGTGCTACCCACTGGAGGGACCGCTCGTTTCGCCTCCGGCTTGAATGTCGCCCAGTACCTGCGCAGCCAACAGGTGGTGGAATATAGTGCGCCAGCTCTCGACGCATTAACCGACCATCTTGTGACACTGGCCAATGCTGAGGATCTGCCTGCACATGGGCGTGCTGCCCTTATCCGCCGTGAAAATAAGGACAAACTATGACGACGGTGCGACTGCCTGCTCGCGAAGACCTCGTTGGTCTTTCACCCTATGGGGCGCCACAACTCAATGTCCCTATCTGTCTTAACGTCAACGAAAACCCTTATCGTCCTTCGCCTCGCGTGGTTGAGGATATCGCGGCGGCAGTGACACAGGCAGCCACGAACCTTAATCGTTACCCAGACCGCGATTTCCCAGCCCTGCGTGGCGCCTTAGCTGATTACCTCACGCGCGAATCAGGTGTGCCTGTTTCCGGTGATCGCGTGTGGGCGGCAAATGGTTCGAATGAAGTCATGCTGCACCTCATGCAGGCATTTGGTGGACCTGGGCGCTGCGCACTGTCGTTTGCGCCTACTTATTCGATGTATCACGAGTATGCGCGCGATACACACACTGCATGGGTGCAGGGGCAGCGTAACGACGATTTCACACTGGATATTGAACAGGCGGTTGCGACCCTGCAAGAGTTGCGACCGGCTGTTCTGCTTTTGGCAAGTCCGAATAATCCTTCCGGTACCGCTTTGCCGATGGATCATATTCGGCGCCTCCTTGATGTGGCACGCACCAGTGGGCCCACGATTGGTGGCCACGTCAGTGCCACTGTCGTTATTGTGGACGAGGCTTACGCGGAGTTTCGTCGACAGGGTGTGCCTTCTGCGCTGACGCTGAGTGCAGAGAACCCGCATTTGGTGGTGACACGCACCATGTCGAAAGCCTTCGGGATGGCTGGCCTGCGTTTAGGCTATATGGTTGCGGACCAGGCAATACTTGACCAAGTGATGCTTGTGCGCCTGCCATACCATCTTTCTTCTGTGACACAGGCGGCTGCTTTAGCGGCGTTGCGCCACAGTGAAGAACTCATGGAACAAGTGGCCTCGCTTCGCGCTGAGCGTGATGCGCTAGCTGTGTGGCTGGCAGATAATGGCTTTAGTGTCACACCGTCAGATGCCAACTTTGTCCTCTTTGGGCGCCTGCCTCATCGGGACGAGGTTTTTCGTGCCCTCCTCGACCGCGGCATACTGATCCGTGTCGTCGGCCCCGACGGATGGTTACGTGTCAGCGTAGGTACACCTGAAGAAATGGCCCAATTCCGCACCGCACTTTTGGAGGTCACACGATGACGACCCATGAAACCCGCAAAGATGCCCGCACGGCTGTCATTGACCGTTCGACGTCTGAGTCCACCATCCACCTTGAACTCAATCTTGACGGAACCGGTCGCACAGATATTGACACGGGTGTGCCCTTCTATGACCATATGCTGACGGCATTGGGGAAGCATTCTCTGATTGACCTCACTGTCAAAGCCACAGGCGACATTGAGGTCGATACGCACCACACGGTGGAAGATACCGCGATTTGCCTTGGTATGGCGCTTAAAGAGGCGCTTGGTGACAAGGCCGGGATTCGGCGTTTTGCTGATGCCACTGTTCCGCTTGACGAGGCACTGGCGCGTGCCGTTGTCGACGTGGCTGGGCGTCCATATATCGTTCACGACGGAGAGCCAGCTGGCCAGGAATACCACCTGATTGGCGGGCATTACACCGGTTCGATGACCCGTCACGTTTTTGAGTCCTTGGCGTATAACGCAGGTATTTGTCTTCACGTCACTGTTCTTGCCGGACGCGACCCTCACCATATTGTTGAAGCACAGTTCAAAGCCTTGGCGCGTGCTCTGCGCTACGCGGTGGAGGCTGATCCGCGTGTCGACGGTATCCCCTCAACCAAGGGAGCGCTCTGAGAACACCTGCCAATGCGGGCCAGCGTAGGCACAATGGAGTGTTATTTGTCCGTGAGGCCGCTCTTGCCTGACACCGCATGGGCAAAGGCGAAGAACGGTAGACTTATCCGCGTTGTGACGTGTGACGGAAGGAGGCCAAATGAGCTCAGACGATATTGATGCGCAGTTCAGGGACCTTGTGGCCCATCTTGGCTCTGAGGACCTTCCTGATACGCCGGTCGACGAGAGTCTTCATCTTGACGGTGGACGCCTATCGGTTGCCTTAGTACTTGCTCCGCTTCCGTCTCCGGGTGCGTTACATTCACTGCTGGCATTAACCGGCATGAAGGTGACGGTAGTCCGTTTGAAACCGTGGACTGCCGTGTGGCTCCGTGTTGAAACAACACCAACGGATGAAGACGCACTTGAAGCGCTGCTTGCCGATACTCGCGCGATGCCTCAAGAAGTTGATGCTGTCGCACGCGTGGTTTCGCGCTTGTCAAAATACGGTGCGGTTGCTGTCATGTCGTGGCTTGTTGAGGGTGACGGCGTCGAACCGGGCGTATCGGGACGTATTTCGGCGCGGCGTTATGTGCAGGGTGAACCTGAAGAAGAAATCCCCGCGGGTCTTCTTCTTGGTTCAATGCCGCAGGCAACCGAAGATTTGCTGCTGGGGCGTACCACGCCGCAAGACTATGACGACAGTATTTCCAGTGACGGGTCCACGAAAAAAAAGCCTGGCCCTTTCACTTGGTTCAGGAGGCGGTGATGGTGAAAACCGTTGTGGTTTTAGACTATGGTTCGGGTAATATCCGCTCAGCCTGTCGGGCTTTGGAAAAGGTGGGCGCCCGCGTTGAACTCACCGCTGACCGCGATGCCGTGTTGGCTGCTGATGGCCTGGTCGTTCCCGGTGTCGGCGCATTTGCTGCTGTGATGGATCAGTTGCGTGCAGTGGATGGACCGCGTCTGATTGATACGCGCTTGGCTGGTGGTCGGGCGGTATTGGGTATTTGTGTGGGACAGCAGGTGCTTTTTGAAGCGTCAACCGAAAAAGGGTATTGCGAAGGTCTGGGGCAATGGCCTGGCACTGTTGAGGAGTTGCAAGGTCCGGTGGTTCCACATATGGGGTGGTCCACCGTTGAAGCACCTGAACAGAGCCAACTTTTTTCAGGTATCGCAAATGAGCGTTTCTACTTTGTGCACTCTTATGCTGCCCAGGTTGACCCGGCCTCGTTACTCAAAGATGGTCCAACTTCCTTGCCTTTGACTACATGGGCACGCCATGGCGATACACGTTTTGTTGCAGCCGTTGAAAACGGTCCGCTGAGCGGCACACAATTCCATCCTGAAAAATCTGGTGACGCTGGATTGACGCTGCTGGCCAATTGGCTGGGCACCCTGTAACACAACAACCCGCACGATCCGCATTGACATTGTCCAGCGCAACACGTCCTGCGCCGCAAGGCGTTGGCGCGAAGAAAGGCTTCTGATGAGCACCGAATTGATTCTCCTTCCCGCAGTTGACGTTGTGAATGGTCAGGCTGTGCGCCTCGCACAGGGCGAAGCAGGGACTGAAACGACCTATGGGCATCCCTTGGAGGCGGCACAGAGCTTTGTCGAGGCGGGTGCACAGTGGCTGCACCTTGTTGACCTTGACGCAGCCTTTGGGCGTGGCTCTAATGCGCCGCTGCTTGCCGCCATCACTGAGGAACTTCCAATACACGTCGAACTTTCCGGGGGGATCCGTGACGATGCTTCATTGGCGCGTGCCCTTCAAGCAGGTGCGCGACGCGTGAACTTAGGTACCGCTGCCCTGGAAAATCCTCAGTGGACGCATCGCGTCATTGCTGAGTACGGTGACCGTGTGGCCGTTGGGCTAGATGTGCGTGGCGATACGCTGTCGGCGCGCGGATGGACAAAAGATGGTGGCAATCTCTGGGACACCATTGAGCGTCTCAATGCTGCTGGTTGTTCACGTTACGTTGTCACGGATGTGCACCGTGATGGGATGCTGAACGGCCCCAATATTGACCTGTTGCGTCGTGTCTGCGAAGCCACGGATGCGCCGGTAATTGCTTCGGGTGGCGTGTCCTCCTTGGCTGATATTGAAGCATTGCGTGCCCTGGTACCTTGTGGGCTAGAAGGCGCCATTGTCGGTAAGGCGTTGTACGCAGGGGCCTTTACTTTGTCTGACGCGTTGCGTTGTGCTCGTGGCGAGGTGCCAAGTATTGAGGTGAGCCGGTGAATGAATTGCGGGGCGCTGACGCCTCACGCGCGCGTCCTGTTCCAGCGTTGACTGCGGAGCAGAGGAATAATCTTGCAGCGCGCTTGTCGCGCGGCACCGTTGATCGGCAGGATGCGGGGCAGCTGTTACCGTTGACTGCATCAGCATTGGCACACGATGCTAGTGGGGATGCGGGTGCGGCTCAACTGGAGGCGCTCGTTGCGGCCTTGGCAGTTGAGCGCGTCATTGTTCCCATTGATGTCGAGGCGGATCCGCGCGTAGTTGGTGCGCATTCTCAACATGCCGGTAGTGTTCACGCAGGCTGGGAACATGTGGATACCCCTATGGGGCCGTGTTTGGCTGTGTACACAAGCGCTGAGGAACTTACTCATGCGCGAGTAGGTGCACGCCCAATGCCTTTGAAGGCACGCACGGTGGCACTGACTGCCCTGGTGGAAACGGGTGGCCGCATCATCGTTGATCCTGCAGGCGCAGCATGTATTCTTCCTCGACCAGCGACTGCTGCGCTTGCACAAGGCGATGACTGGTTGCCTCCGTGGCGCGATGCTGAGCTGCTTGATCAGTTGCGTGAGGCAGCGCAGGTGGACGCATCTGAGGACCCGCTTATCTGCGATGTGCATGTTACCTATGCTGGACAGGGGCTAGTGCGTGTCGTCCTTGATGTGGCAGAGGTGACGACAGGACCCTCGATGCGCGCCAAATTGCACCAGCGCATCAATGCCATTGGGCGTTGCCCACGTTTGTTGGCAGCCACGGATCGTGTGGAACTGACTCCACGTCGCGTGGCGCGCCAATAGGGATGGGACCGTACATTAATGACCGGTGGTCGTATATTAATGACTGCCACATTGCGCCCGATCAACATGTGAGACACCCCACCTAGTGTCTGGAATCGTCAATTGGCATCGCATTTGGCAGCAGTGGTAAAGTTATGTCGACCAGCCGGGCGTAAAGCCCGGAGTGCAAGCGGAGGAAACTCCCACCTGGACACCCGCCGATACCTGCTTCGTGCAGCGTACTGGATGCCAACCTCAGGTTGAGTAAGGGGGTCGGGTCCTGAATGTCACCATACAGTGGTGACCTATGCAGGCCTTCGTGCGCACTTTGTGACACGGAGGCCTTCTTCGTGTTATTGAACGGAACCGTGGAAGGAGCTCCTCATTAGCGAGCCTCGCATTAATGACAGGATCCGGGTACCCGAGGTGCGCCTCGTTGGCCCCGGTGGGGAACAGGTCGGTGTTGTCCGCGTGGAAGACGCGCTGCGTCTTGCCGAGGAAGCCGGGCTGGACCTAGTCGAGGTTGCGCCCGACGCCAAGCCGCCGGTCGCGAAACTCATGGACTACGGCAAATACAAGTATGAGGCTGCTCAAAAGGCCCGTGATGCGCGCCGTAACCAAGCGAATACTCAGCTCAAGGAAATCCGTTTCCGTCTGAAGATCGACGATCACGACTTCGGCGTGAAAAAGAGCCACGTTGAACGCTTCCTTAACCAGGGCGACAAGGTCAAGGTCATGATTATGTTCCGAGGCCGTGAACAGTCTCGCCCTGAGGCAGGCGTTCGACTTTTGCAGCGTCTTGCTGATGAAGTGGGGGACCTGGCTGTTGTTGAGTCTATGCCCCGTCAAGATGGTCGCAATATGACCATGGTGCTCGCGCCCACAAAGCGCAAATCTGACGCTATTAGCGAGCAACGCAAGCGCCGCGATGCTGAACGTGAAGAACGGCGCGGTAAACGCAATGAGCGTGCCGCACGTGACCAGGCTCGTCAGGCACACGCCGCCACGGAAGAAGCCTAAAGGTTGACCCTTCGGGGGAGGCCTTGGAACAGTAAGGAAAGAATATGCCGAAGAATAAGACGCACTCAGGTGCTAAGAAGCGCTTCCGCGTGACCGGTTCGGGCAAGGTTATGCGCGAACAGGCCGGTGCACGCCACCTGCTGGAGCACAAGTCCAGCCGCAAGACCCGTCGTCTTGCCACCGATCAGGTCCTGGAAAACGCTGACGTCAAGCGCGTTCGTCGGATGCTGGGCATCTGAGGTAGAAGGAGAACGAAAAAATGGCACGTGTTAAGCGTTCTGTTAACGCCAAGAAGAAGCGTCGTACCGTCCTTGAGCAGGCTTCGGGTTACCGTGGTCAGCGCTCACGTATGTACCGCAAGGCGAAGGAACAGGTTACCCACTCCTTCGTGTACTCCTACCGTGACCGCAAGGCCCGCAAGGGTGACTTCCGCCGCCTGTGGATCCAGCGTATTAACGCTGCTTCCCGCGCTCAGGGGATGACTTACGCTCGTTTCATCCAGGGTCTTGGCCTGGCTGGTGTCGAGGTTGATCGTCGTATGCTGGCCGAGCTGGCTGTCAACGACCTGGGTGCGTTCAACGCCCTCGTTGAGGTCGCAAAGAAGGCTCTGCCTGCTGACGTCAACGCTCCTCGGGCCTGACCATCCTCGTGCATACACACGCCGGACGCCCACCGCTCCTGGCTAACCCTCGCGCCGACCGCGTGAAGAAGGTTGCCGGATTGGCTGGGCGTTCGGCGCGTTCACGTTCAGGTCTTGTTCTTGTCGAGGGACCCCAAGCGGTCCGTGAATTGCTGAAGTACCGGCCCGCCTCGGTGCGCGATGTCTATATCACGCAGGAGCTGCTACGGGCGGACGCGAGTATGGCAGAACTTGCTTATGGTGCCACCAAATGGGTGCACCCAGTTACCAGTGACGTTGCTCGTGCCATGAGTGGTGATGCCCAAGGTATCCTCGCTGTGGCGAGTGCCGCTTGTATTGAACGTGAATTGCCGCCTGTGGCTGTTGGTGCGTCGCTGAGCCTGCTTGCGCTGGCTCAGGGCCGTGATCCCGGTAATGTTGGCACGATGATTCGTACAGCTGATGCGATGGGGGCCAGTGCTGTTGTCGTCGTCTCGGGCACCGTAGACGTGACCAGTCCGAAAGTTGTGCGCTCTAGTGCGGGTTCTGTTTTTCATCTGCCTATCGTGCCGGTGGACTCCTTCGCAGCGCTGAAGGATATGGCCATGCGATATGGTGTCCTTCTGCTTGGTACGGCAGGTGGTGCCGACTCGCAGTCTCTGGTTGACCTTAGTGCCGATGCAATACGTGGTCGTGGCCCCCTTGCTGCGCCGCATGCGTGGGTGATGGGTAATGAAGCGCAAGGGCTGAGTGTTGACGAACGTGAGGCCTGTGATTATCTTGTGCGCATCCCGATGACGGGTGATGCCGAATCTCTGAATGTGGCTTCAGCTGCGGCCATCTGTTTATATGCTTCCCAGTGCGCTCGAGGTATTGACACTGTCGGTTAATGTCATAGACTTAATCACATGTATTTAAGTTTATCGGCTTAATTCTATAGATTTAAGCCTTTTTGCTTAACTAGTGGATGTGAGGAGAGAGTATGTACGTACTGACAGCAGATCAACGTTCCTCGCGTGCCGCCCCAGACGCGGTGCCGACACTGTTGGCGGCAATTGCTGCCATGAAATTGTCCCACCAAGCCATCATTGCCCCATTTGAACGCACAGTCGGTGACGAAATACAAGGTGTACTCAGTGACGCAGGGGCACTACTTGATATTGTCAAGCTGCTTGCGCGTCTGGGCGATTGGCATATCGGAATCGGCATCGGGAACGGTCACTTTCCTCAACATCCCCCACGCAGTATCGAAGGGAGCGGGCCAGCATTCTATGCTGCACGCGAAGCGGTCACGGCTGCCAAACGACTTACCCCATCCCTGTGTGTCAGGGGCGAAAAGGCGCGTATCGCCGAGCACCTGGAGGCATTACTACGTACCAAGGCCCATATCATCACTGCGCGTTCGTTGCGTCAATGGGAAATAATTGATGCTGTTGTGTCAACTGATACGCGCCAAGATGCAGCCCGCATACTTGGCGTGAGCGCAGCTGCAGTCAGTCAGTCGCTATCAGCCTCTTCTTGGCAACTTGAACAGGCAACAGATCCGCTGGTCCTAGACTTGCTTGATGAAAGGGAGTGGGAATGTTGAACCTTACGCTCATCATCCACAGTGTGATTGTCTTTGGCACACTCCTTGTCGCAGTATTTTTAGGCTGGGGCATCACTGCACTTATCTTGCGCCTAGCGAAAGTCCGTAATTTTGCGGCACCGGTACCGCGAGCAAAAGATGGCACTTCGCTACTTCTGGACGACGAACATCTTCGTCAACCTCTGCTGCGCGGAGGATTGTGGATTGGTATCCTCGAACGTCTTGCTATCGCGGTGTGTGTCCTTGGTGGGCATCCTGAGTTAATATCGCTGGTCGTCGCTGTGAAAGGCCTGGGTCGTTATCCGGAGCTACATCGCAACCCTGAAGCTGCTGAACGCTTCCTCATAGGAACTGCCGCCTCGATGCTGACCGCTGTTGCTATCGGTCTTCTGGGCCGCTATCTCCTTACCCTTTAATTTTTCGGGAATCCCATGCGTATCCGTGACCTTGACGAGGCGGAACTGATCGCGCGTTTTCGCCGTGTCCTCCCAGCAGGCGAACGCACTCTCATCGGCTCAGGTGACGACTGTGCGATGATCGCAGCCCCCGAGGGGCATTTTGTTGTCACCACCGACGTACTCGTCGAAGGGCGCCACTTTCGTACGGACTGGTCGCGAGCCTTCGACATCGGACAACGTGCCGCCGCCCAAAACCTTGCCGATATTGCCGCCATGGGTGCACGTACCTCAGCACTGGTAGTCTCCCTTGTACTGCCTAGTGACACGCAAGTGGAGTGGATCGTTGATCTTGTGGCAGGTTTTGGGGCACGCACTGCAAAGGCGGGCGCTGAGGTGGTCGGTGGGGATCTGTCGGGAGGGCAAAGTCTTACGATTGCTGTCACTGCAATGGGCTACTGCCCAGGCCCTGTCCTTACTCGAGGCGGTGCCCACGTTGGCGACACAATTGCCGTCGCAGGGACACTAGGTCTGTCCGCAGCTGGGCTTGCCCTGCTGTCAGGAGGATATATCGACGCGCGAGAGCACACAATTGACGATGATGACCTTGCCCCATGTCTGGCCATCTACCGCGCGCCTGAGCCTCCTTTGGACTGCGGTGTGCAGGCAGCCCAGGCAGGCGCCTCGGCAATGATGGATATATCCGATGGCCTCCTCATTGACGCTGCTCGGATGGGGAAAGCAAGCGGTGTGTGCATGGCGATAGATAGCGCACTACTGAGGGGCGACCTGACCAGGCTTGCCGCTGCATCGGCCCTTACTGGGGTAGCCGCGCGCCAGTGGGTCTTGGGTGGGGGAGAAGACCATGCTTTACTGGCCACGTTCCCACCCTCATGCGTATTACCCGAAGGTTTTCGACCCATCGGTATCGTGCGTGAATATGCGGGCGGACAAACACCGAGGGTCCTTATTGACGGGGCTGAACCTGAGCAGGCAATGGGGTGGGATCATTTCGCCCGTTGAAGCGGCCCGCCGCTCAGACAGCACACCGTACGTGCGCACACTAAAGGGGCCTACCGCAGTGGCAAGCCCCTGTTGAGTGTCAAGATGCGCAATCAGATATTGCGAGTCACCTTGTCAGATTTCAGGCATTTAGTGCAAACGTTCAGGCGCTTGGGAGTGCCTTCAACGATCGCGCGCACACGCTGGATATTCGGGTTCCACCGGCGGTTCGTGCGCACGTGTGAGTGCGACACGCTCTTGCCGAAGCCAGGTCCCTTACCGCACACATCACAAACGGCAGCCACGATGATCTCCTCGGTTTTCACGTCCATCCAGCTCGCAGACTACGAGCCGGTACACAACGAAGGCTTACGCCAACGCAGGCAACCATGACAGGATAGCCGATCGCGGCGCACAAACCAACTCTGAAGCGACCAATATGCGTGTCAGGTGGCACACATCCACGCTGGCGTCGACAATAGATCGTACCGATTCGAACTCAAAATGTGGAGGAATTGTGCCTCTTGACGCTGCCGCAATGACACGCGCACTGCGCATCGCCCACGACGAAACACGGCGGCTCACCACATTCCTTGATGACCTCGACGGATGGGGTAACGGCGACTGCGATACCGGCAGTAATGCCACGCGTACCTTCGCCGCTATGACACAGGTACTCGAACGCCAAAAGCAGCACGGCCTCGACGAGACACTACAGCTTGCAGTGGAAACCGGCATCCGATACGCCAGTGGACACGTTGGCATCCTCATCACCGCCCTGCTGGCAGCGTGGGCCCGTACCGTTGACGAACTGGGCGTCACTAAAGAACTTACCCCCGTGCAAACACGACGAATGCTTGCCAGCGGAGTAGGCGACAGCCACATGCATTTTTCCAGCGCCCTCAACGCCGTATTTCATGAGGCCGTTACTGAAGTGCGTGACCTCGGCACTACCCTTCCCTCAGTTGAAGAAATCGTCAGTATCTTTAGTGGGCAAGCCAATTTTGGCCTGATTGAGTCCGTGCCTGACGGCGGCGGTCGTATCGACGCTGGAGCGGCCGTCATGACGATTCTGCTTGCGTCACTTGATGCGGCAACGCGCGACGACACCTCCATGTTGCATGACTTGACGCGCATGCTGGCTGAGCTAGCTGCCCGCGGTGAAGAAGGCGCCCCAAGTATCGCCCGGCCAGACCCTTCACGTTCCTTCACTGTGGACCTTCTTGTGGAAGGGATGGAAGAAGACGCCGAGGCGCTACGGACAACGCTGACACGCCTCGGCGCACGCTTTTCCAGTGTGGGCACCACTGACCTCTTTGGTATCGGCACGTGGCGTTTCCACATTGATACCTCAGCGCCACTTGCAGTGCGTCCGCGACGCGGTACCCTGTTGCGTTTCCACGTGGTCGATTCGCGCCCCGATGACCTTATAGGGGAAGATACGCTGTCTGATGGGGTGACGCACCGCGGCATCCGGTTGCTTGAACGACGCCCACGACGCCGCGTTGAACGGGCGACCGTACTTGCCTGCACACAAACGCCGGGCCTAGTGGAAGACCTGGCTCGTTGTGGTGCGCAGGTGATCTACAAGCCAACCTTGGCCGATAAAGAAATCCTTCTTCATCTTGCGCGTTCCAGCCGCGCGGGCGTCGTCGCCTTAGTGTCTTGCGATGGTGCCACTCATCGCCTGTGTCAATCTGTGGCAGCAGAATTAGCTCGTGAGGATATTCGCGCCATCATCCCAGGGACGCAGGATGAACTATCGGCATTTGTTGTCACACGTGCATGTGCACCGATATTCGTCCCCCAACCAGGTGGACGTGAAGTTGCGTCCTTGCTGGAGGCCGTCATTCGTGAAGCAGCGGAGGTGGCTATGGTTCGCAGCGTCGTGCTGCCAGTGCCCGATGGGCCTGTCGAAGAATATGTGCCGACGGTACTGCGGGAGATTTTTACCCATAATCCGCGTCAACTGCGTCTGTTACTTGCTGCGGGGCCTGACGATGCTATGGCACCAGCATTGCGGCAGCTCTTGTCAACCCCGGGGGCGGGCTGGTGGAGTTTGCCATTGGAAGTTGTAGACGGTGCAGGGCCGGGCCCCCATCTCATCCAGGGCTTGTCATGAGCGAATTACTCACACCGCTGGACCTGCGCCTTCCTGCGCGTGTGGCCAAGAAATTCGCCGCAGTCGGTATTGACACGGTGGGGGATTTGCTGGCGATCGCGCCTCGGCGCTACTACCACTGGGGACGTCTCACCTCGATGCGTGCCCTACGTGAAGGTGAAGACGTTACGCTACTTGCTGAGGTAGTCAGCCAACGCCTCGTCGCGAACCGTAACCGTGGCGGCGTGCGTCTTGAAGTGGTCCTGACTGACGGCAGTGAAACCATGTCAGCCACCTTCTTTGCTGCCAACGAATACAAACTGATCCCACATCGCGCGATTTTGAAAGTGGGTGAGCAATTCCTTTTTGCTGGCAAAGTAGGTTCTTACCGCGGCAAACTTCAACTTACCCACCCCGAATTCGAAGGTGCCGACGGCGACGCCACCCAGTTTGAACGCGCCTGGCAGCGACCAATACCGATTTACCCTGCAGGAAAAGGACTGACGTCGTGGGTGATCGCCCGCTCGGTCGGTATGCTCCTTGACAGCATTGACGAGGCCACCTGCCCCGATCCGCTACCAGCTGACCTACGCAAGAAATACGCACTTCCCACCTATGCGCAGACGTTTCAGTTACTTCATCGTCCGGAAAATGATGAGGAGCAGCAGCGTGCGCGCCGTGGACTTGCTTGGCGTGAAGCCTATATCCTCCAGCTCGCCCTCCTTGCCTCGCGCCTGCACGATGACGCTCAAACCGCCCCAGTGAGCTTCCGGCGTGGCAATGCGGTGCTCGCTGCGACGACTCAGGCGCTACCTTTCAGGCTCACGCAGGCACAAAACGATGCTCTGGCTACCATCGGTGCTGAATTAGAATCGGCACAGCCTGCGCAACGTCTCCTCCAAGCAGATGTGGGCGCAGGTAAAACGGCGGTGGCACTACTCGCCTTAGCTCAGGTGATTGGTGCTGGCCATCAGGGGGCACTCCTTGCTCCTACAGAAGTCCTTGCCGAACAACATGCGACGTCGCTGAAGGCGCTTCTTGTGGCAGACCATAGTGGGGCCAGCAATCGTGGCGCCGATGGTCACGGCGCCGACCATGGTGTGGACGACCATGCAGGTGAGGTACTTTTTCCCCTGCATTTGCTTACGGCCTCGACACCACCGGCGCAGCGGCGTGCCATACTTACCGACCTTGAACAGGGCACCCCCTGCCTGGTCGTGGGAACGCATGCGCTGGTCCAGGACGGCATCGAATTTGCCGACCTGGCGTTAGTGGTGGTCGATGAACAGCATCGTTTTGGTGTTGCCCAACGTGACAAATTGCGCAACGCGTCGCATAGCGGAACCCCTCACCAAATTGTGATGACCGCGACGCCTATTCCTCGCACGGTGGCGATGACAATATTTGGTGACCTAGAAGAAAGCCGGATGGAAGGTCTACCACCAGGCCGAAGCCCAGTGACAACACACCTGGTGAATGCAGCGAATACACAGTGGATAGACCGGCTGTGGGCGCGTGCTCGCGAAGAAATCGACCAAGGTGGCCGCGTCTATGTGGTGTGTCCTCGCATTGATGCTGACGATGCGTCGAATGGCACCGACAATCTGCCCCACAGCGACGTGGAACCGCGCGGTGCCGATGGTGGCTGGTATCACGATGAGGATTCGCTTCACGGCAACATTGCCCAATCAGATGATGGTGTCGACGGGGGGCGCAGCACTGCGCCATTGGCAAGCGTTGAAACAATGGCCGCACAATTAGCCGTGCGCGCCGATTTTGCCGACATTGACATTGCGTGCCTGAGCGGGCGTGACAGTGCTGAGGTTAAACAAGAGACGATGAGGCGTTTTGCTTCTGGCGCCTCTCCACTTCTTGTTGCCACAACCGTGGTTGAAGTGGGCATTGATGTACCTGAGGCTACAATGATGGTCATCGTCGATGCGCAACAATTCGGCCTGTCACAACTTCATCAGCTCCGTGGTCGTGTTGGTCGGTCCCACAAGGCTGGGATTTGTATGGCCATCCACCGCGATCACCTTGGTGCTACCGCGCTGGCAAGGCTGGACGCATTCGCATCCACAACAAACGGTTTTGAGTTGGCAGAGGCTGACCTGAAATTACGCCGCGAAGGGGATGTCTTGGGGGCAGATCAATCAGGCCGCACATCGACCTTAAAGTACCTCTCGGTGCTGCGCGATGGTGACATTATTCGCCAGGCACGCGACGAAGCTCAGCGTCTCCTTCAGGCTGACCCGATGCTGGACGCCCATCCATTGCTGCGCAGTGTCCTTAGTGAACACAATGGCGGGGTACGTTGGCTGTCGCGTAGTTAAAGGTTGTGCGTTAGCTGCTGTGCTGTGAAGGGTCCTTGCCACCTGAAGGCGCTTGTCACGCTCGAAGAACCTAAGATACGCATATGACCAGAATCGTTGCAGGCACCGCCAAAGGCCGCGTCCTCCAGGTGCCATCCAAGGGAACGAGGCCCACTTCTGAGCGTGTTCGTGAAGCGCTGTTTTCGCGCCTTGTCCACTGGGGTGTCATTGACGAGGCGATGGTCCTTGATCTTTTCGCGGGTAGTGGGGCACTGGGACTGGAGGCCTTGTCACGAGGCGCCGGGCAGGCGACCTTCGTTGATAGCGGCAAAGACGCGTGTCGGGTAATACAGGCCAATATTGCTGCCACGGGACTGAGAGGGCAGGTGTGTCGCAACGATGTTGTGGGCTACCTTGCCGCCGGCTCTGAGGCCCAATCGTGTCGAGGCGAGGTTGGCCTCGTCTTCATCGACCCTCCGTATGACATTGCTGAACAGACCTTGACCGACACCTTGGGGGCACTTGGGCCGTGGATAACTCCTGATGCCCTAATTGTCGTCGAGCGATCCAAACGAAGCCCCCAGCCGAACTGGCCAACCTTTCTCCAGTGTGAAGATGTTTCAACCTGGGGTGAAACAGTCTGCTGGTTCGCTGGGCCACCGCTGAACGCAAAGGAAACACAATGACGTTACGTACTGTGCTTGTTCCAGGAAGTTTTGACCCTTTTACCGTTGGCCACCTTGACATCGTGCAGCGGGCGTGCGCACTAGCTGACCACGTGGTGGTAGCAGTGGGGACAAACCGCACAAAAAGGCCAATGTTTACGCTCGCTCAGCGCCGCGCCATGATCGAAGCGGCCACACGACACCTTCCGCAGGTGAGTGTCATCCCGATGGAAGGTACGCTGATCGATGCCTACCGTGAGGCGGGTGCAGGTGCGGTGATCAAAGGGCTACGTGATGCCCACGATTTGACGTGGGAGCAAACACAGGCAGCAGTGAACCGTGAACTTGGTGGTGTAGAAACGGTGTATCTGCCAACGCAGAGCCAGTATGCTCATATTTCCTCCACGATGGTGCGTGAACTCTTGTCGTGGGGAATGGATATCTCTCGGTATGTTCCACAGGGTGTTAAAGCATTTATAGGCGACAATGAATGATGAAGCTTCACTGCGACTTCGACATTTGGAGGATATATGTCGCAACAGGACGCTCCTGAATGGGAGGATCAGGCCGTATACGGTCCTTCAACGGTCATTGCTGTCCTTGATCGAATTGAAGACCTGGTCGATGACGCTCGCAGTGTGCCACTGTCAGCCAATGTGATGGTCAACAAAGCCGAAATTAAAGACCTTATTGAACAGGCCAGGGAGGCGCTCCCAGAGGATATTGTCAATGCTGACGCTGTTGTTGCCGATGCCGATGCTTTGTTGGGTCGGGCTGATTCGGCGGCAGAAGTGACCATCGCTGAGGCAAATACGCGTGCGCGCACAACCCTTGACCAGGCACGTGAGAAGGCAGAGCAGTTGGTTGAGGATGCCACGCAGCAGGCAACGGCGACCACAGCCCGTGCAGCTGAAGAAGCGGAACGGATTCGACAAGACGCGCAACGTGAGGCCGAAGAGATACTGGCTGATGCTAAAGCTCAGGCTGAACGCATGGTGACCACAGAGAATATTGCTCAGATGGCTCAAGACCGTGCTCGACAGATCGTTGCTGAAGCGCGTCGGGTGGATGCGCAGCTGCGCAGTGGCGCTGATGACTATGCGGCAAAGTGTTTGACTGAAGTGTCGACGCTACTTCATGATCTGCAGCGCCGCACTGACGCAGGCCGCAGGGCAATTGCTCAACGTAATGGTGTTGATCGCACGGATGTGTCGTTGAACGATGACTGAAAAGACGCTTGTCCTTTCGTTGATTGACCTACCTCGCCACATTGGTGCGCGTAAAGCGTACGACTGTGTGTGGATGGTGCCTGGTGACCTGGGTACGCCTTCGATGTGCGTTGCCCAGGGTAGTGAACTGCCATTGTCGATAGAAGTAACCTCGGTTGATAACGGCGTACTTGTGCAGGTGCATACCCGTGTTCTTCTCGAAGGCGAATGCGTGCGTTGCCTTGACCCAGTGACACGAAGCCACGATGTGAGCGCAGCGGAGGTGTTCTTCGAATCGGCGCCAACTGATGCGGATGACAATGATGAGTTTTTCCTCATTGGCCCCCGTGATACGGTAGATATTGAGCCGATGCTGCGTGATGCCATCGTGACACTGGTGGATGCGCGCCCGCTGTGTCGGCCGGAGTGCCCGGGGCTGTGCTCGGGATGCGGAGAAAAATGGGATGACTTGCCTGACGACCATGAGCACGTGGTGATCGATCCGCGTATGGCTTCATTGTCCGCGCTCCTTGACGGTATGGAAAGTAAACAGTGATGGCACGTAAGACCCGCCTTCCGCAAGCAGTCGATCCCACGCCGTTACGTCAGCGGTGGGGCTGTGAGATCGACGATGAGCTGTTGAGGCTTGCATTGGTGCATCGCTCGTGGGCCAATGAGGCAGGGGGCGTGCCCAATAATGAGCGTCTTGAATTCTTGGGGGATTCTGTTCTGTCAATTGTGACGGCGGAGTATCTTTACGCGCATCATCCGTCACGACCGGAATCGGATTTGTCGCGTATGCGGGCGGCTGCGGTGGCGCAGGAGCCACTTGCCGAGGCGGCGCGACGTTTGCGTGTCGGTGACTACATTCTTCTGGGCAGGGGAGAGGATGCCTACGGTGGGCGCGACAAGCCGTCGATACTATCCGATACTTTTGAAGCGCTTGTTGGTGCAACGTATTTGACGGTTGGCTTCGAAGCAACCCGCGCCGTTGTTTTGCGACACCTTGGATTCTTGCTCGAGCGTGCCGCCAGCAATTCTGCAGCGCGGGATTGGAAGACGGTGCTGGTGGAATATGGTCATGCACGTGGATACGGTGAGGTGACCTACGAGGTGACAGGTGAAGGACCTGATCATGCGCGGAGCTTCCATGCGCAGGTGTTCTTCGCTGGCAGAAGTGAATGTGTGGGGCAGGGAACTGCTTCATCCAAGAAACATGCCGAGCATGCAGCGGCACGTGATGCTATGCGAAAATTTGGAGCAGAAATCGATTAGTCTTGGGACACAAGTCCCAGGGTAATGTCTATTGTGATGTGAGTGAGTGTGAAGTGACTACGCCAAGTATTAGAGTCATGATCGTTGATGATCATGAGATCGTTCGTCGCGGTATCGCCGAAATTGTCGATCGTGACGAGGCGTTAGAGGTAGTTGCGGAAGCAGGTACCGTTGGTGATGCGGTTCGTCGCGCGCAGCTAGTGCGTCCTGATGTTATCCTCGTCGATTTGCAGTTACCGGATGGGACCGGTATCGACATTATGGATGCGATACGTGAGGTGGCGCCTGACGTGCTACCCGTCGTGCTGACGAGTTTTGATGATGACACTGCTTTGGCAGAGTCTTTGGCTGCGGGTGCTCGCGCGTATGTGCTGAAAACTGTACGGGGTGCAGAAATTACAGATGTCATCAAGGCGGTTGCTGAAGGGCGTGTGTTGTTGGATGAGCGCACGTTGGCGCGCCGCCGTGCTGACCATGATGACCCGACGGCTGATCTGACCCCATCAGAACGGAAGGTGCTGGATCTTATTGGTGACGGCCTATCCAACCGCGAGATCGGCGACAAATTAGGGGTAGCGGAAAAGACAGTGAAAAACCACATTACGTCACTATTATCGAAAATGGGCCTGCAGCGCCGCACGCAGGTCGCTGCCTGGGTTGCAGGGCAACGTGCCTCCGCATGGCGAAACTCGTGAGTACTCGCTTGTACTGACATTGGCGTGCCTCCTGTGAATGCAGGGGGCACGCTTCAGTATGAAGCTGTGATGGGTATCGAAGGTGATGTGGGTATGACAATAACGTTTCAAAGTGCTGCATATCACATTATGCTGTGATCAGGCTATATAACTTTTGAAACTATATTTTTTGACGGCTGTGACAAGTATTTATTCGAAAACTATGCGCAGTGATTGGCATGTTTACTAACCTCTAAGAGGCCTCTCAACGCTGAGTGGCTATCGAATGTTCTCATTCGACACAACCCATCGCGGAAGGAAACGGAAGCGTAATGACGCGCAACAGATTCATCGCCGCAGTTGCAGGTGCCGCTCTGGCAGCAAGCGGAATTATTGGCGCTGGTACAGCCGTGGCCGCCCCGCCGACAACTCCTAATGTTGGAGATATCGTTGGCGTACCGGCCGAAGTACCCAATTCACCCAATCCCAAGATTGCTGCATGGCAAGATCTTCAATTTGGTCTGTTCATGCACTGGGGTGTCTACTCGATGTTCGAGGGACGCTACAAAGGGGAAGCGCAGGTCACAGGCTACCCCGAACAGATCAAAGCGTGGAAAAACATCCCCAAGGACGAATACCTCGCTGAAGCACGTAAGATGACGGCACAGCGTTGGGATGCCGGGCATATCTGCCGCACCGCAAAAGCCGCAGGTATGAAATACGTGATGATCACGACGAAACACCACGATGGCTTCGCCATGTGGGATACCGCCACCACAACCTACGACGTTGTTGAACAAACGGGATACGGCAAAGACCCCATCAAAGAACTGCAAAACGAATGTGCCAAAGTCGATATGAAGCTTGCCTTCTACTACTCGATTATCGACTGGGAAAAACACGAGGCGGAACCCTACGGGAACGTTAACCCCATCACTGACGAACACGTGCAGTACAACCTTGACCAAATCACTGAGCTATTGACTAACTACGGTCCTATCGCAGAGTTTTGGTTCGACATGGGCGGCCCAACCGCTGCACAATCCAAGCGGATGGCTGACAAAGTACGTGAACTTCAACCCAATACAACTGTGGTGAATTCACGCGTATGGAACGACCAAGGTGACTTTGAGGTGGGCGGCGACAACGCTGTCCCCACGGATTTCCGCATTGGCCCATGGGAATCAATTCTGTCAATCTTCCCGCAATGCTGGTCCTACTGCAGCACCTACAAAGCAAACCGCGCTGACAGCAACATCTTGCCCAAGAGCCGTGAAGCTCTCAATGGCCTGATTACTGTCGTTTCAGGCGGCGGCCAATACGCCTACAATATTGGTCCCAAGGGTGACGGTTCCATCGATCCCTTCGACCAGAAGGTCTTGGACAACTTGGCTGCATGGAGGACTCGCCACCCTGATGCTATCAACGGTGCAAAAGCCACATGGTTCGGCAACCCCTCATGGGGCCGTATCACCACCAAGGGCAATGCGCTCTACCTGTTCCCACGGACATGGGAGGCTGGCAATACCCTTACACTTCCAGGTGTAGCCAATCAGGTGAGCAAGGTGACGATTGACGGCACCGACACGCAACTACCCTTTACGCGCAACGGCCTTGATTTGACGGTCACGATGCAAGGCGATAATCCCGACGAATTGCGCGCCGTTATCAAGGTCGAATTAGACGGACCTGCACGCATGGTACCGACAGAGACCGTGACCCTTACCAACGGTCTTGGCACCATTGACACCGAAAATGTTATTCGTCGCTCAGGGGCAAAACGAGGTGCGGTGGTAGTCTCTGACGCCTATGTTGTTGATCGATCAGGGAAGAACTTCAAGCACGTTGAACTCACATTCAACGCCACGGGACTTCAAGCTGACCAGCGCTACAAGATCAGCTTCGGCGATAAGAGCGTTGTCCTGTCAGGTGCTGAAATTGAGGCTGGTGCCATCAGCCCAGGATTTACTTTGGGTCCCAATGAAGTGAAGCGTCTTCGCATTGAATTAGCTGACCCCAGCTACTATGCGAATCCCCTTGGCGTTCGGATTAATTCCATCGAAGTTGTTGCAACCGAAAATCCACAAGAAGGTATTGCACCTTCGTGGCGCACCCAACCGAAGAATGTGGAAGTACGCGAGGGCCGCATTGCCGTCTTTAGCGCCTCTGCTGTTGGTCGCCCAAGCCCGTCCTACCAGTGGTACCGTGCAGATGCTGATGGTGAACCTGTGGCAATCCCAGATGCCACTGCCAGCACCTACTCGCTCACCACTACGGCTGCGGACAACGGTGCGGTCTTCACTGTGGTGGCTCGTAACGCTTCAGGTGAAATTACCTCAGAAGGTGCGACACTCACGGTGACACCGCCAAGCGCCAACCTCGCATTTGAAAAGAACGCACGCCAAAGCACCACCAGCTGGGGTGGCCTGCCAGCTCGCGCCGTTGACGGCAATACTGATGGCGTGTGGGACAACAACTCCGTGACGCACACCCGTGAATATGGTGATGAGCAGTGGTGGGAAGTCGATCTCGACGCTGACTATAAAGTCACCACGGTCAACGTCTGGAACCGTGCCAGAGCGGATATGTGCGGGGCAACGTCATGCGCCGATCGCCTTGCCGATTTCTATGTTGTGGCCTCCCCGACCCCCTTCCCTGAAGGATCCACCAGCGCCTCCTTGGCTGCCGACAGCCAAGTGCGTGCCATAAAGGTTGACGGTGTAGGCGGCTACCCATCGGTGGTAGATTTCCAAGGCTTCAAAGCACGCTATCTGCGCGTAATCCAAACCAAAGCCAACACCGCTCTGTCTCTTGCAGAAGTGGAAGTCAAGGGCACACCCGCAGCCGAAGCACCCACCCTGGGTACGATCGATGCAAGCGGTAAGCCTGCAGAGCACTTCTCCAGTGCCGGCGACGGCCAATCCCGTACCATCACCGCACGTGTCGGCACCGAGATCACGCTGACCACTGCTGTTGGCGGCGATCCCACCCCCACCATCAAATGGCAGCAATTCGCTGACGGTGAGTGGAGCGATATCGCCGAGGCAACCGCACCGACGTACACCTTCACCCTCACTACCAAACACGACGGAACCTCGCTACGTGCAGTGGCAACCAACGCAGTGGGTAGCGTGGAATCCCAAACCATTGAACTCAAGGTTCTTCAAGTACCTGTGATCAACTCATTGACGCTTGAAACGCAAGCAGGCGAAGCGGTTGAACTCACCGATGCAGGAGGATGGAAGGTCGCTACCGTCGCCGATGGGACGAAACTCGTCGCAAAAGCTGCAGTAAGCGGACAACCAGAACCAAGCCTTGTATGGCAACGTCGTGTGGCTAACGACGAAGCCTCTCAATGGACCACCATTGAAGGTGCTACCACAAGCTCCTACGCACTGACTGCCAACGCTGAGCTCAACGGCACGCTCATACGAGTTGTGGCAAGCAATCCAGCTGAAGAGGTGGCCTCAACGCCCATTCACCTCATGGTGAAGCCCACACCAAGCAACCCGGACGACCCCAAGCCGATCAACCCCAGCGACCCAACGATGAAGGTCACCTTCTCTGCCACGCAGGTGGCGGCTGGCGGAACTATCGACTTCACCGTCTCCGGTTTCGAAAAAGGCGACAAGGTCACCTTCGAGGTGCATTCTGAACCCTACAAGGCAGGTGAAGCCATTGCGGACGACAACGGTGTGGCACGTCTGACATGGAAGATTCCCGCAGACTTCCCCGCGGGAACACACCATCTCCATGCCTACGCTGGGGCCAAGAAGGTCATCGCGGCCTTTAGCATCACACCAAAGGACACAGCGTCGGCCGATCAAGGTAAGACTGCTGACACCAGCAAAGCAAGCGTGAAAACCGGCTCAACGAAGGTCGGCAAATCCGCTCTGGCTCGCACTGGTGCCAATGGCGACATGCTGCTCATCCTCACCGCACTACTTGCTGCGGCGGGCCTGGGTGCAACTGCGTGGCGTAGGCGAAACCTGCGTTAGATAGCAGTGGCCTGAACAGGCACTCACGCTAAGGGGCGAGCATATTGCTCGCCCCTTAGTATGTCCGCTCCTTCGCATGGGGTGCTCCTTCGCATGGGGTGCTCCTTCGCATGGGGTGCTCCTTCGCATGGGGTCTTCCCTCCGCATGGGGTCTTCCCTTCGCATGGGGTCTTCCCTCCGCATGGGGTGTTTCTCCGCATGGGGTGCTCCTTCGCATGAAGTGGGCGCGCCCAATCAAGCGTGCAACTGGTGGTTCTTATGGTGCCGCAACCGCTTCCCTATACGTGAGGCGGGGCGTCGATATCGTTGCTCCCAAAGCGCCCCGCCTCGGGAAACAGTGAGGCAGGAGGTCTCGGACGCCGAAGCACTTGCCAGCTAAGGCAAGGCCCCCACGCTGCAGGTACTTACGCCAATGGCGCCACCCACGTAAATGACGCGCCCCTGCTGCCAATACCCACGCCTAAATCAAAAGAACCGCCATGACGCCGCGCCCGCTCAGTCATATTCGACAGGCCTGAATTACGTGTCCTATGCGGATCAATACCCTGCCCATCATCAGCGATACTTACGGTAATCGTTCCACCATCGTCCCGTCCGTCAACATCGATCGTGACTTGAGCTGCAGTGGCTCGCGCATGGCGGGCAATATTTGAAAGCCCCTCACGAACCACTGCCACCACGTCATCCCACAGATCCGGGTCAACGCGGCCCTGTAAATCAGCGATCATGTCTTCTTCTAGGTGTTCCACTTCATTAATCGCTTGACCATCAACGCTGATGAGTAATGACGGGGCAAATCCCAAGAAAGAGCGTGACAATGAGGACTCGCGGCGAATACGTTCAACCAAGCCTACGCTGCGATCCGGCTCACGCAGGTCGTGCACGATTGCGCGAATCTGTCGCACAGCCTCGTCAATACCCGCCAACGAATGATCTAACGCTGCGGTAATCGACTCGCGATTAAGATCGCCCGCCAACACCTTCTGCTTGGCAGCATCTAAACGCATCCCTGTGGCAAAAAGCTGTTGGATCGCAAAATCGTGCAAGTCACGACCAATCCGGTCGCGTTCGTCAAGGAGCGAGGCGACATCTTCCGCATGCCGTGCTGACGCCAACTCAAGAGCAAGGGTGGCTTGAGAGGCCAAGGATTCAGCCAAGGACAACTCGGAAACATCAAACTCGACGGCACCTTCCTTACGCAGGAGGATCAGCACACCGATGGACTCGCCTCGGGAACGCAGTGGCGCATACAGTGCCGGTCCAAAAACGCCCAGCGAAGGGACACGCATAGATTTGGCGCGCGCCAGCGAGTCAACAATCATGCCGGTCCCTTCAGCAAGTACCTGCATGGCGCGTCCTTCAGGGGGAAATATTGCTCCCAGTATTTGGGACGCATGGTATCCCTCCGTGATTTCAGCAGCCCACGTTTCACCAACTGACGGCAATACGATGACTGCCGTATCTGCTCCCGCTACTTCGCGAACTGTTTGTGCAATAAGGACCAGTGCTTCTTCCTCATCAGCACCCTCAAGCATCGTTGTCGTTAACGACTGCGACGCGGCGATCCATCGTTCACGTCGGCGCGCATCGGCGTACAGTTGCGCATTCTCCACCGCGCTGCCAGCGGCACCGGCGAGCGCCTCAACGATGCGCGCATCAGCCTGGTCGAAACCACCGAGGCTGTCGGCCAGATAAAGGTGGGCATAAACACGCTCGTGGACCAGAACTGGAAGAGCCAGGATATTTTCTGCTGGCCCAGCGTCGTTCACCTCCTCAAGGTCGTTGAGCAGTAAATGCCCGGTATTGGGGATTAATGGCAGAAGGGATAACGGTACCGACAAAGCGGGACTGCCATAGCCGACTTCAGAGGTGACATTGCCCCATGTGTCAAGGACGGCAAGTGTACCGTGGCGGGCGCCAGTGAGTTGACAGGCTTGACGTACACAGATCTCAAGGGCGCGGCGTAAATCAAGATTTGATGCAAGGTCAAGGGCTGCTTCAAGGAGCCGCAATTCTGAGCGGTCAGTCATTATTTCTCCTGATCACACGCATAACGGTAGGCGGAATGGTTGTGGTAAAGCTCCTGATGGGTACCACGCGCCACGACGCGTGCTACCGCGTCAGAATTATCTTTGCCTAAAACAAGCACTTCATCAGCATATGTAAGCGGACTCAGGCGATGGCTGACCACAAGTACGGAACGCTGAGTATCTGCTAATAAGGTCGCTAGGAGCGTATCCGCGGTTGCTGCGTCGAGGTGTTCACCCGCCTCGTCAAGTAACAGATGCGAGGCATTGCTTGCCAATGCGCGTGCCATCAATAGGCGGCGACGTTCGCCACCTGAAAGGGTGGTGCCACCTGCCCCTAGCACCGTGTTAAGGCCCGCAGGGAGCCTCTTCGTCCACTCCGAAAGGCCCACGCGTGCCAAGATCGCCTCAGCTTCCGATTCGTCGAGGCCAGGGCGTGCCACGCGAAGGTTCTCAAGGACAGTTGTGGCAAAAATATGGGCATCTTCAGCTGTTACCGATATGGCGCGGCGAAGGACATTGGGCTGGTAGTGCTCAAGCGGATGACCGTTGACAGTGACCTCGCCGCCACGTGGCGGGAGAATACCTGCCAAGGTGAGCAGGAGGGTGGTTTTTCCAATGCCTGATGGTCCAACGATTGCCAGGGTTTGTCCGGGTCCCAATGTGAAGGTGATATCGTCCGCCAGGATAGGTCCGCCGGGCCATCCAACAGCAAGTTTTTCTGCTTGAAGTACTGTCGTTTCGTCGAGCGACGCTAATGGGGCCGCCTCCGGTGCTGTTGGCGTTTCCATATCCGATGGGGTACCCATTGTCGAGGCGTCCCTCCTTGGCCCGTCAGCACCACCAGAGGGGCCGAGCAGCGCATCAATACGCACAGCAGCTTGCGCAGAACGGACCAGTTGGGTGGCCGCAGGAGCCAACTCAGCTGTACCTTCGAATGCAGCCAACGGTGTCAAAACAATCACTGCCAATAACACCGGCGCAAGATCACCAGCTGTTGTTTGGGAGATGCCAACAAGTAACGCCCCAAGTACTGCCATCCCCATCGCCAGGCGATCCACTGCTAACGCCAGGCCATGGAGGCGCGCCGAATGGTGCGAGGCGGTGGTGAGTTCGTTCTCTGCCTGCGCCAAATGTTCACGTACAGCGTTTAGTTGCTCATTTACTTGAAGTTCTGCGGCATTGTCTAGGAGCGTATGCGACAGTGAAGCAAGGGCTGTGCGTGCCTGACGTGTCCGTATCTCAACGGCGCGCGTGGCACGCATGATGATCAGTGGTGTCACTACGCCGGAAACTGCGAGCATGGCTGCGAGGATGGCTGCCGAAACGGGAGAAACAATAGCGATGCCAACGACGCTGCCGATGCCAACGATCGCAGTCACTGTTGTGGGGAGCAACGCCTTGACCACAAGGTCGCCCACATCATCGACGTCGGCACCGGCGCGGGCAAGAAGGTCGCCACGTTTGAGCTGCGCGACGCGGTCGAGGGGCTGATGAGCCAAGGTTGCATAAATGCCCTGTCGGAGCTCGTCCATGCCAGTCATCGCAACCTTGTGGCTGGCCAGGCGACTCAGGTACCGCATTAACGCACGTCCGACACCGAACATCCGTACGGATACTGCGGCGACCGTGAGGTGAAGGACTGGGGGTTGCTGTGAGGCGCGGGCAATGAGCCAAGCCGAGGTGGCGGCAAGGGCAATGGCACAACCGAGGGTGAGACATCCGAGGGTGATCGCGAGGAGTATTTCTTTGGGCTGAGCATTGACGAGGCGAAGGACCCTCCGCAGTGCACGTTTCTCTTGGGCGCTCAGTAGTATGGGCGTCATTTCATCGTCCCTTGAGAGGCGGCAAGTAATTCGGGTAGTTCAAAATCTGCGACCTCAGTGGCGTCATCGGCGGTCAATTCAGGCCAGTGGGCGATGTCATCGGCGCTGGCCGGTGCTGAGGTGACATTGATGACGTGGTCAGCGGCGTTGCGTACTGCTGCGCTGTGGGCAATAACAAGGACTGTTTTTCCTTGGCTGCTGAGGCGTTTGAGTGTGGCGACAACTGTATCTTCGCTGATTGCATCCAGGTGGGCGGTTGGTTCGTCAAAGATAATGAGCTGTGCGGGGCTGAGCAGTAGGCGTGTCAGCGCAAAACGTTGGCGTTGCCCGATGGAAAGGCCCGTGCCACCGTGCCCGATGCAGGTATCCCATCCGTGTTCTAGGGAGGCGAGTACCTTGTCGAAACCGGTTGCGGTGGCAGCCTGGGTGAGTTCATCAGTGGTTGCCCTTTGTCCAATATTGTCTGCCAGTGTTCCCGGTAGCACCGTTGGTACCTGCGGGATCCAGGCCACGTGGGTCCACCAGTCGGCACGACTGATTGCTTCCAAAGGGGTGTTGCCGACGGTAATCGTTCCGCGACTGGGCGTGAGTAAACGAAGCAAGGCGGCCACGGTGGTGGATTTTCCTGCGCCACTGTGACCAGACAATACGGTGATCGTGCCCGGGGTGATGGTAGCGGTCAGATGTGCAGGTGCCCAGGTAGAGCGTGCCGCAATGGAGAGATCATCAATATGTATGGGCGTGATAGCAAGGTCTGGGCAGGGAGTTGGGGGGAGTGTCGCATCGTCTGTTGCGCTACGAGGTGAGCCAGTTGCGTTGGCTCCGCTACCGGCTGAGTCGCTCTGGTCGTCGATAATCTCAAATGCGGCTTGTGCTGCTGCAACACCATTTGCTGAGGCATGGAATTGCGCACCCACCTGGCGAAGTGGCTCAAATACCTCAGGGGCCAACATGATAACCGCAAGCCCCGCGAAGAGGCTGATATTGCCGTAAACCATGCGCATACCCACTTCGACCGCGACCAAAGCCACCGACAGTGTGGCAAGGAACTCAAGGACGCCACCTGAAAGGAAAGCGATTTTCAAGGTCGACATTGTGATGCGGGTATTTTTCTCGCCGAGTTTTTTCAGGTGTGCCCGCGGGCTATCTTCGCGTCCAAGTGCCCTCAGGGTGGGCAGGCCTGCCATCAGATCGAGGAGTTGAGATCCTAATTGCTGCATGGAAAGCAAGCGTGCCTGGGAGGATTCTTGAGTGAAACGGCCAATAAGGGCCATAAAGATCGGGATCAGCGGAACGGTAAAAGCAGCCACTACCGCAGACCAGAAATCGAGGATCAATATGGTGAGCAATGCCAGCGGGGTGACGGTGCAAACCAGAATCAACTGTGGCAGGAAGCGAATGAAGTAGGGAGCAAGGTCGTCAAGGCCACGGGTCAGTAAGGTTGTGGTGTCATTCCCGTGACGTGCTAACCATCGAGGTCCCTTGGCAATGGCAGCAGTAAGTACCCTATCCCGTAGTTGTCGAATAGCCTGATCGGCTGCTCGCACAGCGATACGTTCACGTAAACCGACAATCAGTGAGCGCACAAGGATGGTCGCCGCCAAACCAATAAGTACGGGTACAACCTGTTGCAGTGGCACCTGTGTGGTAACTACTGGGGCAAGCGCGCCTGAGATGAGGAGTGCTTGGATGATGACCAAGGCCGCTGTTGCCACTCCAAGAATGGCGGTGATGATGATATAGCGACGTGCACTGCGCGCATATCTCATTAGCCGTGGATCTAGAGGACGCATAGGACCATTGTGCCTTTCCAACGCAGTCTTGCCTAAATGAACAACCGGGGCTTCGCGCTTCGCGCGAAACCCCGGTTGTGGTTTCAGCACATCCTAGCCAGCAAGGAAATTGTGGCCAAGACGGATCTGTTTGGGCAGAAGGCCCGTATCCGTATCAACATCGTCAGTGGAGATGCGGTGACGGAACACCCAATATGACCAGGCGGTATAGCCCAGAACGACTGGCACAAATACGACTGCCACGATCGTCATCACGGTCAGTGTTGATGTTGTCGACGACGCCTGCTCAATGGTCAGGGAGTAGGCGGGATCAATGGAGGACTTCATCACTGCGGGGGCCATACCGGCGAAGATCCATGCCACAGCGCCAGCGATACCCAGGATGGAGAAAATGAAGGATTTTCCTTCACTTCGCAGCGCATTTTGTGAGAACGCTGCCGAGGCGATGAAGCACAGTGCGGCAACGATGAGTGGAATCCATGCCAGCACATTCGTGACGTAGGCGAATTGGCCCCACAGTACCCACACTGCTGCTAGCACGGTGGCAACTGCGGTAGTTGGACCAGCGATGGTATTGGCACGTTCGCGGACGACACCTTCTGTTTTTAACGCGAGGAATTGCGCGCCATGTGCTAGGCAAATGGCGATGAGGACGACGCCACCGAGCAAGGTGAAGGGTGTCAGCAATGAGAAGAAACCGCCAGTGAGTTGGTGTGAGGAGACGTTGAGCATATCCGCCACCGCCTCGGGCGCAACGATGTTGCCATCGCGTCCAACAACTTCAATCTTCATGCCTTGCACGAGGTTGGCGAAGGCAACGCCAAGGAGAAGTGGTACGAGGAAGGCCGCGAACATGTGGAAACGGTCCCACAGGTGACGCCATTTTTCGGTGGCGATCTTTGAACGCCACTCAAGGGCGGCGATGCGCAAAATCAGGGCAACCAGCACCAGGAAAAGTGCAAGGTACATGCCGGAAAACATCGTGGCATACCATTCGGGGAAGGCTGCGAAAGTTGCGCCGCCAGCGGTGAGTAGCCACACCTCGTTGCCGTCCCAGTGTGGGCCGATGGTCCGTACCACCTGGGTGCGTTCCTTATCGTCTTTTGCGACAATGCCCGAGAGCATGCCGACACCAAAATCAAAGCCTTCAAGGATGAGGTAGCCGGTCCACAGAACCGCGATGAGGATAAACCAGAGGATGGACAGTGTCATGATTCCGTTCCCTTCCTCAGTAGCCGAAAGAGAGGTCAGCGGTGTCAGACCCCTCAGTTGACGTGGACTTATTGGGATGGATGCCCTCTTGCGCGTAACGCTTAATGAGGAGGACCCAGATGACGCCAAGGACGCCGTACAAGAGGGTAAAGAGCACCATAGTGGCACCTACCTGCCACGCTGGCACGTGGGTAGAGACACCAAAATCGGTCATCATCAGGACCGAACCCACCGGGTCGCCACTTTGCAAGCCAGCAATATTGGGGTGTACAACCCAGGGCTGACGGCCCATTTCAGTGAAGATCCATCCGAAGGAGGCGGCGATGAAGGGCATGGGGATACTCCACAGCGCGAAGGTTCCCAGGGCTTTTGATTGGCTTACCTGTCCCTTGCGTGTTGCCCAAAGGCCCCACGCGGCGAGCAGCGCTGAGAATGCGCCGAAAGCCATCATTAAGCGGAAGGACCAGAAGGTTGCCATTTGTGGTGGGCGGAAGTCGTATTGAGCTGCGTCACCGTAGGTGGCGACAAAATCTTCATTTGAGTTCAGAAGCTCAACCATGCGTTCTTGTTCCTGCATAACGCCAGCGGCTGGGGCAGTGAAGGAGTTGTGGGACATAAACGAGGCCACGCCGGGGATCTCAATGAACTTCGTTGGTGTTTGGCCACTGTCACCCAAGGGGCAGCCACCAAACTGTGCCACGGTGAAGGCAGCACCTTCGGTATCAACACAGATACCTTCAGCGACCGCCATTTTCATTGGCTGCAATTCGACGAGTTCTTGACCTTGGAAGTGGCCAGTTGCTGCGGTGCCCAGACCACCAATGATTGTCACTAACATGCCGAAGCGGGCAACGGGACGCCACATATCTCGTGCTTCTGCCTTGCCTGCTTCACCGCCCTCGCGTGCGGCGCGAGTCATCCACCACAATGCCAGGCCCGCGACGAGGGTACCGGCGATCATCCATGCAGAAGTAATGACGTGGGTGTATTCCCATACCAATACCGGGTTGAAAATCACGTCAAGGAAGCCGGTGACGCCGTCAAGTTCAGCGCGACCTGTTTCGGGGTTATACACTGCGCCAACGGGGTGTTGCATCCACGAGTTTGCACCAAGAATCCACAGTGCTGACACAGAAGTGCCGATGGCGGCCAACCAGATGCACAACAGGTGGACGCGCTTAGAGAGGCGGCCCCACCCGAAGATCCACAGTCCAATGAAGGTGGATTCGAGGAAGAATGCCAGTAGCGCTTCAACCGCGAGAGGGGCACCGAAGATATCGCCAACGAAACGGGAGTATTCGGACCAGTTCATGCCGAATTGGAACTCCTGGACGATACCTGTGGCTACACCGAGCGCGAAGTTAATGAGGAAGATTTTTCCGAAGAAGCGTGTGGCGTGAAGCCATGCTTCTTTTCCGGTCTTGTGCCATATGGTCTGCATAATTGCGACCAACAGCGACAGGCCGATTGTCAGCGGAACCTGAAGGAAGTGGTAGACGGTGGTGATACCGAACTGCCAGCGCCCCAGGGTCAGCGCATCAAACGCTGTCTGAGCGAGGGTCATGGCGTCGCCTTCCGACGAGTCTGTGTTGGAATGGACCGACAGTTGTCTGCCGTCGCAGACAACACGTCATGCCAGAAAGATACCCTGTATTACCACCCGGTTAGGTCCAATCGAGGGTGTGATTCGCTTAGTATGGGTGAATTGCAATGAATACCACTCTTTTTCTGACATTCTTAGGTGTTGATGTGGTAAACCGGAGCGGTAAAAGAGCGGCGGTCCTCAACTTCGGGTGCGATTAGAACATGGCCGCGTGCTGTTTGGCTTACCACGCCGCAGTTTGACTTTCCAGGGCGGCGATGACGCGCCACGACATCGAAGTGGCGAATTGTTGTGCCGAGCGCGAAGGAAACTGACAGGACAATATTTTCGACGAAGAACACAGTGGGCCCCTCTGCCCTTCAATGCCGTAACTGTGGAACAATAGGCGGTGAAGATGGGAGTCACGAATCATGCCTTCGTGACAATGGGTTACCAACCGGACGTATGTCGCGGTAGCAGCGGACCCTCCGAGCATCCTCGGACCCACAGGATTTCCGTCCCCTCGCGGGGCGAGCACTGGATGGGCGGTGGCATGAACCGCATCATCTACATAATTGGAGCACCGTGTCTACAGACTCACATATGCCGGAAACTCCGGCCGCATCACTACTTTTCCAGGCCCCTGCCTTCCAAGCACCGGTATTTGTTGCCCCCAGTATTGACGAGGCGCCAGCAAAGCCTCGTCGCAAAGCCAAGTCCGAGGCTACCACCGCTGAGCCAAGTGTTGACGGTGCTGAGGATGTGCCACCAAAAACCAAGAAACGGCGCACGACGAAGACTGCAGAAGAAGACGCTACCTCGTCCAAACGTGCACGACGTAGCCGCAAGGTGGTTGACGAAACGCCTGAAGAGCCTGCAGTACCTGAAGACGTTGAGCCGGTCACTGTTGAGGTTGACTCGGAGGACACCAACGAGGATTCGGATGGGACAAGCCGTCGTCGTCGGCGTAGGCGCACCCGTTCTGTGGTCACGGATGAGGACGATAGTGGCGACCTTAACGACCAGGTGACCGCCCTCAAAGGCTCAACCCGCCTCGAGGCCAAGAAACAACGCCGTCGTGATGGACGCAAAGAAGGACGTCGCCGCCACGGCTTGACCGAGTCAGAGTTCCTCGCGCGCCGTGAATCCGTTAACCGCGTGATGGTGATCCGTCATCAAGATGGACTGGACCAGATTGCCATTCTCGAAGATGACCTTCTTGTGGAACATTATGTTGCTCGCCGCACCCAGACCTCAATGGTGGGCAATATTTACCTTGGCCGTGTACAAAACGTTCTGCCATCAATGGAAGCTGCCTTCGTTGATATCGGTCGTGGCCGTAACGCGGTGCTTTACGCAGGTGAAGTCAATTGGGATGCTGTCGGTCTTGAAGGTCGCCCACGCCGCATCGAGTCTGCCTTACAAAGTGGTGACGCCGTTTTGGTGCAGGTCACTAAAGATCCAATAGGCCACAAGGGGGCGCGACTCACCAGCCAAATTACGCTTGCAGGACGCTACTTGGTGTTGATTCCTGGCGGCTCAATGATGGGTATTTCCCGTAAGCTTCCGGATAAAGAACGAACCCGGCTGAAGCGGATCCTTAAAGAAGTTGTCCCTCAGGGGGCGGGCGTGATTGTACGAACCGCAGCCGAAGGAGCCAGCGAGGAACAGATCGCCCAAGACGTTGAGCGTTTGAGTAAACAATGGGTCGAGATTGAAGAAAAGCAACAGAAGAACAAGGCTGCACCGGTTCTATTACGTGGTGAACCAGAACTTGCTGTTCGTGTTGTGCGCGATATCTTCAACGAGGATTTTTCAGCTCTTCTTATTCAGGGCAAAGAGACGTATCACACGGTGAGAGACTACGTAGAGGAACTATCACCCGAGTTGTCTGAACGTGTGCAGCACTGGGTGTCAAATGAAGATGTCTTCGCGGCACACCGTATTGACGAACAGCTTGCCAAAGGCATGGACCGTAAGGTGTGGCTTCCCAGTGGCGGTACCCTCGTTATTGATCGAACCGAAGCAATGACGGTGGTTGACGTCAACACCGGTAAATTCATTGGGGCCGGTGGCACCCTTGAAGAAACCGTGACGAAAAATAATCTTGAGGCTGCCGAAGAAATAGTTCGTCAGCTCCGCTTGCGCGATATTGGCGGCATCGTCATTATCGACTTCGTTGATATGGTTCTTGAAAGCAACCGTGACCTTGTACTGCGACGCCTAGTGGAGTGCTTGGGCCGTGACCGTACCCGACACCAAGTCACTGAGATCACCTCACTTGGCCTGGTACAAATGACCCGCAAACGAGTTGGAGAAGGCTTGGTCGAAGCCTTCTCCACTACATGCCAAACCTGCGAAGGTCGCGGCTTCATTGTGCATCATCACCCAGTGGAGTCTGAAGGTACGCCCAATAAAAAGAAGAAGAAAAATGCGCCCGAACCTCGGCGTATCGAAGACGGACCTGAACGCGAACGTGCCCGTGAAGCATTAAGTGCGATAGCGGCGGCAAGTACCCACAGGGAGGAGACATCGTCCAAGGACGATACAGCTGAGTTGAGTGATGCCGCAGGGCAACCAGATGATGCCGTGGCGACAGCCGATATTGATGAGACACGAGCAAAAGATTCGGTGTCGCTAAATCCAGTAGCCGTAGCACCCTCTGGTCCTCAAAAGCAGAAGACGGCTCGCGTCAAGCTGGGGCAAGAAGCACCTGTGAAACGGAAGCGCGCTCGTCGTGTTGCCACCTCCGAATCGAATGAGCCGAGCGTGGAGAGTGCTTTACCGGAGCCGACGCCCCAGGAGGAAACGGCCGCGGTCGACAAGGGAGGGCCGAGGCCTTTTGAAGAAAGTGCTCAGGCAAGTCCGGCTCCCAAGAAACGGCGACGTGCGGCATCGCTGCAGTCCGCAGAACCACAGGACCGTAGCAGTAGGGCAGAGTCCATCGTTTTGCCACCTGTTGTGCAGGACCAGGCGTCACCTCGAGGCGCAACATCCCTTGACGAAATTGTTCTGCCTGAACGTTCACAGGATGCCCCAAAGACACGTAAGCGGCGTCGTGCAGTGTCTACGGGTGTAGTGTCGACGGGGGAGTAGCCGTGCATACAATCTGGCGCATTTTTGTTGATGTCCGTTAATGCATTGGGGGTTGGGATGTAGGTCCCAACCCCCAATGCATTATCTAAAAAATGGCGTAATCTGGCACATTCTTTTTTGCGGCAATCTTCCAAAAAGTGGGCAAGGTTACTAGAATATTTGGCAATGCAACAGCCTGACGTTCTGTCATTAAACTGCAGTCCCATCAAGGAAGGTGTTCCGATGAAGCGACACGTGAAGGATCGAAGTGCCTCCACGACACTTCTCGCTGTCCTTCTTGCCTTCGTTGTGGGCGTCGCTAGTGGCCTGGTTATTTACACCTTCGTCTTTGCTAAAGGTTATTCCTACCTATCCAGCGATCCCAACGTCTGCATTAATTGCCACATCATGGAAGAGCAGTATGACGGATGGAAGGCCGGTCCTCACCGTCATAGCGCGGTATGTTCTGATTGTCATTTGCCACACGACAGCCTCGTCAGCAAGTACTACGTCAAAGCAGAAAACGGATTCTGGCACGGCCTGAAATTCACCACTGGTGACTACCCCGAAAATATTGTGGCGCGGCAAATATCTGTTGATATCACTAACGAAGCATGCCTGTACTGCCATGCCGATGTCACCGACGACATACGACACCCCGTTTCTAGCAGTGACACCGAAGTCTTTGATTGCGTGCGTTGTCACCACAACATCGGTCACGAGTAGGCCACAACACAAGGAGCAACAGAAATGGACACGAAACAATCCACCACACGAGGATTGATGACGAGGCCACTGTTCTTGGCGCTACTCGTCGTCATCGTTGCAATTGTCACCTTCCTCGTCACTGCGCTTTTGATGAATATCATGCAGCGCCAGCATGAAGGTTCGACTACCTTCACGAAGGTCGTTGAGCTAACCGAAAGCACCTATGACCCTGCGGTGTGGGGACAAAATTTCCCCACGCAATATGAGTCATATAAGCGAACCAGTGAATTCGTGCAGTCGGACCATGGTGGTGTCCTCGTTGACCACAGCGTGGAAGGGGATCCACGTACCCAGGTACCGTCCTCGAAACTTGAAGAGGACCCCCGCCTCGTAGATATGTGGGCGGGCTATCCGTTTGCAGTGGATTACCGGCATGCCCGCGGCCACGAATACATGGCGATCGATCAGCTCTATACGCTGCGTAATACCCAGTTCAAACAGCCGGGAACCTGCGCGAACTGCCATGTTTCTGCCCCCGAACTCTACGATGCGTTGGGTAATGGTGACCGTGATGCAGGATTCCTTAAGATGGGCACAGTTGGACTCACGGATCTGCTATCGGGTGACAATGCGCATCCAGTGGCATGTATCGACTGTCATGATCCGCAAACGATGGCACTGCGTGTGACCCGGCCCGCCTTCGAACGTGGCATCGCAGCTGTAAAAGCGTTGGAGGGCATTGAAAACTACGATGTCAACACCGATGCTACACAGCAGGAAATGCGTGCCTATGTGTGCGCACAATGCCACGTGGAGTATTACTTCCAAGGTGAAGACAAGGTCTTGACCTTCCCCTGGGATGAGGGCCTCGATATTGATGATGAGTATGCCTACTATGAAAATATTGGTCACGTCGATTGGACCCATAAGACCACTGGGGCAACGATGCTGAAAGCTCAACATCCCGAGTTTGAAATCTGGAGTAACGGCGTACATGCTGCCAACGGTGTTACCTGCGCCGACTGCCACATGAATTATCAGCGTGAGGGTGCAGCTAAAGTCACCAACCACCAGATCACTACGCCTTTGGCCAATGTCAACGCCTCATGTGGAACCTGTCATAAGACAGGTGACGGCGTACTGGAAGCACGAGTGGCAAATATTCAAGATGGTTTCATTAACTCCAGGGACCGTGCCTTCGATGCGCTCGTTGGGTTGATCCGCGATATTGAAAAAGCTCAGGCCGATGGCGTCAGTGCCGAGCACATTACGCTGGCTCAAAGTTATCAGCGTAAAGCCAGTTTCTACATTGACTACGTGTACTCGGAAAACTCCTACGGCTTCCACGCCCCCGACTACACCCAACGGATCCTTAACCAGGGGCTTGATGCGGCGCGCATGGGGCAGCTTGCCCTCAAGGGTGTATCCGCCCAGGAGCTTGCTGCCTCAGAGGTGAGTGTGGCAAATGCGAGCCACGCTGAGAGCGCCGATGCCCAATAAGCAGCCCACCAGTCACGATTCACTGTCCGAGTTTGTCGCTGGCCTAAGCGCGGATGAGCGTGCCCACCTTCTCATTCTGCTCACACAGAATGAAGAGGCGGTCGGGCATCAGCAATTGAGCGAGGGGGACGAGCACGGTATGCAGGCAGGCGATGGACACGCGCCTCGACTGGGTGAAGATGCTGAGGGTGAACGAGGCGGTCCTGGGTCTGGTGACGACCTGACCCAGGACGGTGCTGGGAATGGTGATGAGACACCTAGTAAAGCAGCGCGTGGCGACGACGATGAATCCGACGACTTCTATAACGATATGGAAGGCGAGGAGGACCTCATAGCTGCCCGCGCGACCCGTCGCATGAAGGCACGTCGCCACGCGCCTGTCGAGAAGGCACAACTGAGTGCAGTACTGAAATTCGCGTTATTTGCTGCCGTTGCCTGTGGCATGATTGCAGCAATATGGCTGGCAGGAATCTCAAACCAACAGCAAAGTGCTGAGACTGCGAGCATGACCCAGCAAAATAGCGCCTCGGCGATTGCTGAACGGCTCGCCCAACTGCACAACCAGGTTGAACGCAGCCCGAACGATACTGACGCACGTTTGGAACTGGGAGCGCTCCTCTACGACACCGGCGATGTGATGGGTGCCCAAGAGCAGTGGAAGGCTGTGACCGATATTGACCCAGAACAGTACAAAGCCTGGTACTTTCTTGGGTTCACCTACATGATGAGTGAAACGCCTGACGAAGCTGCCGCCGTACAGGCGTGGCAAAAGGTCATTGAGCTCGCACCTGAATCTGCGGAGGCACAAACAGTTGCCGAGCACATGAGTCAACTTGAGACAACGGAAAATTCCTCCACTGTGGGTGAGTAATGGATGCCGTTACCATTCCTCTCGCATTCTTCGCTGGAATAGCAGCCTTCGCCTCGCCCTGCTTTCTTCCGCTATTGCCTGCCCTCCTTGCCTATCTAGCGGGACAGTCTCAGACGGTATCGCCGTCCCTCGCAACTGTCGCCGCGTTACCTGCACAAGGCTTTATCCGTGCCAAACGCGTCGCCCCTCATCGAAATGCCAATACAAATGTGAGCAGTAAGGGTACGTATGCGGTGCTTCATGCAGCGCTATTCGTTGCAGCATTCACCGCATCATTTATCGCAATGTGGGCCGTTGCGGCGTTATTGGGTACTGGCATGGGGCGATTGAGCGAAATACTACGTATTGTCGGTGGAATATTGTTGATACTTTTTGCAGTCCACGGTTTAGGGTGGATCAGGCTGTCGGCACTTAACCGCACTCTGCGTTTTTCTATTGGGACTCAGGCAAACGCCTCGTGTATGCGCTCATTCGTTATGGGCTGTGCCTTCGCTTTCGGGTGGTCGCCGTGCATTGGCCCTATCCTTGCCGCGATCATAGCCCTGGCTCTATCAACGTCAACAATGTGGCAAGGCTTCACCCTTATGCTCGTGTTCTGTCTAGGAATGGGGTTACCCATCGTTGTGTTGGCACTTGGTGTCGACACGGTGACGAAGTATCTGCGAGCGCTCAAGGGCTGGCAACGCACCATTCAGATCGGTGCCAATATCTTGATGCTGCTGATGGGGGTGCTGATGCTCGCTAATTTGTTGGCGCCACTATCGGCAGTGAATTGGAATGCATAAACGATCACATTTATCGCTCGTTAAAGGCACAATACGTATAAGGAGGGTGATATGAGTCATGAATTAGGGGCGCAGGTTGAGACTCCGGACGGGGTTGTGCCCGAGGGACATGTGCGTGTCACTGAACTCTTCCTATGGATCTATCGCCTGCTATATTCCAAAACCTTTGGTCTGTGCATCATTCTCCTCTTCGCCGTCATGGCCCTCGTTGGTTCGCTACTTCCGCAGATGAGTATTGCGGTGCGGGACTCCGAAGTGGCGCGTGAACAATTCCTGGCCCGACTCCGTCCCATCTACGGTGGATGGGTGCCTATCCTCGACACGCTTGGCGCCTTCCACATCTTCACGTCGATTGCCTTCTATGTCGTAGTTGCGGCCTTGGCGTTATCGATTATTGCCTGCACAACCCACCGCATCCCTGAACTTGTTGAACGTCAGTATCATCCGCGAACCCACGTGGCGCCTCGTTTCTTCGACAAAGCGCGATATCGTGCCACCATCGAAACTAGTGCGTCCCTTGAGCAGACGCGACGTATCGTTGAATCCACTGCACGCGCTGCGCAATGGCGTGTATTGCCCAGTGATAAGGACAGCGAGCGTGGGCTCTACGTTGACCAACACGCTTGGAGTGGCATTGGAACCGTTTTGGCGCACACAGCTTTCGTCCTCATACTTGGCGCATTCGTCATTTCATCAACCTACGGTGTCGACGAGGAAGTTATCGTGCCTGTAGGTAGCAGTGTTGACATCGGTCACGACACCGGTTTGGCGGTCTACGCCCATTCTTTTACAGATACGTACACTCCCGAAGGGCAGCCCCTTGATTACGTGTCGGATGTGTCGATTCTGCGGGGCGGCGAGGAAATAGACCGACAAGAAATCCGTGTGAATTCGCCAATGACTGTAGGCAAGTATCGCCTGCACCAGGCAAGTTTCGGACATGCCGTTGACATAGTTGCCACTAAAGGCGCCTCCCAGATCCTCTTCGAAGGTGCAGTGGCCCAAGCGTGGACAAGTGAAGATGGCCGTGACGTATATGGGCGCGTCGATCTATCAGATGGCACCATTGTCGTGGTTGCTACCGCGGCCTCGGGGCAGATGGATTCAACTATTCCTCCAGGTGTCGCGCTATTTGAAATACATGCAGACGAGTCCTCAGGTGCCGTTGCGCGCGGTCAAGCCTCCCAAGGTGCATCGGTGAGCGTTGGTGACTACACCTTCACGTTCGTGCGCGAACGGGAATACACGGCGTTCACATTGCGCCATGACCCTGGGGCAGTACTTATGTGGATTGCTTCAGCTTTGCTCATTATCGGCATGACAATCACTTTTGCCTTCCAATATCGTCGCGCATGGATTCGGATTGACGAGGCTGGGAATCCACAGCGCCAAGAGGTGCGATTAGGTGCCGTATCCCGTCTCGACCTCAGCTTTGAGAGGGCATTTAAGAACCTCGTTGCACGTATAGAAACTGAACTGCCTGGCGACTCCACGCCACATGGTACCGAGCAGGAGGAAAACGATGATCACTAGTGTGCAAATGCCTCAACTGGGCCAGCTCATGCTGACCATCGCTTTGGTTGCCGCCGTGGTAGCTCTCGTGTGTGATTTTGTGGTCGTGGCAGGTCGTCGCACGCCCCGCGCAGCAGGTAACACGCAAGGCGGCACTTCACAGGCAGCAGCGAAAGTTGCTACTGTGCGCGGCGAGAAACTTCCCAGTGGTCTTGCCTTTTTTGGCACCGGTTTCACTGCGTTGGCTGCGCTAATCCTTTTAACGTATCTGGCCATGCGTGCTTGGCTTACCGGTCATGGCCCATTTGCTAATCAACACGAATTTGCGGTGTCTTTCGCTGCTGGCATCCTCATGGCCTATCTTTTCGCAGAGTGGAGATATCGCATCCGCGCGCTATCTCTTGGCGTTCTCCCAGTGGTTATTGGCATGTTGGTGTATGCCAACAGCCTTGATATGGCAATTAAACCGTTGGTGCCCGCTCTGAAAAATAATTTGATGCTGACCCTGCACGTCGCATTCGCTGTGGCAGCATATGGGGCCGCATGCGTGAGTTTTGCAGCAGCCGTATTGCACCTCCTGCACCCCTATGTGAAGAAAGTGAAGATACTTCCCTCTCGTGATGTCCTTGACGATGTTGGATATAAGGCGGCGATGGTGACCTTCCCGTTGCTCACCATGATGATTGTCCTGGGTGCCGTTTGGGCAAATACTGCGTGGGGACGCTATTGGGGGTGGGATCCGAAGGAAACGGCAGCACTGGTGACGTGGCTGTTTTATGGCGCCTATCTTCACGCAAGAGTCACCCGAGGATGGCAAGGTACTCGCAGCTCATGGCTATTGATAATTGCCTTCGCCTCGGTTCTATTCGCCTACTTCGGCAACCATTTCTTTGGGGGGCTCCACTCCTATGGATAACGATTCTGGTGCGAGAGAGCAGTCACACAGTACCGCAACGCCGCAAAAGGTCTGGCCTCGTAACGTTGCTGTCCTCATTGGTGTTGTTGCGTTAGTCCTAGGTGCGATATGGCTAGGGAAATGGTGGCGCAGTTCCTCGGAAGGCATTTCGTCAGTCGAGGCTGGCGACGGTGCAGGTAGTGGCGTTGTCGTTGGTGACCCTGCGCCGACATTTACGGCCCGTGACCTGGACGGCAATGAGGTAACGAGTCAGAGCTTTGACGGCAAAGCAACGTGGATTATTTTCAACGCGACATGGTGTACCGACTGCCGGATTGAGGCCCCTGATATTCAGGCAATCTACGAGGCGCATAGTGTCGATCTCAATATTGTTGCCTTTTATGTCAATGATCGCGAGGATACTGTGCGTCAGTGGAGTCAGACCCTCGGTTTGAGTTATACGCAGGTCGTTGACGCCAATAGTGAGGCTGCTGCCGCCTACGGTGTTGCTGGTATTCCGCATCATGTATTTATCGACCCAACTGGCATTGTCGTCGACAGCTGGATTGGCGCATTGTCGCGTTCTCAGATGGATGAGAAAATAGGTGCGCTGCTTGCGCAGCAATAATTTGACTAGGCGATGCCCAGGTGTGGAATCGCACAGTCGAAATATGCGCTAAAAGTGTGCCTCAGCTTGCTTCTCGGGTGGGCTTTGGGCTAGATTTGATCGTCGGCGCACCGAGCGCCAACGGAATCACGTGTCGATATGTCGCAGTGTGACGTGTCGCGATTCCGTCCCGCATACCAAAAGAGATGAGCTTCAACGTGGTCTACGCGATCGTCAAGGCCGGCGGCCGACAGGAAAAGGTGTCCGTCGGTGACGTCGTCGTCGTCGACAAGCTGGCCGAGGAAATCGGTTCCAGCATCGAACTCCAGCCGCTGATGCTGGTCGACGGTGACACTATCACCGTTGATGGCGACAAGCTGAAGAAGGTCACCGTCAAGGCTGAGGTTGTGGATTCCGCTAAGGGTCCGAAGATCTCGATCATCAAGTACAAGAATAAGACCGGCTACCGTAAGCGCCAGGGTCACCGTCAGAAGATGTCGGTCATCAAGATCACTGAGATCGCCTGACAACTTTACGTTTTTACTAGAAAGTAGGTGCACTGATGGCACATAAGAAGGGCCTCGGTTCCTCCCGTAACGGTCGCGACTCCAACGCTCAACGCCTTGGTGTGAAGCGTTTCGGCGGCCAGGTAGTCAAGGCAGGCGAAATTATCGTCCGTCAACGCGGAACCCATTTCCACCCCGGTGAGGGTGTGGGTCGCGGCAAGGACGACACGCTTTTTGCTCTGCGTGCAGGCGCAGTAGAGTTCGGCATGCGCCGCAACCGTAAGGTTGTCAACATCGTGGAACCGGTTTCCGCCTGAAACCGGTCGATTCAAAGGGGCGTCCGGCGTAGCCGGACGTCCCTTTGCCATATAGAGTTCAACTATGGCCCACACGCTCAGGAGTAAATATGGCATCCTTCGTTGATCGCGTGACCATCCATGCCGCAGGCGGAAACGGCGGACATGGTGTTGCTTCGGTCAAACGCGAAAAATTCAAGCCACTGGGTGGGCCAGACGGTGGCGATGGAGGCAATGGCGGGTCCGTCATCCTTGAGGTAGACCCCAATGTCACCACCCTGTTGAGCTTCCACCGCAACCCGCACCAACGTGCCCAAAACGGTACGCCAGGTATGGGAGATTTCCGCCAAGGGAAGAATGGTGCGGATATTATCCTGCCTGTACCAGAGGGCACTGTCGTGAAAAGCTCCTCGGGCGAACTCCTTGCGGACCTCACCGGCGCGGGTACACAGTACGTGGTTGCTGAGGGTGGACGAGGCGGCCTCGGCAATGCCGCTTTGGCGTCAAAGGCCCGTAAAGCGCCTGGTTTTGCGTTGCTTGGCGAACCGGGCGAAGAACGTGACGTGGTCCTTGAACTGAAATCTGTTGCCGATGTTGCTCTTGTGGGCTACCCGTCGGCAGGTAAATCGTCACTTATTGCAGCAATGTCAGCTGCCCGCCCAAAGATTGCCGATTATCCATTCACGACCCTTATTCCTAACCTGGGGGTTGTCCAAGCAGGGGACAGCCGTTACACGATCGCTGACGTTCCGGGACTTATCCCAGGCGCGTCTCAAGGCAAGGGCCTTGGTCTGGACTTTTTGCGACATATCGAGCGTTGTGCGGTGATCGTGCATGTGTTGGACACGGCCACTTTTGAACATGATCGTGACCCGGTGTCTGATCTGAAGACTATCGAAGCTGAACTTAGCGCATACGAGGGTGACCTTGGCGCTGTTGAAGGATATGTCCCTCTGATGCAGCGTCCCCGCGTCATTGTTCTTAACAAAATTGACATCCCGGATGGGCGTGACCTTGCCGAGATCATGCGCAGTGAACTTGAAGCCTTTGGATGGCCCGTCCATGAAGTCTCCGCAGTTTCCCATGAGGGGCTTTCCTCCCTGTCCTATACGTTGGCGCGCCTCGTCGATGAGCAACGGGCTGCGTTGCCGCAGGTGAAGGCCCGCAAGATCATCCGCCCCTCAGCTGTTGGCGCAAAGGATACGATCACCGTCAAAGAAGCTAAGGTTGGTGCTGAAACCGTCTACCAAGTGCGCGGGCAGAAACCAGAACGTTGGGTGCGGCAAACTGATTTCACAAATGACGAGGCGGTGGGCTACCTTGCTGACCGTCTGGCTGCTGCCGGTGTTGAAGACCTGCTAATGAAAGCCGGGGCAGTGGCCGGTGACACCGTCATCATTGGCGAGCTGCATAACGGTGTGGTCTTTGACTGGGAACCAACACTGTCAACTGGACCTGAACTCCTGGGTAGCCGCGGCACGGACTTGCGTATTGACGCGAATCCTCGTGCAACCCGCAAGGAACGCAAAGAACGCTACCACGAGTCAATGGACGCCAAAGCTGCTGCGCGCGAAGAATTGTGGACTGAACGTATGGCGGGCAAATGGACCGACCCAGATGAAAGCACACGCTGATGAATACTGCGCTGGCGAAAGCACGTCGCATCGTTGTCAAAATTGGATCATCCTCACTGACCAGGCAAGATGGCGGCCTTGATCTCAATCGTATTGACGTAGTCGCACGACTTGCCGCGAAATGGCAGCGTTCAGGCCGTGAAATCGTTGTCGTTTCGTCGGGTGCGGTTGCTGCTGGCCTTGGGCCGCTTGGCCTTGAACGGCGTCCTCGGGACTTAGCGAATGTGCAGGCCGCAGCAGCCATGGGGCAGGGTCTGTTAGTGGCACACTGGTCCTCAGCCTTCCAAGCTCACCATCGACATGTTGCTCAGGTGCTGTTGACAACGCGTGACATTATGCGACGTGAACATTACACGAATGCGCGTAGCGCTATTGAACGCCTTCTGGCCTATAAGGTTGTGCCGATTATTAACGAAAATGATGCGGTGACAACACGCGAGGTCCGTTTCGGTGACAACGACCGCCTGGCAGCACATGTCGCCCAGCTTATTGCTGCCGATGTTCTGGTGTTACTTACTGACGTTGATGGCCTTTACACGGCACCTCCAAGCCAGCCGGGCGCGCGGCTTGTTGAGCGTGTGACCCATGCTGACGATCTTGAAGGGCTATTGGTGACCGGAGCAGGCTCAAAGGTTGGCTCGGGTGGTATGGCCACCAAAGTGCAGGCCGCCTCAATGGCAACTGCGGCTGGTATTGGCGTGGTGCTCACGTCCGCAGATGCCCTCGCTGATGTCCTTGCTGGTCGGCGCGTGGGTACATGGTTTGAACCCCATGCCCAGCGTCCGACCTCTCGGGCGCTGTGGATTGCACATGCCGCACATTCGCAGGGAGAAATTCTGGTTGATGCCGGTGCTGTCCGCGCGTTGACGGTGGGGAAGAAATCCTTGCTCGCCGCTGGTGTCGTTGGAGTGAAAGGGCACTTCGCTTCAGGTGATGTGGTTGATATCGTCTCTGATTGTGGTTTAGTGGGGCGCGGTATCACCTCCTATGACTCTGATACCGCCGCCCAGATCGCTGGTGTCCCCAGTGAAGAATTAGTTGCACGCGGTTGGGATAACCCGCGTCCGTTGATTCACCGTGACGATTTGGCGCTGCTCACCTGATATGGTTGCTGCGTTCGGTGGAAGGAGTATCTATGGGCGATGGCGCTGCCGCACCGGTCGGGATTGACGGCGAAGTCATGATCCCACCTGTGGTGTATCTTCCATCTACGGGTGCCTCAACGAAATATGGAGCAGAAGTGGAGCTGCGGACCACTCAAGATGGTCGCACTGCACTTCTTGCCTATACGGCGTTGGATCGGCTTTCGCGATGTTGCGGACCACACCAGCCGTGGGTGCTCTATCCCACTGATCGTCTGGGGGAACTTATGGAGGCTTGTCCTTTCGATGTTATTTACTTTGACATGGTAATTCCACCAGAAGCTCAACGTCCTTATGTGGGAGGTGAGCAGCAATGAGTGATTCCTTATTTGTCGATCAGGAAGTGCTGGGCATCATGGCACGGCGGCATCGTGATGTGGCAACCGAAATACAAGAGCACGCCAACCAAATGCCGACCTTTGTTGATGGTGGCATTGGTACGGCATACATACTGTTGACGACAGCGACCGTTGCAGCAGGTTTGGGTGACATTGCACGATGGTCGCAGGGGGCGGCTGACGCTATTGATCAGACAGTCGAGGATTTCGCTCAGGTGGATAGTACTATCGCTGACGCTGCTTCACAGATGCGGGGGAGCCTGCCGTGAATATCGTGCCCCACGTCCATGGTATTGATACCGAGATTGCTGGTGATGCTGCAACAGTTGATGACGTGGCTCGTTGGCTGACGGCATTGGGGAAATCTGCCAACTCTGCCCACATGTGGTTGAGTTCTGCTCGTGCTGGTAGTGAACTGGGGTGGGAAGGACTCGCTGGCGACGCTTATCGGTCGTTCGCAGAAAAATTACTGAAGGCGATCAGCGACTATGCTGATACCACCAGTGATGCAGCCGATATCATTGGGACCTTTGGTGACGAATTGTATTGGCAACAGCGCCGTATGTCAGAGTATCGCGCGCGTGCTGTCGACGGCGGCCTGGTGGTGAAGGGATTTGTGATTGAACAGCCTGCGCCGCCAGTGGATGTGCCCGCCCTTTCGCCATACGCCACAGTAGCTGAACGAGCGGCCCATCACGGACTGCTCGCGGCGGCTGAAGCGGCTGCTCAACGTCAGCGGTTGTATGAAGAGCTTGCCGCAGATGCTGCGCACACGCGATCCAGCTACGAATGGTGGGTTGAACAGTATCTGGTGCCAATGCAAGAGCGTGCCTACGAATTGGATTTAACTAGCACACTGCGGGATATTACAGCAGACTTTGCCACTTCCTTAGGTGAGAATCTTTTCGCAGTGCGCGCTGCAGAATTGCACGCAGGTGCTGAGGCGGCGATCAAGGCGGCGATGGAAAAGGGTATGCCGCCGCATTTGGCTCAGCGACTAAGGGTGCCTGGGCGTTTCTTATCAAATGCTGACGATGCGCTCGCAATGTCAAAGTGGATAAAAGGCGCGGGTATCGCGATAACCATTGGTTTCATTGGTGCTGATATTGCTGCGGGCGATTCGCCGTCAGGCGCGGTGCTTTCCGGTACAGCAGGTATGGCTGCGGCCGCAGCCGCCGTACCTGCAGTTGCAAGCATTACTTCCGGTATTGCTTCTTTCGTGCTCGGTGGGGGTGCTGCCGGAGCTGCGGCAATAGTGAGTGTGGCATTTCCGCCCGTTGTACTGGTATTCGTCGGTGCAGGTATTGCCTTCGCTGTGCGGTGGGCCTACGAAGAGTATGTGCCGCTAAGGGTACGCCGTGCCATTGACCGAGGTTTTTATGATGTGGGTCGTGCAATGGCTGACCTCAGTACGACCGCTTCATACGAAGGCCTCACGCCCGGCCACGGTAGCGCCTATAAGGAGATATTCGGTGATGGCAATGCAACGCGGTGATGATTTGGTTGATGAGGTTGTGCGTGACTGCGCTGAAGTTGACGAGATGCTTGCTAAGGGGGTGAAGACTATTGCGAAGGCTTTTGTGTTCTTCATAGGTGGTGGATTGTTTTTTATGGTGGCTACCTCAGCGTTTTATATTCCGCTGGCCTTTGTCCTGTTCGGAGTGCAGATTGCATCAATATATGTTGCTGTTCAGTGTCGTCCGTTATTGGTGTGGTATTTGGTGGGGGACACGGCCGAGACGCGGACACCAATTGTGTCGATTATTGCATCGGTGGCTGTGTACATTATGCAGGTTGGTATGGGTGTGTGTGGGGTGTTGGCGCTCTGGAATTGGCGGACTGAAGGTGCCTATAGGATTGCGGCTCTTTTCCTTGGTCTCTCTGTGTATGCGTTGTACCGTATGAGGTCCGTGCGTATTTCCTTGCGTCGTGCGCGTGTGGTGTTGACTGCGGATCGTTTTGTTGTGCATGGTGCTGATGGGTCGGTGTGTGATATGCGCTGGGAGGATTCGCCTCGGCTTGTGGGGATTGATCGTGTTGGTATGGGGGTGTTTGAGGATGCGGGGGGTGTGCGTCAGCGGGTGGCGTTAGTTTCACTGCCGCTTAAGCGTGTGGAGTTGCGTGACATTGTGGAGTTTTATGCGTCTCATCCGCATGAGCGTGCGCGTATTGCGTCTTCTGATGGTCTACAGCAGTTGTGCCGTCTTTGCGCCATCACACCAGCAGGACGCTGAGTTACTCCGAGGTGAATGAATATGCAACGTGGTGATGATTCGGTTGATGAGGTTTTGCGTGACTGCGCTGAAGTTGACCGGGAGTTTGCTAAGGGGGTGAAGACTATTGCGAAGGCTTTTGTGTTATTTGCTGGTGGTGGGTTGTTTTTTATTGTGGCTACCTCGTCGTTTTATATTCCGCTGGTCTCTATTCTGTTAGGGGTACAGATTGCATCAATATATGTTGCTGCTCAGTGTCGTCCGTTATTGGTGTGGTATTTGGTGGGGGATAGGGTTGAGGCGCGTGCACCGATAGTGTCGATTGTGGCATTAGTGGCCGTGTTTGTTATGCAGGTTGGTATGGGTGTGTGTGGGGTGTTGGCGCTCTGGAATTGGCGGACTGAAGGTGCCTATAGGATTGCGGCTCTTTTCCTTGGTCTCTCTGTGTATGCGTTGTATCTTTTGCGTTCTCAGCCTATTTCCTTGCGTCGTGCGCGTGTGGTGTTGACTGCGGATCGTTTTGTTGTGCATGGTGCTGATGGGTCGGTGTGTGATATGCGCTGGGAGGATTCGCCTCGACTCGTGGGGATTGATCGTGCTGGTATGGGGGTGTTTGAGGATGCGGGGGGTCTGCGTCAGCGGGTGGCGTTAGGTTCACTGCCGCTTAAGCGTGTGGAGTTGCGTGACATTGTGGAGTTTTATGCGTCGCATCCACATGAGCGTGCACGTATTGCTTCTTCGGATGGTCTACAGCAGTTGTGCCGTCTTTGCGTCATCACACCAGCAGGACGCTGAGTTACTCCGAGGTGAATGAATATGCAACGTGGTGATGATTCGGTTGATGAAGTTTTGCGTGACTGCGCTGAAGTTGACCGGGAGTTTGCTGGTTGGGTGAAGTCGGCGGCGACGCTTTTTGTGTTATTTGCTGGTGGTGGGTTGTTTTTTATTGTGGCTACCTCGTCGTTTTATGTTCCGCTGGCCTACATTCTGTTAGGAGTACAGATTGCATCAATGACCATCGCTAATCGGTGTCGTCCGTTATTGGTGTGGTATTTGGTCGGAGACAGGGTTGAGGCGCGTGCACCGATAGTGTCGATTGTGGCATTGGTTACCATGTTTGTTATGCAGGTTGGTATAGGTGTGTGTGGGGCGTTGGCGCTCTGGAATTGGCGGACTGAAGGTGCCTATAGGATTGCGGCTCTTTTCCTCGGTCTCTCTTTGTATATCTTGTACCGTATGCGGTCCGTGCGTATTTCCTTGTGTCGTGCGCGTGTGGTGTTGACTGCGGATCGTTTTGTTGTGGTGGACGCTGGTGGGGTGATGTGTGATATGCGCTGGGAGGATTCGCCTCGGCTTGTGGGGATTGATCGTGCTGGTATGGGGGTCTTCGAGGATGCTGAGGGTCTGCGTCAGCGGGTTTCACTGAGTACGTTGCCGCTTAAGCGTGTGGAGTTGCGTGACATTGTGGAGTTTTATGCGTCGCATCCACATGAGCGTGCACGTATTGCGTCTTCTGAGGGTCTACAGCAGTTGTGCCGCCTTTGTGCAATCACACCAGCAGGACGCTGAGTTACTCCGAGGTGAGTGAATATGCAACGCGGTGAGGATTCGGTTGCTGAGGTTTTGCGTGACTGTGCCGAGGTTGACGGGATGCTTGCTGGTTGGGCGAAAACTGTAGTCTTGCTCTTTGGATTATGCACCATCGGCGGGCTGTTTATTATTGTACTTTCCTCGGCGTTTTACGTTCCGCTGGCCTTTATATTGACCGGTGTGCTGATTGTGCTTATGTCGATCGCTGCTCGGTGTCGTCCGTTATTGGTGTGGTATTTGGTCGGGGACAGGGTTGAGGCGCGTGCGCCGATAGTGTCGATTGTGGCATGGGTGGTGGTGTTTGTATTGGTGGTTGCTATGGCTGTGTGTGGGGTCTTGGCATTGTGGAATTGGCGGACTGAAGGTGCTTTTGGGGTAGCAACTTTATATGTCTTTTTCTCTGTGTCTTTCCTATACGCCATGCGTTCTCAGCGTCTTTTCCGCTTTCGTGCGCGTGTGGTGTTGAGTGCGGATCGTTTTGTTATACATGGTGCTGATGGTTCGGTGTGTGATATGTGCTGGGAGGATTCGCCTCGGTTTGTGGGGATTGGTCGTGGTGGTATGGGGGTGTTTGAGGATGTTGGGGGTGTGCGTCAGAGGGTTTCGTTGATCATGTTGCCGCTTAAGCGTGTGGAGTTGCGTGACATTCTGGAGTTTTATGTGTTGCATCCGCATGAGCGTGCGCGTATTGCGTCTTCTGATGGTCTACAGCAGTTGTGCCGTCTTTGTGCAATCACACCAGCAGGACGCAACGGCACACAATGATAGGCGGCCAATAACGTTGCCTTGCTGATGGGGATAACGCCATGTGCACAAGCAGATATTTCCCATGGAGAACGTCACCTGCAGTAACTGGTGCCGCTGTGCGAAGATGGGGACATGGATACCTTAGCGGCTGATATTTCAGACATCACGTCGGCTGCGCGCCGCGCTGCGCGTCACCTGGCAACGGCCACCACGAAACAGAAAAACGACGCCCTCGAAGCGATTGCTGTTGCCGTTCTTGAGCGCGCCGACGAAATTATCGCCGCCAATGCCCTTGACTTGGAACGAGGCCGTGCTGACGGCATGAACGACGGCCTCCTTGACCGCCTCGCTCTTGACTACACGCGGCTGCGCGCCATCGCCTCGGCAGTGCGCGAGGTAGCCGCGCTACCCGACCCCGTCGGTCGCGTCGTACGCGGACTAAACACAGAAGGTGGCCTACGTGTCACTCAGGTCGCAGTCCCCATGGGGGTCGTCGGCATGATCTACGAAGCTCGCCCCAATGTGACGATTGACGCAGCCTCCCTCGCGCTCAAATCAGGTAATGCTGTAATCCTGCGAGGCGGCAGCGCCGCCGAAGCGTCCAACCGCATCATTATTGACGTGATGCGTGATGCGTTGACATCAGTGGGCTTACCGCGGGACCTGATTGCCACAGTTGATCCTTGGGGTCGAGCCGGTGCGCGAGCAATGATGACAGCCCGCGGCCAGATCGACGTTCTCATTCCACGCGGTGGTGCAGGCTTAATCAATACCGTCGTTGAAGAATCAAAAGTGCCGGTGATTGAAACAGGGACCGGTAATTGCCACGTGTACGTCGATTCAGGTGCCGACCTAACAGCAGCCGAAAACATCGTCATGAACGCAAAAACGCAACGTGTAGGTGTGTGTAATGCAGCAGAAACCCTGTTGGTACACGCAGATGAGGCAGAAAGATTCCTTGCCTCAGCACTCACACGCCTCACCACGGCAGGGGTGACGATTCACGGTTGTGAACGCACGATGACCATCGTCGACACTGTTTCAGGTATTGACGCTGATATGGTGACCGCGGCAACTGAAGACGACTGGGCGAAAGAATACCTGTCAATGGATCTGGCCGTGAAAGTTGTCGACAGTATTGACGACGCCATTGAACATATTCGCCATTACTCGTCAGGACACACTGAAGCCATTTGCACCGCGTCGCTGACCTCAGCACGGAGATTCCGCACTGAATTGGATTCGGCGGCTGTCGCGATTAATGCCTCAACGCGCTTTACTGACGGCGGTCAACTGGGCTTGGGCGCAGAGATCGGTATTTCCACGCAGAAACTCCACGCGCGCGGCCCAATGGGTCTTGAAGAGTTAACCACCACGACGTGGATTATCGAGGGTGAAGGAACGGTTCGGCCCTAAGATGCGTGTAGTCAACAGGGGAGTGGTCACCGGAACTCGACCACCGCGCGGAAAGCGCGACCATAAAGATCGGCGTTCAGTTGGCATTATGGGTGGTACCTTCGACCCAATCCATCACGGACACCTCGTTGCAGCCAGCGAAGTAATGGACGTTTTCGACCTTGACGAGGTAGTTTTCGTCCCCACGGCTATGCAACCTTTTAAAGAAGGGCGTTCGGTGACACCCGCCGAGCACCGTTACCTGATGACGGTGGTTGCGACCGCGTCGAACCCGCGTTTTTCGGTGTCACGGGTCGATATTGACCGAGGTGGGATCACATATACCGTCGATACCTTAGCTGACCTGAGACCCTTGTACCCTGACGCAGATTTCTATTTCATCACCGGTGCTGACGCCCTCGCGCAGATCGTAAAATGGAAAGATTCTGAGACACTCTTTGAGACCACGCATTTTATTGGTGTGACTCGTCCAGGTCATAAACTTGATGCCACAGGCTTACCGCGCGCGTCGGTTTCCTTGCTGGAAGTGCCCGCTATGGCAATCTCTTCAACGGATTGCCGCAGCCGCGTTGAACAGGGGAAACCCGTGTGGTACCTCGTGCCCGATGGTGTTGTCCAATATATTTCCAAACATGGGCTCTACCGGCCCGGACAGGAACCTACGTTGACCGCGGTCAATGGTAACGGGCAATGACCTGCATTTAGGTAGTCGCCCGGTCGCCGTTGACGCTTGCCGCACAATATTGGGTTCACCTACCCACGCCTCGACAATATTTCGGAACGGAGATCTATGACCTGCGCAGATAGCACCCGTGAACTTGCCCAACTGGTGGCCAAAGCAGCTGATGACAAGCTGGCAAATCGTCCCGTCCTCGTTGACGTGTCATCTCGCCTTGGCTTGGCTGAGGCCTTTGTTGTGGCGTCAGCACCGAGCGCACGGCAGGTGAAGGCTATCGCCGAGGAAATCATGGATGTGGTGGCTCGTGAATGCGGCTACCGTCCCGCCCACATTGAAGGACGTACGGAAGCGCGGTGGGTGTTGCTCGACTATGGAGATCTCGTTGTTCATATCCTTGTTGACGATGACCGTGACTATTACGCATTGGAAAGCCTGTGGGGTGATTGTCCGGTGACCGCATTGATTGACGTTGTCCCGTCACCAGCGCTGCTCGGAGCAGGGGGTACGCGATGAGGATAGGTGCTCGTCGTGTCGTTTTCCTTCGGCACGGACAAACAGATTTCAACGTGGATCGACGCTTCCAGGGGGTTATTGATAAGCCGCTTAATGATCGAGGACGGCTTCAAGCTCAGCAGGCAGCAACGCTATTTCCTGATTGGCTTGCCACACGTGCCACGCAGGTGTCCTTTTCAGAGGTGCCCACCTTGTCGCGGGAGGTGAAAGTTATTTCATCGCCGCTGAGCCGTGCCTTTGAGACGGCGTCTATTGTGGCGGCTGGCTGCACGCAGGCTGGCCTTACCGTTGGTCAGCTCGCTACGGATAGCCGATTGATCGAACGTTCCTACGGGGTGATGGAGGGCCTCACCGTTGCCGAGGCTGAGGGTGCGTACCCGCAATGGTTCCAACAGTGGCGTGAAACCGGAGAATGCTTAGAGGCTGACATCGAGGACTCGGCACTTGTGGGACGCCGGATGGTCGAGGCGGCCACCGAGTACGCATCCGAGGGTGCCGACGGCAGTGCGTTGCTGGTCGTTGGTCACGGTTCAGCAATCACCCGAGCAGTGATTACGATGCTGGGCTTGTCGCCGCTGACATTCGATGCACTACGAGGCTTAGAGAACTGTCACTGGAGTGAATTGGTACATGTTGGTGGCGGCGGCTCAGGTGCCTCCGGTGCTCCCGCTTGGCGTTTAGCGGCGCACAATGTCGGTGCCTCGATATGTGCGTAGTGCTGTCCGATAGTGGTGACCTACCGCGGGGAAACGAAAGCACTGCAGCTTCAATGAGGCAGAACTGCATGCCGAAAGTGACAGTGTGGTGCGCGGCATAGCTGTCGATTTTGCAGCTCGGTCCATATGCCGCTATCCTTGTTGAGTCGCCGCGCGAGAGCGCACAGACAAAACCTTCGGGGCTATGGCGCAGTTGGTAGCGCGCTTCCATGGCATGGAAGAGGTCAGGGGTTCGAATCCCCTTAGCTCCACTCTTGGCACCTCACAACATGTGTCCTCTTCAGATGGTTCGTTGTGAGGTGTTTTTGTTGCGGAATGCGCTGTGCTGCACGGACTGTAGGGTGATCATATGCTCCGAGCCTCCGCCTCCAGTGCGCGTTAGACTGGCGCCGTGCGTTTTTCCTATTTCTGGGTTGGTCTTGCCGTTGTTATGAATGCCGGATTCTTTCTGCCGAAGGTTCCCGGTGCTGGCTTGTCCCAGGGGTTTGACCACGCAGACAAAGTGGTGCATCTGCTGATCTTCGCCTTTACCGCATGGGCGCTGATGCTACTTACGCGCTACACCCAGACCGCATTTGCCCGCTGCGCGATACTTTTACTTGTGTGGGCGTGCGCTGTGGAGATGATCCAGCACTTCTTGCCGAGGCGCTCCGCCGATTTTGTTGACATCCTTGCCGATGCAGGGGGCATTATTCTTGGGCTGGTTCTTGCTTATTTCACGCATAAGGTGTTGTCGCGAGCAGCGTCGGGCCGCTAGGGAAACCTCCTTCAGTATTACACGCGCAAGGTGGACTTTTGTGTTCGATAATGGGCCAATTATCCGATTACGTGGTGCTTTTTGCCGCCGAGGTGAGGGTAAAGGCAAGGCTGTAGTCTGACCAGGGCAATAAAAGGGGGGTGGATCCTTGTGCGTTGCGCACTAAGATCCACCCGCCTCTTATGTACATGGCCCATGAAATGGGGGCATAGGCCACGTGGTTCTTATTGCTTGCGGCGGTGACGTAATAGGAGGCCACCGCCTAGTGCCACGAGCGCGATGACGGCAATGCTAGCTGCGGCGGTGCCAGTTCGAGCCAAAGTCCGAGTATTCGTCGATTGTGTTGCAATCGGACGGCCAATAGGCTGGCCTTGCTGGCCTTGCTGGCCTTGCTGGCCTTGCTGGCCTTGCTGGCCTTGCTGGCCTTGCTGGCCTTGCTGGTCGGTGTCGGGCGTGTCTTGCTTGGCAGCGCTTACAGTAAAGGTAGCGTCGGCGTGTTCAAGGCCCTCTATTGAGGCCCGATAGTCACCGAGCTCAGCATCTGCTGGCACCTCCCAATGTGTCGAGGCGACCCCCGCTTCGTTTGCGGATACGGAAGGCAATGCGAGCAGTGTTGCCTCGCCTCGTCGCACAACGAAGGTAACGTCGCGGCCTGCAGGTAAGCCGTGTGCTGAAATTTCCACCGTCTGGCCAGGGCTCAATGATGTGGGCGAGGCATGTAGGGTCACCTTCGATGGGTCTATGGAGCGGAGTCCATAGAAACGAATCTCTGCTGCGGCAGCATTGGTCCCACCCGAGGAGGACGTTTGCTCACTGGTGACGTGGATTTTCACGCAGTTAACGCCTGCGCTCGCAGCAGGTGAAAGTGTCAATGCACTAAAGGTATCGCGTTGGTATGCCAACTGTCCCTCACCTACGACCGTCCACGTGATGCCCTCATCGGTGCAGTGTGCCGCACCGTTGATACGTGCCACTGAAACTGCGTAATCTTTAAAAGCACCATTGCGCAAGTCGCGCTGAGGAGGAAGATACGTCACTTTTGTCAGGTCGTGCCTCTGTTTCAAGGTAGCAATGATGACGTGGTTATTGATAATTGTCGAAGGCTTATTGCGCCACTGGGAATGCCAGAATGTTTGAATATCGCCATCAACGGCATGTTCGATGAGTCGCTTCTCTACCTCGTCTTGTGAATTCGACCAGATATCGAAGTTTTCACGTGCAATACGCGTCTCATCTGTGATAGTGAGCGTGACCTTTGCTGTGGCCACTGAATGATCAGTTCCCGTAAAGCGCAAAGTCAAAGGGTAGGCGCCATCCATGGCATCAGCAGGTATTGTCACCTGCACAGGGATGCGTGCGCTGTTGTCCGCGCTGACATGTACCGGCTCTGCTTTCCACGAGGCGGGCAAGTCCTCCACGGTGATGGTTCCTTCAGTGTTGCCTGATGTACTTGCCACGGTGGCGGTGAACTCGGCACGTGCAGGGAGGCTTTTTACCTCAACGTTATTGACTGTCATTGAAGCGCAGGCTTGACCGAGCCATCCCAGTCCGAAGGAGCGGTAGAAGATTCCTTTTTCTTTATGTGTTCCTTGTCCGTCTTCCGTCAGTAGCCCAATACGTCCGTCGTGCTGCACTGTGATGGTCGCATATCCTGTGGAGTCTTCATTGAATACTTTGTGAATTGGCCATGTCTTACCGTTGTCGCATGACATCCAGATGGTGCCGCGGTGGCGGTTGTTGTTATCGTGCCAGACCTGGGCATTGGCGAAAAGAAGGACCTGTGAACGGGGATCTTCTGGTGCGGCATTGGGGAAGGCTCTGACGGGTTGCCCATTGGTTTTAGCGTCCGTAATGTCGCTGATGCGTTGGAGGTTGTTCCAGGTGGCGCCACCGTCAAACGACTCGGCTTGCCAGCGTACCCCACTGCCGTGCCGCGTGCGGTCACGCGAGTTCAGGAGGAGTGAACCGTCGGAACGTTCAACGACTTTATTTTCATCCATATCGGCACCGATGGTGGAGCCGGCACGCCAGGTTGTTCCGTGATCGTCGGAGTACAGTGAGAAGGCTTCCTGTGCGCCGCCATGTCGCTTAGCCAGCGTAAACTGTTGGACAAGGCGGCCCTTGTATTGACCGTGGCGAATCTGAATGCCTTGGCCAGAGGCGGCGAACCGCCATGCAATACTGGGGTCAGGGGTGACCGTGCTGGTAATAATGCGACGCTCCCAGGTTTTCCCGTCGTCGCGGGAAGTGGCAAGTTCTGCTTGGATGACCTTGCGGTTACTGTGATCGTTGCCTGCAACCGATTCTTGTATCCCTGCTTCGTAACTACGAACGTAGAAGGTGAAGATATTGCCGGTGTTCCAGTCAACGACGTAGGACGGGTCGGAGCACCCATTTATTTGAGTCCAGTCGCCAACGGGATTGCCATCGCATATATTGCCGTCAGGCGCCCAGGTTTTCCCGCCGTCGCGTGAGCGGAATTGACGAATGGAGTTGGGGTTGGGGGAGTCCTCCCCGTTTTTCCATTGGGCACTTAGGCGTTCATGCCAGGATTGTCCGTTAAATCCTTCGCCGGTATTGCGGCCATATTTCGTACTATTGGCGCTGATTGGGCGCTCATCGAATGCGGCGATGAGGTCGCCGCCCGGCGTGGCGGTAATAGCAGGTATTCGATAGTTGACTCGTGTGGGGTCCTGTTCGGCGAGCGCGTAAGGCGCGCTCATCGTCGTATCCATTGCCGAGGCGGAGGGGGGTTCGCTTGAAGTGGCATGGGATGTGCCGGGGGTGGCAACAGCGATGCTTGTGAGTATTGCTGTAGCAATGAGTGTTGAAACAGTGAAATTGTGACGGCTGTTTTCAGCATGTCGTGTCATGCGTCCTCCTTGACGTGTCTCAAAAGCACAAGGCGTAAGATGTCTGACAAGTGGACTCTAGCATGATAGTTACCCGAAAATCTAATGGTGGGGGTCGTGCAAGCACATGAGCACGATCCCCACCATAGGCGTAGCCTTATCGATAACCACACTCCTTTGCGCTCTTGCCAAGACGCGCAGCAATCCTGTCCTGGTCATCATCAGTGGCAAGATCGCGTACCCATTCCACATATCGTGGTGTATCGGAGTAAATCTCTTGTGTGAACGGATTGCGTCGCAAACGCACAATACGGCGAATATGGACGACAAAGACAACGATATTTGCCGCCAAGGCCACAGCTGACACAACAAACAACGCCACTGGATGATGTGAACTGCGATGTGCGAATACAGAATCGTGCATGAAATGTGGAAAGGTGAGGACCACAGCAGACCACAATGTCAAGGTATAGGCACGGTACTGAATCCACGCACCACGTCCGCATTTCATCAATGCCGGAATCGTGCACGCCGCCAGCAGCGCCACACCTGAATACCAAGCACGGTCAGCCAGACAGTTATATACGTATGCAAAATTCCACAGATCATAGGCAATAATCCAGCCAATCGTCAGGTCACCCCAAATAATTGCCCGATCTTTGCGTTTCGACACGAAAATACCTACCCAGCCTGAGATCGCTAGGAGGTTCAGGATCCCTGCAATGCCGTTCATAATATTCCACGGCCCGCCCCATGTCACCATACCCTGTGACGGATCCACCCCATGGATGCCGTAGCACTGAAAATCACGCACCACCGCCTCGGCAATATTGATAGCCAAAATGAGCGGTGGAATCAGCAGATACCACCGATTGCGGCGAAGCCTCGGAAATACCTGCAACGCGACTAAGGACAAACTTCCCGCAAGCGCTGAATACTGCTTGACCACAGGGAACCACCCTGCGGACGCAGTCCCAGCAGTCGACGTCGGCCACCAAAAAATCGACAGTGCCACGGGTATGACTACAAAAACAGCAAGCGCCACCCATAAGCTGCGCTGTGCAAGCCATGCCAGAAAAGCAAGGGCAGCAACCACGGCAATAAGCATCACGTAGTCCCACCACTGCCCAACCTCAAAGAACAATAGGGTGGGATAATTGGGCCGCTCAATCGCATCCGAGACAGGCATCGTACCCACGGCAGGCAACGCACCTAAGGCACGCATCACAGTGCCTCCTTACCCCAATGCGGCAGATACGTCCGCTCCATCTTTTGCCGGATCTGCTCATCCCAGCTAAAGACAGGTTCCTTCCAATCAACGAAATACTGTGAATCAACCACCGCCTCCCATGGAGTGCCCGGACCCGTTGGAGGCCACGAAGGATCATCGGTCACCGGAGGTCGGATTTCTGCCACGGCAGGTGCAGAACGGCCAAAACGGAACCACTGCGTATATGTGTCCTCAAAAAGTGGGGTGCCGTCATGACGTCCCGCAGGCGTACCTGTTGGGAAGAAACGGCCTCCAAGCATTCCACGCATAAATTTACCTGTGTGATGCTGCTTCTTTCGGAACTCAAGGACGCGCTTGACGTACGTATTTTGCATATTCGTCATACAACCACCGATCAACTCAATGTTGATCCAGTTGAGGACCTTCATGGCTGCTGATGCAGGCTCGTACCCGATCCGCCAGTGATTAATCAAACGTGTGCGCCCATCCTTTAGAGGAACCATATAGAAACACCACGCTGCGGCAAAGTGTTTCATCCCCGGGAAACGGAATGCGTACGATCCGGGTGCTTTCGGTGGGTTCTTAGTGTCAACCCACTGCACCATGTATTTTCCAGGCACCACATCAGCCCACTCCATCGACATTCCGTGGAAGTCAAAGGCCGCAATATCGCCAGGCATCATCGAATCAGGCTGTTGGAACTCCTCTTGTATTTCGTAAGAGTTAAAAAACGGCAGACGCGCAAATGTGCGTTCGAGGAACTCTGAGGAAAATGACCCTGATTTCTCCGCGCCAATTTGTTTAAATAAACGCCACACAGCATAGGCAGGTGCATCAATAGTGATCGCATAGGTTGACGAGTAGCCATTATCGTAGTTGGCATCAATCAGGTCATCACCCGGATAATGCCATGCCTGCTCCTGTGGCGTTGCTTTACCAAAATGCTGACTGTAGGTGTACATTCCGCCGATAAGTCCGGCAGCTGACAAAAGCAGCACCTTAGTTGCTGTTTTTCGGGATATGGGTGACATGGGATCCTCCTTGAAAAATAGGTGCGGTAAGGATCGCTTGGAGTTGGCTCCCCGACATCGTCGTCGGGTAAATATGGCGGCGAAAGATGGAGTCGATTATTTCAAGCGAAAAGCACACCGAGTAGTTACTTGGTGACTATAGTAAGCCGTTATACAGAATGTCGCTGCGTTTTCAAGGAGGAAAACAGTGGAATCGTTATTTCTGTGGGAACTAGGCAGTCCGAAAGTTTACCTTCTGTGGCTGCTGGTACTCGCAGCGCAGATACTTGTCGCAGAAATTAACCGGCGGTGGAACTGGACCATATTTGCCGTATGGACCATCGGAGGTATCGCTCTGATGCCATACGCATGGATACACGGCACACCAATGGTGGGCTGGTTCCCCTTCGGAAAATACGCCATTATGATCCTCACAGCAACGATGACGGGGATCGTATTGGTCTACGCGAAACGCCACCCGCACAAAGCGCACCGGTACGCGATATGGCTCGGCGTTGCACTGTGGATCGGCTTAGCGGTCAACATTATGGAAGCCAATATTCGTGACCTCACCATTTACCTCCATGCCGACACCTACTACGCATGCGCGGCCGACTGGCAATGCCTGAAAGCAGTGAATGGTTCGCATACGATCGACATGCTCGCCGGTTTGCCTGAGGCACGCGGTATCGCCGCCGAACTTCATTCACAGCAGTGGTATCAAGCCTTAGCCGATAATTTCGCATCCCGCAATATTGGCATTGACCCCGAGACGGGTTTCCGCACGATTGGTGGCTGGTGGAACCTTGTGTCGGCTGCGGCAGGTCTACTCAATATCATCACCATCACGGGACTTGGGAAAATTATCGCAACGTCGCCTGGGAAACAAAAAGTACGTGGTCTGATTTGGGTTGATATGGTCTGGCCGTGGGTGATCGCCTACGATCTGTGGAACCACGCCTTCTTGTATAACTCTCTGGCAGACTATTCGTGGTACTGCACCTTGGCCCTCCTCTTGGCCTGCACAATTCCGGCTTTCACCTGGGCAAAAGGTCAGTGGATATGGTTCAGGTGCTTCACCCTAGTCTTTTGGATCTCCGTCAACACACTGTTACCGGAGTACATGGTGCCGCCCAATGACACCTTCAATTTCGCGACCATGAATCCGACGGCAAATATTGTGTGCGCTATTCTTGCTCTCATTGCGAACGTCGCGTTATTTATCTACTGGCTCTATAAGATCATTCGGCATCAGCGCAACCCTATTACCGGTGTCCTTTACTGTGAACTTGGCGAATTTCGCACAATCGTGCGTGAACATTGCGACGACAAAGATAAGTATTTCCTTGTTGATCGGATCAAAGAAACACCGCACGAATTGGGATTCGACCCACAATCCCTTGTACCGCCCACCGATGGTTACAGCTCTTATATGCCCTGGTGGGGAGGCAAGGATCGACGTTATCCAAAGGCACAAGTGCCTTTCGAAGTGCGTAGTGCGACAACACCTCAGCGCGGCCTTTCCGGGCCTCGTGAATAACACGAACGAGGCTATGCGAGCCTGCCGCGGATACAGGAGGAAAGCGGACCCAACCCAAGCGAGTAGCGCATGACACTGCCGCTGCGCACGACTATTAGCAACGCTAACGGATATCGCGGGAGCGGAAAACCACGCCACCTACGCCAATAAAGCACAGTGAGCAACCAAGCAAAAGGACGATTCCGGCAAATGGCCAACCATCCTGTAGCGGAATAGAGCGATACACCCACGAAATGGGGGAGCAGTAGCGTAGCCACTCGTAGTCTGTAACAGCCTTACCCAAGGCATCGGCTAAATAACTCAGCAATAGCACACCAACGGCAAGTGCCTGGGCGATTTGCGCGCGGATCCCAACTGCTCCCAGTCCAATACTGAGCGCAGCGAAAAAGAAGCCAAGAGCGAGCCACGCCACGACCTCGGCAGGTATGAGGGCAATATCCACACGAAGCTGCGCCCCCTCATTGAGTCCCAGCAATACACACGAGGTGATAACGCCAATAACGAGGAAGCGAAGGAGCAGCATCAGTAGCTGTTGACCATAGTAATTGAGGCGTGAAATACCGTGCGCGAGCGTCATTTCCAGTCGCCCACTGTCTTCTTCACTGGCAAGTGCTCGCGTGCCCCACACGATACCTGCCGCACATATGAGGAATAAACCAAGTAACCCAAAAAAAGTCGAATGAGTCCAACCGGCACCCGAAGCAATCGCGTCATATCCCAGCGCCTCGACCATGTCAGCGGGAAGCTGTTGGATCAGCTCCTGCATCCCAGGCCCGGTCCCAAGTAACGGATAGAAAGAGCCATAAGCCACCAGCAAGCCTGAAAAGGCAAGAATCCACAAAAGAAATGCCGTCCACGTGGCCCTGATTTCGTGGGAACACACAGCAAGCATCAGTCCTCCTTGCCGTAGATCGTGCGCAGCGAATCGGCTAAAGCGGGTTCAGTGATGACAAGATCAACGAGGTCGTGGCGGGCAAAGAAGGCAACAACGTCGTTACTGCGACCTTCGATGAGCCCTGTGACGGTGAAGGTGTCGCCATCATCGTGCACGTCAAACGGGAGATTACATGCCGTTAATTCTTCGCGCACACCGGGAAGCGAGTCGCCGCGAAGACGTGCTTTCACGTGCCGTTGAAGGCTCTGCCGTAGCTCGTCAATAGTCGCGTTCCTTACTAACTGTCCGTGGCGAAGTACCGCCGCTTGCTGGGCGATCTGCTCAATCTCGGACACGATATGCGATGACAAGATGATCGTTGCACCACGCTGTTGCGCCTCGCGCGTGCAGTCAATAAAGATTTGCTGACCTACTGGGTCGAGCCCAGATGTTGGCTCGTCGAGGATGAGAAGCTCAGGTTTGTGCATAAAGGCCTGAATAATCCCCAATTTTTGTTTATTCCCTTTGGAAAGCGTTCCCACACGGCGGGTGAGATCAAAGTCGAAGCGCGTGGTTAAAGAGTCAAGGTAGTGCCGATCGACTGCGGGGCCAAGGCGGGACCAAAAACGCAGATGATCGCTACCTGAAAGCTTCGGATTGAAATGTGTCTCCCCAGGTAAGAAGCCGATACGTCGCCGTAAGGCAGCGCCTGCACTGCGGGGATTTTGGCCCAGTACGCGCACACGTCCTGACGTAGGCCGTATGACGTCCAAAAGTAAGCGCATCAATGTCGTCTTTCCGGCACCGTTGGGGCCGATGACGCCAAACACCGTATTGGATTCAATGGCCAGACTCAGCGTGTCGAGGGCAACAACAGAGCGGAAACGCTTCGTCACCTCGGTGATTTCAACGACATTCGTCATATCAACAGCCTACGCTTATCACCCCGAGAAAAGCAGGGGGCACGCCTGTATACGCTTTGTCACTGCTCAGCCGTGGCGCTGCAGGTACGAGGACCGCGCCTTGTCGCATTTACTGGAGGTGCCACGTAGACTTGGGCGGTGATTAACGTCCAAAATTTTTCCTTGCGTATCGGGCCGCGACAACTTGTCAACAATGTGAGCTTTCGAATCGACAAGGGAATGCGCATCGGGCTCGTTGGGCGAAACGGCGCAGGAAAAACCACAACGATGCGACTACTTGCAGGACAAAAGGACAGTGGCGCTGCTGAATATGAAGGCACGATCAGTACTACAGGCACAATCGGCTACCTTGCGCAAGACACCGTCCTTGGGGACCAGAGCCAAACAGCACGTGACCGTATTACCTCAGTTCGGGGGATTGACGCCATTATCGCCCGTATACGTAAAGCCGAAAATGACATGGCATCAGCACAAGGCGCACGCCAAATCAAGGCAATGGAACGCTATGTCAAACTTGATCAGGCTTTCACCAATGCAGGTGGATGGGCTGCCAATGCGCAGGCGGCTCAAATTGCCCACTCGCTTGGCCTTGAAGACCGCGTCCTCAACCAAAGCCTCGATACGCTGTCGGGCGGCCAACGTCGACGGGTAGAACTTGCTCGGGTCCTCTTTTCCGAGGCAGACGTCCTCCTGCTCGACGAACCCACTAACCACCTCGATCACGATTCCATCGTGTGGCTTCGGGATTGGATTAAGACCTTTCCCGGTGGCGTCATGATTATTTCTCACGACGTCAAACTTCTTGGAGACACTGTCAACCAGGTGTTCCATCTGGATGCTAACCGCGCCGAAGTCGACATCTACCACCTGGGGTGGAATGCCTACCTCAAACAACGGGAAGAAGATGAGCGGCGTCGACGTAAAGAACGTGCCAATGCCTTGAAAAAAGCCGAGCAACTACGTGCACAGGGCGAAAAAATGCGGGCCAAAGCGACCAAAGCGGTGGCTGCTCAACAAATGCTGCGCCGAGCTGAAGAACTCATGGCAATGGCGGGCCAAGAACAGCACGGCGAAAAAGTGGCACGCCTCCGTTTCCCCGAACCTGCGCCTTGCGGCAAGGTGCCACTGAGCGCCACCTCACTGTCAAAAACCTACGGATCATTGGAGGTTTTTACTGGTGTTGACCTCGCCATTGACAGGGGAGCGAAGGTCGTGGTGTTGGGCCTTAACGGTGCTGGTAAGACCACCCTCCTGCGTCTGCTATCGGGGATCGAAGCCTCCGACACAGGCGAAGTAGTACCCGGGCATGGACTGCGTTTGGGATATTACGCGCAGGAACACGAAACCCTTGACCTGGGGGCAACCGTTATTGAAAATATGGTGGCAGCTGCCCCTGGCTTAGATGACACACAAGTCCGGTCAGTGCTTGGGCAGTTCCTCTTTGGAGGCGACGACATTTATAAACCGACCCACGTGCTTTCGGGTGGTGAGAAAACGCGCCTCGCTCTTGCGACACTGGTGGTGTCAGGAGCCAATGTGCTGCTACTGGACGAACCGACGAATAACCTTGATCCTGCGTCACGTGAAGAAATCCTCAACGCCTTGCGTACATACCAGGGGGCAGTTGTTTTGGTGACCCACGATCCAGGTGCGGTGGTTGCCCTAGAACCGCAGCGTGTTTTGCTGTTGCCCGACGCAGATGAAGATTTGTGGGACGAATCCTACCTTGATCTGGTGACCCTCACCTAGGAGTGCGGCACATGATGTGCCGCGCAGATAGCGACAGGATCGACTCGCCTACAGTACCTTCGAGAAGAATTCTTTGGTGCGCTCTTGTTGAGGATTGTCAATCACCTCTGCAGGTGATCCCATCTCAACGACGACGCCGTCGTCCATAAATACGACGGTGTCAGCGACCTCGCGAGCAAACCCAACTTCGTGGGTGACCACAACCATTGTCATCCCATCCGCAGCGAGGTCCTTCATTACGCCAAGTACCTCGCCAACAAGTTCTGGATCGAGGGCGGAAGTCGGCTCGTCAAAAAGCATGATTTCTGGATCCATGGCCAACGCCCGCGCAATGGCGACGCGCTGCTGTTGGCCGCCAGAAAGCTCAGAAGGATAGTGGTCGGCTCGATCGGCCAAACCCACCCGCGCAAGTAATACACGCGCACGCTGGGCCGCCTCGGCCTTTGCGATGCCAGCAACGTGGATAGGAGCCTCCATGACGTTCTCAATGGCCGTCATATGTGGGAAAAGATTGAAACGCTGGAAGACCATGCCGATACGTGAACGCTGGGCCGCAATCTTCTTGTCGCTGAGATCATGCAGAACCGTCTGCCCATTTTTGGTTTCTTCGCGATAACCCAGGAGTTCTCCCTCCACTTCAACGCGACCTGCAGAAATCGTTTCCAACTGATTCAGGCATCGCAAGAGTGTGGATTTTCCTGAACCTGAAGGCCCAAGGATGACACACACCTCTCCAGCCTTCACTTCTAGGTCAATGCCACGTAACACATGCACATTGCCAAAAAACTTGTGGACCTGGTGCACTCGGACCATTGGTGCAGATATTGTCGTCACGGGGTCACCTCGATAAACGCAGTTTCGGTATGGGCATCAGCTGAAGGGCCCGGCTTTTTCTCAGCATTGCGACGTTCAAAGCCTTTCGAAAAATGCCTTTCGATATGGCTTTGTATCCACATGAGAAGTGTCGTAATGGCCATGTACCACAGTGCGGCAGAAATAAGCAGAGGAACCGGGAGGAACAGGGCTTGGCCTTTAGTGCGTGCCACGAAGGTGAGTTCTAAGGTGTAGGGGATTGCCGCCACCAATGACGTGGTTTTCAACATGGAAATGGTTTCATTGCCAATGGGGGGAACGATGACACGCATTGCCTGCGGCAAAATGATGCGGCGGAACACGAGGCTACGAGGCATCCCAAGGGCGGTGGCAGCTTCCCATTGGCCTTTGTCAACTGACAGTAGGCCCGCTCGCATAATCTCTGCCAGGTAGGCACCTTCGTTGAGGCCCAGGCCGATACATGCCATCCAAAATGCCGTGAAAAGTACGCTGGTTTCAAAGGTGGCAAATGTCGGTCCAAAGGGGATTCCCAGCGAGATCGTTGGGTAGAGAACAGGGATCAGCGACCAGAAAATCAACTGCGTGTAGATCGGGGTGCCGCGGAAAAACCAGATATAGAACGTGGCGACCCAACGAAGCACAGGGTTGACTGATTGGCGCATGATGGCCATGGTGATTGCCAGTGCGGTGCCAAGCAGCATGGCGATCACGGTGAGGATCAACGTGTAGATGACACCGGTGACGATGGTTTGCGAGAACAGCCATTGACCAACAACATCCCACCGGTAATTCGGGTTGGTGACAAGGCCATAACCGATGAAGGCCGCGACGATCGCAACGAATACGGCCGACACCCATCGGCCGGGTTTGGGGGCCGGTTTGGAATCAATGAGTTCAACGTTGTCTTTCACGTGTGCCATGGGTTTCCTCGATAAAGGTCGCGGTCGGACCTTGGGGTCCGACCGTCAGCCGTTACTTTGCCGAGTGCAGCTCAGCAGTGGTCAGGGCAGCACCTTCGGCACCGTAGGCGGCGAGGATTTGCTTGAGGTACCCCTCGTCCATGAGGTACTGCAGTGCTGCTTGGACGGCGGTGGCAAGCTCTAGGTCAGCTTGGGCCACTGCAACACCTTGAGGTTCAGATTCGATGACGTCACCGACTTGCTCCAGTTTCCCAGTGGACAATTCGACTGCGTAGCCAATCACTGTGGAATCGGCGAATGTTGCGTCATACTGGCCGCCAATAACTTTGGTGGCGATATCACTTTGCAGGTCATGAGGCATGATGGAAATTGCTTCCTTCCCAGCGGCCTCACATTCGTCAGACAGTGTTTGGGCGAGTTCCTGCTGGTAGGTGCCGTTTTGTACACCAATGGTGCTGCCACAAACATTCGTTGGATCAAAGGCTGAGGGGTTCCCCGCTGCTACCGCATATGCTGAGCCCACCTCAACGTAGGAAATCATATGCACCTGTTCCACGCGTTCTGGCGTGATCGTGAAGGAGGAGATACCAACATCGAATTTTGTCCCCAATGCAGGCAAAATGGTGGGGAATTCCGCGTGTGTGGTTTCGCCATCAGATAGGCCCATGACCTTTGCGAGGGCACGTGTGAGGTCAACGTCGTAGCCAACTGGTGTTTGCCCATCAGCTCCACGGAATTCGCCAGGGGCATAGTCAGTGGATGCGCCGTTACGCAAAACGTCGCGTTCTTTCACTGCTGCCGGAACCAAAGCCGCGATCTCGTCCACGGTGGGGATCTGGCTGACATCAAATGCTTCCACAGTACTTGCCGAGGTGGTGGTTTCTTCCCCGGATGCGGTACTTGATGACGTGGTTTGGTCTGGGTCCGAGCAGCCGACGAGGGCGAAGGCTGCTGCAGCGACGATGGCTGCGGCGGAGAGCTTGCGCATGGGAGTGCCTCTCAGTTGGGAATCAACATCTATAAGTATGCACCCCGACGTATAAATATACGTCGGGGTGTCTCAGTATGCGGTAGATCAGCGTCCGCGGAAGGCGCGTCTACTGGGACGAACCTTCGTTGGATCAATCCCTTTAGGAATCGGAGCCTGAAGGCGCGTCAATGCGGCAAGACGTTGTTGAACTGCAGGGACTTCTTCTCTTGTCAGGTGCTTCTTGAGCTTGCGTAGTGCAGATTCGAGTTGAGCTAACTTAATCTGCCCAGCTTCTTGCCCCACCTGAATGATGTGCACAGGCACATTACGCATCACACGGACAACCTTCTTGCGTTCGGCATCCAACAGTGGCTTCACACGAGAGGATGGCCCTTCCGAGATGAGGACAACGCCAGGGCGGCCAACGATACGCCACACAAGATCCTGCTCGCGGTTGCCAGCAACCGGTTGCTCTGGGACGATCCAGCCACGACGAATCTGGGATAGCACAGCATAAACTGCTCCAACGCGCCCATCAACCTGGCTATACATCGCCCTGCGCACAAGGAACGCCAAAAGAGACATCGAGGCGAGTGCAGCGGTAGAGATCCCAAGGATCGTCCAAAGGATATATGAACCGCTGGTGAGTGCGGCAATCAGCACTCCGATGGCGATGATAGCTATGGACATTCCCCCCAAAACCCATCCGATCCACGGGTAGGTGCGGGCGGTAATGCTGTAGGCGTCCTTGAGGTTGTGATACCACCGACGCTTCTTTGGAGTGGAAGTCGTGTCGCTCATAATGCCTCTAGTCTATAGGGCTAATTGCCTCGGCGAAGATCACCTTCGCACCTGTTTCCACAGAGTGGAGTAATCCATTGCGAAATTAAATAAAGTCACTGCATTCTTATGAGATGAAGATCAACAGTTATGAATTGGGTGAAATTGTCTGTGTTGCACGCGGTGGTCCTTATTGGGCCACCCACACATCCGATGGCCGTGAAGCACTCATACAACTGCGTAGCTCAGATGAATATGCGCGTTACCGCCGTCGCTGGGATCGATGGGCACAGGTGTCACACCCGCATGTGCTGACATTGATCGACATTAGTGTCGATGCTGATGGGCGAGTCGCATTGGTGACAGAACGCTTGAGTGGGCCCAGTCTTGCGTACATCATGGATCAGGGCAGTCTGCGCCGACTCGACGAAAAGGAAGCACTGATCGATGCCCTTATTGATGGGGTTTCTGTGTTACACAGTGCTGGCATCGTTCATGCAGATATCAGTCCAACGAATATCCTCATGACCGACAGCGGTCCGGTTCTCATTGACATCGCTGAAGAGATAGGCCCTGGCGGTGGCACCCCCGAATGGTCTCAGGACCTTACCAAAGACGCTGCGGGCGACTACTTGGCGCTTGCGCGAATTGCCGAGGCCATTGAAGCGCCTTCCTGCAGCGTCGAACGTCTCACTCGCCTTGCGCTAAGCCAAAGTAGTCAAGGTGACACGTGCAAAGAGGGTGTAGGCGAAGCTGTCCACAGTGGGCGCAAACTGCGCCGATATATCCCTCATGACTACGATCCCATCCAAGCGATGCGTCTGAGTGCATTGGCCACGCCAACGATGCCTCCGCCTCGTTTAGCGCGCCACCGCGGCACAGTAGGACGCCAACTAGCGTTGCCGCGGCTGCTCATACTTGGTTGTGCACTGGTGATCGGGGTCCTTGCCAGCGGCGCTGTAGCACTGTCCCGCGGTACTCGGCCTTCCAACGAGGCTCAAAGCGGGAACGTTTCTGTTTCTGAGACGGTTATCGGCGCAGAAGAATATCCCACTTCGGTTACTATGAGCGACGGAGCTTCAGTTGCCTCGTGCCTATCAATCGACCAGGCGAACGCACGTTTGGAACAGATTCTGTCAATCAGAGACAACGCTCTTAGCGCGCACGATATTAGTAATCTCGATGCTGCCTTAGGTGATGATGTCCTGGCCGAAGACCTCAACCGGATCTTCGCAATGAGTAACGAAAATATCCACATCTACTCATATCGCACGACGGCTGAGGCTTACCAGGTTACCTGTAGTGGCGATGGACGCATTGCCATTGATGCGCATGTGCAACAACAGGCGTATCAACGTTGCGACAACGGAATATGCCGCAATATCGCTGCCGGACCAATTGTGCCCATGCGTTTAACACTCGGTGGCGATACGCTCCTGCTTGTGGAAGCAATACGACAATAAAGCGTGGATCCAATACCCAGAAGTTTTGGGGTATTGCAGGTCACCCTTCTTTGCCGAAGCGATTGTGGGAGCTGTGACATCGTAAGGCTTTGAGGCTGCGGGCCACGACTTCCAATAGTTCACGAGAAAGCAGAGGGGCGGAGCTGACAGCTGCCAACTCCGCCCCTTGCCATCACCTACGTGACAGCGGTGATCTCACAGTCCGAGTTCTGTCTCGAATGCGCCTTCTTCAAGGCGTTTCTTCACATCCATGAGGAAACGCGATGCGTCCGCGCCATCAACAAGGCGGTGGTCGTAGGAAAGCGACAAATACACCATCGAACGAATAGCGATGGAGTCATTCCCCAAGGTGTCTTTGACAACCACAGGGCGTTTCACGATGGTGCCCACACCCATAATTGCCGTTTCGGGCATATTGAGTACTGGTGTATCAAAGAGCGCGCCGCCCGACCCGGTATTCGTAATGGTGAAGGTGGAGCCAGAAAGCTCATCTGCTGAGGCAGTGGCGTTGCGTGTGCGTGCCGCCAAATCACCGATGGAACGGGCAAGATCAGCGAGGGACTTGGTGCCAGCATCTTTAATAACCGGCACTAGAAGACCACGTTCAGTGTCAACCGCAATACCAATATGCTCGTGATCGAAGTAGGTCACTTCCTTATCGGCGATCGTGGCATTGATCTTGGGATGGTAGAGCAGTGCTTCAGTCGCCGCCTTAACGAAGAACGGCAAGAAGGTGAGTTTAGCGTTCTCACGCGCGGCGAAAGAATCCTTTGCCTGTGCCCGCAAGGCGGCAATCTTGGTGACATCGACCTCGATAACCGTGGTGAGTTGTGCAGCGGTCTGCAACGACTCCACCATGCGACGCGAAATTGTTTGACGCAGGCGCGACATCTTTTCCGTCGTTCCACGTAACGGGGAGGGCTCACGTGTTTGTGCGGGTGCGACCTCAACCGAAGATGTGCTTGCCACTTTTTGAAGCGCTGCCGCTGCGGCTTCGACATCTTCGCGTCGAATACGGCCACCCACGCCTGTTCCGGTCACCGTCGCCAGATCCACGCCAGCCTCGCGGGCAAGTTTGCGTACGATCGGCGTGACGTATCCGCCGCTAAGGGGTGCTGCGACGGGAGCCACGGGGGCAGCAGGTGCTGAGGCGGGGGCGGCGGGTGCAGCAAAGGCTGCAGGAAGGGCGGCTTCAACGACAGAAGCGACCTGCGGGGCTGCTGGTTGGGCAGGGGCGGAGGCTTCCCCTGGTACGGGTGTCGACGGAGCAGCGGGCGCTGATGTCGGGGCCGCCGCCACGGCAAGGTCACCTGGTTCGGTTTCTGTGATAACAGCAAGTACCGTACCGACCTCGACTGTTTCGTCTTCATCAACGAGGATTTGGGCAAGCCAACCTGTGGCAGGGGAGGGTACTTCAGAATCGACCTTGTCGGTTGAAACCTCAAGTAGTGCCTCGTCGGCCTCAACACGGTCACCCACAGCCTTCAGCCAGGTGGTCACCGTGCCCTCGGATACGGATTCACCAAGTGCTGGCATGGTGACCTTGACACCGTCACCGACAGTGCCAGTTGCGGCTGCGTCAGGCGTTGCTGGTGCAGCAATGGCAACTGGTGCTGGGGCAACAGCAGGGGCAGGTGGTGCCGCCTGTACCGGAAGGTCTGCAGCGACAGGCGTCGTTGAGGTAACTTCCGAGGCATCACCGATACGTGCAATAACAGTACCCACCTCAACTGTGTCGTCTTCTTGAACGAGGATTTCTAGCAGCACGCCTGCCGCAGGTGAAGGAACCTCAGAATCTACCTTGTCAGTGGAAACCTCCACTAACGGTTCGTCGAGTGCGACAGTATCGCCAACACTTTTTAGCCAAGTGGTGACTGTTCCTTCAGTCACCGACTCGCCCAGCGCAGGCATGGTCACGTCAGTTGCCATGTGTTTTCTCCTTGTCGGTACCGAGGTCAGTTATGTGCGTGGAGGGGTTTACCGGCCAAGGCAAGCGCCGCCTCGCCGATGGATTCGTTCTGTGTGGGATGAGCATGGATGAGCGCTGCCACATCTTGCGGGTAGGCCTCCCAGTTCACCATGAGTTCACCTTCACCTACCTGTTCGCCAATACGGGCACCAATGCCGTGGAAACCGACAATGGGGCCGTCCTCAATCGACACTAACTTGATAAAACCAGCAGTGCCCAAAATATTGGATTTTCCGTTACCAGCGAGGTTGTATTCGACGGTGCGCACCGCGTCCCCGTATTGCTCGCGGGCCTGCTTCTCAGTCAGGCCAACCGATGCGATTTCCGGTTCGCAGAAAGTCACACGAGGGATGCCTGACTCAACAATAGGAGCAGGGGTCAGACCAGCAATTTCCTCAGCGACGAAAATACCCTGGAGGAAACCTCGGTGGGCAAGTTGGAGGCCAGGCACAATATCGCCCACCGCACGGATATTACCCACGCCAGTGTGAAGGTGTTCGTCAACGAGGACGAAACCGCGTTCCATGCGGATACCGACCTCTTCATACCCCAGCCCTTCGGTGACCGGGCCACGCCCAACGGCCACCAGAAGCACGTCAGCGTCGAAGGCTTTCCCATCCTCAGTAGTGACATGAACACCTGCATCGTCCTGTGTTGCGCCAGCGAAACGTGTATTCGTGTAGAACGCTATGCCGCGCTTACGGAAGACGCGCTCCAAATGCTTTGAAATTGCTTCGTCTTCGTTATTAGCCAGGTGAGGCAGGGCTTCAATAACAGTGACGTCGGCTCCAAATGAGCGCCACACAGAGGCAAATTCGAGGCCAATAACGCCGCCGCCGAGGACGACCGCGCGCTGTGGTACCCATTCCATCTGCAGCGCTTGGTCGGAGGTGATAATACGTCCACCGATCGTTAACCCAGGTATTGAGCGAGAGTACGATCCGGTGGCAAGAATAATGTGTCGGCCGGTGACGCGTTGGCCATTGACCTCCACCGTGTCAGGGGCAACGAGGCGTCCCCACCCATTGATAACCTCAACATTGCGAGACGACAGCAGACCTTGTAGGCCCTTAAAAAGCTTCGTAATGACTGAGTCGCGGTATTTGGCTACCTGACCCATGTCGATACCATGGAACGTCGAGAGAATACCGAAGGCAGCCGATTCTTTCACTGCATCGGCGGTTTCAGCAGCGTGAAGGTACGCCTTGGTGGGAATGCAGCCGCGATGCAGACAGGTGCCACCTACTTTATCGCCTTCAACGAGGGCCACTTTTAGGCCGAGTTGCGAGGCGCGTAGGGCGGCTGCGTATCCACCCGAACCGGCCCCAAGGATGACGACGTCGTATCCGGGCTCGCTCACTTGATCCACTCCTAGGTGTTGACTAGTGGACGGCAACGACCGTCCGGGCCTATTGTCCCACTCGGAGGCCCTTGCTGTCCCGTTCGCACGGTACCGTTAGTGGTGGGACTGCCCACAGGACGGGCTACCGCTTAGGATAATGAGGTGCAACGGACGAAGTATGGAGGCCATATATGACACCCGCAATGCCGCCAGTCGAACAGGTCCGCGATACTCGTCCGCCGGCACGAGGCGGTGGGCGCCTCGTGATGGTGCTGTTTTGGGCATTCGGCCTGTGGGTTGTCATTGATGCGCTGCTCAACCTGTTTTCACGGCCAAGTGATGGTGCGATCGGTCCGCTCCTAGGCACATTTGTCGCAGGAGTAATACAGGTGACCGCGGCCATTGGCATTACACATAACGGTCGGCGGATGCGCATGATTGCCTGGGTGGCCACCGTTGTAGCCTGTGCGGGTCCGCTGATTGTTGGCATCGTTGGCTGGGGAATCCCAGAAGTGACGGCGTACCGGTCGGCCTGGGGTGCCTTTGGTCAGGACTACTGGTACCTACCTGTCGTGGTGAACGCAATCGGTTTAGTGTGGCTGTGGGTATCGAACCCTCGGCGTATCGTTGAAATTGCCGAGCAGGTGGAGCGGCACCCGACCTTACGTAAATGAATCAGATGGTGTGTCATCCGCATCCTTCAACGAAGGCGGCGCCTGGCTTTTGAACCTGGGTGAGCTTCCTGCGGACCTGGGCCGGGTGTGGTCGCCTCGGCAAATGAATGGCAATGGGATGCCGAGTCGCTGAACTGAGGGGAGCTGGGCACACGCTGCGACGAAACGTTCCTTCTAGATTCCGCCAGGGAAGCCGAGCTGACGCCACGCCTCGTACAACACGATAGATGCCGAGTTCGCCAGATTCAACGAGCGTACCCCCGGCATCATTTGAATGCGGAGATGTCGTTCAATGCGGGGATGCGCTAATGCCTCCTCGGGGAGTCCCGTTGACTCGCGGCCAAATAGGAAAGCGTCCCCATCAGCGAAACGTTCATCGCTGTAGTGCGTGGTGGCGTGTCCCGTTAGTGCCCACACGCGTGAGGGAACATCAGCCAGTGCGTGGTCAAGATTCGGGTGGACCTTGACGTGGGCGAGATCGTGATAATCTAAGCCCGCTCGCCGCAATTTCGTGTCATCCATATCAAAACCCAACGGTTCAACCAGATGCAACATGGCACCTGTGCAGGCAGAAAGGCGGATGGCAGCCCCGGAGTTGCCAGGGATTTCAGGGGTGAGAAATATCAGATGAAGCACTCGTTGATTGTGCCATCTTTACTTAGGCTGGGTCATCCTACTCGCCGCACAGGCTCAGGTATGCAATCACCTGTAAGTGGGCCGCTGCTTTCACTTAGCAAGCCGATTGTGGGTGCTGCGTTAGATGAATTGCTTGAAGGAGCGACGTTTACGCATGTGTCAACGACTTACGAGTGTGCAGGTCCTAAATCTCGGGCAAGTATGAGTTCCCGCGTGTCAGCATGATTGCCGCAACGATACTGAAGATACGGCAGTAAATGTGCGAAGAAACATGCGGTGGGAATCACCAGCGCCATCACTGCAAGCGAGGCGATAACAGGACCCAGGCCAAGCCGTGGCACGTCCATAAAGACATAGGGATACCAATCGACGAGGTGTCCGCGGGTAAGTGTAAAAGCTGCGTAGAGTGCAGGGTGAAGTGCTGTAATGCCCAGGTGATGCCACCGCAAAGTGAGGGGAGAAAAGCTGAGATAGCTGCCCCACAGCAGGAGAGGTGTCACCACATGCTCCAGGGTACTTGCCGCAATGATTTCGGTGGGGAAGTAAGAGCCAAGGTTGGGGCCAAGGAGTACGGTGAGGTAAACACCGCTGGTCAGCGTCATATCAACAAGTGCCACCAGGTGAAGGTTGCGCCACAGACGGTGATGCGTAGGCGCTAATGCAAGGTATGTGCAGACGAACGTGGTGAGCGTATTAGATTACGCCGTAAAGAAGGCGAAGCGGTTGAGTCCTGACTGCCAGCCCGCAGGAAAGGATGTGCTATAGCCTGCGTCTGGCGGCACCCACGAGGGGTGGGCTGAGTAATAGAAGACTTCAATTCCCACACCAACTGCTGCACATGAGGCTGTGAGAAGGAGTAAAGCGCGCGTCAACGTGCGCGGAATCTGGCGAAAAGTGCTGGTCGCCATCGTGACCTCCGGAAAAACACATCGTCGTGATACCGAATCGTTACCTAACTGTAATCGAAACGTTATTTGAATATGTGCATTTCCGGAGGCGATATTGCGATGTTAATGCTGGTAGGTGACAGTCAGCGTGGCGCGAGCAAGTGTGTGTTCAAGTGCAACAAAGGAAGCCATCGTTGGTGTGGCATCGTCGTCAAGGCCCAAAGTAGGGATGTTAAGGGCGTGAATGGCGAAGATGTAACGGTGAGGACGGTCGCCTTGCGGGGGAGCGGCACCAAAATAATTTGCGTGACTATGGTCTGCTCGCAAATGGAATGCAGCCCCCTCAAGGTTGAGATCGGAAGCGCCCGCATTGTGCTCAAGCTGTGTGAGTGAGGGGGCGAGGTCGATGATGCACCAGTGCCACCAGCCTGCTGGGGTTGGTGCGTCGGGGTCAAAACAAGTGAGCATAAAACTTTCAGTCTCGCGTGGTGCTCCGCTCCAAGCAAGATGCGGTGAAATATTGCCACCGTCAGCCGTGTGAATCTGTGGCATAGAAGTGCCATCGACAAGGTCATGCGAAGAGAGTGTAAATGAGGGGACCTGTGGGAGTTGAGCGTAGGGGTCGGGGGCAATGGGGCGTGAACTGAGGTCCATGAGAGTCTCCTTATATGGGGGCTAGGGTGGGTAAAATGGCCGTATTTGGCGGGGATCTCCTTATGTGCGCGGTCCTGTGTTCCACAGGGCATAATCTGCGAAAACTTCTGAAGAGGGACGAAGTTGTCCCCATAAGAATCTATCAGTGCTGCACATGTGGGAACACCCCTTTACTATATAGAACACATGTTCGAAAATGGGGGTGGTGTATATGGATCCTAGACTCGCACACGCCAGAAAAATCCTCAGAAAAACAGAAGAAACCCTGGGTATTTCCAGCGCAAGCACACAAGGACATCTCATCCTTGAAGTGCCAAATAATGCTGAAATAATCTTGCATGCCGCCCACAACTTCTGGCACGAAGAACAGTGGGCAGCGTTCGTCGAAACACCCAATATTGGATGGAACGCTGCCCACAACATCGGCCTTGACCTCGACCACATCCTCATCATCCCGCAGACATACGGCCAAGGCGCGCGTATCCTCACACACCTAATCGGTGCAGTCGGCCTGCTTTGCGTAGGCGCGTCCATACCTATCAAGTCGCATACTCGTCTTGCCGCGCAGGCAAGAAAAAGCAACACCATCATCCTCACGCTGCATCCTTGGATTGGAATCTCCCGCCCCTGGCGTGATCACAGTATTCACATACACAAGGCGGTATAGCTATGCGCCGAATTGCACTGTGGATTCCCGACTGGCCTGTTAACGCACTTGTTATTGACAGTCCACCATCTTCGCCCGTGGCATTGGTAGCCAAAGGGCGTATCGTGCGCGAGTCAACCTACGCCAGAAAAACAGGGATTCGCACCGGTATGCGACTGACAACAGCCCGATACCTTTGTCCTGATCTCATTATCTTGCCCAACGACCCCGACCGAGAAGGCAAAGCCTTTGAATATGTCCTTCAATGTTTTGACCGCCACGCTGCATACGTTGCCTCACTACGCCCAGGCCTCGCGTGGGCTCCAGCTACAGGAGCTGCTCGCTGGTGCGGAGGCGAAGAAATACTCGCCGAAACCCTGATCGACGACATCAGCACGCACCTAGGCATAGAAAGTTACGTGGGTATTGCTACCGGACCAATAGCAGCCATCGCCGCCGCCAAAAAAGGCATGATCATTCCTCCTTGCGACACTCAGCATTTCCTTGCCAAAGAAAACCTCAAAGAGCTTCTCAGCTTTATCCCAGGCCAGCGCACCGAGTATCTTCACCACACCCTCGACACCCTCGCCCTCCTAGGGATCCATAGCTGCGAAGACCTGCGCACAATTGACAGGAAAGACCTGTTGGGCCGTTTTGGAAACGCCGGACAGACATTACTTGCACTCGCTCACGGCCAAGAAATACCCCTGGGTCGCACTGAACGCACCTACGATTGTCACGAAGTGACTCGCGACTGTGACCAGGCAGCGTGCAGCATCGAAGAAATACTTTTCCCCTTACGCCAAGCTGCTGTTGAACTTGCAGATGCGCTCACCGGACGCGGACTTGGATCACACAGCCTGACCATCACACTCACCACTGAAAACGGAGAAGAACACACCCGACTATGGCACGGTGTCGACGCGCGAAATACTGACACAGTTATCGAACGCGCACGATGGCAAATACGTGCCTGGCTTGACGCCACCCACATCACAGCGGGCCTTTGCCGTATCACCCTATGCGCCACAGATCTGAGTGCCACCGAAGAAACCCGGCGCCTCTGGGGAGAAAACGCCCCTCAGAAACGCGCACATCAAGCGGTATCAAAAATCTACTCCCTGCTGGGGGAAGATACAGTCCTTACCCCATTCCTCCAAGGCGGATACGACCCGCGAAGTCGAATCATCTGCCACCCTTGGGGAAAAGGAAAGCCTCCACTTCTGCCTATCGACGGCCAATGGCAAGGAAGTGTCGAACTCAGTCCTGCAACACTGTACGAAAACGCGCCAGAAATTCAACTCCTCGGCAAAGAGACACCCTCAGCCGACCCAGGCCGAGCACTCCCACACCTTTTTCCCCTGCATGTTAGTGCTCGCGGAGAATTGAATGGCGCCGCCCACCTGATCCGAGCAGCAACCAAAGACTCATCTTTACCTGACCCATATACCTCCCTTCAAGAGCTTGAAGTGATCGACACCCGTGGTCCCTGGCCGGTTCTTGGTGCCTGGTGGACGACAAAAGAAAGCCGCGCGTATCTGCAGGTGAAATGTACAAATGGGGCAGAATTTTTACTCAAATACCAAGACAGAACGTGGTACCTCGAAGGGATTTATACACACGGAACAATCTGCGGACAGCTATCCTGAAAAGATGCATACGCCCACCAGTTTACGAGCCACAATCGCCACCTTAGAAGATGCTGACATTATGGCGAAAGTTGGGCCTGCAACATGGGCACGGGGTGGCGCCCACTTTCGCAATAATAAAGTTATTGACATTCGTGATGGCGACGATGGACGCATCTGCGGACGTATACGTGCCACAGGGCTGACATACACCGCGTGGATTGCACCAGGCGTGCTCACCCCAACACTGACCTGTGCGTGTACCCTAGGGCAAGATTGTGCGCATGCCGTTGCTCTGCTCCTCGCCGTGCGTGCCTACGAGCGTGAACAAAGAGACGTGGGCCCGCAGTGGCGCGAAGCCCTGAGTGCACTTATCGGCGGTCCCTCAGGGGCGCGTGGCGAGGCGATGGCGCTGCTCGTTGACACCTGCGGTGCCCAAGGTGCCTGGGGCAGCAATGGCGCCGACAATGGCAGTGCGCATCAGCGTGGCAGCGAAAAACTTGGCCATATTTGGTTGACGCCACTGCGTCCAGGAAAACACCGCGAATGGGTAACTAAACGAGCGACATGGCCCGATATTGTCACTGAACAGTGGACATCAGTCGTCGATGATCTCAATCCCACACATGTGGCATTGCTGCGCGAAGGGTATCGTCGCTCCCGCGATGGAACAAAGTGGCGTTCGAGAAGCGATGTTGCCCTTCAAGATTTAGGGTACGAGGCATGGAACTGGCTGCGCTCCTTAGAACGTGCAGGGATCACACTACTGACACGCATTGACCCACCTGTGCCGCTCACGCTGTCACAAAGCACATGGGAAATGAGTTTGGACGCCGCTATCTGCGACGGCAATCTCCTTTTATCCCCAGTGGCCACCCTCGGTGACACTGTTGTCTCACAAGCGCTGATTGCCGCAGAGTCAGGTCTAGTTGTTCTCGACGGAGGTGAAACCCTCGCACGAGTGGCACATAATGACATTATTTCGCAATGGGACAGTCAAGCAATGACGATACCCGCCGCTGATATTGCAGATTTCCGTGCCACATGGCTACACTCCCTGCGCACGCATATCCGTGTTCTCTCCCGCGACGGAAGCTGCCCGCAAGACCACGAAACTGAAGTCCGCCTCGTTGCTACCCTACGCATCAACGAATCGAAGAATTTGCTGATTCGCTGGTGGAGCGAATACGACATCGCAGGACAATGGCAGCGTGCTCCCTACGACAGACAGACCGTCGAGCCAGCCGTGCGCACCATTGCTGCACGTATCGAGCGTCGTGGTCGCGGCATATGTCCAGCTGACCTATGGCCAGCAATGTTAACCAATGACGAGATACCTGGCTGGAAAATATGTCGCTATATTGACGAAGTCGTTCACAGGATCGACGACACCCATCTCGTGTGGGATATTGCTGACGAAGTGACACAAATGGCTGCCAACGAACCTCAGACGGTGACGATCGGCATCGCGCTTGACGAAACAGCCGAACGTGACTGGTTTGATTTAAAGGCACGTATCTTTGTTGGTGGCCACGAACTTGAATTCGCTGATGTTTTACGCGCACTGTCACAAGGCCACAGCCACATCTATGTTGCTGGGCACTGGGTGAGTCTCGACGGGCCACGTATTACGCATCTACGCTACCTGCTCGAACAAGCGGCGCAACTGACTGACAGTAACCCTCATCACCCCAGAATTCACACGCTACATACGGGCTTATGGGAGGAACTGTCCCAAGCAGCAGACCGCGTCGATGCCGCCCACAGTTGGCGACAACGCCTTGAAGGCCTGAGCGTAGATACTGACAGTGCGGCCTTGCCTGTCGATGCGTGTGTAAGCGAGATACTGCGGCCCTATCAAAAGGACGGACATCGCTGGCTGAGCTCTCGCGCCACCCTTGGTCTGGGCGGAATCCTCGCCGACGACATGGGTCTTGGTAAAACCCTTCAATTGCTTTCAGCTATTTCCGCATTGAAAACCCAAGGGTGTGTAGGTGGCTCAGCAGGTCCCGTGCTGGTTGTTGCTCCCACCTCCGTACTGGGTACCTGGCAGGCCGAGACGCAGCGATTCTTCCCTGATCTGCGTCTTGCCCTCGTGTCGTCGACACGCCAGCACGATGAGATTGCGCCGGTATTACAAGAGGTCGACATTATCGTCACCTCCTACACCATCATGCGTTTGCAGGCCAAAATTTGGGCTGCTCAACCGCTCGCTGGCCTGATCCTTGACGAGGCTCAGGCAGCAAAAAACCCTGCCACAGCCATCCACAAGTCTTTGCGTGGGCTCAACGTTGGCTGGTGCTTCGCGGTGACAGGTACCCCGGTGGAAAATTCACTGCTGGACCTGTGGTCAATCCTGCAACTGACGTGTCCAGGCTTATTGCCGGGGCGCAAAATATTTGACGCCGTATTCCGTAAACCTGTCGAGGCTGGATCAACACAGCAGCTCAAACGACTACATACGCTTACCGCTCCCTTCCTGCTTCGTCGGACGAAAGAACTCGTGGCAACAGATTTGCCAGATAAAATCGAGCAAGTTGTGCGTGTGGAATTGGGGACGGAACATCGTCGGATTTATGAGCAATATCTCGCCAGAGAACGCAGCCGACTTCTTGGATTGATGGACAATTTTGGAAAACATCGCATCGATGTTCTGGCTTCTTTGACTCGATTGCGTCAACTTGCTCTTGATCCGGCATTGGTCGACTCAGCTCTGACGTCGGTGGGGTCAGCCAAGATTGAATACCTTGCCGATCAACTTGACGAAATTGTTCCTCGCGGTCACCAAGTGCTGGTCTTTAGTCAGTTCACATCATTTTTGGAGCGCATACGCCACGTGGTTGAGCGCCGCGGACATCGCGTGGTTCAACTCGATGGATCGACCCGTAACCGTGTAAGTGTGATTGATGAGTTTAGGAAGGGAAAGGCCGACGTATTCTTGATATCCCTCAAAGCAGGCGGTACAGGTTTGACACTGACTGAAGCGGACTACGTTTTTGTCATGGATCCCTGGTGGAATCCCGCTGCTGAGGAACAAGCAGTGGATCGGGCACACCGCATTGGACAATCCAAGAAAGTCAACGTGTATCGCCTTGCTGCAGCTGAAACCATTGAGGAAAAAGTACTTGCCCTGCAAGAGAAGAAACGCAAACTCGTCAGTGCGGTTGTTGATGATGTACCACATGCGAGTCGTATTACTGTTGCTGATCTGCGTCGTCTCCTTGACGAGGCCTAAAACCGCACCATCGAAAAGCGTGCATTGCGGGCGCAGTGGTGACTGGGCCTCGAACCATGCTGCCCAGAACCATGTGCTGCGGGCATAGTAGTCGCAGATAGAAGTGCGAACGTGCCCGATTCCACAAGGAAAAGGGCCCGTAGTAGGGGAGGAGAACTACCAGGGGAGCTCCCGCCTCGTGTAGAGTAGAAAGGCCGTCGTGACGGCCGCGGATCGTATGCCCTGAGGATAAGCCTCATCGCTCCGCGCAACGGATATGAAGGAGAGGCCTGTGCCACTGAGCAAGGACGTCAAGGAAAAGATCATCGCCGAGTACGGAACCCACGAGGGTGACACCGGCTCCCCAGAGGTTCAGATTGCACTGCTAACCCAGCGCATCAAGGACCTCACTGAACACTTCAAGCATCACACCCACGACCACCACTCACGTCGTGGTCTCCTGCTTCTGGTTGGCCGCCGTCGCCGCCTTCTTGGCTACCTCGCTGAGATTGACATCGAGCGTTACCGTTCGCTGATCGAGCGCCTCGGCCTGCGTCGCTGACACGAAACCGGCCCGATCCCGCTACAGGGAACGGGCCGGTTCACTACGTCCGCCACCTGCGGAACCGAATACAACACGAAGTAACACACACCAATCACCTACGCAAAAGTGGCCCAGTAGCGGTTTTCGACAGTGGCTTACGGACCCGGCTTCGTCACTTGACGCAGCGCAGGACCTGTGAATGTCCGTGGGCTTCGATCGAAGGCCGAGCTGCCACCCGCGTATCCATCACCTGTCAAGGAGAAACCCACATGATGGAAGGCAACGACATCGTCGCTGCAGAAGCGATTATCGACAATGGTCGCTTCGGAAAGCGCACCGTGCGCTTTGAAACTGGACGCCTTGCCAAGCAAGCTGCAGGCGCCGCAATGGCCTACTTGGATGACGAAACGGCCATCCTTTCCGCCACCACCGTTGGCAAACAGCCTAAAGACCAATTTGATTTCTTCCCTCTCACGGTTGACGTTGAAGAACGCGCTTATGCCGCAGGCCGCATCCCCGGCTCTTTCTTCCGTCGTGAAGGACGCCCCGGCACGGAAGCGATCCTTGCGGCACGCCTCATCGACCGTCCCCTGCGCCCGGGCTTTGTCAAAGGCCTGCGTAATGAGGTTCAGGTTCACGAAACCGTGCTTGCTGCGCACCCTGATGACGCTTATGACGTTCTTGCAATCAACGCCGCGTCCATGTCCACTCAAATCGCTGGCCTCCCATTTACCGGTCCTATTGGTGGCACACGTTTGGCACTTATTGACGACCAGTGGGTGGCATTCCCGCGCTGGTCAGAAATGGAGCGCTCTGTCTTCAATATTGTTGTCGCGGGACGTATTGTCACCACCCAAGACGGCACTGAAGACGTTGCTATCATGATGGTTGAAGCTGGCGGCGGTGAAAACGAATGGGACCTCATTCAAGCCGGCGCGATGGCACCTACCGAAGATGTCGTCGCTGACGGCCTTGAAGCTGCAAAGCCCTTCATTAAAGTCCTATGCGAAGCGCAACTTGAAGTTGCCAAACACGCTGCGAAGGAAACGGCTGACTTTCCGCTCTTCTTCGATTACACCGATGAAGAATATGCAGCCGTGGAAAACTTCGTTGGTGACAAGTTGGCGACCGCGTTGCTGACCGAAGGTAAACTTGCTCGCGACGAGGCCGTTGATGCGGTGAAAACCCAGATGCTTGAAGCGCTGGAAGAATCCTTCCCAGAGTCCGAGAAGGCACTGAAGGCTGCCTTCCGTTCGCTGGAGAAAAATACGATTCGTAACCGCACTCTGCGTGAAGAAATCCGCATGGATGGGCGTACCCCGCGCCAAATCCGTTCTCTGTCCGCTGAAGTTGAGGTGCTTCCTCGCGTCCACGGCTCAGCACTGTTCCAACGTGGCGAAACCCAAATTCTGGGTGTGACCACGCTTGCCATGCTCCGCATGGAGCAGCAGCTTGACAACCTGTCGCCTATTACCGCCAAGCGGTATATGCACCAGTACAATTTCCCCCCCTTCTCCACCGGTGAAACCGGTCGGGTGGGTTCACCTAAGCGCCGCGAAATTGGCCACGGTGACCTTGCCGAACGTGCACTGAAGCCCGTGATCCCTGCGCGCGAAGACTTCCCTTATGCGATCCGTCAAGTCTCTGAGGCTCTGGGCTCCAACGGCTCTACCTCCATGGGCTCGGTATGTGCGTCAACACTGTCAATGCTTCAAGCCGGTGTGCCGCTGCGCGCACCCGTTGCCGGTATTGCTATGGGCCTGATGACAGGTGAAGTTGACGGCGTCCAAAAGTCACTGACGCTGACCGATATCCTTGGTGCCGAAGACGGCTTCGGTGACATGGACTTCAAGGTGGCAGGTACCCGCGACTTCATTACGGCGCTGCAACTGGACACCAAACTTGACGGTATTGATTCTCAGGTGTTGCGTGCCGCCCTAGCTCAGGCGCGCGATGCGCGTATCGCCATCCTTGACCTCATTGATCAGGCCATTGACTCACCTGACGAAATGAGCCCCTACGCGCCACGTATCATCACCGTCCAGGTGCCTGTTGACAAGATTGGTGAAGTGATTGGCCCTAAGGGCAAGATGATCAACCAGATCCAAGACGACACAGGCGCTGACGTCACCATTGAGGACGACGGTACTGTCTACATTGGTGCATCGACTGGTGAAGCCGCTGAAGCTGCGCGTGCAATGGTGAACCAGATTGCCAACCCGCAGATGCCTGAGGTAGGCGAGCGCTTCGTCGGCACAGTTGTTAAGACCACGTCCTTCGGTGCCTTCGTGTCACTGACACCTGGCAAGGACGGACTGCTGCATATCTCGCAGGTGCGTCGCCTAGTGGGCGGCAAGCGTGTAGAGGCAGTTGAAGACGTTCTGCAGGTTGGCCAGCAGGTTGAGGTCGAGATAGCTGAGTTCGGTGATCGCGGTAAGTTGTCGCTCCACGCGGTCGTTGACGGCGAAGCAGGCGAATTTGTGCCTGCAGAAAACGGTGAAGGCGAGGACCGTCCCGTGCGTCGCGAACGCCGTGAGCGCATTGAACGTCGCGAACGTCGTCCTCGTACCCGTATGCGCCGCATGCGCGACGACGAGGACGAAGCGATCGAAGGCTGAGTTGGACGCTTTTATCCGATAGACGAGGCGGGGCTGGGTGCGAAACTTAGCTCCGCCTCGTTTATTGTTGCGAGGGTCATGCGATTGTGGCAACGGCCGACTTTCAGACAAGACACAAGGGCTGTTGGCCAAAACGCAGGTTGTGCTGGTCAACCGAGCGGCGTTTTAGGCAGTAAAGTACATGGGTGACCACACGAGAGATACCTTTAGCGCTGCCAGATATTCCACAATATGTCACCGAGGAATTCGACGACGGTGATACGACCGTGCAGCGCACCATCCTTGAATGCGGCACCAGGATACTCACTCAGCGCGTGCCCGCCACCCGAAGCGTCAGCGTCGGCATGTGGGTACCTGTTGGATCCCGCGATGAATTGCCCCAGCATGCAGGTTCGACTCACTTTCTCGAACATTTGCTGTTCAAAGGAACATCGACGCGCAGTGCCCTGGACATAGCTGTTGCCTTTGATGCCGTGGGCGGCGAATCGAATGCAGAAACTGGGAAAGAAACGACCTCCTATTGGGCGCGCGTCGTGGATGAAGACGCACATATGGCCAGCCGGGTATTGCTGGATATGCTCACTGATTCCCTCATTGACCCCGCAGAATTCGAGGTTGAGCGTGGCGTCATCCTTGATGAGCTTGCCATGAACGAAGATAGTCCTGTTGACCTTGTGCACGAGGCATTCCAGCGCGCCGTTCACGGTGACACTCCGCTTGGACGGCCAGTTGGCGGCACGCCCGAAGCAATTCGCGCTGTGGGGCGCGACGATGTATGGCAGCACTACCGCTCCACGTATGCACCCAATAACCTCATTGTCGCCGCATCAGGCAATATTGACCACGAAGCCTTGGTGGACCTCGTTGGACAATCTTTAGCATCGTCGTCGTGGGCCGCATCTGCTGGGCAGGCTGCACTGCCACGGCCTCGTCGCACTACGCTACGCGACGCCCCTAGTTGCGGAAGCGGTGAAGAAGTGCGCAGCAGGGATGTTGAACAAGCTCACCTTGTGATCGGGTCTGCCTCCATGCGAGGCGACGATGAGCGACGTCCTGTGATGAATGTGCTTTTGACGGTACTGGGTGGATCAATGTCATCGCGCCTATTCCAAGAGGTCCGCGAGAAACGGGGATTGGCATACACAACATACGCATTTGATGCCGCCTACTCAGATGCAGGTGCATTCGGCATGTATGCAGGCACGTCGCCGACACGCATAGCGGAGGTGGAAGCAGTGATGCGTGGGCAGCTTGAAGACCTTGCGGAATATGGTCCCACCGAGGAGGAACTCGCGCGTGTACGCGGCCAGGTCCGTGGTGGCCTTGCTTTAGGTATGGAATCGAATTGGGCGCGGATGAGTCGCCTTGGTCGAGCTGAGGTCAATGGCCGTTACCGCACGGTCGCTCGCTCACTGCACGCTATTAACGAGGTGACCGCTGAGCAGGTGCGCGCACTCGCTGCTGAACTTGCGTCTGCCGAACCTGCCCGTGCTCTTGTTGTGCCAAAAAACTAGTGGTACGTGCCCAAGTGCGCTGCATGCCCGCACACTGGCATCCACAGGTGCCTGTGGGATGAGTACGGCACAATTAGTTTCTACAACACCGATAACAAGGAGTAGCGCCGTGTGGAAAGTGGCCGTCGTTGGAGCGCAAGGTCGAATGGGATCAACTGTTGTTGCCGCAGTGAAGAGCGCTTCGGATATGGAGCTTGTCGCAACACTTGACGCGGGCGAAACGATTAGCGTTCAGAGTCTGTGTGGTGCGCAGGTAGCTGTTGATTTCACTGTGCCAGCGGTAACGGAAAGCAACGTTCACGCACTGCTGGATGCTGGGGTAAATGTGGTGGTTGGTACCACGGGTTGGACTGACGAGGCTATCGCCAGGGTTCGTGCACATGCCAACGAGGTGGGGTGCAATGTCCTTATTGCCCCTAATTTTGCCCTTTCAGCAGTACTTGCGATGCAGTTCGCTGCGAAGGCAGCACCTTATTTCGAGTCCGTTGAGATTATCGAGATGCACCATCCCGCTAAGGTTGATGCGCCATCGGGCACTGCTGTGCATACGGCGAAGGCTATCGCGTCGGCCAGAGCCCAGGCAGGTGTTGCCGTGCCGCCTGATGCCACTGAGTTGGATCCGCAGGGAAGCCGGGGCGCACGTATCGACGGCATTACGGTGCACGCTGTGCGCCTGCGTGGGTTGACGGCACACGAGGAGATCCTTTTGGGTAACCCTGGTGAACAGATGGTGATTCGTACCGATTGTTTTGATCGCACCAGTTTCATGCCAGGTGTGCTGCTGGGGATCCGCAAGGTGGGGGAGTTTCCTGGGCTCAGTGTTGGTCTTGACACGTATATGGACCTGTGACCGTGAGCGTGGAGTTTTCCGAGGCCAAAACCGCTTCCTCTGACCGTTCAGTCCGTGCGGCGCTGCCTACTGATGCAGCCGCAATCTCGCGGATCCATCTCAACGCTATGAGGGCATTAGCTGAGGAGGCTGGTGCGACGGATGCGGGTTTGCAGATGCCTGACGAGGCTGTCCTGACCGCCAGGTGGATGCGCACCTTGAGTGAGCCGCGTCCTCAAGGCTGTCACACACTGGTGGCGGTACATGGTCATGTGGTGGTCGGTTTTCTGTCGTGTGCGCCAGGTGAACCTATTACAGGTGGGGCCGCATCGCATGTCCCGGCAGGCACCGATATTCTCAATCTGTGGGTAGATGGACCATTTAGGCGTTGCGGTCACGCCTCACGCTTATTGGCTGCACTTGTGGATGTTGCTCAACCTGCGGCTTTACGTTTTTTTGCCCCTGCATCGAGCGACGAACACACCCGTTTCTTGCGCAGCGCAGGTTTTGGACCAGCAGGTATTCGACGTACCCTTCGCCTTGGAGCCACGCATACCCTTGCCGAACACCTATGGTGGGCACTGCTTGACTAGAACGCAGATATAACCGACGCGTTTTATGCTTATGTTCAGCCGCACAAGTGGGAGACAGGAGGAGGACGTGGCCCTGACATCGCTAGAGATTTGCACCGGTGCCGGCGGACAAGCTCTTGGACTTGAACAGGCTGGCTTTGAACATGTGGGCACCGTAGAAATCGACGCTCATGCCTGTCAAACACTGCGGAAAAATAGGCCACAGTGGAATACGATCCAAGCCGACCTGCGCGAATGGGACGGTCACCGATACGCCGGCGTTGATTTACTTGCGGGCGGTGTCCCTTGTCCCCCTTTTTCCTTGGCGGGAAAGCAACTCGGTGCTGTTGATGAACGGGACTTATTTCCTCAAGCTCTGCGGCTCGTTGATCAGGTACAACCACGAGTTGTCATGCTTGAAAACGTTCGTGGACTGTTGGACGCAAAGTTTTCGTCATACCGTGCGTGGGTTGATGAGGAGCTTCAGCGTCTTGGTTATCAGGCACGATGGAAGCTTCTGCAAGCGAGCGACTACGGTGTACCGCAACTACGGCCAAGGGTAATACTGCTTGCGTCTCGCATACGTGACACTGCTCTTGTCCCGTTTCCTGAACCCTTCGACACAGCTCCACCGACGGTTGGCGAATGTCTCGTTGATCTGATGGGAGAAAACGGATGGCAAGGTGCGACTGACTGGGCACGTCAAGCATCAGTAATTGCCCCCACACTTGTCGGTGGCTCCAAGAAACATGGTGGTGCAGATTTAGGCCCCACCCGGGCGCGTCGGGCATGGGCGGCAATCGGGGTTGATGGACGCTCTTTGGCTGATGAAGCGCCTGGCCCAGATTTCACTGGAATGCCACGCCTCACTCTTCGAATGACTGCGCGTATTCAAGGTTTCCCTGACCAGTGGCAGTTTGCCGGTGGGAAGACAGCCAGTTACAGGCAGATCGGCAACGCTTTGCCGCCTGCTGTGGCAAAAGCTGTCGGCGAAGAAATTGCGGCGGTCCTCCAAGGCGCCAAGGAGGAAAGTGCCGCATGACGTTATTGAGTGACGAACGTCGTCTTTTTCATAAAACGTTGGTAGATCGGGGCGTACTTACGCTCAATGCACAAGGCGTAGCCTCAATCGCAGATTCAAGCCAACGCACCTCAAAGATTATCGCGGGCAGTAGAAACAGATCCGACGCTGCAGGCAGTACTGGGGCATTCATACCTGATTAGTCCCGACGTACTGGTTATTCGCGACCCAGAGGATGACGACGCCATTAACTCAAACGCGTTGATTGTCGACCTGGAGACAGCAAGACATACGGTGATGCGTTCGGCGAACGACGGCGCATCCATCGTTCATGCGGTGATCTCATGCAAACTGACGTTACGTTCTGACCGCGCACAAAATGCACGCAGTGAGGCGCTTTCTGTCATCCGTAGTCGAAAAGGTAGAACCCCTCATATTGTTGTTGTCACTGCCGAACCATCGCCGTCACGTATCGCCTCCCTTGCATTAGGCACAGGTGATATCGATATGGTGTATCACATCGCGTTACCTGAATTAATGGAAGGCGTGCAAGCCGCAGCGTCAGAGGAAGGCGCCAGCCTTCTTGAAGCACTGATAGAAGGTCGGCGTTTACGCGATATCGCTGACCTTCCCCTCGATCTTTGTGTATGACCTTGCCATTGCTTGCCTAACAGCGGGCATAGCCCGTAAACCCCGGTGGTTGACAAGAATCATGGGTTGTCGCAATAGTCCGACGATTACCTCAAGGCTGGGATAGCAAGTGGGCTGTGGCGAACCGATTGGTTGGCCACAGCCCACTAGGAATGAAAACGCAGCGCCTATTGCTTGGGTGTCAACCAAACGGCGCCCAGCGGTGGAATGCGGAGCTCAGCGGAGGCTGGTCGACCATTCCACGGAATCTCCTCAGCCACAACCGGCCCAATATTCATCACACCAGAACCGCCATAAGCGACATCATCAGTGTTCAGCACCTCGACCCACTCACCCGCAAAGGGCAGGCCAACGCGGTAGGACTCGTGAGGATTGCCAGCAAAATTCGACACGCACACCATGATCTGCTGTTTGCCGTCATCGCCAGTGCCTTTACGTAGATAGGAGATGACATTGTGATCGCCGTCGGAGGCATCAATCCACTCAAAACCAGTGTAGTCATCATCCCACAGCGCAGGATGTGAAGCGTAGACGTGGTTCAAGCTGGCGACAAGGCGTTGTACGCCTTCATTTTCAGGGCGATCAGTCAACCACCAGTCCAAAGAGTACGCTTCCACCCACTCTTGTTCCTGAGCGAATTCTTGCCCCATGAATAGCAATTGCTTGCCTGGATGCGACCACTGGTAGGCGTAAAGGGAACGCAGACCCGCCATCTTCTGCCACGTATCGCCCGGCATCTTAGAGAACAACGAACCCTTGCCGTGGACAACTTCATCATGAGACAAAGGAAGGACGTAGTTTTCCGAGAAGGCATACACCAAAGAGAAGGTGAGTTCACCGTGGTGCCAGCGACGGTTAACGGGATCTTCACGCATATACCGAAGCGTGTCGTTCATCCAGCCCATATTCCACTTCATACCAAAGCCCAATCCGCCAGAGGACGTTGGGGCAGTAACACCTGGCCAAGCAGTAGATTCCTCTGCGATCATGACGATCCCAGGGTTACGACGGTACGCAGTGGCGTTTGTCTCTTGGAGGAACTCAATAGCTTCCAAATGCTCGCGGCCACCATACTGGTTGGGGCGCCACTGACCGTCCTTGCGAGAATAATCCAGGTACAGCATTGAAGCGACCGCGTCGACACGCAGGCCATCGATATGGAAATCCTCTAACCAGTACAGGGCGTTGGCCACAAGGAAGTTACGTACTTCGCGGCGACCGAAGTTGAATACGTAGGTACCCCAGTCGGGGTGTTCGCCACGCATAGGATCAGGATCCTCGTAGAGAGGCGTCCCATCAAAACGGGCCAACGCCCAATCATCCTTCGGGAAGTGCGCCGGCACCCAGTCAAGGATGACTCCGATACCTGCCTGGTGGAGCTTGTCGATGAGGTAACGGAAATCATCAGGTGTGCCATAACGTGACGACGGCGCGAAATAGGAGGTGACTTGATATCCCCATGAACCACCGAAGGGGTGCTCTGCCACAGGCATGAACTCAACGTGTGTAAAGCCCATATCTTTCAAGTAAGGGATCAATTCATCTGCCAGCCCCCGGTAGCCTAAGCCTTGCCGCCACGAACCAACGTGCACCTCGTAAATTGACATGGGACCCGCATGAGGATTGGACGAGGCACGTGTGGCCATCCACTGCTCGTCTTCCCATTCGTGGTGCAGATCGGTGACAACCGAGGCGGTAGAGGGCGGTATTTCGGTGGCGCGGGCAAGCGGGTCGGCTTTTTGGAACCAGTTACCTCCTGGCCCTTGGATTTCGAATTTGTAGCGCGCGCCAATACCGACGCCAGGGATGAAAAGTTCCCAGACACCTGAGGAGCCAAGGGAACGCATAGCGGTGGCGGTACCATCCCAGTAGTTGAAGTCGCCAACGACACGCACAGCCCGCGCGTTGGGCGCCCATACGGCGAAAGCAACACCGTCAACGTCCCCCATTTCCCCGGTGTAATGCTTGCGGTGAGCACCCAGCACCTTCCACAGTTCTTCGTGGCGTCCCTCAGAAATGAGGTAAGTGTCCATCTCTCCGAGCGTGGGCAAGAAACGGTACGGATCATCTTTAACGATGATTTGGTCACCATAGGTGACGCGCACCCGGTAGTCAGGGATAGTGTCGCCAGGTAGGACCGCGACCCATACGCCGTTGCGTTCGTGTTCGGCAGGATACGAGGCGTTGGCGGTGACAACATCAACCGCATCGGCTAAATGATGGACTGTTCGCACAGTCACGGATCCGTCCCCAAGGTGGGCACCCAAGACTGCGTGAGGCAGGTAGTGTGTTCCGTAGGCGACTGCGTCTAGAAGATCAGTATCAACGCTGAGCGGTGTGAGCTTTTCCATGCTCTTATCCTCCCATGACTTCGACGAAAAGGTGTAACTCTAATCACTGTTTATTGAAATATGGTTCCCGATTGACATAACGCCTGCGCGTAACGTTCCAAAGCCCGCACGGGGATATCCACCCATTCAGGCCGAAAACGGGCCTCATAGCGTGCCTCGTAAATCGCCTTGTGCACCACGTAGGCGTCCAAAAGGGTGCTCTCTATCTGAGACAAACCACCTCCTCGGGTATAGCCGTCTAAAAAAGCTGTCTGCGCGCGAGTGCACCACGTGTCGTCACGCTCAGCGAGCGAGTCATCGGATGAGCATAAATGCCCAAGGTTGAGGTTCTTTCTATCGGGCGTGGGCGCGCAATCATGGGTGGCGGTGGATGGTGTGTGCGCCTGCGTTTGAGACGTGTTGGCGTGGTCAATAACAGCGAACGCGTGGGCCTGTGCATAGTCAAAACTACGAAGCATCCCCGCCACATCACGCATCGCGTAGTCACACTGACGGCGTTCCTCCAAGGGGCGCAGTACTTCACCTTCAAAATCGACCACGTACCAGGTATCGGCGCACAACAGTTGCCCAAGATGCAGGTCACCGTGTAGCCGAATGCGTTCAGGAAAAGTGTCGCAGTGACGAAGGCGCTCAATCACCCGCGATAGACACGAGCGTACTTTCGGTGAAAGGTCGACACCGTCACGCTCAAGTGCAGCGAATTCGGCGTCAATGGCGGCACATAGGTGCCGAGGCTCCTGGCTGCCTTCTGTGGGAAAACGTGCAGCTAGGTGCTGGTGAAGCTCTCTTACTAGTGACCCAAGGAGATGGGCCTGAGCACTGGGGTCACCATTGTGGGAGGCAAGGTCGACAAAATGAGTAAAACCATCGACCGCACCATCAACAAAAGGAAAAAGGACGCATGACACCGCGTGGCCTTGGGGCCATTGGTCGTCGTCGCGCTTAGTGACACATCCCTTTAAAGTGGAGGGATCGATGGGGGAGTCAGTCAGAGCGGTCAGGTCGTGAGTGGACACATTGAGTTCCCGCGCGTTGGTCCACGCCAAGTCAAGGGTTGCCCACGCCAAAGGCGGTGCCACATGTGGCCACGTAGCGAGGGCGTTACCTATTTCTACATCCGGGTGTATCCCTGAATGGAGGACGCGATAGACCTTCAAAAGGTAATGACGAACGCCGTCGGTGAGAACAACGGATGTATTGGACTGCTCAGCATCCAATACGGTCGCCTGTCCGCAATGGGCTAGCAGTGCCTCACGGTCAAAGGTAGGTCCGTCGTGACGAGGCGTCGTCGACGCCGAGCGTTGCCTAGCCGCACTGCTATTGGTCGCGTGCCAGGGCATAGTGTGTGGGGTTGCGCTATGAGGCTGCCCATGGTGAGCATCGATTGCGGGCGAGGAGAGCGAAGAAGTAATCCACGGCGCGAGGTGTGCGCCACCAAGGCACGAAGCCAACCAAGCAGGGTGAGCAACTGCGTCACAGACCGTTGCCTCACCCACCGAAGCGATCACCGCACGCTGGTCCACCACCTCGTGCGAGGCAACGAGGACCAGCGGCAGATGGAGGAGCGTCGTACCGACACCGATGACATAGCTGCGGGACAGCGTGTCGCCAACGTCGCGGTATTCAACGAAACCGCGTACATCCAGAGGCAAGTCGTCGCAGACCGGAAACCAGCGGCGTGTCCTTACCCATGGTTCAAGCAGTGCCAGCAGCGCCTCTGGATCAGGCCACATGCCGGACATCCTTAACGCGAATGGTGAGCGGGTGTCTCCACCGCCATGACGTGAGCGATACGTGTCCACGGTGACAGGCTCACCCAGTTCGTCGCGTGCCAGGTGTATTCGTGGCCGTCGAGCTCATCCACCACCTTGAAGGTGCCAGCAGTCGTTTCCACACCCAGTTCAGCGAGGTCGATATATACCTCACCTTCGACGGTGTGATGCGGATCTAGTGAAACGACGGTGATGACGATATCTGAATGTCCATTGCCTGCAAAGCGTGCTGGAACACGTTTAGAGAAAGCCACCAAATTTGGGTGCGATGTCGGGTGGATACGCAGATCATGCAACTGGCGCAGAGCAGGGTGTTTTGCGCGCGCAGCATTCAACAAGCCAAGAAGACGGGGAATACCGGTTTCTTCAGCGTCTGCCCACTGGCGTGGCCGATACTCATATTTTTCGTTGTTGTTCTGTTCTTCGAAACCAGGGCGGTTGTCATTTTCGACGAACTCATAACCGGAGTAAATGCCCCACGTTGGGGCACCGGTTGCAGCAAGTACGGCACGTATGGCGAAGATTGCCGTTCCACCGCTCCACATCTGTGGGGTAAGAATATCGTGTGTCGTCGGCCAGAAGGCCGGACGCATGAGATGCGCTGTATCGCGGGAGACCTGCAGCAGATACTCTTCGATTTCTTCCTTAGTGCGACGCCAGGTGAAGTAGGTGTAGGACTGGTCGAAACCGATGGCACCAAGGGTGCGCATCATCGCTGGACGTGTAAATGCTTCCGCGAGGAAAACAATGTCTGGGTGGGTCTGGTGCACCTCGGCAATAAGACGCTGCCAGAACTGTAGTGGCTTCGTATGAGGATTATCGACACGGAAGAATGTGACACCATGCTTTACCCAAAGCATGACGACGTCGCGGATTGCTTTGTAGATCCCTTCGGGGTCATTGTCAAAATTCAGCGGATAAATGTCCTGGTATTTCTTTGGAGGATTCTCCGCGTAAGCGATGGTGCCGTCAGCTCGTGTGGTGAACCATTCGGGATGTTCACTGACCCACGGGTGGTCTGGTGAACACTGCAATGCCAGGTCTAGTGCCACTTCCATGTCCAATGCCTGGGCTGCCTTCACGAAGTCGTCAAAATCTGCGAAGGTTCCCAAGTCAGGGTGGATGGCGTCATGTCCACCTTCAGGTGCCCCAATGCCGTAGGGACTACCTGGGTCACCTGCCTGTGCATTGAGCGTATTGTTTTTTCCTTTGCGGAAGGTCGTGCCAATGGGATGGATGGGGGTGAGGTAGATAACGTCGAAGCCCATCGAAGCGATACGCGGAAGATCAGCAGCAGCGCCACGTAAGGTACCGGACACCCAGGTGCCGTCAGGTTTCTGGAATGCGCCAGCACTGCGGGGGAATATCTCGTACCACGATCCAGCGAGCGCTTTCGGGCGGGCTACCTTAAGGGGATAGGAGCAGGTCGAATCCAGCAGATCCCGAAGCGGATAATCCCTGAAAGCGGCCTTCACTCGCGAAGAAACACCGGCAGACAAACGTTGCTGCGGGGAACCTTTCGTGTCACGTAAACGTCCCGCCGCTTCAAGGAAAATGGCGCGCACGTCAGCACCGGGTTGACGCGCCTTGACTTTCCCGCGTGGCAAGGTGACACCTTCGGCGGCACGTTCTAAAAGACGGGCACCTTCTTCCAGCATCAGTTCCACATCGACGCCTGCATCGATTTTCACTGACGCGTCGTGCTTCCATGTGGCGTAGGGATCAGACCAGGTGTCAACACGGAATGACCACAGGCCCGTGCTATCAGGCATCACCCAGGCTTCATAACGGTCAAGACCCGGTGCAATATCAACCATGACGGTGCGAGAAAACTCAGTGCCGTCAGGACGAATGAGGACTGCTTCGGCGCACAAGGCGTCATGGCCTTCTCGGAAAACAGTGGCTCGGATAGGGAAAGCCTCGCCTTGGGTTGCCTTTGCGGGTAGCTTTCCGTCTTCGATGACTGGGAATAATTCGACAGCAGGGATGCGGGGGATGGTGTACTCGCTCACCCCTTTAGGGTACTGCCTTTTCTTCCATTTGTGACCGAGAAAACGAAAAAATGTCGAACGTTTGTCAGACGCTCACACCGAAGAGATGTCCGATACCCCAGGTCAGTGCCATCGCAACGGCGCCGCCCACCACGAGGCGCGTGACAGCGCGAAGCCGTGGGGCCTCGCCAAAAACTGCGCTGACCCAACCGGTGAGTGCGAGTGCCATAAGAACAGAAATAAATGTGCCGACAATGCGTGCTGGCGGTGGCAATAAAACCATTGCGATCATGGGAAGTGCGGCACCGACAAGGAACGCTAAGAAAGAGGACAGGGCAGCTTCCCATGGATTGGTTAGGTCGTCAGGATCAATATTGTGTTCTGCACTCAGGTGTGCCCCTAAGGCATCCTTGCGCGACAAATCAGCAGCCACTGCCGCAGCGGTCTGAGGTGACAACCCCTTGTCTTGCCACAATTTTGCCAGAAGTTCTTCCTGTCCTTGTGGGTCATCAGCCAAGGCACGACGCTTCGTTTGAACGAGTTCGCGTTCAGTGTCGCGCTGAGTGGATACCGACACGTACTCTCCAACCGACATTGACAGTGCCGCCGCAGCAATACCGGCAGTGCCTGCAATGACGATTGCCGTAGTATTCGTGGGATCTACTGCGGCGACGCCGACAAGCAGACCTGAAATGGACACGATGCCGTCATTCGCGCCGAGGACACCAGCGCGCAACCAGTTCAAGCGCGAAGCCACAGACTGTTGACGAGACCCATCTTTAGTATCGGCCTTAGTGTTCCGTGAAGAATCTGAAGAAGAAGTAAAGGACGTTAAGCGAGCCATAAGCCCTGACGTAATTGTTGTCATAGCGTCACAGTAGAGAGTGAAGGGGTGGCTTTCCAGCAAGGAAAGCCACCCCTGGCGCCGCTCAGGTAACGCTGTGAGCAGGAATCTTTGGTAAGCCTCAGTACACCATGCTCATGGCTTGCCGGACTTCGGCAAGGGTAGTGTCAGCCACTTCGTTAGCCCGCTCATTGCCTGCTGCAAGTACGGACAGGAGATAGGCCTCGTCATCCATCAATTCCATGCGCCGAGCGCGTATTGGGGCAAGCATGTCGTTGAGCGCATCAGTCACCACTGTTTTCAGAGTGCCTGCACCTTTGTCCCCAATAGACTCGGCAATCTCTTGCGGGCTTTGACCAGTGGCCAAGGAGGCAAGGAGCAGAAGGTTCGATACCTCAGGACGCTGCTGCGGATCCCACGTAATGACTCGCTCTGCATCAGTTTTGGCTTTGCGCAGTATCTTCGCAGTCTCATCGGCACTCATCGCCAATTCGATGGTGTTGCCGCGTGATTTCGACATTTTCGTACCATCAGTGCCCAATAAAAGCGGTGCCTGCGACAGCAGTGCTTCAGGCCTCGGGAAAACGGGACGTTCGGCGGTGGCGCGCCCATAACGCTTATCGAAACGTTGGGCGATGAGGCGCGTCTGCTCCAAGTGGGGGAGTTGGTCTTGGCCCACAGGCACCAGGTTGGCTTTACAGAACAAGATATCGGCCGCTTGATGCACCGGGTAGGTGAGCATTAAGCCGCTCATGGCGCGCCCCTCGGTGGCATCAAGTTCAGCTTTCACCGTGGGGTTACGGTGAAGCTCGGATTCAGTAACCAAGGAAAGGAAAGGCAACATTAGCTGGTTAAGGGCCGGGATCGCCGAGTGGTTAAATATTGTGGTTTTTTCCGGGTTAAGGCCAGACGCCAAATAATCTGCCACAAGCCCAATGACACGTTCACGAATCGGTCCGACTCCGTCGCGGTCAGTAATCACCTGATAGTCGGCAACGAGTACCCACGTCTCCACACCGCGATCTTGGAGCAACACACGGTTACGTAGCGTCCCGAAATAATGCCCCAAGTGGAGCCGACCCGTGGGGCGGTCTCCTGTGAGCATCCGAAAGCGTGTGGGATCTTCGTCGATTGCTCGGTCGATCTCTTCGCTGCGTTGGCGGGTGCGCGCCAAGGAGGCTTCATTTGTCGAATTGGCAAGGATATCTTCGCTCGTAGTCACCCGCAGATTCTACCGCGCAATGTAACCGACATGCGGCTTGGGTTCACCTACGCTACGAGGCGCGTCGGTGGCCATTGGTGGTGTCGTGGTGATGGTGCTCAACTACGCGGCGTCACACGCGCGTCAGAAAGCAATACGATCATCGATGCAGGTTCCAACTCCAGGGTGGCGCCACTAGACACCAGTTCAAGTCCGAGCGGAAGCGAGTCGATATCTGCCTCAACGTCGATTCCGCCGTCAAGTGGTGATTCCCACGAGGTATCCATGACAATGCGCCAGTCCACGCCATGTCCCTCAGGTAGCGTCACTATTTGTTCCTCGACCATCCCGTTAATAATGACCAGCGCATCGCGGTCTCCAAAAGGCAGACCTGAACGCAACATTTGGAATATGCGACTTTCCTTGCGCCCCCACGCGTCCGACGCCATGGGTTGACCAGCAGCGTTATACCACGACAAATCTTCAATCCAGTCACCGGCAAGAACAGAGCCTGTGGCAAAGGAAGAAGGACGCAGCACAGGGTGGTTACGGCGCAAAGAAAGCAACCATCGCGTGGTATTCATCTGATGGATTTGGTAGGGCGATAAATCCCAATCAACCCACGAAATTGCACTGTCTTGGCAGTAAGCGTTGTTATTACCAAATTGGGTGCGTTGGAATTCGTCACCCGCAGTGATCATTGGTGTTCCAGCAGAGACCAACATTGTGGTGAGTAAATTGCGCTGCGAACGGTGCCGCATCGGCAGCAGGTCCTCAATAATGCCACGCGCATCGGGCGTATCTGACAAAGGATCAGGCGATGGCATCACACCACCTTCAATGCCGTGATTCCACGAGCGGTTATCGTCGGTTCCGTCGCGGTTTTCTTCAAGGTTGGCCAGATTGTGTTTGTGGTTGTAGGCAGTAAGGTCAGCCAGTGTGAAACCATCGTGTGCGGTGACGAAGTTAATTGAGGCTCGCGGGCCACGCAAATATCCAGTGCCGTGACTAAAGACGTCCTGTGAACCGGATAGGCGGGTCGCAAGGTTATTTGGCCCAGATGCATCCCATCCTTTGGAAAGATTGCCCAAGTCAGATAGCCAGAAAGAGCGAACGGCGCCACGGTACTGGTCATTCCATTCGGAGAACGGATCTGGGAAATTCCCTGTCTGCCAGCCGCCGATACCCACATCCCACGGTTCAGCGATGATCTTGTCACGCGAAAGTCGTTCATCGGTGGCAATTGCCATCAAGAGTGGGTGCAGTGGCGTGTACCCCCATGCGAAGCGTCCCAAAGCGGATGCAAGATCAAAACGGAAACCGTCAACCCCCATATCTTGTGACCAATACCGGAGTGAATCCAACACGAGGGCCATCGTTTGCGGATGATCCACGTTGAGGGTATTGCCACAGCCGGTGGTGTCAATTTGTTGACGAGGCCGGTGCGGGGTTTGGCGGTAGTACAAACATTGGTCGATACCTCTAAAAGATAGGGAAGGGCCTGCTTGCCCTGATTCGCAGGTGTGGTTATAGACCACGTCTAAAATGACTTCGATACCTGCTTGATGCAGGATCGACACCATTCCCCGAAACTCGTCAATGATCGCCTGAGCCCCTTGAGCACGTGCTCCAGCCGTTGCGTAGGAAGGTTCGGGGGCAAAGAAATTCAGCGTGGAATAGCCCCAATAGTTTGTCAAACCACGTTCCGTGAGGAATGTTTCGTCACATTTGGCGTGAATGGGCAGAAGTTCGACGGCGGTAATACCCAGGTGCTTGAGGTAATCAACACATTTGGGGTGGGCAAGGCCCGCATAGGTTCCACGCAGGTCATCGGGGATACCGGGCATCTCCTTGGTGAAGCCTTTGACGTGCATTTCGTAGATAACAGTGCGCGACCATGGCACCCGCGGTTTGGGTGCAAGTTCAAAGGTCGAATTTGTCACCACCGAGACAGGAACGTGCCCAGCAGAATCGAGGGGTGACATTTCCATTGGTAGCGTCAAGGGGTAGAGATCTTCGTCAACGCGGTGAGCGTACACATGCGGTCCAAAATCGACGGTACCTTCGATACCGCGTGCACGCGGGTCAATGAGGAGTTTATTGGGATTGTGGTACATTCCACCTTCAGGATCCCACGGTCCATGCACACGAAAACCGTAGCGCGTACCCAGCCCGTGGCCTTCAAGGCGGCCATGCCAGATACCAACTTCTGGGCCATACAGTTCCCAGGGTGTTTCAGAGCCGTCGTCGTGGATCACACAGAAATGAACGGCTGAAGCATGGCGGGCGATGAGCGAAATATTGAGTCCGCCGTTATTTTCGAAAACACCGATGCGGCGCGGCTCAGGGTTACGCAGGGCAATGTGTTGGACGTTGTTGCGATCGGAACGGATATGCGGCGAAGGCATTACCGGGCTCCTTTAGTAACAGGTGGTCACGAACGATAGCCGTAGCTAAATTTGATGATTATTGCGATGTAAAATCATACCGCAGCGTATCGGGACGCCTCAGGGATTTCGCGCTTGGCGTAGGCAAATGTGGGAAAAGTAAAAGGGTGTGCACCGGGGAAGTTGAGCATATTTTCACCGTATGGCGGTGCGCAGTGGACGGTAGACGAGGCGAACGACACCCTTTCGACGCGCGAGGAACACCTAGGAATATGGCACGCTAGATATATGCGAATTGTTGTGTGCGTCAAGCACGTCCCAGACGTCCAATCTGACCGCCGTTTCGTTGACGGCCGTCTTGTTCGCGGTGAGGATGACGTCCTCAACGAACTCGATGAAAACGCCGTAGAAGCGGCCGTGAGCCTCGTTGAAGAATACGGCGGTGAGGTCATCGCACTGACTATGGGCCCAGCCGATGCGGAAGATGCCTTAATGCGCGCCCTGCAAATGGGCGCCGACCGCGGCGTATTAGTAAGCGATGAACGTCTTGAAGGTGCCGACGCGATTGGCACCGCGCAGGTGCTTGCAGCCGCCGTGAAAACCCTTGCGGATGACGCTCCGATCGATGCCGTCATCACTGGCATGGCCTCGTTAGACGCAATGACCTCAATGATGCCTGCCGCGCTTGCTGCCCGCCTTAACATTCCTTTCCTTGGCCTTGCCCACGAGATCGCCGTTGAAGGCAACGGTCCGTGGACAGTGACCATTCACCGTAGCGCTGATGGTTTTGACGACGTCCTGGCTGCCTCAACACCGCTGGTGATCTCAGTGACCGACCAGGTCAATGAGCCGCGTTACCCTGCTTTTGCCGCAATGAAGGCTGCTCGTAGCAAACCGATGGACGAATGGTCCCTTGATGACCTCAGCGCGCATGTGGACAGTGCGGTCGTTGAATCTGCTATCGCCTCTACCCGTGTGGAAGGGGCGGCCCCGCGTGAACGCACCGGAAACGGAACAATCATTACCGACTCTGGCGATGCAGGCATGCGTTTGGCCCAATACCTGCTGAACGAGGTGAAGTAACGATGACAACCTTTGACCGCCCGGTCCTTGTTTTAACTGACCACGTTGGGGATGACACCAACGGCTATACACTCACCGAAGCGTCACGGCAATTACTCACCCTCGCTCGTCGCTTGACGAGTGCCGAAGTTGATGCCGTGGCACTCAATACGGCACCCGACATGGCAGCCCTTGGCCTTCAAGGCGTCACCACCGTGTTTGTGCCAGACCTTGCAGGCCAATCACCCCGCCTCAGTGGCGTCGTGAGCGACGCTCTCCTTGCCTGTATCGCCCACATCCAACCAGCAGTAGTACTCGCCGTGTCCAATTATCGAGGCAAAGAAGTCTGCGCCAGAGTCGCTGCAACCCTTGACTCAGGTGCTGCCGTTGACGTGACAGATGCTGCGGTATCACCTGACGGCGGGCTGTTGATTACTCGTTCGGCCCTTGCCGGTTCGTGGACGACACATGTGAGTATCACGCGCGGTACGCCCATCATCGCCTTACGTCCGTCAGCGGTAGAAGAAGCCGTCGCTGCCGTTCCTACCACGCCGTCCCGCCACGACCTTGCCGTTACCTATTCGACGCAAGCACAGTCAGTGACAGTTATTTCCTCAGCCGAGCAAAACACGAATGGACGTGTCAGCCTTACTCAGGCTCGCACCGTCGTCGTTGGCGGTCGGGGAACCGACGGTGATTTCTCTGTCGTTGAATCCCTCGCCGACGCCCTTGGTGGCGCCGTTGGAGCAACCCGCGTTGCTTCTGACGAAGGCTGGGTGCCGCGCTCGATCCAAATTGGGCAAACGGGCCTGTCGGTGTCGCCCAAACTTTACATTGGCTTGGGTGTATCCGGTGCCATCCACCACACCGTCGGTATGCAATCGAGCGAATATATCGTGGCGATCTGCGACGATCCTGACGCCCCCATCTTTGAAATCGCAGATTTTGGTGTGGTGGGCGATATCTTCGACATCGTACCGCAGACGATTGCTGCCCTCAATGAAATGCGCGGCGACTAACGGTGACAAGCCCGTCACCTCGTGTACGCGCGACTGAACACTACCTGGACCACGCGGCCACCACGCCGATGCTTCCAGGAGTTTTAGACGCGTGGATACAGACAACGCAGCTGCTCAGTCAGCGACCGGGTAATCCCGCAGCCCTCCATGGTGGAGGCAGAGGTGCCCGCAAACTACTGGAGGATGCGCGCGAACGTGTTGCCACATGCCTCGGCGCCGAGCGTGCCGAAGTGGTCTTTACTTCCGGCGCAACAGAAAGCGATGCACTCGCCGTGATGGGTGGGGCGCGCGGTGCGCATTCCCGCACTGGTCGTAGGCGCGTGCTTGTCTCTGGCGTGGAACATGATGCGGTGCTTGAACAATCGACAATCGCCGATGCCGCAGGGCTGGCCTGCGAGGTGCTGCCCATCTCAGCATACGGTGTCACCGACCTTGCCAGCCTTGAAGACGCCCAGGAATGGTTGGATATTGCGCTGATCTCAGTGGTGTATGTCGCCTCGGAAATCGGCACGATTCAACCCGTTGAGAGCCTTGTGAAATTACGGGCCGAAGCACTGCAAACGCTGATCCACACAGATGCCGCCCAAGCAATCAGTACGGTCGATGTGCGTTTTGGCGCCCTCGGTGTTGATCTGATGAGTATTGGTGGACATAAGGTGGGCGGCCCTGTTGGCACGGGTGTGCTCCTTGCCAAACGTGGTACTCCGCTCATTACTGACCGTCCCGGTGGGGGGCATGAGCGGGGTATCCGATCGGGAACACCAGATGTCGCGGGAGCTGTCGCATTAGCAACGGCACTTGAATATACGGTGGAGCACCGTGAAATGGCGCACCACCATGCGGCGGCGCTGCGCGACCACCTGCTGCACCGTTTAGCGCAAACCTGCGCGGGCCTCGTCACGGTGACAGTACCGCCACAGTACGCGGTGCCAACAATTATCCACCTGTCATTGCCAACGCGACACCCTGAGGCTTTGTTGATGTCAATGGACGCTGATGGCGTCCACGTGTCAGCGGGGTCAGCGTGCCATGCTGGCGTGACCAGGCCGTCGGCGGTTGTGATGAGAATGGGACGTACTGCGGACCAAGCCCTCGGAGTGTTACGCATTTCGACTGGTAAGGACACAACAATCGCCGATATTGACGCTTTTGTCGATGCTTTGCCGCGAGCTTTGAATGCCGGGCAGGCACTTGATCGATTGGAAGGACAGCGATGAGAGTACTTGCTGCGCTTTCGGGAGGTGTTGACTCTGCTGTTGCTGCCGCCAAAGCCGTCGAGGCAGGACATGACGTTGTTGGCGTCCATATGGCGCTGTCAACCTCACCACAGGAATGCCGTATCGGCTCACGTGGCTGCTGTTCTGTGGAGGATGCTGGGGATGCGGCTCGTGCTGCCGAACATCTTGGCATTCCCTTTTATGTGTGGGACCTTGCGGAACAGTTTGAAGAAACCGTTATTGAAGATTTCGTCGAACAGTACAAAGCGGGGGCTACACCTAATCCCTGCGTGCGGTGCAATGAATTCGTCAAATTTCGTGAACTCGCGCAGCGTGCCCGCGCCCTGGGGTTCGATGCAGTGTGCACCGGACACTATGCGCAACTCATCGACAGCAAAGATGGTCCGCAGCTGCACCGTGCGGTAGATGAACTGAAAGACCAGTCGTATGTTTTGGCCGTCATGGGACAAGAAGAACTGTCACGCGTACTGCTGCCATTGGGCGGTGCCCCGTCCAAAGAATGGGTACGCGGGGAGGCAGAGCGACTTGGTTTAGGGGTTTCCTCCAAGCCCGATTCCTACGACATTTGTTTTATCCCCGACGGGGACACACAAGGTTTTCTGCGGGCACGTTTAGGCGTTTTGGCGGGGGAGATCGTTACTGCTGATGGTGATGTCGTAGGCAGCCATGACGGGTATTGGAATTTCACAGTTGGCCAACGGCGCGGTCTTCACCTGGGTAACCCCGCAGCTGATGGGCGTCCACGCTACGTTCTTCAGACGCTCCCACAGACCAACCAGGTGGTGGTTGGTGCTGCGGAACTACTGAGTATTACTCGCATTGAATGTGATGAGGTCGTGTGGCTTGCCGCTGATGACGTGGCCAATGTTGATGACGAGGCCACCGCGGCCTTCGGTGATACGCTGGCTGATCGTCGATTGGCAGATGTGCCGCCCCAGGTGCTGACTGCGCAGGTGAGGGCTCATGGGACACCTGCGGTGGTGACAGCTGTTGACACCACCGGTGTGCTGCCAAGCGTCCCTGTGAGCATGATGCCAGTTGCTGTACCAGGACTGAGCGTCGAAGGCGCTTGCGATGATGGGGGGGATGGTATTGGCGCGCCTCAGGGCGCCCTTCGTGAGGAACAGGCCACACTTACCGTGACACTTGCCGCCCCACTTCGAGGCGTTGCTGCAGGTCAAACCCTAGTTTTATACCGTGGTACGCGGGTGATTGCCTCAGCCACCATTCGACGCACCTCACGGGCCGACTCGTTGTCAGCAGGTGGGAACAGGTAAGATAGCCTGGCACGCGCGAGTGGCGGAATTGGCAGACGCGCTGGATTTAGGTTCCAGTGTCTTTGACGTGGGGGTTCAAGTCCCCCCTCGCGCACCAATATGGGGTCGTTGTCGTGGGTCTTGTAATATCTCACGACGTCGCTCACCCCAACGCGTAGGGATGTGGAGATTTTCTTCGCTGAACTGCAACGTCCACGCAGCACAGTGGCACACTTTAGTCCCAACCGATGGGACTCCACGTCCGGCAAGATGAACAACCGTGCTGACATTACGCGAAAACATTGCCGCTCAGGTATCACTTGCCCACCACAAGATGCATGGTGCGCGAAGAGTGGGGCCCTATATCGTTGCTGCGATGCTGGCAGGTACCTATATCGGACTTGCAGGCATTTTCATGCTGTGTGCGGGTGGCCCTTTTCGTTTAACAGGCTCGCCTGCGGCCCCCCTTGTGGAAGGCGGAGTATTCGGTATCGGTCTGATTCTCACGACCTTCGCTGGAGGAGAGCTGGCCACGTCGGCGATGATGATTCTGCCGGTGAGTTTGCTCGAACGTAAAGCCCGTTGGTTTCCGGCGCTACGCACGATGGTGCTGATGATCCTGGGGAACCTTGCTGGGGCAATGGTGCTGTCGGCGCTGATGTATGGCGCCGGGATTATGGATGCCGAAACCCTGCCTGGACAGGCACTTGCAGCACTTATTTCAGCGAAAACCCACAAAACAACCGTTGAACTGTTCTTCCGCGGCATTCTGTGCAATATTCTCGTGTGCCTTGCGATGTGGTCGGTGAGCAGAACTAGTAATGATGTGGCAAAAATGATCCTGATGGGCTGGTGTATGGCTGCTTTCGTTGCATCAGGGATGGAGCACGTCGTGGCAAATATGACGACCTTCTCCATGGCGCTGTTCTACGGTGTTGAGGGTGCCACTGTGGTCGAAGTTGGACGTAACCTCGGTACCGTATTCCTTGGCAATCTTACGGGTGGTGCGATCTTCGTTGGCCTCGCACAGTGGCTAGCGGCCAAAACGGAAAGCAAAACCTTACCGTCATCTCACGGCTGAGGATGCTTTCACGTTTCCAAGGCGCCGTAGGAATATCGCGGCAACAAGTACCACCAACATCGCCACTAAACCAGCAGCTGCGCTCAGTGTGAGCGCAAAAACCACGTACCCCACAAGTGATGCCGCAGCACCCAGGAACGCATAGGGTAACTGCGTGTTGACATGTGTCATCAGATGACACGAAGCACCCGTTGACGACAAAATCGTTGTATCAGAAATGGGTGAGCAGTGGTCACCAAAAACAGCGCCCGCGAGGACAGCCCCGAATGTCGCTAGAAGGACGTCGTCACCGCCTGGCAATGCGCCCAGGATTTGGGCGCCAAGCGGTAGCAATATACCAAAGGAACCCCAGGACGTCCCCGTCGCAAATGCCATACAGGCGGCCACAAGGAACAAAATCGGGACAAGCCATTGCGATGGCACCTGTGTTTGCGCTACCAGTGACCCAATATAGTCACCAGTGCCCATGCTGGAAATGAGCGCACCAAGCATCCATGCGAACACCAAAATATTGATGGCGGGCATCATTGAACGCGCACCACCGACAAGTCCGCGAAAGAAAACCCCTGCGGTGAAACGTGGATTCGGCCTCGTATAGCGTAGGTAGTAGTACATTGCCGCCAACAAGCCAGCGATACCCCCGTAATTCAATGCGGCTGGGACGTCAGTATTTGCCAGCATCTCCATAGGGTTGGCACTACCACCGGCAACATACCCAGTGAAGAGGATGCCTACGATGACACCGGCAACTAGGACAAGGAAGGGAACGATGAGTGAGCGGCGTGCTCCCGGTTCGTGACGAGGCAGGTCTTCCGTGAGTTGTCCGGGGATCGGCGTTGCCGGGTCGAAGGGCGCCCCTTCATTGATAGCGCGGTTCTCCTCGCGGCGCATCGGACCAAAATCAGCGTCCCATGCAATCACCATCCACAGCAGCACCAACGCACCGATGGCGTAGTAATTCATGACAGCCGAATACATGAATGCGGAGACGTCATCGACATTGACGGTGGATACTGCAAGGAGTGGCGCCATAATGCCGATAATCGAGGCGCCCCACGAGGAAAAGGGGGTAAGTACCGATACGGGCGCGGACGTGGAATCAATGAGATAGGCAAGTTTGGCCCGCGATACATGATGCCGGTCAGTGATGGGACGTGATACCTGTCCAACTGCCAGGGCGTTGAAGTAGTCGTCAATAAAGATCGCCATTCCCAGACCCGCAGCAAGAAATTGGGCGCCTCGTCGGCTCTTAATGCGCGTCATCATCCATTCAGCGAAGGCGCTGGTCCCACCTGCCATCATCACCATTGAGGTGATCACACCCAGTGTGAGTAGGAAAAGTAGTATCAATACCGAGTACCAGTTGGCAGTGCCCGCTTCCCAATCCCAGAAAATGTCGGACAAGGTATTCCACAGGAGCAACAGCGTTTTAGCTATATTGAAGTCGGAGATAAGGAGCGCCGAAGCTACAACACCCACACCTAAAGAGACCAGCACCTTCTTCGTGACGATCACTAATACGATCGCCACAATTGGTGGTAGCAACGATAAGGCGGGATAGGCTTCAAGCACAGCAAACTCCTACAGGTAAGGGACGATACGTGCGCAGTGCCTCGTCAGCCTAGAAACTTGGACGCCACCTTGGCAGATTTGCCCACATAGTGCACGTACAACACGTCAATGCCATGATGGTGGCATGACTGAAATGACAGCGTCAACGCAGCTCCTTGGCCCAGGTGACATCGCACCGGATTTCACACTTGAAAGTACCCAGGGCACCATTTCCCTCTATGACCTGCTAAAAGATAGCGATAGAGGTGTTGTGGTCTACTTCTATCCCAAAGCCTCCACCCCAGGATGTACAAAAGAGGCATGTGATTTTAGAGATAACCTCAATACATTCGCCGCGGCAGGCTATCGGGTGATCGGTATCAGCCCTGACTCTATCCCTGCACTTGAGCGCTTCGCGCAGACAGAATCGCTGAATTTTCCCCTGGCTTGCGATGGGGATAAAGCGGTGATGAGCACCTGGGGCGCCTGGGGAGAGAAGAAAAACTATGGCCGTATTGTCATTGGCACGATACGTTCGACCTTCGTTGTCGATCCGCAAGGCACGATTGTACTTGCACAGCGTGGCGTGAAGGCGACAGGGCACGTGGCGCGTTTGCGGCGTGATCTGGGCGTGGACTAAAGGTGCAGCGTTACCGGCACGTGCCGCGCTCGTATAGAGAAACCACTGGGAAAAACCAGGGACAAAAAGTGCGCCGTGAGGGAATCGAACCCCCAACCCGCTGATTAAGAGTCAGCTGCTCTGCCAATTGAGCTAACGGCGC
>NZ_KE386848.1:370433-702675 GCF_000429105.1 Schaalia suimastitidis DSM 15538
GTGCGCCGTGAGGGAATCGAACCCCCAACCCGCTGATTAAGAGTCAGCTGCTCTGCCAATTGAGCTAACGGCGCGGTGGTCATGCGACCAAGTGGATACTTTACCCCTAACCCTGTGGGGAACTCAAATCAACACAACGAGGATCAGGACACATTCACCTCTAGGGCCACTACTTGCAGCACAAGTATGAGGCGCTACGCTAAGTGAAGCACATACTGAGGAGGCCACATGTTGGAACCTGCCCCCCAAGCGGCAGCATCAACCGTTGCTCAGGACTACCTCAAAGCCATATGGGCAGCAGAAACAGACGGGGGAGTGGGCCTGAGTATCAATGAACTGGCCCGCCGCACGGGGGTGGTTGCATCAACAGCCTCAGAAAACGTGCGACGCCTAGCCGACCAAGGATTAATCGACCACACTCCCTACAAAAAAGCGCGCCTGACCGCAGCTGGCCGTGCCGTCGCAGTCGGCATTATTCGACGCCACCGCATTCTGGAAAGCTACCTGCATGAAGTGCTTGGTTTCGAATGGGATGAAGTACACGAAGAAGCCGAAATCCTTGAACACGCCATCTCCGACCGCCTTTTGGACCGCTTGGATGCTGCGCTCGGCTACCCCACACGAGACCCGCACGGAGACCCCATTCCATTAGCGGATGGCACATTGAAACAACCAGTGACGATCACCCTCAGTGAACTCCCACACCACGTGAAAGCCCAAGTGTCGCGTGTCAGCGATGAAGACCCAGCCGCCATGCGAGCCATCAACGACGCTGGCCTACGCCTCGACGCGAAGATCAGCATCGAGGCACGAAGCCTCCACTCATTGACCCTACGCATAACAGACAGCGGCGCCCTTGGCGTCCTTGACAGTGCCTACAGTCACCTAGTCCACGTCGAAATCGTCGACCACTAAGCGGTCACGACCACCAAGCCGTCTCGGTCGCTTAGCCCGCTCGACCAATCAGCCCGCTCCAGCGGTGGCCTGAGGCCATTCGCCACTTGAACACTTATAGGAGCGCGTCGATGCGGGTAGGCACATAAGCCCCGTGCCCCTGCGTCTGCAAAGTCTTCCGCAAACGCTTGGCCGCCTCGTCAAGCTCCTGCGCTGATGCTGCCTGCGCATTGCCGAGGTGACAATCCGCTTCGCTGCGCGCAGGAATTACGTGCAGATGCGTGTGCGGCACCTCAAAACCGGCAATAATCAGCGCGCAACGATCCACCTCAAAGGTTGTTTCCTGCGCCAATGCAATAATGCGAGCCACTCGCATGAGATGCTCAGCGATATCGGATGGACAGTCAGTCCATTTTGCCCACGGCTGACGCGGAATAACGAGCGCATGACCTGGCCCTACCGGCTCGATCGTCGAAATCACCACGCAGATATCGTCTGCCCACAGAAAACGCCCAGCCCACTCGCCCGAGATAATCTTTTCAAAAACAGTGCTCATGCGTGTAATTGTCTCTCGCCTCACTGCCTCATGTCGTGGATTCGAGCGGGTTTGGGACGCATCATGGACTACCCTAGGATGACGTTAGATCAGTGAAATCACCGTTGGACCGACAAGGAACGTGCGCATATGTCCTCGACTCAGCCCGCCATCCCCGCCCATCGCTATACGGCCGAGCTTGCCGAGACGATTGAACTTAAATGGCAAGACCGGTGGGAGGAGCGCGGCACGTTCCATGCGGATAACCCCGAAGGTGACCTTGCGGGCCCATTGGCGGACAAACACCCCTTCTTCCTGCTCGACATGTTCCCTTACCCGTCAGGTAAAGGTCTACATGTGGGGCACCCGCTGGGTTATATCGCCACCGACACGGTGGCACGCTTCCACCGTATGAAGGGCGACAACGTCCTGTACACCATGGGCTACGATGCATTCGGCTTGCCTGCAGAACAATACGCTGTCCAAACGGGGCAACACCCGCGCGTGACAACGGACGAAAATATTGCCAATATGCGGCGCCAACTGCGCCGCCTAGGCCTGTCTCACGACCAACGCCGCTCGCTGTCGACAACCGACGTTGACTACGTGCGGTGGACGCAATGGATCTTCACCCAGATTTTTAACAGCTGGTTTGATCCAGAGGCAATCGCTCCTGACGGTTCACAAGGAGCCGCCAGGCCAGTATCCGAACTGCGTGACAAACTAGCTGCCGGCGACGTTGCACTTCCCGATGGCCGCCCCTGGGAGGAACTGAACGCAGTTGAGCAGGCACGCGTCGTCGACAGTTTCCGCCTGGCCTACATTTCCGAGGCGCCCGTCAACTGGTGCCCTGGCCTGGGAACTGTCCTTGCCAACGAAGAAGTTACCGCTGACGGACGCTCAGAACGTGGAAATTTTCCTGTCTTTAAACGCAACCTCCGCCAATGGATGATGCGGATTACCGCTTACGGTCAGCGCCTCGAAAATGACCTGGACACCATTAACTGGCCTGACAAAGTGCGGTCTATGCAGCGCAACTGGATTGGCCGAAGTGAAGGTGCCACCGTCACCTTCCAAGTACCAGGCGCCACCCAGGCAGGTAGCGTCGTCAACGAACTACAGGTGTACACCACACGTCCTGACACCCTTTTCGGCGCCACTTTCATGGTGGTCGCCCCCGAACACCCACTCCTCGGTGGCACCATCGGCGGCGAAGCGGACGATGCTGACGCGCTGACAGTGCCTGCCCTTTGGCCGGACGGCACCAAGGAGGCATGGCGCGGAACCTACGCTTCGCCTCGTGACGCAGTTGCTGCCTACCGCGCACAGGCGGCCCGCAAAACCGAAATGGAACGCACCGCGGAAGACCGCGAGAAGACCGGCGTATTCACCGGCTTTTACGGGACGAACCCCACTAATGGCCACGCTGTCCCCATTTTCGTTGCTGACTACGTCCTGTGGGGTTACGGTACAGGTGCCATTATGGCCGTACCTGCCCACGACCAACGCGACTGGGATTTCGCGCGCGCCTTCGACCTTGACGTGATCCGCACAATCGGTGACGCGAACGATCCCTATGGGCATGATCTCGATGACAGCGCATACACGGGCGACGGCATTGCGGTGGACTCGGCGAATGATGAAATCAGCTTGAATGGCATGTCAAAAGATGAAGCCAAGGCAGCAATGACCCAGTGGCTGGAGTCGAAGGGACTCGGACACGGTACGGTCACCTACCGCCTCCGGGACTGGCTGTTTAGTCGTCAACGATACTGGGGTGAGCCTTTCCCCATTGTGTGGGACGACAACGGACTTCCTCACGCATTGCCTGAAGACATGCTGCCTGTGGAACTGCCGGAAATCTCTGACTATTCACCGCGTACCTTCGACCCGGATGACTCCCAGTCCTCACCGGACGCGCCCTTAGGTCGAGCAGACGAATGGGTTGAAGTGGAACTTGACCTTGGAGACGGCCTGAAGAAATATCGCCGTGAAACCAATACGATGCCGCAATGGGCAGGGTCATGCTGGTACGAAATGCGTTATACCGACCCCAACAACGACGAAGCTTTGGCGTCTGCGGCGAATTTGGACTACTGGATGGGCCCCAGGGAAGGTAAACCCAGTGGCGGCACTGACCTTTATGTTGGCGGTGTTGAACATGCGGTACTTCACCTGCTGTATGCGCGTTTCTGGCAGAAAGTACTGTTCGATTTGGGCCACGTACCCGATGCCGAGCCTTACCACACACTTTTTAACCAAGGGTATGTGCAGGCCTACGCTTATACCGACGAACGTAAACAGTACGTGCCTGCCGACGAAGTTGAAGGTGACGAGGCTACCGGATTTACGTGGAATGGCCAACCTGTTAACCGCGAATACGGCAAGATGGGGAAGTCTCTGAAGAATATCGTCACCCCAGATGAAATGTATGACGCCTATGGTGCAGACGTATTCCGTGTCTACGAGATGAGCATGGGACCACTCGACGTTTCCCGTCCGTGGGAAACGCGTGCAGTGGTTGGTTCGCAGCGCTTTTTGCAGCGCCTATGGCGTAATGCTGTCGACGAAAATACCGGTGAAGTGACTGTCACTGACGAGGCCGCGGATTTGGAAACACGGCGCCTGCTGGCTCGCACTATCGCCGACGTCACCGTTGAGTATGAAAATATGCGGGTCAATACGGCGGTTGCGAAACTCATCGTGTTGAATAACCACATCACGTCGTTGCCTGCAGTGCCACGCGAAATCATGGAGCCACTAGTACTGATGGTGTCTCCCGTTGCCCCGCATATCGCAGAAGAACTTTGGGAACGACTGGGCCACGATGAATCATTGGCGCGTGTTCCCTTCCCTGTGGTCACTGATGAGTCGCTGCTGGTTGAAGACACGGTTACTGCCATTGTTCAAGCCAACGGAAAGGTACGTGCACGTCTCGAGGTGTCGCCAAGTATTAGTGGTGATGACCTGCAGGCTGCCGCGCTGGAGTTGGCGCCAATTCAGCGACTCCTTGACGGACGCGAGCCGTTGAAGGTGATTGTGCGCGCACCGTCACTGGTCAATATTGTGTTGCCGAAGAACTGACGATGCCTGAGGGAGATGCGGTCCGTCGCCTTGCCGACACATTCGACCATGTCTTTTGTGGGTATGCGTGTGAGGTGACATCACCGCAGGGACGTTTTGCTGCCTCGGCGGCGCGTATTAATGGGATGGTACTTGTTGGTGCGCGTGCCGTGGGCAAACATATGTTCCTTGGTTTTGCTCCACCTGAGCTTGCGGTACCTACTGTCAGCGAATATGCGCGTGCGGTGCGGCCAACGCAACCTATCGACGGTGTCGTGCACTGGGTGCATATTCACCTGGGGCTTTATGGTTGGTGGCGTTTTAACGGCGATAGTTCTATTGACGACGCTGGACATGGCGTTGTACGTCGCAACGTGAGTCGGGTTGGTCCTAAAGATCGTCACCGCCCTATGAAGTGGGGTGGGGGAGCAATGAATGACGATGACGTGCCCATTGACGAGGCCGAGGCGGGGCATCCGTGGCAGGTGCCCGAGCCGGTGGGGCAGGTTCGTTTGCGCCTTGTTGCACCCCATGCGGTTGCCGATCTTGCAGGTCCAACACGATGTGAGTTGGTCAGTGATGAGCAGCGTTGTGTGGTCGAGGCGAAATTAGGTCCTGATCCGCTGTGGCCTGGTGCGCGTGACGACGCCGAGGCGATGGCATGTTTCGTTGTCGCTGTACGCAAAACAAAGCGGGTCATCGGCGAATTATTGATGGATCAGTCGATACTTGCAGGAGTTGGCAATATTTACCGGGCTGATGCACTGTTCTTGGCGGGGATTTCGCCGATGCGTCAGGGGCAAAGGGTGTCGCGCACCAGGTTGGAGGACCTGTGGCGTATTGTGTGTGACCTGATGAATCGTGGCTTTGAGGCTGGTTATCTCATCACGATGGACCCGCTTGAAGCACCTGATCCTCCGATCGAAGGTGACGAGGAAGCATCCCGTTGGTATGTCTATCACCGTACTGGTAGGCCGTGCCTGCGGTGTAATACTCCTATCGCGGAAAAAGTGTTGCAGGGGAGGCGCCTTTTTTGGTGCCCGTCATGCCAGCGCTAGCGGGGCTTGTGACTGTGCGAGGTTTGCAGGTTGTTCGGACTGTGCGAGGTGCGCTGGTGTCTGACTATGCGAGGCGCACTAAGGTACGCTGACGGGCCACCGCACGGGTGTGGGGCTGGCCCGGCGGAGGCGGCCGGCACCTTCTTAATCCTCGTCGAAACCTAAAGTGTCGTAGAGGCTCGCGGCAGCGCTGTGGTGCGCATCGAGGCGCAAGGTGAGGGTTTCCTCGCCCCAGGCGGTACACCGCCGCGCAATTTCGCCGACGAGTGCTGTGGCGATGCCGCGGCGTTGAAACTCTGGGTCAACCATGAGATCAAGAACAACGGGTCCTTGTGTTATTTCGTCGTCCCACTCGGGGTGCGTCACTGCGAAAAGTGCGCCGACGAGTGTGCCTTCAAACCAAGCGCCAACAAAGGAGTCGTCGCGAGGCTTTCCAAAGGCGCCATCGAAGGTCATGCGTATCTCATCGGTGGCTGACCACAGCGCCTCTGCTGTTTCAGGCTCACCATATGCGGCCATGTGGAGGGCAGCAATTGCCGGAATGTCGTGGCGCGTAAGCGTCGCGATCTCGTAGTCGGCTGGTCGTTCGACATCAGCCAACACATCTAACTGTGCTCGTAACGTTCGCTGTGTCATGAACCCAGTGTAAGTGACCTGATGCACATTTGGCGGGTCTTATGTCCAGCACGTCGCCTGTTCTGTCATGATGAAGTGAGGCAACGCGGGAGTTGCCCAGAATGCCCGTCAGGAAATACCGATCGACATGGTACATGTTGGAGAGCAAAACTCCCACGACGCTGCGAGTTTAGTGATTCGGACTGGTGCTGCGCCAGCGTCACCCTAGCGAGGCGGGTCTGCCTGTCAGATGTGGGGGAGGCGGACAGATGGTTCCACGCGGCGCGTTGCTAAATGTAGACCGATGGGTCCTCATAGCAGCATGGGTCAACGATGAGGTCTTCATCGCGTTGGCGTGGCTTCGATGTTGGACGAATCTTCGCGGGAATGCCGATAGCAACTGAATCTTCCGGCATATCTTTGGTGACCACAGCATTTGCTCCGACTTTTGAGCCTGAGCCGATGGTGATAGGTCCGAGGATCTTTGAGCCCGCCCCCAACATCACATGGTCGCCAACAGTAGGGTGTCGTTTACCTGGCGTCATTGACACGCCACCAAGGGTGACACCGTGGAAGATGACCACATCATTGCCGACCTGCGCGGTTTCACCGATGACGACACCGGTCGCGTGGTCAATAAAGACTCTGCGTCCGATGCGCGCTGCGGGGTGAATGTCGACTCCGGTGAAGGAACGTGCAATTGACGACAAGATACGGGCAGGTGTGACCATGCCGCGATTCCATAACGCGTGGGAAATTCGGTGCGCCCACAGCGCATGAAGGCCGGGATAGGCCAAGGCAACCTCAACTTTTGAGCGCGCTGCAGGATCACGGCGCCGCACCGTGCGCACATCTTCCCCAAGTAGGGCGAAGGCGCTGGGGGTGTTGTGTAATTTCATCAGGATCCTTGTCACAGGGACCGTGTTGTGGGGCGACGAGGCGCTTGGTGCCGCGCCCCACAACGGCTAGTCGCGAAGGTCTTCGAATAGCTTAGTTGAAAGGTAACGTTCACCGGTATCGGGTAGAACCACAACGATGGTCTTGTCTGCGTTTTCAGGTCGTGAGGCCACCTCGATAGCTGCATATAGTGCAGCGCCGGAGGAAATGCCAACGAGCAGTCCCTCCTCGGCGGCGGCGCGACGAGAGGCATCCATCGCCTGGGTAGTTCCGACGGAAATTACTTCGTCAACGACGCTGGGGTCGTAGTTTTTGGCCACAAAATTTGGGCCAATGCCTTGAATCCCGTGCGGAGCAGGCGATCCACCTGTCAGTAGTGGCGATTCTTCCGGTTGGACGGCAACGATGTGCACCTCTGGTTTACGCTCTTTGAGGACCGCGCCGACACCTGAAACGGTACCGCCGGTCCCGACACCGGCTACGAGAATATCGATATTACCGTCCGTGTCAGCCCAGATTTCTTCCGCCGTGGTACGGCGGTGAACCGCAGGGTTAGCGGGATTGTCAAATTGTGAGGCGATGATGGACCCGGGACGCTCATCGCGTATACGTTCAGCCTCTGCCACGGCACCTTTGATGCCTGTAGCGGGGTCGGTGAGAACCAATTCGGCGCCGAATGCGCGCATGAGGATGCGTCGCTCAATACTCATTGACGATGGCATGGTGATCACCACGTTATAGCCACGCGATGCGCCCACCATAGCTAATGCCACACCAGTATTACCTGAGGTGGCTTCAATGATCGTGCCGCCCGGTACCAGTGCACCTGAGGCTTCGGCAGCGTCAATAATCGAGGCGGCAATACGGTCTTTGACCGACGATGCGGGGTTGAATGCTTCAACTTTTGCCAAAACCTTGCGGTGAGCTCCAGTGAGTCGGTTCAGGCGAACGAGGGGGGTATTGCCAATAAGTTCTGAAACATTGTTCGCGATACGGGGCATGGGGTCTCCTTAAGACAGATATTTGAAAAACATGGTGTTGCGGCACAGCTGTCACTACATGGGCGAACGACGGTGCACAAAAGCACCTGTAAGGCCATTCGCCCTACAGACAGGAAAGACAAAAAAGGGTGCGATAGCGCGACGTGTGACCCAAGAGGGGGTAGACGCTTCGCAATTCCAACATGCTGCAACCTTAAAACGAGTCGTCGCTTGCGTCCACTTCAACGCATGTGCTGCCCGCCCTACGGACGATTGCTCTACCTTGGCTAAGGCGTGCCAACAGGCTGACAAGGGCTTTGTGGAGTGTGTTGTCAATGCCTAGCCGTAGTCTGACATCGTCGCCCCATGCCACGTCAAGGACCCGCGCACCCAGATGACGCACCTCGGCCTCAATGCGTCCCGCCTCCATAGGGTCAAGGTGAACGTCATATACCTCAACCTGTGTCCGCAAGGAGCGGGGGACAGTATGGAGACATTGCGCTACAGCGCCGGAGTAGGCGCGGATTAAGCCACCAGTTCCAAGTAGGACGCCACCGAAATAGCGAACCACGACCGCAGTAACATTCCACATGTCTGATGCACGCAGTACTTCAAGTATTGGTGTGCCAGCAGTGCCGGCAGGCTCGCCATCGTCGCTTGAATGTTGGTGAGGGCTGTGTCCTTCTTCGGCAATGAGGTAGGCACTGCACACATGTCGTGCCTGGGGATGCTGCTGGCGAATACTGTCGATAAAGGCACGTGCATCCTGCGGGGTATCGGTGCGCGCGATGTACGAAATAAAGCGGGAGCGTTTAACTTCCATTTCGTGTACCGTGACGCTAGCCGCCTGTGGTACAAGGATTGCCGCATTATGCATGTGTGTGTCCAACCTCCATCGCACTACTGTAATTGTCCCACGTGGATGCAGGTGTATCGACCTCGTTGGCATTGCGGCAGTAGAGGCGTCCCGAAAGCGTCTATGTGGATGGAGGTATTTCGACCCCGTTCGCCGAGTACCACAATGACAACACAGCCGGGCATTAGTCGTGAGGCGTGAACCAATGACTGAGCCCGTCGTCGGCTCCGATCCACTCGAAGGCATGATGGAGTTCTGTGTCATTCATGAGGATGCGCTGAAAGGTTGCGGTTATTTCGTCACGAAGGTATGCCACGTCCTGTGTGCCGGTGACGATGATATGTGTGTGCGCTGAGTCGTCCCAAGAACCTGCAACTCCTACACTGGCACTACCGCCGCTAACTTCCCAGGTGCATACGGTATCGGGGCGTGACGGTAACCAGAAACAGCCTCGTGCGCAGGTGCTGTGTGCTGCCAAGTCGGCGGCGAATTGTGCTAATCGCTCAGGATGGAATGGTCGATCTGAATGTAGGTCGAGGGTCCATACCCCATGTGTATGGGGGCCGCCCCATGCGAGTGTTGATGCTGGGTGTATGCGTGCAATGGCGGCGTCGGGATCGTGGCGATGATCAAAAAGCAGCGTGTCGGTGACATCGTCAAGGTGGTGCACCATGAGTGTGTCAAACGGTCGTAGATGCTCAGCGAGTTCGCCGCCCACGGGATCGTCGCCGAGGCTCAGTACAAGATCGGCGTAACCGATGCCGTTCATTAGCACTTCTCCTGCGCAGCGATCGTCATCATCGCTCAGATGGCATCCCAGCTCACGTAGCGGCGTGTGAGTGAGAAGGTCGCGTTTAACGGTATCAGTGTTGACCGCATGGATGCAGGTGGTCAATACGCAGTGATCTAAGTATTGGCCAGGTGCAGTGTATTCATGAAGGAGGGGAATGACCGTAAGAGCCTCAGCTGCGGGTGGAAGGGCAAGGACGAGGCGGTCGACACCCATGTGGGCAAGGTTTGACAGAGCAGGGATGATGGCTTCGCGTAGTGAACAACTCAGGCAGGAATGGGCAAGGTCCACCGTGCTTTTCGAGGCAAGGTCGAAGGTGTGGAAGTGGCGCAAGGTCACGCTATCGGGGGAGAGGTCGCATACGAGGACGTCAGCCTGATCTGACAGTGTCAGGGTGATGAGATCACGCAAGAGTGGTTCGGTGGTTGTCAAAGTGGAGATATGCATGAATCCTCGAATGAATAAATTTGCGATATTGAGAACGGTTATCAATAATAGTGGAATGAGTAGAAAATGTCAGGTCACCCAAGCGGAACCAGGATTCGGTAATAACGTCTCTCACTCTCACCGTCGTACACGTCGGCGCTGGGACATTAATTTGCAGCGCAAACGATACTGGGTGCCATCACTGGGACGCACCGTTACGCTGCGACTGAGCACCAAAGGCATCAAAATCATTGATCAACGTGGCATCGACGCAGTGATTGCCGACATGCGTGCACGAGGAGAACGATTCTGAATATGGCTCGCTCACAAGGAAAAGACCTCCGCCCAGTCATCACGCTCCAATCAACGGCAGGAAGCGGATACCGGTACGTCACACGAAAAAGCCGTCGAAATACACCTGATCGGCTTCGCATCAAAAAATACGACCCCATCGTGAGGGCTCACGTCGAATTTGTGGAGATACGCTGATATGGCAAAAAAATCTAAGATCGCGCGCGAACTACAACGCCAAAAAATAGTCGAACGCTACGCTGCTCAACGGATGGAACTAAAAGCGCGCAGTATCAATCCTCACCTCAGTGAGACAGAACGTCAGGAAGCGATGCGCGCCCTTCACGCATTGCCGCGCGACGCCTCGCCAACGCGCCTGCGTAACCGCGGATGCAATGATGGTCGCCCGCGGGGCTACTTGCGTAAATTTGGCCTATCCCGTGTCCAATTCCGCCAACGCGCGCTGAACGGAGAACTTCCCGGCGTTACCAAATCCTCTTGGTAATACCTGCTGTCAACAGAAAGAAATATGACATGAAACCCGGTATTCACCCTGACTATCATCCCGTTGTTTTCCGTGACCGCAGCGCAGGATTCGCCTTCCTCACACGCTCCACTGTCACCTCGTTGCAAACCATCGAATGGGAAGATGGCAATACCTACCCCGTAATAGATGTCGAAATATCATCTGCATCGCACCCATTTTGGACAGGTAAACAACGCCTTGTCGACACCGAAGGACGCGTCGAACGTTTCTACGCACGCTATGGACGCAAATAGCTGCGCCAATGTATTACGAAAGGCCAATGATGAAAGTACGTGCATCGATACGATCCCTCGCTCAACAACCTGGATCAAAGGTGGTGCGTAGACGTGGGCATCTGTACGTGATCAACAAGAAAAATCCTCGCCTTAAAGCCCGCCAAGGATGAGACGAGTATCGCAACACTCCTTCCCGCCTGTAACTGTCGTCGGATGGGAAGAACATGCTAGTATTTCCGGGTTGCCAACTGCGCGCGTAGTACACCAATGCGCCGCATTCGCCGAGCCGAGGATGAGGGTCCGAGGATCGTCATCCGGCACGACATAGGTCCACGACAAGAGAGGGGTAGGGAAATGGCAGTTCCAAAGCGCAAAATGTCCCGCGCCAACACCCGCACTCGCCGGTCTGCTTGGAAAGCTGACCTCACCGAGCTGAACACCATCAAGGTTGCCGGCCGTGAGGTTCGCGTGCCGCGCCGCCTGGCGAAGGCATACAAGAACGGTCTCATCGACGTCGAAGCCTGATCTTCGACGCTACATGAGGGCCTGGCACATTGTGCCGGGCCCTTTTGTCATACAAACACCCGCTTTCAACCGCCTGCCGCCCCATTAACCTCGGCCTTTGCGAGCCAAACGTTTGACACCGCTACCATTGATGCGGCCTCAACGAAGAGGCTGCGAACACTGACGTTCGCACACCTATCCACCCAGAAGGACGAGTATCACCGATGTTGAGAAGAAAAATTCTCAGCGGATTGGCGGCGCTTGCACTGATCACAGGAGGTTCAGTGTCACCTGCATTGGCCGACCCGCCATCCGCACCAACCACCGACGAAACCGTCACAGGTATACCTGCCGTCGTGCCGCGCTCCGACGATCCCCGTATCGCGGCATGGCAAGACCTCCAATTTGGCCTATTCATGCACTGGGGGGTCTACTCACTCTACGAAGGCCGCTACAACGGTCGTGATCAAGTGCGCGGTTATCCTGAGCAAATCAAAGCCTGGATGAGAATTCCTCGGGACCGGTATCTGCGCGACGCTGCAGCAATGCAGGCTTCTCAATGGGATGCAGCCCAGGTCTGTGCCAGTGCAAAAGCAGCGGGCATGAAGTATGTGATGATCACCTCGAAACACCACGATGGCTTTGCCATGTGGGACACAAAAACGACGGACTACAACATCGTTGACGCCACTGCATTTGGTAGAGATCCTCTGAAAGAACTCGAAGTCGAGTGCGGAAAAATTGGCATGAAGCTTGCCTTTTATTTCTCCATCATTGACTGGGAGAAACACGCCGCTGAACCCAATGCGAACCTTAATCCGATATCGGATGAACACCACCAGTACAACCTTGCTCAGATCGACGAGCTCATGACTAACTATGGGCCAATCGCCGAGTTTTGGTTTGATATGGGTGCCCCCACGCCTGCCCAATCGCAAGAATTGGCTGAAAGAGTCCGGCAACACCAGCCCACCACTACCGTCGTGAATTCGCGAGTGTGGAACGAGAAAGGTGACTTCGAAGTCGGCGGTGACAATGTTGTCCCAAAGACATTTAGACTCGGACCGTGGGAATCAATCCTGTCAATCTTCCCCGACTGCTGGTCCTATTGCTCAACAAGCAAAGCAGACCGCAGTGAAGACAACAAGGCTGCGAAAGTACGTGAAGCGGTCGACGGGTTAGTCACAGTAATATCAGGCGGCGGCAACTATGCCTACAACATCGGACCTAAAGGTGATGGTTCGATTCATCCCTTTGACCAGCATGTATTATCGGAAATCGCTGCTTGGCGCCAACGTCATCCTGACGCCATCGACGGAGCTCGGGCTACATGGTTCCCCATCCCACAGTGGGGACGTATCACCACCAAAGGTAATGCCCTTTACCTGTTCCCCAACAAGTGGAGTGCAGGCAGCATCCTTTCCCTACCAGGTTTAGCTTCGAAGGTCACCGGAGTGACCATCGACGGAACCGACACCGCTCTCGAATACGAACACGACGGGGGTACTTTGCGCGTTGTCCTTGCAGGCGAAGCCCCAGATGCTGTGAAACCGGTCATTAAGGTCCAGCTAGATGGGCCCGCCATGATGCTCCCCACGACGGTTGTCGACGTGGCCAACGGTACAGCAACTATTGGTCACGACCAGATCACAGCACTGCGCAACGCGCAGGGGAGCGACACCGCTGCCTTGGATGCCTACATCGTTAATCGCAGCGACACGACCTTTGCAGATCTGTCCCTGACATTAACTGCGAACAGCGGATTAAGTAGCCCAACGCTATATAAAGTCACAGTTGGCGACACAACTGTCGTCGCCTCCGGCGCTGAAATTGCTGCTGGCCCTATCGGAGGCTTCGCCCTGGCCGCACATGCTGCCGCACGTATCCGGATTGAGCTTGCCACCCCGACATATTACGCAAGCCCGATGCCGCTTACGTTGCGATCCATCGGCGTACAAGCCACGCAGAACGCTCCTCAAACCAGCGTCCCGCAGTTTAGTGCCCAACCGGCCTCCGCCTCGGCACGCGTCGAACAAACGGTGACATTCAGCGCTATTGCCACCGGCAGCCCCAAACCCACCTATCAGTGGTACCGGCAAATAGCTGGCGGTGAGCGACAAGCCATCGAAGGAGCCACGCACGCGGTCTATAGCTTTGTTGCGAGCACTGCCGACGCGAACGTGTCATTCAGCGTCGATGCAATAAACTCAGCGGGACGAGTAACCTCCGATTCAGCGCTGCTCACCGTACTACCAGCAAGCCAAAGTATTGCCTTGGGCAAGCCGACCAGTCAATCGACCACGGCCAACGGATACATGTCGTCACGTGCGGTTGACGGTATTACTGACGGCGTGGGAGAAAACGGTTCGGTCGCGGCCACGACGAGTACAACCTTTAATTCGTGGTGGGAAGTTGATCTCGAAGCGCCTCGGACGATCACTGCCATTGACCTGTGGAACCGCCATCACGATGACCAATGCGGTTCACGTACATGCGCGTCAAATATGGCAAATGTCTATGTACTGCTGTCGAAAAAGCCCATTGATGGCAATATGTTCCTCAATGAACTCATCGCCTCGCCCGACATCACCTCACACAAAATAACCGAGGAAATTGGCTATCCCACGCGCGTCGAATTTAATTCAGTACAAGCGCGGTACATTCGCATCTACCTTGAACGCCGTGGCCGCCAACTAGGCTTGGCAGAAGTCGAAGTCTTCGACAAGCCGCTGAGTCAGGCTCCAACAGTAGGCGCCATCACTGCGACAGGCACACCTGAAGAGAGCTTCGTGACCTCAGGCGATGGTCAACATCGGACAGTCACCGGTCTTCCAGGAACCCAGGTAATGCTGGAGGCGCCAATCACAGGCACACCTGCACCGACGTTGCAGTGGCAGCGTGCAGATAGCGAAGGGGGCGCGTGGCGAGCAATCGACGAGGCTCAGGCAGATCGTTACACCTTCACTTTGAGTGACGCTGATGATGGGGCGCAGGTGCGACTTGTCGCAAGTAACGATGCGGGAAGTGCTGCGTCACAAACGGTATCGCTGCGAGTCAACCAGGCGCCGACGCTTGTAGGACCTGAATTGCTTGATGTCGAAGGTGAAGTCGCCTATCAGGACCCGGATGTCGATAGCGATATTAGGCAACTGAAGGCTGCCTCGGGCGCGCAATTCACCCTCGCTGCCGAAGCACAAGGGCGGCCGACACCAGCGCTGCGTTGGCAATATCGGGTAGCGGAAGATACGGATGCGGCCTGGATCGATATCACTGAGGCGAGTGGATCAACAATGACGTTGACGGCCACTGGGGAATGGAATGGACGTCACCTTCGTGTTGTTGCTCGTAACTCGGTTGGCGAGACGGTTTCACCTACCGTTGCCATCACCGTAACCTCGAACGATGAGCCGGGCACAGACGATCCGCAAGAACAACCACCTTCAGGTGGTGACGACAGTGGCACGCCAAGTCAGCCGGGCAGTGGCGATGACAATCCGGGTGAGCCGGGTGAGCCGGGTGACAAGGATGACAACCTTGACACCCCGGGCGATTCCGGAGGAAGTGAAACACCAGGTGAAACCCCCGGTACAGGAGGCGAGGATCCGTCAACGGGAAATGGTACAGACGGTTCCGAGAATGACCCTGACACCCCCCACGACACTCAGGTTGAAGTTTCAACGCCACAGGTAGCACTGGGTGGCACTGTGACCTTTAGCGCGGCGAATTTTGTGCCAGGAGAACTCGTCACGTTCACGGTGCATTCAACCCCACGTGTCATAGGCACAGCAACGGCCGACCAGACTGGAAGGGCAACACTCACCTGGACGGTTCCTGTCGAAATGGAATTAGGTGCACATCGCATTGTGATGAGCAGCGCTCACCATGAGACCAGCGGGACATTCACCATCGTCGCCACTGGCAGCCAAGCGGGTGGCACGACACCTTCCGACGGTAGCCAAGGGGTAGGCACCTCCACATCGAAGGAATCTACTGGGACCACGAAGGTCGCCGCACCGACGCGACTGACTCAGGGCACATCTGCTCTGGCAAAGACCGGTAGCGACGCTGCGCTACTCATTAGCGCAAGCGCAGTCATCGCACTTGCCGGAATAGCGCTGAATTTGCGCAGGCGACACGGATGACTCATGGCGGGCTGGTGCACGTTTAGTGTGCCAGCCCGCTCAGTCGCACCGCCCCCCCAATTGTGGGGATGGACGCGAAACACCCACAGCCCACACCTCCTCGTTAAGGTGACGCAATATGCGTCGGCGTACGCTACCCTTAATAGGTCGCCGATTGGCGCATGCCTCCATAGCTCAATGGATAGAGCACCGGCCTTCTAATCCGTAGGTTGCAGGTTCGAGTCCTGCTGGGGGCACTTTTCATGTCTGAGGACATCGTTTTGCTCGCCGCGTAGTGTCGATATGCCTCGCGCGGTGAGCGCATCGTGTTACAAAGGTTTACTCCCTGAGCGTGGACGTCGCCCTGGCGCATGGGCACGCACACTTACATCATGATGATGCGCGCACAGATTCTCGGCCACCGTCACGGTGGCATCCGTGCACGAATGTGCTCCTGAGACACCGCCTGTTCATTTTGCCTCCACACGGGGTCGTTCTATCAGGAGAAATATGCTCACCACATCCGATCTGTATGCCTCGCCGTGTCGGCACGACCACGAACCGACCCTAGTCTCGTTTGAGGTCATGCCGCCACGAAAACCTGAGGCGGCACCTCAATTTTGGTTAACAGTTGACCAACTGATTGAAGCACGCCCCGACTTTATGTCGGTCACCTACGGTGCGGGAGGCAAAGACCGTAGCAGCGCCCGCGCAGTTGTCGACCGCCTCGTCCATGACAAACCAGTAACCCCGATCGCGCATCTGACCTGCGTGGGCACGACCCGTGACGAAGTCGTCGCGACCGTCGCGGACTACTTGGATTCAGGTGTGCGTACCTTCCTTGCTTTACGAGGCGACCCACCGCAGGGTCAACCGGATTGGCAACCGCCACGCGAAGGTGTGCACTCGGCAACGCAACTCATCCACCTCATTCGAACAGTCGAAGCGCGGCGATGTGCCGCTCATCCGGGCGAGGCGTTGCGAGCGGCAGTTGCCCCACTCGCCATTGCGGTGGCGACCTTCCCGGCAGGTAACCCCGCTGCAGGTACAACGCAGGACGAAGAAATCCAACGTCTATTGGTCAAACAGGCTGCAGGTGCGTCTTTTGCGATCACGCAACTTTTTTGGGAAGCAGACATCTACCTCAGTTTCGTTGATAAAGCTCGACAAGAAGGGGTGGGGATTCCCATCGTCGCAGGTGTTTTGCCGCCCACCGATCCGGCTCGCCTACATCGCGTTGCGCAGCTTACCGGGGTGAGCGCCCCCAACAGCATTATTGACACACTGGCCTGGGCCGATACCCCTGCTGCACAACATGATCTGGGTGTGGGTGTGGGCGCACGACTCGTCGACGAGGTTCTTGATGGTGGTGCCCCAGGTGTGCACCTTTATACCTTTAATCGGGCACGGCCTGCTCTTGACATTCTCACGCTACTTGGACGCAATCCCGCTAAGTTTACCGCCGACCATGGACAGGACTGAATACCTCTTCACCGATAGCGACGCCATCATAGGTCGCCCCCAAACACCATCATCCACCCCGGAACACCATGAGATTTGAACCCAACAGAACGGATAATTCCATGTCATCATTTCCTTCAGCTACCATCCTTGGGTACCCGCGGATTGGACGTGGCCGCGAACTGAAAAAGGCCCTCGAATCCTTTTGGGCAGGCAAGATCAGCGAATCTGACCTTTTAGATTCCGAGGCGACGCTACGCAAAACCAACTTGGCGCGCCTCGTTGAGCTGGGCCTTGATGCCCAAAACTCGTCCTTGCCAGAAAACTCAGCATTGTACGATCAAGTGCTCAATATTACGGCGCTCCTTGGTGCTACTCCTGAGCGTTTCGCGGGTCGCACAGGCCTGGACCTTCATTTTGCTTTGGCGCGAGGTGACCATGGTGTAGCTCCGCAAGAGATGACGAAGTGGTTTGATACTAACTACCACTACCTTGTGCCAGAAATTGGACCGGATACACCTATTAATTTTGCTGATAATGCTATTGTCCGACGCTTCGTCCAAGCCAAAGAGTGGGGGTATCTGACGCGCCCTGTGCTGGTTGGGCCGGTGACCTATCTTGCGTTGTCGAAGGTTTGCGAATCTGCCCCCGAAGGATATGATCCCTTCCTTCGTCTTGATGAGGTTGTGGCGGTCTATCAGCAGCTTCTTGCTGAACTGTATGCCGCAGGCGCGCAGTGGGTACAGCTCGACGAACCCGCATTGGTGACGGATAACCTCACGCACCCCCGCTCACGCCTCGGCGAATATGCAGGGCAGGTGTACCACCAACTAGCGTCGCCCAGCCTCGACGAACGCCCCCGTATCCTTGTGACGACCCCCTACGGTGATGGCCGCCTTGCGTTGCCTCATTTGCTTGCCAGCGGTGTCGAGGCTGTACATCTGGATATTGTCCGCGGCGCGTTGCCGACGGGCGGACTGTTGGATTTTTCGACCGTAGATTTAGTCGTTGGCGTGGTTGATGGACGTAATATTTGGCGGACCGATTTGGCTCAGGCACGCACACTCCTTGACGAGGCTGCGCGTCTTGGTGCGGCAAGCGTGAGTGTGGCGACAACGAATTCTTTGCAGCATGTGCCACACGACACAGCTTTAGAACAATGGGATGATGCCGAGCTCAACGCCAATCTCCACAAATGGTTGGCTTTTGCTGATCAAAAGGTGTCTGAGATAGTGACCTTAGCTACCGGTGTGACACAGGGATGGGAGGCGGTCGACGGCGCCATCGAGGAGGTCACTCGTGTCCTTGCGCAGCGTGCCGAGGCGGTAGGGGTTGTACGTTCGGATGTGCGTGCGCGCGTGGCCGCCTTGAGCGCAGCTGACCGTAGTCGCGGGGAGTACTCGCTCAGAGAATCGGCCCAGGCACAGCGTCTTGAACTGCCAGATCTGCCAACCACGACGATTGGATCTTTCCCACAAACGGTGGAAATTCGTCGAGCACGCGCTGCCTTTGGTCGTGGTGAACTCACCGAAGCAGAGTATCGACAGCGCATGGAAGCAGAAATTGCGCAGGTAATCGCGTTGCAAGAGCGCCTCGGTCTGGATGTTCTTGTGCATGGGGAGGCAGAGCGCAATGATATGGTGCAGTATTTTGCTGAGCTTCTTGAAGGTTTTGCTGCGACACGCCATGGGTGGGTTCAGTCCTACGGTTCGCGTTGTACCCGTCCATCCATTCTGTGGGGTGATGTTGCACGTGTTCAGGCGATGACCGTTGAATGGGCGACCTATGCGCAGTCGCTGACTGACAAGCCAGTCAAAGGCATGTTGACTGGTCCGGTGACTATTATTGCGTGGTCGTTCCCACGCAATGACCTGTCCTTGGGTGAGGTTGCTGATCAGATTGGTTTGGCGTTGCGTGATGAGGTGAATGACTTGGAAGCTGCAGGTATTGCGGTAATCCAAGTGGACGAGCCTGCATTGCGTGAGTTGTTGCCTTTGGATGCGGATCAGCATGCCGATTACCTCCGTTGGTCTGTCGATTCCTTCCGCGTCGCAACTGCCGGTGTACGGTCTGATACACAGATACACACGCATTTGTGTTACTCGGAATTCGGTCAGATTATCGACGCAATTGCTGCGCTTGATGCTGATGTCACATCAATTGAGGCAGCGCGTTCGCGTATGGAGGTGCTTCCTGAACTGGCTGCGCATGGTTTCAATCATGGGATTGGCCCAGGGGTGTGGGATATTCACAGTCCACGCGTGCCTTCAGTTGAGGAATTGACCGAATTGATCGAGGCGGCGGTAGCTTCGGTTCCGCGGCAACGACTGTGGGTCAATCCAGACTGTGGATTAAAGACCCGAGGGTATGACGAAACCGAGGCGTCGTTGGCCAACCTTGTTGAGGCAACAAAACGAGTGCGGGAGGTGCGTCGCTGACAACCAACTGATCGTCTACGCGTCATCAGGATAAGACGTGGCAATTGACAAAGGGGTGGCTTCTGCAGCATGTGTGCTGCAGAAGCAGCCTTTTTGTGTCGGGTGCGCATGTGCACATCCGTTACTGAATGTCAGTATGTGGACACCTGTCGCCGTGCGTGAATAATTGACGATACTTGAAACATGACTGCTTTCGAGATGCGAATGTGCCGCCCAATGTGCGGCTCCATGTGCTCTCGAATGTGTATGTGATCGACGCTCGTTGCCCTTAGTCGATCTAGCCGCAGATTTGCCCCAATTATTTTGCTTCCCTAAGTGGAGTGGGCCTTGCGGCTCCGTGAGAAACGGATACACCAATGACACTCGTTTACACCCCTGAAACTACTGCGACCTGCGCAGAACCCACATCATTTGATGCCTTTCTTGCCGTGCTTGACGGACTTCGACTCAGTTCGGTTCGCGTCGACCTCGACCTGGACAACCATGTGGTGCGTATTGGCGGCAAAGTGGTGGCATTGTGCAATAAGGAATACGAGCTCCTCACCCATTTGGCCGCTCGCTGCGATCGTGCAGTATCGCGTGAAGAGCTCTTTGAAACCGTGTGGCATGGGAGTGGACTGAGCGCGGATAATTCACGCACGGTTGATGCCCATATCCGACGCTTGCGCGCAAAACTCGCCACACCGGACCTGATTTCGACCGTTCGCGGTCAAGGCTACCGCTTCAATTCTGCCGCCGACGTGCGCGTCACCCTGACGCCAGTACATACTCTTGCGGCGTAGGACGCCTCGGTGTTGCTGGGAGACACTCTGGCTGGATAGTGCAAGTTGCAGTGTCGCAGGCGGATACCCTGCCTGCGTAACGCGCCTTGTGGTGGCGTTGGTGCATATCCTGGCGCGTCCAGCTGTTGCGCATATTCGCCTTGTTAAATGACGAGCCGGTAGAAGTCAGAATCCGCTTGTAGTTCTTCGACGTGCAAGGGAGAGGCTTCCATACGGCGCCGCAGAGGATGGATGTCATCTTTGCACGACAGATCAATGCCGACCAGCGCGGGGCCAGAGTCACGATTATTTTTCTTCGTGTATTCGAAATGCACGATGTCATCATGAGGACCCAAGACGTCTTCGAGGAACATGCGGAGCATACCGGGTTGTTGAGGGAAGGTCACTAAGAAGTAGTGACGCAATCCCTCGTGGCGAAGTGAACGCTCCATTATTTCTGCATAGCGTGTCAAATCGTTGTTTCCTCCAGATACAAGGCACACGATCGCGCCATCCTTACCACCAAGCAGGCGTTCTCGGACATCGCGATTCGCCAGGAAGTGGAGTGCTGCTGTTGATGCTAAGGCACCAGCAGGTTCGGCGATGACTCCATCGGATTGGTACAGCTCTAACATTTCGGTGCACACCGCGCCTTCGGGTACGACCAAGACGTCGTCGACCTGTGCGATGACGGTGTCGAAGGGGAGGGTACCGATTTGTCCAACGGCGGTACCATCGACGAAGGGATCAACAGAGTCGAGGCGGACTGGTTGTCCAGCGTCGAGAGCTGCGCGCATACTCGCTGCCCCTACAGGTTCGACACCGATGATTTTGATACCTGGTCGTCGTGCTTGGAGGGACGTCAATACGCCGGCAAGAAGGCCGCCTCCGCCTACAGGGACCAGAACTGCCGCCGTGTCGGCCGGCATTTGGCGGTCAAGTTCAACACCGATTGTGCCTTGTCCTGCGATGGTCAATGGGTCGTCGTAGGGGTGAACATAGGTGCGTCCAGAAACGCGAGCAGCCTCCTGCGCCAAAGCATTGGCTTTGTCGAAGGTGCCGTCGACAATGACTTGTTCAACCCACGCGCCGCCGATATCGGCTATGCGATTGCGTTTTTGCCGAGGAGTATTCGACGGAAGGTAGATGGTGCCACGTACGTGCAGGTGGGAGCAGGCGTAGGCGACACCTTGGGCGTGATTACCCGCTGAAGCGCACACCACGCCTCGTTCGCGTTCAGTGGGGGATAGGGCTGCCATTCGCGCGTAGGCACCGCGCACCTTGAATGAGCGACATTTTTGTGTGTCTTCACGTTTGAGATATACCCGAGTATCTATGGCGTTGGTCAGTCGGGCCGAAAGATCAAGGGGGGTTTCACGCACGATGCCTTGCAATACCGTCGCTGTTGAGTCGACGAGTTGTGGACTCACCAATGTGATGTTGTGTGGCGTGGTCATGACGGGTCCTTCCAAACGTGTGCCCAATGATTGTAGAACCCACGGGCATTAATGTGGTGCAATGATCATTGCGCGGAAACGGCACTAGCACCATGTGAGGACCCTCTTGAGAAACCGGGGTTGACAGGCGCGGACGCAGGCGTGGCAGCTAGAGGCAAGTGAAAGCCTGGCAAGTAGTGCGGTATCACCATGCACGTACCGACGGCATGGAGTGGAATTAACTGACGTTGTATGCGGCAGCGTCTTACACTTACCGGGTGAATAAAACCCTCAAAGACCCACTCGTGTGGATTGACTGTGAAATGACCGGGTTAAATGCCGAGACAGACGCCCTGATCGAAGTGGCGGTCGTGATCACGGACGCGCAACTCAATGTGGTTGCACCAGGTATCGATGTCCTTATTGCCCCAGAACACGGAGCACTGGACCGCATGAATGATTTTGTTCGCCAAATGCACACCGCTTCGGGTCTCCTTGAGGATCTTGAGGCAGGCGTGACAATGGAGCAAGCATGCGACACAGTGCTTGCCTACGTGAAAAAATACGTGCCTGGAGCAAATAAAGCGCTGTTGGCGGGTAACTCTATTGGCACTGACAAGCGTTTTCTTGAAGTGAATATGCCGCTGCTCATTGATCATTTGCATTACCGTGTCGTCGACGTGTCAACACTGAAGGAACTCGCGAAACGTTGGCATCCTGTGGCCTATGAATGCGCGCCGACCAAGCAGGGTGGGCATCGCGCATTAGCAGATATCCTCGAGTCCATCCAAGAGCTCGCCTATTATCGCCGGGTTTTGTTCCCTCCCGTGTCCCTGGTACGTGACGACGTTATTCGCATCCGAGACGAGGTGATGGCGCAGTACGCTCCTATTCTTTCCACAGCGGCGTCTCAGTAAGCCATTTTTACACACCCTTTTTCACCCTCGTCCTGTTTCCACAGGGCGAGGGTATTTTCGTGTCACTAGTAGGTGATTTCCGTCATTGTTGAGGCATCACCCTCATGTCACGAAAGGACGGAATATCATGAGCGGACAAACACTGACACTGCGCGGCCGTGTCGCTACCGACCTGAGCAGCCAACGGACAATACATGGGCATACCAGTGTACGTTTTCGTTTGTGTTGCCCCCAGTGGCGCCTCACCGATGCGGGCGAGTTCCAAGAAACATCGACACAGTGGTACACCGTGAAAGCCTGGGACAAACTTGGCGACAACCTGATGGCATCACTACGAAAAGGTCAAAAAGTCATCGTGATTGGTCGACCTGTTGCTGAGGCGTGGGCTGACAAATCTGGAGAGGTCCGATCAGCGTTGAGTATTACCGCTGTGGCAGTTGGACATGACCTTAGCGCTGGGATTGCGCAGTTCTATTCGCCACCGCGCACTACTCGCCAAAGCGATGAAGAGGCCAACCTAGAAGCACCAATGAATGAACCACGATTAGTACAGGCAGCACCACAAAAGGATGACCCATGGGAGCTCACACCCTCGCCGCCCATCATCGACAGAAACACCCATGACCAGAAAGCACCGTTCTCGGCCACTTCACATGACGCTCAGTGTGATACTGGTGTAAATATTGAGCCGAGTCAATGCCCCGGTGGCGAGATAAACGGTGAGCAGGAACGACCCGTAGTTCATCGTGGCGCATTTGCTGACGAATATGGCGGTGCGATTGGCCACTTGAGTGACCAGGACGAACCGGAAGAGGCGCCAGTGTCTTAGCATTGGACTGGCAAGCCAGAATCACACAACCTTGGATGGAGCGAAGTGGCTGAGTACATCTACCAGATGATTAAAGCGCGCAAGGCGCACGGCGACAAGGTAATCCTTGACGACGTCAGTATGTCATTCTTCCCCGGCGCAAAGATCGGCATGGTTGGCCCTAATGGTGCCGGAAAGTCATCGATCCTGAAAATCATGGCAGGTATTGACGAACCATCCAATGGTGAAGCTCGGCTTACACCTGGATATACCGTCGGCATCCTCCTGCAGGAACCAGAACTTGACGACACCAAGACGGTTGTAGAAAACGTGCGTTTAGGCGCGGCAGACATATTTGCCAAACTTGACCGTTTCAATGAGATTTCAGCTGAAATGGCAAACCCTGACGCTGATTTTGACACGCTGATGGATGAGATGGGCAAGCTTCAAACTGAGATCGATGCTCTTGACGCATGGGATATTGATTCGCAGCTTGAGCAAGCAATGGAAGCATTGCGGTGCCCACCTCCAGATCAGATGGTGAGTGTGCTTTCTGGTGGCGAGCGTCGCCGTGTAGCCCTGTGCAAACTTCTCATCGAAGAGCCTGATCTTCTACTACTTGATGAGCCGACTAACCACCTTGATGCCGAGTCGGTTCTTTGGCTGGAAAAACACCTCGCTTCGTACCCTGGCGCGGTCATTGCCGTTACCCACGACCGGTATTTCCTTGACCATGTTGCTGGTTGGATTGCTGAAGTTGACCGCGGTCACCTGTATCCTTACGAAGGAAACTACTCCACCTATCTGGAAACCAAAGAGAAGCGCCTTCAAGTGCAGGGACAGAAAGACGCCAAACTTGCTAAGCGTTTGAAAGAGGAACTTGAGTGGGTACGGTCCAACCCTAAAGGACGCCAAGCCAAGTCCAAGGCCCGTTTGGAACGCTACGAAGAGATGGCCGCGGAAGCCGAGCGTACCCGCAAACTTGACTTTGAAGAGATTCAGATCCCGCCAGGTCCACGTTTGGGCAGTGTTGTTATTGAAGCGAAAGACCTGAAAAAAGGCTTCGGTGACCGTACGCTGATCGACGGCCTCTCGTTCTCGCTGCCACGTAACGGCATCGTTGGTGTCATTGGCCCCAATGGCGTCGGCAAAACAACACTTTTCAAAACCATCGTCGGATTGGAACCTCTTGATGGCGGCGAATTGACTATCGGCGAGACAGTAAAAATCTCCTACGTCGATCAGAGCCGTGCAGGTATTGATCCCGACAAGAGCCTGTGGGAGGTCGTCTCGGACGGATTAGATTTCCTTCAGGTGGGCAATGTTGAAATGCCGTCACGTGCCTACGTTTCCGCTTTCGGTTTCAAAGGTGCGGATCAGCAAAAGCCTGCTGGTGTTCTTTCTGGCGGTGAACGCAACCGACTCAACCTTGCCTTGACCTTGAAGCAAGGCGGTAACCTGTTACTTCTTGACGAACCAACCAACGACCTTGATGTTGAAACCTTGGGTTCGCTTGAAAATGCTTTGCTGCAATTTCCAGGTTGTGCTGTTGTCGTCACCCATGATCGTTGGTTCCTTGACCGCGTCGCAACCCACATCCTTGCATGGGAAGGTACTGACGAAAACCCAGCGAACTGGTTCTGGTTTGAAGGAAACTTCGAGTCTTACGAAGCCAATAAGGTCGAACGACTTGGTGAAGTGGCCGCTCACCCGCACCGTATGACACACCGTAAACTCACGCGCGGCTGAATTCAAAGGCGCAGCTGATTTCTGAAGTACCACTGAAATCGGTAGTGCCACGGCATACGCAAGTGCCGTCTACGGGGATGTCCGATCCTCGGTAGACGGCACTTCGTCGTATATCGGCCAATATGGCACACACCTGCTAAGCCATTGCGCTCGTCAGTTTGCCCGTTACTGGATCAACACCAAAACCCCAACTGGACGAACCTGAATGCTCCTCATTGGGGATGCGGAGCATCGCCTGTTGTTCAGCCTCGGCTACGAGTATGCCTTCACGTGTGAAGATGCGCGTGCGAGTAAGAACTTTGCCGCTATTGATATTGGAACAGGTGCCTTCATACAACAGCCATTCGCTCGCATCAACGTCCCTGTGGAACCACATTGCGTGATCGAGGGAGGCCGCTGACATGCCTGGCGTCATCCACGACAAACCTAGAGAACGCATAGCAGGTTCCAACATCACCTGATCAACCACATAGGCAAGTAATGCCCGGTGAATATGCTGGGATAACCCTTGGGGGAGTGGGCTGCGTGGACGCATCCACAAATGCTGGGTGTTCTTCAACGTGGGATCGGCTGACGCGTACAAACTTTGTTCCACATGGCGCACATCAAAGGATGCAGTTTTACCGAGAAAACGCCCAACAGGATGATCCATCATTCTGAAAATCTCGAACGCGGATTGAAGATCCTCAGGCTCAGGCACTTCTGGGCCGCGTTGATGCCATTCTGCCCCTGCCTCCGTGGCAACGAAGGACGCTGCCAATGACATGATTTCACGGCCGTCTTGTTGTGCTGTCACACGCCGTGCCGTGAATGATCGGCCTTCACGTAGGCGGTTTACTTCCAGAGTGAAGGGAGTATTGGGGTCACCTCCCCGCAAAAAGTAGGCGTGTAGTGAGTGGATCATCCGCGAAGGGTGATCTAGTGTCGCTGCTGCTGCCAATGCTGCCTGCGCCAATACTTGTCCGCCGTAGACCCGTGTTACCTGCGGCAACGAGTGTGCGGTAAATATGTCATCGCCAGCTTCCGTTAGCGAAATAATACGCAGCACCGAGGCAATCGGTTCGTCGCTCGTCAGCGGTACGGGGATAGGACGTGTCATAGGTCTATTGTCCGTGTCTCTTTGAGGTCGATGCACCAGCGAAGGCTAGGAAGTAACTCACAGGCACATTATTTGCTCCTTTGTCGACATGATGCAGCCGTGAGAATGCAGAACATAGTGATATATCACGAAGAAAAAGGCTGTCATGGCGTCCTGATCGGGCTTTGGGCGACTAGGATAAGATAGCACGCTCTTTAAAACCAGCAAGGATTATCCATGGCACTGAATGCACCTGCAGGCGACGACATCGAACTTCTTCGCAATCTCGCTCAGCGCAATGGGGTTGCCACTGGCTTTTGGGATTGGTATGGGCAACGCAAAGATGTGTCGGCTGATTCTCTTTTGCGTGTACTACAATCTTTGGGCTTACCTGTAGATCCCTCCTCAACGGTCGCTGACGTGCATGTCGCAATGAACGAGACCGAAAATAATATTTGGCGCGCCACGCTTCCTCCCACGGTTGTCCTGCGTGAAGGCGCCGATACAGAGATCAACGTCCATGTTCCCGACGGTGAGTGGGTCAGCGTCGAATGGATCACTGAAAACGGAAACCGCGGCTACTGTGATCAACGCGATAACTGGGATCCGCCTCGTGTCGTTGACGGCATATTAATGGGGCGAGCAACCTTCCACATCCCATCCCATCTCGGCTTAGGGTGGCACCGCCTCGAAGCGCATACGCAGGGTGGACATCACGCGCACGCAACCCTGATTGTCGTACCGAATGCCTTAACGGTGCCCACGAAAGACGGGAAACGTCGTTGGGGTATGGCCGCGCAATTGTATTCGACGCGTTCACGGACCTCGTGGGGGATGGGCGATGCGGCGGACCTTGCTGATCTGCTTGCTGTCAGTGCCGAGGCGGGGGCAGATTTTCTGCTGATGAATCCAGTGCATGCGTCAGCGCCCATCGCGCCTATTGAAAACTCGCCGTATCTTCCCGTTACCCGACGCTGGGTTAACCCTATTTACATTCGACCCGAGCGTATCGACGAATACGGCGCCGCCCCAGAAAGCGTGCGCCGATACGTGGATGCGCTGCGTGAACGGACCGCGTGGCATGACGGCGACCTCATTGATCGTGATCGTACGTGGGCCGCAAAATGCGCGGCGTTGGAACTGATTTTCCCGTTGCCGCGTAGCGTGGGACGTCAAGCGCAGTACGTGCATTTTGTGCGCCGTGGTGGTGCTGATCTGGAGAATTTCGCACTGTGGTGTGCGATCGTTGAACGCGAAGGCACAATTCAACTGCCAGATGAACTTGCTGACGTGAATGCACCCGCTGTTGCGCAGGCGCGCCACGACCTGGCTGAACGCATCGAATTTTGGCGCTGGTGCCAGTGGATCGCCGCAGATCAGTTAGCACATGCGCAATACGTGAGCCGTCGTTTGGGTATGGATGTGGGTGTGATGGCCGATCTTGCCGTTGGCGTTCATCCTTACGGCTCAGAAAAGTGGTCCGATCCTGCGATGTTCGCACCCCGTATATCTGTGGGCGCGCCTCCTGATATGTATGCGCAGCAAGGCCAAGACTGGTCGCAACCTCCGTGGTCACCGCGTGCCCTTGCCGAGGCGGGTTATCGTCCGCTCAGAGAGATGATGCGTGCGACGCTTGCTAACGCGGGCGCTGTGCGTATTGATCACATCCTCGGGCTTTTCAGACTGTGGTGGATCCCAGAGGGCCAAGGTGCCGGTGCAGGAACATACGTCAGTTACGACCACGAAGCAATGGTGGGCGTTATTCTGCTTGAAGCACAGCGTGCAGGTGCACAAGTCATCGGCGAGGACCTAGGTACCGTTGAACCGTGGGTGCGTGGCTACCTTCATGACCGGGGTATCCTTGGCACCTCGGTACTGTGGTTTGAAAAAGAAGGATCCGGTTGGCCTCTCCACGCTGACCAGTACCGTGACGCCTGTTTGGCGGCGGTGACGACCCATGACCTGCCTCCAACGGCTGGGTATCTTGTCGGCGTACAAACGACCTTGCGGGATCAGCTTGGTTTACTCGTTGACGACGTAAAGATCATGCGTGATGCTGACGAGCGTGAACAAAGCCAAATGCGTACGAGGCTCCATGAGTACGGGTTACTTGAAGAAGGCGAATGCTGCACGCAAGAACATGTGGAAGCGCTCCACGCGTACGTTGCACGCACACCGGCGCAGCTCGTTGTTGCTTCACTCGTTGATGCCGTCGGTGATACGCGACCTCAAAACCTCCCTGGCACAAATCGGGAGTACCCGAATTGGTGCGTGCCCTTATGTGACGGTGACGGGCATGAAGTACTTATCGAGGCGTTACCCACCAACAGCGCCCTGGCATCCTTGGCCAGCGTGCTCAATCGCGAAATGTTGCCTCAGGAGCGCTGACTTTCCGTAGGTGTCAACTGCGCCTGCGGTGTGGTGTTACTTTCCCCAGGGTATGGTGTTACTTTCGGTGCGGTACGTATGGTGAGACATATGCGTGTATCTGACAACGACTGCCTGCAAGGTGCGTAACGGCATTGGTTAGGTCAGTCAAGGTACCTCAAGATAGGGCTACCTGCGATCACAGGCGTACCAGGCCATACACTCGGTTCGGGTTCAACATTTGTGTCAAGGACAATCACCGGCACGACCGTGTCCTTCCCAATGCGCATCGCCTCGGAAAGATCCCAATGCGCCATGATGTCGCCGATGCTCACCTTGTCTCCTGACGTGTGATAGACCGTGAACCCTCGGCCTTTCAACGTGACAGTGTCGATACCAAGGTGCACCAAAATATCGTGACCGCTGCTGGTGTGAATAATGAAAGCATGCGGGTGCATTTTCACGATGGTCCCGCTGACGGGCGCAAAAACAGGGATTACTGACTCCTCAGTTGGGGTGATAGCGACGCCGGGACCCACGATTGCTCGAGCAAACACAGGATCGGCGACGTCGCTGAGCGCTGTAAGAATCCCAGCGATCGGAGAACAAATATCCACACTTACCTCAGTGCTTGAAGGTCAGCAGCGATTTCTTCTGCACGTGGGCCCATGACGAGTTGGAGCGAACGGCCCAGTCCCACCACGCCGAAGGCGCCTGCGGCTTCAAGAGCTGCTTCATTAACCGCTTCGGTGTCTTTCACGTCGACACGAATCCGCGTAATACAGGCCTCAACTGAAGCAATATTATCGCGTCCACCCAGCGCCTCGAGAATCGATTCTGCTTGGCTCATCATTGCCCCCTCACAGTAGACACCACCAATACGATGGAAATATCTCCCTTTCAAGGATAGTCGGGAAATGGTGCCCGTGGAAGCGCATGGATACGATGATTACTAAATGAGCCCCAAATAATCGAAGGCCAATGCTAGACCGTCAGAGGCGACATCAGCGGTCACATAGTCTGCGGCATCGCGTACTTGCGAAGGAGCATTACCCATGGCAACGCCTACACCAGCAGTGGAGAGCGCTTCGATGTCATTATGGGAATCACCTAAGGCAATGGTGGCGTCAAGAGGAAAGCCGAGGCGGTGAGCTACCGCCGTGATTGCGGCGCCTTTTGATACGCCTTCAGGCATAAATTCTGCGACGAGGGTGCTGCCCGCACCGATGGAGCCTGGAACCATCCGTACTCCAGATGGAACGCGCATCGCCAGTTCCTCGTAAGTAATTCGTTGACGGTCAATATAAGAGGTACATTTCGAGATGGTGGTGGGAAGACCAGGCTTGAGGTAAGGGGTAATGGCCTGCGTGTATTCGTCCCAGGAGTCGTTATTGCGTTGCTTCATCGCTGTATTAAAAAATTCGAAAAAGCCCTGGGAATGGTAAAAGGCGTCGGTTCCCTGCCAAATCGTCTGTGCACCAAGCGAATCCAACAGTGCGTTCACGCGTTGAATATCGGCTGCCGACAGTCGCGCGTCAACGAGTACATGTCCGTCAACTTTCGCGTAGCCTCCGCCCGAGGCGATGACACCGGTAAAACCAGGTTCCCACAAGCGCGGGTATATTTCGGGGATAGAACGGCCCGAGCACAGGAGCAATCGGTGTCCATTAGTTACCGCCTGCTGGCACGCATCGAAAGCGGAATCCGGTATCTGCTGATCATGCGTCACTAAGGTGCCGTCAATATCAATGAATACAAGGCGTCGTTTGTTGTCGGCACAAGGATGCGAGATCGGGGAATCCATAAGCATATTCTCCCACGTTGGCAACGTAGTGGCGATGTTGACGATGCGATTGCGATATTGAAAATGTCGCGGCGACGTTGGCCTGTGTTGCTGTGGCGAGATGTCGGCCTGTGCTGGTGTGGTGGGATGTGTCGATGTGTGGCGTGGGGTGGTGCACTTCGATACGAAGACGTGTTGTCTAGGGTGCGTGGTTCGGCGTATTTTGATGTCGCGCTTCGATTGCGACTATGTCACGAATTGGTAACGGCGTGACAGATTGTGCACCGTGTGTAACAGATCATGCAGATTCTCTTTACCCGCTGCGATCCACCTCATAGGGTCACCTCAGGTGCCCGGTGTGGACGCAACTGGTGCGTCCATCGTTGCCCGGCCTGCGGCGAGGCTGTTGCAGGTTGTTGGCATTGCGGACACCAGCCCAAACACAAGCTCCCGAAGTTGTGGGACGCGAAGCGAGGAGAACCGACCAATGCGTAAGACACGAGGTGCAATTGCAACTGTAGGCGCAGTTGCCGTTGTGCTGGCAGGATGTACTGCCGCGAATGACACGCAAAGCGCCACTGAAGGTAGTGAAACTACGTACACAAGCACTGAACTCACCGACGGCAAAACTGCTTTTACCCGTGTGGTGAACCCCAATGGTGGCGCTGTTCTGAGCTATGCCACCGGCGGCCAAATGAAGATCGTTGAGGCTCAAGACGGCGATTACACATACGCCTTCAAAGATATCAACGGCAATGGGAGCCTCGATACCTTTGAAGATTGGCGTCTTGACGCAGCCGCTCGTGCTGCTGATCTTGCACCTCAACTCACGAAGGAACAGCAGTCAGGTTTGATGCTTTTCTCTTCCCATGAGCGCGCCCCTGGCGATGGTCTTACCGACGCCCAAAAGGAATATCTCTCGACCTCACATCTACGCGCAGTGCTTAATGCCGGCACCTCAGATGCTAAGCAGAACGTCCAGTGGGTCAATGAAATGCAGGCCTATGTGGAGACGTTGGCAAGTGCTGAAACGCCATATGTGCCCGTCAACTACTCATCCGACCCGCGTTCAGACGCATCGAATACAGGGTCATTCACCGAGGCAGGTGAAATCTCCAAATGGCCGTCCTCTCTTGGTTTGGCAGCAACATTCTCCCCTGAAACGGTTCTGCAGTTTGCGCAGATGGCTTCAGCCGAATACCGAGCCCTTGGCATTGGCACCGCGCTTTCTCCACAGATCGACCTAGCCACTGAACCACGCTGGTTACGTGTATCGGGCACCTTCGGTGAAGATTCGACTATGGCCGGCGAAATGGCTGCTGCCTATGTTGAGGGCTTCCAAGGCACTTTTGCTGAAGATGGCACGAACCAAGGGTGGGGCGACGAATCCGTCAACGCCATGATTAAACACTGGCCGGGTGACGGCTCTGGTGAAGGTGGACGCGAATCGCATACTAACGCTGGAAAATACGCCGTGTACCCTGGCGATAATGCTGCCGAACATGAATCCGTATTCAAGCAGGCTCTGGACTCAGCGGCAATTATGACCTCCTACTCGGTTGGTGTCGCCGCAGATGGCAGCGCCGAATACGCTGAACTTAAAGGCACTTCCTACGACTCAGGTAAACTCAACGCCTTACGTACCGACAATAACTACAATGGTGTTGTCGTCACCGACTGGGGTGTGACACGTGCCCTCACCGACGAACCCAAGCCTCGTATCGCAACGGGATGGGGTATCGCCGATATGACCGTTGAAGAACGCCACTTTGAAATCATTAAACTGGGCACTGACATGTTCGGTGGCAATAACGATGTCGCTCCCGTCCTTGCCGCCTACGACATGTGGCAAAGCAAGTATGAGGCCGGTGAACTCGATGTCGACGCCGCAACCCGCTGGGCAGAATCTGCAAGTCGTATCCTCACCATGAGTTTCGCCAATGATGGCTTCGACAACCCCTTCTTGGTACTTGAGGACTCACAAGCCACCGTTGGTTCTCAGGACAAGGTGGATGCTGGACGCCAAGCTCAGCTCAATTCTGTCGTGATGCTGAAGAATGCCAACGGTACCGTCACCTTCGATCCCAATGCGGATTACTCCGATAAGGTCGTTTACATCCCGCAATCCTTCGACACTGGTTTCAACAGTATCTTCGGGGAGGCGCAGTACACCGATGGGCCAACTATCGATATCGACACCGCCAAGAAGTTTTTCAAAGACGTTGTCACCGACGAAGTTACCTACGATGCAGAAGAAAAGGTCACCGAATACAAGGCTCCAGATCTGTCCAATGTTGACATGGTGATCGTTGGTTTGGATAGCCCCAATAACGGCAACAATTTCTCTAACGCCGGTTGGATCGAAGCCAGCAACACGTGGTACCCGCTGAGTCTGCAATGGGCACCGTACACTGCCAATGGACCCAATGTTCGCACCACATCAATTTCGGGCGACACCTTGGCTGATGGCACGAAGGAGAATCGCAGCTACCTTGGAAACACCTCCATTATTTCTAACGCTGCCGATATTGACGCCTTCAATCGCGCGGTGGCCGCTGTGGAAGCCTCCGGAAAAGACATTCCGGTCATCACCATCGTCAAGGCAAAAAACCCGGTGATACCCGCCGAGTTCGAAGCTAAATCAGATGCCATCTTTGTCGGCTTTGGTACCGCTGACGAGGCGCTGCTGACTGTCGCACTTGGCAAGCACGAACCGGCAGGCCGTCTGCCTATCCAATTCCCCAAGGATATGGACACGGTTGAAGCCAACTTGGAAGACGTACCGAAGGACGTCACCCCCTACACCGACTCTGAAGGTAATAGCTACGACTACGGCTTCGGACTTGGTGCAGACAACCAGCCCATCACCGGATGACAAGATATGACCTGGTCGGGGAGGTCTTGTGCCTCCCCGACCAGGGAGCACCCCACCTCACCCTCGGACAGAAAGCGATAGACATGAAAAACTCACTCCTTCGAATCACCCTTGCCGTAACGCTCGCGCTGGGATTGTCAGGCGGCCTTGCAGCATGTTCGTCGTCAGGGACAACAAGTAACAGCGACACATCCTCAAGTGCGGCTGCCGACAGCGAAGACGCAGAAACTAAGGCTGACCTTGAGTTAGCTTTGACAACGGTGAAAGAGACACTGGAAACTAACCCAGATCTCACACAAATCTATTTGGCGAATGACGTTGACAAGCCAACCGAAAAATACGGCATGCTTGTCGTTCCCTACGATCATTCAGATGCCACTGAAAAACTCACCACATCAATTGTCGAAATCCAAGACGGAAAATTCATCATTGGTGCGGTGGCAGCAGCATCGCAGAAAACCTGGCAGATCGATCAGGACGGCACTATCACCGAAGTCACCGAGTAAACCCTCCTTTTCTGAGGAGTTGTGTGGGGAAAACCCCTGGGCCATACAGTACCGCCCAGGGGTACCCACCACATATCGAAGATCCTGCACCAATAGTTTTGACCGTCAATCAATGGGGAGCGCAGTCACGTGTCCACACAAAAGAAACCTATGAGCAACAAAAAATACCTGGGCATTTGGGTGCCTGTCCTTGCACTACTCACAGTGATCGTTGTCGTGGCCAATATCGCCATCGGAGTCTTCGATAAGTGGATCGAAGGTGTCCTTGGTGCGGGCACATACACGGTGGAAAATAGCGAGGTCGGTGCCACGTGGGATACCTCGTACTACACGGCAGATTACGCCAGTGAAGAGGAACATACTGCTGCCGCCTCGCAACTCATTGAAGAGATCGTTGCAGAAGGAACGGTCCTGGCCAAAAATAGCAACCAAGGCCTGCCCCTTGCCGCAGGAGCGAAGGTCACGATGTTGGGACGCGCAGCAGCTGACCCCGTCTACGGCGGTTCCGGCTCAGGGTCGGTGGATACCACCACTGCGGTGGACGCACGAAGTGGTTTGGAAAACGCCGGCTTCGAGGTGAACGACGCTGTGTACCAAACGATCGCAGCATACGCGGAAAGTAATGACCGCGCTGAAATCGTGATGGACAACGAAGCGGAATCAACGTACTACATCGGTGAGCTTCCGGTGGCACAGTATGAAGCACAGCAGGCAACATTTAGCCAATATGGCGACGCAGCCTTGGTATATATCGGCCGTGGCGGCGGTGAAGGTGGTGACCTCGCGCGCGATATGAACGGCTGGGATGACAACTACACCGAAGGACAACATCAGCTTGAACTCAATAAAGATGAGCGCGACCTGATTGCCTTGGCTAAAGCACATTTTGACACGGTTGTCGTCATCGTCAATGCCTCCACAACGATTGAAATGGGACCCATCCAGGACGATCCGGGTATCGACTCGGTGCTGCTTATTGGTTCCCCGGGCCTCTCGGGTTTCAACGCTGTAGGCAAGATATTGTCGGGCGAACTCAATCCTTCTGGAAAGACCACAGATATTTGGGCAGCCGACTTCACCAAGGATCCAACATTTGTCAACTTCGGTGATTTTACCTATGAGGACCTGGCAGTGTCCTATCCATCAAGCGCGCTTGGTTCTGTAGCATCTAACGCCACTGTTTCTGAAGAAGCGACCTTCGTGAACTATCAGGAAGGGATCTACGTAGGTTACCGCTATTACGAAACTGCAGCGGCCGAGGGCTTTATCGACTATGACGAAGCTGTCGTCTACCCCTTCGGCTATGGTCTGAGCTACACCACCTTTGAGTGGAAGATCGTTGACACTTCGCTGGGTGAAGTCGATGGCACCATTAGCGTCGACGTTGAAGTGACTAACACTGGTACGACCCCAGGAAAAGACGTTGTGGAACTGTACTACAACGCGCCTTACACCAAGGGTGGCATCGAAAAGGCTGAGGTGGTCCTTGCAGGTTTCGCCAAGACCGATCTTCTTCAAGCAGGCGCCTCGCAAACCGTGACGGTGCAATATAACGTCGAAGATATGGCTTCCTATGACTATGAGGATGCAGGTGCCTACGTCCTAGAAGCAGGCGACTATCTCATCACGGCACGCACAGATTCGCATACCGTTGCCCCAGGCACTGAAGCGGTCACCTACACCGTTGCTGAAACGGTGGTGTATGACCAGACAAACCCACGTTCTTCCGACAACACTGCGGCCACCAACCGCTTTGATGATGTTTCAAGTGCATTTACTGATGACGCCTCACAAAACAACAAAATTGTGAATATGTCTCGCGCAGATTTCGCTGGCACCTTCCCCACAGCCCCCTCAGGCGACCTCTTGAAGGCATCTGAAGAAGCGAAGGCAGGCTTTGCGGTCTATGACCACAAAGCGGCAGCAAGCGCCTCGTCAGTCGAAATGCCCACCACCAAAGCGGATACGGAGCTGACACTGGTAGATCTGCGTGGCTTGCCCTACGACGATCCAAAATGGGACGAACTCCTTGACTCTCTCAGCGTCTCAGATATGACCGATATGCTCCTCAACGGCGCGTATAACACAGCGGCCATCCCGTCCATCGCCAAGCCTCAAGTGACGGACTTGGATGGACCAGCGGGCTTCTCCTCGTTCATTAATGCCTCAGTCAATGGACCTGCTTACCCGTCAGAATTCACTATCGCCCAAACGTGGAATACTGAGCTTGGCGAACAAATGGGTGTCATGATGGGTAATGAGTCCCTGCTGAAGACAGTGTCGGGCTGGTATGCACCAGCGATGAACCTTCACCGGAGTCCTTTTGCTGGCCGTAACTTCGAGTACTACTCAGAAGACCCCTTCCTGTCTGGGGCGATGGCCACTGCCGTGTCGCAAGGTGCAGCTACGAAGGGTCTGTACACCACGCTCAAACACTTCGCGCTCAATGACCAGGAAACAAACCGCGTGAATAACGGTGTGGCATCATGGGCGAACGAGCAAACGATTCGTGAAATCTACCTCAAGCCCTTTGAAATGGCCATTAAAGGCGTGCAGATGCCGGTGAGCTACATTGCTGATGGCCAAGGGACCCTTGCTGAAACCCACATTGGTCCAACCGCTATCATGAGCTCTTTCAACCGTATCGGTGGAACATGGGCGGGCGGAAGTCGCGCGCTGATGACTGATGTCCTAAGAGGGGAGTGGGGTTTCAATGGATTCGCCATCACCGACTTCAACCTCTACAACTACATGAGCCCTGACCAATCCATCGCGGCAGGGACGGACCTCACCCTTTCTTTCGCACCATCGAAGAGCTTTGCGGACACCTCCTCGGCTTATGCAGTCAGCAATATCCGCCAGGCCACCAAGAATATTCTCTTCGCTGTGGCCAACTCTAACGCGATGGTCGGACAGGCTCCAGGTGCCACAGTCACCTATACGCCACCAACGTGGAAGTATGCCCAATGGGGTCTGACCGCACTCCTTGGCCTTGGTATTGCGCTAGGCGCAGTCTTAGTGACGCGTCGAGCACTGAGGCATCGGAGCGCCTAAGACATCACTTCAAATACACAGAGCTGGTGGGGTGTTAGCCAGTGAAGGCTCCACCCCACCGGCCTCCTTGTCGACGTATCGCAGACACGTTACCGGCGCCAATCTGTAGTGCTTTCACATCACCGCCAGGTTCTTGTTGCAGCAGGAAAGGATTTGTCATGGCTGAGACCCAACTGAGCCTTATCGAGGCAGCAGCGCTCCTGTCAGGCTCATCAGAGTGGGATTCACGCCCGCTACCCGGTCGAGGTATTGCCTCATTCGTCATGTCCGATGGACCCCACGGCATCCGACGCCAACTAGGGTCGGGTGACCATCTGGGCATCGCCGCCTCGCAACCTGCGACCTGTTTCCCTACAGCCGCGACCGTTGCGGCATCGTGGGACCCTGGCCTGGCCGAAAAAATGGGACAAGCTCTTGGGCGCGAAGCACGCGCCCTAGGGGTTGATGTTGTCCTAGGTCCAGGTCTCAACATCAAACGCTCACCTCTATGCGGTCGCAATTTTGAGTACTACTCGGAAGATCCGCTGCTGTCGGGTCGTATGGCAGCAGGACTGGTCCGTGGGATACAAAGTGAAGGGGTGGCTGCTACACCAAAACACTATGCTGTCAACTCTCAGGAACTACGGCGCCAAGCGTCAGATTCCATCGTTGATGAACGCACGATGCGGGAAATCTACCTGACAGCCTTCGAAATTGTTGTTCGGGAAGCTCATCCACAGGCACTCATGTCGTCCTACAACAAAGTCAATGGAACCTACGCTCATGAGCATCCGTACCTTCTCACCACAATTCTGCGCGAAGAATGGGGTTTTGACGGACTCGTGGTCTCCGACTGGGGAGGTTCTAATTCGGCACCAGCGGCGGCGGCTGCTGGCGGGAGTCTTGAAATGCCCGCTCCTGGCCTGCATTCGGTACGTGAGATCGTTGCCGCCGTCGAAAGCGGACAGATTAGCGAGGCCGATGTGCGTGCACGGGCACGTGAAGTACTCGCAATGGTGGCGCGAGCAAAATCCCATTTGCCGCGGCCCGATTATGACGCAGAAGCACACCACAACCTTGCCCGTGACATCGCGCGTCAATGTGTAGTCCTGCTGCGCAATGAGGAACAGATATTGCCTTTCAAAGCCCACACACGTGTGGCCATCATTGGCGATATGGCCCATACGCCACGTTTCCAAGGTGCAGGATCCTCCCTGGTCAATGCCACTCGCGTTGAGAATCTGCTTGAATGCGCAGGACAGACAGAATTGACCGTTCTTGGATACGCCCAAGGATATGACCGACGTGGACATGCACGCCCTGACCTCATCGATGAAGCGACAGCATTGGCCACGGGGGCTGATGTCGTTGTGGTGGCAATCGGACTGGATGAGTTGTCTGAGTCTGAAGGACTTGACCGCGCGCATATGGATCTTCCGCGGGTTCAGATAGATCTGCTTGAAGCGTTATATGCCGTCAATTCCAATATTGTTGTTGTGCTGTCGGCAGGATCAGTGGTCACCACCGCATGGGCGCAATACACCCGCGCTATTGTGCATACCCACCTTGGGGGACAGGCAGGAGCCAGCGCAGCGTGGGATGTGCTCACCGGAAAATACAACCCCTCAGGACGTTTGGCAGAAAGCTGGCCGCATCGCCTCGTCGATCACCCGACCAGCGCATATTTCCCTGCACGTGGAGCCTCCTCGATCTACCGTGAGGGCCTCTATGTCGGCTACCGCTACTTTGATACCGCTCAGGTTGATGTTGCCTATCCCTTCGGTTTTGGCTTGTCGTACACCACCTTTACCTACAGTGATCTTCGTATTGACGAAGCTGGAGTGCGCTTGAGCGTCGCTAATACGGGCGAGGTGGACGGCGACGAGGTCGTGCAACTTTATGTGCAGCGGCCGGGCACAGTGTGGGGACCTGCGCGTGAACTCAAAGGTTTCGTGAAGGTTCACGTTCCCGCTGGTCACAGCGAAGAGGTGAGGATTGCTTTCGATGAGTACACATTCAGGCATTTCGACACGCAGGCACATCAGTGGCGTGTCGAGCCAGGACAATGGCTCATCCATATCGGTGCCAATATTGCTGACATTCGTTTAAGCGCACCCTGGGTGTGCGCAGACGATTACGGCGACGTTGAGGTGTGCGAGGTCCCGCATCCTTATCGCACAGGCAAGGTCCTTGAGGCGACCGACGCTGACGTTGCCGTGCTGCTTGGACGTGAGCTGCCGCAGGAGCTCCACGGTCAAATACGTGCAGATGAACCACTGAGCGCTATGGAACGTTCACCAAGTTTCCTGGCACGAAGTACCGCCAAAGTATTGGCGGGACGTCTGCGCAAGAGTGAAGAAAAAGGTTTTCCTGATCTCAATCTTCTCTTCGTCACCAATATGCCCTTCCGTGCACTCGGAAAAATGACGAAGGGAGCCATATCCACGCAAACAGTGGATGGAATTGTTGACTTCGTTAATGGACGACGCATAAAAGGTCTGTGCACTATTATTCGCACATTTTTTGGTAACCGGCGTGAAAACGCACGTACTCAACGTTTAATTGACCAGGCGGCACAGGCAGATGATGCGACCGCTAAGGAAGGACACTGAGCGATGTCACGTATCAGCGCGTGGTGGAAAAAATTTGAAGACACACATCAAACAAGTGCCCAGTTCATTGTTTTTTTCATCCTGTCCAACGGCATTACTGTGCTGCAACTGGCACTGATGCCTGTGCTCAAATGGATATTCGGTCAAACTCCACTGGTTGACACCGCATTCCAGTTTCTTCCCATCGGCGTCAGCAACGGCACGACGATCTATATGTTCGACTATGCCGCTGGTCCTGTTGATGCTGACGGCCTTGGAGGCGGCCTCGCATATTTTCTCGCAGTGCAGATCACGCTGCTGATCGCTCAGGTGATTAACTTCTTTGCTCAACGCAATATCACCTTCAAGTCAAACTCATCAATTGCGCGAGCAGCATTTTGGTACACGGTGGCGTATGTCGTCATCACCGTCGTTGCCGCAGCACTACAGGTGATCTACAAGGCACCCATTTACTCCTTCTTCCAAGAACAGCTGGGTGTAGCAACCGGACAAACAGTTGCGGACGTCATCACCATGATTATTAATGCAGCCATATCCTTCTGGGTTTTCTTCCCCATATTTAAGGTGATCTTTAAATAGGGGATGAATGTGGACGTGCGTCGCGTGATATTTGGCAAGACGATCATCATGGGGCACGATTGTGCATGTGACTAACACACAACTACACGGCCCCTCAACGCAGGCACCATTGCTCACGGTGATCGTACCGTCCTATAACTCGCAGGATTATTTGGATCGCGCCATGCAATCCCTTGTGGGTTACGGCGATGAGGTGGAAGTCCTCATTGTCAATGATGGCTCCAACGACAACACTGAACAGATAGCGAACGCATGGGCCACGAAGCATCCCACCTGTGTGCATGCAATACACCAGACCAATGCTGGACACGGTGGAGCACTTAATACGGGTATCGCTGCTGCCCGAGGCACTCACCTTAAGGTTGTCGACTCAGATGACTGGCTTGACCGTAAGGCACTGCGCGCTGTGCTGGATCTGCTTCGTACGGTGCGTGACAATGGCGAAGAACTCGACCTGCTCGTCACCAATTATGTGTACGAAAAGCAAGGACGCTCCCACAAAACTGTCATCAAATATCGCAATGTGCTGCCGCAGGGCCGTACCCTCGGCTGGGAGGATATTAAGGCGTGCCGGTACGACCAGTACCTCATGATGCACTCTTTGACGCTTCGGACTGACCTTGTGCGCGCATCCGGCTTGGTGTTGCCCGAGCACACTTTCTACGTCGATTATCTATACAGTCACACGCCATTTCCGTTGGTGCGCACTATCCGTTACCTTGACGTGGATCTGTACCGTTATTTCATTGGGCGTGACGATCAATCAGTCAATGAACCAGTAATGATCAAGCGCATCGACCAGCTGCTGCGTGTCAATCGCGCCATGGTGGCGGCCATGCCTGACCCTGAGACGGTACCCCACAACCTGTATCGCTACATGGTGCATTACCTCCGCATTAACTGCGTGGTATGTACGGTGATGCTGTTACGCTCGGGCACCCCGGAACATCTTGAGGCGAAAGATCAATTATGGGCAGACCTCGAAAAGACTAACCCCCGTGCGTCACATGCGGTACGGTCTGACCTGCTTGGGCGTCTCGTGACCATTCCGGGCACGGTGGGCACAAAGATCACCTTGGCTGGCTATGCCGTATCCCGGGCAATTATGGGCTACAACTAGGCGCCGGTTACCAAGAGGGACTCCTTAGCTTGAACTGCCCGAGATTTGTGTAGATGGCAGCAAAACGGTGAGCGTGAACCAGTTTCCGCTCACCGTTTTCGTTACCTCGCCACCATATTTGTGGGCGGTGTGCTGGATAGACCGTAGGCCGATGCCATGCATATGTGCGCGTGGCTTCCGTGTTGCTAGGTGCCCTGTACTGTCGTACACCAGATGTCCGTCAAACCAGTTTTCAATCCTCAGCACCACCATAGATCCTTGGGCGTGCAAGGCAAGGGTGATGAGTCGTTTGTCGTTGTCTGCAACACGACTACATGCTTCGATAGCGTTGTCGAGGGCATTACCTAATAGAGTGGCCACATCCATCGAAGGCATCCCACGTAGCAGCGTCCCATCGGCCACAGCGGTGAAGGTGATATCAGCGGCAGCACAAGCTGTGGCTTTCGAGGCGAAAATGACGTCAAGTACCGGATGCCCGCAATCGAAACGCTGTTGAAGGGCACCAACAGAACGCTCAAGGTCTTGAAGATATTCCTTGGCTTGTTCGGAGTTCACTTCACTACGCACTAAAGCGATGTGGTGTTTGAGGTCGTGGCGTGCTCGTGCAACTGCTTCCGTATCAGCTTTCGCCTGTAGATATTGGTTGTGTTGAGCGTGGAGCATTGCCTCCATCACCGCTAATTCTGAGGCAATTTTGACTTCGCGCAAGCGTTCCTGTTGGGCGTACAACGCGACAAGACCACATAGGTCCACCAACGTGCGAATATAGAACACCTCTGTGCCCGCACGACCAGAAAATGGCGTGTCCACGGTAACGAAGGAAAGATTCGACATTGCGAAGGTGACGAGGCCGACCAGGGTGGCAGACAGCAGATTCGCGTCGGCCAGGTGGGTGCCGAATTCGGAGGAGACATGGCGCTTCTCCAGAAGCCACATGGCAACGAGTACAGCCGCATATATCAGTGCGGTAACACCAATCGATAGTGGATGAAAAGGATGGGCGTCATCGGCGAACCACATGACGATCTGCCATGCCAGGGAGGCAAGAAATTCAGCAAGGATAAATGCCCGTATTGTCAGATGCCCGACGAGACGCCATGGACCGCCGGTCGCCCAGGAAATCATTAACGCCATCGTGGTGAACGAAACGACCATGCCGAGAATCCACAGTTCGACTGGCATATGTCCAGCAATAAGGTGAATTGCTGTAAGAAGCGGCAGTCCACAACTGAGGCTAAGAAGAGGCCGTGTCCGAGGTTTCGTCTTATCCCACAGCAGGAGAATATAGACAGACACAGCGAGCCATTCTGCGCAAGCAGTGTAAATGCGTGGGATATCAGGTAGTGGTTCGAGTATCACTGTGGTACCGCCTGGCGAACACGATATCGCTGACTGTCGCTACACACGTCGTGCCCCGACATGTTGGGTGAGTGCAGTAAGGAAAGGTTTCAACCGTGGCCTGGAGATACGTAATTCAATATTGCCTGTCATTATGCAGCACTGATCGCGCACGCCTTCAACGCGAGAAAGGTTGACGAGGTAGCACGAATTGGAGCGATAGAACGGGTGGTCTGTAAGTTCGCTTTCCATATTTTTTAGTGTGCCCGCCATGGCGATCACACCGTTGATGGTGTGTATATCTAAGCGGTGTTTGACAGATTCGATGTACACGATGTCGTCAACGGGGATCCGCTGAAACTGCATTCCGCTCTGAACAAGGATGGAGGCGCCGCGGCGTTGTTTGACGGAGGCTAGGCTACGGATAAGTTCCTGTTCAAAGGCGAACCAAGGTAACGGTTTGAGTAGATAAGACAAGGCTCGCACCTCATAGCCGCGTATGGCATATTCCGGGGCTGAGGTGATGAAAATAATGATGACTTGCTCGTCCTGCGTACGGATATGGCGCGCTGCAGCAAGCCCATCCATCCGTTCCATTTGAATATCGAGGAACAATATGTCGTAGACGGGCCGATAATTGGCAGCAATATCAGCGCCGTCGTCGAATACCGAGACGTCAAAGTCTTCACCGTGTTCTGTTTTGAACCGAACAAGGTAGTCCAGCAATAACTTTCTTGAAATGGGATCGTCTTCAACAATGCCGATATGAACCATACGACGACGCGTCCTCAACAGGAAAAATACGGGTGTGAATTGTCGAGTGAGCGCTCAGCTCATGAGCGAACCGCTACCCTTCAAACGTTGCTGGGTCGGGCCCAATGCGAATCCCCGCTTCGAGTGCATCGAAGACTGCAAGTGAAGCGTTATCCAAGGTGACCGATGCCGCCTCAAGGTTTTCACGGATACGTTCGGGTGTCACTGATTTCGGAATGACAATATTGCCGCGCGCAATATGCCACGCGAGTATCGCTTGTGCTGGCGTGATTTCATTACGTCGAGCAACGTCACATACCTCGGGTAGCTCCAACGCGGCGCCGCGTCCAAGAGGACTCCACGCTTGGGTCGCAATGTTCAGACGTCGATTGGCCGCTGTCACATTAGCTTGCTGCAGCATAGGGTGTAGTTCGATTTGGTTCACCACAGGAATACGGCCGCCCAGCGCAGCAATGCGATCAAGGTGTTCAGGAAGGAAATTTGAAACACCAATTGAGGTCGTTAGTCCGTCGTCGGCGGCGCACTCCAACGCCTGCCAACTGTCAAGGTAGAGATCTTTGGAAGGAACGGGCCAATGGATAAGGTAAAGATCAACACAATCAAGACCTAAGCGTTCTAACGAAGCCTCTAGCGCCGAACGTGCCGAAACGCCCTGATCACTATTCCATAGTTTCGTTGTCACATAGATTTCGTCGCGGGAAAGTCCACTCGCTGCGATTGCTCGTCCCACGGCAGCTTCATTTCCGTAGATGGAAGCCGTGTCGATATGCCGATAGCCCGCTGCCAGTGCCTCTTCAACGCAGGCTTGTGTTATTTCTTCAGGAACGAGGAAGACACCAAAGCCGACCTGCGGAATTGAAGTCGCGTCGTTGAGCGGTATGCGTTGAACGGCCATGGTGGACCTCCGTAGGGAAGAAAATGTGCTCTACGTATCATCTCACGCCAACCGAAGCAACGCGCGACGAGGCTATCTGCCTGCCGATGCCACGAAATGGCGTGGATCGCGCAGAAATATCCGTCGGCGCAGATGCTATGGACTCATCGATGTCAAGAAACGGACGCTGACCGGAGTAACTGGAGTCAATACCTACAGTGGGGGAGTGTTCGGTGTTGTTGAAGGGTTATGTGCCATCACGATTGTCGTGTTGATTGGTTGGCTCGCCCGACGGTGCGGACTTATCCCACCAGAAGCGTCACGTGTGTTGGTTGAGGTAACGTACTGGATCACGTCGCCCGCACTGCTACTGTCAACGCTGTCGCGTAGTGATATTCATGCCGTTTTTGGCGCGCCACTTCTGTCAGCAGCAGGCGCCGGAATATTGACTGCGATAGTTACCGCCATCATTGGCTGCAGCATGCTGAAGCTTCGCGGAGGTCACCTTGTACTAGCAACGATGTCCGCCTCGGTCAATAATTCAGCACATATTGGCATACCGGTCGCGCTGTTTATCCTCGGCGATGCGGTCTATAGCCTGCCCGTCATTGTGTTCCAATTGGGGTTTTTTACACCTGCCTTTTTCGTCGCAGCAGATATCGCGGCCGCTCGACGACATATTTCCTCTTTAAAAGTTGTGCGGCTTGCCGTTGCAAACCCGATGGTGGTCGCAGCAGCAATAGGGGGCATAGTGTCGTTGGGCGAGTTTGAGCTACCGCCATTGGTGGCGCCGACCGTTGATCTTCTTGCGCAAGCGGCACCGGCATTGGTTCTCCTGTCCTTTGGTGCATCCTTGGTTGGCATGCGACAGGTAAGTCCGGGTGCTCAGCTTGACCACATCGCCCCAGGTACCATCGTTTGGATCACGGCCGCCAAACTACTTCTCCAACCTGCTTTAGCCTATGGGCTGGGAGCGGTGTTGGGAGTGAATGGTGCATCACTATTTGCGGTAACGCTGATGGCCGCATTACCGAGTGCACAAAATGCATTCATTGCAGCACTTCGTGCAAATACCGGGATACGTATAGCCCAGGTGAGTGTTGCAGTGACAACTTTTGTCTCCCTGCCGGTGATGCTATTCATCGCTTGGCTATTTCATCATGCAGGGCAGGTTTAATCGCGTAATTGTGGCCGCCGAGGAGCGACCAATTACATCGTTGATACTGGTCGGTCGGCACTTGCGCTAAGGCGGGGTCAGGGTTCATTTCGGCTTTGTGAAGAAACAATGACCGATTATTGGGCACAATGGCGCAGCAAGCGCCTAAAGATTAGCGTTACTGCTGTAATCCAAGGAGGCACAGTGTTGACGACACAGACTGCACCCGCGCAGGGTGAGAAAAAACGCGAAACGTGGACCGGACAGACCGGTTTTCTTCTTGCCGCAATCGGATCGGCGATTGGGCTGGGAAATATTTGGCGTTTTCCTGGCGTCGCGTATGAAAACGGTGGTGGCGCCTTCCTCATTCCCTATCTGATCGCGCTGCTATTTGTGGGTATTCCTGTGCTGTGGTTGGACTACGCAATCGGCCACAAATTCCGTGGGTCACCACCGTGGGCACTGCGTCGTATCGCGCCACTGGGCGAATTTCTTGGATGGATCCAAGTCCTCGTTTGCTTCGTCATCTTCCTCTACTATGCTGCGGTGATTGCCTGGGCAGCACAGTATGCGATCTTCTCAGTCAATCACGCTTGGGGTGGCGACTCACTTGCTTTCTTCGTCGAAGGATTCCTGCAGGTAGCGGACAGCGAATCTTTCTCCTTCACACCCGTTGCTGCGGTGGCGATTCCATTGGCACTAGTATGGATTTTCGTACTCCTTATCGTTGGAATGGGTGTGGCTCGCGGCGTTGAAATGGCGAATCGCATTTTCTTGCCGCTCTTGGTCTTCCTTTTCCTAGCGCTCGTTGCGCGTGCCCTCTTCCTTCCAGGTGCACTTGATGGACTCACCGCCTTCTTCACACCTGATTGGACGGCACTATCGAACCCACATGTATGGCTGGCCGCATTCGCACAAATCTTCTACTCGTTGTCAGTGGCTTTCGGCATTATGCTCACCTACGCCTCGTATCTCAAACCAAAATCCAATCTCACTGGTACGGGTCTCGTCGCAGGTTTTGCCAACTCATCATTCGAAATCCTCGCCGGTATCGGCGTGTTCTCGGCCCTTGGCTTCATGGCATACCAACAGCAAGTCGGGGTGGCCGACCTTGAAGGACTGACAGGACCTATCTTGTCCTTCGTCACCTTCCCAACGATCATCTCAATGATGCCTGGAGGCCCCCTTTTCGGAGTCCTCTTCTTCACCTCCCTCGTACTTGCTGGTGTTACCTCGCTGCTATCGTTACTTCAGGTCGTCTCCGGTGGTCTCCAAGACAAATTTGGTCTTTCTCCCAAGGTTGCCTCACTTGTCATGGGCGTGCCAGCAATGGTGCTTTCAGTACTCCTATTCGGCACGACATCTGGTTTGAATACGCTCGACATCGTCGACTCATTTATTAACAATATTGGTGTCGTCGGCTGTGCGATTACGATGACGATCTTCGCCGCCATGGTAGGACCCCGTTTGAAAGGACTGCGTGCGCACCTTAACGCAGTGTCATCAGTCAAGGTTCCGTTCATGTGGGATGTTTTTGTCGGTGTAGTTGCTCCTGCGGTGCTATCCATCATGATGTTTATGGCAATCGTTGACTACGTGACGGAGGGCTTTGGAGGCTATCCGCGATGGTACGTCGCTATCTTTGGGTGGGGCAGTATCGTCTTCGTTATCGTCGGCTCGATAATCTTCACATTGATCCCGTGGCGACATCGCGGGCATATTCGCAGCCTTGAAGAACTTGAGGCGTTGACGAAGGAGGACCAACAATGACCGCATCATCAATCGTCATGATGATTGTGACGATACTCCTTGTGTGGGGTGGACTTGTTGCCTCCATCGTTGCCTTGAAGGTGCTTCCAGTGCCCGGTGACGACGAAGCATCACGGGATGAGACATCACCATCGACGCCGCTTAGATCTGGGTCAGTACCGGACAATATTTGAGCCGTCATCACATTGGGGCGCTTCGCAACTTCGCGGAGCGCCCCAATGCGGTGTCCAGTGCATTCCCCATCGCAGGACCGAGTCGCCACGTCGAGGCGATCAGTCGCTCAAACGCAGTGCATCCCCATATGCAGCACCGAGCCCTTCTGGATGCTTGTCAGAGCGTATCTATGTGCTGGGAAGCGTGTCCTCGGCGCTGCTGAGGCGATTACGCCCCACATGGCGCGTTGCCCACAGAACAACAGCAGCTGCAGCAGCGACATTGAGACTGTCAACCCCAAAAGCCATGGGAATACGCACCGTGACATCGCAAGCAGCGATTGTCCGTTTGGCAAGTCCGTCCCCTTCGGTGCCCATCACCAACGCAATACGGGCATCGGGAGAAGTGCATGCTGGCGACTCAAGGAAAGCATCTAAGGACACCGAATTATCGCTCAACGCAAGTGCCGCTACTGTAAAATCAAGGCGGTGCAAATCGTCGATGGACGAGTAAGGCCAAGTACTCAATCGCGTCCACGGCACCTGAAAAACCGTACCCATTGACACACGAACAGCACGCCGATACAGCGGGTCCGCGCACGATGGAGTGACCAGCACAGCATCCACGCCAAGTGCAGCAGCAGAGCGAAATGCCGCCCCCACATTTGTGTGATCAACAAGATCCTCTAAGACCAGGAGCCGCCGAAGATTGCCAGAGGCGATAAGGTCAGTAAGGGTCGGTAGCACAGGGCGGTGCATCGCAGCGAGGGCACCGCGGTGAAGATGAAACCCCGTGAGCTGCTCGAGAACAGGTTCGGGGGCAACAAAAACGGGAATATCGCCCCCGTCATCGTGCCCAGTGGCCTGCGTGATAATGGGTTTAACGGTGTCAAGCCAGCGATCGGCCATTAAAAATGAGCGCGGCCGATGGCCCGCCATCACTGCACGTCCAATGACATTGGTCGATTCGGCCATATACAGGCCGCGTTCGGCTTCGATACTGGACCGCAGTTTCACATCAGTCAGCGACGTGTAGTCGGCAAGGTAGTTCTCAAATGCTGACGGCGCCTGGGATAAGGCGTGTAAAGGAATAATCATTTAGAACCTTGCTAAGGCTCGATTCATCATGCCTGGCCAACTGGGGCCTTCGTAGACAAACGCTGTGAAGGCTTCTACGAGGTCGGCACCTGCCGACAAGAAATCCAATGCATCGTCGGGCGAAAAAATACCGCCCGTGCCAATGAGAATCTGATGATCATCCAGGTGCATGGCGACGAGGCGTACGACGTCCAATGCGCGCTCCTTTAACGGCGCTCCTGAAACACCACCATCGCCAAGATCATGAGCGATTGTCGTATTCGTTGCCACAACACCAGCAAGATGAAGCTCCTTAGCTAACTGTGCAACGGCAATAACGTCGCTGTCAGCCAAATCTGGTGCAATCTTCACAAATAATGGCACCTCGCGACCCGCGCCTTCATGGCAGCCGCGTCGTGCCGCCTCGATAATGGGGCGAAGATGTTCCACTGACTGAAGATCACGCAGACCAGGTGTATTGGGCGAAGACACGTTGACGACAACAAAATCGACCCACGGTGACAGGTAGCGTGCGCACACCCGATAATCCTCAGCGGCATCAGCTTCTGACGTGGTCTTATTTTTTCCGATATTTGCGCCAACAATCGCGCAACGACCCTCGTAGCTTCGTCGCAGATCACGCAGACGTGCGGCTGCAGCTTCAACACCCTCGTTATTGAAACCCATGCGGTTGCGTAAACCGCGCTGCTGCATCAGGCGCCACAGACGCGGAGCCTCATTGCCGGGCTGAGGCTGAGGCGTAATGGTGCCAACTTCAACGAAAGCAAATCCAAGTGCAGTCAGTCCAAGGACTGCCTGCGCGTCCTTGTCCATACCCGCCGCCAATCCCAAACGACCAGGCACAACACGCTCACCGATACGTACCACGCGGCCACCTGTCGCCCCAGGCCTACCAAGGTAACCCACAGTGGCACGCATGGCGCGTCGCGTCGCAAAGAACCGGCCGGCCCGGGCAATTGCACCTAAACCATAATGGTGGGCCAATTCAGGATCGGACTTGTGAATGAATGTACGGAACAGCCACGAGTAGGTTGAGCGGATCATAGCTTTAGCCTACTAGTGAAGTGAAGAAATACCCTTAACGCGCATGTGGAGTGGGGAATTCTCCGCGAGCCACCTGTGGCCGTGGGGACCGCCAGCGACGAGCCATGATCATACGCGAATACATATAAAACCATGTTCCACGAGGAATCTCACGGTCTGGTAGGGCCACTGCGAGGCGTTTCTTCAGACGCAGCCACACAATGATTGCCTCAACGATAGACACAGCGAAAAGACCATACATCATTACCGTCGCACCGATAATCACATACTGGGCATAGGTACTCATCGCTGGAATCAGTGATACAGCCATAAGTGACGCCAAGAACAGGACCATCACCGGCAGCAGGAACTCAGAAAGCGACCATCGGGCATCAATCCAGTTGCGCACCCACCGGCGTACCGGTCCCTTGTCGCGCCACGGCAGGTAACGTTCATCCCCCGTGATCAGCGCCTCCTGCTCACGTTGGTACGCCTCGTTGCGTTTCTGCCTGGCGATCCGCTTGGCCTCTTTACGATCAGCAGGTACCAGAGGCCGCAGTTTTGCCGCCTCAGCCTGCTTACGTGAAGGCGTGGGACGTCCTTTTTTCTGTCCTGTCAACGGTGGTTGGGCAGCGGAAGTTTCATCGGGCTGGTCGGTGGGAATATGCTTTCGGCTCATCACCTGAATTATTCTAGTAGGAAATCAACGAAGCACGAGCGTGAGGCGATCACTATGACGACAACACCTTCGACACAGGAACTTCGCACAGCAGTCGAAGCAGCATTTCCCGGCCTGGTCAACGAATTGTGTGAGCTGGTGTCGATTCCCAGTATTTCCTCCATGCCACAACACAGTGACGACCTGCGCCGCAGCGCCGAATATGTGCGTGACCGCCTGGCCCAACGTGGACTTGAAGCGCGCATCACACAGGTGACAACACCAGACGGTGTCGTCGGCAAACCGGCCGTGCTGGCACATAGCTCTCACATTGAAGGTGCCCCAACAGTACTTCTGTACGCCCACCACGACGTCCAACCCACCGGGGACGTCAGCCGTTGGAGTAGCGATCCTCTGACTGCCACCGTGAAGGGAGACCGCATTTATGGACGAGGCGTCTCTGACGACGGCGCTGGCATCATCGTTCACCTGGGGGCACTGGAGGTACTTCGCCAGAACTTAGCGGTCAATGTCGTCGTCTTTATCGAAGGTGAAGAAGAAATCGGCTCCCCATCCTTTGACGCCTTCCTTCACACCTTTAGGGAAGAACTTGAGGCAGACGTCATCATTGTCACCGACTCCGATAATTGGAAAGTTGGTGAACCAGCGGTGACCACAACGCTGCGAGGCAATTGCTGTGCGACACTTACAGTCACAGTTGCAGACCATGCGGTGCACTCGGGAATGTTTGGTGGTCCCATGATCGACGCAGTCACGTGTGCCAGTTTGCTGATTGCGTCCCTGTACGACACGGATGGCAATATCTGCGTTGAAGGACTTGGCGGTATCGATACCGCTGACGTGGTGTGGCCCGAAGACGAGTACCGTGAGGCGGCGGGCATTATCGACGGCGTGCAGCTCGCTGGTACTGGTGACCTGGCAGCGCGTGTGTGGACAAAACCAGCAATTACCGTAATTGGATGGGACCAAACAAGGGTTGCGGACGCATCCAATACTATTCAACCGTCAACGCGTTTACGCCTTTCGATGCGTACTGTTCCAGGTATGGATCCTGCACAGGCTATGGAAGCGCTACATCAGCACCTACTGGCTCATGCACCCTTCGGTTGTCGTGTCGAGGTCACGGACGTGGAATGCGGGCCAGGATACCAAGCTGATCCTGCGTCCCCTGCGGTTGCGATGGCGCACAAAGCGTTGACCGAGGCGTGGGCGGTGCCGTCAGTCAATATTGGCGTTGGCGGTTCAATCCCGTTTATCTCTCAGTTCCAAGAACAATTTCCCTCAGCGCAGGTACTTGTCATGGGTGTGGAAGACCCGATGACAAACGCCCATTCAGAGGATGAATCTCAGTCCCTGTCAGATCTCAGTTGCGCCATCCTCGCTGAAGCGATTCTGCTGCGCGATCTGGCTGCGGGCGCCGCACAGTGAGAATCCTCGTTGCTGGGCATTGGGGTAATGACCCTGATGCCACAGCTGCGGCACTTAATGGTCTTGCAACTGGTATCAACACGAAAGTGCCTCGCGCGCATGTCACAGTCCAGCCTTTCGGTGTCGGTGCCGTATTTGCACACGCCCTTGGCTCAACAGGTGCGAGAGTAATCTCTGTCGATCACGGTGACACTTCAACCTACCAAGCGGGTCGTGCCTTCCGGGCTCACCTGGGCCAGGTAGGCAGGCTGTACGTGGAAGGCGGGCATCACCCGTGGCCCGATGCTGGGCTCGGATTCCTCGCAGGCGTGCTTGGCGAGGCGGAGGCTGAGCGGGCAACCCTTCTTTCCCGACTCGCCTCCTCCTTAGGTGCCCTGGAGCGCTTCGTTCAGCCACATGCGGTGTATGTGGCCGCCTCGACACGCCGTCCGCTGGTGGGGATGGCGTCGGTACTAGCTATAGACCCCGAGTTGCGTGCCCGCTCGGACTGGAGTAGTGCCGAAATCGCGACGCTCACGCAGGCTTTTGCCGCGCACCATGCCAACTCAGCACGGATGGACCTGCCTATTGTGAGTGCTCAACGTGCGACTCAAGCGGATCAGTTACCAGGGTCAGGCGCAGGTGGGGGAGTGGGCGCTGTTCTTGCTGCAGTGGGTGTGCCGCTACATGATACCGGTCGGATCTTGTCCGCTGGCATTGGACTTGAAAGGACCATGGACAACACCGACCTTCTCGTTGTCGTTGAGCCCCACGCGCATTCTCCAGTGCTTGCTGAAAGTCAGATGGGCATACTGACTGAGTGTGCGTCCCACTGCGCTATCCCAGTTGTCGCCGTTGTTCAAGAAACATCGCTGTCATCTCATGAACGCGCTCAATGGGGTATACACGGCGTGATCACACACCGTGGGGCACACACTATTTCAAGCTTTGATGCCCTTGGCCAGCGGCTTGCGCATACCTGGATCCCACGCTGAGGCACTCGTCACTGTTGTGCCTCAAATGAAAGGTCGCATGGCAGTATGCGCACCAGAGTTCTAGGCTTGGAGAGGTTGATTATCAGAGCCCACCTTTTAAGGAGCATCATGTCTGAAAGCACCGAAACCGCGACCCACGAGGTACTCCTCACCGACGTGGCAGCAGCCAAGGTGAAGAGCCTGCTCGAGCAGGAAGGTCGCGACGACCTGCGCCTTCGCGTTGCCGTGCAGCCGGGCGGCTGCTCTGGCCTCATTTACCAGCTGTACTTCGACGATCGACTCCTTGATGGCGACGCTGTGAGGGATTTTGACGGTGTTGAAGTTGTTGTTGACCCCATGAGCGTGCCCTACCTTAACGGCGCAAGCATCGACTTCGCTGACACGATTGAACGTCAAGGTTTCACCATTGATAACCCGAATGCGGGCAATACCTGCGCATGCGGTGACTCCTTCCACTAAAAGAAACAGGTCATACGTGAAGAAAACAACGCAACTCGCAGCCCTTATTGCAACTGTGGCTATTGCAGGTGGCTCCATACTTGCCGCATGCACACCAAGTAACGACACGGCAGATACTGCCGCCACTACCACGACCACCACGGACACTGCGACACAAACCCCCGAGGTTGATCGCAGCGGCGAAGGTAATTTCCCAGAAGCTACCGGCACATTCGGCGAAGACCCCACAATTTCGGCTGGTAGCGGGCAAGAACCAACGAAGATCATTGTCAAGACCATTCATCAGGGCAACGGCGAGGTCGTCACCACTGATGACACCTTGACAGTGAACTACGAAGGGGCACTGTGGGACGGTACCGTATTTGATTCCTCCTTCGATCGTGGCGCCCCGGCGACCTTCAGCCTGAACGGTGTCATCGAAGGATGGAAATACGGGCTGGCAGAACAGCGGGTTGGTGATCGTGTCATGATCGTCATCCCTTCGCAATGGGGCTATGGCGAAGCAGGCGCAGGTGAAAATATTCCTCCAAATGCCACCTTGGTATTCGTCGTTGACATCCTTGCTGCAGTTAACCCCAATGACATTTCGGCGCTTACCCAGGCCACCCCCACAGGCAATACGGTTGCTGGTGTTGAGGTGAGTGGCGAACTCGCAACAGAACCAACGATTGCTTTCACAGGCGATGCACCGACAGAAAACCAAACGGTTGTCCTCGCTGAAGGTGCTGGGGAAGCCATTGTGGCAGGGCAAAGTGTTTTGACTCATGGCGTTGGCGTTGCTTATGGCGTTGACCAACTGGACAGCACGTGGAGTGCCTTGCCAGTTGAGATTGCCGCTGATGTCTACGGTCTGACTGGCATCAAAGTTGGCTCGCGTGTCCTTGTCATCAAGGTTCCAACTGAGGAAGAACGCACTACTCAGGAGCAAGCTGGTGTACAGGTAGCCCCAGCTTATGCCTTCGTCCTCGATATCGTTGCTGCCTTGCCAGTGCAGTAATGGCTGCTGCACCTGCAGGTGCTGTGACACGTTACGGTGGGCGTATCCCGACGGGTACGCCCACCTGCGTTTAGAATAGGAACGCGTAACCCGGGCAATATGCCCCAACTTCAAGGAGTTCCCCAGTGAGTGTATCCATCGAAGCCCTCGTGTTCAGTGATGATGTCGAGGTTCGTGAAGCAGTGATCAACGGCGTGGGCATCCAAGCTTCCAAAGACACTCCCCGTATTACTTGGCACGAAGCAGCCACAATGTTTGGTGTCGTTGAACTCGTAAAAGAACACGATTTTGCCTTCCTTGTTTTGGACGCCGAAACACAAAAACACGGTGGCATGGGGATCGCAAAAGAACTGGAAAATACTTTTGATAAGGTTCCGCCCATTATCTTCCTCACTGCGCGCCAGCAGGATGCCTGGCTTGCCACATGGGCAGGTGCCGCAGCGATTGTCACCGCTCCACTTGATCCATTGACGCTGCAGGAAACGGTCGCGCGCGTACTGAACGAGTGCTGATGCAGTGGTCAGAACTGATCGCGACGCTACTTGATGGCAGCGATCTCACCCACAGCCAGGCTTATGGCCTGATGGATCAAGTAATGTCCGGTGAATTAGGTGAGGTACGCCTTGCCTCGGCACTGACGGCGCTGAGAATCAAAGGCGTGAGCGTTAACGAGGTTCACGGTTTTGCTGACGCAATGCGTGAACACGCGGTCATTGTTGATTTGCCTGCCGATTCGCTGGATATCGTGGGCACCGGTGGTGACGGTCAGCGCACGGTCAATATTTCGACAATGGCAGCCGTAGTATTAGCTGCCACAGGTGTGCCGGTTGTGAAACATGGCAACCGTGCGTCAACTTCTGCTTCGGGATCGGCTGACGTACTTGAGGCTCTGGGCGTCAATCTTTCACTTGATGACCGCGGCATTATCCAGACCTTCAATTCAGTGGGTATTGCGTTTCTTTTCGCCAACAACGTGCACCCATCAATGCGTTTTGCCGCGCCTGTTCGACGCCACTTGGCATTTCCTACCGTCTTTAATCTCCTTGGACCACTGACGAACCCTGCTCGCCCACGTGCTGGTGCATTTGGAGCAGCTCATCGTGAAAACGCGCAGTTACTTGCTGGGGTTTGCGCGAAACGAGGTATATCTGCTCTGGTATTTCGTGGCAAGAACAAAGGTCTTGACGAATTGTCAACAACCGATGTGAACGAGTTGTGGCATGTTCACGATGGGGTCGTCGACACGCTGGAATTAGACGCAGTGTCGACATTCGGGCTGACACCGTGTTCCATTGAGGATCTTCGCGGTGGTGACGCGCACGAGAACGCTCAGGTGGCGCGTGACGTATTCGCGGGACGAGGCGCAGCGCCGATCACCGAAGCTGTTGCCCTCAATGTCGCAGCAGGTTTGGTTGCTTACGGGCACGGTGATGGTGTTGCTCCAGCTGACGGCGATGTGGTAGCGCGCTTGTCAAACGGCCTGTCCATTGCCTTAGATGCGTTGCACAGTGGTGCCGCTGCAGACCTCCTCGAACGCTGGATACAGGCAAGTCATACACCGCTGAACTGATCGTCGCGCGGAGTGAGATGGTACCGTCAGTGATATAGGTGCTCATCGCCGTGCGCGCCGCCATCGCTACCTTCATGTGGGGCGAGATGTCACTGTCGATGAAACGTGACGCTGACTAATCGAGTCCGAGATGGAAGGCCTCTTCGAGGTCCGCGCGTGAGAAAGACCGGAAGGCAATATGTGTCCGCATATGCGTGACACCCGGTACTTTGCCAATCTGATCAGATACGACCAGGGCAAGTTCGTCGTGGTGTCGTACGCGCACAAGGGCAATCAAGTCAACGTCGCCGGTCACCGAATACACGGTGTCCACCCCGTCGAGGTTGGCAAGTGCCGCTGCAACTTCAGGAATTTGATCCACCTTGGCGTTAAGTAACACGATGGCGGTAAGCACGTGACCTCCTTGTGTTCGTGGGGATTATTAGTCACTTGATGATAGCGTCATCTGTACGTGCCCTGTTGAGAATCGCGCTGCAAGGCAAGTAAGTGGCGTAGCACGTGCCACGTCATATATGTGTCAGCAAGTGCACGGTGTTCCTGTGTGCCCGGGAATGAAAAATACTGTGCCAAGGTTGCTAAGCGGTGATTGGCAACACGTGGTTTAGGCAGAAGTATCCGTGATAATTCGAGAGTGTCCATGGTGGGGAGCGATGGCCACGCCACACCTGAACGCTTCGCCGCCCTGCTAAGAAATCCCTGATCAAACGGTACATTATGGGCAACAAAAATGGGTGGGTAATCGCTGATACCCGCCTCATTTTCCAGCCAATGGTGCAAGGCACCCATGGCATGCGGTACGGAAGGAGCGTTGGCAACCAAAGCCTCGTCAATTCCTGTGATGCGTGTGACAATGGTGGGGATTGGGCGCCCCGGATGGCATAGCGTGTGGAAGGAAGACGAAACGGCATTGTTGTCAATAATAAGGGCCGCGATTTCGGTGATTTCGTCGCGTGCAGATAAGCCCGTGGTTTCAACGTCAAAGATTAACCATCGTTGCTCGTCGGCTGTAGTGCGCGTGGGCGCATGTGCACAGCTGGTCGCACGAGTGTGCCGAAGAGTGTCCGCAGACACGCGCTGGGAGGACGAATAGTGCCGCAACGTCATAGAGTGGAGTCTAGTGTGTCCAGACTTAAAGCTCGCAGGAGGTAACGTGGGTTTCTACCAGGCGTTGAAAGCCACCGGTGGTCCGCTACTCAAAGCCACCTATAAGCCGTGGATCAAAGGCAAAGAAAATATTCCTGCCGAGGGTCCCGCGATCCTCGCGTCAAACCACAACGCAGTGTGGGATTCTGTTTTCTTGCCAATGATGCTGGATCGTGAACTTGTATTCATGGGGAAAGCAGACTACTTCACCGGCACAGGCGTAAAAGGCTGGGCAACCAAGACCTTTATGCGAGCTGTTGGTACCATCCCTGTTGACCGTTCGGGTGGTCGCGCCTCAGAGGCGGCCCTACAAGCAGGCCTAGATCGTTTGGCGCAAGGCGAATTATTTGGCATCTACCCTGAAGGGACGCGCAGCCCCGACGGACGCCTATATCGAGGAAAAACCGGTGTCGCACGCCTTGCGTTATTGTCGGGTGCTCCAGTTATCCCGGTGGCGATGGTCGGTATGCACGACGCGCAACCAATTGGGCAGCGTTTCCCTAGCCGCACAGACATCGGCATGATCATTGGTGAACCACTGGACTTTAGCCGATACAAGGGGCTGGACAAAGACCGTTATGTGCTGCGTGCGATCACTGACGAAATCATGTACAACCTCATGCTGTTGTCGGGCCAAACGTATGTCGATATGTATGCGGCAGATATGAAAGCTCAACTCGCCGCAGAAGGTAAATTTGACGGGCCGATGCCCACTGGTACTACCAGTACGCCGGGTGGGCGGGCATTGCCACCCACGGATGACGACGATAACGACGAAGGAGATGCGGGACCTCGGCCCTGAATGACCGCCCGCAAGAAACCCACTAGAATAACCAATGACGTGCGGGCCAACCGGCCTGCTCCGCTTTTGTGAAAGGTGTCACCCATGACGGTCCGCCGTGTCGCCCTGCTTACTGCGGGTGGTTTTGCTCCCTGCTTGTCCTCCGCTGTTGGCGGCCTCATCGAGCGCTACAACGAAATTGATCCGTCCATCGAGATCATCGCTTACCAGAACGGCTACCACGGTTTGCTGACCGGTAATTTCGTCGTCGTTGACGAGCAAGCCCGTCAACATGCCGCAATTCTGCACCGTTTTGGCGGCTCACCTATTGGTAACTCGCGTGTCAAACTCACCAACGCGAAGAACCTCGTTGAACGTGGTCTTGTTGCCGAAGGTGAAAACCCCCTGGAAAAGGCTGCAGAACAACTGCGTAAAGATGGCGTCGATGTGCTCCACACCATCGGCGGTGACGACACGAATACCACTGCAGCTGACCTCGCCGCATACCTGCATGAAAACAACTACGAACTCACCGTTGTCGGCCTACCCAAGACCATTGACAATGACGTGGTGCCCATTCGCCAGTCCCTTGGCGCGTGGACAGCAGCCGAAGAAGCCTCTGAGTATGCGCAAAACATCATCGGTGAACACCGCTCAAATCCTCGTATGCTCATTATTCACGAGGTGATGGGGCGTCACTGCGGATGGCTGACCGCCGCCGCCGCCGCTGAATACACGAAATGGACAGACACGCAGGAATGGGTGCCGTCTATCGGCCTTTCCAAGGAACGTTGGTCAGTGCACGCCGTATTCCTTCCCGAAATGGCTTTCGATATTGATACCGAAGCGACACGTCTTCGCACCATCATGGATGAACTTGGCAACGTCAATATCTTCCTGTCAGAAGGCGCTGGCGTACCTGAAATCATTGCCGAAATGGAAGCCGCAGGCGTTGAAGTACAGCGCGACCCCTTCGGCCACGTGAAGCTCGATACCATCAACCCCGGTCAGTGGTTCGCCAAGCAATTCGCTGAACGTATTGGTGCTGAGAAAGTCATGGTCCAAAAGTCAGGCTATTTCTCACGCTCCTCCCGTGCCAATGCGGACGATCTGCGTTTGATCAAATCCATGACCGACCTTGCTGTTGAATGCGCATTGCGTGGCGAAGCGGGCGTTATTGGTCACGATGAAGAAAATGGTGACCGCCTGTGCGCCATTCCCTTCCCACGTATTGCCGGTGGCAAGCCCTTCGATGTGACCCAACAGTGGTTTGTTGACCTCATGGCTCGTATTGGCCAGGACCTGGTTCCGGCAGCCAAGTGACAGTTCCCCCAATTCCGGGCAGCGGGCGCAGCGGAGCACACAATGCTCCGCTGCGTGGCGCTGCGCCCGAACGACTGTCCGCGCCCGATGCCGGTATCGCTGCCCCGTGGGATACCTGGCGTAGCAGGGAAGCACTTCAACAACCGCACTATCCTGACCGCGATGCCGTCGAAGATGTCACCACGGTGTTGCGGCGACAACCGCCGCTCGTTTTCGCTGGAGAAGTGGATGACTTGCGTGCATGGCTTGGCGCAGCAGGTCGCGGTGACGCATTTGTTCTTACCGGTGGCGACTGTGCGGAAACCTTCGCTGAAGCCACAGCAGACCACCTTCGGTTGAAAATCCAAACATTGCTGCAAATGGCCGTAGTGCTTACCTACGGTGCCTCACTGCCCGTGGTGAAAATCGGGCGAATTGCCGGACAGTATGCGAAGCCTCGTTCAGCGGATATGGAAACCCGTGACGGCGTAACCCTGCCGTCATACCGAGGTGACGCGGTGAACTCCTATGAGTTCACACCACAGGCGCGGATTCCTGATCCTGCACGCCTTCTTGAGCTCTACCATCATGCCTCGTCGACCCTTAATTTGATTCGGGCGTTCACTAAGGGCGGTTACGCGGACCTACGCTTGGTTCACCACTGGAACCGAGGTTTTACCCAAAATCCTGCCTACGCGAAGTACGAATCTCTCGCAGAGGAAATTCACCGCGCAGTGAAGTTTATGGAGGCAGCGGGAGCCAATTTCGAGGCGATGCGCGAGGTTGACCTGTATTCCTCCCACGAGGCTTTGCTGCTGGAGTACGAGTCAGCAATGACCCGCATCGACTCCCGCAGTGGAGACGCCTACAACACCTCGGGGCATTTCCTGTGGATAGGGGAGCGGACTCGCGATCTCGAGGGTGCGCATATCGAGCTTTTAGCAAGGGTGCGTAATCCCATTGGCGTCAAATTAGGTCCAACGACGTCTGTGTCGCAAATGTTGGGATTGGTGGAAAGGCTCAACCCTGACGGTGAAGAAGGACGTCTGACCTTCATTACCCGCATGGGGGCTGACAAGATACGTGATGTTCTGCCACCCCTTTTGGAGGCATCGGTTGCAGATGGTCGCCCAGTGACGTGGACGACTGACCCCATGCACGGCAATACGATCACATCGTCAACGGGCTATAAAACCCGACGCTTCGAGACGATTATGGATGAAGTGCGAGGCTTCTTCGAAGCGCACGAAGATGTTGGCACAGTCCCAGGTGGAATCCATGTGGAACTTACTGGTGACGACGTGACGGAAATCGTGGGCGGGTCAGAAGAACTCGACGATGAAGGACTGCGTCGCCGCTATGAAACAGTGGTTGACCCTCGCCTTAACCACCAGCAGTCTTTAGAGATGGCATTCCAGGTCGCTGAACTGCTGCGTCGCAACTAGCGACGTGATCAATTTGCCGCGCTGCGCTGGGCGGTCTCGCTGGCGCATTGAAGGGTGATGCGATCTATCCGATCCAACAAACGCGACACGTCCACGCTGCCGCCTCCTGGCATCCGCGCGCGAAGGTGTGATGATCATCACTGGATTCTTGAAAGGCGCCGTATCGTGTGTCGCGTGCGCGGGGATTAGACGATCTTCAATGTGACGACGGAACCTTTGGGCAGTAGCGTGCCTGCCTCAGGATCGGTTGACCGTACCGTACCGAATACACCACCGAGGAGCGCCTCGACTTGCACTTGGAATCCAGCATTTTCCAGCAGTTGCTTGGCGACATCCCGTTGGCTGCCAAATACATTAGGCACTTCAACCAGCGGCGGACCCTTCGACACGACATATGACACAGTGTCACCTCGGTGAAGTTCTGTGTGTGCTGCCGTCCCCTGCGAGATGACGACACCTGCTGCAACCGTCTCTGAAAAGTCCTCAGATGGATTTGCTACTAAGCCCAGTGCCTCCAAAGCAGCGCGCGCTTGATCGGCAGTGAGACTCACCAGCTCAGGTACCGGTATCGGCTCTCTACCTTTCGACACGACAAAATCAACGGGCTCATCGTGTTTGAGTAGGGAAGAGGGGGCGACCGATTGGCTGATGACACTGCCCAATGGAATACTTTCGGACCATTCCTCGGTGACCGCTCCAACTGCAAGCCCAGCGGTGGCAAGTGCCTCCTCGGCTGCATCGCGTGTTGCCTCAACGAGGTCGGGAACTACGCGCATGTCCACACCCTTGGATACGACGAGGCGAACCTCCCCATTTTTGTGAACGGAGCCTCCGCCCGGTGGGTCGGTCGTAATCACCTTCCCAGTCTCAACGTCGTCAGAGAATTCGACGTCCGTTAAACTTCGAATGCCAAGACCATCAAGGGTACTTTGTGCTTCTTCAAGAGTCATGCCGCTGAGCTGTGGAACTTGGAGATAGGCACCCGGCCCGTACTCATTCCACCACCACCATGCTGAGGCTGAGCCTGCTGCCACAAGAGCCAGGAGCACGACGATGAGAACAATGAGTTTTTTCCGCTTTTTCTTTAACGTCACCGGTGCGTGCTGCGACGGAGCGGTATGCACCGTTGTCTGAGCACCGGCGCGTACCGAAGCGGGGAGTGCTTGAGTGGCTTGTAATGGCTCCAAACGATCGGTATGACAATCATCGGCATCGTCGCCGACAGGTTCAATCTCAGCACTGCGTTGGGCAATGTCTTCGGGCAAAGCTGCGGCGGTACGGGCCACGAGTTCGACAGCTTCTGAGGCGACCGTGGGTCGACTATCAGGGTCGCGCGCAGTCAGGGCAGCAACAAGGTCATCGATTTCAGTGGGCAACCACGGCTGCGCCTGCGATGGCGCAGGTATGTCGTCATTCGCGTGGTGCATTGCCACCTGAATGGCTGTTTCCTGCGCCCATGGAACTGTGCCAGTCAGCATCTCGTAAAGCATGACGCCAACGGAATACACGTCGGTCCGGGCATCAGCTTCGCCGCGTGTCAGCATTTCGGGGGCGACATAAGACACGGTGCCCAACATTGTGCCGGTTGAAGAAAAGGATGTTTCTGAGGCGGCCCGGGCAAGCCCGAAGTCTGTGACGCGAATGCGCCCGTGATGGTCCATCAGGACGTTTTCCGGCTTGATGTCACGATGGATGACGCCAACTCGGTGGGCAGCCCCCAAGGCTTCTAGGATCTCCTGAATGATGGTGAGGCTGCGTGCCACGGTGAAACTTCCACGCGCGCGCAATTCCCGTCGAAGATTGGTCCCCTCGATGAGTTCCATCACAAGGAAACCCTGTCCGGCAACCACTCCTTGGTCAAATACGGATACCACGCCAGGATGCACGATACGTGCCGCTGACCGTGCTTCACGGCGGAAACGGGCAACGAAGTCAGCTGAATCAGCCAAATGAGGGTGCATGACCTTCAATGCCACCGGACGATCCAGTCGCTCATCGTCTGCAACATAGACGCTGGCCATACCACCGCGTGCGAGCCGCGAGGTTACTCGGTAGCGTTCGTCGACGAGCATACCTATCAGCGGGTCTACAACCGCAGCATTTTCCTCAGGGGGCATGTCGTCAGTTTCCTTCACGGTTGGATTCTAAAGGATCAATGCCGCCTGTGGACTCACCGACGGCGGCGTGGTCGTGGCACGAAAGAGACTGTGACCTTTAGGCTAGGTGTATGGCTAACGCTCAAGACTTGCTTTCTATTGACGAAACAGCACGGCGCCTCGGTATTGAACCGCGACGCATTAAGCAACTGCAACGCGATCATCTTCTGTTTATGGTGCGTGGCGATGACGGTCAACTTGCAGTTCCTGCTGACCTGCTGGTCAAAGGAGAGTTCGGGTGGGAGCTCCTGGAAAATTTGCCGGGCACGCTGACGCTATTGGCTGATGGTGGCTTTAGTCCAGAAGAGACCGCGGCATGGCTTTACACCGAAAATGACGAACTGGGTCAAACGCCAATGGATGCGCTTCTGCAAGGGCGGCATCATCGTGTCAATGTCATCGCAGCAGCGCTAGCGCTGTGATGTTGGCGCAGTAAGGGGATGTCAGTACTGTAGCGCTGGCGCTCTCGGCACCGCTGGTACGGTGACGTTGCGCGCAACGGGAGAGCTGTTGGACATTGCCGCCACAGCCTCGGCGCGGCAGTTTTTCGTCGCATGCACGTCGCGTGGTCCTCAAGCGTGTAGCGCTGTCCTCACGTATGTGACGTCCTAACGCGCGTAGTGTCGTCACGAACCGCGTGGAGGTCTTAGGCCGACCGGTGGGTGACGATCTGCGCAACTTCTGCCAGGGTTTCGGTAGGGAGGGAGTCAATTTCAGCCAGATGCTCGAAGCCACGCTCAACCAGCTGAGTTATCAATGCCTCGTGCTCGCTTTTTCCCCGTTCAGCAACGATACGGGTGGCGCGAGCAATATCTGCAGGATCAGCCTTTGCGTGCCCAAGCACCGACCGTAATACGGCGCGCTCAGCGGTGGTGGCATTACGCCACGTGATGGCCAACAGCGCCGTGCGTTTACCTTCACGTAAGTCATCGCCAGCAGGTTTACCTGTTGTGGTGCTCTGTCCGAAAACCCCCAGGTCATCATCGCGGAGTTGGAATGCGATACCCCAAGGCAATAGCACTTTTTCTAAGGCATCCACGGTCGACGACGGCGCTGCGGCGTATGTGGCGCCAAGAAGGAATGGCTGGACCACTGAATAGTGGGCTGCCTTGCGTTCCACGACCGCGATGGCATCATCAAAATTCACACATGTCGCATCCTTGTCATCCAGTGGCAGGTGTTCAGCGCGGATATCCATGTACTGTCCGATGGTGACCTGGGCATGCATCGCAGAAAAACGGTGACGCAACCGATGTACATCCTGGCTAGCTAGAGTGCGGCACTGCTGACCTAGGGCCATTTCGGCCAGCGACAGCAGGAGGTCACCGAGCAAAATTGCCGAGGCGGTGCCAAAGTTTTGTGGGTTATTGGACCAGTGCCGTTCGCGGTGCAGCGCAGTGAAGGCGACATGAGGCGTTGGCTGCCCGCGCCTCGTCGACGCATGATCGATGAGATCGTCGTGAGCGAGCGCACTTGCCTGGTAAAACTCCAAGGCAGCGGCTAATGCGAGGGGTGCGTCTTTCTCGGGCGAGACGAGCTCTGCGCCGAGTAGCGCAAAAATACCCCGGAAACGCTTGCCTCCTGTGACCTGACGGAGCGCCGCCTCGTGAAGCTCCTGACTTGCCAATGTGGACGCCAACTGTGACAACAGCTCGTCACATAACGAAAGGGTGGCATCGTCAACGTGGGATCGTAGTTGCGGCAAAGAGTCAGTGAGTGAAGGCATGGTTTAAGCTTACGGTTCTTGTACGGCACATGGGCACTATGCACAACTCGGGCGACAGATCACACAGGGGGAGAGTGGGGTAAAAAGAGGCAAAATATGCACCACAGATTATAATGGTAGACGTGTTTGCCATCGGCCAGACCGATCGGCGTATTATCCCCTCCGCCAGAAAGGGTTCCGTGTGAGCGCAACCAAGGCAGATCCCGCCGCGACGAGCACCTCGGAAAAGACCACGACGCGTAAGAGTGCCGCGAAAGCCTCGACACGTAAAACCGCCACGAAAAAGAAGTCGCCGACCTCAAAGGACAGCGAAGTCGTCGAAGCGGTAGAGCCTGAAAAGGCCACGAAAAAGAAGGCTGTGCCTAAGAAAACGGCAGCCAAGGCAAGTGCGAAAGCCTCAAAGGAAACAGTTGAGGTAGTAGTCGAAGATGTGGATGCGTCAGCATCGGAAGACGATCTCGTGGTCGACGAGGTCGATGTTGACGACCCTGATGTCTCACCTGAAGAAGTTGAAGATATTGAACTTTCTGATGACGATGTCGTCGACGATGTTGATGAAGAGGAAGAAGCTGAGGAAGACCCGGTAGCCTCTGACGGCGCGCAGTTACGTGAAAGAACCCTTGAAGGTATTAAGGTCAAGGGTGGCTTCGTTGTTTCCGATTCGGACGATACCGACGAACCAGTCCAGCAGGTGACGGTTGCTGGTGCGACAGCGGACCCGGTCAAGGATTACCTTAAGCAGATCGGCAAGGTGTCGTTGCTCAATGCCGAACAGGAAGTTGACCTTGCGAGGCGCATTGAAGCGGGTCTGTACGCTGAATACAAACTCAAACACAACGCTGAGGAAATGACGTCGAAAGAGCGGCGTGAACTGCATTTCCTGTCTCAGGACGGGCAACAGGCGAAAAACCATCTTCTCGAGGCGAATCTGCGTCTAGTGGTGTCCTTAGCTAAGCGCTACACCGGACGTGGCATGCAATTCTTGGACCTCATTCAAGAAGGTAACCTTGGTCTGATCCGGGCGGTCGAAAAATTCGATTACACCAAGGGATATAAATTCTCGACCTATGCAACATGGTGGATCCGTCAGGCGATTACCCGCGCAATGGCGGATCAAGCGCGCACCATTCGTATACCCGTGCACATGGTTGAAGTCATCAACAAACTTGCTCGCGTGCAGCGGCAGATGCTTCAGGATCTTGGTCGTGAACCTACGCCTGAAGAATTGGCCAAAGAACTCGATATGACCGCCGAAAAGGTCGTCGAAGTACAAAAATATGGGCGTGAACCGATTTCATTGCATACACCGCTGGGTGAAGACGGCGACTCTGAGTTCGGTGACCTTATTGAAGACTCCGAAGCCATCGTTCCAGCTGATGCCGTTTCTTTCACATTGTTGCAGGAACAACTGCACCGCGTCCTAGATACCCTGTCAGAACGCGAAGCAGGTGTGGTGTCAATGCGTTTTGGTCTTGGTGACGGTCAACCAAAGACCCTGGATGAAATTGGCAAGGTGTACGGTGTGACACGCGAACGTATTCGACAGATCGAATCAAAGACCATGTCGAAATTGCGTCACCCGTCTCGCTCACAGGTACTGCGCGACTACCTCGACTAATAGGGCAACAGGCAATCAGCCTTGGCGTTAGGCCAAAGGACACGGTGCCCCGCACTGAAAGTGGGAGGATCCACATTGGATCCTCCCACTTTCAGTGCGGGGCATGCGCGCTATCGCATGGGCGTATTGGCTTTGTATGCTGCAGCGAGAACGTGTGCAGTCGCGCGAGCAAACAACGCCACTACACCAAACTTACTCAGTCGTCTGGCGATGACAGATTAAAACGTTCCTTGGCTGTCTTGAACGCTTGAAGGGACGTGCCAAGTGCGCAGTGTATCTGCTGCATAAGTTGCGCGTCGGTTGCGCCGAATTCGTAGTCAACATTCACTTCAGCATGGAGGAACATCTGCCCAGCATCGTTGTAGTGATGGTAAAGCTTGGGCCAAATTTTCTCGCGGTGCCAGTCTTCAATGAAGACGAGGAATTCATCAGCAACCTCCGCTGGAATCTCTTCGCGCATACGTGCCGAAATGTGGAGGATTTCTTTGGCTTTACCCGCCAGGATAAAGAAGAAATACCCGTTATCCCAACGGCCTCCGAGGTCGCCGTCTCCGTCTATGTCGTAATGCCAGCCTTCTTTTTTGAACAGCTCGACCAAACGCTCCTGCGAGATTGGGCGAATGGAGTCAGCCGGTTCAGATTTGGAAAACCACGCCATGATCTTTCCCTTCCGTAATAGTGCAAGAGCGACTAGGCGTCGACTTCTTCGACGAGTGCTTTAAAGAACTGATTTGACGTAGCAAGCGCACAGTGAATGTGTTGAGCAAGCTGATCGTCGTTGGCGCCATGTTCGTGATCAATGGCCACCTCGGTGAAGACGCGGATCTTACCTTCGTCGTCAATGCGGTGGTAACACTTGGGCCACAGCTTTGTGCGGTGCCACGTGGTGATGAATTCGCGAAGCTGTTCCAGTTTTTCAATGGGAAGATTGTCATGCCAGCGACCAAGAATCATCAAAATTTCTTTGTCGTTCCCACGAAGCATGAAATGGAAGTTATTGTCATCCCACATGCCACCAAGGTCGCCCTCATTGTCAATGTGGTAATTCCATCCCTCTTTGTCAAAGATTGCTGTAATACGTTCTCGACTAATGGCGGGGGTGACCGGTTCAGGTGCCTTTGATGAAAATAGACCCATACGAGGACTCCTTAGAAATAGTGCTCGAAACCACCTTAGTTGACAAGGGTAGTCGCTTTCCAGTCTGCCGTGCCTATAGGTGCATGCACGAAAGCGCCTTAGAAAGCATTTTCCTCGGCAATAAGGAGATGGCGTTCGTCAACGATTTCGATGGCTGTGCGCCTCAGTGCCTCAACATGGCCACGCGCATGGTGGGCGCAAAAATGCAGGGGGCCAGAAGCCAAAGTTGCGCGAACCCACGCCCGTGACCCACATACGTCACAGCGATCGGCAGCTGTGAGAAGCTGGGCGGGTGGTTCAATTACGGTACTTGCAGCAACTGTCATAGCTCCATCACAACACGTCTGCCTAGCAAATGCGCGTTGGTCCACACGATTTCGCCACTGGCGTATTTTGGTCACACTAGCGTTCAAGCGGCGGGGGAGCGGGCATTTTGTCCCACGCTTCCCTACTATTGTCGGGTGACTCCATCCGTTTCATCTGACTACAACGCGCGACACCTTTCAGTTCTTGAAGGACTTGAGGCTGTCCGCAAACGTCCCGGCATGTACATTGGCTCCACTGACTATCGCGGACTAATGCATTGCCTGTGGGAAATCATCGACAATGCAGTTGATGAAGCCCTCGAAGGTCACTGCGACACCATCACCGTGCGTCTGCACCCCGATCATTCTGCGTCGGTCGCAGATAATGGCCGAGGCGTGCCCGTCGATGAAGTGCCGGGTGTCGGTTTGTCAGGCGTAGAGGTTGTCTACACAAAACTTCACGCTGGCGGTAAATTCGGCAACGGATCCTATTCTTCTTCGGGTGGCCTACACGGCGTTGGCGCCTCGGTAGTGAACGCACTGTCAGCACGGATGGATGTTGAGGTTGACCGCGCAGGGAAGACGCATGCGATGTGCTTTAGGCGTGGCGAACCTGGAGAATTTGACGATACGCTTCAACGGACGCCAAATTCTCCCTTTGCCCCCTTTACTCAGTCGTCGAAACTCAAAGTCAGCGGCAAGGTCAAAAAAGGCGTGACCGGCACCCGCGTCCGATTTTGGGCTGACTTCCAAATCTTCCCCTCATCAGAAGGCTTTAGATGGGCTGACCTGCTTGACCGCGCACGGCAAACAGCCTTCCTAGTACCGGGGCTCACAATAAACTGCTGGGATGAACGAGGCGACGAAGTCCTTCACGAATCCTTCCGTTTCGATGGCGGCGTTGTTGACTTCGCACACTGGCTGGCCAGTGACGGGGCAGTGACCGATATTTGGCATATTACTGGTGAAGGCACCTTCACTGAAACCGTGCAGGCATTAGATGCCACAACCGGTCACCTTAAAGCCACCGAAGTTGAGCGTTCCTGCCAAGTCGACTGTGCCCTTCGGTGGGGCGTGGGCTACGACACACACATTCAAAGTTTCGTCAATATTATTGCGACCCCTAAGGGCGGAACTCACCTTGCTGGTTTTGAACAAGCACTGCTGAAAGTTATTCGTTCACAGGTCGATAAAGCGGCACGCAAACTCAAAGTAGGACCTAAAGATGGGCGTCCCGAAAAAGAGGACGTGCAAGCTGGACTCACCGCAGTGGTTACTGTGCGTTTTCCTGAGCCGCAATTCGAAGGACAAACGAAAGAGGTACTCGGCACCCCGCAGGTGCGTACTGTGGTGGCACGTATTGTCGGAGAATGGCTGGAACAGAAGTTTTCCTCCACGAAACGTGACGACAAACAACAAACGTCGCTTCTCCTAGAAAAAATCGTGGGCGAAATGAAGTCCCGCGTGTCGGCACGCCTACATAAAGAAATTTCACGCCGAAAGAACGCGCTGGAAACCTCGTCGCTACCTGCAAAGCTTGCCGACTGTCGCAGCGAAGATGTCACCCAAACGGAACTCTTTATCGTGGAAGGCGACTCTGCGCTTGGCACGGCCAAAGCAGCGCGCAACAGTCAATTCCAGGCGTTATTCCCCATACGTGGAAAGATTTTGAACGTCCAAAAAGCCTCCACAGCCGATATGCTTGCCAACGCCGAATGCGCCAACATTATTCAGGTGATCGGTGCAGGTTCAGGACGTACCTTCGATATCGAACAGGCCCGTTACGGCAAAGTTATCCTCATGACAGATGCCGACGTTGACGGTGCACATATCCGCACGCTCTTACTGACCCTATTTTTCCGCTATATGCGGCCACTGGTTGAGCAAGGCCGTGTTTACGCTGCGGTACCACCACTTCACCGTATCGAGGTCCTCGCAAAGGGTAAGAAACCTCGCGAATTGATCTACACCTACTCCGAAGAAGAAATGCACCGCGCCCTGGCCTCGTTACGCAAAGCGGGACGGAGCTGGAAGGAACCCATTCAGCGCTATAAAGGCCTAGGCGAAATGGACGCAGACCAGCTTGCTGAAACTACGATGGATCCTACTCATCGCTCGCTGCGTCGCATCACCCTCGCAGATGAAGAGGCGCTCCGACAGGCCGAAGACGTGTTTGAACTGCTGATGGGATCGGTTGTCGGTCCACGTAGAGATTTCATCGTGGACGAGGCTGCGCACCTTGACCGCGAACGTATCGACGCTTAACCGGCGCTTCCCGCATCAAGCCACCGTAACGTCACTTATTGGTGCGGTCTGCACATGCCACTGACTGCGCCACCCGGTGTGTAGAAGAGTCCACCGCTCGTCCACGCGTGCGACTAAAGGCCTGAAATAAACGTAGAATAGAGGCCATGACCGGACTCGAGCAGCGACTCAACGCACCACAGTCCGTGCCTTATCCCGGAAAACATCTTGGACTACGTTGGCGTTCACTGATCAGCGCCGACGCACCAGCAGTCTACGATTTATGTCGGCGCACGGAGATTAGCGATCATGCTATTGGCGCCACCACGCCCACGGATATCGCAGATATGGTGGAAGGCGCTTATGGGCGCGAATACATCGACACCATTGTCGGACTCGATGCGCAGCGCCAAATTGCAGCGGTTGCCAGCGTGAAGGTCTATCGCGATACCCATATGCCCGTATCAGCAACCTTTAAAGCAGTTGTTGATCCGCTTTGGCGTGGACGGGGTATTGGGCGTTCGCTGCTGTACTGGCAGGATGGACGTGCACGTCAAATGCTCGTTGAAATCTTCGGCGCACACTACGAAGGACCTGCCTCCATCATTAATTTAGTTGATTCGCATATGACCGATCGCAGACGGTTGTGTATTGCGGCGGGCTTTTCAGCTAAACGAAGTTTCCAAGTGATGTATCGTGAAATCGAAGGCTCGGAAGTAATGCCGACGCTCCCCACCGGATACCGTGCGCGCAACCTCGACGCGGGCACGCTCCGCTCGGCGTCCTTAGATGACGTATTCAAGCATCATTATCAGGTGCCGCTGCGCGGCGCACGATGGTCTGACACGGTGCCGCCATGCGACAAACGGTGGGCATTAACGCTTGAAAATGCCGTCACTGGCGAGGCGGTGGCGCAGTGTCTTGTGGGACGCCCAGCGGCGCGGTGGGTGCTTACCGGCAGTGCGGAGGCGTATATTGACAGCCTGATGATCGCCCCTTCCCACCCACAATGGGAACAGTGGGTCGGCTATCTTCTTGGATGGGCTTGTGCCGAGGCAGCAGCGTCGGGTATTCATCGTCTGGGCGTGGATGTTGATCCGAAACTGGCGGCAGATTATCACGCACTATTTGAACGCCATGGCTTCGTGGACGATCGTGCCCAGGTATTGTATTCCATCGACTACTAGGTGCCTCACCGACGATACGTCTCCATCACTGGCAGCACCGATCCGATAACGAAGGAGGTAGAGCATATGCCAGAAAACACTAATACTGGCGCACTACCGATTCGGCAGCGCATATCAGCTCCGCTGACAGTTGCGATGCCTCCCTCGCATCATGGTGTCGAGTGGGTGGCTCTTGAACCCGCACATTTACACGCCTTAGCAAGTCTTTTCGCGCGTATCGAGGCTCGGGATAATCCGCCGTTTCGCACCTCGATTGAAGAAGTCGCCGAGATGCTGACTGCTGCAGCACAGTGGCGAGGTGTCGCCGGTTTTGCTACCAAGGGCATTGCAAAAGGACGTATGGTGGCATTCGCGCAGGTCGCAATGCGGTTCCCTGGACATGTGGAATGCGTATGCCAAGGTGGCGTGGACCCTGCTTTTCGTCTGATCGGACTTGGTGGCTCTTTAGTCGAATGGCAAGAGGCAACCGCACGATCCATGTTGGCAACGTGCGACGCGGCAGGTCCCGCACAAATCGTTGCCCTGGTGGAAACCGGCCAAGAAGACCACGAATTTCACCTGAAAAAACGTGGGTTCCATTGGGCGCGGACCTACTATGAGTTGCGTGCAGACCTCACACGTATCCCTGAAACACCCACACTGAACCGATTCCTCACATTAGAAGCGTGGAGTGATCAATGGGAGGAACCTGCGCGACAGGCAGCTAATCGTATTTCCGAACAGGAATGGGGGCGGCCACCCATCACACAAGAGCAATGGTTGATGGGACGGACGGCATTCGTCCCAGAGTGGTCTTTCGTTGTTGCTGATCGGCGTGGCGATAGGCCACGCGTAGCAGGCTTCCTTATTGCGTCACGCTATGTTCAAGATTGGGCGGCGCTAGGGTGGAAAGAAGGCTATATCGACCAAATGGGTGTCGATCAGGCCTACCGCAATAACCGCGTGGTTGATGCCCTCATCGTGGCGTCAATGAAAGCTCAGGCGGCCGACGGAATGGACCGAACAGGCGTAGGTATAGGCTCAGCGAACCACTCTGGCGCACTGGCAGTCTATGACTATCTGGGTTTTAGAACTGTTGGGCAATCACGGCTTTATGCCATTGAGGTCTGAACCTTCCCGCGACACCATCGAGTTCAAAACTTGACCTGCGTTGTCATTTCGGCCTAGTCCCGCCAGGGTGCTACCACAATCTCATCCACCAGTGGTCACTGCAGCAGCACACGCCAAACTTCGCAGTAACACACGATCATGGCGGGCGCGCACGGTAACCCAAAGACGGCGGTGGCCTCGTCAATTAGCCGAGGTAAGCAATAGCGAAACTTAATGGCGAACCGGAGCCGTCACGACGCGGATCTTCACCAGGTAGGGTCACCGGTGATCCATCAGCAGAGGCCGCCCTAGGGGAGCGGGCACCAACCCACGCAATATCAAGCCGGTCTTCACCTTTTAGGAAACGCTGGACGCGTACCCCCTGCGTGCCTCGACCCTTTTGCGGATACAGTGCGAACGGCGTGACCTTTACAGTGGTTTGACCAGTGCCCGGGAGAGCGCCCTCGGCCGCTGCCACAGTGACGACTGCCGCCTCGTCAATGGCATCAACGACCCAAAAACCGATGGCCTGAGCGCCAGGGGCAAGGTTGATACCTGCCATACCACCTGCGGACCGTCCCTGCGGACGCACCTTTGCGGCCGGAGTACGCAGTAGTTGCGCATCGGAGGTAATAAAAACGAGTTCCGCATCGTCTTCGGCGGGAGCAAAACCAACGAGACTGTCGCCATCGTCCAACGCAATCACTTCCCAGTGGTCGCGTTGCAGTACATCGGCTTTGAGTCGCTTAACGACGCCCCGGGCTGTCCCCATTGCCATAATTGTCGCGGCTTGCGGATCTAAAAGCCCCACAGCAGGAGAATCACTGTGAATAAGCAACTGCGCTGGGGTGGCTGCAGCAAATGACAGTCCCGTTTCGAAACGCGGCAGTGCCGGCAAATCCACGACTTCGATACGGTGAGCCATACCGTCGGCGGTGACCACAGCAACCTGGGACCGAACAGTGGAGGGCAACAGGGCTTTCCATCCGTCGTGAGCAGCACGCGGGCCCACCTCAAGAGGGTCTGCACCTTCGACGCGCGCTAAAGCACCGTGGGCACACAGCACCACGGTGCAGGGTTCATCAGCAATTTCAAGCGCAAGGCCTTTGGTGCCACGTCCGGTTGCTGGCAGGGCAGCGGCCAGAGCGGCATCAGAAGAACCTTGCGCTGCCACCGCTTCGGTGCCAGCGGCGGCAAGTAGCAGCGTGCGTCGAGGCGTGCCTAAACGGGTCGCAACATCACGTAACTCACCTGTGACCATGTCATGAAGTAACGCTTGGGAGGCGAGGATTTCTTGTAGCTGAGCAATATTATTGGCAAGCTCATCACGCTCGGATTCGAGTTCGAGTCGCGAAAACTTCGTCAACCGTCTCAAACGGAGTTCAAGGATGTGGTTGGCTTGCAGCTCGGAAAGATCAAAAGCCGTTTGAAGGCGGGTGCGCGCAATATCAACGCTGTCAGAAGAACGAATAATGGCGATTACGTCGTCAATGTCGAGGACAGCAATGAGGAGGCCTTCAACCAGGTGCAGGCGGTCACTGTATTTGCCGAGGCGATATTCGCAGCGCCGACGTGTAACCGAGACGCGGTGGTCAAGGAATACGCGCAGCATATCTTTCAAACCCATTGTGCGCGGCTGGCCTTCGACCAGGGCAACGGCATTAATTGAGAAGGAACCTTCTAACGGGGTGCGCTGGTAAAGCTGCTGAAGCACCGCTTCAGGGTTGAATCCGTTTTTGACTTCAATGACTAAGCGCAGTCCGTGAATTCGATCGGTGAGGTTTTGTACCGACGAAATACCTTTGAGTCTGCCTGCCGACACGTGTTCTTTAATTTTTTCGATCACTTTTTCGGGGCCAACCATATAAGGCAATTCGGTAACGACCAGCCCCATCTTGCGTGCAGTGACACGCTCGGTTGTTACCTTCGCGCGGGTTCGAAAGGATCCTCTCCCCGTTTCGTATGCCTCTTTAATCCCGTCAAGGCCGACGATGACGCCGCCTTCGGGTAGGTCTGGGCCGGGGACAAAACGCATGAGGTCTTCAGTAGTGGCATCGGGGTGCGCCAGGAGGTGGCAAGCCGCAGCAATTGTCTCGGACAGGTTGTGGGGTGCGATATTGGTTGCCATCCCAACGGCGATACCGGAAGCGCCGTTGACTAATAGCTGCGGGAATGCGGCGGGTAGTACCTCCGGTTGCATAAATTGGTTGTCGTAGTTGGGAACAAAATTGACGGTGTCCTCGTCCAAGCCACCAACAAGGTCCATCGCGGCAGGGGCCAGGCGTGCTTCTGTGTAGCGGGCAGCGGCCGGACCGTCATCAAGTGAGCCGAAATTTCCATGCCCGTCGATCAGCGGTACGCGTAGGTTAAAGGGCTGGGCGAGGCGGACTAGGGCGTCGTAAATTGCCGAGTCACCGTGTGGGTGGAGTTTGCCCATCACTTCGCCGACAACACGTTGGGATTTCACGTGTCCTTTGTCGGGACGCAGGCCCATTTGATCCATTTGGAACAAAATGCGTCGTTGAACGGGTTTGAGGCCGTCGCGTGCATCTGGCAACGCACGTGCGTGGATAACCGATACGGCGTATTCGAGGAAACTGGTGCGCATTTCGTCCGAGACGTCAATTTCCGAAATATTCTCATCGGTAGGAAGAGGTAACGGCTGTTCTTTCATGCGCATGGTGTCCATTTTGGTCAGGTATTGCCTGTCTACTTAGACTCCCACGCCGGTTAGGGGCACAATGTGAGTGATGAGTATTAAAACTGATATTGAAAAGTGGGGGTTTTACCCTGCCATTGTGGAGCGGGCGTTGACCCGTGCCTTGGGTGGTGAGGAGCCTCGGGCATTGATCCATCAGATCGATGCGGCATTTGATCATGGGTCAATGTTTCGCCATTTGACGCTTGCCGCGCTGGGCACTGACGTTTTTGTACATATCCATGTTGATGAGTTAGAAAACGGTGGTGCCGGGGTTGCCACCGCTGTGCACCCGCTTGATGCACTCACCGGCTTGTCGGTGATGGAATACGTCGCCGGGCCGGAAAACGGTGGTAATCCCAGCGAGATCACCATCTCTTTGAACTTAGGCGGGACGAAACGCATGGAAATCCTACCTGGTGCCTGCGAGGACCCGGACTGCACGGCTGATCATGGGTGGCAAGGTCCGGTATTTCCTGATGATCTGACGATTCGCATTGCTGATGCTGCTGAAGGTAGCGGTGCAGTGGAGCGTGCACAGGTTTTCGTTGACGCGCTTTGTGCGGCTATCGCGCGGCGGCCTCACCGTGACTGACATCATTACTCGGCTGCGTATCGAAGGCGCTGCGTTACCCGATGCGACGGATTTTCTGCTGACTGAGGTTTTCGGTGGCGCCATTGCCACCATTGACGATGCACTGCCAGGGGCTTTGCCCAAGCGCCGCGATGATTGGGATCTGGACCGTGGACAGCAGGTACTACTGATTCTCGTCGATGGCTTGGGCTGGGAGTCGCTGAACAGACATTACGGACACGCAGCGACGCTACGAGCATTGCGGGATACCACTTACTGTGCGCATACTGTGGTGCCATCGACGACAGCTGCCGCAATCACTGCCTTCGCTACAGGCGCTCAACCTGGCGCAACACGGATGGTGGGGTACAGCGTATTCGACAATGATGCGCTGATGAACCTTCTGGCTTTTGCCCCCGACGTTGATCCGTGCCGATGGCAGGAGGTGACTCCGCACTTTACTGCTCTTACCCACGCAGGTGTCACATCTGCCGTTATTTCGCCTCCGGCCTTCGCGAACTCTGGTTTGACGCGTGCCGCGCTGCGGGGTGCACGTCATGTGGGTGCTGTGTCGTGGGAGGCGCGGTGCCAAGCGGCGCTGGCCGAACTACGCGAAGGTACTCAGGTGGTCTACCTGTATTGGTCGGATATCGACCATATTGGCCATGGGCGCGGTGTTGCCTCACATGAATGGGCAGGGGCATTGGAAGACTTTGATCGGGGCCTATTGACCTTGCTTCGGCAGTTACCGTCTGGGGTGCGAGCTGTATTAACAGCGGACCATGGGATGGTGGATGTTGAGCAGCGTGACCTTGTTGACTGTGCACATACGGCTGCGTTGCGAGAAGGAACTCGCGTACTCGCAGGGGAAACGCGCGCGGTGCATGTGCATTGCGAAGCGGGGCACGCTGATGCGGTGTTGCGCAGGTGGCGTGACTATTTAGGGGAGCGGGCCTGGGTTGTGACACGCGCAGACCTTGCTGCGCTGATGGGAGATGGGCCGGGCCTGTCCCTAGTGGGGGATTTCGTTGCTTTTATGCGACAGGGGTACGGGGTGGTTGACTCGCGGACGCAAAGTGCTGGGGCGATTTCCCTTGTCGGTGTTCACGGGTCGCTGACATCTGCCGAAATGCTGATACCTGTCATACGTCTAGCCTGAGGGGCACGTGTCTCGCCTGAAGGCCACGAGACATGTAAGAATTGTGGGGTCCTACCAACTGGTAGGACCCCACAATGGTGACAAGGTTCAGAGGGTGAACTCGTAGACCACGACCTGTTCTTTATCGAAGTCGAAAAGTCCACTGACCTCAATTCTCACTGGCGAGGTTTCGTCGATAAGGACAAACCCGGTAACTTGCGTGAAGGATTTGCCAGGGTCTACTGATTCAAGTGAGGCGAGAGGGTCGTAGCCTACCGGCTCTTCATCCAAGTAGTAGGCCTCTTCCAGGACCTGCCCATTCTGGGTAGCTTCCATCGAGTAGTCGAAAAGGCCAGCGGTCTCACTCACGCGGTTATTGACCATTTCCCAGGTGAGGGCGAACGTAGGCTTTCCGTCCATGTCGGGCACTGAAAGTGTCCCATCAAGAAGACGAATGGTGATGTTGTCAGCGATGGGTCCTTCTGCCAAGGCTGGACCACCGGTCGGCAATGCCTCGGACGTGGAACTACTATCATCTGCGCCCGTTGAACTGCTTGAGGTGGACTCATCTGCACTTGTGGAATCAGTCGTGGACGATTGATAACTCGTCTGCGTGCTCACTTCGTTCAGGACCGAGGTCACTGCAAAATTAATGACGATTGCCACGACCAGTGTGATGACAGAAAGTGTTACGCCGGCAATGGCAAAGCCCATACCACGCTTAGAAGCGTTGGGGCGTGTTTGGACGATTCCAACGATGCCGAGGATAACAGCAATAACCGCCATGAGAATTGCGACGATATTGACGTAAGGAATCCACGCCATCAGCAAGGCAATCAGAGCAACGACCATTGAAATGATGGCCATCACCGACATTGGTTTCGATTGCACCATCGCGGCCCCATATGGAGCTTGACCATATGCAGGCGCGGCACCAGTTGGCGTCCCATAGGGCGTAGTTGAAGCGGTAGGTGCATATCCGTAAGGCTGTTCAGGTGCTGGCTGCTGCCCGTAGGCACCCTGCGCGTAAGGTGCCGTCGCACTCGGTGGCTGCCCGTAGGGCGCATCGTACGGGGTGGTTGTGGGCGATTGGCCGTATGGTTGAGCCGACTGCCCGTAGGAAGCGTCATATTGCGTGGGGTATTCTGGTGCGGCCCCTGGATAACCCGTAGGTTGTGCTGCCTCAGAAGCGGGTGTGTATGCCGGTGTATATGGCTGAGTGGACGGATCAGGCGTAGTGCCATCAGGTTGCGTGGGATTGGGGGGAGGGATGTTACTCATCGTGTTACCTCACTCGCGGCAGAAGGTGTTGACGGACGCCAGAAGCGAGTTCTGGATATCTCCTATAGTAGATGAGCGAAAACAACCACGGTGCCATATTCCACAACAGGCTTGCTGTAATGAATCAGGTGGTATGCGGTACCGGAATAATTTTCAGTAATAGTGCTCGTAGTGCGCTGCTGCCCTATGGCTTTGATCCAAAGACAATTTCGTCCCATGAGGGGACTGAGCGGCGTCCAGATTTGCGTTTAGTGCGGTCGGGCGCTGGCGTGAGTGTATCAAGACCGGGTAGCACGGCCTCGGCATCGTTGCTAGTGGTCCCTTCGTCAACCGTTGTCGCGGCATTCTCCGTCCCAGTAGGCGCGGTGGGGGACGTCGTGTGGGCAAGCGAGAGAATTCGGGCAGAAATTGCCGAGGCGATACCGCCTGAGGTGGTATGTGTTCCAGAGGACGGCGGGGTGCTGGGGGATTGCTCAGCTAAAAAAGCCTCGTAATCGTCGTCGTCATCGCAGTCAATTTCGACAGGCTGTCGTTTTCCGCGGGCAGCATTGAGATCGTCGATCAGGGCTTCGCGTCGACTGAGATCATCTGCACTGGCATCACCGATAACATTTGGTGGAAGCGGAGTGAAGATTGATGATGTAGGTGTCAGTGACACAGTTTCAGTGAGCCACTTGGCCTCCTGGTCAATGGCATCCAATTGGCCGGAGCTGCTGAGTGTCCAATGTGCACCGATTTCGGCTGCCCCTTGAACGAATGTCAAACAGATTTCCCACGGACCGCTACCTTCGCGGCGTGCAGACCATGCCAGGGTTGACGCGTCGACACCACGTGCCGCCAAGCGATCCACCACAAGATCCCCGACAATTGGCGCATCCTCGTCGTCCCCAATATGTGTACCGAGGGCGCGTGACAACGCGTAATCTTGTTCTGCTTTGACCGGACCTTCGTACCGTAGGACCTGCTGCACCTCAAGGCCGTGATCGCGGGCGATATCCTCAGGTGATGCGCCGGCACGAAGAAGAGCTTGAATATCTTTGGGTCGAAGCTGAGGGGTGCCAGGCGTTGCAATCGCTTCCAGGACCGGTCGGTCGCGTCTGACGCAACCCCTGAGTTCGTCAGTGATGGCAACGGTATAACGTTCCCCTTGTGAGTCGGTGAATACCAATGTGTGCCCATCTGCGCCGACGCCGAGCAGGTCAAGCTGAATCAATTGGCACCTCCCGTTTCCACCTATCGTGCGCATACTCTCAGATAAAGAAAGAATAGTGCTCCAGATGCCTGGGCGTGTCCAAAACTCATGGCGACAAACATCAAGACAGGGGGCGCGACCTCGTTTAGGTGTGAACTCCGTTAAAAATGTGGTACCCTGCCTGCGCTGCATGAACTCATCAGGAGCGAGTGCTTCTCGCAGATGCGAAGGGAGAACCGCAATGGCAACCGACTACGATGCACCTCGCAAAAATGAGGACGAAGTTGCTGAGGATTCCATTGAGGAACTGAAGTCTCGTCGAAATGACGCTGGCTCTGCCAATGTTGACGAAGACGAAAATGAAGCGGCCGAGAATTTTGAGCTTCCCGGCGCGGACCTGTCAAAGGAAGAACTTACTGTTCACGTCGTTCCGCGCCAAGACAACGAATTCACGTGTTCGCAGTGTTTCTTAGTCCATCACATTTCTCAGATCGCCTATCACGACGACGCCGGACAGCCCGTGTGCACTGAGTGCGCGATCTGAGGCGAGGGAGATGTTCTTCAGCCGAAAGAAAAAACGACTCTCTGCCCGTGAAATAGGTGCCTCTTACGACGAAGATCGTCAGGATGAGGCTCGCTCACATGGGCAGGTGCGGCCGACTCTGGCGCAGGACCACGAGATTTGGAATCAGCCAGGTCCGCGTAGTGCGGCCGAGGTCGATACCTCGGTCGGGTATGTCGATATGGGGTCGTTGCGTATTCCGGTCGTGCCGGGTATGCAGGTGCAGACACAGATGTCTGAGGATAAGAAAAATATCCTTGGCGTTTTCCTGGTCTTAGGTAACTCAGGTCTGCTGATTACCGTTGCCGCCGCCCCACGCTCAGGCGGCGTATGGGACGAGCTGCGCAGCCAAATGCGTGACGGTCTACAGGCTGACGGTGCGACGGTCGATGAGGTTGAAGGCCGCTACGGCGTCGAGCTTCACGTCGCAGCGCCCGTCGCTGGACCCGACGGCGCTAAACACACGTCCTATACACGCATTATTGGATGTGAAGGCGACCGTTGGTTTGCTCGGCTCAGCGTGGTGGGTCCCGCAGCAATAGACGAGGCCGTGGGTGCGGATGTGGAGAAAGTCATTGACCGGCTCGTTGTCGTGCGTGACGAAAAACCTCGCGCACGCCTCGACGTTCTCCCCCTTTCCCTACCAGCTGCGCGCAATGCATAAACGCCGCACGTGGAGATCTTTCTTCACTTCCCTAAGGGTCTCACCTCGTGCGCCTTTGACGACAGTGCGCGTACCCCACGGCGCCTCGCGAGCCATCCATGATGACGCGCCAACTCCTGCCACCCCCATTGGCGCGGTTCGGCGACGTGAACGTGTCCGTCTGGTCGGTACCGTTGAGTCGAAGACATTTTCTCCAGCGAATGCCTCGATGTTATTGACTGCGCGCCTGTCGGATCCAAGTGGCAGCATCGAGCTTCGGTGGCCCGGCCGACGTGATATTCCGGGCCTTCATGTCGGTTCGCGTGTGGAGGTCCAAGGGGTCGTTGGAGCTGACCACGAAAAGAATATTGTCATTAACCCGTTATATCGGCTAATCAGTGCGGAGCGATCGTGACGCAACACCACGACACACCTGGCAACACTCGCAGCGGCATCCTGGGTCAACTTGATTCCCAGCAATTCTCACTTACCGAGGCTGTCGGAGGCTGGCGCGGCATGGTGGAGTCTGTGGTGCCCTCGCTGGTTTTTGTTGTCACCTACGTTGTCACAACGCAGCTGCGTCTCTCGCTTGTCGTGACAGGCGTCGTTGCAGCACTCCTGTGTCTTGCGCGCCTCATTCAACGTCAGAATATGACGCAGGCTTTATCCGGGGCGATTGCGGGTATTGGTATCGGTGCATTGTGGGCGTGGACATCTGGGCGTGGGCAGGACTTTTTTATTGGCGGACTTATTAGTGCAGCCGTCTTTTCCAGTGTGATGCTGATATCGTTGCTTGTCCGCCGTCCACTTATCGGTGTGGCACTTCAGGTGGTGTATTCACTGCCGCGCACGTGGTGGTCAGATACCGATAGTACCCACGTGTCATTACGCGCGCGGGCGTGGGCTGCAACATGGGTCTGGGCCGCAGTGTTTATTTTGCGCCTGGCCATTCAATATCCGCTGTGGTATGCAGGTATGGTTGCTCAGCTTGGTGTTGCGAAACTAATCCTTGGGCTGCCACTATTTGGCTTAGGTGCGTGGATAACGTGGCTGTTGATTGCGCCTGAACTGACCGCTTTGCGTAACCGCCGAAACTAAGGCGGTACCGGTAAAGGCGATATGGCGCAGGCGGGGACTATCCCATCCGAAACAGCGCCTTTTGCCTTTTGTTGCACATATCTTGTCGTTGTCAGCCTCGTACCGGGTGGTTGCCGACGAGGATATGTGTCACCTCGTCGACAAGCGTGCGGTCAGAATCGGGGACCAGAAGCAGCAGTTCGTCTTCGGCTTCTACTGTGTCGTCAGGACCAACACTGATCGGACGCTCATCACGCAGTAAGGCAGACAGTACAACCTTCGGGGGAAGCCCTAAGTTATTGACCTGTTTGCCAATAACCGGTGACGTGCTGGGCAGTACCAGGGCGTACATTGATACGCGGGCAGCATTAAAGGAAAAGAGCCTTACGGCGGTACCGACACTCACTGCTTCTTCTACTAGAGCGGTGACGATTTTCGGCGTTGATACGAGTACATCAACACCCCATGCGCCGTCGAATAACCACTCGTTTTTCGGGTTGTTGAGACGGGCAACGACACGTGGGACGGCAAACTCCGTTTTAGCGAGTAGCGAAATGACCAGGTTCGCTTTATCGTCGCCGGTTGCGGCCACTAAAACATCAGCGGATTCAAGGCCAGTATCTTTTAATGAATCAGGCGAACAGGCATCTGCGAGGACCCAATCAGCATCGGCAACCGAAGCGACCCGGATTTGGTCGGGAGCGTTGTCAATAAGTGTGACGTCGTGGCCGTGGTCAATGAGCTCTAGGGCAACCGTGCGGCCAACGGAACCTGCCCCAGCAATGACGATCTTCATCTTTTAATTCTCCAATCGTGGCGCGCGGGTGAGTATCGCACGCAACGGTGTTGGGTCGGTGCCGCCGATTGCAAAATACAACTGGTCATGTTCTTGGACCACCATGTCGCTGCGTGCAGGCATTGCAGTGCCAAGTCTGGAGACAAATGCGATACGTTCGCCGGTGAGTTCTTCCACCACCGGGAATGCAATACCGTACCAGGGGGCTACGGGGGTTGCTGTCACCATCGAGACCATACCGGTGGGATGGGTCCACGTCACGGCTGCCGATGGCGGAAGCAGGCGCCGCAGCACCGAGGCAGTGGTGCGCTGTACGGTGGCGACCGTTGGGATGCCGAGACGTTCGTATACCAAGGCTCGGGTGGGGTCGTAGATACGTGCCACCACGCGCTCCACATTGAAGGTTTCTCGGGCAATGCGTGCGGCAATGATATTGGAATTGTCGCCATTAGATACCGCAGCAAAGGCATAGGCATCTTTGATACCTGCTTGGCGCAATGCGTCCCGATCCATCCCGAGTCCCGTGACACGTCGGCCAGAGAAATCCTGCCCGAGGCGGACGAAAGCCTTGGGGTCAGAGTCAATGACAGCTACGGAATGCCCTTGGCTGTCTAACGTCGTTGCAAGTAGGGCACCTACACGCCCACAACCCATGATGACAAAGTGCACAGGATAAACCTACTCCTATTTCAGCGCTAAGCTGGTAGCCGTGCGGAAATTAATCGCAGAGACAAAACGCATAGTATTGGGAAAGCCGATGCCGTCAGATGCGGCAGGGGGCGAACTTCTGCCCAAACGGATTGCCCTTCCTGTATTTGCTGCTGATGCATTGTCGTCGGTGGCCTACGCCCCCGATGAAATCCTCCTTACCCTGTCGTTAGCCGGTGCGATGGCATTGGTGAATTCCTTCTGGGTGGGCCTAGCCGTAACAGTTGTCCTATTCGTTGTCGTGATGTCCTACCGGCAGACGGTACATGCCTACCCCAGTGGGGGAGGCGACTACGAAGTCGTGACCACCAATCTTGGACCTCGTTGGGGATTGCTTGTTGCGTCTGCCTTACTGGTCGACTATATCCTCACGGTCGCCGTGTCCATCTCTGCGGGCGCACAGTATGTCACCACAGCATTTCCGCTGCTTGCAGGCTGGGAAGTGCCTTTGGCGGTGTGTCTTGTCGCGCTACTTGCCCTGCTGAATCTTCGAGGGACACGAGAATCTGGGGTTGCCTTCGCTATACCCACCTATGTGTACATGGGGGCGATAGGCGTGATGATTGTGTGGGGTTTGATCAAATATGTCACTGGAACCCTCGGACAGGCGCCCACCGCTATCTATGAGGTCGTGCCCCACAGTCAATACGCTGATGGTCTTATTGGACTGGGTGGCGCATTCCTGCTGATGCGGGCTTTTTCTTCAGGTTGTGCGGCCTTGACTGGGGTAGAAGCCATCTCTAATGGCGTGCCCTCTTTTAGGCGTCCTAAGTCTCGTAATGCAGCAGCGACATTAGCGATGCTTGGAGGTATTTCGGCATCAATGATGCTGTCTATACTGCTGCTTGCCCGTGCTACCGGCACCAAAGTGGTGGACGATCCACAGACGCAGTTACGCCTTAACGGCCAGCCGGTACCTGAGGACCTTAACGTTGGTCCAGCAATTAGCCAGATCGCGCAAGCTGTATTTGGACCAACAAGTTTTTTCTTCCTGCTGGTCACCATCGTCACCGGACTCATACTGGTTCTTGCAGCCAATACCGCCTTTAATGGTTTCCCGTCTTTGACGTCAGTTCTTTCCCGCGATTCTTTCCTTCCGCGGCAACTGCACACGCGCGGCGACCGCCTCGTCTATTCCAATGGCATCATCGTGCTGGGTGCTGGCGCTGTCATCTTGATTGTGGCATTTGATGCTGAAGTGACCCGATTGATCCAACTGTATGTTGTCGGCGTATTCGTGTCATTCACCCTGTCGCAACTGGGGATGATCCGGCATTGGAATACCTTGCTGCGTACACGACAAGACGGTTTAGCGCGCACGAAGGTTTTGCGTTCCCGGGCCGTCAATATCGTTGGCTTCATGGCTACCGGTATTGTTCTGGGTGTCGTATTGGTGACGAAATTTGCGCATGGTGCGTGGATTACGCTGGTGCTAATCGCACTGGCCTATCTGATGCAAAATGCGATCTATAGTCACTACCAGATGATCGCCGCAGACTTACGTGTGGAAGATTGGACGACTAAACGTGCCCTCCCATCTCGTGTGCGGGCCCTTGTGTTGGTGTCAGGCTTTACCAAACCCGCTATGCGCGCCATCGCTGCGGCACGAGCGAGTGAACCGACGTCAATTGAGGTTGTTTCAGTCATTACTCAGCGGCACGATGAGAATAAATTGCGCACACAATGGGAACGTTCTGGCGTGCCGGTGCCATTGACGCTCCTTGCGGCGCCTTATCGGGATGTCACCGGCGTCATCGTTCAGCATATTTCAGCTTTGCGGGCATCATCTCCCAGTGAAATGCTGATTGTGTATCTGCCGCAATATTTGGTGCGCCACTGGTGGGAGCATATTTTGCATAATCATATGGCCGCGATACTTAATCGTGAGTTGCTGAAAATACCTGGTGTGATCGTCACAGTCGTTCCGTGGAAGCTTGGTGACGACGAGGCAGTGGAAGGGCGCCGTCCATCAGGTGGGGCACCAGGACAGACCAAGAATGAGGATATGTGATGATGACGGATCCGAGTCTGGTGACGTTACGCGTCGACGATGTTGCGCACGGAGGGGCGTGCGTTGCTCGTCAAAGTGATGGGCGCGTCGTTTTTGTGCGCCACACATTGCCTGGCGAGCACGTCGTCGCGCGGATTACCCGCACACGTAGTCGCCTTGCGTGGGCAGATGCCGTTGACATACTTGAGGCCAGTGCTGACCGTGTGCCATCTGTGTGGCCTGAGGCCGGTCCTGGTGGGGTCGGCGGGGGAGAGCTTGCCCATGTGCGTCCTGCTGCCCAACGTGCGTGGAAAGAACAAGTGATCCGTACGCAAATCCGTCGCATTGGTGGGCCACTTCTTGACGAGGCGGTTCGTGCAATTGGCGGCATCACTGTCCAAGCAGCACCGGGTGACGAGGATCCTGACGATACCTTGTGCGGGCGTCGCACCCGCATTGAGTTGGTGGCTAGTAACGAGGCGCGCCTGGGTATGCATGTGCATCATGGCCATGATCTGCGTGTCCTTGAGCATATGCCGTTGGCGGTACCTGCTCTTCAAGACCTCAACGTTCTGGGCGCTGCCTCGCCGATATGGCATGGCGCGTGGGGGCCAGGGGAGCGCGTGCGATTGGTAGCACCTAATGGTGATGATCCACTTATTGTGACGCCGCGGGGCTTCTTCGACCGTTTTGGCGATGTTGATGATCGCGACGCATTGCGGTGGGATGTCACACTTGCCACGGGCGTGTTGCAGTACCAGGTGAGGCCGCAAGGTTTTTGGCAGACACACGTGGAAGGCGCATCTGTACTGGCCCGCGCTGTCGTCGAGGGCGCGCAATTGCGTGGTGGCGAGCAGGTGATGGAACTATACGCGGGTGCTGGCTTGTTTTCGCAGGCCCTGGCACACCACGCACTTGTGTCTGGGCTGAAGCAGGTGGCGATAGTGACGCTGGAAGGTGACGAGGCAGCTGTGGCTGATGCTGCTGCCAATTGTCGTGACTTGCCTGGTGTTGACACGTGGGTGGGTGACGTTGATGCCCAGGGTGTGAAGGCGCTGGCCCGACAAGGTGAACGAATGCCTGACGTTGTGGTCCTTGATCCTCCTCGTTCAGGTGCGGGCAAAGATGTTGTGCGTGCTGTTGCTGCGAGTGGCGCGAAGAGGGTTGTCCTTGTTTCCTGCGATCCTGCGGCTGGGGCACGTGACTTAGCTGGTTTTGTGGGGTGTGGGTATCGTCTGGAAACCTTATGGGCGTGGGATCTGTTCCCGCATACGCATCACGTGGAGTCAGTGGCGGTGCTGACACGCACATCAAGGAGTAGCTGAAGGGTCGTGGTGAGGCTCGCGGCGCCTGCCGACAAGAGGATTCGCGGATTAGATGCAGTGGGCGTGACGTAATTCAGCGAGCGGTATTTGCGAGGCTGTGGCCACCTTTGGTGCAAAATGGCTGTTTGTGGCCGTGCGGTTGCGCAAAATGGAACGCATTTGCGTTCCCCTACCACTGCGCATATCTTGATGTCGAGATAATCTGTCCAGGGTAGGAGCAGCTATGACCAGTATTAACTCCTTCAACGCACGTGCCACGCTGAGCGTCAACGGAAATGACTACACGATCTACCGCCTTGACGCCGTAAGCGGCACCGAAAAACTCCCATACTCGTTGAAGGTTCTGGCCGAAAACCTCCTACGGACCGAAGACGGCGCAAATGTCACAGCAGAGCAAATCCGTGCCCTCGCCTCCTGGAATCCACAGGCAGAACCCGACACCGAAATCCAATTCACCCCAGCGCGCGTCGTCATGCAAGACTTTACGGGCGTGCCCTGCATTGTTGACCTTGCCACCATGCGTGAGGCAGTCGCAGAACTTGGTGGCGACCCCACCCGCATCAATCCACTCGCACCTGCCGAAATGGTGATCGACCACTCCGTGCAAATCGACGTATTCGGCACAGCCGACGCCTTTGAACGCAATGTTGAACGCGAATACGAACGCAACCAGGAACGCTACCAATTCCTCCGCTGGGGACAAGGCGCCTTCGACAATTTCCGCGTCGTCCCACCAGGGACCGGCATCGTCCACCAGGTCAATATCGAATACCTCACCCGCACCGTATTTACACATACAGCACAAGACGGCACTGTCACCGCCTACCCCGACACCTGCGTGGGCACAGATTCACATACCACAATGGTTAACGGCCTCGGTGTTTTAGGCTGGGGCGTCGGCGGTATCGAGGCCGAAGCAGCAATGCTCGGGCAACCGGTGTCGATGCTTATTCCCAAAGTCGTCGGCTTCAAACTTTCTGGCTCCATCCCCGCCGGAGCCACCGCCACCGACGTTGTCCTCACCATCACGCAAATGCTGCGTGCCCATGGTGTCGTCGGAAAATTCGTCGAATTCTACGGCGACGGCGTCGGTGCAGTACCACTGGCAAACCGCGCCACCATTGGCAATATGAGCCCCGAATTTGGCTCGACGGCCGCCATGTTCCCCATTGACGACATCACCTTGGACTACCTACGCCTCACCGGGCGCAGCCAAGACACTATTGCCCTTGTCGAGGCATACGCCAAAGAACAAGGCCTATGGCACGACCCAACACGGGAAGTTGCCTACTCCGAATACCTCGAACTGGACCTTTCCACCGTGGTGCCATCCATCGCAGGACCTAAACGCCCGCAGGACCGCATCGCACTGTCTGAATCGAAGGAGGCCTTCGCCTCGGCCCTGCCACATTATGTGCCCGACGGTCCGCGGCCAGATGTTCCCATCACCCTTGAAGACGGGACCGTTACACGCCTCAACCACGGTGACGTAGCCATTGCTTCGATCACCTCCTGTACAAATACGTCAAACCCGTCAGTGATGCTGGCAGCTGGCTTACTGGCACGCAAAGCAGTTGCGCGTGGCCTGCAATCAAAGCCATGGGTAAAAACCTCAATTGCACCCGGCTCTAAGGTTGTCACCGACTACTACGACAAAGCGGGACTGTGGGATGACCTTAACACCCTAGGTTTCAATCTGGTTGGCTATGGATGCGCTACGTGCATCGGTAACTCGGGGCCACTACCAGCGGCAGTATCGGAAGCAGTCAACGCGAATGATTTAACGGTTGTGTCGGTTCTGTCCGGTAACCGTAATTTCGAGGGCCGAATTAATCCCGACGTGAAGATGAACTACTTGGCCTCGCCTCCGCTGGTCGTTGCCTACGCGCTGGCTGGCACGATGGATTTTGACTTTGACACCCAAAGTCTTGGTAGAGATCCTGACGGTGTCGACGTGTACCTGCGTGATATTTGGCCAACACCTGCAGAGGTGCAAGCAACGATTGACGCAGCTATCGACCGTGACATGTTCGCCCAGTCATATGCTGATGTTTTCGCTGGCGATGCGCGTTGGCAGAGCCTGGAAACGCCCGAAGGAGATGTTTTCTCTTGGGATAACGCTTCCACTTACGTGCGTAAACCCCCATATTTTGAAGGTATGACGATGACGCCGACGCCGGTGAGCGATATTCACGGTGCGCGCGTGTTACTTAAACTGGGCGATTCGGTGACTACTGACCATATTTCGCCTGCTGGATCCTTCACACCTGAAACCCCAGCGGGACAGTATTTGCTTGCTCACGGTGTCCAGCGGCGTGATTTCAATTCCTATGGGTCACGCCGAGGCAACCACGAGGTGATGATTCGCGGGACCTTCGCCAATATTCGTATCCGCAACGAAATCGTCCCTGGCGTTGAAGGCGGATTCACCCGCGACTTTACGCAGGCAGATGCGCCAGTCGTTCCTGTTTTTGACGCTGCGCAATCGTATTTGGCTGCCGGGACACCACTGGTTGTCCTTGGTGGAAAAGAATATGGCTCAGGATCGTCCCGCGACTGGGCGGCAAAAGGTACATCACTGCTGGGCGTGCGAGCCGTTATTACCGAAAGCTTTGAACGTATCCACCGCTCGAACCTCATTGGCATGGGCGTCTTGCCCCTGCAATTCCCTGTTGGCCAAGATCGCAATAGCCTGGGACTGACGGGCGAAGAGGTTTTCGATATCACCGGTATTGACGTGCTCAACGAAGGGACGACACCCAAGACCGTGCATGTGGTGGCGCGGCGTGAAGGCGCTGAGCCTATTGCATTTGACGCCGATGTGCGCATTGATACACCTGGCGAGGCCGACTACTACCGTAACGGCGGCATCTTGCAGTACGTGCTTCGCCAACTTGCGGCACGAGGCTGACAATGCGTTGCGGCCCTCAGTGACCTTTGATGGTGACCGAGGGCCACTTCGTTATTGCCCACATCGTGCCTTTGCCCACTGTTGGGTGAAGCGTGGAGCAGTCTTATCGCGATGTGGTTTCGCACTTCGCCGCGCTCCAAATCCAGCAGGCACACAACCGGACTGCTGGTTGAGCGGCGACGACAGGCGTCCTATGCATGCACTCCATCGAGGGCTAAACCCCATACGTCGGCATAAAACGCTAACTCGGTTTCCCAAGCATCGCGAATATTATCCGCATGTGTGAAGCCGTGCGCTTCATTGGGATAGATTTTCACAACGACGGTTTTGCCCTGTGCCACTAAAGCATCATGCATCGCCGTTGCCTGAGAAGCAGGTACCACTGCGTCCTTACCGCCCTGAAGTAGCAGCAGGGGAGCAGTGATCTGGTCAATATGTGCCACCGGGGAACGCTGGGTCCACAGTGGAGACTCAGGATCGTCGGTGCCAATAAGGCGGTACAGGTAGCGGGATTCAAATTTATGAGTTTCCGCCGCCAACGCACGCAAGTCACCAATGCCGTAGGCAGAGCAGCCAGCGGAAAAAGGCGTGTCGGCAACAAGGGCTGACAATGTGGTGAAACCTCCTGCCGATCCGCCCCGGATTGCCATACGGTCCTCATCGACGAGGCCACGCGCAGCCAGGTACAACGCGCCGTCCACGCAGTCATTGACATCCATTACACCCCAGTTGCCGTTAAGGCGTTCTCGGTAGGCACGTCCATAACCCGTGGAACCACGGTAATTGACATCAAGGACAGCAAAACCTCGGCTGGTCCAATACTGGAATAACACCTTCAACCCTGGCCGTGCAGCTGAAGTCGGGCCGCCGTGCACGCTCACGATGAGAGGAGGACGTTCACCCTCGGGCGCAACAAAATCGGCATTGGTCGGCGGATAGAAGAAACCATGAGCCACTTCGCCGTCCCGAGTGGGCCACGTCATGGCCTGAGCGGTCGAAATGAAACCGGGTTCCACCTCAGCTTCAGAGGACAGGCGAATAATGTCAGTGTGCCCATCTTTTACTTCAATAATGGCAGGCGCATGGGTGGCGGAGTCCCCAAGGAAAACAACGCGGCCATCAGCTGATGCCACGTTACCAATGGGCCACCATCCGGTTGCCCATTCTTCAGCGAGACCATTGTCGATGCGCACAGTACCCACATGCCACGTCACGCCTTCAGCCCACGAGCAAATCAGGTGATCATGGTCGAAATTGTCATAGGAGTGCAAACCCAGTTGCCAATGGGGGTGCGAGAAAGCCTGACGTCCCGGATGCAGCGGACGCCGACGCAAACGGGTGGTCCATGCGTCAAGCTCTTCACCTTCCCGCCAGCTAAATCCTTCGGTCCGATACAGGTTGGCCCAGCCTGACGAATCGTCGACATGGATAAGGTCACCATCTAACGTCCAACGGGGTTCATAGACACACACGCCAGGGCGGTCCACCAGAGTGACATGCGCCGAAAAATTGCCTTCAAAATCGAGGGAGGCCACATGTAATGCTGAACGTGTCCACGGCATATCGGGGTGATCCCATGTGAGCCACGCAAGTTTGGACCCATCTGGGGAAAGCGTCGGTGCCATCACAAAATCGGTGCCTGATACCAACGTGGTGATAAGCGAACCGTCGCGCGCAGCCGACCCGTCAAGTGGAACGGACACAAGCGTATTCGTTGGCTCACCTTCACCACGGTGATCTTCACACACGACGTAAACGACGCCCCGGACCTCGGCAAGCTCAATATCTCCGTAGCGCACATTTTCCATCGGTGTCAGCGGCACGAGGCGCGAATGCGGGTCTTTGCGGTCAAAACGGTAGAGCCGCCCGTCGGTACCGTCAGAGAAAACAATCAGTCCGTCTTCGACTGCGTAGGCACGCCCCCCGTATTCGTGGACACGCGTGCGCACATCCGGTAGTCGAACGCCGTCGATAAGGGGAAGTACCTCACTGGTTTGTCCCAGGCGATTACGACGCAACAGAGTATTACGACCATCAGCTAAGGGGTGCCCTTCCACCCAGTAAGTGTCAGGCCCATCAACGCGGACCTGCGATAACGTCACCGAACGGGCAACAAAAGAGTCACTGGATATAGGTGACGACCATTCACCGTAGGGAGCAACTGCAGAACACATAAGAACCTCTTACCGTTGGTGCGCGTCGTTTTAACCTACGTGACATTCTATGCCCTTTCACACGTGAGAGGGTGAATGACCGGCGGGGCATTAGAATTGCACCCATGGCTCATACACGAAGGAAGTTCCCGCTGCTGGATAGCATTACGCAGCCGTCGGATCTTCGTTCACTCACCCCCGCCCAGCTTGTCGAATTATCTACGGAGATACGCGCGCAACTGATCGCCACCGTATCGAAGACGGGTGGGCATTTGGGGCCAAACCTTGGTGTTGTGGAGCTCACTATCGGCATTCACCGGGCACTGAACAGCCCAACCGACACCATCATTTTTGATACGGGACACCAGTCATATGTGCACAAAATGCTGACCGGTCGGCACGACCTTGCGAGTTTGCGGCAGCGCGGCGGCATCTCAGGCTACCCGAGCCGCAGCGAATCCGAACACGATATTGTCGAAAGCTCCCACGCCTCGTCCTCCTTGTCGTGGGCTGACGGTATCTCCCGTGAGAAACAACGCCGCGGTGACCGTTCCTGGACAGTGGCAGTCATCGGTGACGGTGCCCTCACGGGCGGGATGGCATGGGAAGCGCTGAATAACATTGCTTCTGACTCTCAACGACGCGTCATGGTGATCGTCAACGACAATGGACGCTCCTACTCACCAACCATCGGAGGCGTCGCCCACCACCTTGATGTCCTACGCAGTTCAAAAAATTACGAACGTGCGCTGGCATGGGGCAAGCGCCGTCTCATGGGAATGGGAGAACCTGGACGCGTCGCCTACGACGCACTTCACGGGATGAAATCAGGACTGAAAGATGCGTTGATACCTCAGGCAATGTTCGAAGGTCTGGGCGTGAAATACCTTGGGCCAGTTGACGGGCATGACGTGGTGGCTGTTGAAGACCTTGTTGCTAGAGCAGCCTGCCTTGAAGGCCCGGTCCTGCTGCACGTCATTACTCAGAAGGGCCGCGGCTACACGCCAGCGGAAGAAAATATCGCTGACCGTTTCCACGCAGTTGGCCCTATTCACCCTGAAACTGGGCTGCCTATTACGCCTGCCCGCTTCGGTTGGACCAGTGTCTTTGCAGACGAGATGCGCAATATCGCCCATGAACGCGACGACATTGTTGCCCTGACCGCTGCGATGCTCCTGCCTGTTGGACTTGGTCCCATGCGTGATGATTTTCCTGAGCGTGTGGTGGATGTTGGGATTGCGGAGCAACATGCGGTGGCTGCGGCCGCTGGCATGGCTTATGCCGGTGCGCACCCCGTATTTGCTGTCTATGCCACCTTCCTTAACCGTGCCTTCGACCAGGTCCTCATGGATGTGGCGCTTCACAAAGCGGGGGTCACATTTGTCCTTGACCGGGCGGGTGTCACTGGCGATGACGGTGCCTCCCATAACGGTATGTGGGATATTTCTATGCTGTCGGTGGTTCCCACTTTGCGTCTTGCGGCACCTCGGGACGAGGTGAGTCTCCGCCAACAGTTACGGGAAGCTGTCGCAGTTGACGATGCGCCGACCGTGTTGCGCTATGGGAAAGGTCCTTTGCCTGCGCCCATTGAGGCACTGCGGAACTACAAGGGCATTGATGTCCTGTATGAGGAAGTTGGCCACAGACAGAACCTCACGCTGATTGCGACCGGGTCAACGGTGACCGACACCCTTCAAGCGGCACGAAGGTTGTCGGACCAGGGGCATTCTGTCACTGTTCTTGACCCGTGTTGGCTACTCCCAATCCCACAGGCGTTGACTGAGTTGACGGTGACGGCTGACCTTGTCGTGACCGTTGAGGATGGTATCGTTGACGGCGGTTTCGGTTGGGGTGTGCGTGACCTTCTTGCGCCGCACGGCAAGCGGGTCCTGACCATGGGTATTCCACGGCATTTCTTTGACCATATGAGTCGGGAAGACCTACTTCACGAAGCCGGTTTAGATGCGGATGGTATTGTCAGTGCCGTCAACGCATGGCTTTCCCACTAAACGAGGGCACCTAAGGCGGTCACAAGTGGGCCGGTGACGATGTCTTTTTGCCAGGGGCGCGCGTCACTTTCGTCAAGGCGTACTCTCAGGGCCGCTTCAACGCCTCGTGAACGCTCAAGGACTGCCCACGCGACGTATCTTTGCACCTTGGGTGCCAGCAGCACATCCTGGGCGATACCGAGCGTATCGGCACTTGCCTGCACAGCAGCACGCACGGCCTGAAGACGCTGATGGGCCTCAGGGTCGGTCTTCGCCCAGAAGCGCGCTTCGGGTATATGTCCCGCTGGGGGCGGGACTTTACGCGGCGGAAGATCTGCTTCATTTGCCGTCAACGCCACGGTAATGGCACGCAACCAACGGTCGGCGTATTGACGTGCAATCGGCGTGCGGAATTCTGCGATGGCCTGCAGGGCACGCTTATTACGCGGTGGAGCCTGAGCGGCGCGAACAAGGGCCGTATTGCGCAACAATTTCCCTGGCGCAATATTTAAAGTGTGTGCCACGTCCTCACGCATTTGCCACAGGCAACGAAGGACTTCCAGTTGCCGCCGGTCGCTGATTTTCGAGGCGCCGGGAAGTGCACGCCACCGGTCTGCTTTAGGTTTTGGTGCAGGCATGTGCAAGATGTAGGCAAATTCTTGTTCAGCCCACTCCCACCGGTCCGCGTCGTGAAGTTGTCGCGCCATGCGTTGATACAAGGCAGTGAGAAGTTCAACATCAAGGGCTGCGTAACGTAGCCATGTGGATGGTAGGGGTCGCACCGACCAATTTGATGCCTGATGGTCTTTTGCGAGCGTCAGACCAAGTATGGTTTCGCATACCGATGCCAATCCGAACCGTTCCAATCCCAACAGTCGAGCAGCCACTTCAGTATCGAAAAGGGATGTTGGCGATAAGCCGAGTTGGCGAATATTGGGCAGGTCCTGGTCGGCAGCGTGAAGAAGCCATCGCTGGTGGTTCAAAAATGACAGGCATGACAAATCGGGCAGAGCCGCCGTGTCAATGAGGAAGGTGCCGACGTCCTCACGGCGAATCTGAATGAGATAGGGATCGGCACCGTATTTGAAACCTTGTGCGCGTTCAACGTCGACGGCGACGGGCTGTGAGGCTGAGCGTAACTGTGCGGCAGCCTCGGAAAGTCCTTCGGTGGTGTCAATAATGGAGGGGGTACCGCCGCGTGGGCTGGCGCACAAGACGGGGGAGTCGGTATCACCATCGGGTAGGCCATGTGTATTGGCGACAATCATTGGGCCTTAGACTCCTTCAAGGTGCAGGGAAGATTCCACACCAGCGCTACGTAGCATCAGCATCGCCCATGCTTGCAGATGTTCACCAAGGTAGGGGGTATTGGGTGTCCATGATGCGCGCAATTCAACGTGGAGGGTTGCCCCTTTAAGGATGAGTCCGCCAAAGGATTCGGATATTTCTCGGGTGACGGTGCCCGTCATATCGTGGTAGCCAGCCCCCGCCTCGTCAAGACAGTCATGTGCCCATTGCCATAGCGCCTCCGACAGCAAAGGATCATGTCCCATATCGGAATCAATTTGTGAACGCATCTGAGCGACGATCCGAAAGCTTCCGTTCCATCCGGCTTGTCCTTCAGGATCGTGAAGTATTACCAAACGTCCAGCTGAACGTGGTTGTCCAAAGTCGTGTGCCCTCGTGCGAAGGCCAACAGCGGCAGTCCATGGTGCCATGCGTGTGGGCGACGGCAATTCCTCGTATTCGATACCAGGGTGAGTGGCGCCGTCACGTAGGGACGTTAACGAGGCGATGAAATCCTCTGGTGGTACTGCTTCACTCACCTCTTCACCCTAGGGCTGAAGTGTCAATGCGTATGCAAGGCGCGCCGCACACACGCTGTGTACCGCATGGCAACGCACTGCGTGACGAGGGTATTTTTGCGCAGAATACTGCCGAATGTGACAAGGGTTACCCGGCTCAGTTTTTCATGTGGCTAAAAAGGTGTTAGGCTTCCATGCGTTCCCACGGACGAGGTCCTCACTCAGAGGCTTTCAGGTGGATAACGCGGATGTGGCTCAGTTGGTAGAGCATCACCTTGCCAAGGTGAGGGTCGCGGGTTCGAGTCCCGTCATCCGCTCGGGCGATTGGCGCAGCGGTAGCGCGCTTCCTTGACACGGAAGAGGTCACTGGTTCGAACCCAGTATCGCCCACGATCACTTTTAGTGAGTGTCATGCGGATGTGGCTCAGTTGGTAGAGCATCACCTTGCCAAGGTGAGGGTCGCGGGTTCGAGTCCCGTCATCCGCTCGGTCCACACACCGGGGTCCCCGGACACCGGCGGAACTGTGGTGGGTTGGCCGAGAGGCGAGGCAGCGGCCTGCAAAGCCGTATACACGGGTTCGAATCCCGTACCCACCTCGGGCGATTGGCGTAGTGGTAGCGCGCTTCCTTCACACGGAAGAGGTCACTGGTTCGATCCCAGTATCGCCCACCAAACGTCAACCCTGCATATGTGTGCAGGGTTTTGACATTTTCGGGCGCCGCGTTCTTAGGCGGGGAGTTTCATTTCCCAACACATCCTTCAAGTCAGCGAACTATTGCCCCAATTTTGGCCTATTGTCCCCAACATGGGGGAGAGCCAACCTTGGGCCGCCAACATTTCCTTCTCTAACCCTATTGTCTCCAAGGTGGGCAGAGCCGACCTAGAGGGCGTGAATCCCCAGACTTAGTGCGGGTGGGCCGCGTCGGGGTTGGTAGCCAAGAGTATCCGGGCGAATTCAGGGTGAACCCTGAGTTGGCATACGCGCACCTCACGGTATAGTTATCTTGAAGAGAATTGCGGACTAACTGTGAGGACTAAATGGACGGGATTTCGACACGGCTCGTCGCCTTGGATGCCGAAGCCATGAGGATCGCCGCAGCAGGGGTTGTGCCCGTCCCGCTCGAACAATCCGCCCCATGGGAAAAAGTCGAAGAAAATAACGGCAGGCGCTGCTGGGCACGCCTTGCCTGGTACGAAGGCGACAAATGTTGCGCCATTATTGCCCTGTATGAATATCAACTCCGCTGGTGGCGCTTCCTTTGGGCTCGCTGGGGGCCGGTCTGGCTAAAAGAAGCCACACCTGAACGTGAAGCCGCATTTCGGCGTGACCTACGCCAATACATTCAGCGCACGGACAAAGGTATTGTGTTTGTCCGACTCCATGCCTGGTTCAATGCTGCCGATGTCATCACCCCGATCACGACGATTACCTATGATCGCACCGTCATTATTCACACCTTCGGCGGCAGCGAGACGAAACTTTATGATTCAATGCCTTCTTCTGGTCGGCGCAATATACGCCGCGCTCAGAAAAAAGCTGCCGATGTGGGCGCCACAATGGTGGACGACACGGGAATCAGCTTAGATAATTACCGTGCATACCACGCCATCATGGAAGAAACAGCACAGCGTGACGGATTTCGGCCACATCCAATGGATTACTACCTCACGTTGATGAACACCCTGGGTCCGCAACATGCGCACCTATTTTCCTTGAAGGATGCCGACGGCAATATCTTGTGCTGGGACATGGTGCTCACTCATGACCGGCGCGCCATAGTTCCTTACGGCGCATCGACAGCGCGTGCCCGCCAACTGGGATTACCAGCATTGCTGGACTACATGGTGGTGGCAGCACTGGGTGCGCAGGGCGTCAAATCGGTCGACCTCATGGGTATTCATTCGCCTCGTGTGCCAGAACTCTTTACTGTTGGAAAATATAAAATGTCTTTCGTTCAGCAGGCGACAGATGTAGCCGGAGGCTGGGATATGCCCGTGAAATGCTGCACCTTCACGTTTATGAGGCAACTGCGCCGCTTCAAATGCCTAACCAAACGCCTGCGCGGGCATTAAATATTTTGCGCCACCTTTAACTGATAGTCTGGACAGGATGACTGACCTGAGGAAATCTATGGCCCGCACCCACTGCGACGCTCACCCTTGGACGCCTCGGAGCTTAATGGCTCGGCTGCGGGGCCTTCGTTACCTCGACGTGCCAGCACCCGGTCCTCAATTTGGGCGCCACGTTGCCGTGAGTCACACAGGTGCGCCCTTTCGCTTGCTCATCCTTGGCGGCGATATGGGGGGTCTTTCGCAGGCACGGTCACTTTACGAGGCCTATCGCACCCCAGCGCAGATCCTGGCCATTGCACGCATACCGGTGCATTCGGCCTCGTCAATGTACGAAATTGCCTACGAACCGGCACTTGAAGACGACGACACCTTCGTGGAGTCCATCAACCGGATTGCGCGCCTTCACGACACTCCGCTGCTGCTCAGCTCATCATTCGACCTCTATATTGAAATGGCGTCGCGTCTGCGCGAACGTTTCGATGCACGTGTCATAGTGCCATTTGCTCCCTTTGATGTGATGGAACGCATTGTCGACAAAGCAGTGTTTGCCGCCTACACGCAACAGCTCGGCATTGCCCATCCTGCGACGGTGATTCACCGTGTGGGCAGCGGACCCGTGCCGGACCTGTCTGAGCTGGGATACCCGGTGGTAGCTAAGCCGGCACAAAGTGACGCCTTGCGGCACCTTGATATTGATGATGTGCAGAAGGTGTATTACTTTGCTTCGAGGGACGAGGTCGACCGTTTCGACGAGTCACTTAAGCGTGCAGGTTTTAGTGGCGAAATTGTGTTCCAAAGGCGTGTGGGCGGTTCAGATGCTCAGATGCGGATCCTCACGTGTTACTGCACCCGCGACCATCAGGTGCCCATCAGTGCTTTCGGACGTGTCCTCATTGAAGAACACGATCCTAATTTGCGAGGTAATCCAGCTCTGATTTTCACCGGAGAAGTTGCCGACACACCGGTGGCACAGGCGACGACGCTGCTCAAAGAATTGGGGTGGGTCGGATACGCCAATTTTGATATCAAAGTGGATCCCCACACGGGCAAGCACCTATTTTTTGAAATCAACCCCCGTTTGGGGCGCTCAAATTACTACCTCAACGTTTCAGGATTTAACCCCATTGAGGTGCTTGTTGAAGACTGGATTAGTGGCGCGCCTGTCGCGCCACTTACAGCCCAGCGCCGCGGTGTCTACACGATGGTACCCTTAGGTTTAGCGCTCGCATATGGGGCTGGCGATCGGGGTAGACTGCTTGCAGCGGCACTTGGTGGACGCATGAAAAACCCACTCATTGCGTGGCGTGACCGCGTATTTATCAAGAATATTTACGCCTACGCTGCCACGCTCCTCCAGTATCGTCGCTTTGCCCGCCACTATCCTTTGGCACAGTATCGAGCGGAAAGTCGTCACCTATGAGCAACAGCAGGCAAACGGGGGGAGTCCTTGGCGGTCTGGGGCCGCTGGCAACCGTGTCCTTCCTTCAACAGGTGATTGATGCGACCGCTGTTACGGTTGAACAAGAACACGTCGACCTCATTGTGTCGCAACGGGCTTCAACGCCTGACCGCACCGCTGCACTGCTTCATGGCGGCCCCACTCCGGCGCCACAAATGGCACGTGACGCCCGGATGCTTCAAGATGCAGGCGCTCAATTCATTGTCATACCTTGTAATACGGCATCCAATTTTCTTGGTGCGGTTGAACGTGCGGTGTCAATTCCTGTCGTGTCGATTGTTAACGAAACAATTGACGAGGTGATGCGGCGTCTTCCACAGGCAACTACCGTTGGGCTGATGGCCACAGACGGCACGATCCAATCGGGTATCTATGCTGAGGCTGCGAAATGTCGCGGATTGCAGGTTGTTTTGCCAGATGAGGATCTGCAACGCCGCATTATGGCGATGATCTACGAGGGCGTCAAAATTGGTCGCCCTGTTGACCGTGACGAATTTTACGCCTGTATTGACGCGCTGCGTGACCAAGGTGCAGACGCGGTGATCTCTGGGTGCACAGAAATATCGGTCCTGTGTGCTCAATATGGGCCAACGCCGCCATATGTTGTGGATTCTTTAGATGCCTTAGCGCGTCGCACAGTGCTTCTGGCTGGAGCTTCCCTCAAGGAATGCTAGACGCCCAACGACTTCACCGCCTCGGCACGCTTCCTTGACGTAGAGCGCACGTGTGGCGCGTGGGCGAGTAGCATAGAGACACAAAGAAACCGCTTCGAACACAGGAGAACCTCGTGCCTAGTATCGACGTCCACATTGACGGCCAGCCTCAGTCCCTTGACCATGGCACAACTGGCACCACCGTCTATCAGGATCGTCGCGACGTGGTGGCCATGTTCGTTGACGGTGAACCGTGGGATTTAGAACGGGTAATCCCCGCAGGCGCATCCGTTGAGGCCATCACCATTACCTCCGAGGCGGGACTGCAGATCCTGCGGCATTCCTGCACCCACGTGATGGCTCAGGCTGTGCAAGACATCTACCCCGACGTCAACCTTGGTATCGGCCCCTTTATTACCGACGGTTTCTACTACGACTTCGGCAATATTGACGCTGTCACGCCAGAACTGATGCGCGAACTAGAAAAACGTATGAAGCGCATCATTAAAGAAGGACAAACCTTCCGACGTCGCACAATTACCGACGAAGAAGCGCGCGTTGAGCTGGCCCAACAGCCCTACAAACTGGAACTTGTCACCACCAAGGGCGCTGGCGCCGACGGTGCCTCCGTTGAAGTCGGTGGCGGCGAACTCACCATGTATGACAATGTGCGCCGCGACGGTACCGTGGCCTGGACCGATCTGTGCCGCGGCCCCCACCTGCCAAATACCCGCCTGATTGGCAACGGCTTCGCCTTGACGAAATCTTCGTCAGCCTACTGGAAAGGCGACCAAGCCAACGACCCTCTACAGCGCATCTACGGCACTGCGTGGGCTTCGAAAGAAGACCTGGTGGCCTACCAGGAACGCATCAAGGAAGCAGAGCGACGTGACCACCGTCGCCTCGGCGCTGAACTTGATCTGTATTCGTTCCCCGAGGAACTGGGCGCGGGCCTGCCCGTCTTCCACCCTAAGGGTGGCGTCCTCAAGCGCGTCATGGAGGACTACGTGCGGGCCGCCCACATCGCCAACGGCTTCCAGTACGTTGGTACACCCCATATTTCCAAGGAAGATCTTTTCCATACCTCCGGGCACTTGCCATACTACGCCGACGGCATGTTCCCCCCGATGGATGACGACGGGCAGCTCTACTACCTCAAGGCCATGAACTGCCCGATGCACAACCTTATCTTCCGTTCGCGTGGGCGTAGCTACCGCGAACTGCCTCTGCGCCTCTTCGAATTCGGCACCGTGTACCGCAACGAGAAGTCCGGTGTGCTCCAGGGGCTGACTCGCGTGCGGTCCATCACCCAGGATGACTCTCACAGCTATGTGATGCCCGAACAGGCTGCCGACGAAATCAAGCATCTGCTGAATTTTGTCCTTACCCTGCTGAAAGACTTTGGATTGACTGACTTCTACCTGGAACTGTCCACCCGCGACAACGACGGTAAGAAGAAGGAAAAGTTCATCGGCTCGGACGAGCAGTGGGAACAGGCCACTGAAATCCTTCAGCGTTGCGCTGAAGAATCGGGACTGACCTGCGTACTTGATCCAGGTGGTGCGGCTTTCTACGGCCCGAAGATTTCGATTCAAGCCAAGGATGCTATTGGTCGCACCTGGCAAATGTCGACCATCCAGTACGACTTTAACCAGCCGTCCCGATTCGGCCTGTCGTTCACTGCGCCCGATGGGAGCCATCAAGAGCCGGTGATGATTCACTCGGCAAAATTTGGGTCAATTGAGCGTTTCATTGGTGTCTTGGTGGAACACTACGCGGGTGCGTTCCCGGCGTGGCTTGCCCCTGAGCAGGTTCGTCTAGTGCCGGTGGCGGAAGCTTTCGACGACTACTGCAAGAGCGTTGCTGCCAAACTTGCTGCGCGTGGTATCCGCGCTGAGGTTGACCTGTCGGATGATCGTTTTGGCAAGAAGATCCGTAACGCATCGAAAGATAAGGTGCCGTTCACGCTGATTGCTGGTGGGGAGGACGCCGAGGCGGGCGCGGTGTCGTTCCGTTTCCGTGACGGCAGCCAGCTCAATGGGATCGCCATTGACGAGGCGGTGGAGCGGATCGTTCGCCACGTTGAGGCTCGCTGTAACCACGATAAATTTGCCGACATGATTGATGTGTCGTCGGGTGAGGATACCGAAGCCTGAGCCTGACGCGGGCAGGAGGATTGTGGCAGACCTACCGATTGAAGAGGCGCATCACCTGGCGGGCAGCCCGGATGGTTTTGCGCGCCTGTGGACGCCGCACCGTATGGCGTATATCCAAGGTGACAAGAAACCAGTTGATACCTCCGCTGGTCACTGCCCGTTCTGTGTGGCACCCACGCGCAGTGATAGCGATGGCTTGATTGTCTATCGTGGCCAGACCTGTTTTGTGTTGATGAACCTTTTTCCCTATAACGCAGGTCATTTGCTGGTGTGTCCGTACCGTCACGTATCTGACTACACCGACCTTGAGGCGAACGAACGCATCGAATTGGGTGATCTGACGGCTACCGCCATGCGTGTGCTCAGGGAGGTTTCTGCACCGCAGGGCTTTAACCTGGGCATGAATCAGGGTGATGTGGCTGGTGCTGGTATTGCCGCGCACCTGCACCAACATGTGGTGCCTCGGTGGCTGGGGGATGCGAATTTCTTGCCCATCATTGCGCAAACAAAAGCGTTGCCGGAGCTATTAGAAGACGCGCGCGCCCGCTTGGCTCGTGCGTGGCCACAAGGCGATACCCAGGGCACTAAAGACAGTGGTGCACCTGCCGTTGCGCCCACAGACAGATATTGATGCACAGTCAGGGAGTTCACTCATGTTAGGCAACCACGGGCGCGGCATTACCGCCGCCATTTTCACACCGCCTGCACGCCTCCTTGCGCGTATGGGTGTCAGCCCGAATGCGGTGACCGTGGTGGGCACGACTATCACGGTCATCCTTGCTGTGACATTACTGGGGCGTGGCTATCTGTGGCAGGGTGGCGTTGCACTGGGCTTTGTGTTGTTTTGTGACTCTATTGACGGGGTCCTTGCCCGTCTCACAGGTAAAACGTCGACATTTGGTGCCTTCCTTGATTCCACGATGGACCGCATTGGCGACGGAGCTGTTTTCGGTTCTTTGCTTGCGTGGGCTGTATTTGGCATGGACGCTGGTGCGCCACGAATATTGGCCGTTGTGGCGGGCATTATTGCGATGGTGGGTGTGGGCACAGTGCCGTATGCGCGTGCGCGGGCAGAAAGCGTTGGCGTTATCGCGAAAGTGGGTATTGCAGAACGTACTGACCGTCTCATCATTGCCCTTGTGTGCGCCGCATTCACTGACTGGGGATTTGGCCAGTGGTGGATTGGGGCCGGACTTGCGTGGGTTGCTTTCGCATCTGCATTGACTGTTGGACAGCGTGTGCTGTTTACCGCCTCGGCCCTGAAAGCAGAAAGTGACACTGCCGCGTGAATCTGCCGTCCCACAACTATCCCTTCCCGCAGACGCCCGCCACACCTGTTGTGCGTAAAAGGCGCGCCCCCGCATTTGAGGGAACCGTCCTGATACTGGGGATTCTTGGTATCCTCACGTGTTTTGCTGCCTATTTTTCTGGGGCGGGAGTATTCCCAACGACAGCGATGGCTATCGTCGCCCTTCCTGCGCTTGGGATCGTTGTCGCCACCGCGCATTACCTTGATCGCTGGGAGGTGGAGCCACTGTGGACGCGCTTGCTGGTGTTTGTGTGGGGCGCGGGCGTAGCGACACTGGTTGCAGCCGAGCTAAATACTTTTGGCTACGACGTTCTTGCGATGAGCCTTTCCGACCCATTTTCGGCCAGTGATGCAACCGCGGTATTTGTTGCGCCGCTGACAGAAGAAACGTTGAAAGGCGCCATTGTTGTCTTAATTCTGTTTCTTCGCAGGCACGTGGTGCATTCGCCGCTTGATGGTCTTGGGTTGGGGATGCTTTCAGGCGCTGGTTTCGCTTTTGTTGAGAATATTCAATATTTCTTGGAGGTCTATAACGTTAGCCCTGGATCCCTAGGTGCGATCGTCTTTTTACGAGGCGGTATGGGGTTGTTCGTCCATCCAATGGCAACATCACTGATTGGTTTCGCTGTTGCATGGGCGATGACTCGAACGCGTTCAGGAACAAGTTGGGTGCCCATCGGTTTCCTCGGGTGGCTCTGTGCGGTCGTATTCCATGGGTTGTGGAATTACTTGGCAGTTGAGCACAGTTACCAATGGCTTTACTTGTATCTCGTCGTGCAGGTTCCTTTATTTCTCACGTGGTTTGTCACTGTGCTTGTCCTTGCTGCGCGTGAGGCCTCCCTTATTGCGAAAGGGCTGGAGCCGGTCGTCAAATCGGGGGCGCTCTTTCAAGTTGAGGTTCAGATGACTACCTCAATGGCCAAGCGACGCGCAGCGATCCGTTGGGCGGCCAGTGGCGGACCTCACGCGAAAGTGGCGATGAAACGGATGCTGAACAATATCGCTGCCCTTGGTTTGGATGGTTACAGGTCGATGCGTGGCGTACTTCCAGCAGACCGTTACAGCGCGATACCTTTACTGCTCACGCAAGTGCGTGATGACCGCGATATGGTTATAAAAGCAACGAGCAGCGCAACAACGCAGCGCCACAACACGCAATGACTGCAGCCGATCAAGCGTTGAAGAAATACCACCGACTTTTATGTGGATGACCCAATGACTGTTTCCAGAACAACCGATAGTGCGATGATTGAAAAGACTGGTGATGATGGCGCTACCAGTCCGCTTGGGATTGAATGGCCTATCGATGCGGAAGGTTACCCTCACCGTGAAGCGGCGCGTATTGTGGTTTTCGATGCTGCAGGTCGGTTGCTTATGGTTCACGGGCATGACAGCGCTGATCCTGCTCGCAGATGGTGGTTCACAATTGGAGGTGGCCTTGAAGCGGGGGAGAGCCCTCGTGAAGGCGCTGTGCGTGAACTACGTGAAGAAACCGGTATCGTTGTCGATGCAGCCCAACTTGAAGGGCCGGTGATGTATCGCAGTGCACAGTTTCATTTCCTCAGTGTCACTGCCCGTCAAGATGAGTGGTTTTTCGTTGTGCGTCTGAATGAGGAACAGCCTTGTTTGATCCATGACGGATGGACGGAGCTCGAAAAAACGGTCCTTGACGAGCAACGGTGGTGGCATCTGGACGATTTGGAAGCTGAAGCCGAGCGGGCCGTCCTTTTTCCTGCTGACATTATTGATCGTGCACGCCGCTGGTGGAGTGGGTGGGACGGGACATTGGAACGCGCAATCGAGTCGTCCGAATAGAAAAACCGCTGTTTACCAGCGGTTTCAGTTTGTCGGGCTGGCGGGATTTGAACCCACGACCCCTTGACCCCCAGTCAAGTGCGCTACCAAGCTGCGCCACAGCCCGTATTTATTTATATTGCCAACTGGCAACCCGTCAATGATACCGGGTTACCCCCATGAGGTGGCAAATTGCTGAGCCGCGACCCGCGTCACACTCGGCCGCATACAGCTTCGGGCGGGTGTTATGTCAGCGGCATAGTCATACGTACACCGGTCCACACTTCGCGACTGTCGTGCACTGTGACGCTAAATGTTTGACAGTCACGAAAACCGCAGGATTCGTACACGTGATGTGCGACAGGGTTGTTGTCGAATACTCCGAGGTTAATATGTCGTGCCCACGGCAGCTGGCGCGCAATGGTGACGAGAATCTGGACAACGGCGCGTCCATAACCGCGCCCACGCATTGTGGGATTGACCAGGATGCGACCCACACGGACCGTTTCGTTATCAAGCTTGCGATACGAGGCGGTGGCGACTAATTGATTGTCGTCTTGCGTATCGTCCCAGAACGCTAGTGCAACCCACTGCAGATCAGTCGGATCAAGAAAATCCTCAGCAGTGAAAGGGTAGGTGAGGGTTGTGCCCGCAAATAATGTTGTCTCCTGTGGGGAAGTAACCCACGTGCTAATGAGGTGTGCAGCTTCGTGATTGACACACGTGTAGCGAAGAGTCATGTGCTGACACTAGCAAACGCATGACTTGCTCGGGCTGTGGCGATCGACCCGCGTAAGCCCCGTAAATACATCAGAAGGCAACCGGCCAGCGTAAGGAAAATAGACGCTTCCAATGTCAAGCGCCCAAATAGATGCTGCCCCTGGCTATTACAGGCCAGGGGCAGCATGATGTGCGGATCAGATCAGCACCTTTTTGCCCAGCGGCGTCGGATTACCGAAGCGGTGGTTGGTAAATGACACAGCCTGCTCGTGAACAAAAGGCACCAGTTCCACGCGGCCACTCAAGGTCACTTCGCCACTCCACACTGCCACATCGGCAAGCCACTCGGTGGGTAGCGCCTGGGACAATGCCGTGAGTGAACCGCCAACAAGGCGGATACGCGCATCCAAACCTGAAGTGGGAGCCCACGCGGCCGCCCAAGCGTAGAACGCCTCGTCACTTTCGTGTACAACGGTGGCGCCAAGGCGAGCCAGCACCGCACGCGCAGTATCCGACAGGGAAGTGGGCGCTGACACGCGCAGTTGCGATCCAAGGGCCGTGGCAGCGCCAGCCAAAGCCAACACCTGCCATTCTGGCTCACCATCACTCAGACGCACGACCACTGGCAGCGGGAAGTAGCGCAACACGTTACGTTCTACACCCAAGCCAGACGGGTCGTGCCCGACACCGAACTCCGTGTCAATCGCATGCTGCGCAGAGGCGGCAAAAATACGCAGCAGGTCGCCGTCGGCAATACTGTGCGACGCCTCGTCAATGATGCGCAGAGCTTCAGCAGACAGCGGCGCTGACGGTGCCAAAGTGGCATCAGTGCGCTTAAAAGTACCCAAGCCGAAGAGATACGAGGGGCCGCCTGCCTTCGTGCCAGCACCTACCGCTGAGCGTTTCCAACCGCCGAAAGGCTGGCGGCGGACAATGGCGCCGGTGATGCCGCGGTTCACGTAGACGTTACCGGCCTGCACGTGTTCAAGCCAGTAGTTGATTTCGTCGGCGTTAAGCGAATGAATACCCGCGGTGAGACCAAAATCGGTGGCGTTTTGCAGCTCAATGGCGTCTTCTAAGGTTTCGGCGGTCATCACCCCCAGAATGGGACCGAAATACTCTGTGAGGTGATATTCCGAGCCTGGTTTGACACCTGCACGCACACCGGGACTCCACAATTTGCCGCTCTGGTCCAACTGACGGGGCTTAATGGCCCACACTTCGCCCTCACCCAGCGTGGTCAAGCCACGCAGTAGCTTGCCTGAGGCGGGCTCAACTAACGGTCCCATCTGCGTTTTCAGTTCCCACGGCCACCCGACGTTGAGCGAGCGAACGCCATCGAGGAGCTGATTGCGGAAGCGTTTGGAACGCGCCACCGATCCCACCAAAATTACAGTTGAACAGGCCGAACACTTTTGACCGGCGTGACCAAAAGCAGAACTAATGACGTCTTTGGCTGCCAGGTCAAGGTCAGCGTGCGGCGTGATGATAATGGAGTCCTTGCCTGAGGTTTCCGCAAGAACCCCAAGGTCGGGACGCCACGATTTGAACATCTTTGCCGTCTCAATTGAGCCAGTAAGGATGACGCGATCCACCTTGGGGTGGCTGATGAGTTCCCTGCCCAGTTCGCGTTCGGACATGCTCACCAGTTGTAGGACGTCGCGCGGTACGCCAGCGTCCCACATGAGTTTGGCGACCATTGCACCTGTGCGTGCCGAGGCCGAAGCTGGTTTGAAGATGACGCCGGAGCCTGCCGCAAGGGCCGCGAGGATACCGCCTGCGGGGATCGCCATGGGGAAATTCCACGGCGGTGTGACAACGATGAGGCGGGAGGGCTGGTAGGTGGCGCCACCGAGGTTGTCTAGGGCCAAGGCTTGTTCGGCGTAGTAGTGCGCGAAGTCGGCTGCTTCAGAAACCTCAACGTCTCCCTGATCGAGGGCTTTACCTGCTTCTGATCCGGCAACTTCAATGAGGAGCCCACGGTTCTTTGAAAACTCGATACCTACACGGTGGAGGATTTCGGCGCGCTCTGCTGCTGGGCGGTTTCCCCATGCTTCGGCGGCTTGGTATGTGGACTCGATAATGGTGCCCAGCTGCTCGGGGCTGGTGACTTTCGCGTGGTCAATAATGTCACGGCCAAGTGTCGAGTCTTTCATGCGCCCCGCAATTTCGCGTGCCCATTGGAGGTTTGCAGGTAGGGACGGGTCAGAGTCGGGCGTATTGTTGAAATTCCAGTTGCCGTCCGCGTCAGTGACGAAGGCGCGGATGTCGTCGTGTGTTTCCTCAAGGCGGTTTTGGGTGCGGTTGGGTCCAACCGGGTCGGTGAAGGCGTGGCTGACGGCAGCAAGGAAACGTCCTTCTTCACGGGCCAAGAGTTCTTCAGAGTCCGCGATGTCAAATATGGATGACATGAAGTTGGCTGGGAGCGCATTTTCTTCGAGGCGCCGCACCAGGTAGGCGATGGCGACGTCGAATTCTTCGGGGTTGACGACTGGCACGTAGTACAGGAGGTGGCCGACGTCTTCTTGCATGGCTTGGGCTTGCGGGGAGGCCATGCCGCTGAGCATTTCGAATTCCACGTCGGTGCCCACGTTAAGGCCGCGTTCTTTTGCCAGTTCGTAGGCGAAGGCTGCGGTGAAAAGGTTCATACCTGCCACGCCAATATTGACGTTGGCAATATGGTCGCGCTGTAGGGCGTATTCGAGGACTCGAATGTAGTTGGCGTCGGTGTGTTCTTTGGTGGGTTCTGTGGCGAGCGGCCAGCCTTTGGTGGTGGCTGCGACGCGTTCCATGGAGAGGTTGGCGCCTTTGACGACGCGGACCTTGATGGGTGCACCACCTCGGGCAACGCGCGCTGCAGCCCATGCTTGGAGGTCTTCCATTGCTGGCATGGCGTCAGGCAGGTAGGCCTGTAAGACGATACCGGCACGCAGGTTGAGGAATTCTGGGCGGTCCAGAATTGTTTTGAAAACGTCGATGGTGAGGTGGAGGTCGTGGTATTCCTCCATGTCGAGATTAATAAATTTCTTTGGCGTGTAGGAGTTGGCGCGTTCGTACAGTGGCAGTAGTGCGCTGACCGCGTGTGCGACCGCATCATCGTATGCCCACGGGTTGTGGGGGCCGATGACGGCGGAAACTTTCATTGACACGTAGTCAACGTCGTCGCGTTCCAGCAGAGCCATGGTGTCCGCCATGCGTTTGGCTGCTTCTTTGTCGCCGAGTACTGCTTCTCCCAGCAGGTTCATGTTGAGGCGTGCGCCTTCGGCTTTGAGGCGAGCGATGGCTTTGGTGAGGCCTTTGCCTTTTGCGTCAAGAACTAGGTCCCCTACTAGCTGTTGGAAGACTTTGGTGGCGAGGGGGACGACTGCGCTGGGGGCAAGGGGTGCGACTTTCCCGCCGAGGCCAAGCGGCGCCCGCAAATAGGCTGGCAGGAAGTTGGGGCCTTGGCTGGCCAGTTCTTTTATGGTGTGGGCTGCAACTGTGTCGTCTTCAGGCCGGATCACGCCATCAACAAATTGAACGGTGAATTCAAGACCATCGGGGTCTTGCAGTGTTTGTGCGAGTAGTTGGGCGGCACGATCATTGGGGTAGTTTTTTGATTCTTCTAGCCAGTAGCGTGCGCGCGTGGTGGCTTTGTGTGCGACGTCGTCAATATTGTGTGGTTGGTAGACCATTGTGTGGCTCCCTAGGTGACTGTATGCCAAATACGGGTGGTTTGGAGATGTCAACTCTCTGTTTGTCGGTGACGTGTAGCCAGGCAGATGCTACGAGCGTAGACGCGGTTTGCCGTCGACGTCGATAAGTGGCTCAGCTAAGGCGTGTACTTGGGCGAATTCTGCTTCGATGGCCTCGTTATTGGCGGAGACTAGTCGCACTGCGCGGTCGAATTCGGCGTCAATTTCTGTGTCTTTTTGGTAGGTGGCAGCTGAAACGACGATGGCGACCAGTAGTGCTGCGAGGAAGCCGGGGAGTATTTCGTACAGTCCGAACCACTTGTAGGTGCCCCACACGCCGACGGTGACGGCACCGGCAGTCATACCGGCAAGGGCGCCTTGCCAGGTGAGGCGACGCCAGTACAGGGCCAGGATGACGATGGGGCCAAAAGCGGCGCCGAATCCTGCCCATGCGAAGGCGACCAAGTTGAGGATAGAGTCGGTGCGGAACCAGGCGAAGATGGCTGCGAGTACTGAGACTGCGAGGACGGCGATGCGTCCAAGGGTGATTGACGAGGCGGTGTCGCGTCGGTGTTTGCCGGTGGCGTTGACGATGTCTTCAACGACGGCTGAGGAGGTGACGAGTAGTTGGGAGGAAATAGTGGACATGATGGCGGCGAGGATGGCGGCCAACATGAATCCTGCGATGAATGTGGGGAAGAGTGCTTGGCCTGAGAGGATGAAGACAGATTCGTGTTGTCCTTCGGCGACGTTGATGATTCCGGCGTGGTGGAGTGCGACGGCGACCAGGGCTGTGCCGCCTGCGCCGATAATGGATAGGAGCATCCAGCCAATGCCGATGCGGCGTGCTTGTTTGGCTTCGGCGGGGCTGCGTAGTGCCATGTAGCGCACGATAATGTGGGGTTGTCCGAAGTAGCCAAGGCCCCATGCGAGTGCCGAGATAATGCCGATGGTGGTGCCGCCGCTGATGGGGGAGAGGAGCATGGGGTTGGTGGCGAGGATACCGTCGGTGACTTTATCAAGTCCTCCCAGGGCGATTATGCCTGCGATAGGCACTGTGACCAGTGCAAAGAGCATCATGAGGCCTTGGACGACGTCGGTCCAGGATACGGCGAGGAATCCGCCGATAAGGGTGTAGAGGATGACGACGCCTGCGACAAGGACCATGCCAAGGTGGTAGTTCATGCCGAAGGCTGATTCGAAGAAGGTGCCGCCTGCGACCATGCCGGAGGACACGTAGAAGGTGAAGAATACGAAGATGATGATGCCGGCGGCAATGCGCACGTAGTGCTTTTTGTCGTGGAGTCGGTTGCCCAGGAAGGAGGGGACGGTGATGGCGTTGCCGGCGACTTGAGTGTAGGAACGTAGGCGTGCGGCGACCAGTTTCCAGCTTGCCCATGAGCCGATGGTGAGGCCCACTGCAATCCACCCTTCGACGATGCCGCTGATGTAGAGGGCGCCGGGTAGGCCCATGAGGAGCCAGCCTGACATATCTGAGGCACCTGCTGATAAGGCAGCGACTCCTGGGCTGAGGTTTCGGCCGCCAAGCATATAGTCGTCAAGGTTCTTTGTGCGGGTATATGCCCAGATACCAATGATGATCATTGCAACGAAGTAAATAATCATTGCCATTGCTTGGCCCGTGATCGCTGACATAGGCGGTTTCCCTTTCGGTTGTTGTCGTGGCACCGTTGCCTAAGGTGGACTTTAGTCCCCTGGGACCTTTGGCACAAGGGGGTGGAACACTATATCTCGATATTGAGAGAATGAAGGTATTGTAGCCAACGCTGGTAGGAAACGGTGTGCCAATAATGTGGTGTCATGTGTAAGGGGAGTGGGGGGTGTGGGGCAATGTCCTTCGGTGGCCGGTGAAGGCCCACGACACGGTGGACGGGTCCGTCATCGCGCAGCAATAGGGCAGTAAACTACCTGCGGATTCACATTGACGAGGCGGAGCTTGGCTTAGGGTATCCAGCGGGCTTTGCGGCAAATATGAAGGGATTGAGGCAGTGTCGCCAGAAACGTCGCATGAGCAGCGAATGGAACTTCATCGAACAATCTGGCGTATTGCCAATGATCTGCGCGGCAGCGTAGACGGCTGGGATTTTAAAGCCTACGTCCTGGGCATGTTGTTCTATCGTTTTATTTCCGAGAATCTGTGCGACTACCTGGATGCCGTGCAGGCAAAGGCTGGTATCAACGACTTCAGCTACGCGGCCACACCCGATGCGCAGGCAGAATTTGGCCGCCAACAGATCGTGGAAGAAAAAGGATTTTTCATCCTTCCGTCCCAATTATTTGCCAACGTCCGCAAACGAGCGTGGCATGATGAGAATCTGAACGAAACACTGCACGACGTATTTCGAAATATTGAAGCGTCTGCTGTTGGCGCAGAGTCCGAAGCCGACCTCAAGGGACTTTTTGATGATCTCGATGTCAACAGCGCGAAGCTCGGCAACACCGTGGCACAACGCAACGAAAAGCTCGCCAAGTTACTTGACGCTATTGGGGACTTACCGCTGGGAGATTTTCAAGGCAACGCCATCGACATGTTTGGAGACGCCTATGAATACCTCATGCAGATGTATGCCTCAAATGCAGGCAAATCTGGCGGCGAATTCTTCACCCCACAAGAAGTGTCAGAAGTTCTGGCACGCATTGCCGTAGCCGGTAAGACAAGCGTCGAATCCGTGTATGACCCATGTGTTGGCAGCGCAAGCCTTTTGTTGCGATTCGCAAAGGTCCTTGGGCGCGACAACGTGAGGCATTTTTACGGTCAAGAAATTAATCTCACGACCTATAACCTGGCGCGCATCAACATGTTCCTTCATGGCGTGAATTTTGAGAGTTTCGACATTGCATTGGGCGACACGCTAACTGATCCCCACTTCGAAGAAAAGCAACCATTTGAAGCGATTGTGTCCAATCCGCCGTACTCCACGAAGTGGGATGGGAACTCAAACCCTCTTCTTATTAACGATGAACGTTTCGCGCCAGCCGGTGTATTAGCACCGAAAGCCAAAGCTGATTTAGCCTTCACGATGCACATGCTGTCGTGGCTTGCGGTCAACGGCACTGCAGCCATCGTTGAATTCCCCGGTGTCCTTTATCGAGGTGGTGCTGAACGCAAGATCAGGAAATACCTGATTGATAACAACTATGTTGAGGCCATCATTCAGTTACCGCCTGACCTGTTTTTCGGAACAACGATTGCCACCTGCATTATCGTGCTGAAGAAGTCTAAGGTCGAAAATGACGTGCTATTTGTCGACGCTTCGAAGCTCTTTAGTCGGGTCGGCAACAAAAACAAACTACTGCCAGGACATCAAGAGCGCATACTCCAACTACTCGCAGACCGCGCACCTGTCGATCATGTGGCTGCCATCGTGTCTAACGCTGCCATCGCAGAGGCTGATTATGCCTTGTCGGTATCGAGTCACGTTGAGCCCGAGGACACGCGCGAAATTATCGACATACAAGCGCTCAATGCTGAAATTGCACAGATCGTTGCTCGGCAGGCTGAGCTACGCACATCCATTGATACCATCGTCGCAGACCTAGAGGGTGAGCGATGAGCCGCATAGATGACCTCATTAGAGAGCGTTGCCCAAATGGTGTACCTTTTCGGCGAATTGGTGATGCTGACATCAGTATTGGGGTTGTTGCTGGCGGAACGCCACGATCGTCTGAACCGAAGTACTGGGAAGGCGGCGTTATTCCATGGATGAGTTCTGGAGAAGTAAACAAAGGAACTATTTGGAGCACTGAAAAGAAAATTACCCCACTTGCCTATGAGGCGAGCAGTACGAAACTTGTTCCATCCGGGTCTGTAGTTGTCGCACTAGCGGGGCAAGGCACGACTCGCGGTAAAGTTGCACGCACGCGCATTGAGCTTTGTACTAATCAGTCATTAGCTACCATCATCGTTTCAAGCGCAATGGATTCGGATTTTCTTTATTTCTATCTGTGCACACAGTACGAACAGCTGCGTGCAATTTCGTCGGGGGATGGGACAAGGGGTGGACTTAATCTTCAGATGATACGAAGCTTCCGTGTGCCGGTCCCGCCTTTAGACATACAGCGTGAAATCGTTGCAATTCTCGATAATTTCACTAAGCTTGAGGCGGAGCTTGAGGCGGAGCTTGAGGCGGAGCTTGTTGCCCGCAAAAAACAGTACGAGTACTACCGTAACGCGCTACTTTCCTTCACCGAACAGACTGATTTTGAGCGCGAGGGTAAGTGCTCTTATGTTGAATGGCGAACACTTGGGGAGTGCGGGACATTCGTGCGGGGTCAAGGAATCCAAAAATCGGACTTCCAAGATTCAGGAATGCCCGCTATCCACTATGGGCAGATACATACAAAGCTTGGGGTCGCAACGAAAAGTGCTATCAGCAAGGTGTCGTCGCATCTTTATCACCGATCGAAGAAAGCTCAATCAGGCGACTTACTAATAGCGACCACTAGTGAAGATGAAGCAGGCGTAGCAACTGCAACTGCTTGGCTAGGTAATAGTCCTGTTGCTGTTGGCGGCCACATTCTGATATACCAACATCACCTTGATCCGAAATACGTTTCTCACTGGTGGCGAAGTTCTGGCTTTCAACAACAGAAATTGAAATATATCTCGGGAATCAAAGTGCTGGATATCTCAGCGGCATCTTTAAGTCGTATCCTCATACCTGTCCCACCCCTTGAAGAACAGCGAAGAATCGCCTCGATACTTGATGCCTTCGACGCGTTGGTCAACGACATAAGCTCAGGGCTTCCAGCGGAAATTACAGCGCGGCGCAAACAGTATGAATACTACCGGAATCGTTTGCTGACCTTCCCAGAACTCAAAGAAGACGCATGAGTAACAACGGCACCCACATTGAACTATTCCTCGTTGATGGGATCGCTGGAGGAATCACCACCGCAGAAATAACAGGATGGACAGGCCATATCCTTATAGGCCCGCGCAGTGAACTCCCACGCATCCTTAAACGCAATGAAGCCAAACGAAACGGCACCTATATTCTCCTTGGCAGCGACGCCTCGGCAAGAGAAGAAATCCGCGCGTACATTGGGAAAACCGAGAATTTCGAAGCCCGCTTTCGACAACATGACGCCAAAAAAGAATTCTGGGACCGACTGGTCCTTATCACCGCCAAAGACGATGCCTTCAACGAAGGACACTGGGGCTACCTTGAAGCCCGCCTCGTCGAAGAAGCCACACAAGCAGAACGCTGCCACCTCGATAACACCCAAAACCCCCAGACACGCAGGCTATCTGAAGCACAACGCTCAGATATGGAAGCCTTCCTGACACAACTCACTACGGTGCTCCCCGTACTGGGGGTCAGTATTTTGCGCGGCAGAAAAAACAATTCCGGCACGCCAGATAGCGCAGGTGCAAAAAACACCTCACCGGTATTTACACTCACCGTCGCTCGACACAATATCGACGCAAAAGCTCAAGTCATTGACGGCGAATTCTTCCTCCTCGAAGGATCTCGTGTTGCCGCTTCCTGGATAGGAAAAGCCAGAAGCACAGCCACACAACGGTCATACGACACACTTAACGTACTTCGTGAGCGGCTCATCACCGACGGCTCTATACACCGCGTCGATGACCACGCCATCACCACCCGCGATATCCCCTTCAACTCCCCATCCCAAGCAGCCGCCATCGTTTGCGGGCGAGCCTGCAACGGACGTAACTACTGGACCTACGCTGACGGAAACTATGCCACCTGGGAAGCCAGCGGCCTCGACACAATAGGAAAACACTCATGACTGACGCATCCGCGCGACACTACGACCCCATTGCCGTTAGCAATGAAAGCACCGTGGTTGCCCAATACGAGTGCCCGCCAGCAAGCCCCGACCACTATCAATCTGAAGCCGAACTGGAAGCAGACTTCATCCGCATCCTACAAAGCCAAGCCTACGAATACCTGCCCATCACCACTGAAGCCGACCTTATTACGAATCTTCGTCTCCAACTCGAACGCCTCAACGACACAGAATTTAGCGACGACGAATGGAAACGATACTTCACCCATGTCATCGCTAAAGCAGGCGACGGCATCAAAGAAAAAGCCATCCGAATCCACGAAGACTACATCTATGCACTCAAACGTGACGACGGCACCATCAAAAATATTCGACTGATCGACGCTACCCACATCCACAACAACCGGCTTCAAGTCATCAACCAGTACGAAGTCGCGCAAGGCGAAGGAGGCTCACGGTACGCCAACCGATACGACGTGACCATCCTGGTCAATGGTTTGCCTATGGTGCACGTTGAACTCAAGCGACGCGGCGTAGAAATAAGGCAAGCCTTCAACCAAATCAAACGCTATCAACGCGACAGTTTCTGGGCGGGAAGTGGCCTATTCGACTACGTCCAACTATTCGTTATCAGCAATGGCACGTTGACAAAGTACTACTCCAACACCACACGGAGCCAACACCTGGAAGGTCTACGTAAAGCAAAAGCAAAGCAGAGTAGTCATTCATTCGAATTCACTTCCTGGTGGGCTGACGCTGCCAATAAACCAATTCAGGACCTCACGCATTTTGCCCGTACATTCTTCGCAAAACACACCTTGCTGGCGATCCTCACCCGCTACTGTGTGTTAACTGCTGATCGCACGCTCATGGTGATGCGTCCCTACCAAATCGTCGCCACAGAACGCATTCTGCAACGTATCAATACGTCAACCAACCTCAGACAGCTGGGGACAATTTCTGCAGGCGGCTACGTGTGGCACACAACCGGCAGCGGAAAAACACTCACCTCATTCAAAACGGCCCTTCTTGCATCCCGTACCGAAGGTATCGACAAAGTTCTCTTCGTCGTCGACCGCAAAGACTTGGACTACCAGACGATGCGGGAATATGACCGGTTTGAAAAAGGAGCAGCCAACTCCAATGCCTCCACTGCGATTCTCAAGTCCCAACTTGAAGATCCAACTAAACGCATCATCATTACGACGATCCAAAAACTGTCGAATTTCGTTGCGGGCAACAAAAACCACCCCGTTTTCGGGCAGCATGTCGTCATCATCTTCGACGAATGCCACCGCAGCCAATTCGGTGACATGCATGCTGCCATCACTAAGAGCTTCAAGAAGTACCACATCTTCGGATTTACTGGCACTCCAATATTCGCCGATAACAGCGGTGGGGGACGGCCCGGTATGCGGACCACTGAACAGCTCTTTGGCGACAAACTCCACACATACACAATCGTTGACGCCATTACTGACCGGAACGTCTTGCCATTTCGTATCGACTACATCAACACCATGAAAACAGGCACCGTCGAAGACCAGCAAGTCCACGGCATTGACACGGAAACCGCCTTTCTTCACCCAGAACACATCCGGCAAGTAACGGCCTATATCCTTCAACACTTCGACCAGAAAACAAAACGTTCGTCCAGTTACGAACACAAGGTCGTCACCAATATTGAAGAAAATATACGCCCGAAGAAAGACACAAGAGAAAACACCGAACGACGGCGAGTGCGCGGATTCAACGCTATCTTCGCCACTGCCTCGATTGATGCCGCTAAACGTTACTACAACCAATTTGCCCTTCAACAACGCGACCTTCCCGAAGCCCAACGCCTCAAGGTAGCCCTTATTTACTCTTATGGAGCCAACGAAGACCTTGACGCTGCAGGGCTGCTTCCCGAAGAAAACTTCGATGCCTTGGCCTTAGAGCCAGACTCACGAAACTTCTTGGAAGATGCCATTAGTGACTACAATGCGCTATTTGGTACCTCCTACGACACCAGCGGCGACGGTTTTCACAATTACTACAAAGACCTGTCGATGCGATTGAAAAACCGCGAAGTTGACCTGGTGATCGTCGTCAATATGTTCCTCACCGGTTTTGACGCCACGACACTGAACACCCTATTCGTTGACAAAAACCTACGTGCACATGGCCTAATCCAGGCCTATTCACGTACCAACCGCATTCTGAACTCTGTGAAAACCTACGGCAATATCGTTTGTTTTAGAAATCTTGAGGATGCCACTAATCAAGCGTTAGAACTCTTCGGTAACAAGGATGCCCGTAGCGTCGTACTGTTAAAGCCGTACAGCGAATACTACGCCGAATACCTTGACCTGGTTGATCAACTTCGGGCAACAGTGACACCGGGGGAGAGGATCGTCGGAGAGAGCGCTGAACGTGACTTCATCGTGCTGTTTGGCAAAATCCTTCGCCTGAATAATATCCTCACATCCTTCGACGAATTCGCGTATGCGGCCAAACTTGGCCCCGGCGAATTTGAAGACTATAAGGGCATCTACAACGATCTGCGTGAGGAATATACAGTTCGCACCAACGCCGACAAAGCCTCGATAGCCGAAAATCTTGTCTTCGAAATCGAATTGATTAAGCAGGTTGAAGTTAACGTCGACTTCATTCTGATGCTGGTCGAAAACTACCGGAAGACCCATGGAAATGGGGAAGATAAGGAAATTCGCGCCCAGATCAGTCGGGCACTCCGTGCAAGCCCAACATTGCGTGACAAACGTGACCTAGTGGAGGAATTCGTTGACTCAGTATCAATCACAGGTGACCTCCACGACCAGTGGCAGGCGTTCATCGCGCACCGTCAAGAGGCTGAGCTTAGCGCCATCGTCACTGAAGAAAACTTGAATGTGGAAGAGATCGGTGCGTTTATCGCACGCGCTTTCCGTGAAGGTGAGATACCTTCGACAGGAACAATGATCAATAAAGTGCTGCCTCCGATGAACTACTTCACGCCTGATGCTGCGCGCGCACAAATGAAACAACGTGTTGTCGAACGCCTCAGTGCCTTCCTCAACCGCTTCATGGGGCTAGGCTCTCATTAACGCCCACTCACCAGGTTGAACACGCGAAGCTGACCGACAACAACTCAGCTGACAACGCTAGGGAGTGTGCGCCTCGTGTTGCCTTATGCACCTTGCCTTCACCTGTGCTCAGATTGCAGACGCTGGGGGAGTACGCATAATGCCGCTACCTTTGTCGCTTGTGCAATTTCTTTACATTGCCGATGCTAGGGGTACGCATGATGCCACCCGACGTGCGCCGCCCTGGTCGCAATACGCGCAGGGCGGCACGGGCCGTTGTCATCCTTTCGCGACGTACACTAGTGGATCTACGCTAGTAGGATGAACGACCAACACCTTTGGTGCTTTGATTTCGACGTGGTGAGCGTCGGTAAATTTCTGTATCTGCTCGCCGTTACTCAAGTCAAAGATACCTTCGGCCGTAATAATCGCGCTTTCATCGGCAGTGAGTTCGCCCGCATACGATGCGCACCCATAACTGGAGTCAAATGACAGTCTTTCTTGGCCCTTCAGTTCCACACCCTTGACTTCCAAAATCTCGCAGTCGGAACCCTTTGCTTCTTGAATCGCGCCAGCCCACGAGGCGTCACCATCCTGTAGCCACTTGCGGTACTGATCAATGGTGAACATATTGCCAACATTAAGGGGCAAGACTGCCTGTGACTTTGCAAGGTCAAGGTTAGTCATGCGTTCGACCTCAACACCGTCTTTGTTGATCCACGCGACGTTGGCGGCGCCATTTTCGCTGCCTTCGAGGAAGATTCCCCAGCCATCTTTGGCACCCATCCATGCGGCTTCGGTCAGTTGATCAGGCAATGACACCTTCGCCATCGTCCCAGTGGCAAGATTAAGGACGCCGTGGACTGAACGGTCAGAATCGGTGACGAGCACATACGACACACCGTCAATCTGCATTGGTCCTTCCAGGCGGTACTCTTGCGCATCAATGTCGAGCGTCCACTGCGGTTCGGTATCGTCAGGGGATGCCCATCCTTGGAAGCCGTTCTCAAAGGTTGTTACCACGGCCATATCTGCAGCAACGAAAACAGAAATAGCATCGCGATACGGCCACGGCGCCAGAACTTCGTCACCTGTTTTGACGTCAAATAAGAATTCCGGTGCGGTGACGAAACCATGCCAAATGCCAAGGCTGGCGTAATACATGTCTTCTGTCGCACGGCTCCAATTCTGAACGGGTTCGCCATCAACGACACTGTAGGACTCCACCCACCGCTCATCGTTCTTGTGTCCGAGGAGAACGAAATCATCCCCCTGAGCCGCAATCTGCAGGATATCAATGTCAGTATCGACCAGCGTCGCACCGTTTTTCCATTGCGGACTGGGTTCAATGACAAAGGGGTCTGCCTGCGCCTTACTGCCACCAAATTTCATCCACACGCCAACAATGGCAGCAACCACCACCAAAGCGACAACAACGACGGTGGCGATAATTGCGATAAGCGCGCCGTTCCGTTTACGCTGTGGGGCTGCAAGAGGTACGTGCGATGTCCCAAAGCTGCCAGGGGCAGAAACACCTTGGCCAGTTCCGTACGGCGCACCACCTGGGGGCGCAGAGGTTCCATAAGGCGATCCCGCTGGCACACCGGTCACCTGAGGCGCAGGCCCATTGGAAGCGGGCACCGCCTGTGCTGTGGGCGCTGGCCCATAAGGGGCAGGCACAGCTTGAGATGCGGGCGCAGCTTGCTGGTGTTCGCCCATTGACGAGGCGCGTGCCGCCAAAGCAGATTGAGTGGCAGGATGCGGGCTGCCAGATAGCCAATTGAGCAACGCCGGTGATGCTAAAGGATGCGCTGCAATCAGCGGGTGAAGGTCGGTTCGACGAAAAGCAATCGCTTCAAGAACCTGTGGTGGTGTTGTAGGGTTCGCGGCCTGTTGGACGTCAGCGTCAAAGGGCGGGTTCTGTGCCATGCGCCTAGCATAGACGACACCGAAGAGGCAGCCCAGCCTCGTCAAGGTACGAGAACACCACTGCGAGACAGAATCCGCGCACAATAAGGCACAAAAGGGGCCAGCGGGCGTCCTTTGAACATCCTGCTGGCCCCTTCGTGTCGTTTGCGTCGCGGCTAGCACAACGTTTCGTTGCGCTAGCCGCGACCGGTGTGATGTGCGTGCCCCGTAGGCGGTACACCATCACGCCATCGTGCACTATTTCGCTGGCACGTACACCTTGTACATTCCGTCTTCAACCTCAACGACCAGAGCCTTACTTGACTTCATGTCGGCATAGTACGCTTCTGCTCCATAGTCGTCGATGCGGGCACCGGTCTTGGCGTCGAAAATACCGTAGGAGCCAATGAGCGTCGCGTGGTCCTCAGTCAGATAGAAAAATGGTGAGTCGCACGACACGTCAAATTCGTCGATGTCGAGTTTGACGCCATCAACTGTGATCTCATCGCAGGACTCACTCACAGTTGAGGTCGCATCAGCAAAGGACGTGTCGCCATTTTCAATCCATGCTTTGGCCTCAGTAAAGTTCACGAAGCCGTGCGTCAACAGTGGCATCGACGTGAATATTGCCTCCGTGTCAACGTTTTCTGAACGATCGAACTCTTTACCTGACTGGTCAACCCACACGATCGTGGTGCCGGAGCTGTCATCTTCCAAAGCAATGCCAAAAGCGTCGGTGACGGCAAAATTGAAATCCAGCACCGTTGGTTCGTCAATGTCGATCTGCGAAGCCTCCCCGTTGGACAGGTTAACAATCATCTCCTGGGTGCTATTTTCACTACTGATCAACGTCGCATGGGTGACGCCATCGAAGTTGGCGACCATACCCACATACAAATCATCGTTGTTATCGTCGACGCTCCATGCTGCAGTGGAAGCGTCGACACTGTTCCACCCTTGGATGCCTTCCTCGTAGGTGTTGACAACGACAACGCCTCCGTAAATATAAAGGTCTTCAGCATCCGTCTGTGCCCACGGCGCTGGTGCACCGTCACCTGTTTGTAGATCGAAGAGGGTAGAGTTCACCACCAGGCGGTCCTGCCAAAAACCGGCTCCATAGCCGTTGTAATCATCCAGTTCAGCAGTCCACCGTACATTTGCACCGCCATCAGCTATTTCGTACAGAGTCACGGTCGCTGGTGTCGGTTCATAATCAATCAGTGCCACCAGATTATCCGAGGCCGCCACAAGGGAAGATGTGTTGACAGAACCGATTTCGGTGCCGCCAGCACTCCACTCATTGACAGGTGTCACTGCTGTGAACGAAGCGTCAGAACCACCGACAGAAAAGCTGCCCCGCAACAGCATCCACAGACCTGTGGCGATAAGAGCAACAACCAGGAACGCCGCAACACTAAGCGTCACAATAACTGGAGTCGAGATGCTACGTTTGCTACCCGGTGTGCCCGCGCTTGCGTCCCCATAGGTGCTGACAGGCGTGGTCGGCTGACCAGATGCCGCAGAAGTAAACGAAGCTGGGAAGCCTGCGGCTGGGTTCTGCCCAGGTGCGAACGGCGCTGGTTGGGCGGGTGAGTTCTGCCCAGGTACGAAAGGCGCCGGTTGGGCACTTGACGAGGCGGCCTCGGCAATGTGCGTTGGTATTGCATCAGCCGGGGCTGGGGCGGCGGTGGGCGGCTCAGGTACGGGCACGTCGCCAGGCTGAGCAGCGGAAGGGAGGGACGCCTCGGCAGGCACGCCGGAAGGTATTGCGGTAGGCGCAGTGCGGGCGGCAAGGGCGGCTTGTACGTGCGGGTCCCGGCTTTGAGATAGCCACTGAAGAAGCTGAACGGGCGCCGCGGGATGGGCCGCAATCACTGCATGAAGATCCGGGCGAGCAAATGCGATCTGCTCCAATTCAGCGGGCGGTGTCGTGGGATTGTGAACAGCCGCCACATGGGAATCAAAAGGTCCTTGTGTTGACATGCCTTAAGTCAAACACTCGCAACCACCCCAATGTTCATCGTTTCACATTGTGAAGAACAACGGTTGGTCACAAAGCCTCGATGCGCTTGCAGTGGAGAAAACACACTCTTCAAATACTGCATGTTGGTAACTAAAGGACCGGTGCCTCGCAGGCTCATATCGCTGGGAATAATCGCCCATCTGGTCGCATGCGAGGCACCGGATGGGCGATTTGCGCGGTAACCACGTCATAGTGTCTAATTGTTACTGCGAACGATTCCCATTAGCTAGAAGAGGCTTGTGTCTTGGCATCCCCCCACGCCACGCCGCGTCCAAGGCGCAGTGTCACGACATTACTGGCCGCAGTAGCAGCATTGTCACTTGCCGCCTGCACATACCCCACCGCGAATGCCCACAACACAACGGGCCACAGCAAACTCAACGTCATCACCACCACCGGTATTCTTGCTGATTTCGTGCGCCAGATTGCCCAAGACAGGGTGACGATCCGGCAACTCATCCCCAATGGCGCTGACCCCCACACCTATGAACCCAGCTTAAGGGCAGTGCGCGACATTGCGTACGCCGACCTGGCACTAAGCAACTACATGCTGCTCGAAGAGCACGCCACCATACGCACCCTGGACGCCAATCTTCCCGCAAACGTGCCGTCAATCTCGGTCGCTGAAGAGGCCGCCAAACACGGAGCCACCCTTATTCCGCTAGTGGAAGACCGCAGCCTCGACACTGTATGGCTAGGTATGCGCGTCCACGGTGACGGTGCCCAACACGGCGCCACCCGCGCCTCGACCATTGACCTGTACGCAACCAGCGTCGAAGGTCCCGGACACGCATCGTCCTACATCACCACATCCTTTGGACAGCCCGAAGTTGCCTTCGCCTCCCTCGACGGCTTCGATCCTCAAGGCGGATACGCAACCGATACGGCCATACTGCCAGCAGCGGCACACCAGCATATGAGTTGGGCCTTCACCGAACCCGGTATCTACCGCATTCACTTTGAGGCGCGCCTACGCCCAACAAGCGCAGCCCAACCAGTTGCCCTCTCAGGTGCCACAGCCGTCTTCGCCGTTGGAATCTCAGGTGAAGAAATTGCTGCGCAGGAAGGTCGCACGATACTGTCTGCCGGGCACGCCGATATCACAGCCAATCTGGATAACTCATCGGTGATGTTGGCCGTAGACGCGAAAAACACCACCCAAGGTACCCAAGGCGCCGCAGCGCACGCAGGCAGTGATTTTCTTGACCTTGACCGCGTCATCATTGAGGTTCCTACACGTACACTGACCGCCCTTCCTGGCGCATCAGGCTTCCGCTTTATCGGTCAACCAGGTAGTAACGTTTACCTGCTACCACAGGCCGTGCTCGGCAAACACGTCCACGGAGAAATCGACCCTCACCTGTGGCATAACGTCCGTAATGCAGCTGCCTACGTCAAAGTAATCACAGATGCGCTGATCAGTGTTGACCCCGAAGGTGAGGCACACTATCGAAGCAATGCGGCGGCCTACCTTGAAGAATTAGACAATCTGGACGCCGAAGTTGCTCAGATTATCAACACGATCCCCAGATCACGCAGACAGCTGGTCACCACCTCTGATGCTTACGGCTACCTCGCCGCAGCCTACGACCTCAGCGTCGCCGGTTTTGTCGCACCCAACCCTGCGGTTGAACCTTCCGTAGCCGACCGCATCACCCTTAACGCCACCATCGCCAATCTCAATATCCCCGCCGTTTTTCTTGAACCGGCAGCGATGCGGCAACGTTCCGTCCTAAAAACCATTGCCGAAGACCTTGGCGTTGCCACCTGTGAACTGCGCGGCGAAAGCCTTGACGCACAAGCACCCACCTATGTCGACATGATGCGAGCCAATGCTCATTCCCTAGCCACCTGTTTAAACCCATGAAAGACCAGTTAATGTCCACCCGCCCACGCCTTTACACTCGTAGCCGCACCCTCCTCCTTGTCATGGCCTTGATCGCAAGCCTAAATATCTGCTTTGTGTTGTCGGCAATGGCTCAGGATGACCTCACACAAACAGTCACCTCCGATGAAGCCAGCGACGATGCCTCCACCGTCATTAGCCGTGGCCACGTTGACCTTGGGCCACGTATCGTCGATGGGCAGTGGATGGTGCGGGCACGCGACGACTCTGGCCAAAAGCCCGTATGGCGCGCACCAGCAAATACTGTGCTTCACGTCACCGATGCTGCGCTGATGGATGCTCCAACCGACGACATGTACAACTTTATGGGCGCAAGCGCAGGCCAACGCTGGTACGTCGTTCCCCAAACAGAAAATCCTCAGGCAGTGTGGCTCGGGTGGAATACCCAAGATCCAGCGGTCACCCAGACCGTTGACCGCGGTGTCACCATGCGTATCGGTCCCATCATGGGACCAGGAAAATCTTGGCTATTCCTACAAAACGGTACCTTTGGAGAACCGCTACTCCTGGTTGACGGACAAGTTCCCCAACCTCAAGATGTCTGGGTAGATGTCAACACCCACGTCCATGCCAACTGGGTCTTTACCGAACCCGGTATCTACCTGGCACGCGTGGAATTTAGCGCCACAACACGCGATGGTGCAACACTCAGCGACCACACGGTACTGCGTTTCGCGGTGGGGGATAGCACCAGTACAGACGAGGCCCTCGTCGCCGACACGTCACCGCTGCTGACTGCCGAGGCTGGAAACGCCTCGTCAATAGATGGCGCATCCAGCGATAGCAGCGCAACCGACGCAACAAATCCCGCAGCCCAAGCCTCACCGGCGCTTGGCGAGCCGAAGAACAGCCTCCCCACCACGGCCCTGTGGATCGCCATCGGCGTCGCCATCATTGCTGGTGTCGCCCTGGTCTTTGTATGGCAACGCAACAAGCGTATTAGCGCTGAACGCGAATATGCACAGCAGGAGGCCAAAGCATGGGCCACCGAGTCACGCACCGCAATTGCGACAAAGAGAGATTCGGTAAGTGCACGCAAGGAAATATCAGACACGCAAGACCCAAACGCGCGCAAGTCAAGCGCAACGGCTGCTGCGGGCGAGTGTGAACCGGGAACGGCAGACGCAAACACGCGCCAATCGGAGACCGCAACCGATGAGTGAAATGCCGTTATCGTTAAGCAATATTTGTGTGAGCCTCGGCGGACGCCAAGTACTGACCGATGTCACCCTATCGGTGGATAGTGGTGAACTGGTCGGACTGATCGGCCCCAACGGCGCCGGTAAAACCACGGTGTTGCGCACCATTTTACGCATCCTGACACCACGAAGTGGCACAGTGACCACATCACAACCCCCACGCAATATCGGATACGTGCCGCAACGCCACGAATTCTCGTGGGACTGGCCCCTTTCCGTACGAGACGCTGTCATGGCAGCACTCACGAGCCGCATGGGTTTACTGCGCCGACCCCGCCTAGATGCTCAACGCGCAGTAGAAAAGGCACTATTTCGCACCGACATGACCCACCTGGCCAACCGTGTTGTCGCAGAACTATCAGGCGGCCAAAAACAACGGGTCCTGGTCGCGCGCGCACTCGCGCTCAACCCGGATCTACTCCTCCTGGACGAGCCTTTCACCGGACTCGATATGCCGACACAAGAACTCCTCCAAGACCTTTTCAATGGCCTGGCACACGATGGTTGCGCCGTGTTGATGACAACACATGACCTGGTAGCCGCTAGGGCACACTGTGACAGGTTACTTCTGCTCAACGGAACCATCATTGCTGATGGCTCACCACAATCACCTGCACTCAATACGCCTGACGTATGGGTAAGGACATTCAATATTCGGCCCGATAATCCGCTGCTTGATGCACTCGGAGTTGCCTAATGCTCACGCCGTACGACTTCATCCTTGACCTATTTAATCCCGTCCTTGCATTCCTTCCGCGGGCACTACTGATGGCCTGCCTGGCGGCCCTCGTCTGCGGCGTAGTCGGTGTCCATATTGTCCTCCGTGGAATGGCATTTATCGGTGATGCCGTCGCGCACTCGGTATTTCCAGGCCTCGCCATTGCGTTCATACTCAATACGTCACTGGTACTTGGAGGCGCCATCGCTGGTGTCGTCACCGCAATACTGGTTGCCGTCTTGGCACACCGCGGTCGCGTCAAAGAGGACTCCATCATTGGGGTGCTATTTGCGGGCGCTTTTGCCCTTGGCGTCGTCATCATTGCCCATGCTCCTGGCTATGCCGGATCCCTCCAGGATTTCCTATTCGGCTCCATCACGGGCGTGCCTGCCTCAGATATTCCTGTGGCATTTGTCGGCACCGCCGTCATTATGGGCATGATGATACTTTTCCACCGGCCTATTACCGCAGTCGGCTTGGACCGCGAAACTGCGCGTGCAGCGGGCATTCCCATACTGGCAAGCGACATCGTTCTTCATGTGGCCGTGGCACTGGCAGTGGTGCTTTCAGTACAAACCATTGGCAATATTCTTGTCTTAGCGCTACTGGTCACGCCCGCAGCAACGGCGCGACTGCTCACTGACCGTTTGGGGACGATGTTCGTTCTGGCCCCTGCCATCGGTGTCGTATGCGCTGTCCTGGGCTTATATCTTTCGTGGTCAATTGATGTGCCAACCGGTGGCACCATTGTCTTGGTCCTGACCGTAGTCTTTGCCCTGTCCTGGCTTGCGGCGCCACGCCACGGCGTACTGCGTCGGCGCTGTCAGGGTAGCTAGCAGTTCAATGTCGCTGGAGCACGGCTGTCGCACGAAGAAATGCTGCCGTATGCGTGCCACTATGTGAGGTGCCAACGTTCCACATCTGACTGATCATCCCAAAACTGGCGGTAGGTACCGTCACGCTCGTACAGTGCCTGATGTGTGCCGCTATCCTCAATGCGGCCATCGTTAAGGACAACTATCTGGTCGGCCCTACGGATAGTGGATAAACGGTGTGCGATGACAAGGACAGTACGATCCTCGGCCAGCTTTTCGATTGCCTGAGCTACCGTGCCTTCATTGACACCATCCAATGAACTCGTCACCTCATCAAGCAGGACAACGTCACTGTCTTTCAGGATTGCGCGCGCCAAAGCGACACGTTGGCGCTGCCCGCCGGACAGTGTATTACCCCCTTCACCGACACGCGTATCCCATCGTGCAGGCAACCGTTCAATCACCTCTGATAACCCTGCCAAGCGGGCTGCCTCTTGGATCTCGTCGCTGGTGGCATCTGGCCGACCAATCCGTATATTTTCTTCAATGCTCGTATCGAATAGGTACACGTGTTGAAAGACCACTGATATGCGAGACATAAGTGCAGCGGTGGTGAAGTCGCGCAGATCAGCGTCGCCGAGTTTAATAGTGCCCCTATTGGGATCCCAAAAACGGGCAACGAGGCGCAGCAGGGTACTTTTTCCAGAACCAGACGGGCCAACCAGTGCCGTCACTTGTCCACGGGGAATCACAAGATCAACGTCGTGCAGGACCTGTGTGTCGTCACGATACCCGAAGGTGACATCATTCAAGGTGATACCACCTGTAGTGCCGCCGGTGTCTTCGTCTACCTCACGTGGCTCGGGCAATACTTCAGCGTGCATCACTGAGGTGATGCCTTTAAGGGCGACGCTGCATTCGTGGAGGGCGTCAACATAGAAGGCAACCATGCCGATAGGTTCAGCAAAACGAACCGCAAGCAGCGTCAAAACAATACACACTGCAAAAGAAAGACGACCCGTGGCGGCATGTGCCAGGCCAATACTGATCGCACACAATACCGCAAGGAGCACACCCAAATGGAACAGTGACGCTGCTGGCCCTTTTGCGCCACCAGCACGATCAGTGGCACGGTGTTCCTGGACCAAGGTCGTTGTCAGCAAATTCCATCGTCCGATATTGGGATCACTGGCCCGCAGCACAGCTTGCATGCGTGAAAACTCAAGGACACGACCGGAAAGTTCTTCAATCGCTACAGCATGAGCATTGTGGTGCACAATGACAGCTCGACGTAACAAATACAACGCCCAAATACCAACCGGTACCGACAACAGCAGTGCCAAACCCATGTGCCAATCCCACACGACAACACCAATAAGGATCGTCACCGCAGTACCAATATTTTGTGCAACATAGGGCAGCACGATCGACGGAAGATGCGCCAAAGTATTCACGCCCGTTGACGTGGCCGCCGTAATACGACCTGTTGTAGTGGCGTCAAAATATCCTAATGGTAGATGTTGGACACGCTCGGCAATCTTTCGAATAAGGGTGCCACAAATGTCGAAAGAACCGATCCGAAAACCGGTAAGAGAGCCATAAATATTACATGCGAAGGCGCATAGTGCACACAGCACAGGTGCGACAAGGCTAAGGGCGAGTCCGTCGCCACCACTAGTGGCCGCTTGCACCACCGGGATCAACATCAATAGTGCGACACCTTGAAATACACCTGACAGCACATGCGCAACAATATGCGCATAAAGGCCCACGGGGCGGTCAATCAGCTCCGCGAATTGTCTCATCATTGTTGTGCCTCCCACATCTTCCAGTACAGGCCGCCTGCTGCACACAGCGCATCGTGGCGCCCTTCCTCTTCGACTACGCCATCGTTGAGGACAATAATGTGATCAGCATCGACAATGGTGCGCAGCCTGTGTGCAATGACGACAACCGTTCGGTTGGCCACGAGGTTACCCAAAGCCCGCTGCACGTCACGTTCAGAATGCGGATCTGCATGTGCCGTGGCCTCGTCAAGAAGCAGTATCGGCGGATCGGCAAGGAATGCGCGAGCAATTGCAAGACGCTGCAATTCCCCACCGGAAAGGTGCGCACCCTGCATTCCTAAAACCGTGTCATAACCGTGAGGTAGTTGCTCAATACGCTCGTGTATGCACGCACGTTTGGCCGCGCGAATCACGTCATCGCGCGTTGCCGCAGGGCATCCAAGCGCAATATTGTCAGCCACTGTGGCACTAATACAGCCGTCATCTTGCAGGACGATACCCATCGCATTGAGGAGCTCGTAGCTACTGACTTGCCGAATATCAACCCCACCAATACGAACACTGCCCGCATCAACGTCCCAGAAACGGGCAATCAAACGAATGAGTGTCGATTTGCCCGACCCTGACGGTCCAACGATCGCAGTAACGGCACCTGGTTGAAGGTGAAGGGAAATGTCGCGAAGTACCGGCGGCGCATCTTCCACATACCCGAAGGTCACATGATCGAATTCGATGCCAAGCGGTGCCGATGTTGGCAAGCGAAGGGGGTGCTCCGCCTCGGGCAGCTGTGGCGTATCGAGCAGGGTCCCAATACTGTCTGCTGCGTCATTACCCATCGCAATGAGATGCGATAGGCGCGTCACCTCAATGAGACCAACTGGCAGCATCACGCCGACAAGGAGGAAGGGGATAAGCAGCGTTGGGCTTAAGGCCGCACATGCGTGAAGGAACCATGCGCCACCAAGGATGGGCACCAGCATTCCGGCTGGTGACAAGGCGGCACTGATAATGGCGATGGGTGTACCAGGGCCTTTCATCCACCGATAAGCGGCGTTGGTATAGCGTCGAAGCGCGTCATCGAAACGTCCAAAAAGCATGCCCGACAATCCGAATATCTTAATCGTTGCGATACCGTCAACAAGCTCAACAGTGGACGTGGCCAGATCTTTCTCAGCATCCATGAAATCTCGGTTGACGCCTTCTTGACTACCTGCCATCAATATCGTCAGCACAATAAGGAAAATAAGGATCCAGGCAAGTAAAACCAGCGCGTAACGCCACGATAGCGAGAAAAGAAAGATAAAGCCCACAATTGGTGTGCCAAGCCCGAGGCCAAGATCAGCGCCGAAGTGGGCGATCAGTGTGTGAATACGCGAGACGTCTTCGACAATGATACTCCGGAGTCTGCCTGAGGTCTCTTGTGTGTGCCAGCCCAAGGGCAGTCGCGCAACGTGCGCCAAAATCCGTTCACGTAATTGCCGACGGTAACGGGACTCAACAAGGTGCGCATATCCGGTGACTATTTTGTGCAGAAAATGGCTGCCTAAGAAACCTGCGGCAATGATGGCAACATATATCCACACGTGTGACAGGATGAATGTGCCATTCTCATAAGCTCCAGCTGCCTGTAACAGCGCAAAAGCGGGCCACAGGCCAAAAAATGCGGCAAGAAATCCGCCCGCAACCGACAGCGCCATTGAGCCTCGTACAGGTTTGAGCAGCGAAAACAGCGTAGTGCGTTCCTGGGTCATTGTGCAGCCCCCATGTAATGAGAAGGTCCGATGCCAAATCCGGCATCCCACGACAGTGATATGAGCGTGACCGCGAGTACCATGCCGATGATCACGATCAACGTGTCACGTAGGCGCCAACGGAATGGCACGTCAATGCTTCTTTTGGGATAGGCACCAAAACCTCGCGTATCCATTGAAATGGCGATGCGTTCAGCGTGACGGACGGCAGCTGCGAGCAGCACCGGCGCGGAACGTAGCCAATTCACGCAGGCTCTTGCTGCTGGTATGGTGCAGCCTCGTCCACGTAATTCGAGGGCCTCCAAAATGCTACGATGTTCGCGTCGAAGCACCCGCATCATTCCTAGCGAGGTGATACCTGCTTGGGCGATACGCCACGGCAGGTGGAGGTGGATGACGCAGGCGAGCAACATATTTTCAGGCGAGGACAGCAGGCCCGCGAGGATCACCATGCTTAAGATCGCGGCAAGACGCAGTCCAAGGGTGATGCCGGGACTGTCAATGAGCCAGCGTTGCTCCAGTGGGAGGCGCTCGAGCGGTATCGCAAGGGTGGTGCCGCATGCAACGAGCGACGATCCTGCAATGACGACAAGCGCCGCAAGGGTGCCTCGATAGGGTTGCACGCTCACCAGCGCCACTAACAACACTGCGACCAAAGCAGGCAGTATCGGGATGTGCTGGGCAAAGGCAACGACGGCAAGTGGCACAACGACTGCAAGGAAAGGGGAGAGGGGGTCAAATTTTAGTTTTCCGGCCAACCCAGGTAGGGGAGGATACGCTGGCGCGTGGCAGGGATTCACGAGGCGCACACCCCCTGATGCGCATTGCGTAACGCCGCGTAGAGGGCAGTTATCTGGTTACCGTTGTAGTGGGCGTGCCAAGCCAATTCCAAGGTGACGCTAGGATCAATGTTGGCCAGGGCAAAGATGTGAGGATCGGCCACAATGGCAGGTGTTGGACCATATGCGACAATACGGCCCTGGGCGATCACGGCAATTTTGTCGGCGTAGTGTGCCGCCATATCGATGTCGTGGGTGGCAAATAGTGCGCTTCCACCGTGAAGGGTGAAATTGCGCATGTGCATCATGAGCGTGTGGGCATTTTTGTGGTCTTGCCCGAAGGTCGGTTCATCCAAACATAAGAAGGTGCCTTTGGTGCTCAAAGCGGCAGCAACGCTGAGGCGCCGCTTTTGCCCACCAGACAAGGTAAAAGGGTTAGCGTGCCGCAGTTCCTTAAGGTCGAAGGATCGCAGCAGCGTGTCGACTGTTGTCGCGATGTCGTCGTCGTGTCTGCGTTGTATACGCATGGTGTGAGCCAATTCGTCTTGGACACTATTGGTGACAAATTGGTGCTCAGGATTTTGTGTCACCAATGTGGCTGCGATATTCGCGTTACCGCCTTGCCTCGTGTACCTGATTGTTCCCGAGGTGACTCGTTCAAGGCCGACAAGGGTGCGCAGCAGTGTCGTTTTGCCGCTACCGTTGGTGCCAATGATGGCGACGAGTTCTCCTTCAGCGACGTCGAAAGAAACGTCTGTGATGATGTCGTATTGAGCGCGTGTGACGCGGAGCTTGTCAACCACAAGTGCACGAGGAGCATCAACCTGCGGCACTACGGTGGCCTCTGTGCGCGGACACCACCTCGCGTTCACATCGGCTACCACCGGATCGATCACGGTGGCCTCAGTGTGCGGACGCCACTGTTCCAGACATGTCAATGCATTGTCCTTGGTAAGGTCCACGTGCGCTGCCTGCAAAGATTTGCTTACCTTCACGGTGGTGGGTATCGCTATCCCGTGCCGTTGCAGCAGGTCGCAGGTTTCAACAAAGACATGGTGTGGTGTACCTTGACACAGGATATGTCCTGTAGTGTCGAAGGCTACGACGTGGTCCACTTGGTCGATGAAATAGTCGATGGTGTGTTCGACGGCCAGTACGGTCGTTCCAGCGGCGCGAATACTGGCCAGTAGGCGGTAAAACTCCCGGGCGCCTCGTGTATCGACATTGGCGGTGGGTTCGTCGAGGATGAGCACTTGCGGACGTTGTGCCAGTGCCGAGGCGAGCAGTACGCGTTGGCGTTGCCCGCCGGACAGTGTCCACGGATCTGCCTGAGCGTAATCGTCGATGCCCATTGCCTGCAGGGCGTACCACACGCGTGCGCAGATTTCCTCGCGTGGAAGGCAAAGGTTTTCGAGGGCGAAGGCGACCTCGTCCCATACACGTGTGGTGACGATTTGTGTGTCTGGATCTTGTAGGACGACCGCGATTTTTGTTGCGAGATCAACGACGGTGGCCTGCGCTACTTCTTCGTCGAATACCTGTGCGTCACCCATGTATACCGACGCGATACTATGTGGCACGACTCCTGATATGAGGTGTGTGAGCGTCGACTTGCCGCATCCACTTGGCCCAAGAAGAACCGTAAAGCTTCCGCGCGGGACAGACAGGGTGACTGGAGAGGAAGGCACCCAGGTCGCACTGTGACCGTACCGGATCTGAGTGTCGGTAAGTGTGGCGATGCATGGTGATGGTGTGTTCACCGGTGTATGCCTACTCCGGTCCGGGTCAACGTCTTTTTCAGGGCGCAACATATCGCGGTGCCTGCCCAGCAGGACAGGACGCTACTGAGGATGCAGATGGTTGTTTCTGTAGAGGTGAGCGCAATATTGTAGGCGCCACCAAACATGGCGGCGTTAATGGCGCCGAAGACGGTGGCGCTGATCCCGTATGACCACCATGTCCATTTTTTATAAAGCAACAATGCTAAAGGTGTTTCGGTGAATAGGCCGCCGATCAGGCTTCCGATTATGGCTGTGAAGCCTAGTGGCGTCGTGAAGGCCATGACGATCCCCATGACAAGGCTCGCGATAATAATGGCGCCTGGACGTGGGACGATCACGGCTGGCAGCAAGTATGGGATCAGCCATGCGCCCATCACCACGCACAGGATGATGATGCCTCGGGGTGAGACTGCCAGGAGTGGTGACACATACTGCAATGGCACCGTCAGCAGAGAACCGACGATACCCAGGGCGCAGATTGTCATCAGGTGACGTGTGCCAAGCGCTGACTCTCTGAGTCCTTGCCGTGACGAGGTTCGAATAGGCGTGTCGTTCACAGTTCCTCCGTTGGGACATCGACGTTGTGTGCGTATCCACAGAGAAACTCTAGTCACCCTCATCTAAATTAGGTAGACCTAATAATGAAATGTGATGCCTTAGACCTCGGGGTGAAGGAAGGTAAGCTGCGAATGCGCCTCAATAATGATCTGTTCCAGGCGGTCATTAAACGGTTTCCCATACGGCATAGCAAGATGTGCTTCAAATGCTGCCTGGTCTTTATAGACTTCAAAGACGAAAAATGACGCAGGATTATCTGCCCGGCGATACACATCAAAAACAACGTTGCCAGGCTCGGTACGCACTTTTTGTGCAAGGTCAGCAATCATTTGCGCAACCTCATCCTCATAGCCGGCACGTGCAGTGAATGTGGCATATAGCGTCGTCATCGCATTCGCTCCTCAGGTGTAGATCGAGGCAGTGAGATATAGCTAATACTATGCTGGGCACTTACACAGCGTCTTCATAGACTTCTCAGTGTTTGCGCACAACTGCGTCAATTTCACTGATCGCTATGACAGTTCTTCATTCTGAGCTCGCTTTTCCTGGACTTGGCACCCGTGCGATACGCGCAAAACACCGCACACTCCGGGCATCGCGTCCCCTCGGAACTATCGCCGACCCCATGGTCACAGCCATATTTGCACTGGGTTTAGGCATCTCCCTTGGTCTGACCGCGATGTCGCTGATGCCATTTGAAGCACATACGACAAGCGTGATCTACGCCGTTCAAGCAGTGGCAGCGGTGACAGGCACCTATCTCACCTTGGTTCTTCTCCTTCTGATCGCCCGCATCCCTATCCTTGACCGCACCCTTGGTCATGATGGCGTCGTTCGCGCACATAAGACACTTGGGCCGTGGGCCGTGTGGCTCATCGCGCTTCATGTGCTGCTGGTTGTGCCACTACCTGTGGTTGGCGCCCAGTGGCCCGCACAGATGTGGCAGCTTGTGACCTCCGATATTTGGGTCGCTTTGGCAGCTCTAGGCACCCTACTATTGCTCGCCGTTGGTATCAGCTCATGGAGGCGTCTGCGCAGCCGCATCGCACGCAGCACATGGTGGAGTATCCATCTCTACGCCTACGTTGCAATCGCCCTCGCCTTCGGGCACCAAATCCTCAGCGGCGGACCGTTTACCTCCGGCTGGGCTCGCCTGTGGTGGATGAGCCTCTACGTCATCGTCTTCACCAGCATCCTTACCTGGCGTGTAATCGTGCCAGCGGTACGCAACCACCAGATGCAGCTCCGCGTCCACGCTGTTGTGCAAGAAAGTACTGACACGTCATCGGTGTGGATCAGCGGACATGGGATCAACCGCCTCGGCGCGCAGGCAGGACAGTTCATCACTGTTCGTTTTTGGGAAAAAGGCCTGTTCTGGGAAGGTCATCCTTACTCACTATCAGCTCCTCCGCGCCCAGACATGCTGCGCATCACCGTGAAAGCGCTGGGCGATGCCTCCAGTGCCACCCAAAGTATCCAGCCTGGTACGCGTGTCTTTATTGAAGGTCCACACGGCATTATGACCGCGCGCGCACAACGCCACTCACATGCACTCCTCATCGCAGGCGGCGTCGGCATCGCCCCTATGCGTGCCCTTGCCGAATCGCTTGCGGCGAATCACTACGTTGACCTCGTTGTGCGTTCGCGAACCTGGGACGACCTGGCACTGAGAGAGGAACTACGTCAACTCAGCGAATCACCCACTGTCACCGTTCACTTCCTCATTGGAAGTCGCCAACAGCACCCTATGAATGCAGAACTCATCAACCCGCTCGTGTCGCATTTTGACGGTTCAGATATCTACGCCTGTGGGCCCCGTTCCATGATGGATGACGTCATTGACGCCACAAGGCGCCTGAAAATACCCCGCGAACGCGTTCACATTGACTCATTCGATATGTAAGGAAAACTAATGACTACACCACGCCCTACTGTACGCGCCATCGCCGCAACCACCGCTGTTCTTGGTGGTATCGGAGCAGTCATTGCGCTGAGTCCAATTGGCCAAAATATTGCCGCCGCTGAGCAACAAACATCATCGACACAAACAACGTCCACCACCGATGCTGAGACGACAACATCGACACAGACAACGACCAGCAGCGCCGACGACACGACGACCGCCAGCACTGCTACAACGGACACGTCAACAACAACTCAAAGCGCAACTGAAGCAACGGCCTCGTCAAGCGACGGCACGTGGGAAGGTTCTGTCTATCAGACCCCTTACGGACCCATGCAGGTGTCCGCCACCATCAGCGGCGGCACGATCACCGCTATCGATTGGCTACAGCTTCCTTCTGACAACCATTCGCAACGCATTAATAACACGGCTGCACCTCGCCTAGTGGAGAGCGCACTTGCCGCTCAAAGCGCCGATGTCGACAGCGTTTCAGGCGCCTCGTATACCTCTGCCGCCTTTAAATCTTCACTACAGGCGGCCCTGGCACAGGCTGGCCTATGAGTAGAGCACCATTGATTCGCCGCGAAATTGAGGCATGGGGAACAATTATTACTATCGACGTACCTGCCAACGGAGACGTTTGCGAACGTGAAAAACTTCTTGACGAGGCGCTTCCAGCCTTAGTTGCGCAAACGGAGGATATCGACCGGGCACTATCGCCTTATCGGGCTGAGTCTCCAGTATCAGCTCTACGGAGGGGCGCCATCACGGAACGGGATTTAGAGCCTTTCGGTGACGATGGGGATATGCTGGCAGATGTCATTGAACAGTGTCGGCAGTTGCGACACTTGACCGATGGAGCTTTTGACCCGTGGACAGCTCCGGGCGGTTTTGACCCGTGTGGCTACGTCAAAGGCTGGGGCGCACAACAGCTCGCTGATCTTGCGTGGTCACGAGGATTATCTGATGTATGCGTCAATGCTGCAGGCGATATTGCGACACGAGGCAGACCAGCATCGGGTCGCGTATGGTGCGCAGGCATCGCTCACCCTGAGCAGCCACAGGAGCTGTGTGCAGTCGTTGACACGACACCTGTTGAAGATATTGACATCTTGCGTGGGGCAGTGGCCACATCAGGGTTTTCTCAGCAGACGGGACACGTCTCCACCGATTCACGAGGCGGTGCAGCGCCTCGTGCCACACAAGCCACCGTGGTGGGCCCCGACGCAGGTATTGCCGATGCGATGGCCACCGCACTGCTGATTGACGGCACCGAGGGCGCGAGGTGGTTCAATGCCTTTGCTGACAGCGACCTTACTATTGGGCGTAGTCGCAGCCGGTGGGGTGCGATCGTCATAGAAAACGGCAAGTTGTGGCGTATGGGTGGCCTCGCACACTAATCCATCGCATCACCGATAGCATCGGCACAATAGCAGTCGTCGCCTGCGCTCGGTCCTAAGTAGCGTGAACCTCTTCGCGCTGCGGTGCAGCGTTCACCCATTCGCAGTGCTACACAAGGTCCATCGGTTCGCCGCGCTGCACGGCTGTGGCGGGTTAACACACGCTGTGCGCCTTTATGCTCTTGGCAAGCCGTTGCAGCGTGAACCCGTTCGTTGTGCCACGCATCATTCGTGGCGATGGCGTTGTTAGCGGCGACGACGTTCCCGGACGCGAACCGAGATCTGAATAGGGGAGCCGATAAACCCAAAGTCTTCACGCAAACGACGCTCAATAAAACGACGGTAGGCCGGATCGAGGAATCCAGTCGTGAACAGGACGAAGCGTGGGGGTTTAGACGATACCTGTGTACCAAATAGGATGCGCGGCTGTTTTCCTCCGCGAAGAGGGTGCGGATGTGCGGCAACAAGCTGGCCAAGGAAAGCGTTCAGACGCCCTGTGGCGATGCGTGTCTGCCACCCTTGAAGCGCGGCATCAAGGGCGCGGGTAATACGGTTCGTATGCCACGAGGTTTTCGCCGAAAGATTGATGCGCGGTGCCCACTGGACCTGGACGAGTTCACGTTCAAGTTCGGCTTTGAGTGCACGTTGGCGGTCTTCATCAACAAGATCCCATTTGTTGTTGACAATAACTAGTGCACGACCTGCATCGACGACCTGCTGCACAACACGCACATCCTGTTCGGTCAGCGGCACTGAACCGTCGAAGAGGACCAGGGCGACCTCGGCTTTTTCCAGTGCCGCCTGGGTGCGAATCGATGCGTAATAGTCCGCGCCGGTAGTGCGGTGCATTTTCCGCCGAATGCCAGCGGTATCAACGAACCACCAGTCACGCCCATCCAAGTGAATGAATTCATCGACCGGGTCACGTGTCGTTCCAGCAAGTTCGTTGACCACGACGCGCTCTGAACCTGCCAGTGCATTGAGAAGTGACGACTTACCAACATTGGGGCGACCGATGAGCGCCACACGACGCGGCCCACCTTCCGGAACTGCCTGTGCAACCGCTGATTCAGTTGGCAATACGTCCATCACTGCCTCAAGCAGGTCACCGGTTCCGCGCCCGTGAAGTGCTGAGATGGGGTATGGCTCACCCATGCCGAGGGACCAAAGATAGGCCGCATCGGCCTCTTGCATGGCCGAGTCAACTTTATTGGCTGCCAAGATCACAGGTTTGCCTTTGCGTCGGAGCATCTGCACGACCCGCTCGTCAGTATCAGTGACACCTACGGTGACATCCAAAACCAGAATCACCGCATCAGCGAGGTCGACAGCCACCTCAGCCTGCTGCGCAACAGAGCGGTCGAGCCCTTCAACATCAACTTCCCAACCTCCGGTATCCACAACCGTGAAGTCACGACCGGCCCATTCGGCGGGGTAGGACACGCGGTCACGGGTAACGCCTGGCGTGTCTTGGACGACGGCTTCTCGTCTGCCGAGGATACGGTTCACCAACGTGGATTTGCCGACGTTAGGGCGACCCACGATGGCCAAGACTGGCAGGCCTGCTGTGATATCAGAATCGACCTGAGAAGCGAAGTCGCCATCGAGCAGCGCCAGGTCTTCTTCGTCGAGTTCGAATTGTTCGAGGCTGGCACGCATCGCGCGTGCGCGCGTTTCAATATCCGCCTCACTCAATTCCGGCATCGCTTCGAATGGCATATTTTCGTCAAATTCAGTCACTTGACGATTCTACGCTGCTTGACAGCGCGCTGCGCCCTGCACAATATGACCCACCGTCCATTGCCTATAGTGACTATTTTTACCAGAGGCGCTGTCTGCGCCATGCGGCTTGTCGTCACACTCCAGGCTATTGCTCAATATTGATGTGGCGAACCTATGTCAATCGAATGGCATTCCTGCTAGCGTGGGGGTCGTGGATATTGATCTCATGAAAGCTGCCGCCGACGCTGTTGCAGCTTCCCGCGCAACCGATGATGCTGACTACCCGCTATTCCACGTCGCCCCACCTGTAGGCCGACTTAATGACCCCAACGGTCTCATCACAGATGGCGACACCTATCACGCCTTCTTCCAATACACGCCCAACCATCCCCAGCGCCTCGTCTATTGGGGGCATGCTCGTTCACGCGACCTCACACGTTGGGAATATCTCGATCCCGCTATCGTCCCCGATAGTCGCTACGACCGTAACGGCGCCTATTCCGGTACTGCCTTTGCTGGTGAGGACGGCTACGAGCTGTGGTACACGGGCAACTATAAGGACCCAGAAACGGGCGAGAGGGAAGCGACCCAGTGCCTTGTGACCAGTCCTGACCTTGTCACCTTCACTAAAGATGCGGCCAACCCCATTGTTGAACGCCAACCAGATGGCTACACTGCTCATTTCCGTGACCCACAGGTGTGGCGTGACACGACAGATAATCCTCACCACCCTGATGGTGCGTACCGGATGCTGCTGGGGGTACAACGTGAGGACGAAACAGGTGCCGCCCTTTTGTACCGTTCCCATGATCGCCGCACGTGGACCGTGGAAGGTGAGGTCACATTCCCAGACACCGACGTTTTCACCACATTTGGGTACATGTGGGAATGCCCTAACCTTTTGCGCCTGCGCGATGAGGTCACAGGTGATGACCGTGACGTGCTAATCTTCTGCCCGCAAGGCATTCACCCCAACAGGGAAGGTTTTGAAAATATCTTCCCGTGTATCTATGTGGTCGGCGAACTGCGCGGCACTCAATTCGTTGGCACCAAAGGTCACTACGAGGAGGTTGACCGCGGTTTCGAGTTCTACGCGCCTCAAATCTTCGCACGTGGACACGGCGATGAACGAGGCGAACAACCGCTACTCATGGGGTGGGCTGGTAACGCCGGTGAAGATGACCAACCGTCAATCGCAACGGGGAACTGGGTCCATTGCCTCACAGTGGCACGCGAATTATCGCTGCGTGACGGGCGGCTCTATCAGCGTCCTCGTCTTGACGGACTACCTACTACGGTTGCCGTCGAACAGGGAATGACGACCACCTCGTGCGCATTGAGTGCATTAGAGAATTCGCGGTCGTGGCGCCTCATACTTGAACTTTCGGATACTGCAGCATGGGAAATTGTTGTGGGCCGTCAGCTGCGGATTACCTATGACAGGGGTGTCCTTACCGTCGACCGGTCCACCAGTCGATACCCTCACGGTGAGACTCGACACATTACGCTGCCTCAAGGCTCTCATCAACAGGTGGAGATCCTGCATGACCGCTCCATCACCGAGATGTATTTCGGTGGGGGAGTACTGGCATTTACCTGCAGGTCCTTCCTGGATGCTGATAGCACTGGGGTGACATTGACAGCTCCTGAACCACTCACCCTTAAGACTGTTGAGATCGCCCGCGCTGACTAACACCCAGCATGGGAGCAAGGCCCCTTGTAACAAACGTACGTCACAGCCTAGTATGTCAATCGATTGGCACATGGTGGTGACATAGTGCCCTACCGATAACCCAATCACCCCCTCATACAGTGGAAGGACCCCTGTTTATGGAGCACAAGAGCGTCGCCTCCGACGTAGTTGCTGCCGTGGGCGGAACCGACAATATTTCCGCCGCTGCACACTGCGCAACCCGCCTCCGCCTCGTCATTGCTGACCAGAGCAAAATCGACCAGGCCGCCCTCGACAACCATCCCGACATCAAAGGCACATTTGCCGCTGGCGGCATGTACCAAATCATTGTCGGCCCCGGTGACGTCGATATCGTCTACCGCCACATGGTCGCCGACCACGGTGTGCGCGAAGTAAGCAAAGACGAAGCCAAAGCTGAAGCTGATAAGAGCGGCAATCTGTTCAGCCGCTTTATCAAGATGATCGCCGATATCTTCGTGCCCATCCTGCCAGCACTGGTCGCAGGTGGCCTCATGATGGCCATCAACAACGTGCTTACCGCCGAAGGTCTGTTTGGCGAACAGAGCGTTGTGGGCATGTACCCGGCTGTCAGCGACTACGCCAGCCTCATCAATATGATCTCGGCGGCAGCATTCGCCGCCCTACCAGTCCTGGTTGGTTTCTCTGCCGCCAAGCGTTTCGGTGGCAATGTCTACCTTGGTGCAGCCCTTGGTGCAGCAATGATTTCGTCGGACCTGCTCAACGCATGGAATACCGGCGCAGCATTGGCTGGTACCGAAGATGTCACCGTCGAATACTGGCACCTCTTTGGTATGCAGGTCGCCAAGATCGGCTACCAAGCACAGGTAATCCCCACACTGGCCGTGACCTGGGTGATGTGCCTCATTGAGAAGCAACTGCACAAACGCCTCTCCGGCACCGCAGACTTCCTGTTGACGCCGCTGATTACCCTCCTTGTTACCGGCTTCCTTGCCTTCATCCTCATCGGCCCTATCACACGTACACTGGCTGAATACCTCACCTACGGCATTTCATGGGGTTACGACAACCTTGGTGTCATCGGCGGTCTGCTCTTCGGTCTGGTATACAGCCCGATCGTTGTTACCGGCCTGCACCAGTCCTTCCCTGCAATTGAAATTCCGCTCATTGCTAATATCGCTGAAACCGGTGGTGACTTCATCTTCCCGATCGCCTCGATGGCAAACGTCGCTCAGGGCGCGGCAGCACTTGCGATCTTCTTCAAGGCGCGTGACGCCAAACTCAAGGGTATCGCTGGTGCTGGTGGCGCCTCGGCAGTCTTCGGTATTACCGAACCTGCCATCTTCGGTGTCAACCTGCGTCTGCGTTGGCCATTCTTTATCGCTATGGGCGCCTCCGCCATCGGTTCTGCCCTGGTTGCCCTTTTCGACGTCCGTGGTCAAGCACTGGGCGCTGCAGGTTTCGTCGGTTTCGTCTCCATCGTTCCTGAAGACATTCCGATCTACCTCGCACTTGAAGCCCTGGTCTTCGTCCTCGCATTTGGTACCACCTTGGCCTACGCCATGACCAAGGGCCGTGACTCCATCGCTGATAAGAGCATCCCAGCTGCCGACACACCCGAAACGGCTCCTGTTGCTGAAGCACCTGTTGTGGTCTCCGATGACTTCACCGTGACCGCACCGTTGGCAGGCACCGTTGTGTCACTGGACCAGGTCAAAGATCAGACTTTCGCCTCAGGGATGCTTGGCCCTGGCCTTGCAATTGAACCCGCAAATGGCACCGTTCGTGCGCCTTTCGATGGTGTCATCAAGGTGGCTTTCCCCACCGGTCACGCTTTCGGTGTGCTCTCCGATTCCGGTGTTGAGGTCCTCATCCACGTTGGTATGGACACTGTGAGCCTTGAGGGTCGCGGTTTCACTCCAAAGGTGGAAAAGGGACAGCGTGTTCGCCGTGGCGACGTGCTGGCTGAAGTTGACCTTGATGCTATTCGCGCGGCTGGATTGCCCACCGTCACCCCGGTAGTGGTCTCCAACCGTAAGAAGCTCGGCGGGCTTGATGTTCTGGTTGCTGACGGCACCGTGAACCATGGCGACACCCTGATGGTCGCTCAACCCAAGACTGTCAATGCGTAGTTGACATTTCGCCAATAGGTGGGTCCCGCAGCTCAAAGCTGCGGGACCCACCTTTATTGTTGTTCTAGGTTGATTGATGTTCTAGTGTCTCGTTACGTGGTAGCGCCAACGATAAGATCGGGAGCAAATTCAATCGGAGCGACGCGACGCGTCTGGGCACTGTGGTCAGCAGGGATGCCATTGCCCGTGCGGATCATATGCACTAGTGTTTCTACCGCTTCGAAGGCAATACGTTCAACCGGTTGACGCACAGTGGTCAGCGTCGGCAAGGCACGCCGCAGTGTCGTCGTTCCGTCAAAACCCACGACCTTGATATGCCGAGGGACATCAACATTACGTAGCCGCGCCCACTCAATCACTTCAGCCGCAGCAAGATCATCCGTACAAAAAACTGCATCAACATGGCTGGCAACCGCATCCATCCGTGAGTTCACCAGATCCTGACGTTCACCAGGAGGCGTATGAAAATCCACCGTAAGCACGACCGGCCGGATCCCGTGTTCTTGCAACACTTTCCGATAGCCTTTTTCACGAAGATTGAGCGGACCGCTGCGGCTTGTCAGAAGAGCCGGTGCCTGCGCACCTCGATCCAGCAAATGCTGTGTGGCAAGCTGGCCACCGAGCTCGTTATCACAGCGCACATTGGGTATCCACGGCGCAATTTCGCGGTCAACGGTCACCAATGGCATGTGGATGCGGTGATATTCCAACATCTCCTCGTTATGTGCACCCGAAATAATGCCGTCAACACGGTGTCCGACAAGCAGATCTAAATACTCACGTTCACGATCAGCACGTCCCATCGAATTGCATACCAAAATACGGTACCCGTGATTGGCCAACGCATCTTCGATATGTACCGCCACTTCGCCGAAGAACGGCAGGGCCACGCTGGGCACAATCAACCCCACTGTCTGCGTTGCGCCACCGTGAAGGGCGCGTGCCACTTGATTTGGGCGGTACCCCAATTTTTCGATGGCTGCTGCGACACGATCTTTCAACGATTGGGACAGGTAACCCCTTTCGTTAAGGACACGCGATACCGTTGTGGGCGAACACCCGGCCTCGCGCGCTACGTCAGCCAGCGTTGGCTGACGCGTGCCGTTTGCACTGTCATCCTGCGTCATTTGCCCGTCCTCGGGTCCTGTGCGAGTACTTCAAGGGCAACGGGCACATCGTTATAGACGTGTTTAATGCCATCAATATCTTGATACCATTCAGCACCCTTTCCAGTAATTAAAACAACGTCACCCACCTGCGCGTGCAGAATTGCTTTGCGGACTGCGTCACGACGACACGTGGTGATCTCAACGACGTCACTCATATCGGGTCGAACCGAGGCAATGCCGCGCAGCAGGTAATCGCGGATCGACTGTGGATTCTCTGTCCGAGGATTCTCGTCGGTCACCCACAAATAATCAGCCTTCCGGGCAGCTAGAGCAGCAAGTTCTTCTCGTTTACTTGCATCGCGGTCACCGTCGGTACCAAATACCAGCACCAGTTTTCCTGTGACAAATTCACGCACTGTTTCGATTGTCCATGCCAATGCTTCGGTTGTATGGGCAAAATCAACGATCACAAGTGGCTGAGTGGTTGACCCAGGGTTCAGCATCTCCATGCGACCGGGAACCTGATCCGCGTGGGCGAGGGCAGCTATCACCTCGTCAATATCGAAGCCTGTCACTACAGCGGAAAGTATGGCAACGGCGGCGTTTTGGACATTCACTTGACCTGCGATGGGCAGCGACACCGTATGCTGACGGGCATCTGGGCCGGTCAGCGTAAATAGCGTCGCTTGTGTCACGGTGTCGACACGAATACCGCTCACTCTCCAGTTGGCAGGTGCGTCGCTGAGCGCAGACACAGTCGTCACCGGAATCTCCGCTTCATTGGCGAGGCGTTGGCCCCATTCGTCGTCAACGCAGACAACACCTTGTTTCGCGTGGGCAGGCGTAAAAAGCAGACGTTTTGCCTCAAAGTAGGCGCCCATATCGCCATGGTAATCAAGGTGGTCGTGTTGAAGGTTAGTAAAACCTGCAACATCAAAGACGATGCCGTCAACGCGATCAAGTGACAAGGCATGTGACGACGTTTCAACGATCGCCGCACCACAGTTCTCTTGCCGTGCAAGACTCAGGAAACGGTAAATGACGGGGGATTCTGCAGTGGTGTTATCAGAGGAGAACTCCACCGGTCCCACATGTGTTTGGACGGTTCCACACAAGGCCGCCTGAGGATACTTCGTACGAATAATCGAGCGCATCAGGTACGAGGTAGTGGTTTTTCCGTTCGTACCAGTGATTGCCATAGTGAAAAGTTCAGCGGCAGGGTTGCGGTAGACGGCATGTGCGATACGTGCTGCAGCCAGGCGAGGATCGTCAACGACGACCACAGGAATATCGGCCTCGGCCAGGTAGCGATGCGCACGATCAGCTCCGGCCTGGTCAGTGACGATCGCTACTGCACCGCGGGTGAGCGCACCGCGAGCGTATTCGATCCCGTGCTGCTTCATGCCGGGGATTGCAACGAAGATCCACCCGTTGTCGATATCGCGGCTATTGACACTTACCCCTGTGACGTGGGTATTCCAGTGTTCCTCGGAGGGATTGACCAGCTGCGCCTTGGGCATTTCAGCAAGTGCGTCGCGTAGGAGCACTGGTGAAACTGACGGGCGAATATCCAAAACTGAAGTCATAGGACGATCTTAGTGTGCCCAAGACCCAACCGGTGGGTCACATAGCAGGTGCTGGACGAGGCTACTACGATGCAACCTATGAAGCCCCTTAGCCGTATCGAAGCCCAGGAACGTCGTCGTCATATTGAACTGGTTGCGATGGACGTTGCGGTGGATCTTCGAGGCGGCGCCGATAAACAGCACAGTCACTATCCGGTTACTTCAACACTGACGCTTGTCACATCTGCCCCCACAGTAGTGATTGATTGTGATGGAGTAGTGGAAAATGTCACGATTAATGATCAGGTGTGGCAGTGGCATCACGCCGATGAACGTCTCACCCTTTCACACCTGCCCCTTGACTGCACCCTCACCATCACAGTGAGCGCCCAATGCGCCTATTCACGTAGCGGTGAGGGACTCCACCGATACTTCGACCCCGAAGATCATCGCGTTTACCTGTACACACAATTCGAACCTGCTGACGCCCACCGCGCTTGGCCTTGTTTTGATCAACCCGATTTCAAGTGCCCGTGGACATTCCACGTGAGTGCACCCGCCGATTGGGTCGTGACCTCAAATGGCATTTGTCAAGACACGCAACGTCTTGACCAAGACTCGTTGTGCCACCATTTCGCACCGACGCCACCTTTATCGAGCTATATCACCGCAGTAGTTGCTGGCAACTATGCCATTGTCGATGGCGGCGTGTGGAACGGATGTGGAAGCGATGGCGTTCAGGTGTCAGTACCGTTGCGTCTGATGTGTCGCCAAGCATTGGCCCCTCATATGGACAGTGATGACATTTTCACTGTCACCAGGCAAGGCCTCGATTTTTTCCACCGTCACTACGGCACAACCTACCCGTGGGGCAGTTATGACCAGGTATTTGTCCCCGAATATAACCTTGGCGCGATGGAGAATCCTGGGTGCGTCACCTTCACCGAGACCTATTTATCGCGCGACACGCTCACTTACATTCAAAGGCAACGGCGTGCAAATACGATTCTTCACGAGATGTGCCATATGTGGTTTGGCGACTTAGTAACCCCCGCATGGTGGGACGACTTGTGGTTGAAAGAGTCCTTTGCTGATCACCAGGGAACCTACAGCGCTGCCGCTGTCACACAGTACACGGGGGAATGGGCATCATTCGCCATTAGTCGCAAAGCATGGGCCTACCAACAGGATCTACTGCCCACAACGCACCCCATCATCGCCGATATTCCCGACGTTGCAGCCGCGAAGAATGCCTTCGACGGCATTACTTACGCCAAAGGTGCTTCTGTGCTCAAGCAGCTTGTCGCATGGGTAGGGCACGAAGCGTTCTTCGCTGGGGCACGCCAATATTTTCAACGTTATGCCTATAGCGCCACTACAATGGACGATTTGCTCAACTGTTTGGAAGAAGCCTCGGGCCACGACCTTACTGAGTGGACGACACTGTGGTTACGTTCGACAAGCCCGTCGTTATTGCGTGCAGACATTGACGTGCAGCCCGATGGGGCAGTGTCGTCCTTCGTATTGCGACAAGAGGCTACCCCTGGTACCGCCCTCACAGTGCGGCCCCACTACCTTGTGGTGTCAACATGGGCACTACGTGACGGCGTTTTGCAGCGCACACATCGTATAGATACCCGACTGGACGGCACCTCGGTCGACCTTGATCCGCAGGGGATTTTCGCAACCGCCGGTGCCGCCGAAGACGCTGCTCTGATTGTTGTCAATGACGAAGATTTGACCTATGCCATCACGCGCCTTGATCAGGCGTCAATGCGTGTCGCATTGAGCCATATCAGTACCTGCCCGTCGGCTATCACTCGTGCCGTAGTGTGGTCCTCATTGTTTAACAGTGTGCGCGATGGAGAATTGGCGCCCCAAGAGTATATTCGCGCTGTCATGCGTCACTGCCCAACCGAAGACGACGAGGCGATTGCGAGTCGTCTCCTTGATACTGCCGCGCTTGCGCTACGACGCTATATTCCACGTCGGGATCAAAATGATCTTGCCGCTCAATGTCTTGATACTGCCGCTGAGCTTTGCACCCGCTTATCAGCTGCACGCAGCGACGTCTGGCGAGAGTGGCTGCATTTCTACATTAAAGCCGCGCAGTGCTTGACGGCATCAGTCTTTTCTGAGGATCACAATATCGTTGACCTCTCTAGCGGGCACTGGCGCGGCGTCGAGGTACCTCAAGCCGTCGCATGGGGGGCACGGGCAGCACGAGCCGCCTACGGACTCGTTGGCAGCGATGCCCTGACAAAGTGGCTCGACAGTGATTTCTCAGCTGAAAACAAGCGTTTTTATCGCACTGCCCTGTGCGCATTGCCAAGTGAGTCACGCAGTGAACACTGGAGGACCGCATTGGGACATACGCTGTCAAATGATGATCTTTCAGCGTCGTTGCGCGGGTATTTTTCTTCAACAGCCTCGGGTAGGCAAGATGTGATTGCTTTCTTTGATGCTGTCACCACCTACTGGGACACCCATTCTATTGGGATGGGTATTCGCTTCGTGAATGGCGCATTCCCCACCGACCCAGAGTTGTATGCGCCCGAGGAAGTACAAGCATGGCTTGATGCGCACCAGGAACTTGCTGCGCCACTGCAACGGCTACTTGTTGAACACCACGATGAATTGCAGCGCACAGCACGTATTAGGCAAGTGTCATGAACGACCGGTCAGTACCCTCAACAGCCGCAACAACGCCTGGAGACAACGATCCTGCTGCGTCAATGTCCCTTATCACGCAGATCCTGTTTAATCCGCTTGACGCTGGGTACCAGGAAGGTGCACCGCCACCGCCCTCAGTTGCTGCGCGCGTAGCGTATAAAATCCTTGTGGCCGTGCTCGCCGTCATCCTTGGTGTTGGCTCGATGGCTGCCATCACTGCGCTGAAAGAGCCCCAGCGCACCGATGTTGCTGATGATCTTCGGCAACGTGCCCTTGAAGAACAGCAGCTCGTCACGGATCTTGAAACCGAGGTGCAAGACCTTGGGCAGCAGGTCGCTTCGTATGCGCAATCTGCCAGCACGTCGGTCGCCGCCGATCCCGCATTGTCGCTGCTCACCGCTTCAAGTGCCGTCAGGGGGCCCGGGATCGTTGTCACGATTGCCGATGCGTCGCAGGCAAAAACGGGTCTGCCAGGTTCTGGTGCGGTACGTGACCAAGATTTACGTATGGTGGTCAATGCGCTGTGGTCAGCTGGCGCTGAAGCCATTAGTGTCAATGGGCACCGCATCGCACCAGGGACCTTTATTCGAACAGCAGGCAACTCGATCCTGGTCAATATCACGCCAATCGCTTCGCCGTATGAGGTCACTGCGATAGGTGATGCCAATGCCATGCAAACGGCGTTGTTGCGTGGCTCCACCGGTGACTATTTGTCGAGTGCCCAGTCGCTTATCGGCATTTCGCTGACAACTTCGAAACGTTCTGAGGTAAGAATGGATGCAATGGATCTGCGCGTCATCCGTTACGCGCAGCCTGTCACCACAGGCGAAGGGAAATGAGATGATCGCCGTACTTGGCTTAATATGTGGCCTGATCCTCGGTTATTTCATTGACCCTACTGTGCCAGTATGGATGCAGCCCTTCCTTCCTGTTGCGGTTGTAGCCGGACTCGATGCCCTCTTTGGTGCTGCTCGTGCGTGGCTTGAAGGTAAATTTCAAGACCGCGTCTTCGTGACGTCATTTTTTTGGAATGTTGTCGTTGCTTGCCTTTTGGTTCTATTGGGTACACAGCTTGGGGTCGGCTCAGCGATGACGACCGCCGTCGTCGTCGTCCTTGGGATCCGTATCTTCTCCAATACTGCATCCATTCGACGCTTACTGCTCAAGGCGTGAGATGAACGAAAAAACATCCGATATGCAGGCTCAGGTACCTGAGGCACCATCGTGGCGTAAATTAAGGGACGCAATCTTAGCGACGCCTCGTGCTCTACATGTCCTTTTGCTTGTTATCTGCTTTTCTTTGGGCGTGGCACTTGTTACCCAAGTGAAAGCGCAGCGCCTCGATCCACTTGAAACCCTCGATCAAGAAGACCTTGTGGTCTTGCTTAACGAATTGGATGCTCGTGAACAGGTTTTGCGACAAGAACGCAATGACCTGCAAGGTCAATTGACCGCTTTACAAAATGCGGCATCCGAACAGGAAGCAGCAGCCGAAGCAGCTCGGGCCGCTACGGAAGTGGCTCAGATCTTGTCGGGTGCGGTGCCTGTCCACGGCGAAGGTGTGTTACTGATCGCCACCGATCCCACACGATCGTTGACCGCAACGCAATTTGTGATGACTCTTGGTGAATTGCGTAATGCTGGTGCTGAAGCCATCGAACTCAACGGATTACGCGTCACGATGCGTTCGTCCTTCGTGTCGAATGATTCAGGGATTTACCTCGATGGGACGCTGATCAGTTCCCCATACCGGTGGAATATTATTGGACCTGCGCAAACTATTGCTACCGCTTTAGAAATACAAGCCGGGTCGGCGGCACAGATGCGCGCAAAGAACGCAACCGTTGATGTCATCATCAAAGATGACATTCACATCACCTCGGTGGCCCCTGAGTTTCAGCATCAGTGGGCAACGATTGAATAATTGACGACATATTGATGTGTCCGTGCCTCAGCGGCGCAGCCGTTGACGCACTACAATGGCACAGTCAGACATGCTCGGGAGGAACAGATGGAACACACTCAGGAATTCGACCCCACCTTGACCTCTGTCTTCGGTGCACCTTTAGTTGATGACTTTGTTGGTGACCTTCCTCCTTTGTCGCCGCGTGATCGCGACGCAGTTGCAGCCCTCCCCGCCGGGTCAGCGCTCCTCATTGTGTTAAGAGGGCCCAATACTGGCGCGCGTTTCCTGCTGGATACACAGACAACTAATGCGGGCCGTTCCCCGAAGTCTGACATTTTCCTTGATGACGTCACTGTTTCACGCAAGCACTGCCAGTTCCTTCCTCATGAGGGACGCCATATGGTGCGTGATTCGGGTTCCCTCAACGGCACCTATGTCAACCGCGAACGTGTTGACAGCTACGTGTTGAGCGCTGGTGACGAAGTCCAGATTGGCAAATACCGCCTCACATATCATCCTTCTCCCGCACAGGCATGAGCGCATCACCCGTTCATCATCTTGCAACAGCCGATATTCAACCGTGGCCGCGAGGCGTCTCGCGTGATCCGGCCCTGACTATCGGTCAGGTTGTTGACACTTTAAAAAAGGAATTCCCGGCAATTAGTCTGTCGAAAATTCGCTATCTAGAGGACCAACAACTGGTGTCGCCGCATCGTTCGGGTGCTGGCTACCGCAAGTATTCCGCTGCCGACGTTGAACGATTGCGGTACATCTTGTCGCGTCAACGTGACTCTTTCACTCCGCTAAGGGTCATTGGCGACGAATTGCGTGCGCTGGATGCAGGGCACACGGTGGAGCCTCGTCCGACTGCACGCATTGTCGCCTCGGAAGGCCATGTTGTCTCCACCGGTAATAGACCGGCGATACCGGCAACTGATCTGGCGGATTTAACTGGCGCTGATATCGAGGACCTCAGGCGCTACACGCGCTTAGGCTTGATCACACCTGATTTAAGTGGCTATTTTCCTGCACGGTGCGTCCAGGTGGTGCAGATCCTTATTTCCTTAGAGGGGCAGGGGATCGACCCACGTATTTTACGTTCGGTACGTAACGGTGCTGAGCGCAGCGCTGACCTTATTGATCAAACACTGTCATCGCAACGGTCGCGGTCACGGGCGGCCGATAAGGAACGTGCCGCCGCTCGTTGCGTTGAACTTGGCGAGGCTTTGGCTGATTTACATCGGGAAATGCTTCGGGTTTCGCTGTCTCAACTCAATAGCTAAACCTTGAAGTTCAACTTGAGGTTGAGGCGCGCCGCGCCGGTGGTTGACGTTGGCCCGTTAACGGCATAGCGTACTAAGCGTATTGCTTATCCCGTTTTGCACTAGAGGAGACGCTGTGAACAGCACATCAGGGTCTGGTCTGGCTCACGCGCGCCAAGGACTCCTTTTTGGCGACACCTTAGCAGACCAAGATGACGACCTTGGGTATCGCGGTCCTGTCGCCTGTGCTGCTGCTGGCATCACATATCGTCAGTTGGATTACTGGGCACGAACGGGTTTGTTGCAGCCCTCTGTGCGCGCGGCCCGCGGTTCAGGCTCACAACGTCTGTACTCGTTCAAAGATATCCTTGTGCTAAAAATTGTGAAGAAACTGCTGGATACGGGTGTTTCACTTCAGCAGGTTCGCACTGCAGTCAGTCAACTTCAAGATAGGGGAGTGGAGGACCTAGCCTCAATCACCCTCATGAGTGATGGTGCATCGGTATATGAATGCACATCCACCGATGAAGTCATTGACCTTCTCCAAGGCGGACAAGGTGTCTTCGGTATCGCAGTGGGTCGCGTGTGGCGCGAAGTTGAAGGCTCACTTGCCGATATTCCCGTAGAGCAAGCCGAGGCACCTATTATTGATGACCTTGCTCAACGGCGACGCCTCAAGCGTTCAATTTCTTAATGCGGGTGTCCCAGACCTTGTCGTACCGAGTAGCCCGTGTCAAGGTCCACGATTTCAACATCAATTATCCCGTTAGTATCCACCCTATACCGCTCTTGTACCCGCGGCCCGTCGAAGGTTCGTTCAACAGCGATCACCGATAGGTCGATCGTGCCGTGCTGCAGGTGAGGATCAAAGGGCATCCGCAATTCGCCGTAGGGGAGTACGTCGCCAGATGGAACCCCCGCCTCGTCTGTGCGCGAATATTCGACGAAACGGAACCAGCCAACATTGTGCGCTGCTTTGTAGGTGCGCGTAAAGGTCATTGTGCCATCCAGATTCAGGCGCATATCGGGTGTCAATAGCCTGTCGAAGGTTACCTGAGCGCCCGCTTCACCTTCGCGGAATACGCCAACGCCTCGGGCAAGCGTGTCGCGCAAGGTGAATGCGGCGTCTGGATCTGCCGCAATTGCCAGACCGATGGCGGTGGACGTCGAGCCATGCGGTGAACGATGGACACGCCGACCAAAACGCGTCCGCAGGAGGCGTGAGACCAACGGAAGTTCCGCGCCTCCGCCAACGACATAGAGCCCTGCAATATCAGCGCCGAGCTGAGCGTCACCATCAGCGTCGGTATGAAGCAGCGGAAGCATTGTCGTGAAGGTTTCCTCCACCAAGCAGGTGGCTGCGTCGTAGAACTGGGCAACGGGCACACTAATGGCTTTACCTTGCACTTCCAAGGTGAGAAACCGTGTCTGCGCATTCAGGGATTCTTTGGCGATGCGACATTGTTCCACGAGCTCTGCCCAACCCGCGTCACCAAGTTGTGCAGCGGCGATACCTGCGACTTGCAAGGTGACATGGGCAAGGACGAGGTCGAAGTCGTCGCCTCCAAGCATATTGTGGCCACGAGAGGCCTGTACCTCGTGGGAGGTGCCGCGCGCATGTACGAGCGAGGCGTCGAACGTGCCACCACCTAGGTCATATACCAGCACCGAGGTCCGCTTCGAGTTGAGTGTGCCGCCATGTCGGTGCGTGTATTCGAAACCTGCAGCGGATGGTTCGTTGATCATCGAATGAACGTGCCATCCTGCATTGCGGAAAGCTTCAAGGGTGAGGAAACGCTGCCCGGAATGCGCGTGTGCGGGGATACCGATAACGGCTTCCAGGGGGCCCTTACCTAACTCGCTTGTCGCTGACGAGGCGTAGCGCAAGGTATCGGCAACATGCGCGAGATAACGGGTCACCAAGTCCAGCAGCCCAATATCGCGCCGAGCGAGACGTATTGTCGTCTGTTCGGTGACCTGCGGATCAGAAAGAAGGCGTTTAAAAGAGCGAAGGGCTGGCGCGCCCTGCGCTGCCAAGGCTTGTGCTTGGAAGCCAAAAACCAAATGGTCGCCATCGAGGGCAGCAATCGAGGGGATGTAGTCATGGATATCCCCTTGATGGTCTTCGAATGAAACCACCGGATAATTGCCGCGATCGCATGATGCAATGGTCGTGCGAGATGTCCCGAAGTCAACGCCAAATCTCATGTGACCAGCCTAGCGGCACGTGATGCGTTTTGGTCAGGATCGGACGTTGTAGTCAAAATTGTGTGTGACGCGCTATGGATGAAGCCCAGCCGCGGTGTGCGGCAATGCGTAGGCAGCCACAGCAGGCATGGATGGACTCAATGTGATGTCTGGCGAAGGCTGCGGCGACGGGGGAGAGGCCTGACATAACGCGCAATAAGGATGGCGACACCAAAGCCAATCAGGCAGTAAAGTGCACCGAATATGGCGTCGAGGATGTAGTGGTTGGCCGTTGCCATAATCGCCAAAACGGTAAAGATTGGGTAAAGACTCAAGATAATGCGCTGCCACCAGCGGCGATAAACAAATGCTCCCAAACTTAATGCCACCCATAGTGACCAACCGGTATGCATAGAAGGCATAGCGCCATAGGCATTTGCAAAATCTGACATAAAACTGGCATATACCGTTCCACCTGAATTTGCGTGCGCCACAGTGTCAACAAATGGTGAACCGTCCAACAGGCGAGGCGGCGCCACAGGGAACGCCCAATAGGTAATGGCGGCACCACCGGTCATCACAAACAAGGCATTGCGACTGAGAGCATAATGATTGGCGTTTCGGTGCCATAACACCACGAGAGCGGCAACCGTGCCAACAAAGAAAGAGATTGTGTAGAACAGCGTCACAATATCGGCAAGCATTTCAGATTGACGCATCAGCCAACGGTTGAGGTCAATTTCGTAGGTCCACCCATATGCGCGCTGAAGGTGATAGATGGCCCAGCCATTTGCCTTAGCTAAGGCGGGGCGAACAGGAGCCATTGCACACAAGACGAGGTAGGTAATACATGCCATTGCAACGAGTGCAATCTCGTAGGTGCCGCGCCAGCGCAGTGCGATAGAGGAGTATCGCTGCATTGATGACGCACTGCCCATAACAACCCTTTCTGACATAATATTCATTATCGGCATTTAAGGTTCAGGTATTGCACAAACAGGAGACTATGTGCACAATACGCTAGAATATACAGGTTCATGCCTGAAGGACAGCACTAGGAGGAAACCGTGGCAGATCGCGCACTTCGAGGGATGCAAATCGGCGCTAAATCGATGGAATCCGAAGATGGCGTTGTCTTCGCTGACCGCTATATCGTGCGCTACGCCTGCGCCAACGGTCACGAATTCGAAGTCACCCTGTCCACCGAAGCCACCGCGCCAGCAACATGGGAATGTCGCTGCGGAATCACCGCTGAGCTCCTTGGCGATACTGTTGAAGATGACGAACCCAAGGTCATTAAGCCGGTACGTACCCACTGGGATATGCTGCGCGAACGCCGCAGCCTAGAAGAACTCGACGAAGTGCTTAACGAGCAGCTCGCTTTGCTGCGCGAGGGCCGCCTGCGCCCCGAAGGCGCTTACCGTAAAGGCTAAAAACCAGACCGCTTACCGCATATATGCCACCTACAACCAGGGCACCTAAATGCCAGTAGGTGGCATATTTCGTCACCGGTGTCATGCTGGTACGTAAAGGCAAAATGCCCTGAAGGTGCGCAGCAGTCATCCTGCCACTGACTGACTGAATAGATCCGTCAGGGCGAATAAGCATCGACTCACCAGTCGTTGAGGCTTGTATTGCTGCCCGAGAAAATGCCGCCGCACGGAAACGCAGCATCTGGGCTTGTTGTGCGGGCTCAGCAGTGCGCGCGAAATGGTAGTTATTTGTTGGAATAACGAGGATTTGGCCACCTTGACGCACACCTTCAGCCAGAAGCGTCTCGTAGGCCACTTCAAAACAAATACCGACAGACATCGGCACTACACGACCATCATTAAGTCGGGCCTCCAGGTACGCAGGATTGTCAACAGCTACCAGGTCAACACTGATTTGAGCAGCCTCGGTCGCAAGGGCCGACACCAGGCCACGCCAAGGAATGTATTCACCGAAGGGCACAGGTATCTGCTTCCCATAAAGCACATCCGACAAGCCTGTATGCGGATACCACATACCAATCCAATTCCACCGCTGGTCGTCACGATACTCAGGTAGACCCACCAACGTCGGCACGCCTACTGCATCGACAGTGGCGCTGACCTGCTCACGCACAACCGCGTTGACCCGAGGGTCACGATCCAAGGAATTTTCGCCCCAGATTATCAGATCAAGACCACTCCCCTGCTCACCAAACTGACGATGTTCAGATACATGATTTGCTGTTACTTTACCTTCGATGCTGTAGGTCGCTGCACCAGGTAATTCAATATTTCCTTGGACGACGCCAACACCGAGCGTTCCGCTTTCTGGCAGTTTCGGCAGGGACATCGTCGATGCCACAACGAATACTGTCACAACCGCACCACATGCCCACAGGCGCACCAAAACACCATGATACTGTGGCGCCAACGCGAAGCCTCGGCGCAACAATACTGCCACTGCCACCACTGTGAAAGACACCAACACTTCCCCACCCAGCGGAGCAAATGTCACCAGCGGGCTGTCCACCTGCGGATATGCAAGGTTGCCCCACGGAAACCCAGACCAGGGCCAAGAAGAACGCAGCTGCTCAACACCGACCCACACGCTGGCCACACCGAGCACTTGGCCTAACAAAGTCTTTCCAAAAGGCAGGAAACGGATACGTGACGCAAAAAATGCCCACAGCGCATACGCAATGATTTGCGTTGTTGCTAAAGCCACCCACGGGAGCCATCCGCCTGTGGCAGGTAAGACCCACGTAATATGCGGAAGCCAAAAAGCTGCGCCAAAAAAGGTTCCAATAAGTAACGCGCGCCCACTGGTGGCATTCTCCAGACGCGAAAACACCAAAGCAAGTGCCACAAAAGACAAGAACCACAGTCCAACATCAGGAAATGATGCCCACAGCAATGCGCCCGATATGGAAGCCACAGCACTATCGCCCAGCCAACGCCGCTTCTTGCCACCTGCACGACGAGCTTTGTCTTTCACAGTGCTGACCATGACACCACCCCATGAGCTAATGCGTCGCGCGCCTCACGCGCACGCTGAGCCAACGCCTCGTCTCCCACATGTCGTAACTGGTCAAGAAGATCCATGACTTGACGCATCCATCGCACAAAATCGCCGCCCGCCAGATCACATTCACTCAGCGCAGTCGTCAACGATGCTCCACGAGCCCACGCGGCGGTCGCGGCCATAATGCCACCATCCACGCAGGGAGTCATATGTGCGACCCCTACCTCAGCCTCAACCTTCGCGATACGCTCATGGGCTCCGCAGGCCTCACGCCATGCCTGACGCAGCGGTCCTTCAATCCTTGAAGGAACCTGTGCGGACTCCCCCGCTTCGCCTCGTGACTCATATACGAAACACGAAACCGCGCCCGCTAGCTGAGCCGCATCAAGGCCACGCAGAGCACCGCCGCGCAGTGCCTCGACGATCACAAGGTCTCTTTCGCCAAAGACGTGGGTCAAAGCACGCCCAGCATCAGTGACCTGATCGCCACTGAGAAAAGCCAAACGGTCCAGAACGTCACAGACCTTATCGAATTCTTTAGCCACCGAATTCGTACGCCCGTCAATGGCGGCAAGCAACCTATCCGCCTCCCGTTTCGCACGCGCCCACCCATGCCCAGCACGTGCGTGGCTTTCGCGTTCTGGACAGCGATGGACTGGATGAGCACGCAAACGTTGTTCAAGTTCTTCCGTGGCGCTAGACGGCAATATCGTGTCACCACTGCCCTGCACCTCAAGACTCCCCGTACGCACAAGGTGTGACAATTCGTTTCCAATTGCGGCGCGAACCGAGGCTCGGCGAAGGTTTTGCGGCGTCGGCACCGTCATGCGTCCCACTACGCCAATCCACTGCATGGCGTTATGTGCGCCAATATGGTGCCATTTTCCGTCAGTGCCCAGGGCGCGCACACCCACAGCGTTATGCCCTGCTCCCGTCGCGGTCTCACAGACCACGGCATGAAGGACTCGTCTGCCTTTGCGGTAACGCACAATATCGCCGCGTCGGCACCGATGAAGGTCCTTCACGGCGCGGTCTCGGTCGATCTGCGTACGCGCTTTGGCCTGTTCCTTTTGAAGGCGCGCAATTTCTTCCCGCAAAGCGAAGTATTCCTGCGCATCTCCAGCATCGCAATGCAGTTCCTGCGCGAGCAGATCCACCTGCTGTTGTGCTCGACGTGCCTGTCGCGCCAATGTGACAACAGCACCATCGGCCTGAAACTGTGCGAAAGACGTTTCCAAAACTTCACGCGTTGCTGCCCGTGTGGCGTGGGTCAGCAGATTTGCCACCATATTGTAGGTGGGCCTAAAAGCACTGATCAGCGGGTAGGTGCGTTTTGAAGCCAAGGCCGCAAGTTCTTCGGGGGCAACCTGGCCGCGATGGAGCACCACTGCATGTCCTTCGGTGTCAATACCTCGTCGACCTGCACGGCCAGAAAGCTGAGTGTACTCCCCCGCTGACAGCATCACATGCTGCGCACCATTCCACTTGAAAAGAGACTCAATGACCACAGTGCGTGCTGGCATATTAATACCTAACGCAAGGGTTTCCGTTGCAAAAACGACCTTTACGAGGCCACGGGTGAAGAGCCGCTCAACGGTTTCCTTAATCAGCGGCAACAGCCCCGCATGGTGCGCTGCCACACCGGCTTCAAGGGCACGCGCCCACGCTCCAAGTCCAAGCGCCGCATGATCTCTTACGTCGATACTGGCCATCACCTCGTCAATGGCAATGCGGATCTGCGCCGCCTCGCGCCTATCAGTGAGTACTAAGCCACCTGCCATCACCTGCCTCACCGCGTCCTCACATCCTTGACGGGAGAAGATAAAGACGATCGCAGGCAGTAGGTCGCGCCCTCTTAACGCTGCAAGGACACCTAAACGCGTCTCCCGCACACCGCCAGCTTTTGTTCCACGGGGCCGACCAACAGGTGAAGTCGCCGACAGCAGTTGCGGGTTGATACGAGCTGAGGGACCGTGACCTTTTCGGCTCGGCGCGTATACGTCAAGGAGACGATCGCCCACCATCATGTGTTGGAATAACGGCACGGGCCGGTCTTCTGAGAGGATCACCGAGCAGGAACCCCGCACCTCATTAAGCCAGGCACCAAATTCTTCAGCATTGGAAACCGTCGCCGACAGCGCCACAATGTTGACATGGTCGGGAGCGTGGATAATCACTTCTTCCCACACAGGTCCCCGCATCCGGTCCGCCAGGTAGTGGACTTCGTCAAGGATGACGTGGCTCAGGTCGCTGAGATCTGCATTGGCGTAGATCATATTGCGCAATACTTCAGTGGTCATCACCACGATGGGAGCGCCAGGATTGACCGACACATCCCCCGTCAACAGGCCCACGGTATGTTCACCAAATATTTTTTGCAGATCAAAGTACTTTTGATTCGATAGTGCCTTAATCGGCGTCGTATAGAAAGCACGTTTACCTGCCTGTAGCGCCAGGTAGGTAGCAAATTCACCGACAACAGTTTTTCCAGCACCAGTTGGAGCCGCAACAAGTACGGTGTTGCCGGACTCTAAGGCATCCATTGCCTCCACTTGGAAGGTATCTGGCTGATATGGCAGACGCGCCGTCCACTGGTGACGTAGGGATGCCTCTTCGGCTTGCGCGGATTTGAAGGCAGCAAAACGTTGGGAGGGACTTAACAACTCCATGTCCTGGGTGCGCGGTGGTTCCGCGCTCGATGCGGTGGCTCTGCGGCGACGCCGGGCAGGGCTCATGGGTACTCGTGTCCTCCAATACTGGTCCATACGTCAAGCGCCTGATCCGCTTTTTCGCGGATTCGGTCGCGGACGTCAGGCGGAATATCAATGATATGCGCACTAATATCAATGAGCAGCGCATCCACCCATTCTTGGTCCCACACGGGGATCGACACCGTCATCGTCTGTGCCGTTTCGCTGTGCACCTCAAGTCGATAATCATCCACGATCCACTGCGCACCTTTTTTGAGTGTCACTAGTAGCTGACGCGTATCGTCCTGCTGCGCGACTTCACCGTGCGCCTGGACAGTATGGTCGATTGCTTCGGGCAGCAACTCTACGCTATCGATGCGGTCGACAGCGAAAGAACGTTGCGCGTTGGCTGTGTGGCACCAACCCGTGAGGTACCACATTCGACCGCGCGGTGACAGTGTCCACGGGTCAATATGCCGGTGACTGTGGCGTCCCTTCACGTCGCGATAGGTCATCGCAATACGGTGTGCTCCTTCGATAGCCTCCCGCAGTGTCGGTAGATGCCGCACCCCCGCATGTGACGACACGGTCAGCGTTTGTGCTGTGTCGTGCGGGTAGATGGCCAAGGCGATCCGGATAATGCGGTCGCGCAACGTAGGATCAAGGGCCTCGGAAATCGCTGTCAGGCCCACAATTATGGCGAGAGCCTGATCGGATGTGAACTGTGGGGGAAGCTCTAATCCCATGGTGCTGCGGATATACAGCGCGTCATCTGCGTAGTAGCGCTCCCAATCGATTTCGAAGGAAGCACCAGGTAAAGAGTCACCAACGCTGGCCAAATACTCGATATCACGGCGAATTTGTCGTTGTGTGCGTCCAAATTGCTGAGCCAGCGCGTCAACACGTGCCCCCTGATGCGCGCCCAGCCATGTCACCATCGACAATAGACGCACCACTGCACTGCCCACATATTCAGGCATGGGGCACCTCCGTTGCCGAGCGTAAACGGTCAAGGATTTGCGCACGCAACAACGCGGGTTCGATGACGACAACGCTGCTGGCCTTACGCAGTATCCGCGTCATCCACGTGCCGTACTCACCGGCGTGTCCTTGATAGTAATGCCACCCATCAGGTGCTTCACGAGGCGCCGCCACGCGTTGCGTATAGGCGGCAAGGTAGGCGGCCGCATCGTGTCGAATAAGAAGTAGCGGAGCAACCGTCAACGCGTCGAAAGGATCGGGCAGCCCCTCCGGCATTGGTGCTGCATCGGCGCTGTCGCCAAGATATTCAACTGCCGAGGTCACCCGCGAAAGCCGGAAAAGACGCTGGTCGTAGCGGTCCAGATCGAAACCCCACAGATAGAGCCGACCAAAGCGAATGATGAGGCGCCACGGTTCAACAGCGCGCTCTGCACTGCCTGAAAGGCTGCTATAGGTGAAGGCGACAACGCGGCGTTGCATAATTGCCTGGGCGAGGTCGGCAACGACGTCGGCCCCTTCCAGGTCAAGATTAAAGGGCATCGTGTGGCGTGTAAGTGGTGAGGAGGTGGTGGCCGCAAGCTTGGGCGTAATGAGGCTGAGGTCATTACCTTGCCAGGCGTGAGCCGCCATGTTGATCAGTGCTTTATCTGTATCGTCGAGGCTGTCCATTCCATGCGGGAATGAAGCCTCAGCAATCCGGTAGCGGTGCGATGCGCCAATCACCTCTAAGGTGGCACCAATGGTACGCAAGGTATCTTTGTCGCGTTCAAATTGTGCCTCAAAATTATGTTCGTCAAGGTCACGATAACCTGGCAGGGCCGCCAATTCGGACTTCGTTTTGCCGCGCCTAGTGCCAAGGAGCGCGAAAAACAGGTCAAGGACCCGCTGATTACTTGAAACGGCAGCACTCACACAGACATCCTAGGGCTGACTGCAACAAAAAGGCGCGGTGTATGACAACACGTCGGGTTTTTTCAGGCGGCTTATGGGATGGCCGTGCCGCTGCCTTAGAGACGGGATGCGGCAAGCTGGGTGACAATAATGCCCCTTGCACCCATGTCGTGAAGCTCATCCATCACTTGATTCACGCCCTTGGCTGGTACCATCGCACGCACCGCAATCCATTGTGTATTTACTAATGGGCTGATTGTTGGCGAGCCAAATCCAGGCGTGATGGCGATCGTCGCTTCTAAATCGACCTCACGAACGTTGTAGTCAACCAGCACATATGCCCGGGCTACCTGAACGCCTTCCAGACGCCGATCGAGGATGGCAATACGCGGGTCGTCACGCAATTCTTCACGGGTAATCAAGACGGCCTCTGACGACAGGATCGGTTCACCGAATACGTCAAGGCCGGCGGCCTTCAACGTTGACCCTGTTTCGACGACATCTGCGATGAGATCAGCAACGCCTAGACGCACAGATGATTCCACGGCACCGTCGAGGTGCACAACCTCGGCTTCAATATCACGCTGAGCAAGGTAGTTGCGGACAAGGTTGTCGTAGGATGCAGCAACGCGTTTACCTTCGATCTGCCTGATGTCGCTCATCGTGCCGCTGGGAGCAGCAAAACGGAATGTGGAACGCCCGAAACCAAGGCTGCGGTGTTCAACGGCATGTGTTTCAGAGTCGAGGAGCAGATCACGCCCCGTAATGCCCACATGTATAGACCCACGGCCCACATACACTGCAATATCGCGCGGACGCAAGAAGAAGAGTTCGACGCTATTAGCAGCGTCAGTGAGTACAAGTTCGCGTCCGCGACGCCGCGTTTTATAACCGGCTTCGGCAAGCAGGGCAATCGCAGGTTCCGATAGTGAACCTTTATTGGGTACTGCGATACGCAGCATGTCAGTATTCATTCGTGTTCTTTCAGAGCTTTGAGTAGACGTCATCAAGGGTGAGGCCACGGGCAATCATCATCACTTGCGCGTGGTACAGGAGCTGTGAGATCTCCAATGCCAGGTCGTCATCCGATTCATAGCGGGCAGCGATCCACACTTCCCCGGCTTCTTCCGCGATTTTTTTACCAATGTAATGGATACCCCGGTCAAGTTCGTCAACCGTGCTGGACCCGGCTGGGCGGGTGCGGGCTTTATCTGATAGTTCGGCAAAAAGTTCCTCAAATCTACTCACCTACCCAGCCTAACCCTCTTTGCCTTGTGACAGTGAAAGCCAACCAGTAGGCGGAATCACGCCCTTGCATTAGCGTGATCCTGTCGGCGATCAGCGTGCATGTCACTGCGCGCCACACGCAGTCGTGCTGTCTCTCAAGCGATATCCCACGGAGTCTGCCAACGGTGCATGTGCAATCGCGTGGCGACCGTCCCAAAGCCGCCTGTACCTCGATTAGCTGACGTAGTCATTCGACATCGCGGCACCAAGGTCAGCGGGTGTCGAAAGCACGTTGGGTACCGTGAGGAAAAATGCCGCCATCTGCGCCCATTTGCGTTCATCTTGCCGCATAGATACCGTGCCGTCACTGTTCTGCCACAAGGTAATGGTGGCGTTAAGTACTGCACGCGCCGTGTCAACTGCCTCACCGCTGAGGGTCGGATCAAGCGTTTGCGTGGCAGTGATAGCCACTTCAGGATCGGCAATAACGGCATTGATACCGTCCGTCGTCCCTTTTATCACGCTGCGCAGCGTATCTGGGTGTTCCTGTGCGAAAGTGCGTGTTGTCACCAGTGAAGCTGATACCAGTGGCAGTTGTTCAGGGTCGGGGTTGAGTGCACGAACCTCCTGTCCTGAGGCTTGGATCTGTACGAGGTCATTATTGGAAAAACCGACGACAACATCGACTTGGCCACCTGCTAATGCAGCCTGTTGGGTGTATCCAATTGATACCACCTCAACGTCGTCGCGGGTAAGTCCCTCATTGGCCAGGACCGCTAATAGCGCGTACCAGTTAGAGCCGTATTCGCCGGGCACACCTATGCGACGACCTTTAAGGTCGGAAAGGCTCGCAATGTCAGACTCCGTCGGCACAATGAAGGTCACCGGGTGGCTCGCATAATAGGTTGCGACCGATACCAGGTCCATTCCAGCCTCGCGTGCCTGGAGGACCTCGTCGCCTGATGCCAAAACAATATCTTCTTCGCCCGACACTAACGCCGTAAACAGGCCTTCATCTGAGCCGTGGTGGCGCACAGTGACCTCGGTACCAGCAGCTGCGTACAGCCCCTGCTCATTGGCAACATAGACTGGAGAAAACTGGACATTAGGGATATAGGTCAACCCAAGGGTGACACCGTCAGTGGCGTTACCTGTTGTCGTACCCGTCTCTTGTGACGAGGCGGTGCAGGCGGTGAGGCCGAAGAGTGCTGCGACTCCAAGGGCTGTGAAACGGCGTATACGTGACGTTATCATCGGCTTTTCCTTTGCTGTGGTGAAATGTCGCGGCGCTGGCGACGTTCAATGCGATACACAGCGACGTAGGCCAACGTCGCCATGGTGGCGAGGATGAAGATTGTCACGAATAGGGAGGAGGTATCGACGTTATTGCGTGCCTGAACCAACACCTGGCCAAGGCCCGAACCGCCCATTACCATTTCGCCCACCACCGCACCTGTGACCGAAAGCGTAAAGCCGTTGCGTAGACCCGCAAGGATTGAGGGGGCGGCAAGTGGCATCTCTATGCGTCTAATCATGGTCCACCCCGAGGCGCCGTCCAGTTCGGCCGCCTCGCGCACCTCTGGATCAAGGTGACGCAACCCCACTACGGTGGAGACAAGGATGGGGAAAAAGACCATCAATGCGCATAGCATTGCAATCGCCCACGTTCCATATCCAATCCAAAGGACAAGGAGCGGCGCGATAGCGATCGCAGGTAATGCCTGCGTGGCACCAAGAAAAGGTTCCACGGCGGCAGACAGTACAGCATTGCGGTAGATGAGCCAGCTCAGCGGCAATGCAAGGCTCGCACCGATGGCGCTTCCTAGGAGCGCTTCAAGGGCCGTGATGCCGATACGTTGCCACATCCACGTGTGGCTGAGCATGTCGATTGCTTGCGCTGCGACCTGCCCAGGTCCGGGCAGTCGCCATTCTTCGATGCCGGAAAAAGCGGTGATTACCCACCACAGGCCGATGAGGCATGCAAGAAAAACCACAGGCGCTACATAGGTCACCTGAGGCTTGAGTGGTGTCTTGCGCGCCACGACGGTTGTCCTCTCCGGCATCCGGGGCGCTAAACAACGGTAGACCTGCCCATAGACACAGGTCACCCGTTATTGCTCCTCCCATCCGGACTTTCACCGTCGGTGCCGGAATTTCACCGGCTCAACCGCTTGTTTGAGCGGGTCGCGGACTTTCACCGCCGGTTCGGACTTACACCGACCCCGGAGCACTCCCCCATTGTGCCACGGCGGCGAGAAGGAGGAAAGTTGAATACCACGGAGGTGATATGCGTGCGTCGTGACTACGCCGGTATCTACCGATAGTTGTCAGCGACAAATCTGCGTGCGTTAATGGCAGTGATGCGCTGCAAGTTCCCGCAATAATTCAACTTCGTCCCAGGCATTATCGGCGGTGAAGACCGCTGAGCCAGCCACGAAGTTATCTGCACCAGCCTCAGCTGCCATTTCGATCGTGGCACGCGAAATGCCGCCGTCAACCTGAATGGTCACTGGCAGGTTCGCGCTGCGGATCGCTTCGCGTGTACGGCGCACTTTCGGCATCATTGAGTCGATAAATGACTGCCCGCCAAAGCCTGGTTCCACTGTCATAATGAGGATCATGTCGAATTCGTGGAGGATATCCACAAAAGGAGCAATATCCGTAGCGGGACGCAACGCTAAACCCGCACGTGCGCCAAGACGGTGAAGTTCACGCGCTAAACGCAGCGGCGCCGTCACAGCTTCAGCGTGGAAGGTCACGGATTCACACCCCGCCTCTGCGTATTGTGGTGCCCACCGGTCAGGATCTTCAATCATCAGGTGTGCGTCAACTGGGAGGATCCCGGATTTGACGACCGCTTCTACAACCGGGAGTCCCCACGATAGGTTGGGAACGAAGTGGTTATCCATCACGTCCACGTGGGCGATATCGGCGTTGCCGATCCGTTCCAATTCACCGCGGAGGTTACCAATATCGCAGTTGAGAATTGACGGTGAAATAATTGCGCTCATAGGTCAAGGTTACCGGTTTACTGTGTACCAATGCGGGTCGTTCGCCCCGTGGCACTTAGCGTTTACGCATCGCAGCGATATACATCAGGTCACTGCCATGACGATGCTGCCACAGTTGTATGCCGATCCCGCTTTCACCGATACCCTCTAAAGGCTCAGGTGCGACGCGACAGGCCACAGCAGCCGTATCCAGTAATTCGACGGCGCCACCATCAAGGAGTATGCGCACTTGATCGATAGTTTCCGCGACGTGTGGTGAGCAGGTGACATAGGTGAGGCAGCCACCTGGTCGTAGAAGCTGCACGGCACGGGCTAATAGTTCTTTCTGCAATATCAGCAATGCTTCAAGGTCCGCTTCGCTGCGTCGCCAGCGCGATTCTGGGCGTCGACGCATAGACCCCATGCCACTGCAGGGGGCGTCAACAAGGATACGGTCAAATGATTCCAACGGCCATTTGGTACCAACACCCCCAAGGGTGCGCCCATCGCCACAGATAACATCGACATTGTCCAGTACGCGGCAGCTACGTTCGACGAGGCGGGCGCGATGTGGGTGCACCTCGTTGGCTAGGATGGTGGCGCCTCGTATCGCACCAATCGCGCCGAGTAACGCTGTTTTTCCGCCTGGTCCTGCGCAAAGATCCAGCCACGCGTTGTCTTTACCGTCCACTGGTGCCTCAGCTGCGATAATGGCGGCCAGTTGACTCCCTTCATCCTGCGCACCTGCATACCCGCTGCGTATCGACGGCAGGCGCGCGGGGTCGCCAGATTCAATGAGCACCGCGTAGTCGCTTAACGCGCCAGGTGCCACGCGCGTACCAAGGTAGTCTTCAGCTTCGTCGGCAAGTTCTTCAGGTGTCATCAGGCCAGGACGTGCCACCAGGGTCACCAGCGGCGCCTCATTGTCGGCGGCCAACAGCTCCTCAATTTCGTCGCCCGCCTTGGAGTGTGCGCGAAGAGCCTGGTCAAATGCGGCCACCATCCACTGTGGGTGGGAATATTGGATGGCGAGGCGTTCTTCAGGAACTTCAATCGCTGCAATAGCTTCGTCTCTGACCTGTGGATCTTCGCGGGTGATCGAGCGAAGGACAGCATTGCAAAATTTTGCTGGGCCGTCGGTGGTCACTTCGCGTGCAAGGTCAACAGTGGTCGCTACCGCAGCGTGCTGAGGTACGCGCATAAAAAGTAGCTGGTAGCTGCCCATCCGCAGCAAGGTGGCCACACGTGGATCCACGTCGGCTAGTTGCCGCGCCATATGCCGACCAAGCACCCAGTCAAGGTAGCCGCTCCAGCGCAGCGTACCGTATACCAGTTCCGAGGCGAAGGCGGCGTCACGCTGATCCAGCCGTGCCTCTCGTAGGGCCTGAGGTAAGGCAATATTGGCAAATGCGCCGTCAACATTGACCTGATGAAGGACCTCGTAGGCGAGCTGGCGTGCAGGGTCAACATTTTGGCGGCGCCGATACCCGTCGGCGTATCGTTTGGTCGACATTAGGCCTCCTTTGCGCGCCCAAGGGCGAAATCAGCGGTGGGACGTGCGCCTCGAGCCCAGGCTGCGCCGTCCATCCACCCTTTACCAGCCGGCGCGACCGTATCCAAACGTAGGCAGGTGTCGCTGCACCCAACCTCCACGCTATTTTTCGTCACCACGAGACGACCTGGGCCCAGCGAAGTGGAACTGGTAGGCGTCACCTGCGCGATCTTCATGCGGCGGCCATCAGGCAGCAGTGTCCACGCACCAGGATTGGGCGTGACCGATCGGATAATGCGTTCTGTTGTTGCAGCATCGGCAGCAAAATCGACGAAACCATCAGCGTGAGTGAGCATTCGGGCAACGGTCACGCCCTGTGATGTTTGTGGCACAGCGATTGCCGTCCCGTTTTCGATGGTATTGACTACCTCAAGGAGCTGCTCTGCCCCACTGTTAGCCATAGATTCCAACAATTCGCCCGCGTTTTGGTCGGCGATATCCACCGTGACGCGTGAATACACGTCTCCGGTATCAAGGGTTTCTTCGAGTTGGAAGACACAGCTCGCAGTTGTCGTATCGCCAGCACGAATTGCCCACTGAACTGGCGCGGCCCCACGCCACCTGGGCAAATCAGAAAAATGCAGGTTAATCCACCCGTGGCGCGGCATGTCAAGAACTGCGGCAGGTACGAGGCCGCCGTAGGCAACGACAACACCGAGATCAGCGTGGAGCGCGTGCACATACTGTGCGACATCATCGCCTTTCAGGGAGGCCGCTTCCATTACATTCAGCCCCAATTCGGTGGCGCATTGAGCTACCGGAGACGGGTGCATTCCTCTGCCTCTGCCGCTGCGTGCAGGAGGACGAGTGATCACAGCACAGACGTCATGCGGTGAATTGACGAGGCGCTGCAACGTGGGAACAGCAGCATGGGGGGTTCCAGCAAAGATAATACGCACGATCTTAAGTCTATCGGTGTGTAGCTAGAAGAGTTCCGGTGGATTCACCGTGATTTTCACCAGCGTGAGTTTACGGGCGGCGCGGCGCTGCTGAATAGCTTTTAGTCGAGCGAGTCCTGCAGCAGCCTCATCTTTAGAAAAACGGATGAGGCTACGCACACCGGTGTCGTCACGGTTAACGGTACCCAGTAATTCGCCGTGCGCTTCAGTGACGACGGCGAGGACATCAGCATTCGCACCGTCGATGGCGACGATCGTTGCAGCAGGAAAATACTGCAGGCTTTCGCGTTCGTCCAACGCCCGCTGCGCAAAACCGGTATAGTCACCGCGGATCAGCGTTTGCGCAAGGACTGAATCGACGCCCCCAGCAATGAGGGCTGGCGCTTGCGGGCGGGCGAGGGACAGGGCGTGTGCCCAGCGGCGGACGGCCTCTTCAGGTGCCCATAACTCGCTTCGACCTGCAATAGCTGGCGCATCCAAAATTACTACTGCCGCATAACCGTCCGTCGCTTGCGGTTCGGCGCCAGGCGTCGCCACGACCAGACGTGGACGTGCGTCAATGGTTCGTGTGATCTCATGGCTGGCGGAGGAGACCGAAAGCGGAACACCGGGGAATGCTTTGCCCAGCTCTTCACCTGTGCGTTGTGAACCCACACGAATGTGGACCCACTGGCTGGAGTGACATTGAGGGCAACGCCATGCGTCGGCACTGCGGGCACACCACGTGCATACCGCGCATGATGCGCTGGTGAGCGTCAGTGGCCCTGTGCAATGCGGGCAGCGTACGCCTTGGCGACACCGTTGGCACACAAGCGCCCCAACGTATCCGGCAAAAGGTACGTGTACCAGTACCGGCCCGTGAGCGAGGCCAGCTTTGATGGTGCGTGTCACCAGCGGCGACAGACGTAGGTGTGCAGCAGGACCTTCCCGTTCAATATCGGCATAGTCCTGAACACGCACGCGGGCATTGAGGGCGCGGCGTGTCGCAAGATCAGATTCGACCTGGTGTGCCCAGCCTGAACGGATGAGTGCCTGTGCACGGGTTGAACGGCTCCACGCCCCTACAACGAGGGCACATCCTTGTGTGTGTGAGCGTGTCACGGCCACCTCAAGTGCATCCGTGCAAGGATGACGTCGCTCACGCAAGTGATCGTCAGCGTCATCCCACACGATGATGAGTCCCAGTTGCGGGACTTGACACCACACGCTTGAACGCGTCCCCACGAGTACATGGAAGTCTCCGCGCTTTGCCCGCAGATAGGTGGCGTAACGTTCAGCCGGTGAGAGTTGGCCAGTGTACAGCGCAACGGCACTGAAGTGGTCTGCGATCACTGCATGTAGTGCTTCAGCATCGCGCTGCGTGGGGGTAACAACGATGGCGCGCCGCCCAGAGGCAATAGTGGCACCAATCAAGGCCACCAACTGTGCATCACGTCGTGGCCGCAGTGCAGTCCACACCGCACGGGGGTTACCTGCATTGTGTAGATGCGCCGCCAAGGCATCGCCCCCAGGAAAACCGTGCCAGACATCCGCATTAAATGGTTGCGGCTCAGGTAGGGCCGTTGCGTGCTGGGCATACACGTCCTTTTCTGCAGCGACATGTATGGCGGGCACGGCAATACTCAGTGTTTGTGACAGCGTTGCCACATGTTTGTCTGCAATAATGCGGGCCACGCGAAGTAACGCATCAGTAAGCACCGGTATACGTGTGGTCACTCTGAGCAGTGGCTGTAGTCGCGACACCGATGGCACCTGGCGCGCGCGTTCAACGATCCACCCATTACTTCGGCGCCCGCCCACTGTGACGGTGACTCCCGCTCCAACGACCGCCTGGTCAAGGAGATCATCGGGTACGTAGTAATCAAGCGGATGGTCAAGATGAGGCAGATCTGTTAACACGATGACGCGCGCAACCTCAACCTCAGCAGCACCCGGAGGTGTCATGCCAGGAAGCGTGTCTTGCGCATTCGTCATAGCTCTATTGGAACACGCATCACCAATATCTGCGTCACGTGAGGCTTAGCCAAAGAGGTCCATACCATAGCGGGCGACAACCATCGCTGCAATGCCGAAGATCACCAGGCCGGTAATTGCCCAGTCCGCGCCACTACGCACCACGCTGCGCACCGCCTCGGGAGCGGGAATAACGCCGGATCGAATATTGATACGCGTCAGTCCCGCCCACACCAAGGTTGTCGTGATTGTGACGAGGAGACACCACGGACACAGGACATGCAGTACAAAATACGACTGGCTAAAAAGCCATAGGGCAAAAGCCAGACCAATCGTGTAAAGCGCTTGGACACACAGCATGTACCATCGAGGGAAGCGAACAGAGCCGATAAGGGCAAATGACACGGCCAGCACCACGGTTTCGAAGAGGATACCAAGGAAGGCATTGGGGAAACCGAGCAGTGTTGCCTGCCACGACCGTGCCACCGCTGAGCATGACAGCACTGAGGATACGTCGCAGTTAAATGAGGCATTCGCGTCCCCAGCAAGTATCCACGCCTCTATCGACAGGACGAATGAGGCGTATAGGCCAATCAGACCAGAGATGGCCATTTCGATGGCAGTACGCCGCTGCCACCTGCGATAGGACTGATCGTCGATTTGCTCAGTGCTCACAATGCACCCTTCAATTCCTCCACGCGGTTGGTTGCCTCCCACGTAAATTCGCTGCGCCCGAAATGCCCGTATGCGGCCGTAGCCCGGTAGGTGGGGCGCAATAAATCCAACGCCTGGATCATCGCGGCTGGACGTAGGTCAAATACAGCGCGCACCGCGCGACTGATATCGGCATCATCTACGAGCCCTGTACCGAAGGTATCGACATAGAGCCCGACAGGCTGTGCACGCCCAATCGCGTAGGCAACTTGTATTTCGCAGCGGCGCGCAAGGCCCGCAGCAACGATATTCTTCGCTACCCACCGTGCCGCATAGGCAGCCGAGCGGTCAACCTTTGACGGGTCTTTCCCTGAAAACGCGCCTCCACCATGCCGTGCCATACCGCCATAGGTGTCAACGATGATTTTGCGACCGGTCAGGCCGGCATCGCCAGCGGGGCCACCGATGACGAAACGACCTGAGGGATTGATCAGTACGGTGGTATCGCGTCGATCGAGGTCAAGCCCACATTCGGCAAATACCGGGTCGATGACGTGGCGGCGTATCGCATCATCAAGGGCGGCCTGCGTCACCGATTCATCGTGTTGTGTTGATACGACCAGCGTATCGACACTCACCGGCCCACTGTGATCGTAGCCAAGGGTCACCTGGGTTTTTCCGTCGGGCCTCAATCCCTCGACCTCACCGCTACGGCGTACCTCAGCTAGGCGCCGTGCAAGTCTGTGGGACAGCCATATCGGTGCTGGCATCAGGTCAGGTGTTTCGTCACAGGCATAGCCGAACATCAGCCCTTGGTCGCCTGCCCCTTGCAGGTCTCGTGGATCCACACTATGGTCTTCACGTGCTTCAAGTGCCCGATCGACGCCGCCTGCAATATCTGGACTTTGCTGTCCGATAGATACCGACACCCCGCAGGAGTGACCATCAAAGCCAATATCTGAGGACGTATACCCGATACCTGTGACTGTTTCGCGCACAATTTGGGGGATTTCCACATAGGCGTCCGTTGTGACTTCGCCTGCCACATGAACTAAACCTGTTGTTGCCATTGTTTCCACTGCTACACGTGCGTGTGGATCGCTGCGAAGCAGTGCGTCAAGTATCGCGTCAGAAATCTGATCACAGACCTTATCGGGGTGTCCTTCGGTGACCGATTCTGAGGTAAAGAGTTTAAGTCGTTCCTTCACCTTGCTATGGTACCCAGCAATGTAGCGACGTGTTCAAGGAGCGCGCGGGCCACGAGTTCTTTCTCACCTTCAATGTGGTCGACGTATTCTCCTTGCGCGTTTAGCAAATCCACCGAATTAGGCACGTCACCGAAGCCATGTCCGTCGCCGACACGATTGACCGCCAGTAGGTCAGCACCTTTGCGTCGGGCTTTGTCGGCGCCAAGCGCGCGGACCGTCTCCGCATCACCGGTTTCGGCTGCAAAACCAACAATTACCGGTGGTCGGTGCGGGTGGGTTGTCGCTGCAGCAAGGATGTCGGTGGTGCGTTCAAGGACGATGGTAGGCGCATCAAGGGTGGCGGGGTCTTTTTTGATTTTCGAGGCGGCCACGACGCTAGGCCGAAAATCGGCTACCGCTGCTGCCATGATGAGTACGTCATGGCCGTCTAAGCGAGACAGTGTTTCCCGTTCAACGTCGGCTGCCGTTACTGCTTCGATGATCGTCAGGCGCTCCTGCGGTACTGGTAGTAACGCAGGTGAAATATTTGCTGTGATCAATGTGACGGAGGCACCCATCTCAAGGCCAGCCTGCGCGATGGCACAACCTTGCCGTCCGCTGGATGTATTGCCAATGAAGCGCACAGGGTCGATGGCTTCACGAGTGCCACCGGCGGTAACAAGTAGACGTTGCCCGTCCAACGGTGCACCAAGACGTGGCGTTGATACATCAAACCCCTGTGACCCGTCGTTTGGCGAAACGTGGCTGCATTTGAGGATACTGGCAGCGGCCTCGGCGATGACGTGAGGTTCGACCATCCGGCCTTTGCCTACATCACCTGACCCTAATGCACCTACTTCAGGGTCAAGGATGTGGATGCCACGTTGACGAAGCTGTTTGATATTGTCCTGGGTCGCGGGGTTTGCCCACATCGCGGTGTGCATTGCTGGTGCGAGCAGGACAGGACAGGAGGAGGCTAGGACGGTTGTAGTGAGCAGATCATCTGCCGCGCCGATACGTAGGCGAGCGATCAGGTCTGCGGTGGCTGGGGAAATAACAATAAGATCAGCTCTGCGTGCGAGCTCTACATGGTCAGCGTCACCCGTGTCAAAAACACCTGTATGTACCGGGTGTTGACTTAATGCTTGCCAGGTTGCGGTACCAACGAAGGCAAGGGAGGCTGGCGTCGGAACAACATGAACGTCAAAACCGCGTTTGCTCAGGTCCCGCAGAAGATAAGCGGCCTTATATGCAGCAATGCCCGCACCGACTCCAAGAACGACGGTTGCGGGCATTGGCGGTCACTTACTTTCAGGCGCGCGCTTGGGTGTCAAGGGTGAGCAGACCCTCGTTGATTTCGCGCAATGCAATAGCCAGAGGCTTTTCACCCGGTTCACTGTCAACAACAGGACCAACGAATTGAATCATATTTTGTTCAAGCTGTTGGTTATATGAGTTGATCTGGCGGGCACGGCGGGCAGCGAAGATGACAAGGGCATATTTTGAGTCGACATGCTCAAGTAGGTCATCGATCGGCGGGGAGGTAATACCCACGGGCTGCGCGACGATTCCAGACATTTGGCTCCTCCTGATTTATCTATTATCCCTGTGGGGACAATAAGCCACGGCTATAGAGTCTAGCTTAGGCCCATCAACTCAGCCAGTTTCGACACTGCCTGGTCAAGGTCGTCATTGATCACAATGACGTCAAATTCGTCTTTTGCTGCCATTTCGGTCTTCGCTGTCTCCAGGCGCCGCTCCCGCTCCGCGGCATCTTCTGTACCACGTCCAATGAGGCGACGCTCAAGTTCTTCCCACGACGGTGGCGCAAGAAAGACGAAAAGGGCATCAGGGAAAGATTTGCGTACTTGCCGCGCACCTGCGAGGTCGATTTCTAAAAGAACGGGGCGCCCTTCGTTGAGGGCACGTTCCACAGGCTCGCGCGGTGTCCCGTATTTGTGCCGGCCGTGCACGAGCGCCCATTCCAACATGCCTCCTGTGGCGATAAGCTCGTCAAATGCCTGGGGGCTAAGAAAATGGTAGTGCGTTCCGTCGACTTCACCCGGGCGCGGGGCCCGGGTGGTAGCCGAGACGGACAGCACTACCTGTGGATGATGCTGAAGGAGTGCACGGACAACCGTGCCTTTACCAACAGCAGTGGGACCGGCGAGAACAACGAGGGTCGGTGAATCCATAACCTCATTTTCTCACCTTAGCACCCCTAGCCGAAACGCTTGGTGAGTTCCTGGCGTTGCACCTGGCCCAGGCCACGAACGCGACGTGAGGCGGCGATGCCCACTTCGTTCATGATTTGAGCGGCAGTGTTGACACCGACACGCGGCAGTGACTCGAGCAGTGCGACTACTTTCATCTTGGCAATTGCCTCTTCCTTTTCAGCAAGGGCAAGGACCTCAGAGAAGGTAATCTTACGGCTCTTCAGAGCGGTCTTTACCTCCGCCCTGCGACGCCGTGCGGCCGTAGCCTTCGCGAGCGCTTCTGCACGTTGTTCGGGGGTGAGGTCGGGCAGGGCCATTAGAGCCTCCTGAGTAGCAGTGATTCCTACAAGTTTCAGGATGCCACTATTTTCGGCATTTTGTGGCGAAATCACGCCGTTTTCTTCAAATATCTTTCATCGGACAATTTCGTCGACACATTGTCGGTATGCGCGCCGCAGCCCATCAATACTTGGGCCGGCTTGAAGGATCACACGTGAGCTTGATGCCAAAACTTTCGGCACACTTTCACGAAAAACCTTTGTGACCTCTGTATTTCCTGCGCCTTGTGCACCTACGCCTGGCGCAAGTATGGGGCCATTGAAAGTGTTGAAGCTAATCCCCAGTTGTTGTGGCGCATCGCCAATCGTGGCGCCGACAACGAGACCAAATGAACCCATGTGACGATAATCACATGCTTGGTTGGCGTCCTGCACAGCCTCAATCACACCTTGCGCCACCGACGTACCGTCTGCCATACGCGCATGTTGGACACGTGCCCCTTCAGGATTCGACGTAAGAGCAAGGACAAAAATACCTTTACCGTTCGCTGCGGCAGCCTCAAATGCAGGCGCAAGCGATCCCACTCCCAGATACGGTGACAAAGTCACCGCATCCCCCGATAAAGCCGAGTCCGTATCAAGGTAGGCACGCGCGTAGCCTGCCATCGTCGAACCAATATCGCCGCGCTTAGCATCGACAATACACAGCGTGTCAGTCGCGCGACATGCTGCGATAACCTCTTCGAGGGCAGCCACTCCCCCGCTGCCGTATTCTTCAAAGAACGCCGCCTGCGGCTTACAGGCTCCAATCCGACCACCTAAAGCCTCAACGAGGCGCAGGCCAAAGCGCCGCACACCATCAGCACTACGCGGCAAATTCCACGCATCTAATAACGTGGGGTGCGGGTCAATACCGACACATACTGGACCGTGATCCGCCATTGCCTGCGCAAGCCGGTCACCAAAGGGCGTCGTCATCGTATTACCTTTCGGGCCGCATCCCACTCTTGCAGTGAACGCACACGGTAGGGACCTTTGAGGCGCACCTCAATTGCCTGCACCACCGCATTAAACGCCTGCAACGTCGTAATAATCGTTCGGTCATTCGATGTCGCGGCCGTACGAATCTGGTACCCATCATGACGATCAGACGACGTCTGCGGCGTATTGACAATGATGTCAATCACCCCGTCATTAATCAGATCCACAACGGTCCGCTCGCCATTAGGGCCACGGCCATCTGAGGATTTACGCACAACCTGCGCCTCGATCCCATTGCGCCGCAACACCGATGCCGTGCCCTGGGTCGCCATAATCGTGAAACCCAGTTCCTGCATCCGCATCACAGGAAATACGATTGCCCGTTTATCAGCATCCGCAATGGAAATAAAGACGTTACCTTCAGTTGGCAACTCAGAAAATGCTGCAGACTGCGATTTCGCAAATGCCGCCGGGAAGTGCTGGTCGATACCCATTACTTCACCAGTGGACCGCATTTCAGGTCCCAAAATCGTGTCCACCACCGACCCATCAGCGCGCCTAAAACGCCTAAAGGGCAGCACCGCTTCCTTCACTGCGATAGAGCCATCAAGGGGCAGATACCGCGCATCAGTCGCCGGAAGTACCCCCGCCTCGCGAAGCGACGCAATCGAATGACCCACCTGGATCAGTGACGCCGCCTTCGCCAACGGAACACCCGTTGCTTTTGACGCAAACGGCACGGTACGTGAGGCCCGCGGATTCGCCTCAATGACGTACAACGTGTCCGACAGCAAAGCGAACTGAATATTAATGAGGCCACGCACGCCAACACCGTGGGCAATCTCCTGCGTGGATTCAGTGATGCGCTGCATTTCGCGTTCTGACAGCGTCATCGGTGGCAAAACACACGCTGAGTCACCAGAGTGTACCCCGGCTTCTTCAATATGTTCCATCACCGCACCCATAAAGAGGTCGGTACCGTCATAAAGCGCATCAACGTCGATTTCCACGGCGGCGTCAAGGAAGCGGTCAATAAGTAGGGGACCGCGTTCAAAGAGATCAGCTAAATCTGGCCGTTGAAGGTAGCGACGCAAAGCGGCAGGATCGTTGACGACCTCCATACCGCGCCCACCTAAGACGAAGGAGGGACGTACCAGCACCGGATAACCCACTTCTTCAGCGACCGCCAACACTTGGCTGGGTGTATGCGCCACATCATGCGCAGGAGAGGGACAATTCGTGGCGGCAAGTACCTTCCCGAAGGCCTCGCGATCTTCTGCCATGGCAATGGACTGCGGGCTTGTCCCCAGGATTGGCACCCCAGCGGCAGCTAAATCTTCAGCAAGCGACAGAGGTGTTTGACCGCCCAGTTGCACAATCATGCCTTTTACTTCGCCGGCCGCAGACTCAGCCCGATAGACCTCAAGGACGTCCTCTAGCGTCAGTGGTTCAAAATATAGGCGGTCAGAAATGTCGTAGTCAGTAGACACGGTCTCTGGATTACAGTTCACCATCACCGTGTCGTATTCCTCGCGCAGCGCCATCGTGGCGTGAACACAGGAATAGTCGAACTCAATCCCCTGTCCAATACGGTTGGGGCCGGCGCCAAGGATAATAACGGCGGGACGTTGGCGTGGCATGATTTCCGTTTCCTCGTCATACGAGGAGTAGTGGTACGGCGTGTTGGCAGCAAATTGAGCAGCGCAGGTGTCAACCGTTTTATATACGGGACGGACATTGAAAGCTGAACGCACCTCACGCACAGTCGTTTCACTCAACCCGCGCAGATGCCCAATCTGCTGGTCAGAAAAGCCATGTCGTTTCGCGCGGAATAGCAGGTCTCGACCCAACGCTGGTGCGGTCGCTATTTCATGAGCAATTTCGTCCAACAGCACCATTTGGTCAAGGAACCACGGGTCGATGCCTGTGGCAGCGTACAAGTCCTCGATGGTGGCACCGCCGCGGATGGCTTGCTGCACTTGGACGAGGCGCCCTTCTGTGGGTATTGCGGCCGCCTTGACCAGTGCCGCAGTTTCGTCGCCGCTGGGTGCTGGCCCATTCCAGTGGAATTGCACACCACCTTTGTCGATTGAACGCAACGCTTTTTGTAGTGCTTCAGCATAGTTACGGCCAATAGCCATCGCCTCCCCCACGGCTTTCATGGAGGTCGTGAGGGTCGGATCCGCTTCAGGGAATTTCTCGAAGGTAAAACGCGGAACCTTCACGACGACGTAGTCCAACGTCGGTTCGAAGGATGCGGGTGTTGAACCAGTGATGTCATTGGGTATTTCATCAAGGGTGTAGCCAGCGGCTAGCCTCGCCGCAATTTTTGCGATGGGAAAGCCGGTAGCCTTTGATGCCAAGGCCGAGGAACGCGAGACACGCGGATTCATTTCGATGACGATCACGCGTCCCGTTTGTGGGTGGATAGCGAATTGGATATTACAGCCACCCGTATCGACGCCCACTTCTCTAATCACTGCGATACCAATATTGCGCAGGTTTTGCAGCTCACGGTCCGTCAGCGTCAGTGCTGGCGCCACCGTAATGGAATCACCAGTGTGTACCCCAACAGGGTCGACATTCTCAATCGAACACACAACCACCACGTTGTCAGCGGTATCGCGCATCAATTCGAGTTCAAATTCTTTCCACCCCAGGATGGATTCTTCCAGGAGCACCTCAGTAGTGATGGAGGCAGCTAAACCTTGCCCTGCGATACGTTTAAGATCCTCAGGTGTGTAGGCAAAACCAGAACCGAGTCCACCCATGGTGAAGGAAGGGCGTACAACAAGCGGATAGCCCAATTCTTCAGCTGCCGCAAAGCATTCGTCCATTGTGTGGGCGATACGGGAGCGTGCTACTTCGCCGCCACAGCGTTCAACGACGCGTTTGAAGATGTCACGGTCTTCCCCGGCACGGATGGCATCAATTGACGCGCCAATTAACTCAACGTTATATCGCGCGAGGACACCTTGTTCGTGAAGAGCAATTGCGGCATTCAGTGCGGTTTGCCCACCCAAAGTTGGCAGGATTGCGTCGGGCCGTTCCTTGTCAATAATGCTGGTGAGCACCTCGGTGGTAATGGGCTCAACATAGGTGGCATCAGCCATCCCCGGGTCGGTCATAATCGTTGCGGGATTTGAGTTCACCAGGATGACGCGGAGGCCTTCTTCTTTGAGGACCCGGCACGCTTGGGTACCCGAATAGTCAAATTCGCAGGCTTGCCCAATAACGATGGGGCCCGAGCCGATAACGAGGACCGAGTGAAGATCTGAGCGGCGGGGCATTACTTCGCTTCCTTGTGTGCAGTCATCGCGGCAATAAAACGGTCAAAGAGATGTTCACCGTCATGGGGGCCTGCCGCGGCTTCAGGGTGGTATTGGACGGAAAATGCAGGCCGGTCCAGTGTCCGTAGTCCTTCGACGACGCCATCATTGAGGCACACGTGCGTGACCTCCACCATGCCGTAGCGCCCATTGTCGTATGGGGCAACCGAGGGAGCTTCGACGGGCGCATCAACAGCGAAACCGTGGTTTTGTGATGTGATTTCTACGCGGCCTGTCGCCAATTCTTTCACCGGCTGGTTAACACCGCGATGTCCGAAGGGCAGCTTGTAGGTTCCGTATCCCAATGCCCGTCCCAGAAGCTGGTGTCCGAAACAAATGCCGAAAAATGGGATCCGCTCATCCAAGATTGCGCGGAGCAATTCGATTTCGTTGTCGGCCGTTGACGGGTCTCCGGGTCCGTTCGAGAAGAATACGCCGTCTGGTTCAAGCGCAAGGATTTCGGCGAAGGTAATCGTATTGGGCACGATAAGTACGCGCGCGCCACGTTCAGCGAGGTGTTCTGGTGTGCGCGATTTGATGCCCAGATCAACCGCCACGACGGTGGCCAACGGGTCGCGTCCTTCCCAGGCTCCCGCAGGCTCGTAGACGTAGCTTTCCTGCGTCGACACCTCGTGGGCAAGTGCTGCCCCGGACATTGTGGGTTGTTCGACGACAATTCTTACCAGCGCATCTTTCACGTGCTCGGTGAGGTTTTCTGCGCCAGCTGGAAGTGCATCACCAGAGAAAATACCTGCCTTCATGGCGCCGTGAGAGCGAATATGGCGGGTGATGGCACGCGTATCGACCTCCGCTATTCCCACGATGTGCTGGTCGATGAGTTCTTCTTCCAGGCTGCGGGTACTGCGCCAATTAGATGGGCGCCGCGCGGGGTCGCGGACCACGTAGCCCGCGACCCACATGCGTGCCGATTCAGGGTCTTCGTCGTTGACACCGGTATTGCCAATATGTGGCGCGGTCATCACAACGATCTGCCGGTGGTATGACGGGTCCGTCAGGGTCTCCTGATAACCCGTCATACCGGTGGCAAAGACTAGTTCCCCGAGGGTCCGCCCTCTCGCCCCCCAAGCGCGTCCGCGAAATACGGCGCCATCTTCAAGGACAAGAAGTGCACTGACACTCATCGGTTTTCCTTTGCAATAGGTTGGCCGCCATCGACCGTGATCGCACCCTGATAGATGGTGTAGAGCACCTGACTGGGCAGTTCATGCCCAGCGAAGGGGCTATTTGTCGACCGGGTCCACTGGGCATGGGGATCGACGAGGCGGCGCACCGTTGGGTCAACAAGGGTGATATTGGCGGGGGCACCTTTTGCGATGCCTTGGCCTTGTGCGGTGACGCGACCAATGCGTGCAGGTGCTGTTGACATTACCCTTGCCACATCCGCCCACGTCATGCGCCCGCTTTCCACCATGGTGGCAACAACAACTGGCAGTGCGGTTTCCAGGCCTGTCATACCGAAGGCGCCGGCTTGCCACTCGCAGTCTTTGTCTTCCAGTGGGTGTGGAGCGTGGTCAGTACCAACGATATCGATGGTGCCATCGGCCAGGCCTGCGCGTACCGCTTCAACATCTTCCGCGCTACGCAGTGGCGGATTCACCTTGTACAGCGGATCGTAGGTGGCTGCCAGTTCTTCGGTGAGGTATAGGTGATGCGGGGTGACTTCTGCGGTGACTTGAACGCCCATACGTTTGGCCCAGCGGATAATTTCTACTGAACCTGCCGTTGACAGGTGGCACACGTGGAGCCGTGAGCCCACGTGCTTTGCCAACAGTACGTCGCGGGCGATGATGGCTTCTTCGGCAACCGCTGGCCATCCAGCAAGACCCAATTCGCCTGATAAGGGCGATTCGTTCATCTGTGCACCGTCGGTCAGTTGTGGGTCTTGTGCATGCTGTGCGACCACACCGTCAAAAGCTTTGACGTATTCAAGGGCGCGTCGCATGAGCACCGGATCAAATACGCATTTACCGTCATCAGAAAAGACGCGCACACCTGCACGCGATTGTGCCATTGCACCCATGGCAGACAGGCGTTTACCTTCGAGTCCGACGGTGACGGCACCAACCGGTCGCACGTCAACCCATCCTGCTTTGCGCCCTAATTCCCATACCTGTTCCACCACTGACGCGGTGTCAGCCACTGGGGTGGTATTCGCCATAGCGTGGACGGCAGTGTATCCACCTACCGCTGCGGCTCGTGTGCCCGTATATACGGTTTCGGCGTCTTCTTGGCCGGGTTCGCGCAAGTGGGTATGCAGATCAACGAGGCCGGGCAACGCAATAAGGCCGTCGGCATCGATTGTGCGTGGGTCCGTTGCAAGATGACGTGCGTCGTCACCGATGGCGGCAATAACGCCATCACGGAGCAGGATATCGCTGCGCCCTTGACCGAGGATATCGGCAGCGGTCAGCAGTATGTCTTGACGTTGTGTCTCAGTCACGGGTATTTCCTTCCGGGGCAAGCAGCAAATACAGGGCGGCCATACGGACGGAGACACCGTTGGCAACTTGTTCAACGATCACGGAGCGTTCAGAGTCTGCTGCTTGTGCGCAGATTTCCAGGCCGCGGTTCATCGGACCGGGGTGCATGACAATGCAGTGGGATGGGAGCCGGTCGAAACGTTGGCTGTCGAGTCCATAAACTGAGTGATACTCGCCAGGTGACGGGAAGAAACCACCGCCTTGGCCGCTCATACGTTCACGTTGTACGCGCAACATCATGATGGCATCAGGTTCGCTGTCGATGGCGCGGTCAAGGTCATAGTCAACGGCGCAATTCCACCCTTCAATGCCAACAGGCAGCAGTGTCGGCGGTGCGACCAAGGTGACTTCAGCACCGAGCAAGCTGAGAAGGTCAACATTTGAACGAGCAACACGGCTGTGAAGGACGTCGCCGACGATCACAACTTTGGCGCCTTTAAGATCGGTGCCAGGAGCTAGCGGCGCTACCTGCGGGTCAGCAACTTCCCGGTTGAAGTGGCGCCGCAATGTCATCGCATCTAGGAGCGCCTGGGTTGGGTGTTGGTGTGTGCCGTCTCCGGCATTGAGGACCGGCAGGTCCATCCATCCTGCATGGGCGAGGCGGTGGGCAGCGCCGGAGGAGGAATGACGCACGATCACCGCGTCTGCGCCCATTGCTTGTAGCGTCAGTGCAGTGTCTTTAAGGGACTCGCCTTTCGACAGGCTTGAACCTTTGGCAGAAAAATTAATGACGTCAGCGCTCAGACGTTTCGCAGCGGCCTCAAAGGACAAGCGCGTCCGAGTGGAATCTTCGAAGAAGAGGTTGACAACTGTCTTGCCGTGCAGGGTGGGAAGTTTCTTCACGCGTCGCGACTGAGTGGCTGCCATTTGTTCGGCAGTGTCAAGGATCAGAACAGCTTCGCGGTAGGTCAGGTCACGGATCGAAATAAGATGATCAAGACTCATCGTTCAGCCCTTCTTTCCCAAGATAACGGCGTCACGTCCACACGCCTCGTCAAGCAAAATGGTGACAGTTTCTGAGCGTGCTGTGGGCAGGTTCTTTCCCACGTAATCCGGTCGGATGGGCAGTTCGCGGTGTCCTCGGTCAACGAGGACTGCCAGTTGTACGGCGGCGGGGCGCCCGATACTAGACAGGGCGTCAAGGGCTGCTTTAATGGTGCGTCCTGTGTACAGCACGTCGTCAACGAGAACCACCGTGCGCGCCTCGATGCCACTTGCGGGAATGTGGCTTTCCTTTGGGGTACGCAGCGGCTGTGTGGCCAAATCGTCACGGAACATTGTCGTGTCGATAATGGCCAAATCGGCGTGAATACCGGCAAGGTCTTTGAGTCGAGCAACGAGGCGACGAGCCAGATGGGCACCGCCCGTGGGGATACCCGCGATAACCAAGTCACCGCCTCGGTTCTTTTCAATGATCTCGTAGGCGATACGGGTAAGGGAACGGGAAATATCTTCCGCTCCAAGGACTTCTTTGCCGTCTGGAGCGGCATCTGGATATGCAGCGGCCAAGGCCATCTCTCCTTCCTCGCCTCACTGGACGAGCGTTAAAGGACTATTGCATATCTCAGACTAGCTCACACCCACGCGTATCAACTACCGCTGTCCACATGTCAGTGACCGCGTGATCCTCCAAAGCGACGATCACCTCGACCTTTTTTGTCAAACGAACGCGTGCTATATTCGTCACGTTCTGAGCGGCGTCCGCCTCGGCCCTCACCAAAGGCACGGCCAGCACCTGGCCCTTCGTCTTCACGGATACGCAGCGCACGACCAGAGACGCGTGCTTTTGCGATCTTACCCATTGCGGTGGGCGAAATATCGCCGCTAATTTCGACCAGCGAGAAGGTGGGGAAGATTTCGATATTGCCAATATCGGATCCGGCTAAGCCGCCTTCACCAGTGATCGCACCAACGATAGCTCCGGGTTTCACGCGGTCTTTCTTACCCACTTCAACCCGGTAACGGCGTCCTTGGCCAGCGAAATGACGTCCGCCACCGCGTCGACGCGCACCATCTTTTCCACCCTTGAGGGGGCGATCTTTGTCGCGCCCCACCTCAAAACTTGCGCCAAGGAACTCGCCTGATTCGTCAAGCTCTTCCTCGCGGCGAATCTTGCCGTCGCCTCGTCGATCTTTTTCAATGCGCCGCTCGGGTCCTTCATCGCCGACGGCCTGAGCGAGCAACGCAGCCGCAATATCGGATACGTCAAGCTCGGTGGTGTCATGCATTTCATCCAACAGGGTGTAATACAGGTCAAGGCGTCCACGTTCAATACGTTGGTTCAGAGCGTCCAAGGTACGTCGAGCACGGAATTCCGATACCGCTGCCGGAGAAGGTATCGCCACCTCTTCCATAGGTGTTCCGGTAAGTTTCTCAATGCGCCGTAGACGGGAATGTTCACGAGGCGTGAAGAAGGTGAGGGAACGCCCTGCTCGCCCAGCTCGCCCAGTACGCCCAATGCGGTGAACATACGCCTCTGGTTCGCGTGGGACATCGAAGTTAATGACAAGCCCGATACGTTCAACGTCAAGACCACGTGCCGCAACGTCGGTAGCCACAAGAACGTCAAGTGCGCCCTTCTTCAGGCGATCCACCATACGTTCACGTTCTGTCTGCGCAACGTCACCACTGATACCCGCGGCCCTAAATCCGCGTCCGGCAAGTTCAAGCGATATTTCTTCAACGTCGAGGCGTGTACGGACAAAAACGATGGCAGCATCTGAGTCTTGTGTGACATGTTGCGCACGCGTTGCCAGTACGCGAGCAAGCGCGCCAATCTTGTGTTTATAGGGCACGACCGCGTATGTCTGGTAAATGGTGTCAACCGTCGACGATTCTTCAGACACCGCGATGCGGAGAGGATTGGTCAGGTGCGTGGCGGCAACCCGTTCGATTGCGGCGGGCATCGTCGCAGAAAACAGTGCGGTGAGACGGTCGGTGGGTACTGACTCGGCGATCGTTTCGACGTCTTCCGCAAAGCCCATCCGAAGCATTTCGTCAGCCTCGTCAAGGACCAACATCCGCACACCCGATAGGTCAAGGGCACCCTTTTCGATGAGGTCGATAATGCGGCCAGGTGTGCCCACAACGACCTGTGCCCCACGTTTAAGGGCACCAATTTGAGGACCGTAGGCTGAGCCACCATATACGGCAACAACGTCTAAACCTCGGGTCTTTGCAGCGAAATTGTCGATGGCTTGTGCGCTTTGCATGGCAAGTTCACGCGTGGGTGCAAGGACCAGCGCCTGAACTGATTTTTCTTTTGCGTCGACAAGTGAGATCAGAGGCAAACCGAAGGCGGCTGTTTTGCCCGTGCCTGTTTGGGCAATACCGACGACATCGCGCTTTTCAAGTAGTGCAGGGATTGATTCTGCCTGGATGGGAGTGGGCGTGACAAAGCCCATAGCGGTGATGGCATCAAGTACGTCTTGAGGTAGGCCAAGGCTGCCAAAGGTCACGACGTCATCTTCGCCAGCGTCGCTGTCGTCGTCCTCGTCGGTGTCACTGTCGAAGTCTTCATCGGTATCGATGTCTTCGTCGCCGTCTTCTTCCTCGTCGGTGTTGGAGTCGAAGTCTTCGTCGGTGTCGATAGCATCATCGATTTGATCGGCATCGCGATCATCCGCATCGACGGCTTGGTGAGCCAAGGCGTCGTCGATATCAATAGTGTCGCCACCGGCATCGAGTGAGCGTTCACGGTCAGCAAAAGAAAGGTCTGGAGTGGGCATAGGTGTCCTCATAGTCGTCAAATCAGGTTTCGAAGCCAAGATGGCCGGGCCAGTAGCCTTTGGCGCGGCCTCTTCATCATCCACAACAACACCGGATTACTCCGGACACCATTACAGAGGGCAGCGCCTCATCGCCCTACCACTGTAGCGGCACAGAACGTGTTTTCCGCATTATTGCGCGGTGAATTGCCTCACCGAGGTGCCAACAACGATCCACACACGTGCACCATCTCTCACATTGGCACACTGATATGCCACAGCATCTCTGCATTATTCGCAGGCGCAACAAAACTCCCCACGTCGAATTCAGGCAGGGCGAAACGCGTGACGCAACGAACTCCTCCACCTACGCACTGACAGACCTGAGACGCTGCCCAACACTGATACCAACCATCGCACCACCTGCCAGTAAAGCAGGGACAACAGACAAAACAAGGTTCTGGTCACCAAGATAACCCGCAGTGGCACTGCCGGTAGACACACCCGTAACAAGGAAGGTCGCGCCAATCGTCATCGCCGTCGTCACGCGCGCTGCGGGTGCAAGCCGCTCAACGAGGGCATAGGAGGTCACCAAAGTAGTACCGGCACCACAGCCAATCAGCAACACAATGACCAGGCAAAGTACCGTTGACGGCACCGTCATCATCACACCAGCCCCAACTACCACCAGTAGGCCCGCAACCAACGTTTTGGCGCTTGCGCTACGCCCAATAGCTGGGCTCAGCAAACCTGCCAAAGCTGATGTTACTCCCATCGCACCATATATCACGCCCGTCAACTCGGGCGTCCCTTGTGCCAGGTGATATGCGGTAAGCGTCGTTTGAATAGAGCCAAAAACCATACCCACACTGAAAATCTGGGCAAATATGGGTCCCAGTAGGGACCAGACCAGACGCTGCGAAGGTCCAACAACGCGCGACTGTGTATGGCTCCCTCCCGTGCGGTGCGACAGCAGCCACGCCAGAAAAACGCCCTCCCCCAGTGCTGTCACTATCATCAGCGCCATCACAGCATCATGAGGACCGTATAGCGTCACTAAAGTGCCTGCCGCAATGGGACCAACAACAAAGGATATTTCGTCGGCTGCCGTTTCAAAACCCATTGCAAGACGGACAGCCTTCACACGCTCATTCGCATCCTTTTCCTTGCGGACAGCATGAGACCAGATTGCCCGCGCAACTGACCCAATCTGTGGATTTGCACAGCCAACGACGAAGCCTCCGATAAAAAGTGCGTTGATGCTGTGGTGGCCGACAGCCCAGAGGATAATGCCCAGGGCAAGTATTTGGACCGCTAGGGCAGCGGCAACAACAGGTGCCGGACCCCATCGATCAATCGAGCGTCCAACAATTGGCGCCCCTATTGCGGTGCCGATACCGACAATCGCCACGGTCGCACCCGCGACGGTCAAACCAAAATCTGAGGCAGCCACCAGGAGTAGCCCCAGTTGGATCATCGCTGCCGGTAAGCGGCCAAGAAAGGACAATAGCGGGAAGGGATAACCGGCGACGCTTATCAGACGACGAAATGCGGTAGCGGCATATGACATGGGATCGTTCCTGGGGTAGGCCAACAGTGGACTGCCAGCCCGTCCTCACAAGCAGTCGCGGATCCCACTTCCAGTGAAGCCTAACAGATAATTGCCCTTACGCAACCAGCAGGCGCAGTCTCTCCAAGGTTGACGACCTTCTCAGTGAGTGATATCGCACGCAGAAGAGCATTAATCCACCGCAATAATGAGCGGCCGCGCATCTTCAGCGCAGATTTGCCACGTTGTGGCACAAGCTTCGCCTTGTTCCCCGCTGCGAATATCCTTCACTGTATCCGGCTGCCCATCCACACCAGGGAACCACACATATGGGATACCGCGTTTGTCGGCATATTTAATTTGTTTGCCAAATTTTGCCGCACTTGGTGCGACATCGGTGCTGATCCCTCGACCACGCAAAATGGTGGCCACCTCAAGCGATTTCGCACGCTGCGCCTCGTCAACAACAGCCACCAGCACCGCAGTCGGTACCTTTCGGCTGGCACGCACCATCGGAACCGACAGCATCCGCGACACGAGGCGTGACACCCCAATCGACATTCCTACACCCGGGTAAGTGCGTTTCCCATCTTTAGCGAGGGAATCGTAACGGCCACCAGAGCAGATTGAACCAAGCTCCTCATGCCCAACGATCACCGTTTCATACACGCTGCCGGTGTAGTAATCCAGTCCGCGGGCGATCTTCAAATCAGCGACGATCACACCCGGCAGGCTCGCTTGTGCCTGATCCAGCAATGCACACAACTGCGCCACACCTTCATCGAGTAGATCACTGTGCAGGCCAAGGGCAGCAATACCAGAACGAATCTCAGCAGAATCGGCGCCCTGAATCTGCGCCATCGCAAGTAAGGTATCGGCCTGGGTGAGGCTGATACCCGCCTGCGCGAGCTCTTCACGCACACCATCGACGCCCACCTTGTCGAGTTTGTCAATCCCGCGCAAAGCGGCGTCGATATCGCTCACCCCGACCGCTTCGCACACGCCCTGAACGACCTTGCGGTTATTCACCATGACTTTCACTGGTGGCAGGGGCAGGGACGATAAGGCGCGTGCCATCACCAGTGGTGCCTCCACTTCGAAATGGAAGGGCAGTTCTCCCATACCAACGACGTCAATATCGGCCTGAGTGAATTCACGGAAACGTCCCTCTTGAGGTCGTTCGCCGCGCCACACCTTCTGAATTTGATAGCGTTTAAACGGAAAATCTAATTCATTGGCGTTCTCAACGACATAGCGGGCAAATGGGACCGTCAGGTCAAAATGCAACCCCATTTTGCGTTCTTTTGACGGGGTACGCTCACCCTGTTCAGCAGCTTTCACTGCTTGAAGACGGTCAAGGACATAGACCTCTTTGGAGGTTTCACCTTTTGCTTCAAGCTGCTCTAAGGTCTCCACCGCACGGGTTTCAATACTGGTATAGCCATGCAACTCGAAGACCTGACGTAAATGGTCAAGAACAAACTGTTCGACTATGCGACCTTCGGGGAGCCATTCAGGAAAACCAGATAATGAAGTACGTGCCATAGCTCTATCATAAAGGCGGCTGCCCCCTCACCGTGCCAGGCAGCATGTGAGAGGGCAGTCAGTCGTGCGGCGGGGACGCTAGCCGAGGCGGCAGGCCCGCAGCAGGTAAGGATTCGTTTTCAGTTCATCACCCAAGGTCGTGGTAGGGCCATGTCCAGGGAACAGTATGGTGGCTGGATCTAAGGCATTGGCCACGGTACGAAGCGAATGGCGCATCTGGGTTTCATCGCCGCCGATTAAGTCGGTGCGCCCCACCGACCCAGCAAAGATGACATCTCCCGATAATGCCCATGGGACAGGCATGGTGGACGTGATGAGTGGTGCACCGTCGTGGCATACTTCAAGCTCAGTGTGGGCAATGAAGAGTGCCGAACCTTCGGTATGTCCAGGGGCAGGAACCATCTTCATCCACAGACCACCGATGAGCTCTACCGATCCCGCCGGCATATCGCGCAGTGACTGTGGCCGTTCCCACGGGCTCAGTTCAATGCCCGCAGGTAGGCCCGCAATGGAGGCCAAGGGGTCGTCCATACGATAACGATCCGGTCCTGGTATCCACACGGGCGCAGCACCGTTATCTGCCCACCGTGCCACCTCAGCGCTGTCCCACACGTGATCGGGGTGACCATGTGTGAGGAGCACGCCATCAACTGTTGCGCCCTCAGCGTCAAGGATGGCGCGAAGTGCGTCAAGTACACCCGTAGAAGGGTCAACAATGAGGGCACGGCGAGCATCAGATGCGGACGGCGCCACGATAACCATGGCGTTGGCGCCATAGTAAGGCGATGGTATGACGTGGAGTCGCACTGCTCAGCCCATGGAGGAGCGAATCTGCTCCAACCATGCTTTCTTCGTGACGAGGGCATCAGAAAGCTCTTTGGCTTTCTTAGCGTTACCTGCGGCTTCGGCGCGACCAAGGTCTGCTTCAAGGCGCTCGATCTGGTCTTCGAGTTGTCCTAGCATCCCCTCTGCGCGCGCACGCGTCTCAGGGTTGGTACGACGCCACTCTTTTTCTTCCGCAGAACGCACAGCATCTTCAACGGCGCGCAAGCGCTGCTCGACACGTGGGTGTTCCGCCGAGGGAACACGACCAATCGCATCCCATCGTTCCTGTATCCCACGCAATGCGGCTTTCGTGGCCTCAAGGTCACCAATCGGCAGTAGCGCCTCTGCTTCCTCAAGAACAGCCAATTTAGCGACCAGATTTTCCTGATATTCAGCATCCGTGGCCTGGTCTTTGGCTCGGCGAGCCTCGAAGAACACCTGTTGTGCAGCACGGAAGCGTGTCCACAAGGCGTCGTCTTCTTTGCGGGACGCACGAGGCGCTGCCTTCCAACGGTCCATTAACTGACGGTACGCAGTGGTGGTAGCGGACCAGTCAGTGGAGCTTTGCAGGGCCTCTGCCTCGGCAATAATTTGCTCTTTGACGCGTTTGGCTTCTGACTGCGCTTGGTCGAGGGCAGCGAAATATTGGCGTCGGTTACGGTCAAATTGTGTGCGCGCTGCAGCAAAACGCTTCCACAGACCGTCTTCGACCTGCTTGTCGAGGCGTGGGCCGCGACGTTGCAGCGTCTTCCACTCTTCAAGGAGGTCACGCAGTGTTTGGCCTGATTGTTTCCAATGAATCCGCTCAGGATCCTGAGCGGTGATAGCTTCGGCTTTTTCCACTACCGCGGTACGTTCAGCCAAGGCAGCCTCTTTTGCTGCACGGCGTTCCTCGCGGGCCTCTTCTTTGCGCACTTCGGCACGCTCAGCCACCGCCTCGAGGCGGGCACGCAGACCTGGGAGGTCACCTATGGCTGCGGGAAGTTCCACTGCTTCACGCAGCGTAGCAAGCGTTTGATCAATTTCTTTGGGCGCCAATGCGTGCAAGCGATCTTCAAAAAGCTTGACGGTAGCTTCAAGAGACTCGAAACGACGCAGGTACAAACCTAAGGGGTTTTCAGGGACCTCATCCGGGTAGGCACCAATTTGGCGTTCGGAATCGCCGTCCATGACGAAAACATTACCCGCTTCGTCGATACGTCCGTATTCCGATGTTTCAACGACCGCAGGCGGTTGCGCCTGCGGGGTTGATGCGGATGTCACGGCGGGGATGGTGTCTGCTGCAACAGTGTCGCCTGTTGGCTGTGTTGTCGAATCGGTCACGATGTTCCTTCGATCTGTGTTGGGCCAGCTGGCCCGGGCGCGATGCGTATCAGCGATACGCGTTGTGCCTGTTTCTGTGGCACATGTGACATCTTAGGGTCAAAAGCGCAAGTAAAGAAGTCCATGGACACTTTTGATTCAAATTGTCATCGTTTCGAGACGTGCCCACTACGTCTGGTCGCGCCCATTAGCCGTTTCGCTTCAAAGACACCATCGACTCGACGCAAGGCTGATAACACAGCATTCAGGTGCCCCATATCGGCTAATTCAAAGGAAAAACGTGCCGTTGCTACCTGGTCAGAGGACGTAGCCGTTGACGAGGATAAGATATTGACACGGTGGTCTGACATCACCTTCGTCAGGTCTGAAAGCAATCCGGAACGATCCAACGCCTTGGTTTCAATTTGGACAAGATATTGTGCACCTTGCCGCTGCGAATCCCATTGCACATCAATGAAACGTTCAGGCTGCAACTGTCCTAATTCGATAGCGTTGGCACAATTCGCGCAATGAACCGACACGCCTTGCCCTCGGGTAATGAATCCGACAATCTCATCACCTGGCACCGGCGTACAGCATTTCGCTAAACGCACCCATATCTCGTTAGAACTCATCCCTTTGACGGTCACGCCCGCAGTGGGGGACGCCGCCAAACGGGCACGCGCAACGTGTGGAACCACGGCCTCGGAAAGCGTTTCTTCGGTACCATCGCCGCCACCAAGGTTGTCAACAAGCTTATTGACAACATTTTCTGCCGACGTGTGATTCTCCCCCACTGCCGCATACAGTGTGCTGACATCTGAGTATCCCAGCGTATTGGCTACCGACAGCAAAGACTCGTGGTTCATCAGACGCTGCAAGGGTAGGTTCTGTTTGCGCATTGCGCGCGCTAAATGTTCTTTCCCTAATTCCACCGCCTCTTCGCGCCGTTCTTTAGAGAACCACGCTTTAATTTTCGAGCGGGCCCGCGGCGAAGCAACAAAAGCCAGCCAATCCCGTGACGGCCCCGCTTTATCGGATCGTGAGGTCACCACTTCGACTGTTTCCCCGGATTCCAGGCGGGTATCAAGGGCAACTAAACGCCCATTGACCTTCGCGCCTACCGTGTGATGTCCCACCTCGGTATGTACTGCGTAGGCAAAATCCACCGGCGTCGCACCTGCAGGAAGGACGATGACTTCGCCTTTCGGCGTAAATACATAGACCTCGTCGCCTGCAATTTCGTAGCGGAGCGCGTCGAGAAACTCTTCAGGATCACCCGTCTCCCGCTCCATTTCAACCAGCGCACGCATCCAGTTCATCTGTTCGGCGGCGCTCATCCTGTCGCCGTCACCACTGGTGGCGTTGGGGTTTTGCTTGTATTTCCAGTGCGCGGCCACGCCATGTTCGGCACGCTCATGCATTTCGTAGGTGCGTATCTGCACCTCGACAGGCTTACCTCCTGGCCCCACCACTGTGGTGTGAAGCGACTGGTAGAGGTTAAATTTTGGCATCGCAATATAGTCTTTAAAGCGCCCCGGGATTGGATTCCAATGCCCATGAAGGGCCCCCAGGACGGCGTAACAGTCTTTGACGGACTCCACTAGGACACGCACAGCCACCAGATCAAAGATTTCATCAAAGGCTTTGCCGCGCACAATCATCTTCTGGTAGATCGAATAGTGGTTCTTGGGTCGACCACTGACAGTGCCTTTGGTACCTGAACGCCGCAAATCCTCTTCGATTTGGGTGACGACATCATGTAGATAGGTTTCACGTTCCGGTGCACGCTCGTGGACCAAACGGTCAATTTCGGCATAGATTTCAGGGTAGAGCGTTTTAAAGGACAGCTCCTCCAGTTCCCATTTGATCATATTCATGCCGAGGCGATGCGCCAGTGGAGCGTATATTTCCAGTGTTTCCTGGGCTTTTTTCTGCGCCGAGGCAGCCGGTACGAACCGCCAGGTTCGAGCATTATGCAGGCGATCACCAAGTTTGATCAGCAGAACACGAATGTCGCGGCTCATCGCCAGGATCATCTTGCGCAGGGTTTCAGACTGTGCGGCAGTTCCGTAGCGTACTTTGTCGAGTTTGGTCACGCCGTCAACAAGTTGCGCGATCGGCTCACCAAAATCTGCGGCGAGTTTTTCGAGGCTGTAGTCAGTATCTTCGACAGTATCGTGCAGCAAGGCCGCGACCAAGGTCGGCGTCGTCATGCCCATTTCCGCCAGGATGGTGGCCACAGCCACCGGATGGGTGATATACGGTTCCCCAGATTTACGTGTCTGACCACGGTGACACAGCTCAGCAGTAGCGTAGGCGCGTTCAATAAGCGCCACATCGGCTTTCGGATGATTCGCACGCAGCGCCCGAACAAGCGGCTCAATTTCCGGTGGTGTTGTCCTTGATCGTGTACCGAACCACACTAAACCAGAACGCACCCGTGAACCGGCCGCTGGTGGTCGGTTCACGGGTGCGGTGCTACTGGTGCGTTGATCGGTCATTGCCCCATGATAGGGCCAAAGGAGCCGTTATGGTGGCTCGTTATCACGTGGGTCTTAAACGAGGAGAGCAGATTCGACGTTTTCGCCAGCGAGACGCTCGCGGCCACCCAGGCCCTCAAGTTCAAGAAGCACAGCAATACCAGCAACTTCTCCGCCCGCCTGACGAATCAGATGCGCCGATGCAGCTGCGGTACCACCGGTGGCCAGTACGTCGTCAAGGATAAGGACACGGTCACCATTACGCACCGAATCAGGCCGCAGCTCCATGCGCGCCGACCCGTATTCAAGGTCGTAGTTCACGCCAATGACCGGGCCAGGTAATTTACCTGCCTTGCGGATCGTCAGCATCCCAATACCCAGTGCCTTAGCTAGCGGCGCCGCCAAAATAAAGCCACGCGATTCCAGACCGGCAACAGCATCGATTGAGCCACGATAATGATCGGCGAGGCGGTCGATGAGTTCGGCAAAGGCCGGGCCGTTCGCAAGAAGCGGAGTGATGTCCCGAAAGAGGACACCAGGTTCAGGAAAATCCGGTATTTCGCGCAAATTGTCGGTGAGGAGGTCGCCGATTCGGCTACCAAGTTCGAGCGTCATCGTTTGTTTTTCTTCCTCTTAGGCTGTGCTTGGCGTCCAAGATGCTGGCCAGGCATACCTGGTGCAGCGGTGACGACGCCAGAACGTGTTTCTTCAGTGGTGCTGCTCGCTGCTTTGCGTGCCCGACGTGCTCGCTCAGCTGCCACCGCCTCGTCATGTTCGCGGGTGCGACCACGACGCTCCTCAATGGCAACCAACAGCGGGGAGGCGATAAATATTGACGAGTAGGTACCAGCGATCATGCCAACAAAGAGCGCCAACGAAATATCGGTCAGCGTGCCCGCACCGAGCAGCAGGGAACCAATGATGAGGATGGCACCCACTGGCAGCAAAGCGACAACGGAGGTGTTGATGGACCGGACCAGTGTTTGGTTAACTGCGAGGTTGACGAGTTCGGCATAGGTGTATCGCCGTTGGTCGTGAATATCTTTCGTGAGTTCACGCACTTTATCGAAAACCACCACCGTGTCATACAGTGAGTATCCCAAGATCGTGAGGAAACCAATGACGGTTGCTGGTGATACTTCAACGCGGACCACAGCAAAGAAGCCGATGGTGATGATGACGTCGTGCAGCAAGGCAACGAGGGCCGCCACCGACATGCTCCACGAACGGAAGTACGCCGCCATTAAAAGACCCACAAGGCCAAGGAAGATCAACAGCGACTGGATGGCTTTGTTGGTGACATCTTTACCCCACGAGGGGCCAATCGAACTGGATTGTACGTCGGTGGCACTGACACCATATGCCTGTGCCAAGGCATCACGAACAGTGGCGGTCTGTTCCGAGGTCAGTGAATCCGTTTGGACACGGATGCCATCGGCACCAACGTTGGAGACGCGGGCATTGGAGCCAAGTCCACTAGATGTCAACGCATCGTAGGCAAGTTGCTGGCTGGTGTTGCTCACCCCCACAAGGGTGAATTGGGAGCCGCCCGTGAATTCAATTGACCGGTTGACACCCAAAATAAGAGTGAGGATCAATGCAAGAAGCACGACGACACCAGTGGCACTCAGCAGTATCTTACGTTTGGGAACGACGGCATAGGATTTTTCACCGGAGTACAGTGCATTACCCCATTGGGAGAAGGACATCATGCGTTCTGCTCCTTCGTTTCTGTGTCGGCCTGGTCGCTCGCCACTTCTTGTGCGGCACGTCGGCGCTGTGCCAAGGAGCGCGTATCAGAATTGGCGGATGCTGGTGTGCTCTTGCGACGATCACGGAACTGGCCTCGTCCTGCATAGACCACTGCGGATTGGGCGCCCAGATTCTCTGGGTCAAGGCCAGAGAATTTATGTCCGCCACCGAAGAAGCGTGTGCGAATCAGCAGCTCCATCATCGGGTGGGTGAAGAGGAAGATCACGACAAGGTCAACCACCGTGGTGACGCCTAGGGTGAAGGCGAAACCTTGAACGCCACCTACGGCGAGGGCATATAGGACGCCGGCGGCAACCAGGTTGACTGCGTCGGAGATAAGGATGGTCCGTTTTGCGCGATCCCATCCTTCGCCAACGGCAACATCAAGTGGACGCCCGTCGCGAACCTCGTCGCGGATACGTTCAAAGTAGACAATGAAAGAGTCCGCTGTCACACCAACAGCGACGATCAAGCCGGCGATACCGGCAAGGGAGAGACGATAGCCCATCACCCACGACAGTAATGTAATGACAAGGTAGGTGAGGCCACCTGCCACCAGCAGGGAACCTGCCGAAATAATGGACAGGCCACGATACTGCCAGATCATGTAGAGCACAACAAGGAGCAAACCAATAAGGCCCGCCCAGATACCTTTTTCGAGGTGCTCTGAGCCGAGTGTTGCCGAAATCTGCTGTTCTGATTGGACTTCGAAGTTCAACGGCAACGAACCGAAATTCAACTGATTCGCCAATGCAGATGCTGATGCTGCGGTGAAATTGCCACTGATCTGCGCCATACCGTTAGCGATCACTTGATTCATACGTGGCGCAGTAATTACTGAGCCGTCAAGGACTGCCGCGAAATGGTTGCGGTCAGGGTAACCAAAATAGGATGCCCCTTCAGCGTCTGTGCTGTAGTAGCCATACAACCGTGTCGAAGCTTCAGCAAATAGGGTCGTACCTTCGGAGTCGAACTGAAGGTCAACGCCCCATTCGCCTGTCGGTTGGCCAGCGGAATTTGTCAGCATACCTGCCGAGGCGGAGTCCAGTAGTGCACCGGAAACGTCCACCGGGCCAAGGATGTATTTGACCTGCCCGGACACATCGCACGCCGCGTAGGGGGCATCGCTCGCCCTTTCGGTACGAGGAGCACCTGCTGTGCAGTTGAGGGTGAGGTAGTCGTACAGGACCTGCTCGGTGATCCAGGCAAGATCAGAGTTATTCGCTGGTGTTGTTGCTGGTTCGCTGGAAAGCTGACCGTCACCGTTGGTGTCTGCCGCTGCGCGAGCTTGTTCGTCGCTGAGCGCTGGGACCGTTGTCGTTTGCGGCGTCGCAGTATCCGTTGCGGCTTCAGCACTGGTGTCAGTCGTTGCCGTTTCCGTACCGCTGTCGGTTGTTGTCGCATCAGCATCCGTGTTTGTCGTCGCCTCGGTCGTTGCGGTATCTGCGGTAGCGGACGTTTCAGCTGACGATGTGGTGGCACTGTCCGTGGTTGTGCTGCTCTGGGCTGCCGCATCGGAGGTTGTTGCGGTGTCCGTGCCTGTTATTGCCTCTGTCGAGGCATTCACCTGGGTCGTCATCAGGCTTGGCCCAATTTGAAGGACCGGCCGGAAATTCATCTGCGAAGACGATCGGATCAGATCCAAGGTTTCCTGAGACGGTGTACCGGGTATCGCTACCACGATATTGTCTGTACCAAGCGAAGTGATTTCTGCTTCAGCAACACCTGAAGCGTCCACGCGGGAACGGATGATATTAATCGCCTGAGCGATGTCATCTTCGGTTACCGTGCGTGATTCGGCCTCTGTAGACACAGGGGTGAGGATCAACTGAGTTCCACCCTGGAGATCCAAGGCGAGCGAGGGTACGTAGGTTGCACCCTTGCCGGTCACGTTCCCCACGACAAGGCCCCCTACACCCAGTGCGGTGAGGAGGACCAATGTCATGAGCGAACGGAGTGGTCGACGTTTTTGTGTAGCCACGGGTCGTTCTGCTTTCGTACGTCCGCTAGGACGGGTCTTTAGTTTTTGTGTTCGTCAGTATCAGCATCGAGGCCGAGGATTTTTTCTGCGCCATCCTCGTCTTCAACTACCGCAGATGCGATTTCAGGTTCAGCAAATGGAGGGTTTCCAACTTCCCGAATCACCTGGCGATCCCAGTAGGTTTCTGTGCCGTCAGCCGTTTCTAGGACAACAACATCGCCATCCATGTCAACGAAGCGGCCCCAGAACCCGAAGGCGGTTTTCACCCACACGCCTGGTTTGAGCTCCTCTTGTAGCTGACGTTCACGTTCAGCCTGTGCCGCCATCATCTTCTTACGTTGACGGCTGGAGAAGATCATCATCACGACGAGCAAGCCACCCATCATGAGGATAAAACCGTACTGTTGGAGGAACTGATCCACGGAAAGACCCTTTCATTGCGTCATCGTGCGCGAAGGCGCACGCCTTGAAGTCTAACGTTCTTCATTACCGACATGCGGTATTAATGGCATTTCGTGCCCATTATCTCGCTTGAGACACGATACACGGGCAATCGAGAGGGCGGTCAGATGCTGCGCCAATCGGACAGTGTCACCTGCACAGGCCTATATTGGCGTCGCTTGGGATCACATCCACGTGGCCTCAATTAAATAGTGTCGCCTCCGCAGGAGGCGTCAAACCCAAATGGGTCCAAGCCGCACGCGTAGCGGCACGCCCACGGGTGGTGCGCACCAAGAATCCTTCTCGCACTAAATACGGTTCTGCCACCGTTTCGACCGTCTCAGCTTCCTCACCCACAGTGACTGCCAAGGTGGTAAGGCCAACAGGCCCTCCCCCAAACCGCATACAGATCGCCTCCAAAACTGCGCGGTCCAGACGATCTAACCCTTTGGCATCCACCTCAAACAGCGTCAACGCGCCTTTGGCCGCTTCTAGCGTGAGGCTGCCATCACCTCGTACCTGCGCATAGTCAACAACGCGTCGTAGCAGGCGGTTCGCAATACGCGGGGTGCCGCGCGACCGTGACGCAATCTCATGTGCCGCCGCCTCTCCAATATCCGCATGGAGCAGATGGGCGGAACGACGCACTACCGACTCAAGTTCAGCCGTGTCGTAAAACTCCAGGTGCGCAGTGAAACCAAAACGGTCACGTAGCGGTGCAGGCAACAGTCCTGAACGGGTCGTCGCACCCACCACTGTAAAAGGCGGCAGCGTCAAGGGTATAGATGTCGCACCAGGTCCCTTACCAACAATAATGTCAACCCTGAAGTCTTCCATCGCGAGGTACAGCATTTCTTCTGCTGTACGCGCCAGGCGGTGGATTTCGTCTATGAACAGGACGTCACCTTCTTGGAGGCCAGACAAGATAGCCGCCAGATCACCCGCATGTTGTATGGCAGGACCAGACGTCAAACGCAATGACGAACCCATTTCGGCTGCAATAATCATGGCCAACGTGGTTTTACCAAGACCAGGCGGACCAGCGAGAAGGACATGATCAGAAGGCACGCCACGGCCTCGTGCCGCATCCAAAACTAACTGAAGCTGGTCACGCACTTTCGCCTGTCCAACGAATTCAGATAACCGTTTGGGACGCAACGCAGCTTCGGCGGCACGTTCCAACTCACCAGCGTCAGGTGCAACGATACGCATCACTTCTTCAGACGCGTCCACGTTGACCTCCAAGCTTAAGTAAGGCAGCGCGCAGGAGGTCAGCCGACCCAAGGCCTTCGCCTCCGAGCGCATCAAGTGTCTGTGTGACCACCGCTTCGCTCCATCCCAACTGAATAAGGGCTGCCTTGACCTCAACCTCGACGCTACCTGAGGCTGCCTGCGTCGGTGCCGACACGGCATCAAGGTGTGCTGGCACTCCCAGTTTGTCACCAATATCCAATGCCATGCGCTGTGCAGATTTCTTTCCTACCCCTGGAATGCGTTGCAAGGTCGCCAGATCTGAATGGGCAACCGCGCGACGCAGATCGTCGGGGCTCAGTACAGTCAGTGCAGCCAAGGCGATGCGCGGACCAATGCCGCTCACAGTTTGAAGTTTTTCAAAGACAACGCGTTCATCTACCTCGGCAAAACCGTATAGGGTCATCGAATCTTCGCGTACCACCATCGAAGTATGGAGACAGACCTCGTCACCCACATGTGCCTGTTGTGCATAGGAAGGTGCAACAAGGACACGCCAACCAATACCGCCAACGAGGACAATGACTTCGTCCAAAGTCACCGCAGCAAGGGTGCCGTGAAGTTGAGCAATCATGGAATGCCTTTCAACAACAGGAACAGCCGAACATATGTACGATACTACCTTCGACGCAAACGCGGGTCGACTGCGCCTGTTCGCCGTTGCGCAGCCGCGGCTTGCGCCCACACTTGCTGCGCAGGCGTCACCGCACCACGCGTATTGACACGGCCCGATATCGACACTGAAATATGCGAATCATCCCCCGCACCTAGCAAGCCCGTACCGCGCCATGCGTGACATATTGCGATGGCGAGTGCATCAGCCGCGTCGGCGGGTTTTGGTGGGGAGGCCAAACCCAATATACGAGCTACCATATGCTGCACCTGCTGTTTATCTGCAGTGCCATTGCCTGTGACAGCCGATTTCACCTCAGACGGTGTGTGGACTGCCATGGGCAGACCCGCTCGGCCCACACAAGTCATTGCCGCACCCATGACCTGCATCGTTGTCGTGACGGACTGCAAATTGTCCTGAGCAAATACACGCTCAATAGCCACTACATCCGGTTCATACTGTCGAATCAGGCGGTCAATAGCATCGGCCACCGTACGAAGGCGAAAATGAGTAGCAAGGTCTTTGTCGCTGCGCGCTACTTCAACATGGACCAGCGTGGCACGCCGCGTGTGGTCCACATCCACGATACCCAAGCCACAACGTGTCAGACCCGGGTCAATGCCCATTACCCGCATGTGCTATTCCGTCGGACGAGGTCCACGAAATACGCATGCAGGCGGTAGTCGCCCCCCACCTCAGGATGGAAAGAGGTGGCCATCGCACACCCACTGCGAACAGCAACAATTGGCCCGTCGGCGCTATTGCCTGCCCGCGCCAAAATATCGACCTGCGGACCAACAGATTCCACCCACGGGGCACGTATGAACAGGGCGCGAAAAGGTCGCGCCTCATCCTCGTCAATACCCCGGACCTGCAGGTCCTCCTCGTAAGAGTCCACCTGGCGTCCAAAGGCGTTGCGGCGTACCACCATGTCGAGGGCGCCGAAAGAACGCTGGTCCTGGCGACCGTCGAGTATGCTGCTGGCCAGCATGATCATGCCCGCGCAGGTGCCCCAAATGGGCATGCCACCTTCGATACGCCGCGCAATGGGATCAAAAAGGTCAAAGGTGAGGAGAAGTTTCGACATGGTTGTCGACTCGCCCCCAGGAATGACCAAGGCATCCACCTGCGCCAGCTCACTGTGACGGCGCACCGAGATGGCACGGGCGCCGGATTCCTCCAGCGCCCGCATATGCTCAGCAACATCGCCTTGGAGGGCGAGAACGCCGATCGTCACCATCCGCGCTCCGCGAGGCGGTGGCTCACCGGGACGTCATCAACATTGATGCCGACCATTGCCTCACCCAAGCCTCGTGAAACCTCGGCGATGACGGCGGGGTCGTCGTAGAAAGTGGTCGCCTTGACGATGGCTGCGGCGCGCTCAGCAGGGTTGCCGGACTTGAAGATGCCTGAACCAACAAAGACACCCTCTGCGCCCAGCTGCATCATCATCGCGGCATCAGCCGGAGTGGCGATACCACCAGCGGTGAAGAGTACGACCGGAAGACGACCTTCACGGGCGACCTCTACCACCAGCTCGTAGGGAGCCTGCAGTTCCTTGGCGGCAACGTACAGTTCGTCCTCAGGCAGGGATGTCAAGCGGCGGATCTCGTCGCGAATCTTACGCATGTGGGTCGTGGCATTGGAGACGTCACCTGTGCCAGCCTCGCCCTTGGAGCGGATCATGGCCGCACCCTCGTTGATACGTCGCAAGGCTTCACCGAGGTTGGTGGCGCCACAAACGAAAGGAACGGTGAAGGCCCACTTGTCGATGTGGTGCTCGTAGTCTGCCGGGGTGAGGACCTCTGACTCGTCGATGTAGTCCACGCCGAGGGATTGAAGGACCTGTGCTTCGACAAAGTGGCCAATGCGGGCCTTAGCCATGACCGGGATGGACACGGCTTCGATGATGCCGTCGATCAGGTCCGGGTCGGACATGCGGGCCACACCGCCCTGTGCGCGGATGTCGGCGGGCACACGCTCCAGTGCCATGACAGCCACTGCACCGGCATCTTCGGCGATCTTCGCCTGTTCGGGGGTGACAACGTCCATGATGACGCCGCCTTTGAGCATCTGGGCCATGCCGCGTTTGACGCGAGGGGTGCCGATTTCTTTACCCGGAGTGTTAATTTCGGACATAATCAGTCCTCGTCTTCCTCAAAATGTGCGCGGACTTCGTCCGACATGGTCATATTGTGGTACACATTCTGGACGTCGTCAGAGTCTTCAAGAGCGTCGATCAGTTTGTATACCTTGGTGACGCCTTCCACGTCGAGTTCAACCTCAGTGGAGGCAACGAATTGCGTTTCAGCGGAGTTATAGTCTATCCCCGCTTCTTGTAAGGCTGTACGTACAGCGACAAGATCAGCGGGCTCGGTTTCAATAACAAAACCGTCACCGGTATCGACGACTTCTTCAGCACCAGCATCTAGTACTGCTTCCATCAGGCTATCTTCGTTGACGCCATCTGCGGCTGGCACTTCAATAATGCCGCGACGACTAAAGAGGTAGGCAACCGAACCTGGGTCGGCAAGAGAGCCACCCGACCGCGTAAAACCTACGCGCACATCAGCGGCAGCGCGGTTACGGTTATCGGTCAAACACTCAACCAAGAAGGCGACCCCATTGGGACCGTAACCTTCGTACATGATGGTTTCGTAATTTGCACCACCTGCGTCTTCACCAGAGCCACGTTTCACAGCGCGGTCAATATTGTCTGACGGAACCGAATTTTTCTTCGCTTTTTGGATAGCGTCGAATAGGGTCGGATTGCCAGCAGGATCGCCACCGCCGGTACGTGCCGCAACTTCGATATTTTTGATGAGGCGGGCAAAGAGTTTGCCGCGCTTGGCATCAATCGCTGCCTTCTTATGCTTGGTGGTGGCCCACTTAGAGTGTCCCGACATCAGTGCTCCCTCTTGCGGAGGTCAATAGGTGAAGTGATTACCTACCTATTTTAGCGTCCTGCCAGCCATCGCTTCACAGTGTGCGTCCAAGTCTGGGACGAGGTGACGGCTGATCCTGCGGCGGGCTCAGGTATTTCGGCCCGTCCCAAGTAGGTGGCATCACATCCGCGAGGAGCAATATCGCACCAACGACCTTCAGATTGAAGCAGTACACCGGTGGCCACCTTCACGTAACCGTCATAGCCACCAAGTAAATACGCCGTCCCCGACATCGTCGGTTCGTGCCCGACAATGAGGACCGTTTCAATGTCATCGTTGAAGCTACGAGCCAAGTGAAGGATGTCGTCTGGATCTGCCGTATACAGCCCCGAATCGTGCCACTGGTCGTCGATACTGAGATACTTGGTGACCTCTGCAAGTGTCTGGCGTGTGCGACGAGCATCTGAGGCGACGGCGATATCAATAGCGCCAACCGCTTGCTCGATTGTCACCGCAATGGCATGCGCCTGCGCAAGACCAACCGGCGTGAGTGGACGGTCATGGTCTCGCACACCAAGGCCTTGAGCGGCCTGCGCATGACGAAGCAGGATAATATTTCGCACTGTCATAGTCCCAGCATAGTGAGCCTTGTCCCATTTTGTCCGTGGCAGCGCTGTCCACCTGCCGCACCGATACACTGACGGGCGAAGGAGGCACTGCCATGGCACTTGCTCGCGAAAGCAGCGACGGTTTTTGCACTGCCCGGGACTGTAATGAACGCGCAGTGTGGCGTATTGACTGGTCCAATCCGCAATTGGCACAGCCACGCACGAAAACGTGGTTTTCCTGCGCCGCCCATGAGCAGTATTTCCGCGACTACTTTAGTTATCGTTCATTTCCCGCAACATTAACGCGTATCGAACAGCATTAATACTTATCGAGCCGAGTCATTCCACGTCACAAGGTTGCAAGCGCTTATCAGCGGCGATACTGCAACCGGATGTGGATCTTGCGTCTCACGGCAGGCACGAACGAGGTCCGCACCCAGTTCAATCACCGTGGTGCCCGTATTATCCATGAAATGCGACTGGACGTGAGTGGCGACATCGCCCTGGCACAGTGACGCAGTGAGGAAACGAATGAGAGCCCCATGCATCACTACTGCCAATACCGCATCATCATTGACGTGGCCCCTCGCAGCAGTAGGGCTGCGACGGGTCGCCTCGTCGATACCGCTGTGAAGCTCTGCGATGACGCGCGTGAGTACCTCGTAGCCATTTTCCCCACCAGGCATGCGGTATCCCCAGTCACCTTGGATCCACCGCGCAACTGTACCGTGGTACATGCGGCCATGAACAACGCCAGGGCACATCTCGGTGTCCCCTGCTCTGATTTCCCGAATGCCACAAGCAATACGCCATGGGATATCTAAACGTCGAACAAGCGGCTCAGCTGTCATCCGCGTCCTGCGCAGCGGCGACACGAGAAGAAAATCCGGTGCCGCAGCGACCTCGCGGGTCCAGCGCACCGCAAGGTCGTCTGCTTGGCGGCAGCCTTCAGCATCGAGGGGTAAGCCTGGCCAATGGGTATCCAAGGCCCCTGAAACATTTGCGGACGTCCGACCATGCCGAATAAGTACAAGTTTCATCGTCTTCTATGCCTTCACCTACGACGTCCAAAAAAGGTCATCCATCACGTCACGGCAGCGCCGTGAGGCACGTAACCACCGCTGTTCAATGTCTTTTTCTGCGCCTGCCTCCATACCAAGAATGCGGGCTAAGGGCACTAAATCCCGCACCTCGCTGGGCAACACATCAAGTTTCACACCGCTGCTTCGGCCACTTGCAAGAACATTACCCGCACGGATACGAGTAGCCAAATACCACGCATCACGCAGGATCTCGTACTGCGTGATGTCAATCAGCGACAGGGTCATCATGGCTTTAAGTGCCTGAGGCGTCGAAGTGAGGCGCAATGATTCGTACACATGCGCATATCGCATCTGCAGGAGTTGGACCACCCACTCCACGTCGCTCAGGCCACCTGGGCCAAGTTTGACGTGCCGTTTCGGATCAATGCCACGTGGTAAACGCTCAGCCTCCATACGGGCTTTCAAAAGACGTATATCTTTCAGGTCTGCCTCTGAGCACTGACGCTGGTAACGCTGGACATTCACCACGTCAAAGAAGGCATCTAGAATGTCAGATTCTCCGGCCACAGGTCGCGCACGCAGCAGTGCCTGACGTTCCCACGCGCTGGCCCACCGGTCGTAATACTCACGGTAGGAATCAACCGACCGACTCATCACACCAGAACGGCCTTCGGGCCGCAGATCCACGTCAACCGCCACCGGCAGGCCAACACCGGATGCACCTAAGAGCGTGCGTATTGTGCCAAGTATTCGCGTGGCACAGGCAGTGGCTTCCTCGTCCGTGGCACCTTCCGCAACACGATGCACCGCGAGTATATCCGCATCGGATGCGTAAGAACTTTCCTTACCCCCATAGCGCCCCATGGCCACGAGTGCCACATGCGCGCTCAGTCGGCCGTTGGCCACCTTTTCTTCACGTTGAGCAATGGCAAGTGCAGCTTCTAACGCCACGTCGGTGGCCTCGGCAATCGAATACCTCAGCGGATCGATCCCCTCCAGCGCATCAGCGAGTGCGCTGCGCGTCATCTCTCGCGTTCGTACCGCCCGTATGCGGGCGGCAGCGGATTGCGCATCGACGTGGCGACTGACCAACGCATGCATTTCTCCGCGAAGCTTGTCAATATCGCGCGGCGCAAGCAGCTCATCATCGTCAAGCATCTCAACGGCTTCAGGCATATTGTGCAGAGCTTGGGCGATCCATCGCGCATTGGGCAACAGTTGGCATAGGCGCCACGCAGCTACCCCGGAGTCACGGAGCAACGCAAGGTACCAGTGAGAATCGCCAATCGTTTCCGACAGGGAACGGAAATTCAACAAACCCAAATCCGGGTCAGCCCCGTCAGCCAGCCACGAAATAAAAACCGGCAGCAGATGACGCTGTATGGTTGCGCGCCGCGTCGTCCCCTTCGTTAAGGCCGTGATATGAGCCAAGGCTCCTTCGGTGTCGACGTAGCCAATCGCCGCCAAACGGTCCTTCGCTGCACCTCGGTCCAGTACCGCCTCGTCAGGCGACATACGTGCAATGGCAGCAACGATAGGACGGTAGAAAATATCTTCATGCAGACGCCGAACGCGCTGTCGCACACCGTTCAACTCGTCTGTTATTGCCTGAGCGCTGACCATATTGAGGCTACGTGCCATAGCACGCAGATCAGCCTCACTTGTTGGCAGCAGGTGGGTGCGACGCATCCGAGGTAGCTGTGCGCGATGTTCCACTGCACGCAAAAAGCGGTAGTAGTTACCGAGTTCCGCAGCGTCAGAACGCGCGATATAGCCGCCATCACTCAGACGCCCGATGGCACTTATCGTGTCTGGGACACGTAATGACTCGTCGGTGCGGCCGTGTACCAGTTGGAGGAGCTGCACACTGAACTCCACGTCGCGCAAGCCGCCGCGCCCCAATTTGAGTTCACGCTGTTGGTCACGTTGCGCAATATTTTGCTCAACCCGCAGTCGCATTGCTCGCGTATCGTCAACGAAACCGGGCCGCCCCGCAGCGCTCCACACATAAGGTGCCGCAATGCGTTGAAACTCTTGTCCAAGCTCCCTGTCACCTGCACAGGGGCGCGCTTTCAGCAAGGCTTGGAATTCCCAGGTTTGTGCCCATTTATCCCAGTACTGTCGGTAGGAATCCAGAGTGCGCACAAGTGCACCATTACGGCCTTCGGGACGCAGATTGGGATCAACGGTCCACAAAGGTGGCTCTTGACCTGCACCTGAACAGGTTTGGGCGGTCAGGGCTGCCAGCCTCGTCGCGACCTCAAGGACGTGTTGTTCGTCCTTTTCCCCATTGCTCGCCGCGACGTACATCACATCCACATCCGAGATGTAATTCAATTCGCGTGCACCGGTTTTACCCATGGCAATAATTGCCAGACGCACATGCCCTTCAGGGTCAATATCACGCCTAGCCAATGCCAATGCTGCCTCAAGGGCGCTGTCAGCAAGATCTGATAGGCGTCTGGTGATATCGGGCAGTATCGCGCACGGGTCGTCAGCAGTGAGGTCATCAGCAACAATGTCGATTAATACCTTCCTGTAGGCCCGTCGAACATCATCACTGGTATATCCCGGTGCCGCCACGGGCATTGTTGTTGCAGCAGTGATACCAACAGCCGATAACAGCACATCCCGTGCAGGCGCCGGTTCGGTCCACACGTGCGTACAGCGCGCTGGTTTCGCAATGAGGTAATCGCCCCACCAGCGGGAGGCACCCAGGACCTTGACGAGGCGGTGGCGGCGCCGCATCGCCTGTGTGGACAGTGAGGCGACAAGATCAGGGGCAGCCTCGGCAAGTCGGCATAATTGGAGCAGCGCCAGTTCGCTGTCGGCGCTACGTCCGCACAGCTGTGCCCACGCTGCGCTGCCACCCGGGAGGGTGTCGAAGGAGGCCAGGGCTTCCTCCGGTGCAGCAAAGCCCCATGCCCGAAGGTCCTTCTTTGACACCGACATCAGTACATCCGGATGAATTGTGCGATTTCCTGTGCGGTGATTTGTTCACGGTAGGCACGCCATTCGCGTTCCTTGTCCCGTAGGACGTGGGCGAACATCTCTTCACCGAGGGTAGCTGCAACCAGTTCAGAACTGCGCATGACGCGCACCGCGTCGTGAAGGGAGTGTGGTAGTGGTTCAATTCCAAGCACATGTCGTTCACGGTCTGACAGTGCCCACACATTGTCTTCTGCTTCGGGCATCAACTCGAGCCGCCGCTCGATACCATCTAATCCTGCAGCTAACAACAACGACAATGCCAGGTAGGGATTCGCCGCTGGGTCAAGTGCCCGGTACTCAATCCGTGACGCATTGCGTTTATTTGGCTTATACAAGGGGACACGCACCAACACCGTGGAATTATTGTGACCCCAGCACACAAATGATGGGGCTTCTCCCCTACCTGCCCACAAACGCTTGTAGGAGTTGACGTGCTGATTGGTCACAGCCGCGATAGACGAGGCGTGGGCCAGTAATCCGGCAATAAAGTGTCGGCCAGTGGCGGAGAGTTGGTGTTGACCAGCCGGATCGTAGAAGGCATTGTGGTCACCTTCAAAGAGGGAAATATGCGTGTGCATCCCTGAACCTTGGTGGTCAATGAAAGGCTTAGGCATGAATGTGGCGACCATGTCTTCTTCGAGAGCCACCTCTTCAATAATGACCCGAGCGGTCATAATATTATCTGCCGCTGCAAGGGCATCAACCGCACGCAGATCAATTTCGTTTTGGCCGGGCCCATCTTCATGGTGGCTAAATTCCACCGAGATACCGGTGTCTTCTAAGGCACGCACGAGTTTTCGGCGGAAATCATTGTCGGTGCCTCGCGCGACGTGATCAAAGTAGCGTCCGTCATCAATGGGGACCAGGCGGGTCGGATTGACTGGTTTTGACAGAAGATAGAATTCAATCTCTGGGTGCACCATCGCTGTGAAGCCCATATCACGGGCTTTTTCTAGTGTCCGTTCCAATGTGGCGCGTGGGTCCGACAAAGACGGCGATCCATCCGGTGTATGGACATCGCAGAACATTCGGCCAACAGGTTCATGGCCGCCGCGTGAGGGGAGGATTTGGAAGGTGGAGGCATCGGGGCGTAGCAGCATATCCGATTCGTGGACGCGCGTGAGCCCCTCGATGGCGGAACCGTCAAAACCGATCCCTTCACCGAAGGCGTCCTCCAGTTCCCCCGGATCCATAGCAACGGACTTGAGTTGACCGGCAACATCGGTAAACCATAGGCGGATAAAACGTATCCCCTTGTCAGCTACCTCTCGCAGTACTCGCTCTTGTTGACGGTCCATACTCGCTCCATCGCTATTTCAGACAGTGTGAGTGCACCGGCCTTTCGACAAGGCCGGTGCACTACAGGTTTAATTCTTCGGGTTGAAGCCTTTGGCGACTGCATCCAGTGCAGCAGTCAATTCGGTGGGGACAACCCAGACCTTCGATGCTTCACCGCGGGCAATTTGTGGCAGCATCTGCAGGTATTGGTAGGACAGCAACTCCGGCGTGGGGTTACCTGCGTGGATGGCATCAAAGACTGTTTGAATCGCTTGAGCATCACCACTTGCGCGCGTTACGGCTGCTTGGGCTTGGCCTTCAGCTCGCAGAATTGCCGATTGCTTTTCACCTTCAGCCTGAAGGATCTGCGATTGACGCACACCTTCAGCGGTGAGGATTGCTGCGCGCTTATCGCGTTCAGCACGCAATTGCTGCTCCATAGCGTGCTGGATGGACGGCGGTGGGTCAATAGCTTTGAGTTCGACGCGGTTCACACGAATACCCCATCGGCCTGTGGCTTCGTCCAGGACGCCACGCAGCTGCGCATTAATTTGATCGCGCGAGGTCAGTGTCGCCTCCAAGTCAAGGGAGCCGATCACGTTACGCAATGTGGTAATGGTGAGCTGTTCAATTGCCTGTATGTAGTTGGCAATCTCGTAGGTGGCGTGCATGGGGTCGTTCACTTGGTAGTACACGACCGAGTCAATGGAAACCACCACGTTGTCAGCAGTAATCACTGGCTGAGGTGGGAAGCTCGTCACTTGTTCACGCAGGTCGACACGGCTTGCGATGCGGTCAATAAAGGGAATGACGACGTGGAGGCCGGCGAACATGACGGAATGGAATTTACCGAGGCGTTCAATGACGAGTGCGCGTGACTGCGGCACGATCTGAACTGCTCGGACGAGCATGATAATGATGAGAACTGCAAATGCCAGCAACACCACTGCGATGGCTGGCACAGCGAGGATCCCTGCAGAACTGTCCATATTTTCTCCTGAGTGTGAACTATGAATGAAGTGGTGCCACGATGGCTGTGGCCCCACTGATACGTACTACGGTCACTTCAGCGTCAACTGGCACTTCACGATCATCCTCGGTCCGTGCTGACCAAATGTCGCCGGCAAGGCGGATTCGCCCGTCCCGACCATTGACGGTTTCAGTGACGACCGCTTCTGCGCCTACCAGACCTTGCGCGTTGGTGTTGACCTTGGGCGTGCTGCGCGCCAAATGCGCTCGCGCCCATGGCCGGACAAGGATCAGCAGCAAAATGGCAGCCACAGCAAAGAGCACTACCTGGACCCACAGGGGCGCACCAGCGGCGGAGGCGCCGGCACCTGCGAGTGCGGCGATCGCGAGCATCAGGAAGAAAAAGTCAACGGTGAGTAATTCGATAATGCCAAGGATAACCACTGCAAGTAGCCACCATGTCCAATCCACAGGTCCTTCTCCTTTTCGTTTCTATTGTCGAGGCGATACCACGGCCCTGGCCCACCAACGTCCATCGGTGCTACCTGCCGTTAGCGGTAGGTTGTATGCGTGAGACAAGGTGACGCCGTTGAGGGTGTCATTGATGTCGCCCGCCGCAATAATTCGCCCCTGCGACATAATAGCTGCGTGGGTAATCCCCGGCGGGATTTCTTCCACTTGGTGCGTGACAAGCACGATCTGCGGACTATTGGGGCCAGCAATGATCTCACTCAGTGCCCCCACAAGGATTTCGCGCGCCCCCAAGTCCAGTCCGGCACCCGGTTCATCGAGGATGAGGACTTCAGGGTCGGTCATGAGAGCACGGGCAAGGAGCGTCCGCTGCCTTTCACCTTCCGACAGGCTACCGAAACGCCGCTCGGACATATGTGCCACACCGAAGGCATCCAACAGCGCGTGGGTACGCTCATCGTCAAAGCTCTCATACGCCTCGTTCCATCGCTCGGCAGCTCCCCATGCGGCGGTACGCACCACGTCACGCACCATAAGGCTGGGGCGTATCCGTTGGGCAAGGGATTGCGACGCAAAACCGATGGTGGCTGAGAGGTCAGCACCATCAGCGATTGCACAGTCCATACCACAGGCAGTAACTGACCCTCGGCTGGGTAATTCGCGACCAGTAGCCACGCGCACCAACGAGGTTTTTCCTGCGCCATTGGGTCCAAGGATCACCCAGTGTTGACCGACAGAAGTACTCCAGGTGACATTGTCGAGTATCCGATGCCCGCCACGCGCCAGCGTGACGCCCTGTACGTCTAGAACTGTCTGCATACTCCGAAGTTTAGTGTGCTCGGCGCGCTCACGCTGACAAGAGGCTGCGGTACAAGTGTGCGGTTTTGTCACCAATGGCGTCCCACGAGAAATGGTCACGGGCTCGCGTCAAGCCTGCGCGTCCCATCTGCTGCGCTAGCTGTGGGTCTTCCAGCACAGCAATCAAGCGATTGGCCATATCAGCTTCGAATTGCTGCGGATTCAGTGGCGTGCCGGTACCGTCTTGTTTCTGTTCAATGGGGATCAGATAACCGGTTTCACCATCAACAATGACATCGGGGATGCCGCCTGTTGCGGTGCCGACTACTGGTAGTCCTAGCGCCATTGCCTCGAGGTTAACGATGCCAAGCGGCTCATACACTGATGGCGTGATGAACACATGCGCCGCATCGAGGACACAGGCAAGTTCTGGTTGGGGCAGCATACGAGTGATCAGCACAACGCCGTTGCGTACTTCTTTCAGTTGCCCGACCAAGCTTTCAACCTCTGCAGCGATTTCGGGGGTGTCGGGCGCTCCAGCGCACAGCACGATCTGCACATCAGCAGGGAGTTGCCGCGCCGCGCGCAAAAAGTAGGGCAATCCTTTTTGCCGAGTGATTCGACCGACGAATACGACGGTTGGCCTGGTGGGGTCGATGCCGTTGTCTTTGAGGACGCGTTCTTTCAGGGCTTCGCCTTCATCGCCTTGGGGGCGGTGCCACACCGATAGGTCAATACCATTGTGGATGACGTGGACCTTTGTGTCGTCCACCGCCGGGTAGGAGCGCAAAATATCCGCCTTCATACCGTTGGATACCGCCACGATGGCTGCGGCGGCCTCGTAAGCGCCCTTTTCCACCCAGGAGGAGAGTCGGTATCCGCCACCAAGCTGTTCGGCTTTCCATGGACGCAGTGGTTCCAATGAATGGGCGGAGATCACGTGAGGGATGTCGTGGAGGAGGCTGGAGAGTAAACCAGCGTGGTTGGCGTACCACGTGTGGGAATGAACCAGGTCTGCGCCTTCAGTGCCCTGCGCCATCGCTAGATCCACACCCATTGTGCGCAGGGCAGCATTGGCTTCTTCTAGGCCACCGAGCTCGTTATATCCGCATACCCCAGGATCAGCTCCAACAGTGCCTTCAAGGCGAGGCCCATCGAAGCAGTGCACACGTAGATCATCGACGCGTGTCCGCAGTACTTTCGCTAATTCGAGGACGTGGACGCCAGCACCACCGTAAACGTGAGGTGGATATTCGCGGGTAAGCAGATCAATGCGCATCTCAGGCTCCCTTCAGAGTCAAAACTCCCTCAAGCCTACTGTGCCTGGCGCCATATTGGGAGCCTTAACGAAAACTTCGCCCTATCTCCTCAAAATGTGAAACGCGCCTCTGATTTTTACCCACGATCAAACGTTTAGCCGTAGGCTACCGCCATGGGGAAAAATAACGTACTCGCAATTGTCCTAGCCGGTGGCGAAGGTAAGCGTCTCATGCCGCTGACCGACGACCGAGCCAAGCCAGCAGTGCCCTTTGGTGGACACTACCGACTGATCGACTTTGCCCTGTCAAATATGGTCAATTCAGGGTATATGAAGATCGTGGTGCTCACACAGTACAAGTCGCATTCGCTGGACCGCCACGTCACCAAAACCTGGTACCTGTCACCGCTATTAGGTAACTTCGTCGCCCCCGTGCCGGCTCAGCAGCGCCGCGGCCCGCACTGGTATCTGGGAAGCGCCGACGCTATCTATCAATCACTCAATATCGTTGACGACGAGCAGCCTGACTACATTGTCATCATCGGTGCGGATAATATCTACCGGATGGATTTCTCCCAGATGGTGGATCACCACATCGCCTCTGGCCTACCATGCACCGTCGCTGGTATTCGTCAGCCGATTGAATTGGCGCCCGCCTTGGGTGTTATTGACGCCGAAGGTGGCGCGGTGAAGAACTTCTTCGAAAAACCTGCCTCAGCGCAAGGGCTTGCTGACGACCCCACCAAGGTACTTGCCTCAATGGGTAACTACGTGTTCACCACGAAGGACTTGGTTGCGGCCTTGCGTGAAGATGCTGCCGACGAATCGTCCAAACATGATATGGGCGGCAATATTGTTCCATGGTTCGTCGAGCGTGGCGCCTGCGGCGTTTACGACTTTATTGACAATGACGTCCCCGGCTCGACTGATCGTGACCGCAACTACTGGCGCGACGTGGGTACACTGGACGCCTACTACGAAGCCAATATGGACCTCATCAGTGTCCACCCGGTCTTCAATCTGTATAACCGTCATTGGCCGACGATGACCCAGCTTGAAGGCAACCTCCCGCCCGCGAAATTCGTTTACGGCGAAGAGCACTCGCGGATGGGCCATGCCATTGACAGTTTCGTGTCACCAGGCGCCATTATTTCCGGTGGTGAGGTCTACCATTCGATCGTCTCCCCGTGGGCTTATGTTCACTCGTGGGCGCAGGTCACCGACTCGGTCATTATGCATGGCACCCGTATTGGACGCCATGCCATTGTGGCTAAGGCAATCCTCGATAAGGGTGTCATCGTTGAAGAAGGCGCTGTCGTGGGCGTCGACCTTGAACATGACCGCGCTCGCGGCTACACCGTCACCGAATCAGGTATTACGGTGCTACCTAAGGGCACGGTTGTCACCAAGTGACGTCGTCGGTGCGGTACATACAGTTGTGTGACCGCTCAGTAATCCCCGCCGCTCCCCTTGTGGCGGGGATTACTGTGCGCGTCATTGACGGTCCTGTGATTGAGGATGCTCCACGCTGGCATGCTCTTGTGTGGGAAATTACTTCATCTCACGCTGACATCTCTTTGGTGCCCTGGGCGTCCGGCCCAGGTGTCGGTGCTCCACAGCTGCTCCCTCCTTTAGTGTCGTCGGAGCCATTCCTTGTGGTCACGGATGTCGATTCGACCCTGATTGAGCAGGAGGTGATTGAGGAACTTGCGGCATATGCGGGGACGCGCACGCAGGTTGCTGAAATTACCTCACGCGCAATGAATGGTGAGTTGGATTTTGCGCAGTCTCTTCATGCCCGCGTTGCAACACTTAAAGGACTACCGAGCAGCGTATTTGCTGAGGTTGTGCAGCAGATTCGCTTTACAGCTGGGGCAAAGCAATTGGTTGAGGCGGTCCACGCTCGGGGCGGCACCTTCGGTGTCGTATCAGGTGGATTTGGTGAAATTGTTGAGCCGTTGTGCCAGCAGCTTGGTATTGACCATTGGGTGGCCAATCGTCTTGAAGTAAAAGGTGGTGTCCTCACGGGCCGTGTCCTTGGTGATGTGGTGACAGCGCAAACGAAGGTTGAGTGTTTGCGCCGGTGGGCAAGCGCTGATGGCGTTGGTATGTCGCAAACTATCGCCGTTGGTGATGGTGCGAATGACGTACCTATGCTTGCCGAGGCCGCGGTTGGTTTCGCTTTCTGTGCCAAACCAGCGGTGCGCGAGCAGGTGCCACTGCACATTAATATTGCGCGCCTTGATGCCGTTTGTGCCGTCTGGTGTTAGGGCGTACGTGCTGTTGTGGCGTACTTGAGGGCACTGGGCTGCTCAATGGTGACGTGTGTGCCACTAGGTACCAACGGTCCCCCATCGATCAGCATCAACTGGGCGGCCAGTTCGATACGTGTCTGGCAGGAGCGTCTTTCGTTATTTGGCCTACTCACGAGGCGCGGGCTGCCAAATTGGTGTCCACCAGTGCCAGCACAGCCTCGACAACCCCGTCGACATTGAGTCCGGTGGAGTCAATTACTGTGACCCCTGGAGCTGGCTTCATAAATTGTGACACTGTGGAATCCGCAGCATCGCGATCGGCCACTTGGGCGCGTACCAACGCCAGAGATTCGGCCGTATCATCACCGTAGAGTTCTTTTGCGCGCCGTCGCAGCCGCGCATCGGCATCCGCCAGTAGAAGAATACGCACGTCTGCGTCAGGGCATACGACAGTGGTAATATCACGACCTTCTGCGACCATACCAGAACCGGCATTTCGAGCCTGCATCATGCGTCGACGCTGTTCAGCTGCCATCCATTCGCGCACGTCACGGTTTGTCGACACCTGAGGTATACCGAGGGCGATTCGCGGCTTCCGTATCTCTGCGGTGATATCGCGGTCACCCACGTAGACATGCGCCTCGTGCGGTTGGGCATCGAGGCGCAACGGCATCTCATCAGCTAAGGCACGTACAGCGGCATTATCGCTCAGCTCAACGCCCTGTTCGAGGGCGTACCATGTCAGCGCGCGATACATCGCGCCGGTATCGAGGTAGCCAATACCCAATCGTTGGGCAACGGCACGCGAAACAGTCGATTTGCCGGACCCAGCTGGCCCGTCAATGGCGATGGTAATACCCAACGACGCAATGGCCTCGCGACGTCTGAGGTCCTGGCACGCAGTATCCACAGGTGCTCCTAATCCAGTTGGTGGGTGATGATGCGCCAGCCTCGCGCATCCAGTTCTTCCTGGGCCTGACGCAGCTTGGCAGGGTCGACCATCACGCGCGCCACACCCACGTGTTGTCCAGCGGAGTGTTCCAACACAAGATCTTCGATATTAATGCCAATTTCTCCCAGTTCAGTGAAAAGCCGCCCTAAGGAGCCTGGCTGATCGGGGATCAGGACCTCCACTTCACCGTAGCGTCGTGGTGCACCGCCATGCTTGCCGGGGATACGAGCCACTCCCCTGTTACCTGCGTCGATCACACGGTTAATTGCACCAACAGAACCACCGCGCAGGGGACCAAGTTCAGCAGCGGCATCTAAATGGGCGATAAGCGCAGCAAGGTCTGCAGAAATGTCTTTGAGGATGGCCGCCACTGGACCAGCGTTACCTGCCAAGATTGCGGTCCACAGCCTCGGATCGGAGGCGGCAATGCGGGTCGTATCGCGTAATCCTTGTCCTGCAAGCCCGAGGGCTTCGTCAGGTGCATGAGCCAGGCGTGCAGCCAAAAGCGATGACACCAACTGGGGCACGTGGGAAACCAGCGCCACCGAGCGATCATGTGTGGCAGCATCCATTTCGATGGGGAATGCCCCCACGTCGCTTGCCAACGAACGCACGGCACGCACCGCCTCGGGACTGGACGCAGGATGAGCGACCACAACCCACGGGCGGCCATAAAATAGGTCAAGGTCTGCAGCACTTGCACCTGAGCGTTCTCGACCAGCCATAGGGTGGGAACCGACGTAGCGCGTCGCAAGTTGAGCGGCCTCGTCATGACCTAGGACGTCAGCTAATACCGCTTCTTTGACGCTGGCAACGTCGGTGACGATCGCCTGCGGGTAGTTGCGCAGCGCCTCCACCACGCAAATATCAGCGACATCGGGCGGCGTGGCGACGATGACGAGGCGAGGCGAGGCTTGCGTGTCCATCAGCGGTGTACCTGCGCCCATGTCTTGGGCCAGACGTAGCGACGTGGGCGAGGTGTCATGAAGGAGGACGTCAACTCCGGCAGCACGCAAACACAAACCTAATGATGCACCTAAAAGACCTGTCCCGATGATCAGCACCGGACCAGTGGTCGCTACGACGCGGTTGACTGGCGCAATACCCATCGTCTCTCCTGAGGTTGAGCCGTACTCGGCAGACTCATCGTTATAGACCCACCGTGGAGTACAGTGCGACGAGTTGGTTGCCTTTCACCCTGCGGGTCGTGCCGGGTTGAAGGCGATCAAGGTGAATCGGTCCAAAATGGGTGCGGACTAGTTCGCGAACCGGGTAGCCGACAGCGTCCATAAGGCGCCGTACGAGGCGGTTACGTCCTTCGTGAACCACGATTTCAACGGTGGTGATATCACCGAATTGTTCCATAACACGGAAGGAATCGACCTTGATGGGACCGTCTTCAAGTTCAATACCTTCAAGGAGTCGCCGTCTGACGCCCGGTTTTACGTCGCCGTGTACGCGCGCCACGTACGTCTTTGACACTTCGTAAGATGGGTGCGTCAGACGGTTCGCAAGTTCCCCATCATTGGTCAGTAGCAGCAGGCCGGAGGTATCAACGTCTAGGCGGCCAACGTGGTAGAGGCGTTCGGGATAGTCCATGAGGAGGTCACCTAGGCACGGTCGCCCTTCGGGATCTGACATTGTGGATATCACGCCGACGGGCTTATTCAGGGCCAAGACAGTGGTCTTGTTTTCGTCAAGGATCAGGCGTGTACCGTCGACGTGGATCACCTGGGTTGTGGGGTCGACACGCAGCCCTTGTGTGCGCACCACCTTGCCGTCAACTTGGACGCGCCCATCTTCGATCATTTCTTCTGCGGCGCGGCGTGAGGCTACCCCAGCGCGGGACAGCACCTTTTGTAGGCGAATACCGCCCTCAACATAGGGGTCTCGACTCACAATAATTCCTCCAACTCGTCGAGTTCTTCGTGTTCTGGTAGGTACGGTGCCAAGGGTTCTAAGTCATCGAGTGACGTAAAGCCCATACGTTCTAAGAAGGTTGCTGTTGTCCCATAGAGTCGCGCACCGGTGGGACTTTCACCAATTTCTTCGATCAAATCCCGTGCTATAAGCGTACGCACCACGGCGTCAACGTTCACGCCTCGAATATGCGAGATGCGTGACCTTGACACCGGTTGCCGGTAGGCGACAACCGCGAGTGTTTCAAGCGCCGCCTGGGATAGTCTAGCTTGAGCTGAACCAATGACGAAGCGTCCCACGGCATCAGCCCACTGGGGATTACTGTAGATACGCCAACCACCTGCAACTTCACGTAATTCAAAGCCGCGGGGCCGTTGACCGGAATGACCACGATATTCTGCTTCTAAGGTTCTCAGCGCCTCAAGGACTTGAGAGTCATCCGCATCGAGTGCTTCAGCGAGTTCACCCACTGATACGACGCGGTCGGTCACCATCAGTATCGCTTCAAGTGGTGCTAGCAGTGTCTCCCAGCGGTTCGTCTCAACGCTCATTCAACTGTCCCTTCATCTGGTGGCGCCTGGCCGGTCCATATCAATGTCAGTCGGCCAAGGGCCTCGTCCTGCGTGAATTCGATAGCACCGGACCTGTACAGCTCCAAGGTCGCAAGGAAGCGTGAGACGATGACCGCGGTATTTTCTGCATCGGCGACAAGCTGAGCGAAGGTGGCGCTACCTTTTGAGCGGAGTCGTTCAACGAGGATATGGAGTTGCGGTGCGACGGGTACGACCGGGTCGTGGAGGTGCGTGACCTGCACTGTGGGGGGTCGTTGCGAAAGCGCGTCGGCTGCTGCACGTGCAAGGTCGTGGGCGTTGATGGTCCAGACCAGTTCTGGAAGTAGGCTGGTAAAGGGTTCTTCAATGCCGATATTGCGCGGGTAGCGTGTGGCAGTGGCGTCAAGGGCCACACCGATCGATTGCCCAGCCAAACGAAAGGCGCGGTATTGAAGGAGGCGACTAAAAAGAAGGTCGCGGGCCTCCAGGTCTTGCGCAGAGGTGTCGTCGGTGTCTTCAATGCGTGGCAGCAGCGACGCTGCTTTCATATCAAGCAAGGTGGCTGCCACGACAAGGAACTCTGTGGTCGCTGACAAATCGGGGAAATGCTGCATATGAGCGATGAACTCGTCGGTGACCTCCGCTAATGCGACTTGGGTAATATCAAGCCTTTTGCGGGCAATGAGCTGCAAGAGCAGGTCGAATGGGCCTTCGAATACTTCGAGGGCGACGTGAAATTGGTCGATCCGTCCCTGGGTGCCGGTATTTGGGTCTTCAGGTTTAGGCGGCATCTCCACGTGCGATGACTTCCCGAGCGAGGCGACGGTAAGACTGCGCCCCAGCATGGGTAGGGGCATAGGTGGTGATCGGTTCGGTTGCGACTGTAGCGTCCGGGAATTTCACGGTGCGGGCAATGCGTGTAGTGAATACAAGGTCTCCGAAGGCTTCACTCAGGCGGTCGAGAACCTCACGGCTGTGGAGTGTGCGTGTATCAACCATTGTAGGAACAATACCGTCCATTTTCAGGCGCGGATTAATGCGATCACGCACGGTTTCAATGGTTTCCACCAGCAGTGCGACACCACGAAGCGCGAAAAATTCTGCGGCGACAGGAACGATGACGCCGTGCGCTGCGGTCAGCGCGTTGACGGTGAGCAAACCAAGTGATGGTTGACAGTCAATAAGGACAACGTCGTATTCATCTTGGATGGGTCGTAGGACACGTTGAAGCGCAGATTCGCGCGCAACTTCGTTCACCAGTTGAACTTCTGCGGCAGATAAGTCGATATTTGCCGGGAGGACATCCAGGCCAGCAACCTGGGTGTGGCACAAGGCGTTGCGCGGATCCATCTTGGGATTCATCAGAAGGTTGTAGATGGTGACGTCCATATCGAGGGTGTTAATACCTAGACCAACTGAGGCTGCGCCCTGTGGATCAAAGTCGACGATTAATACCCGCCTGCCGTATTCCGCAAGGGCAGCACCAAGGTTAATCGTTGTCGTCGTTTTCCCAACGCCACCCTTTTGGTTACACATGGCAATAATGCGCGCAGGTCCGTGCGATGCCAGCGGGGCAGGTTGCGGGAAGTCTTCGACGGCGAGGTCAAGGTCCCCTGTCAACGTTGGTTGGGAGGTAACAGTCACAGGCTCATTCTAAGGCATCGATGTGTGGCATCGCGGAAGGAACGCCGCTTTTAGTGGCGTGCACGGGGATGGGAACTGCGGTGGACTTCTCGCAGTGTCAGCGCAGTAACACGAGTATAGATCTGCGTGGTTTGTACACTGGAGTGCCCAAGTAGCTCCTGTACGTCCCGTACCGAGGCGCCGCCTTCCAACAGGTGAGTGGCAAAGCTGTGCCGCAGCGTGTGGGGGCTGACGCGCCCAGCAAGTCCCGCAGCCTCGCTAATCCGTGCCACCGCTTCCCAGGCGAGTTGGCGCGACATTGGGGAACCGCGCTTACCAAGGAAAACAGCCGAGGCTCCGCTCCCCCGCGCAGCAAGGACTGGACGTGCGCGCACGAGGTAGGCTTCCAACGCCGCTTGGGCATAGGAACCGATGGGAACGAGCCGTTCTTTGCGGCCTTTCCCGAAGTAGCGCACAACAGGCAATTCAGCGTCAAGGTCAAGATCATCGACCGCTAGTGCGGTCGCTTCCGATACGCGTGCGCCAGTGGCATAAAGCAATTCCAACAGCGCTGCGTCCCGTAGGTCGACCACAGTGTCGTGGGCGTGAGCTGCGGCAAGGAGGGCTGCCACTTCGTCAATAGTTAATGCTTTGGGTAAGTGGTCACCGCGTTTGGGTGGGTGTTGACCAGCTGTGGGGTCTTGTCGCGTATATCCCTCGGCGATAGCGAAACGGTGGAGGCTGCGGATAGCTGATAGGCGGCGCGACATTGACGAGGCGGCGCCTGCGCCGTTGGCTGCACTGGTGGCAAGGAAATCGCTGACGTGGCGCGTTGTTACGGCATTGATGTCCTCAATGTGATGGTGACGTAGATACTCTACCCACCGATACGCGTCGCGCCGATAATTGGAGATGGTGTGTGCCGAGGCGCCTTTTTCGACGCGCATATATACCACCCAGTCGTCGAGCACGTCTTCTACTGTTGCCATGCACATATGGTGACATAGGCGTATGGTCTGACGCGCTGCGGCACACAGGACGCTAGAATCGTATCGTTAGCGTTAACGATACACCCCCTCGACCAAGGGGCCGACTCGGCATGGAGGCCGATGTGACACTTCAGTGGGACGAACTCGACGATCGCGCTGTCAAAACCGCGAAAATACTTGCTGCTGATGCGGTGGAAAAGGTAGGGTCTGGCCACCCTGGCACGGCGATTTCGCTGGCACCGGCGGCTTACCTGTTGTACCAGCGTCATCTCAATATTGATCCGCAGGATCCGCGGTGGCTGGGCCGCGACCGTTTCATTCTGTCGGCTGGCCACGCGTCACTGACCCAGTACTGCCAGATGTATCTTGCTGGCCAAACGCTGGAACTTTCTGACCTTGAAGCCCTGCGCACCCAGCACGCCCTCACCCCAGCCCACCCCGAATACGGCCACACCGCAGGTGTTGAAATTACCACCGGACCTCTGGGAACTGGTATCGCCTCGGCTGTCGGCTTTGCTATGGCTGCCCGTCGGGCACATGGCGTTTTCGATCCCGAAACACCAATGGGCCAGTCGGTATTCGACCACTACGTGTACGTTGTCGCGGGCGATGGATGCCTACAGGAAGGTGTTTCCGCTGAAGCTTCTTCACTTGCTGGTACCCAAAAATTGGGCAACTTGATCCTACTGTGGGATGACAACCACATTTCCATCGAAGACGATACCGACATTGCCTTCACCGAAGATGTCCTCGGTCGTTACGAAGCCTATGGTTGGCACGTGCAACGCGTTGACTGGCTGAGCGCAGATGGTTCCTACACTGAAGACGTCGAAGCCCTCAATGACGCCATCGAAGCCGCCAAGGCCGTCACCGATAAGCCGTCGATTATTGCATTGCGCACCATCATCGGTTGGCCAACGCCCGGTAAGCAAAATACCGGTGGTATCCACGGTGCGAAGCTTGGGTCGGATGCGCTGCGCGGCCTGAAGGAAGCACTTGGCGCCAATCCTGACGCCATGTTCGACGCTGACGAGGAAGCTGTTGCACATGCCCGCGCCAATGTCGCTGCGCGTGCGAAGGCGGCGCGTGCCGACTGGGATGCGCGCTTTGAGACCTGGAAGTCCGCTAACCCCGAGGGTGCACGCCTCCTCGACCGCGTCCTGGCAGGCGAATTACCGCAAGGATGGGAAGAAGCTCTGCCGACCTTCGAGGCTGGCACGTCAGTTGCTACCCGCAGCGCTTCGGGTAAGGTCTTGGCAGCCTTGGCTGATGTTCTTCCTGAACTGTGGGGCGGTTCTGCAGACCTTGCAGGTTCCAATAACACGCTGATGCCGTCACAACCCTCCTTCATCCCCGAGGAGCATTCCACCAAGGCATTCCAAGGTGGACCTTTTGGACGTAATCTGCACTTCGGTGTCCGCGAATTCGCGATGGGTGCGGTAATGAATGGCATTGCTGCTGATGGACTGGCACGCCCATACGGCGGTACCTTCTTCGTCTTCTCAGACTTCATGCGTGGCGCGGTGCGTTTGGCGGCACTCATGGATCTACCTGTGACCTATGTGTGGACGCATGACTCCATTGGCGTAGGTGAAGATGGGCCCACACACCAGCCGGTTGAACACCTTGCCGCGTACCGCGCCATCCCCAACCTCGCTGTGATACGGCCCAGCGACGCGAATGAAACAGTTGCTGCATGGAAGGCTGTGCTCAAGCAGTCACACCCAGCTGCCCTGGTCCTTTCCCGCCAGAACCTGCCCGTGCCAGCACGTGGCGACGACGCCCTGGCATGCGCCTGCAATGTGAAGAAGGGCGCCTACGTGCTTGCAGACACCGAAGGCACACCCGACGTGATCCTCATGGCGTCCGGCTCCGAGGTACAGCTGGCTCTTGAGGCCCGCGACCTGCTTGGGACGCAAGGCGTCGCCGCTCGCGTGGTTTCTGTACCGTGTATGGAGTGGTTCGACCAGCAAAGTGCTGACTACAAGGAAGAAGTGCTGCCTGTGGCTGTGCGTGCCCGTGTGTCGGTCGAGGCCGGCATCGCGATGCCATGGCGTCATCTAGTGGGCGACGCAGGACGCTGCGTGTCCTTGGAGCACTACGGCGAGTCGGCCGCAGGCGAGAAACTCTTTGTCGACTATGGTTTCACCGCCGAACGTGTGGTGGAGGCAGCGAAGGAGTCCATCGCGGCCACCAAGTAATTTCACGTGCGGCGTAAAACACATACCAACGCCGCATAAATGAAACGGGCGAGCATGAACTCGCCTCCCGCGATAGGATCAACCGCGGGGGCCCAAGGTCCTAAACCTTCCTGGCCCCCGCGGTTCCTATGTGAAAGGACGATTGTGCACAGCGCCCTCGTCAATCTCCACGACGCTGACGACCGTCGTTTACCTCGTATTGCGCCAGCATGTTCATTAGTGATCTTTGGTATCACCGGTGACCTTGCACGCAAGAAACTCGTTCCAGCAATCTACGACCTAGCCAATCGCGGACTACTCAACCCTGCCTTCTCCCTGGTCGGTTTCGCACGGCGCGACTGGAATGGGCAAGATTTTGAGGACTTTATTCGCACATCAGTGGAGAAACACAACCGCACTGGTTTCAACGAACGCACCTGGCGTCAGCTCGCAACGGGCCTACGCTTCGTGTCGGGCACTTTCGACGACCCTGCGGCATACCAGCGCCTTGCCGAGACACTTCATGAACTGGATACGACGCGCGGTACCGGTGGTAACCATGCGTTCTACTTGTCTATTCCCCCGTCATGGTTCCCAGCTGTTTCGCAGCACCTTGCCGATACCGGCCTGAACCAGCGTCACGGTACGGCCTTCCGCCGCATCATTATTGAAAAGCCTTTCGGCTCAGACCTAGCCAGCGCGCAGGAACTCTCACGCGTCCTAGGACATGCCTTCGACGAGGAAAATATTTTCCGCATCGACCATTACCTTGGTAAAGAAACGGTCCAGAATCTTTTGGCAATGCGTTTTGCCAATACTATGTTCGAACCACTGTGGAACTCTAACTACGTGGACCATATTCAAATCACGATGTCAGAAGATATCGGCATCGGTACCCGCGCCGGCTACTACGACGGTATCGGTGCAGCACGTGACATCATCCAAAACCACCTGCTCCAACTCCTGGCATTAACGGCCATGGAAGAACCCTTAGACCTCTCCCCCACGTCGATGCGTGTCGAGAAAGAAAAAGTACTGCGAGCCGTACGACTGCCCGATAACCTCGATACCTCCACCGCACGCGGACAGTACGCTGCAGGCTGGCAGGGCGGCGCACACGTACGTTCCTTCCTTGAAGAGGACGGAATCGCCCCCGATTCCACCACCGAAACCTTCGCCGCTGTCCAACTATTCGTCGACACCCGCCGATGGGCCAACGTTCCTTTTTACCTCCGTGCTGGCAAACGCCTCGGCAAACGTGTCACCGAAATAGCCGTGATCTTCAAAGGCGCGCCCCACGTCCCATTTGATAACAGCGACCTCGGGGAAACCGGTCAAAACAGTCTGGTGATTAGAGTGCAACCCGACGAAGGTATGACACTGCGTTTCGGATCAAAAGTGCCCGGAGCAGGTATGCAGGTCAGGGATGTATCAATGGATTTTTCCTACGGACATGCCTTCACCGAAGACTCACCCGAAGCTTATGAACGCCTCATTTTAGATGCCATGGTGGGTAACGCCCCCCTCTTTCCCAACCAAACTGAGGTTGAATTATCCTGGCGGATCCTCGACCCCATTTTGCGTCACTGGGAAGCCTCAGGGATCGCACCTCAGAGCTACCGGCCAGGCTCATGGGGTCCAGCCGCAGCCCACCAGATCCTCGCACGCGATGGCCGTTCATGGAGGATCCCATGATTATTACCCTCAAAGACACAACGACTCAGCAGGTCGCCACCACATTACTTGCCCAACGTGAAGCTGCAGGCTCCGGTGCACTTGGTCGTGTCCTCACCCTCATTGTCGTCGTTGACGACATGATTGACGTCGAACGAGCAATTGAAATTAGTGACGCCGCCTCACGAGAACACCCCTGCCGTGTCATCGTTGTCGTAGACGCACCACAAAACGGCAGCTCAGCAACCCTCAACGCTCAGGTGCGCGTCGGCGATTCTGCTGGCCCCTCCGAGGTCGTCGTGTTGGAACCACGAGGCGAAGCAGCACATGACCTTGATCTGCTCGTGATGCCGTTGCTACTGCCCGACACACCTGTCGTCGCCTTCTGGCCCACAAATACGCCCGAAAATCCTGGTGCCCATCCCTTGGGGCGTCTCGCAATACGACGTATCACTGACAGTCGCGCCACTGCGACACCTGTTGCTACCCTCCACCGCCTCGCGCAGGTCTACACTCCTGGTGATACGGACCTCGCATGGTCAGGTATCACCCTGTGGCGCGCGTTATTAGCAGGGATTGTTTCCGCATTTCCTGCGCCCGTTTCTTCAGTGACCGTGCGCGGTAATGCCACCCACCCGTCGTCGTACCTTATCGCCGTGTGGCTCAACCGCATGTTGAATGTGCCCACCGAACACCAGATTGACGCCGACGCGGAAACGATTACTGACGTGGCATTTGAATTAGCTGATGGGACCACCGCGTCACTGTCACGCAGCGCGCGTGGGAAGGTCGCGCACCTATCACGTACAGGTTTGGCAACGATGGATGTGAACCTTGCACGGCGCAGTGTGCAGGACTGCTTGATGGAGGAACTACGCCGTCTTGATCCCGATGTTTTCTACGGCAAGATCCTCACCGAGAACCTGTCACACTACCAGCCCGTCGCACATCAGGTGACTTTAGTGAAAGAATCGCAGTGACCCTCCACGGTATCGCGCCGCACCATTTCGAAATCGCCCCCACCAGCGCAGACCTAGCCGCCTCTGTCGCCGACGCCTTCGCATCATATATCTGCAGCATCGACGCTGAAACGATTGATGTGGCTATCGCCGGTGGTTTCGTTGCGACAACGGTTCTGCCTGCCCTTGCCGCCCACACCGACGCTATCGACTGGTCAAAGATACGTATTTGGTGGGTGGATGAACGTTTCGTTCCTGCTGGCCACAAAGACCGTAACGATGCCGAGGCAATCGCGCAGTTTCTCTTTCGTCTTCCTCAGCTAAGGCTCATGCCGATGCCTACTGATTCAGGTCAAGGTTTAGAGGCTGCACGCACCGAATTTGAAGCTGTGTGGACACGAGAAATGGCAGGCAAGAACCTTGATCTTGCGCTGCTTGGTATGGGACCTGACGGGCATTTTGCCTCCCTATTCCCGCACGACGAATGGCTTCACCTAGGTAGCGATGCGCCACCAGTTCTCGCGGTCAGTCACTCACCTAAACCGCCACCACTGCGCCTGAGTTTGTCCTTGCCTGTGATCGCAGCCTCGCGTGAAATATGGCTCGCAACAGGTGGCTCCTCCAAGGCGGAAGCGATTGGTGCCGCAATGACAGGCGCATCCCCAGCCCAATGGCCGGTGGCGGCCTTATGTGCGCCCGCGCTACTGCCTCGTTTGTCGCTCTTCCTTGACCAGGAGGCCGCCTCCCACCTCACGTGTGAGACTTCATGCGATGCGCCCACTGCTCCGCCCGATACCGTCGCTGCAGCATCTAAACCCCCGCTACACCGACCGTAGCGCTTTGTTAATGTCACCCTCATTCGTGCAAAACACCAAGGGCGTTATCATCCCTGTGAGGCACGAATATCGTCACAACCTCCATGAGGTGCCGAGGTGTTACCCCCTTTCGTGGGAACATTCGTCGTAGGTGTTCGTCCTCATCCATCGGGCAGCACACCGTTACCTTTTCCCTCACAATAGGGGAATGGAAACGAAAAGTGGCGAGGATGCAGCAACGGCCAACAGCCCATTATGTAGCCCTTGGGGCGAAAACCTGGACGACACCCCCTTACCTGAACATCCAGATCCGATGCATGAACGGAGCCAATGGTGCAGCCTCAACGGCTGGTGGGATTATGCTATCCGTCCCATCGACGAGTCCCACGCAGCAGATGAGCCGTGGGATGGCCAGATCCGCGTCCCATTCGCCGTTGAATGGGCTGCCTCCGGTGTTGAACGCCCATTCACCCCACGCGATGTCCTCCACTACCATCGTCGCGTTGACATCCCGTCTCATTGGCGTGGGATGCGCCTGCGCATCAATTTTGGTGCCGTCGACCATGACTGCACCGTCTACGTGAATGGCCGTAGCCTGGGCAGTCACAGCGGCGGTTATCTTCCCTTTTCAGTGACGATTGACAACACGGATTGTGACAGTTTTGAACTGCGTGTCACCGTTACGGATCCAACGGATAGTGCCAGTATTCAACGTGGCAAACAAGCACTGACGCCCACGACGATTTGGTATACCGCTACCTCAGGTATTTGGCAGAGCGTGTGGATGGAACCGCTGCCATGCGAGGCCGCCGACACAATCGCTGATATTGATCTGCGTGCAGACAGTACACTCTCGGGGTTTTATGTACGTGTACGTACCGAGGCTGATCTTACTCAGGATTCGACCACACCCATTGACCTCGCTTTCTCTTTACCTGACGCAGCGCGTGTGCGCACTCAGATCCCCTCTGGCAGGTGGTGTCATGTACGTCTGCCTGACGCGCAGCCCTGGAGTCCCGAGGCGCCGCATCTTTACGAGGTTCATGTGGCGACACATTCAGATCGTGTGCGCACGTGGGCTGCGCTGCGTAGCGTGGGCCTGGCCGAGCCACGCCGCGGATTCCCTTTCCGTGTGCAGACACGCGGCCAACACGATACTCGAGTCAGTCCGATCGTCATCAACGGCGTGCCCACATTCCTCAATGCTCCCCTTCACCAGGGGTATTGGCCTGAATCAGGTTTAACGGCGCCCAGCGAAGAAGCACTCCTTCACGATTTGACTGCTATTAAAACCATGGGTTTTAACGGTGTGCGCGTCCACATTAAGGTCGAGTCTCGTCGTTTCTACTATCACTGTGATCGTCTGGGGCTACTTGTCGTACAGGACATGGTGTCCGGTGGACGTGCGGTGCTTGGAATTACTGCCTCAGGTGTCGCACAGGCTTTGGACTATACGCTCCCCGACCGTTCGCACCTCTTTTTTGATTGGTCTGGACGAGGCGAGCGTGCCAATCGCGCGGCATTTGCTCACGAGCTTGCCCAGATGATCCGTTATTTGCGGTGCCATCCGAGCATCATCATGTGGGTACCTTTTAACGAAGGGTGGGGACAATTCAACGCGACACGTGCCGAAAAGGCAGTGCGACGCCTCGACCCTACACGCCTAGTAGATGCCGTATCCGGGTGGTTTGATCAAGGCGGAGGTGATTTCCGTAGCCGCCACCGCTACGTATTACGCCTCATCAAACCTCCTGCCTTTGATCCGCGACCGTTCTATCTTTCTGAATTCGGCGGACTTAACCTGGCAGTTGACGGGCACACGTGGCACGATCCCATTCCTTTTGGATACCGTTTTATGTCCGATGCTTCAGCACTTGCTGCCGAACTTGCGGCACTTTACCGCGAACAACTTATTCCATTGGTTGCTCATGGACTTGTGGCAGCGACCTATACCCAGGTCAGTGATGTCGAGCGTGAGAACAACGGGTTGATGACCTATGACCGGAAAGTCATGAAGGTTGATCCTGCTTTTATGGCGCTGTTGAATGGGGAACTTTACGCTGAATTCGCACGGCATATGGAACAGCGTGCTGCACAGTCAACAACAGGTTATCGGGGCGGCCGCTGCGCCCAATCGTAGCCGCGCAGTTGGTATTGGACTGACAAATAAATACCCCGCACAGCTTTGGGGCCGTGCGGGGTATCGAATGCTGGTTTAGAACGCCCATTTCAGCAGCAGCGCATAGCCAATGATACTGACTGCCCACACTAGGAGCGTGGCCAGGGTGATGCGATTGAGGTTACGTTCGGCCACGCCAGATGAACCTGCTGTAGAGGAAATACCGCCGCCGAACATATCCGACAGGCCACCTCCACGACCTTTGTGCATAAGGACGGTGAGCATAAGGAGCAGGCTGGTCAACACAATGAGCACCAGCAGGGTGATCTTGAGGATGGTCACAGTAGATTCCATTCAGGTAACGAACGTTACGTAGCCTCCACAGTATATCTGTGGACGGTCAAGGGGGCCAACCGGCACACCGGTTGGCCCCCTTGACATAAGCATGCTTAGGCGTAGTAGTTCGCCATCGCAGCGAAAGACTCGGCCTTGAGCGATGCACCACCAATGAGGGCACCGTCAATATCGTCTTGGGCCATGAGTTCCTTGATATTGCCAGGGTTGGCTGAACCACCGTAGAGGATACGGGTTGCCTCAGCTGTGTCAGCGCCGAAGTCCTGGGCGAGCGCTGCGCGAATAGCGCCGCACACTTCCTGAGCGTCGTCAGCAGTTGCTGTTTCACCTGTGCCGATCGCCCAAATCGGTTCGTAGGCAATAACGATCTTGGCGACGTCCTCGCCCAACCAGCCTTCCAGTGCCGCACGAATCTGGCCTAGCACGAAGTCAACGTGTGTGCCAGCCTTGCGAATCTCAAGTGCTTCACCGCAGCACAGGATTGGCGTCATACCTGCATCCAGAACTTTGCGTGCCTTGGCGCCAACAAGCTGATCGGATTCACCGTGGTATTCGCGCCGCTCGGAGTGGCCCATCACCACGTAGGTGCAGCCAAGTTTAGTGAGCATCGCGGTGGAGATTTCGCCGGTGTAGGCGCCGTTGTCGTGGATGGACACGTCTTGGGCACCGTATTTAATGCCAAGTTCGTCAGCATCAACGATGGTTTGAACCGTGCGGATATCTGTGAAGGGTGGAATCACCAGAACTTCACACTGAGCGTAGTCATGGTTATTATCGCGCAGGTGCATGGCGAGGCCTTGAACAAGATGATTTGCCTCGAGGTGATCGAGGTTCATCTTCCAGTTGCCTGCCATCAGCGGTGTACGTGCCATGTTTCAGTCCTCCAGAACTGCGATACCGGGCAGGACCTTACCTTCGAGGAGTTCGAGGGAGGCACCACCACCAGTGGAAATATGGGAGAAAGTTGCTTCATCGAAGCCCAGTAGGCGCACCGCAGCAGCTGAGTCACCGCCGCCGATCACGGAGAACATATCGCCAGCGGACAGTGCTTGGGCAACGGCTCGGGTACCTGCAGAGAAGGCTTCGAATTCGAAGACACCCATGGGACCGTTCCATGCCACGGTACGTGCAGACGCAATTTTTTCTGCGAAAAGCTTTTGCGACTCAGGTCCGATATCAAGACCCATCTGGTCGGCAGGAATTGCGTCCGCTGCAACGACAGATGCTGGGCTGTCGGGCGCAAATTCGGGTGCGACGACCACATCAACGGGCAGCACCAGATCGACGCCACGGTCGGCGGCCTCGGCAATATATCCCTTAACGGTTTCGATCTGGTCTTCTTCGAGGAGTGACTTACCAACGGCATAGCCTTTGGCGGCCAGGAAGGTGTAGGCCATCCCACCGCCGATGAACAGCATATCGGCCTTGGTCAGCAGGTTGGCGATGACACCAAGCTTGTCGGAGACCTTGGAGCCGCCGAGGACCACACCGTAGGGGCGCTCGGGGTTTTCAGTGGCACGACGCAGGGACTCGATTTCTTTGAGGACCAGTAGACCTGCAGCAGCGGGGACCAGCTGGGCGATGTCGTAGACGGAAGCCTGCTTGCGGTGCACAACACCGAAGCCGTCGGAAACAAAGGCGTCACCAAGTTGAGCAAATTCTGCCGCCAATGCTTGACGTTCTTCATCGACCTTTGAGGTTTCGCGTGCATCAAAACGGACGTTTTCCAGCAGTGCGATTTCACCCTCGCCAAGGGCTGCAACGACAGCTTTGGCGGATTCACCGGTGACGTCCGCGGCCAGAGTCACGGGGGCGTCAATAAGTTCACCAAGGCGCGCAGCGACGGGAGCCAGCGAGTAGGCGGGGTTGACCTCGCCTTTAGGGCGGCCCAGGTGTGCCATCACAACGACTTTGGCGCCAGCATCGACGAGGCGGTTGAGCGTCGGCAGTGCAGCGCGGATACGACCGTCATCAGTGATGACGCCATCTTTGAGCGGAACATTGAAGTCAGAGCGGACGAGAACGCGCTTTCCACGCAGATCGCCCAGAGTTTCGATGGTTTTCATCTTGGCCTTCCAATGGCTGGTGTATAAGAAACTATGCCCGCTGACACCACAACGACGTGCAGGCAGGGGTGCGCGAAAGGCGCCCGCGCACGCACCAGGGGCGTACGCGGGCGCATTTCAAGCCTCACGCAAGTGAGAGATCAGAGACGCTCGCCGATGTACGCGGTGAGCTCAACGAGGCGGTTGGAGTAGCCCCACTCGTTGTCGTACCAGGACAGTACCTTGACGAGATCGCCGATAACCTTGGTTTCGTTGGCATCGAAGACCGAGGAGTGCGGATCGCCGACAATGTCGGTGGAAACGATTGGATCTTCAGTGTAGGCAAGGATGCCCTTGAGTTCGCCTTCAGCAGCCTTCTTCACAGCGGCCTTGACGGCATCCACAGAAACTTCACGTTCTGCTTGGAAGGTGAGGTCAGTGAGGGAGCCCGTCGGGGTGGGAACGCGGACCGCGAGGCCATCGAATTTGCCCTTGAGTTCGGGCAGAACGAGGGCAACAGCCTGAGCGGCGCCGGTCTTGGTCGGGATCATGTTGAGGGCGGCTGCACGGGCGCGGCGCAGGTCGCCGTGAGGTGCATCCAGGACGCGCTGATCACCGGTGTAGGAGTGGATGGTGGTCATGATGCCACGGACAATGCCAAATTCTTCGTGCAGAACCTTCGCCAGCGGTGCGAGGCAGTTGGTGGTGCAGGAAGCATTGGACACGATATGCATGGTGTCGTTGTTATAGTCGCCTTCGTTCACGCCCATAACGAAGGTGCCGTCAACGTTCTTAGCGGGCGCTGAGATAACAACCTTCTTGGCGCCACCGTCGATGTGTGCCTTAGCCTTTTCGCCGTCGGTGAAGAAACCGGTGGATTCAACGACAACGTCAACGCCGAGTTCGCCCCAGGGCAGATCGGCAGGGTTGCGCTGTGCAAGAACCTTGATGGCCTTGCCGTTGACGATGATGGATTCGTCATCGTAGGAAACCTCACCAGTGAAGCGACCCAGGATGGAGTCGTACTTGAGGAGGTGGGCGAGTGTCTTGGTGTCGGTGAGGTCGTTCACGGCAACGATCTCAATGTCCGCGCCCTGTTCAAGAGCTGCGCGGAAGAAGTTGCGGCCGATGCGGCCAAAGCCGTTGATGCCAACGCGGGTGGTCACTATTGTCCTCCTACTAGTACCCACGAAAGGGGCACATAGGTCATGCAACCGAAGTCCACGGGTGTGGACTCGGCCCGCAGATGTTCTGCGGTGTCCTGCACCTCAAATCTACACCGAAATGTGATCTTCGTGCAGGTGTCGAACGTCCTTGACAAATGGTGGTGCATGTCTCCAACGTTCGAAGTCTTAGTCGTCTTCAAGCATTTCCAAGGTAAGGGCTGCCTCGGTGTCAGGTATGCCGCGCTCGTGCGCCACTTTGTCGGCCATCGCCAGTAGGCGCCGGATGCGACCAGCGACCGCGTCTTTGGTCAGCGGCGGGTCGGTTCTCTTACCAAGTTCTTCTAGGGATGCCTGCTTATATTCCAAGCGAAGACGTCCTGCCTCAAGTAAATGAGGCGGAACAGCATCACCAAGGATTTCAAATGCTCGTTCGACACGCGCACCGGCCGCTACAGCAGCACGAGCGGAGCGCCGAAGATTCGCGTCATCAAAATTCGCTAACCGATTCGCACTGCCCCGTGCTTCCCGTCGTTGACGTCGTTCCTGCCACACGTCGAAGGTATCTTTCGCTCCCATCGCCGCGATCAGGGTGCCAATAGCTTCGGCATCACGAACGGACACACGGTCGCTCCCTCGTACCTCTTTTGACCGAGCGGTGGCGCCGAGTTTACGGGCGCAGCCAATCATTGCCAGCGCAACTTCTGGTCCGGGGCATGTAATTTCCATCGATGAGGAACGTCCCGGCTCCATCAAGGAGCCGCGAGCAAGAAATGCACCGCGCCACACGGCTGCCGCAACCTCATGATTGCCTGCCACCAGCACCGTAGGTAGTCCGCGCACAGGCCGTCCCGCTGTATCAACGAGGCCGGTGCGTCGAGCCAGTTCATCTGCCTGTTTGACGACCCTCACGACATAGCGTTTGCCGCGCCGCAGGGAACTGCCGGAGACAACGACTACCTGTGACTCAGCATCGTAAAGGAGTTTCAGAAGGGCCCGTAGGCGCCGCGCAGCGCTGGAGGAGTCAAGCTCCGCCTCGATCAAGATCCTGCCGCCTACAAGATGTAGGCCGCCCGCAAAACGCAAGGTCGCTGCAACCTCGGCGGCCATCACTTTCTGTTGAGTAACGACTGCGCGCGCCAATTCGCTCTTCATGTCACTTGTCAGCGACATCTGATGCCCCTCCTTTCACAGTCACGAGGGTTTAGTCTACGACGTTACGTTGCCTTCGGTCACGCCAACCATGGTTCAGCACGCCCCACCTCGCCAAGGAAGCCATCGAAGGCATCACGTAATGCGGCGGCGAGACGAAGCGGATCATGGTGTGGTTGTCCATCGCCGGTGCGCACCTGCCGCAGGAGTAGGCGTGCACCCAACTCTTCGGCAGCGCCGATCAGCTCATCGACATCGTCAATGGCCGTAGGGTCTGCAATGACGACATCTAATTTGAAGTCGGGTGCAGCATCGGAGAGTACACGCACGTGATCGGCGGTTGTCATGCGGTCGGTTTCCCCACGCTGACGAGCGAGGTTGAGAACCAGCGCACGATGCGCATCGGTGGTCACTAAAGCACGATGCAGCTCAGGTACCAGCAGATGCGGAAGAACAGATGTGTACCAGGAGCCAGGTCCAAGCACCACCCAGTCGGCTTCACTGATTGCTGTGACCACCGCCTTGGGCACGGGTGGTTGGGCTGGGATTAGGCGGACCTGTTCCACCGAACCAGGCGCCACTGCAACCTGGGATTGACCTTCGACTGTGTACCTGCGGTCGCCGTCAATCATATCTGCCTCAATATGCAAGGGAACCGAGGCCATGGGCAGGACGCGGCCCGAGGCGCCAAGAAGGCGACCGACCAGGTCGAGCGCCTCGATAGGGTCGTCCATCATCTGCCACATGCCAGCGATCAAGAGGTTACCAAGTGCGTGTCCATTGAGGTCGCCGCGGGTACTCAAGCGCGTTTGCATAATGTCGCGCCACGTGAGTCCCCATTCGGTTTCTTCACACAGGCTTGCCAACGCCATTCGAAGGTCACCGGGAGGCAGGACATCCATTTCTTTGCGTAAACGCCCTGAAGACCCCCCGTCGTCAGCTACAGTGACTACGGCGGTGAGTCGACGGGTGACATGCCGTAGTGCACGCAGCGTTGCCGATAGTCCGTGTCCCCCACCGAGGGCAACTACCGATGAGCCGTTGTCGCCGCGTTGCACCCAACCAGCGGCATCAAGGTACACCATTTATTCCCTCCCCAAATCACGGTGAACCACGCGGACTGAGAACCCATTGTCTCGCAAACAAGTGGCAACATATTCTGACACTGCGACAGAACGATGCTTCCCTCCGGTGCATCCAATCGCAATGGTGGCGAAGGCTTTCAGTTCAGTAAGGTAGCCATTCAACATTGGCGACAGTAGATCAGCGTAGCCGCGCGCAAAGGCACGTGCCCCAGGTTGATCCAGCACATAGTCAGCCACCGCCTGGTCACGGCCCGTGAGGTGCCGCAACTCGTCCACCCAGTACGGATTCTTCAAGAAACGCACATCCACAACATGGTCTGCGTCAAGCGGAATACCCCGCTTAAAGCCGAAAGATTCAACAGTGATATGCAAAGGCCGCTCCCCTTCGGCCGCTATCACGTCACGGATATGTCGCGTCAAGTCATGGACATTCATCGACGTAGTGTCAATGACTTCGTCTGCGATACGCCGAAGAGGGGCAAGCATCCGGGCTTCGGCTGCTATCCCATCGATAAGTGTCCCCTGTCCCTGCATGGGGTGGGGGCGGCGGCTCGTTTCGTAGCGCTTAACCAGGGTGGCGGTATCTGCCTCGAAGAACAGCAAACGATGCGGCACACCCATATCAGTGAGCTTTTCCAAAACCTGAACGAGGTCGGTAAAGAATGCACGTGACCTCACGTCGATCACCACTGCGAGACGGTGGACACCGTCGCCAGTAGGTGCCATCATGCCCACCAATGCGGGAAGCATTTGTGGCGGAAGGTTGTCAATGACATACCAGTCAAGGTCTTCGAGTGCACGCGCAGCACCCGTTCGACCAGCCCCGGAGTAGCCGGTGATGACGAGCACCTCGTTGGCAGACTGATCGTGAAGCGGCGTGGCCGCATCACGCAGCGGTATGCCTTCTGGGAATGTCAATGGGGCTTCGTCATCTACATAGGTCATATCGGTCATCCTTGATCGGTTGGCGCAGACACTATCGAAACATTATGTGCACACCGCCACGCAAGTTCACGTGCCTGGTCGCAGGTATCACCGCCAGCGAGAACAACCCCCAGTCTACGCCCGCCTCGACTCACTGGCTTACCGAATATCCGCACCTGTGCGCCCGCTGCCATCGCCTCGGCAATACCGCGATAACGAGCCTGCGGCATCGCCTCGGTGGACTTAATAACCGCTGAAGCGCCGCTACGCACCATACGCGTGTCAACCGGCAACCCCAGGATTGCGTGCGCGTGCAGATCAAATTCGGAGTACTGCTGCGTCACCATAGTGACCATGCCTGTGTCATGCGGCCGCGGAGACAGTTCCGAGAAATAGACCTGGTCACCACGGATGAAGAATTCAACACCAAATAAGCCTAGGCATGGCGACGCACCCGCCTGCGCTAGGGCTGTGGTCACTTCCTTCGCCATTGCCTCACAGGCGGTGAGTGCGGCAGCAGAAATGGCTGCGGGCTGCCATGATTCGACATAGTCGCCGTCACTTTGCCGATGTCCAATCGGGGCGCAGAAAGAGGTACGCACCTGGCATGTTTCAGCGTCCCACCATCGCAGCGTCAGTAGGGTGATCTCGGCGTCGAAGACAATTTCTTCTTCAACGATGACGCGTCCCGTATGTGCTCGGGCTTCTGTAATGGCGTAGTCCCACGCTGCCTGGGCTTGCGAAATATCGGTGATACGTGACTGGCCGTGCCCCGAAGACGACATTGTGGGTTTGATATAAGCGGGCAGGCCTGTCACTTCAAGTGCTTCACGCAGCTCGTCGGCACTGGAGGCGAAACGGAAGGCTGAGGTTTTCACGCCCGGCAGTTGCGCAGCAATAGCGCGAATACGTTGCCGGTCCATCGTTGCCATCACGCTATGAGCATTAGGGACCACGCGGCAGGCACCGCGCTGCTCAAGTTGAAGGAGGACTTCAGTGGCAATGGCTTCGACTTCGGGGACGACAAGATCTACCTCGTAGGTATCAACCACCGCCGCCAAGGCATCGGCGTCAGCCATATCGATAACAACGGCTTCATCGGCCACCTGCATTGCGGGAGCATGAGGGTAACTGTCAACAGCAATAATGTGACACCCTAAGCGTTGCAATGAAATAGTGAGCTCTTTGCCGAGCTCACCGGAACCCAGCAGCAGGATTCGCGCCGGAAGATCCAACGGCAGTGTCATAATGCTCCTCACGTTGACGATGACTCCATTGTGCCTTGTCTGAGTCCGTCGACGATAGTCTGCGCCAGTCGCGGACCGATGCCGACGACCTTCGCAATCTCGTCAACGTCTGCTTCCCGGAGGCGTTTCACTGATCCGAAGGCTTTGAGTAATGCTGCCTGTCGGGCAGCACCAAGGCCCGCAATATCGTCAAGGATGGACCGCGTCTGCGCTTTGCTCCGTTTTTTTCGATGTGCGCTAATGGCGAAACGATGCGATTCATCGCGCAGATGCTGCAAAAGGTAAAGACCCGGCGACGTGCGCGGCAAAATCACAGGGTACGCCTGCCCAGGCAGCCACAGTTCTTCTAACCGTTTAGCCAAGCCCACAACAGGCAGGGTGATTCCCACCTGCTCCAGTGCCGCACAGGCTGAGGCAACTTGGGGTGGCCCGCCGTCAACAAGCACCAGATCAGGTTTATAGGAGAAACGACGTGCTTTGCCACTTGATGGGTCTATAGGGCCGCTTTCCAGAGCAACCCCGTCGTCGTCAATGCCGTCTTCGCCTCTTATTTCTGCAGCGAGCCGACTAAAGCGTCGGATGAGGACTTCCTGCATGGCCGCGGTATCATCAGCGTTTTGGGAGGCGTCGCCTCGGATAATGAAACTCCTATAGGCGTCTTTTCGTGGAATACCGTCTTCAAAGACCACCATGGAGGCCACGCGATGGGTACCTGCGGTATGGGATACGTCGAAGCACTCAATCCGTAACGGCGCATGGTCCAACCCCAACTCCGTGCACAGTACTTCCAATGCCCGGGAGCGTTCCGTCAGATCTCCAGCACGTTTGGTTTTATGTAGTGCCAAGGCTTGGCGAGCATTGGTCATCACGGTTTCCATAAGCGCTGCTTTAGGTCCGCGTTCGGGTACGCGCAGCATCACTTTTGCGCCGCGACGCTGAGTCAGCCACTGTACGACAGTCGCGGAGTCTTCCGGCAGTACGGACACCAGCACTTCACGAGGCAGTGCGCGCGTTGGCGTGTGTTCGACGTCGTCAATGGAGGTACGTGCACTCTTTTCTGGACTGCGGCGCAGTTGCATTACGGGCAGTTCGCCGTACACCTGCTCAAGCAGGCGCGCCATCAGTTGTTCCTCGCTGGCATCGTCAATGCGCGATATTACCCACGAGCGCGTACCGCGTACTCGACCACCACGCACGTGGAACACGTGCACCGCCGCATCAAGGTCATCTACTGCAAGCGCGAAGATATCAGCGTCAGTACCGTCGTCAAGGACCATGGTATTGCGTTCAAGTACCGTCTTTAGCGCAGCGATATCGTCGCGGTAGGCGCCAGCTTGTTCGAATTCCAGGTTGGCCGAAGCATGCCGCATTTTTTCTTCGAGGTCACGGATTACTGGGCCCGTTCGCCCATCCATAAATCGGCACAGGTCAACAGCAAGACTCCGATGATCGTCTTCGCTGATGCGTCCCACGCAGGGGGCCGAACATTTTCCAATATCAGCAAGCAGGCATGGGCGCCCCTGTGCTTTGGCTCGAGAAAACACTCCTGGTGAGCAAGTGCGTACCGGATAGACGCGTAACAGCAGGTCGATGCTTTCTCTGATAGCCCACACCTGCGTATAGGGACCGAAATAGCGTTCGCCTTTTTTCTTTGCTTCGCGAGTAACTTTCACGCGGGGAAAGCGTTCGTTCAATGACACCGACAGGTAAGGGTAGGATTTGTCGTCTTTGTAGATGACATTAAAACGCGGAGCGAATTCTTTGATCCACGTAAATTCCAATGTGAGGGCTTCAACTTCGGAAGCGACAACGGTCCATTGAACCGACGATGCGGTCGTCACCATTTGCTGGGTGCGGGGGTGGAGCGCCGAAAGGTCCTGGAAGTAGTTGACGAGCCGTGCACGCAGGTTTTTTGCTTTCCCGACGTAGATGACGCGCCCTTGGTCGTCACGAAAACGATAGACACCAGGATTGGTGGGAATATCGCTCGTTCGGGGACGATAGGTTGACGGGTCTGCCACTGTCACAGCCTATCAGCCGCTTTCCGAGGCGCAGTGCGAGGTCCCACTTGCGCCGACCGATATTCGGACGCGTCGTAGTGGGTTTCTCCACGAGAGGCGTAAACTTGGTTTGTCAATTAATTACCTTGCTTTGACCAAGGATTGTTGAGAGCATCGCGCTATCGACACCGCCTCTGGAAGGATCACCAATGTTCAGTAGCACTACTGAAGTCACCGATTTTATTGAGCGCGAAAAGATCGAGTTTATCGATGTGCGTTTCTGTGATCTTCCCGGTGTTCAACAGCATTTCACAATACCTGCCGCACAATTTAATTCTTCGGTACTCAACGAAGGCTTAATGTTTGACGGCTCGTCAATTCGGGGCTTTACTGCAATTCACGAGTCGGATATGAAACTCATTCCCGACATTACCTCGTGTTTTGTCGACCCTTTCCGTGCTGCCAAAACGCTCGTCGTTACTTTTTCCATCGTTGACCCCTTCACTGATGAACCATTTTCGCGAGATCCACGTCAGGTGGCAGCTAAAGCAGAAGCCTATCTACGCTCCACCGGTATTGCTGACACGTGTTTTATTGGTGCTGAAGCAGAGTTTTATCTTTTCGATGACATTCGTTACAGCATCACGCCTCACGAAACCTTCTACGCACTCGATTCAAAGGAAGGCTATTGGAACACGGGCCGCGAGGAAGTAGGCGGCAACTTGGGCTACAAGACACGCATTAAAGGCGGGTACTTCCCTGTGACGCCCACCGATCAATTTGCTGACCTTCGCGATGTCATGAGCCGCCGGATGGCTGAGGTCGGTCTAGAGGTTGAACGCGCTCATCATGAATGCGGCTCAGGCGGTCAACAGGAAATCAACTACCGTTTCGCCTCACTGCAAAAAGCCGCCGACGACATGATGAAATTCAAGTACGTCATTAAGAATACGGCCATTGAATTTGGCCATACCGCAACCTTTATGCCCAAGCCGCTTGTTGGTGACAACGGATCGGGGATGCACACACATATGTCGCTGTGGAAAGACGGCGCTCCCCTGTTCTACGACGAACGTGGCTATGGATCGTTGTCAGATACGGCGCGGTGGTTTATTGGTGGCCTCCTTGACCATGCGCCAGCACTCCTCGCATTTACGAACCCGTCAATTAACTCATTCAGGCGTTTGGTTCCAGGCTTTGAAGCACCGATTAACCTCGTATATTCGGCACGAAACCGGTCGGCATGTATTCGCATTCCCGTCACCGGCACGTCACCGAAAGCCAAGCGCGTCGAATATCGGGTACCTGACCCGTCAGCTAATCCTTATCTTGCGTTCTCCGCATGCTTGATGGCCGGTATTGACGGTATTCGCCGCCGCATTGAACCTGCCGCTCCGATCGATAAGGACCTGTACGAGCTGCCACCAACGGAATATCACGACATCGCGAAACTGCCGACCAGCCTCGAAGGAGCACTTGTTGCACTGCGGAACGACTACGAGTTCCTCACCGAAGGTGACGTCTTCACCCAAGACCTCATCGACACCTGGCTGACCTACAAAGAAAACAATGAGGTCGCACCGATGCGGATCCACCCGCATCCCCTTGAGTACCAGATGTACTTCGATCTGTGACACCGTTGGTCCCGTGACGCTGGCGCCACGGGACCACTCTCATCAACGCCACCTTCAGCGAATGGGGACGATGCCAAGGTTTGTGCGGAGCAACCTCATGGTGTGGGATTCACGCTAAAGTTACCCAAGGGCAACGTTGAGCACACAGATGAGCCCAACGTCCCGATAGAATCACTTTCGTACATCGTGACGGCGAGCAGGAGGCTTCTATGAAGCGGCATCGGGACGGTTCGTGGTCTGAAAAGGCCCGTTTCACCCTCAAGGCATCTGACACCATTCCCATGTTGCTTGCCGAACGTGCACGTAAACGACCACACGAAGTTGCCGTTGAAGAACGCAATGCAGTGGGCGCCACCCAGTTGCTATCTGCCTCACATATTCAACGGGAGGTCACGAACCTTGCGAAGGGCCTGATCGCTGAGGGTATCCAGGAGGGCCAAGCCGTTGCCGTCCTATCGGCAACCTCCTACGAATGGATGCTCCTGGACCTTGCGATTCTCAGCATTGGTGCCATCACGGTCCCCATTTATGAGTCCGATTCAGCCGTTCAAATCGGCCATATTTTGAAAGACGCGCAGGTAGTGCGCGTTTTCACTGCAACGGTTCAGCAAGCCGACCTTGTGGCCTCAGTAGCCAGCCCCACTGTGCGTGCCATTGATTCGATTGATACCGGCGCACTACGGACCCTTGAGTCCAACGGACTCACCGTTGATGACGCGACCTTTACGCGTCGTCGCCGCGCACTCCATGTCGACGATATCGCCACTATCATTTACACCTCCGGGACAACAGGTTTACCTAAAGGCGTGACGCTGACGCACCGCAATTTCGTTGGTGCAATACGTTCGGTCCAGCAGGTCCTGCCCGAAATCGTCGATGCCGCTGACACGCGCCTGCTGCTCTTCCTTCCCCTTGCGCACGTCTTTGCTCGCTTCGCCATGCACCTCGTGATTGGCGGGCACGGCACCATTGCTTTCTCCCCTGACGTTAAGCGTCTGCTGCCAGATATTGAAGCATTCCAACCTTCGGTTCTCATGGCCGTGCCACGCGTATTAGAGAAGGTCTATAACGCCGCTGCCGCCAAGGCAGGTGGCGGCATTAAAGGCAAGATCTTCTCGTGGTCAGCCAAACAGGCGCGTGAACATACCGTCAAATCAGAGACCCGCCTGGGCCCCTCGCCCACGCTGCGTTTGCGGCACCGCATTGCCGACAAACTTGTCCTGCATAAAATTCGCGATGTCCTTGGCCCCAATATGAAGTACGTGATTTCTGGTGGTGCACCGCTGGCCACCGACCTTGCCTACTTCTTCCAAGGCACAGGACTGACCGTGATCCAAGGCTACGGATTATCAGAAACAACCGGCCCCATTATTGCTCAACGAACAAAAGCTAATCCTGTTGGCACCGTCGGCCTCGTCTTGCCCGGCAACAGTGTGAAAATTGCCAGCGATGGGGAGATTCTGCTCAAAGGCCTTTGCGTTGGCCCTGGGTATTACAACCTTCCTGAGGCCACTGCCGCCGCATTCAAAGACGGCTGGTTCCATTCAGGGGATCTTGGCAGTATTGACCGTCACGGTCAGGTTCGTATCACGGGCCGTAAGAAAGAACTTATCGTTACTGCTGGCGGGAAGAACGTCTCCCCCGAGGTGTTGGAAGACCAGCTTGCAACACACCCGCTCATTTCAACCATCGTTGTCGTGGGTGAGGCTCGCCCCTACATCGGCGCACTCATCACCTTAGATCAGGACATGCTGCCCGCATGGCTTACTAACCATGGCCTCGACCCGAAGGAGGCAAGTCGAGGTGCTGAGCTCCCTGAGGTGCGTGCCTCTCTTGACCGCGCTATTGCACGGGCGAATAAGGCCGTATCGCGCGCGGAATCTATCCGACGCTATCGCATTGTTGACACGACTTTCACCGTAGAAAACGGTTATCTAACGCCCTCACTGAAGCTGCGCCGATCTAAAGTGTTAACAGATTTCGCTCACGAGGTTGATGCGCTATACGCTCAAAGCGATCAGGACCAGTAGTCCACCTACTACGGCGTCGCCCATCTATGGCCCCGTCCTCTACTCCCCTATCACCGCACTGAAAGATCATCACCATGCCGCTGCGCCGCCTCGACGATAACACGTGGGAAAATACTGCCACCCGTGAGGTTGACCCTGACCTTAACTTGCCTAAACTCCTCGCCAAACGCGCGCAGGATCACCCCGGCCAAGTGGCTATCGAGCGACGTACTGATGTTGGCAGTTGGCGTGAAGTCACCATCGACGAATTCGTGCGGCATGTGGAAGATATTGCTCGCGGATTGATTGGTTTGGGTCTCCAGGCAGGTGAGCATCTGGCAATCCTTGCTCCTACGTCCTACGAGTGGGCCCTCATCGATATGGCGGCACTGTCGTGTGGAGCGGTGACTGTACCTATTTACGAAACAGATAGTGCTGCCCAGATCGCGCATATTCTGCAAGACGCTGATGTCACCATGGTGATTACCGCGACCTCCCAGCAGGCAGATCTGGTGCAGTCTGTGCGTACCGAGTCAGTGCGGATGATTATGGCGTGGGACCGTGGAGCGTCACGAGAAATCGCCAGTGCTGCTAAAACTGTGGCACCTATTGAAGTGGAAGAACGTACCGCGCAGGTGCGTTTACACGATGTTGCCACCATTATTTACACGTCGGGCACCACGGGTAACCCTAAAGGCGTAATGCTCACACACGGCAACTTTATTGAAGCCTTCATGCAGGCCTACGACTTTTTGCCGATGCTCGTCAACGATCCGAAGTCACGTTCCCTGCTTTTTCTTCCTGTTGCCCACGTCTTAGCGCGTTTCGTGATGCACGCCTTGCTGACCGGTCAGGGGCGCGTTGCTTTTTCGCCCGATACCAGTAATCTTCTGTCTGATATCGCCACTTTTAAGCCGACAATGCTCCTTGTGGTGCCGCGCGTGTTGGAGAAGGTCTACAACTCAGCGGCGGCGAAAGCTGGTGGCGGCGTGAAAGGTCGCCTATTTGCTTGGGCAGCAAAGCAAGCACGCTCGACCTCACGCGCCACCGCGTATGGCACACCTCAAGAGGTCGAAGCCAGCGACGCTGTTGGCCGTCCATCGGCTGATACATCAGTCATCCGCGATATTTTCCCTTCACCTGGTGCAGGTTTTGGGCTGAAAGTGAAGAAACGCGTGGCAGATTCCTTAGTTCTTCACAAGGTCAACGCCGCTTTGGGTCCCAACCTTCACACGATTATTTCCGGTGGCGCGCCATTGGCCCTAGATTTGGCGCATTTTTACCGTGGTCTTGGTGTGACCCTCCTGCAAGGATATGGTCTGTCAGAAACCACGGGTCCAATCTCGGTGGAAACACCTGAAGATTTCCCGCCGGATAGTGTGGGTTTCCCATGGCCAGGTAATCGCGTGCGCATCGCACCTGATGGAGAAATCCTTTTGCAAGGTGTGTCGGTCACCAAGGGCTATCACAATCTTCCTGAGGCAACCGCTGAAGCTTTTCAGGACGGGTGGTTCTGCAGTGGTGACCTGGGCGCTATCGACGATTCGGGACATTTGCGCATCACTGGCAGGAAGAAGGAATTGATTATTACGGCGGGGGGAAAGAATGTCTCTCCTGAAGTATTGGAAGATTCGCTTCAGACGCATCCATTAATTTCGCATGTGATCGCGGTGGGCGACGGCAAGCCGTATATTGGGGCCCTTATTTCTTTGGATTCTGAGATGTTGGGTCCGTGGCTGGCCAATAAGGGGCTGCCGCCTTTGGATCCTGCCAAGGCTGCGGATTTGCCGCAAGTGCGTGAGTCTTTGGAAAAGGCGATTGCGCGTGCGAACCGGAAAGTGTCGCGCGCGGAGTCAATTCGGCGCTATCGGATTGTCAATGTGGCCTTCACTGTGGAGAATGGGTATCTCACCCCCTCTCTCAAGCTCAAGCGACGCGCCGTTTTGCGCGATTTTGCCCACGAGGTGGAGGCACTTTATGCCTCAGCAAAGGATGCCCAGTGAGTATTGACTCGCGTCCTATCGCCCTCGTGACGGGCGCTACTCGTGGCCTTGGGCTGGCAATTGCACGTGAACTCGGAGCTGATCATCATGTCGTTGTTGGTGGGCGTGACGAAGCGACGGTGCGTCGCGTTGTGGAGTCTTTGCCCGCGGCCTCTGCCTTCGTTGCAAATTTGACTGATCAGGACTCTCTTGAGCGTGCGTTTGCTAATTTTTCCGCAACTCATGATCGTTTGGATGTGCTGGTCCACAATGCCGGTGTCGCTAAGCGCCTGTCGGTAGCCAGTGCCTCGCGTAGCCACTGGCAGTGGATGATGGAGACGAATGTTGTGGCTGTGGCAGAACTGACGCGTATTGCATTGCCGATGCTGCGTGCCAGCCGCGGCATGGTGCTCACCATTAATTCGGGGGCTGGTGTGCGCGCCTACCCTGGTGATGCGCCGTATTGTGCGTCGAAGTGGGCATTGCGTGCCTTCACGGAGTGTTTGCGTGAAGAGGAACGCGGCCGTATCCGTGTCTGTTCCATTCATCCGGGTCGTATCGACACCGATATGCAGCACCAGCTTCATGTGGATGCTGGTGTCACTTATAATCCTGCGGCACATATGCCCGCCGAGGAGGTGGCGCGTACCGTTCGGCTGGCTGTGTCACTACCTGAGGTGATGAATATCGACGAATTGCGGGTACGTACCACAGAGCCGAAAGGCTAGGCACCAGAAAAAGACGAGGCGTCAAATCGTGCTCAGCTTGCCTTTGCCCGAATGCGCCTCCTGCCGCGCCACAACTTAGTGTCGCGCCGCTTCTTTGGCTAATACTTCTTTCAAGTACTCTCCAGTAAATGACCCCTCCATTTGGGCCACAGCCTCGGGTGTACCTTCAGCGACCACCATGCCGCCACCGGAACCACCTTCAGGACCCATATCAATAATCCAGTCAGCACATTTGATGACGTCAAGATTATGTTCAATAACGATCACCGTATTGCCTTTGTCGACCAGCGATTGCAGCACTAACAAAAGCTTGCGGATATCTTCCGAATGGAGACCTGTAGTGGGTTCGTCAAGGACATACACCGTCCGCCCATTAGAACGACGCTGCAGTTCAGAAGCAAGTTTGACGCGTTGCGCCTCGCCGCCAGACAAAGTGGTGGCCGACTGCCCTAGGCGCACATAACCCAGACCAACCTCCACAAGTGTATTGAGGTGTCGTGCGATACGTGCAACTGGCGCAAAAAACTCGGCGGCCTCCAGGATCGACATATTGAGTATATCGGCGACGTTTTTACCCTTGTAGGTCACCTCTAAGGTTTCGCGGTTATAACGCGCCCCGTGGCAGACCTCACATGGCACATAGACATCGGGAAGAAAATTCATTTCAATACGTAAAGTGCCGTCGCCTTTGCAGGACTCACAGCGCCCACCTTTGACGTTAAAGGAGAAACGGCCTGGTCCGTATCCGCGGACTTTCGCTTCTTGGGTTTCTGCGAATAATTTGCGGATTTGATCCCACACACCCGTGTAGGTTGCAGGATTGGAGCGCGGAGTACGTCCAATGGGTGACTGGTCGACGTGCACCACCTTGTCGAGTTCATCGGTGCCAACGACAGCCTTATGGCGACCAGGTACCATGCGTGCCCCATTGAGACGTGAGGCAAGGGAACGATACAAAATGTGATTCACCAACGTCGACTTACCGGACCCCGAAACGCCGGTAACGGCTGTGAACACCGACAGTGGGAAATTCACGGTGACATTGCGTAGGTTGTGTTCGCTCGCCCCTTTTACCGTCAGACGCCGTTTCGGGTCAATGTCACGACGTTGTGCAGGCAGGGCGATGGCACGCCGACCAGAAAGATAATCACCGGTAACGCTGCGATCATTGTGACGCAGGTCTTCGAGGGTTCCCGAATGGACAACCCACCCACCGTGTTCACCTGCGCCTGGACCGATGTCGACGATCCAGTCGGCTGCCTCCATCGTTTCTTCGTCATGCTCAACGACGATGAGTGTATTGCCGAGGTCCCGCAGACGTTCCAGGGTGCGGATCAGACGGCGATTGTCCCGCTGGTGGAGGCCTATCGATGGTTCGTCAAGAACATAAAGAACTCCAACGAGACCAGAACCGATTTGAGTTGCCAGTCGAATGCGCTGCGCCTCTCCTCCAGAGAGGGTGCCTGCGGCCCGTGACAGCGTCAGATAGGACAATCCTACATCTAGGAGGAAATCGAGGCGCGCATAGATTTCAGCAAGGATCGGCTTAGCGATCACCTTCGCGCGCTCTTCCAGTTCCAGCGCATCAAGGTGGGCACGCGCCTCGGCGATGGACAGATCCGAAAGGGCAGCAATGGATAGGCCCGCGACTGTGACGGCCAGTACTTCGGGACGCAGGCGCGCACCGTGGCACGTGGGGCACGGAACTTCTCGCATGTAGGCGTCGAGTTTATCGGTGACCCACTGCGACTCTGTTTCAGAACGTTTGCGTTCAATGTAGGCCACAGCACCTTCAAAACCTGTGGTGTAGCTTCGTTGGCGACCCCAACGGTTGCGGAATTGCACCTTCACTTCGTAGTCGCGTCCAAAGAGGATGGCCTCACGCACTTTTTTTGGTAGCTTGTGCCAGGGGGTCGTGATCTCGAAACCCATGTCTTCGCCCAGGGATTTCAGCAACTGCAAATGGTATTTATTGTTGTGACTCCAAACGGACACTGCCCCTTCAGATAGGCTGAGTTCTTCGTCAGGCACGATGAGGTCAGGGTCAACCTCGGTTCGAATACCTAAGCCAGTGCAGTCGGGACAAGCGCCATAGGGTGCATTAAAAGAGAATGTGCGTGGTTCAATCTCGTCCAGGGTTAATACATGGTCATTAGGACATGCACGTTTTTCTGAGTATCGCCGACGACGTTCAGGATCGGATTCATCGAGGTCAACACAGTCGATAATGACAAGGCCGTCTGCGAGTCGTAATGCGGTTTCCACCGAGTCAGTGAGGCGTTGCCTCATCCCTGGACGCACGACGAGGCGGTCGACGACGACGTCGATATCGTGTTTCAGTTTCTTTTCTAGTTTCGGCGCATTTTCCAGGCGGATACTCTCACCGTCAATGATCGCGCGCGAAAATCCTGATTGGAATAATTCGTCGATAAGATCCTGATATTCGCCTTTACGTCCGCGTACGACCGGCGCCAGTACCTGAAAACGTGTTCCCTCATCCATGGCACGCACGCGGTCGACGATTTGTTGCGCGGATTGTGCCTGGATCCGCGCGCCGCATTCTGGGCAGTGAGCAATACCGGCGCGTGCATATAGTAGACGCAGGTAGTCGTGGATTTCGGTAATTGTACCCACCGTCGAACGGGGATTTTTCGATGTGGATTTCTGGTCGATTGACACAGCAGGTGACAGACCTTCGATAAAGTCCACATCCGGTTTATCCATCTGACCAAGGAATTGGCGTGCATAGGAGGACAAGGATTCTACGTACCGCCGTTGTCCCTCAGCGAAGATGGTGTCGAAGGCAAGGGAGGATTTTCCAGAACCTGATAGCCCGGTGAATACGATCATTGAGTCTCGAGGCAGATCAAGGTCGACGCCTTTGAGGTTATGTTCGCGGGCACCTCTTACGATGAGTTTGTCATGCACCTAGTGATTGTATCGTCCTCAACACAAGAAAGTCGTACATGTGTTCTATAGCACGACGGAAGATATTTTAGGAATAATAGAGTTATGGCCTTATTTGTCGTCGAATACACCTACGACCACACCTTAGATTCCTTACTGGAAACCTTCCGCCCAGCGCATCGACAATTTCTGCGCGAACTCCACGAGCAGGGGATCCTTGTCGCATCAGGATTCCTCAAAGATGGCACATGCAAAGACGCACTGCTGATCATTCGAAGCGAATCCGTACCAGATGTTCACCGCATCCTTGCCGACGACCCTTTTGGCGTGCAGGGATTTGTCAGCGCGACGCGTATACGCGAGTGGGTGCCAACCTTTGGTGACCTTGCGCAAGGTTTTGACACAGAGTTCCAAGCGCCACTGCCGTAGGAAGGTAAGACGCTGACGAGGCGCGACTGTCCTTGGCAATATTGCGCGCCCCGCGGCCCGACAGAGCTGCGCACTTGGCGACCTCGCAGTACCGTGCGCCTCGTCACTAACGGTACTGCGCGCCGGTTAAAACGTGGTCAAGTAGCGTACCCGCCACCATGTGTGGATGCTCAGTAGCGAACATGTGCCTCGCGCCTTCAACAATAAGTAGCTGAGGCGTTTGCAGGTGGCGTGCAGCGATATTATCCGCCAGTCGCTGTGCCGAGTCCCGATCAAAGCCTGGATCCTCGCTTCCGGCGCCAATGAGTACGGGAACAGAAAGCGCACCAATCCATTCGGTTGCATCGGTATTGGCAAGGATTTCACAGCATTGGATATATCCGTGAGGCTCACATGCAGCGTATATCGCCGCGATCCGTTCAACCCAGTGACGCCCTGTCCCCTGCCTGAAACCCGGGGTAAACCAGCGTTCCATAACCGATGCGACAACTGGTTCCAGGCCAGCGGAACGTACCTCGTCGATGCGCTGGTACCACGCTTGAGCTGTGCCCGCACGTGGCCCCGACGCCATAATGGCAACGGAGGCAATGCGATGGCCAAGATGATGGGGAGCGCTCAGCGCTGCCAAACCACCAAAAGACAGACCACCGATGTGGAAGGTGTCGACCCCCACCTCGTCAAGTGCGCAACCCAGACCGTCAAGAAGTGCTGCCATTGTTAATGGACCCTTAGCAACAGGCGAATCGCCATGGCCGGGCAGATCGTAGAGGACCACATTGAGCCACGGTGCCAGCAGCGGAACGATGTCATCCCACATGTGGTGATTGGACCCTAAGGAATGTCCGAGTACAAGCGTGTCTTTGGCTCCATCAATGCCTTGGGGAATGCTCAGTGCGGGTTTCCACGGTGTCGTCATGTCACCCAGTATGCCCGAATAGCGTGCGAGGTGCAGCACATTATGCGCGAAAGCGCTACGGTGACTACATGCCATATTTCGCTGTTGAATATACATACGATGTCGCCGCTGCCACAGCAATGGACGAGGTCCGCCCACGGCACCGAGAGTACCTGTCCTCACTTGCAGACCAAGGTATCAATATCGCTTCAGGTCCGTGGACTGACGAGGCGCCTGGGGCTCTTCTGGTGATGCATGCAGATAACGCTCAGCAGGTAGAGGAACTCCTCGACCTTGACCCGTTTTTCATCGCAGGTTTTATTACCACGCGCAGCATCCGTGCTTGGAACCCTGTGATTGGACAGCTGAAAAACTAGCATCAACGCACTTGTCGCACGCGTGGCGTGCAGCAGCGCGCAGCTCTGCCACTAGGACACACCACCGCGCAGCGCGACAGGGGCGTATAGACCGCTGCGCATCGCCACCAGGCAAATAACGCGCCACGGTCTTGAGGCGCACTAGTGTGGTCGGGTCCGATGGACCGCTTCAATAATGCAGCATTCCACCGCGACAGCCAGGCCAATAATGCCCCAGGTGACCGTACTTGGCCATTCCATCGCGAAGAAGCTGCGCGTAGCGGGGATGAGGATACCGCCCACTGCACATCCTGCCACTGCGGCAAGTAGCGCTAAGCGCCACGGAACAAGTGGACGGGCAGTAACCGATAGTAACCACAGGCCACCGGCCATCATTGTGAGCGTCGCAGCAGTGGCTGCTTCAACAGTGCCAATGCCAACCCACCAATACACTGCTAGCGCCACAAAGGCCATAACAGCACCTGCCGGAACAGCCAAGCGAAGCGTGCGTTGAATAAAACCTGGCCGGTAGCGCCGCGTATTAGGGCCCAACGCAATGAAAAAAGCGGGAATACCGATAGTAAGTGAGCCAATATAGGTGTAGTGGCGTGGAAGGAAAGGGAATTTCCACGCCAGCACCGCCGTAAGTATTACCAGTAGCGAAGCATAGGTGGTTTTGGCAAAAAACAGGGACGAGACCCTTTCCATATTTGCAATAATGCGCCGTCCCCTCGCCACCACGTCAGGAAGCTGAGAGAATTTGCCATCCAGCAGCACAATCTGAGCCACTGCTTTAGTGGCACGCGCTGCATTGCCCATTGCAATACCAAGATCTGCATCCTTCAATGCCAAAGCATCATTGACACCGTCACCGGTCATCGCCACGCATTTGCCGTCAGCCTGAAGAGCTTGCACCATCGCACGTTTTTGTTCAGGAGTGACACGACCGAATATGTCGTGATCCCTCACAGCAGCAGAAAACTCATCACTGAGCAGATCTTCAGGCAAAGTCCGCGCATCGCATGCCCGTGCTGGTGACCCATCTGGTGCACGCAAGCCGAGGCGGCCCGCCAAGGCTGCAACGGTGCGGGGGTTGTCGCCCGATATCACACGCACGCGAACATCTTGCTCGGCAAACCACGCCAAGGTGTCGGTCGCATCTGGTCGTAAATCTTCTTCAAGAAGAACCAGAGCAGCCGGGCGGCAGTCACGTGGCACAGTCTCGCCATCAAAAGCCGAATCGGTGTGAACGAGGGCGACGACGCGTCGGCCTTGGTCTGCCTCTGCCGATACCTGCGCAAGGACCTCCGCCTCGTCAATAAGTATTTCGGGGGCACCCAGCAGCCATGTGCCTATCTGCGGTGCCGACCACGCAGCCCACTTGCGTGCAGAGGAAAATGGCACAACCTGTGCATCCGACGAGGTCACAATGGATCCATCACCAATACCGTCGCGAATGGCCACAGCAGTGGGGTTCGCAGGGTCGTCATTCATTGTGCGCAGTACCTGCGTCACTGTTTGGGAGGTGAAGGACCCTAATGTGTCAAGGCGGGCAAGGCGGATACCACCGGTAGTGAGGGTGCCAGTTTTATCTAGGCACAGTGAATCGACGCGAGCAAGGATTTCCACAGCAGGTAATTCCTGCATCAAGACGTTTTTGCGCGCCAAGGTTGCCGATCCGATAGCGAAATTCATTGAGGTCAGCAAAACCAGGCCTTGCGGAATCATTCCAACGACCGCTGCAACGGCAAGCACCAATGCTGGCGCCCATGCCTCCACTCCTTCGCCAGTGGCGAGGCGAGCTTGAGACCACACGGTCAGCAGTACGACAGGGATAATGGCGATGGAAATAATGCGCAGTACCTTGTTGACACCCTGTTGTATTTCTGACACGGCGAGGGTAAAGGTTCGGGCCTGCCGTGCAATGCCTTGGGCATACAGTTCTTCGCCAACAGCGCGGGCATAGATCAACGCGGTACCGGCAACGACAGATGTCCCTGCCAACACCTGGTCGCCCACCTGTTTGCGCACAGGTGTGGATTCCCCCGTCAGCATGGATTCGTCGACTTCAAGGCCCGAGGCGTCCAGCACTGGGCCATCGACCGGCACTTGGTCGCCAAGGCTCAGCTCCACGAGGTCGTCCCGGACGATATCTTCAACGAGTATTTCGTGGGTGCCACTGTGTCGTCGTACGCGTGCCCGCGGGGCATCAACAATGGCAAGTGCGTCAAGGGTACGTTTCGAGCGCCACTCGGAGATGATGCCAATGGCGGCGTTGATTATCATCACGCCACCAAAGACTGCATCCTGCCAGCTACCGACGATAATCACGACGGCCATTGCAGCGATGAGTATTCCGTTAAAAAGCGTAAGAACATTGCCGCGGATAATCGAGGCGATGGATCGTGAAGAGGCAAGCTGCACGTGATTGCTGTGCCCTTGGGCGCGCCTATTGGCTACGTCAGTGTCGGTAAGTGGAGTGTATGTCGCAAAAGCGGATGTCATAGTGCCTCTGGTGTGTGGTAGCGATCCGTCACCATCGGCACTGCGACTTGCCGCTTCAGCGTGCAGCTACTGCGTCACGCCGTGATTTGGCCAAGGAAGCAACAACCGTAATGGTGATCGTGACGAGGATAAACGCCAATGAGGGGATTATGCCAATTTCAGGCGCCCAATGCATACCTTGGCCTCCGTTGATGAATGGCACAGCATTTTCGTGCATCGCATGGAGGATCAGTTTCACGCCGATGAAACCAAGGATCGCGGCCAATCCGTAGTGCAGGTAGACGAGGCGTTCAAGAAGGCCGTCAACAAGGAAGTACAGCTGACGCAGACCCAGCAGCGCGAAGGCGTTAGCAGCAAAGACCAAATACGGTTCTTGTGTGAGGCCGAAAATCGCTGGGATGGAATCGAAAGCGAACATAATGTCAGCTGATCCAAGCGCGAAGACAACCAGCAGCATTGGGGTGATATATGTTTTACCGCCGTGTCGGTGAAGGAATTTTTGTCCCATGAAGCCGTCAGTCACAGGGAAGATGCGACGCATCGTGCGCACAAAACGGTTTTCGTGGTATTCATCGTCAGCTGAGCCTGGTTCTTCTACGCCTTCTTTTGCTTGCCCCCAGGCGGTGTATAGGAGCCATGCACCAAAGAAGTAGAACAGCCATGAGAAGCGTTCGACCATGGCGGCACCCACGAGGATAAAGACCAAGCGTAGTATGAGGGCGATAATAATGCCTGATAGAAGGGCTTTTTGTTGATATTCGCGTGGCACTCTAAAGGACGCCATGATGATGATAAAGACAAAGAGGTTGTCCAGTGATAGTGCTTTTTCGGTGAGGAAGCCTGCGAAATATTCGCCTGCGTAACCTGCTCCGTAAATCAACCAAATGATGAGTCCGAACGCAAGACCAAGAACAACGTATCCTGCGGACCACCAGGCGGCTTCTTTGAGGGTGGGTGCGTGCGGCGTTCGCACGTGTCCGACAATGTCGACGGTGATAAGGATGAGTACGACGGCAGCAAGACCGAGCCAGCCAAAAGCATGAACGTCCACAGAAAGGACCTCTCGTGTATACGGGGAGTTAGTGTGAGGTCTGGTCCCACCCAGGATCGCTGGGCGACGGTACCGGGTAGTCGTACACACCTCGTAGGAGACGCGCGACCAGCCGTATTGACGGCACCGCACTTGGTGGGATTACTCCCCTCGTTTGGCCATTCTAGCGAGCAGAGTCGCAACAGTGGGGATCTGTTGGGGTGGGGATTACCACTATTGGCAGCATCGTCACCTTTCCTGATTCTCAGGGGTTTTCTGGGGACAACCCTGAGGATATCCCCGCATAGTTAGCGGGTACACTATGGCATATGACCTCAACGAATGTTCCCGGGCGCAGTATTATCTGCGCCCTCCAAGAAGCATTCTTCGGCTCCCCCACTGCCCCGTTGCAACTCAGTGCGATGCGTGGGCCGTTGATTCCCGAGGCCGTGTGCCGCGCCGCTGGTGTGACACGTTTAGCCGAACTAGGCAAGAGAGAAGTAGCACAAAAGAGTATCAGCACTCTCAGTGACACTACTGCGTTAGTAACTGATCTGCGCTTCGCGATCGAGAGTCGACAGCTTCTGTGGGTGATACCTGCCCACGAGGCCTATGAGCGCGAATGGCTCATCAGCACTTTTCCGGCACTCGCAATGCCACTCGACAACGATCAGACGGTGTGGGGCATCAATGTTTATAAGTTAACTTCACGTCTACTCGCTCAAGATCACGATATGCGCACCCACTTGTCGGGCGTTGATGTCACATCCACACCCATGAAGTTACGGGTTTTACTGCACGATCATCGTGTCCATACGCAACGGTCTTCGATGTTCACGCGAGTACTCCACGATCCGCGCACATGGGTGTACCTCGCCATATTCATATATTCAGCTCTGCGCGCACTGCCGGTAGTGTGGGTTCCCCAGTTTCATGGCAATGTCGCACTGTTGTGGACGATCGATATTGTCACTGCGATCCCCTACACGTGGGGCATACTCGCCATGTTGACGGCAACGAATACAAAGGTGCGCATACTTGGAACAGTGACGACCATCGTCACCTTCATGGCGCCGTATATCTATTTTTGGAGCTTCGGGAAAGACTATCCCCCGCTTGTCATCGGCGTCGTCACGGCAATGATTGTGGGCAGTATCGCAATCGAGGCGTCCCGTGTTATTCAGGATAAGCGACTGCAGCGCCTTTACGCCTCCGCACGATTTCCTGCGTTGATCGCCACGCACTGACCAGCATGAGCCAACCGCCACCAACCCACCACAGGATCTGCACCAGAAGCGACTGATGATCGCGGGTGGCCACAAGGATGATTGTGCCGCCAACCCACACAATCGTAGCAATGATGTTGATAGGCATGAGCAGGCCGACGACACGGAATGGGTGGACGAAGGTAATGGGTGCCAAGGTGAGGACGGCCAATACCAGGGTAACCGTGATATTGACTGCAGGGCCGGTGTGGAGCAGCCACATGATGACCGCAACAACATTCCATGCGGCAGGGAATCCCATGAAATAGTAATCGTCTGTTTTCATCGCTTTGTTGCAGTAGCAGAACATCGACGAGGTGACAATGATGACGAAAATCACCATTTCCATCCACTGAGGCCCCATAGGCACGTGTTTATAGATAAAGACAGCAGGAATAAAAGTCCACGTGAGGTAGTCGACGATCAGGTCAAGGGCAGCACCATCAAAATGTGGCGCCCATTTAGCAACGTCTGCTTTGCGTGCCAAGGTACCGTCAACGCCATCGACAATGAGGGCAACCGCAAGCCACATCCACATGGCGACGAGGTCCCCATTCATCAGAGCCAGCGTGGCCAATCCCGCCCACAGTACCCCAGTCATAGTGAAGGCGTGGACGAGCCATGCAGCAGTTTTGTGGCGGAGAATGCATCGGCGAGGTAATGCTGACGATGTGGCGGACACAGGGATTCCTTTGACAGGCGTAGATTACCAGACAATCTTAACCGGTGCGTCCCCTATTTTCCTCATGTACCGGCAGGTCACAGATAGATTAGTTCGCCGCCTTCATCTGCCGCAGTTCTTTTTTGAGTTCCGCTACCTCGTCACGCAAACGCGCGGCCAGTTCAAAATCAAGTTTTTGTGCTGCCGCCATCATCTGTTCTGACAATTCCTCAATTAATTCGACGAGTTCACCTTGGGCCAGTGCAGCCAATTCTGCGCGACGCGCCGTGCTCTGAGTCGCCACCGGGCCTTCCTTACGGTACCCGCCAGCGAGTAAGGTCTGAGTATCGATGTGTTCGCGTGCCAACATGTCGGTAACATCAGCGATCTTCTTACGCAAGGGTGCTGGGTCAATCCCATGTTCTTCATTAAAGGCTATCTGCATGTCGCGACGCCGCTGCGTTTCAGTGATTGCGGCCCGCATTGAGTCGGTAATGGTATCGGCGTACATATGCACCTCACCTGAAACATTACGCGCAGCACGTCCAATAGTTTGGATCAGTGAACGTGTAGAGCGCAGGAAACCTTCTTTGTCGGCATCAAGGATCGATACAAGGGACACTTCTGGCAGGTCGAGGCCCTCGCGAAGAAGGTTGATGCCGATCAGAACGTCAAAGGCACCTTGGCGTAGTTCTCTCAGTAATTCGACGCGCCGCAAGGTGTCGACATCAGAATGAAGATACTCAACTCGAACACCTCGTTCAGCCATATAGGTTGTCAGTTCCTCCGCCATTTTCTTTGTCAGAGTCGTCACGAGGACACGTTCGTTACGGTCAGCGCGTACACGCACCTGTTCGAGGAGATCATCCACCTGCCCCTTTGTGGGTTTCACAATAACCTTGGGATCAACCAGACCAGTTGGGCGAATAATCTGCTCCACCACACCATCGGATTTCCCGAGCTCATAGGGACCAGGTGTGGCGGAAAGGTAAACCGTTTGTCCGATCCTTTCGATGAATTCGTCCCATTTCAAGGGTCGGTTATCAAGTGCTGACGGCAATCGGAATCCGTGGTCAACCAAGGTACGTTTGCGGGAAGAATCCCCTTCAAACATCGCACCGATTTGCGGCACGGTGACGTGTGATTCGTCAATAACGAGCAGAAAATCTTCAGGGAAATAGTCCAGGAGCGTATGCGGTGGGGTACCTTCGTCGCGACCGTCAATATGTCGTGAGTAATTTTCCACTCCGGCACACGAGCCGATCTCCTTGAGCATCTCCAAATCGAAGGTGGTGCGCATACGCAGTCGCTGTGCTTCAAGGAGTTTGCCGCGAGATTCAAACCATTCGAGGCGCTGCTCCAGTTCCGCTTCAATCGAGGCGATGGCTCGTTTCATCCGCTCTTCACCAGCAACGTAATGCGACGCGGGGAAAAGATAGACATGGTCCGTCTCTGAAATAACATCCCCCGTGAGCGGATGAAGGAGCGCGAGGGCTTCGATCTCGTCACCGAAGAATTCGATACGTACGGCAAGTTCTTCATAGACGGGAATAATTTCGACGGTATCGCCCCGCACCCGGAAGGTGCCTCGACTAAAGGCCAAATCATTGCGCGTATATTGCATCGACACAAAGGCGCGTAGTAACGCATCGCGGTCGATGATCATGCCGCGTTCAATTTCCACCATACGCGCCACGTATTCTTCTGGGGTACCCAGGCCGTAGATACAGGACACCGAGGCGACCACCACCGTATCTCGGCGTGTCAGCAGTGAATTCGTGGCACTGTGCCGTAAGCGTTCTACCTCGTCATTAATGGAGGAGTCTTTTTCGATATAGGTGTCAGTTTGGGGCACATAGGCTTCAGGCTGGTAGTAGTCGTAGTACGACACGAAATATTCGACAGCGTTATGTGGCAGTAATTCCCTGAATTCTGCAGCCATCTGAGCTGCCAGTGTCTTATTGGGTTCCATAATGAGAGCTGGGCGTTGAAGCTCTTCAATAAGCCATGCGGTAGTCGCCGATTTCCCGGTCCCTGTTGCGCCAAGTAGTACGACGTCGGTTTCACCGTCACGAATACGGGCCGCTAATTCACGGATCGCTTTTGGCTGATCTCCTGAAGGCGAATATTGGGAAACGACGTCGAAAGGGTGTTCGGCACGAAGGATACGCTGTGTCACCCTTTAACGGTAGCGTGTTATCGGTTCGTGCGGCGACTCAAAGACTACGGCACAGTCCAAGAAACATCTGCTATAGGTCGATCCCATCTGCCGTCAAATTTTGGACCATCTGATGTGCCTGTACGTGCGTATGAGGACGAGGAAGCATTGACATAATCGCCCCGCCACGCGCTGTTCAAAGGAGGCACGCGGCACTGTTTTTGCCCCGCTACTTCGAGGACAATGCCTGTGATTCACAGCCTCGCCATGCCTATACTGCGGCAGCGCACTAAAATATTTCACCCAAGAAAAGGACGCTGTGGCGGGGCACAATAGTACCCAAGAAGGACAGGCAGATTCCCCTATCACGTGGGGTGCAGCGTAGAAAGGACAAAAATGACGCAGGCGGCCCCATGGTGGAAGACCTCAACGGTGTACCAGATCTATCCACGTTCCTTCCAGGATTCCAACGGCGACGGTGTTGGCGATGTGGCTGGTATCACGCGCCGTATCGGCTACCTCAAGGAATTAGGGATCGATATTGTGTGGCTCTCCCCCGTCTTCGCGTCCCCCATGGTTGACAATGGGTATGACATTAGCGATTACGAGGCCATCGACCCCCTCTTCGGGTCAAACGACGATATGGACGAACTCATTGCAGCAGCCTCCAAGGTCGGCATCCGCATTATTTTGGACCTCGTTGTCAACCACACATCCAATCAGCATCCATGGTTTATTGAATCGCTGGACCCAAGGAGCCCAAAACGGGACTGGTACATTTGGCGCGCACCCCGGGCGGGCGCCTCGGCACGCGATGTCGAACCTGGGCAGTGGCGAGGCGACGAACCTAATAGGTGGGTCAGCGCATTTTCCGGACCTGTGTGGACCTGGCATCCGCAGTCAGGTCAGTACTATCTGCATTTTTTTGCCCCTGAGCAACCGGATCTGAATTGGGAAAATCCGAGGCTGCGTGCCGAAATCTACGCAATGATGCGACGGTGGCTTGAGCGCGGCATCTCCGGCTTCCGGATGGATGTCATTAACTGCATTTCTAAACCTGCCACACTGTGTGATGACACCGACGGCGGCATCGATCGCGCTTTCTTTGGGCCACGCTTCCACGAATGGATGCAGGAGATGCGCCGCGAAGTCTTCGATTACTATCCCGATCGGGTCTTTTTCACCGTCGGGGAAACCCCAGGAGCCACCCTTGCCGATGCGCAGCTGAGCACCGATCCGCGCCGTAAAGAACTCGACATGATCTTCCAATTTGAGCATATGGAGTTCGATGCCACGCACGGCGACAAATTCACACCCTGCGCATTACCATTGGCGCAGATGAAAAAGAGTTTAGCCCGATGGAGCAACGGCTTATACGGATGCGGCTGGAATAGCCTCTACTTGTCAAACCATGATCGCCCTCGAACAGTATCACGCTTCGGTTCTCCTGAGTTATTCCGCTATCAGTCAGCGACTGCGTGGGCAGGTATGCTTCACGCCCACCAGGGCACGCCCTTTGTGTATCAGGGGGAAGAACTTGGTATGGCAAATTACCCCTGGTCCGATATTACACAATTCAATGATGTTGAAACTCGTGGGTTGTGGCGTGATCGGGTCGAATTCGGTGATGCGGATGCACAAACACTATGGGAAGGTATCCTTCACGCAAGCCGGGATAACGCCCGCACCCCCATGCAATGGGATGACACCCCTCACGCAGGTTTCACTACGGGCACACCATGGCTGCCTGTGAATCCTGACTATATTCAGGTCAACGCCAAGGCCCAACAAGATGATGCCTCGTCAATCTTCGCATTCTACCGACGACTCATTGCGCTACGAAAAGAGCTTCCAATCATCATTGATGGCACCGTTGATCTACTGGCTCCCGACCACACCCAACTGTGGCATATTCGGCGCCGGATCAGCGGGCAGGTACTTGAAGCGGTGGCGAATATGTCCGACACCCCGTTGGATTACGCTGTGCCCGAAGGCAATATCGTGATCGCAAACTATCCGCCGTCTTTGCGACGCAGTGATCGTCTCCAGCCGTGGGAACTGCGGTGGGTACTTACCCAGGCATAATCCAGGTGCGAATGACCGCTGATACCAACCCAGCAAGCTCTGTTTCACTGCCTGCATTGTGAATCCAGATATGTGCCACGCGGCGTCGATCTGCTAGGCTTGCCTGCGCGTGGATACGTTGTAGGGCCTGAGCGCGGTCAATGCCGCGCCTTGCAAGGCGCCTGATTCGTTGTTCTATGGGTGCATCAACAATGATGACAAGATCGAATTGGTCAGCCATGTGTTGTTCAACAAGAAGCGGAACATCATAGAGGGCAATACCCCCTACGGGTGCCGTATTCAGTATCGCTTCAGCACGCTGCCCGATCAGCGGGTGAGTAATCGCTTCAAGAGTGGCGCGCGCGTTGGGGTCACTAAAGACAAGCGAGGCGAGGCGCCGCCGGTCTAGTGCACCGTCGTCAGTAAGGATGTTCCGGCCGAAGGCTTCGACTATTGCAGCAAGTCCCACGCTTCCTGCGGCTACCACCTCACGGGCAAGCTCATCGGCATCAGCAATAATGGCTCCTGTTTGCTCAAAAACCTGTGCCACCGTCGTCTTTCCAGCACCAATACCACCGCTAAGTCCGATACGTAACGCTCGATCAGACGGCCAGGTAAATGATCGCAGGCAGCGTGCACTGGCCAAGCCATTATGAAGTGTCGTCATTACCCCACCTTATGTTGCGACCACATCAGGTGACACTGTAGTACAACGCTTGCTTCGAGCGAGCATAGGCACCAACGCAGACGAATCAGCGAGGGAACTCTTGGACCGTCCACCCGTTATGCGAAGCACCTGACAGACTGTACATCACCATTGACGAAGCCTTTTTGGCTCCTGGGCACTCGCCCACCGTTGCCGACGATCACCGTCACTACTAATCAGGTACCTTTAGCCAGTGGCATAACAGCCCCCTATGCGAAGTGCCCGACTGCCAATTGACAGTCGGGCACTTGCGTGAGTACACAAATACTCAGTTAGAGGTCAGCTTTTCACGCAGCGCAGCAAGAGCCTCGTCAGAGGCGAGGGTGCCGCTGGTGTCCACCGGTGTGGAGTAGGATGCCTGCTCTTCAACGGATGTGGCTGCTTCAGAATCTTCTTCCTGTGCACGCACAACCTGAGCTTTATGGGCTTCCCAACGTGCCTGAGCTTCAGCGTATTGCGCTTCCCACGCCTCACGCTGAGCTTCGAAGCCTTCCATCCATTCCTGGGTTTCTGGATCGAAGCCTTCGGGGTACTTGTAGTTGCCGTCTTCGTCGTATTCTGCGGCCATGCCGTACAGCGAAGGATCAAATTCGTCGGCGACCGGGTCCACGCCCTCGTTAGCTTGCTTGAGCGACAGCGAGATACGGCGACGTTCAAGATCAATGTCGATGACCTTGACGAAGACGTCGCTGCCAACCTTCACGACCTGTTCAGGCAGTTCGACGTGACGTTGAGCGAGTTCGGAAATGTGGACAAGACCTTCGATTCCGTCTTCAACGCGCACGAAAGCACCGAAGGGAACGAGTTTGGTGACCTTACCGGGCACAACCTGGCCGATGGCGTGTGTGCGGGCGAAGGTCTGCCATGGGTCTTCCTGGGTTGCTTTCAGTGACAGGGATACGCGTTCGCGATCCATGTCGACGTCAAGAACCTCAACGGTGACTTCCTGGCCAACTTCGACGACCTCTGAGGGGTGGTCGATATGCTTCCATGACAGTTCGGAAACGTGAACGAGGCCGTCCACGCCGCCAAGGTCAACGAATGCACCAAAGTTCACGATGGAGGACACATTACCCTTACGGACCTGGCCCTTACCCAAGGTGTGGAGGAAGTTGGTGCGAACTTCAGACTGTGTTTGTTCGAGCCATGCGCGACGGGACAGGACCACGTTGTTGCGGTTCTTGTCCAGTTCGATGATCTTGGCTTCAAGTTCACGGCCAATGTAGGGCTGGAGGTCGCGGACGCGACGCATCTCCACCAGGGACGCAGGGAGGAAGCCACGCAGGCCGATGTCGATAATGAGACCGCCCTTGACGACCTCGATAACCGTACCGGTGACGACGCCTTCTTCTTCCTTGATCTTTTCGATCTGGCCCCATGCGCGTTCGTATTGTGCGCGCTTCTTGGACAGGAGCAGGCGGCCTTCCTTGTCTTCCTTCTGGAGGACAAGAGCCTCAATCTGGTCACCGACCGCAACAACATCATCTGGGTTGACGTCGTGCTTGATGGAAAGCTCACGAGAGAGGATAACGCCCTCTGTCTTGTAGCCAATGTCGAGGAGGACCTCATCGTGGTCGACCTTGACGACAGTGCCCTCGACGATGTCGCCATCGTTGAAGTACTTGATGGTTTCGTCGATAGCGGCGAGCAGGTCCTCTGTGGACCCGATGTCGTTGACCGCAACCTGCGGCGTATTGGTGGTCATGTAGTCGTGTTCTCCGGAACGGAATGGATAGTAATTGGACATGTCCGGCACACAGTGGCACCTTCCTGTCGACAGGAAGCTGCCTAATGCGCCTCTCCTATCGTACCAGCCACAGTCAAGTGCGAAAAATCGCACGAAGACCCATGGGATTACCGAAACAGAATCGCCGCCACGCCGCAGTCCTTTTGCTGCCACGACCCAACCATCATCGTCAGTGCCGCCCCTAGCGGCACAGGTGCCACAACCCGAGTGCCGTCGCCACTACTCACAACGATCGGCAGTGTTACACCCTCAACGTCATTGGTTCTGCAAGCCAACCGTCGTCAGTGCGCTGCAGCGCGCCACGATGCCCCTACTCCTACCGCTACTTCCAACGGCACTGACATCGACACCGCACTGCCCATCGCCTCACGCACCAACACCTCTAACTCGCGTGCTTCTCCCGGAGCAACTTCAAGTAGCAATTCGTCATGTATCTGCAACAGCAGACGCGACCGCATTTGAGCTTCGCGTATGCGTCGATCCACGTCAATCATGGCAACTTTAATAATGTCAGCGGCACTACCTTGTATCGGCGCATTCAGGGCCGCGCGCTCTGCCATTTCCCTGCGTTGACGGTTTTGTGAGTTAAGGTCAGGCAAATATCGGCGCCGACCAAACATGGTTTGGGTCCATCCATCGCGTCGTGCCTGTTCCACAACCGACGCTAAATAGTCGCGCACCCCTCCGAAGCGTTGGAAATATGCTTCGCGGAGCTGGGTCGCCTCGGGAACTGGAATACGTAGCTGTGCTGACAATCCATAGGAGGACAAACCGTAAGCCAAGCCATAGGAGGTGGCTTTGATACGTGAGCGTTGCTCGGCGCTCACCTGATCCAGCGGCACACCAAATACCATCGAGGCCATCGTCCGGTGCAGATCCTCACCTGTGTTAAAGGCGTCAATGAGCCCCGCATCGTCAGATAGGTGCGCCATGATACGCATCTCGATCTGGCTGTAGTCCACACTCATCAGAGCTTCGTATGCTCTACCAGCAACGAAACCGTCACGGATACGCAACCCGTCGGGGGTACGTGCCGGAATATTTTGCAAATTAGGATCCGACGAAGCCAAACGTCCAGTTGCAGCAACTACCTGCGAGAAAGTGGTGTGGATACGTCCGTCGTCACCTACGCTCGCACGCAGGGTGTCAACCATTTGCCGTAGTTTCGTCCGATCACGGTGAGTCAGCAGATGTTGAAGAAACTCATTGCCTGTTTTTGCAAATAGGTCCTGCAACGCTTCGGCGTTGGTTGTGTAGCCCGTTTTGGTTTTTTTGGTTTTCGGCAAGCCAAGTTCGTCGAAGAGCACCTCTTGTAGCTGTTTCGGGCTGGCAAGGTTCACCGTATGACCAATAACCGCAAATGCCGCTTCCTGCGCCTTTTCAGCATCGTGAGCAAGACCTTGAGCTTGGGCGTTAAATTCCTCAAGATCAGCTGCAATGCCAATGTCTTCCATCCGGGCGAGGACAGATGCCACCGGTTGTTCCATATCGTGAAGGAGCGTCACTGCCGAGGCCTGGGCAAGTTCCTGGTCAAGGCGTGCTTTCAGGGCAGGCAGGGACGCTACGATATGGGCCGCTTCCATCTGCGCCTGCTGCTGCCCTCCTACGTCATCGAGATCAAAGAGGACATCGCTGTCATCACTGCTTTGAGCCGCAAGGTCGATGTTGAGGTAACGGCGCAATAGGTCCGCAGCGTCATAACTACGTTGCTCTGGCCGGTCAAGGTAGGCAGCGAGGGTGACGTCGAAAACATCCGCTCGTAGGTCTATCCCAAGGCTCTTCCAGGCATGCCAGTGCCCTTTCCAATCTGCAGTGGTCACACTTGGTGCACCTTCAAGCAGCGTGACAAGCCGTTCAAGGTCCGTGGCAGTGAGGTCAGCCGGTCGCTCAACGATGAGAATGCCCGCGGCAGAGGCCAGAGCGAGGCGGTCAATGCGGCCCCGCGCAGGCAGGAATGAGCCCTGGACCCACATGGCCAGGTCATCATTGGCGTGAGTGCCGCACCAGGCACCAAGAAGGTCTGACTCTCCCGTCCCGTCGCAGACGATGATACTCAGATCATCAGGTGTAAACTCCTGCGCCTGGGTGGTCGCGTCTGAGTCTACGAGTGACTGTCCGCCCTGGGCGGACACCGCGTAGACGCGCTTGCGCAGATTACCTATTTCGAGGGTGTCGAATAGGTCGTCGAGGCGTTGACGGTCCAGTGTGCCTCGTCGAAGGTCGCTGACTTTAATTCCAACGTCAAGGTCAGTCAGAAGGTGGTTGAGTCGTCGATTACGCTTAATTTCGTCGATATGTTCACGCAACGCAACACCGCGTTTGCCACCGACTTCATCGGCGCGAGCCAACAGATTGTCGAGGCCGTCGAAGGTATTGATCCATTGGGCTGCCGTTTTGGGACCCACGCCGGGCACACCTGGCAAATTATCGGAGGTTTCACCAACAATCGCCGCAATTTCAGGGTAACGGTGGGGTGGCACCCCATATTTTTCTTCGACCGCCGCAGGCGTCATTTCTTTGAGATCCCCTGGACTGGCCCCTGGATACAGGACAGTGACACGGTCGTTCACTGTTTGGAAGGTATCCCGGTCGCCTGAAACAATATAGACGTTCCAGTTACTTTGAGCCCCTTGGGTGGCCAGCGTGGCGAGGATATCGTCTGCTTCGTATCCGTCTTTCGTCAGGGACACAATACCCATGGCGTCAAGAGCTTGGCGGATGAGTTCCACCTGTCCTTTGAATTCTTCCGGTGTTTGCTCACGGGTTCCCTTGTATTCGGGGTATTCCTCGGTGCGAAAACTGCGTCGCCCGACATCGAAGGCAACGGCAAGGTGGGTGGGTTGTCGCGTCTCTAACAATTTCACCAGCATCGAGATAAAACCGTAGACCGCGTTAGTGTGTTGACCGGTTGCGGTTTGAAAACCTTGAGCAGGTAGCGCGTAGAAGGCGCGAAACGCCATCGAATGTCCGTCGATAATGAGCAAAGATTCCTTCACACATGACACCCTAGATGTCATGGAGCATCTTGACACTATGAATTCCACGCCCGATCCATCACGTGAAGGTGGGTTTGTGGGAGCTCACTGGCCTGGTTCGCTGATGGAACGTATGGGAATGGAGGTCCTCGAACACGCACCCTCGCGGACCGTAATCACTATGCCGGTGGATGGGAACCGCCAAAGTGCGGGGATTTTGCACGGTGGTGCAACGGCTGCTCTGATTGAAACAGCTGCCTCATTTGCCGCACAGATCCATGCGCGACAGGTCTTGGGGGCGGATCACGGTTTTGCCGTAGGAATTGAGATATCTGTCTCTCACCTACGTTCCACACATACTGGCAGTGTCACCGCTGTCGCCAAGGCGATCCATCTGGGGTCCAGCCAAACGGTACATGTGGTCGATGTACACGACGAAGTGGGACGTCTGGTGGCAACGGGCCGTGTGACCAATCGTCTGCTCAAGCGGCGCTAAGAGCGGTGTCCACCGTTTTTCTTCCACGCCAAGGACACACCGCAGTAGCAACAAATGAGAATCCTCAGTCACTGTTTCTCCCAGCGCCCAAGGAACAACCTCGGTACAGGCAAGGCCTCTTGAGCTATTGCCCGGCTATTTTCCAATATCCACACACGTCGAGAGGCTGACACAATATGGCGGATTTTCACGAACGTATGTCGTGAAAATCCGCCATTCTTTGTTTCGCCGTAGTCTCCTTTACGGTGCTACTGGGCTTCGACCTGTGCGATCACAGCGTCAGCAACTTCGCGCATCGAGAGCCTGCGGTCCATCGATGTCTTTTGAATCCAGCGGAAGGCTTCGGGTTCGGTCATCCCCATATTCTTTTGCAACAGGCCTTTGGCGCGGTCAACACGCTTACGTGTTTCAAAGCGATCCTGAAGGTCAGCGATTTCTTCCTCAAGGGATTCGATTTCCTGATGCCGCGACAAGGCTATTTCGACGGCAGGAATCAAATCCGCCGGGCTGAATGGCTTCACCACGTATGCCATTGCCCCTGCGTCACGGGCGCGTTCCACAAGTTCTGTTTGGCTGAAGGCCGTCAACATGACGATGGCGCACGACAATTCGGCGAGGATTTTCTCTGCCGCAGTAATGCCGTCCATCTTCGGCATCTTGACATCCATCACGCAGAGATCAGGTTCACACTCTAGCGCCAACTGCACCGCTTCCTCGCCATTTGATGCTTCAGCGACGACTTCAAAACCTGCGGCAGTCAGGGTTTCAACGATATCAAGGCGAATAAGCCCTTCGTCTTCGGCGACGAGTACCCTGCGAGGTTGAGTGTGATCTGTGGTCATTTTCCTACCCTCAGTTTGTCCATGTACGTTGTCTATTCTATTCTTGTTTTGCGCACAGTGTGCGTTGCCCTGGTAGCCCAACTGGCAGAGGCGGTCGGCTCAAACCCGGCTTGTTGTGGGTTCGAATCCCACCCGGGGTACTTTTTCTTTTTGCGTTGTCACTGACCGGGGCAATTTGCCCCGGTTTTTTCTTCACCTCCACCCCTACATTGTAGAGAAACCATTTCACTATGTCCAAGATCACACCTTAGCGGGCTTTGGTGAAAATGAAAAGAGGGTGCCAACAACCTTTAGGTTGTTGGCACCCTTCATTCCCCTTAGGCAACGGTGCGCAATTCCAAACCAAGGAAACGCGCAGAAGCCGCTCGCGTGTGCTCGCTAGCGAGTCCATCGATAGCTTCTTGTACTTGGACCGATCCCTGCCACATGTCGAACCAGGGACGCACCGCCTCGGCAAGCACCTCAACGGGCACGTTATTTGCCTGGCGATCCAACGCACGATCGTGTACGGATACAGTATTCATATTTCTCTTCTCTCTTCTTCCTCATCATCTTCACCGCCGGTATACGCATCGGTAGCGTAGGCAACCGTTATCCAGTGAAGGATTCATGCGCCACTGGCCTGCAGCGGCCAACGGCACAACGAGCGATCCCAAATGATCGAAGCTCCTATTCTTTCACGCCCATACGCATCGCGCAACAGATACGGGATACATGGCGAAGATATATCACTAGCGTCCTATGTTCACCACACAAAAGCGGCGCAGTCATCGCACTGCGCCGCTTTAATCCACCCCTTTACAGGGATGCCGCTCCCCCAATGGAGTAGTCAAGCTCATCCCCCACTGCGTGTACGCGTATGGAATTCGACGACCCAGCAGTACCTGGAGGCATGCCAGCAATGATGACAAGTTCATCGCCGAGTTCAGCCAAACGAGATAGTTGCACCACCTGGTCGAGCTGCCACACCATATCGTCCGTATGCTGCACCTCAGGCACCCGGTAAGTTTGCACGCCCCAGGTCAGTGCCAGTGCACGCCGCGTTGATTCCAGGGGAGTAAACGCAAGCATCGGAATCGGTGTGCGTAGACGTGACATCCGCCGCGCCGAGGAACCCGTCTGCGTGAAGGTCACCACGTAGCGCGCATCTAGGCGTTCCGCCAAGGAGGCCGCGGCCTGACAGATCACACCTGGCCGGTCAATCGCAAACGCTCCCAACGGCGCGATACGCTCACCACCAAGTTCCTCTGTTGATTCAATAATGCGCGCCATGGTGCGGACCGCCTCAATGGGGTATGCGCCCACTGAGGTTTCACCTGACAACATCACAGCATCAGCACCATCCAAAATCGCATTGGCGCAGTCCGAGGCTTCAGCGCGGGTCGGGCGAGGATTCTTAATCATTGAATCCATGACCTGCGTCGCAACAATCACAGGTTTGGCCGCAAGACGCGCCAATTCAATGGCACGCTTTTGCACCAACGGCACTTCCTCAAGCGGCATTTCTACACCAAGGTCACCACGGGCCACCATAATGCCATCAAAGGCATCGACGATTTCACGTAGTGCCTCAACGGCCTGAGGTTTCTCGATCTTCGCGATCACCGGAGCACGACGACCCACCTCATCCATAATGGCGTGGACGTCTTCAATGTCACGTGCATTACGCACAAAGGACAATGCAACGAAGTCAGCACCTACCTTCATTGCCCACCGCAAGTCTTCGCGGTCCTTTTCTGACAGCGCCGGAACTGACACAGCCACACCCGGAAGGTTCAGACCCTTGTTGTCAGAAACCACGCCCCCCACTTCCACGCGGGTGACAACATCGGTGTCGGTCACTTCAATGACGCGCACAGCGATATTGCCGTCATCAATCAACAGACGGTCCCCGGGCGCGCAGTCGCCCGGCAGTCCTTTAAAGGTGGTCCCCACGAGTTCCTTCGTGCCAGGAACATCGCGGGTCGTAATGGTGAAGGTATCCCCAACTTCAAGGAGCTGTGGGCCGTCAGTGAAGCGCTCCAAGCGAATCTTTGGACCTTGAAGGTCAACAAGGATCGCGACGGCGCGTCCTGAGGTTGCCGAGGCGCGGCGGACACGTTCAATAGCGACCTCATGCTCATCGGCGCTGCCGTGAGAGCGGTTAATACGGGCAACATCCATCCCAGCATCGACAAGTGCTTGGATTTGTTCAGGAGATGCTGTTGCAGGCCCAATGGTGCATACGATTTTTGCTCGGCGCATAGTCCTATCCTACAGGGAAAAAGGTCCTGCGAGTCTGTGGCCCGCCGTTAGCTCCAAAACATGGGATCACGTCGGTACCACGAATTGGCTACTCAGACTTGCGTGTCGCCTCATCGGATGTCACCTCGAGCGGCGCGGTGCCACAAGTGTCTGCGACAATTGCCGAGGCCGATCCAGCGTCCGGCTTATCAGCTTCCCCGCTCGTTACCTCAGCCTCCCCGCTTATTACCGAGGCGTTATCCGCCACCGCCTCGTCGCCTCGTTCGTGAGTGAGCGAAGGGTCAGCAACAGAATCCGACCCCACAGCATCCTCGTCCTTACCAATTGCTCCAGGCTCCGCAGCGTCGACAGTTGGCGAATCCGCACGTTTCCCAGCAAGAACGTACAAGGCAATACCCAGAATGAACATGGCCAACGAAGTCCAAATATTCAGGCGCAATCCAAGGAATGAATACGCTTCGTCAATACGAACGTACTCGATCCACATGCGGCCAAGAGGATAGGCCAGCAGGTACATGGCAAAAACTTGGCCAGCATACAGCCGCATCTTTTTCTCGAGGCGCACAATGACGAATGCCGCCGCAAGATTCCACAAGGATTCATAGAGGAAGGTGGGGTGGAACAGCGTACCTTCAGCGTAACCTGCAGGCAGGTGAGCAGCGTCGATTTCAAGACCCCACGGCAACGTGGTGGGCGCACCAAAAAGCTCCTGATTGAACCAATTTCCCCACCGTCCGATCGCTTGAGCCACCAAGAGTGCAGGTGCAATCGCGTCGGCCACAGGTGCGAGGCGGGCACCGGAACGCTTCAACGCAAGCCACACACCGAGGGCACCGCCAATCACCCCACCCCAGATACCGATGCCACCTTCCCAAATATAAAAGACACGCACCCACTCTCCGTTGGGTCCGAAATAGTTATCAGGCGAGGTGATGACATGGTAAATACGGGCTCCGACAATACCGAAAGGAATAGCCCAAAGTGCGACGTCAAATAGCACATCAGGATTACCGCCGCGTTTCGCATATCGCTTTGACGACCACCACACGGCAATCAACATGCCGCACATAATGAGCAGCCCATAGGCGCGGATTGGGACCGGTCCGATCCACCACACACTTTCTGACGGTGACGGAATCGATAACGGTACCACGGTCATGCTCGAGCTCCCTTGACGCCTGCAGCTAAATCCTTCGCAACGGATTCTAATGCACGCAAGCCACAGTCGACATTGTCATCAAAGAGCTGATTCACCAGAGCTGACCCTACGATCACACCATCTGCGTAGGTGCCTATTTCTCGAGCCTGCGCACCATTAGACACACCGAGGCCAACGCAAACACGTCGCGCACCTGCTGCACGTGTGCGTTCTACCAGCGGTTTTACTGCATCGCCAACACGTGAACGCGCCCCTGTCACACCCATTGACGAGGCCGCATACACCCACCCCTTGCAATGCTCACTAATGAGACGCAAACGTCGCTCGGGGGACGAAGGTGCCGTCAAGTAAATACGTTCTAAACCATAGGCATCAGAAGCCGCCTCCCACTGGGCGCCCTCCTCAGGCGGCAAATCCGGCGTAATCAAACCAGCGCCACCAACTGCCGCGAAATCAGCCGCAAAGCGTTCCACCCCGTACCATTCGACCGGGTTCCAGTACGTCATGCTCAGCGTGGAAATCCCATAAGAAGTGAGCTGATCGACAGCGTCAAAGAGGTCCTCCAAATGTGTGCCACGTTCAAGGGCAATCGTTGTGGCCTTTTGAATCGTTGGCCCGTCCATCCCCGGATCGGAATAGGGAAAACCCAACTCGATCGCGTCGAAACCGCAATCCGCCAAGACCTTACCGGCAGCAATAGAGTGAGCAACTGTGGGAAAACCCACGGGAAGATAACCAATTAACGCACTGTCGCCTCGCGAAATAGCGGCGTCAATGGCGGCACCGCTCAGCAGTTGAGTCCCCATCAGTGAGCCTCCTCCAGTTGGGTGATACCAGCGTGTGACGAACTGGGATCAATAACCTGCAAGCGCGCCTGCCCAAGACCAAACCACTTCGACGCCGTATCCACGTCTTTGTCGCCTCTACCTGATAGGCAGACCAAAGCAATGGGTTCGCTCCCCGCCTCCCATGAGCCTTCCTTTTCTTTAGCCCACTGCCGGATACCTGCCAGAGCGTGTGAGGATTCAATTGCGGGGATGATGCCCTCGGTGCGTGACAAAGCCAAGAAAGCATCCATGGCGTCACTGTCCGTAATCGGGATATACCGGGCGCGGCCTGACTGTGCCAGCCACGCATGTTCCGGTCCAACACCCGGATAGTCCAAGCCTGCGGAAATAGAATGTGACGCTTTGGTCTGGCCATCTCGTTCCTGGAGCAGGTAGGTGCGAGCACCGTGAAGGACACCAGTCTGATTCGCGGTAATGGATGCGGCGTGTCGACCGGTATCAAAGCCATCACCCCCAGCTTCGCAGCCGAGGATTTCAACGTCGGCATCGTCAATAAATGCCGTGAAAGTACCGATCGCATTTGATCCGCCACCGATACACGCACAGACAACGTCAGGCAAGCGGCCTGTTCGCTCCAGTAGCTCAACACGCGCCTCGTCGCCGATGACACGTTGAAGGTCACGCACCACGGTAGGAAATGGGTGCGGGCCAGCGGCGGTACCAAAGATGTAGTTCGTCGTGGCAACATTGGTCACCCAGTCGCGGAATGCCTCGTTGATGGCGTCTTTGAGGGTTCGGGACCCCTGAGTGACAGCAATCACCTCAGCGCCAAGCATCTGCATACGGGCAACGTTAAGGGCTTGACGTTGAGTATCCTCGTACCCCATGTAGATCGTGCACTCCAATCCAAGGAGTGCCGCAGCAGTTGCGGTCGCCACGCCATGTTGACCGGCACCTGTTTCAGCGATGACACGCGTCTTGCCCAATTCTTTTGTTAAGAGCGCTTGCCCCAAGACATTGTTGATCTTATGGGAACCCGTATGGTTAAGGTCCTCGCGTTTAAGGAATACACGCACGCCCCCAAGGTCTTCCGCAAAACGCGGCACCTCAGTCAGCAGAGATGGCCTACCCGCGTAGTCGCGAAACAACACATCCAAACGTGAGCGGAAATCTGGGTCTACCCACAGTTGCGACCATGCTTGTTCAATTTCCTCAAGTGGCCCCATCAGGGATTCAGCAACAAATCGACCACCGAAGTGCCCAAAATATGGTCCTTGATGTGTGCTCACAGTATGTCCTCATGTCGTGCCGCGCGCACGCGTGCTTTACGGTCGGTTCGCAGGGCAGGATGCTGACCCGCGGCAACCATGTCGGCAACCGATTCGCGTGGCGTACCCGATTTTACTAACGCCTCACCAACGAGCACAGCATCAGCCCCTACCATCGCATAGTCCAGCACATCGTGCGGACCACGTACCGCCGATTCTGCAACTGCGACGACATCCGTTGGCAGCACATCAATCACCTGCTCAATGACACTGCGATCAACATCAAGTGTGGTCAGGTCTCGCGCATTGACGCCAATGACTTTTGCGCCCGCGTCAAGAGCACGCAGCGCCTCCAAACGGGAGTGGGTTTCCACCAACGCCGTCATACCAAGCGAATGGACACGGTCAAGAAGCGACACCAAAGCAGGTTGTTCAAGCGCTGCCACGATAAGCAGCACCAGATCAGCACCGTGAGCTCGAGCTTCGTGAACCTGATAGGGGGTGACAATAAAATCTTTTCGCAATACGGGGATATCGACAGCTGCGCGCACAGCGTCAAGGTCAGCAAGTGAGCCTTTGAAACGCCGCTGCTCTGTGAGGACGGATATGGCGGTGGCTCCTCCCGCCTCGTACATCTGCGCCAAAGCCGCAGGGTCCGGGATGTCGGCAAGCGAACCTTTTGACGGGGAGGAACGCTTCACCTCGGCAATGAGTGAGACGGCGCCCGGATTGGCACGAAATGCGGCAAGGGCGTCAAGCGCGTCAGGTGCACGCCTGGCACGTTCTTTGATTGCGTCCATCGGGACTGCTGCTTCGCGGACCTTGAGGTCATCAAGGACGCCAGCGATGATGCTATCGAGCACACTCATGGTGAGGCCCCTCTCAGTTGTCACCTGTGAGGAATGCTAACAAGGCTGTTGGCCTTGCCCTGATTCGGTACCGCCATCTGGTCCAAAGCCCACCGCTGGCACCACAGGTTGTAGGCGGGACGCAAGTTCCACTGCGTGTATGGCAGCTGCCGCCTTATTGCGTGTTTCTTCATATTCTGTGGCCGGTACAGATTCAGCGACGAGACCTGCGCCTGCCTGTACGGAAGCAATACCATCCTTAATCTGTGCTGTGCGTATAGCAATTGCCAGATCAGCGTCACCACTGAGGTCAAAGTAGCCCACCACTCCCCCATAGATGCCGCGGGCTGCTGGTTCGAAGTCATCAATCAAACGAATGGCACGTGGCTTAGGTGCGCCTGAAAGGGTGCCCGCAGGGAATGTCGCCACAAGAGCATCTAAAGCATCGGCGTCGTCACGTAGAACACCGGTGACTGTCGAGGAAATATGTTGAATATGGGAAAAGCGTTTGATTTCCATCAGGGTGGCCACTTCCACCGTGGCGGGGTCACACACTTTCGACAGGTCATTACGTGCCAAGTCAACCAGCATGACGTGTTCCGAAAGTTCTTTTGGATCGCGAAGAAGTTCTTCAGCCAGTGCCCTATCTGCGGCGGAGTCAGCTCCCCGCGGACGCGATCCTGCGATCGGATAGGTCCATATTCTGCGGTTTTGCGCCCGCACAAGGGTTTCTGGTGAAGAGCCCACAACTTCAAATACGCCGCCATGTGCGTCGGGAAGGCACAGGTAGTACATATACGGTGACGGGTTGATGGTGCGTAGCACCCGGTAGATATCTAGGGCGTTTGCCGAGGTGCGAATATCGGCCCGTTGCGAGAGGACCACCTGGAAGACTTCACCGTCGCGTATTGCTTCCTTTGCAGCAACAACAGCCGATTCAAAGGCGCTGCGCTGCGTGCGATGCTGGACAGTAGGGCCTTCTACAGCGTCTGCGAACGGTGAAGTGCTTGACAGGCCCAGGACTGCAGGTGGAAATGGTGCCGATAGGTCAGCAGCCATAGTGTCGAGGCGCTCCACCGCATGTGCATATGCGGCGTCAATCCGTTCATTGGTGCCATCCATATTCCATGCGATAGCGATAAGCCAAATAGATCCGTCACTGTGATCAATGGCTGCGACATCAGTTGCTAGGCACAATGCGGCATCTGGGATCTGTGCTTCTTTTGGTGCTGTGGGCAGTAACGTCGGTTCCCATTCGGGAATGATGCCCCACCCCAGTGCCCCCACAAGTGCACCTGTTAGCGGTGGCATACCAGGTATCGGATCAACGTGGAGTGTGCGTAGTGCGCTGTGGAGGACTTCAAGGAGTGTCCCTTGCCGTAGCGCCCCTGCTGGTTCGGTTCCGATCCAGGTGGCGGTGCCCTCGTCAGCAACGATGGCCGAGGCGCTGCGTGCGCCCACGAAGGACCAGCGGCCCCAGCTTCCGTCGTGTTCAGCTGATTCAAGGATAAAGGTGCCTTCGCGTCCGTCTGCAAGTTGACGATACACACCTACCGCGCTGAGTTCATCGGCGAGGATACGACGCACCACCGGTATGACGCGCCGCTTCGCGGCCAATTCTCTAAAACCGTCCAAGGTGGGCCATACCTGGCCCCATTGGAGGTCTTGTGGGCCGCGGGTCGTTGGTTCCGTCATGAGCGGTGGCCTTCCTGCGCCTCGATTATGCCGCCTTCATCAAAGCAACTGTATTCACCGGTGTGGCAAGCAGCGCCCACCTGGTCAACAGCGATAAGCAACGCATCGCCATCACAGTCAATACGCACCGACTTTACCCACTGCCAGTGGCCGGACGTATCGCCTTTACGCCAGTATTCATTGCGTGAGCGTGACCAGAAGGTGACACGACCTTCGGTGAGTGTGCGCGCAAGGGCCTCGTCATCCATCCACCCAAGCATCAGCACAGTACCTGTGTCGTACTGCTGAATAATGGCCGCTACAAGTCCATCTGCATTGCGTTTTAGTCGCTGGGCAATACTGGGGTCTAAGGTCACCGAAGTATTGTCCCATACCTGGGTGTTGCCGTGCCCGAGCGGGTCACATAACAGGGTGAAGGCTCGACATCAGTCGGCTGAAATAGTGGCGGCTTTAAATCCAGTCAGGTAAGACGCCCCAGGCGAGGTGAGATGCGAGGGCACCACCAATAAGCCACGGTCCCATCGGGATGCGACTCTCGGTGCCTGCGTGACCGACCACCACTTTCCACAAAGCGGCAAGCCCAGCGGTGACGAAAGAAACGACAAGACCAAAAAGGGCTGCGTCCAAGCCGAGGATTCCTAGCATTGCGCCAAGTACTGGAGCAAGTTTGACATCGCCTCTGCCCATTCCACCAGGCAGTCGCGACGCTAACCACAGGGGTGCCGTCCAGATAATGGCGCCCGTTAAGGCTTTGAAGAGGATACGGCCTGGTGAGGGATCCATGAGCGCAGCGAGGAGCACCCCCGTTGCTACACCGCACCCCATCACCGCTGTATAGGCGTTGGGCAGGCGGTGGGTTTTGACGTCAACATAGGCTGACAGGGCGCCGACCATCGCGACGGTCACTAAGGCTGGTGCAGCTGGACGTTGTTCTCCGGCGATGACAACGGCAGCACCTAATAGTGTGACGGCCCACCAAATGCCGTTTCGTGCCAGCGGCGTCATGCCGACGGCAACGAGGTATCGGCGCTGGATACGCCAGCCTCGTGCCCATACCCACCAGCTCAAGAGAAGCCAGGTGGTAAAACCTGCGATCAGACGCAATTCTTCGATCGAATGTAGGAAGGTGCGTATCGCTTCAAACATGGGTCCAACCAGGTAGTGCACGCATGAGGGCGGTTGTCATTGGCGCAGTATCAACGTCATATCCGGTCATTAATTTGACCTGGGCTTGGGCTTGATAAGTGAGCATATCGAGGCCGTGGGCGACACGTCCCCCTTTGGTGCGCCACGCCTGAACCAGCTCGGTGTCAAGGGGCGAGTAGACGACGTCGAGCAGTACTTGCGTGTTGCGTGGCTGCACCTGGGCGGCAAGGGCATCGCACACATGCGCTGGCATGGTCGAAACGACAATATCTGCGTGCGCAATGGCAGCCAGCACGTCATCAGTGCGCGACCACAGGACCTGATGAACGTTCAGACCCAGGCGTGTGGCCGCACGCAGGACTGAGTGGGGGCCTGCGAAACGGCGCGCGGCAAGTGTGAGGTCGTTGATCCCCATACCTCCAAGCGCCGCTAGTGCCGAGGCTGCGGTGGCCCCAGCACCGAGGATCACCGCTGAATGATGTCCACTACCAGAGGCAACCTCAATAGCTCGACTAATACCTAGGACGTCGGTGTTAAACCCTGTGAGGATTCCCCCTGATGGGATCACGGTATTGACCGAACCCACCGCCTGAGCCATCGGATCAACAGCATCCAAAAGACTCATTACAGCTTGTTTACACGGCATGGTCACTGAGAGGCCAATACACGCTGGATCGAGTTCCAACAGGAGCGACGGGAGCGTAGCCTCGTCACATTCCACGAGGCGGTACTGCCAGTGGTCGGGTAAGCCAAGGGCATGCCAGGCGGCAGTATGCAGCACCGGGGAAAGACTATGCTCGATCGGTTTGCCGATCACCGCCGCCCAGGACATCAGCACTTGCCAGGGTTTTCGGCACAGTACTGGTCGAAACGCAATTTATTTTGTTCTTGTTCGGCCAGTGTCGTGGCGAATAGTGTTTCACCCGTGTCGAGATTGACGGTGACGAAGTACAGCCATGTGCCGTCAGCAGGTGCCAAGACAGCCTGGATGGTTTCGATCGACGGCTGTGCGATCGGCGTGGGCGGAAGCCCCGCTTTGATGTAGGTGTTGTACGGATTGTCGTTACGTAAGTCCTCTGCTGTGGGGACACCACCCGATTTCCCTACGCCGTAAAGGACGGTGGAGTCCATTTGCAGCAATCCGCGCGTCTCCCCTGCCGTATCAGCCAGACGATTTTCAATGACGCGTGCAACCATTGGCAGGTATTGATCAACGTTGACTTCACGTTCAACGATCGAGGCTTTCGTCAGGACTGTATGCCACTGCGCTTGGTCAACGCCAAGGCTCTGCAGTTGCGTCACCATACCAGTCACCATCTTGGAGATCAGTGACGTTGGCGTATCCGTGGTACTTACTTCGTAGGAGCCCGGCAGGAGCCACCCTTCAGGATTACCTGCAGCTTCCTGTGGTAATCCAATTGCCGAGGCGTCGGCGAAGGCTGCGGTGATTTCCTCTGTGCTGAAGCCGGTCACCGAGGCCATACGTTCGGTAATTTGTTTGACGGTTTCACCAGGATTAACGGTGACTGTATTGTCGGATCGGTTGGCCTCATCAAGAAGTGCTGCTAGAGCTTCAGCGGCACTCATCTGAAGTTTCAAACTATAGGTCCCTGGACGGATCGTGCTTGACGCTTTATTTGCTTCCCATGCGCGCACAAAGGCGCTCACCGATTTGACGACATCTGCTTGCACAAGTTTGTTGCCGATGTCAGTGCCGGTCTCACCTTCTTCGACAACGACTTCCACAGCCCCTGTCCCTGGGCCTGGATAGTCGTCTGCTTCGACCACAATTTCGACCTCATTGAGAATAGTCATGGCGTACCACACGGCGGTACCAATAAGTCCCAGCACGACGAGAAGCACGAGAACAGAGCGGATACGTCGGTTACGGCGGCGAGCTTTAGCACGTCGACGTTCGTGTTCGAGGCGACGTGAGCGCATCCCAGTGGTTTCGGCTGTTACTGCGCGACGCGACGGCAGCGAGGCTGGACATGTTGGTGCTGCGGAGCCAGACACGGGCGTTGCGGGTGTATGAGCAGCGGAAGGTAATGCGGGCTGCGAGGGCGCAACAGCCTCGTTATTGCGCCGCGGACGCCCGTGGATATCGCTGCGCCGCGGAAGGGGACGTCTCGGTGTTGAGTGCTCGTCTGTCACTGATTGTCCTTCCCATCGCTGCCGAATAGCTCTTCACCGGGCGGGCATGCGCCGATGCGTTCCATCTCGAGCGCATGCTCAAGAATGATTTGAGCAGCCACCTGGTCAACTACGTCACGGTGGCTACGTTCACTTCTACCTGCGGCACGCAGGCGGTCGTGTGCTTGGTTAGAGCTTAGCCGTTCATCGACCAATGCCACACGGACTTTCGGGAGCAGTTTTTTGAGACGTTTACCGTATTTGCGTGCCGCTTTTGCCGAAACGCCTTCGCTTCCCTTGAGGTGGCGTGGTAGTCCTACAATGATTTCAATGGCCCCGTATTCCTTGGCAAGAGCAACGATTCGCTCAATCTCGCTGCCATCAGGCGCGCGGTGAACCGTTTCTACAGGCAACGCAAGGAGGCCCCCAGGATCGGTTCGGGCGACCCCTATTCGGACAGTCCCCACATCGATCCCGAGGCGCACTCCTGGGCGTATGCTCACGGTTGGCTCAGCTCTTGGTCCAGCGCCGCGAGAGCAGCATCAACCTGTGTGGCATCTTGACCGCCACCTTGTGCGATGTCGTCGCGGCCACCCCCTCCACCGCCAAGGATCTTCGACGCCAGACGCACCAGCGGACCGGCTTTCACTTGACGTTCACGGGCACCATTATTGGTTGCTGACACGATCGAGGGCTTGTCCCCTACCAGACCAATAAGTGTCACTACCACTGGCGTTTGATCGCCGAGGCGGTCACGCACGTCCAAGGCGAGGCTGCGTAAGGCGTCTGCTGACGGCATATCACCAACAAAGGCACGGACCGCACGCAGGGGACCGAAGGTTTTTGCGGATTCAGCGAGCTCGGATGCGCGGGCAAGGGTTTGTTCCAGACGTAGTTTGTCGAGTTCCTTTTCTGCCTGACGCAATTTCGCGACCAGTGACTCGACGCGTCCGGGTAGGTCTTCCGGGCGTCCGCCAAGCAACAGGTTCAGTTGCGAGACAAGCGCGTGTTCTTTTGCTTGGAATTTATAGGCCCCTTCGCCCACAAGGGCGTCGATACGGCGCACACCTGAACCGATGGAACCTTCTCCAAGGAGGGTGACGCGCCCGATAGTTCCTGTGGTAGGAACGTGGGTGCCGGCACACAGTTCTTTGGACCAGTTGCCGCCGATAGATACGACGCGCACCTCAGAACCGTATTTTTCACCAAATAGTGCAGTAGCACCCGCAGCTTTCGCAGCCTCTAGTGGCATGACCTCGTCGGTGACCACAAGATCCTCAGCGAGTTTGTCGTTGATGAGGTACTCAATATCCGACATTTGGCTGGAGTCAAGCGCGCTGGCGTGACGGAAGTCGAAACGCAGGCGCGACGGCGAGTTTTCTGAACCCGCCTGGTTCGCCTCGTCGGAGACAATTTCGTGAAGAGCCTTGTGCACCATGTGTGTGGCCGTATGCGCCCGTGCGATGGCAAGACGTCGTTCAGTGTCGATTGCGGCCCAGGCCTGTTCACCACGGGTAAGTGTGCCCTCCGTGAGTGTCCCACGGTGGACATAGATGCCCTTTAACGGTGCCTGTACGTCGTGTACCTCAACAACTGCACCACTTTCGAGGCGAATTGTGCCGTGGTCAGCGAGCTGGCCGCCCATCTCTGCCCAAAATGGTGTGCGGTCTAGGACAATTTCAACCTCTGCTGGCGCGTCAACAGCTACCGTGGGAAGACCATCGACAAGGACCGCTTCAACAGTTGCCATCGCGGCCGTTTCTGTGTAGCCAAGGAAGGTGCTGGGCCCTCCCATCGCTTTTTCAATGTCGTTAAAGATACGAACATCGGTGTGTCCAGTTTTCTTTGCGCGCGCATCCGCGCGAGCACGGTCTTTCTGTTCCTGCATCAGCGTGCGGAAACCGTCCTCATCCACCTGAAGGCCTTGTTCTGCAGCCATTTCAAGGGTGAGGTCGATGGGAAAACCATAGGTATCGTGCAGCGAGAATGCACTTTCGCCCGATAGGGTGGTTGCCCCAGCGGCTTTCGCATTCGCAACTGCCGTATCAAGGATTGTCGTGCCTGCGCTTAAGGTACGACGGAATGCGTCTTCCTCGGCGTAGGCCACGTCGGAGATCATGCCCCATTTGTCCTCTAACTCCGGATAAGAGGCTTTCATTGCGTCTTTAGAGGCTGTCAACAGTGTGGGCAAGGCAGGTTCTTCAACACCGAGCAGACGCATGGACCGCACAGCACGGCGGATAAGGCGGCGCAGCACGTAGCCTCGGCCATCATTTCCGGGGCGAACACCGTCACCAATCAGCATCAGTGCAGAACGCACGTGGTCAGCCACGACACGCATACGTACATCGTCATCGTAGGCGGCACCTGCTTCAGGGCCTGCAGCACCCTTACCGTAGACCTTGCCTGACATTTCTTGGGCCGCTGCGATCACGGGGTAGACCTCGTCGATCTCGTACATATTCGGCTTGTCCTGCATGATGAAGGCCAAGCGCTCCAGGCCCGCGCCGGTGTCGATCGCAGTGCGATCCAGCTTGCCGACCAGTTCGAAATCGTGGCCTTCACCCTCACCACGTAGGAATTCGTCAAAAACGAGGTTCCAGATCTCCAAGAAGCGGTCGCCTTGGAGGTCCACCAACGGACCTCCATCAGGGCCAAAAGCGGGGCCACGATCGTAGTGGATTTCGCAGCATGACCCTGCCGGGCCCGGCTGACCGGTGGACCAGGAAATTTCTTTGAAGGGTAGCAGCTGGACGTGTTCCTTTGGTACGCCAATGACCTTGGTGAGGTGATCGAAGGAAACCTTGTCTTCCTCCCAGATTGTCATCCACAGGCGGTCGCCGTCCAAACCGTAGCGGCCCTCGCTTACCGGTCCGGTGAGGAGCTCCCAGGCAAAGTCAATGGCACCTTCTTTGAAGTAATCCCCGAAAGAGAAGTTACCGTTCATCTGGAAGAATGTGCCGTGGCGCGTAGTCTTACCAACATTGTCAATGTCATTGGTGCGGATACATTTTTGCACTGAGGCGGCTCGCGGCCAGGGCGCAACTTCGGTCCCGATAATGTACGGGATAAAGGGGACCATACCTGCAATGGTGAACAGGATCGATGGGTCCGGGGAAATCAGCGGGACTGACGGTGCAATGTGGTGTTCTTTGGAGGCAAAGTAGTCCAGCCAGCGAGTACGAATCTCAGATGTGCGCATGGTTCCTCATCGTAGTGGGAATGGCCGCTTCCAAGCACATTGGGCGGGCATGAGGTGACGATCAGCACGCAATAAAGTGGCGAACCCCGGGTGGCAGTGAGTTGCCTCCCGGGGTTCGTTACACAGTATTAGCGCGAGTAGTGTTCGACGACCATCTGGACGTCGCAGGTCACAGGGACCTCAGCGCGCTTGGGGCGACGCACGAGGGTGGCCTTGAGGCGTTCAAGTTCCACATCGAGGTAGGCAGGTACTGCGGGCAGCACGTCACGGTGAATACCCTGTGCCGCGATTTCGAAAGGAACAGTCGTTTGCGACTTGGGCTTGACCTGAATGGTTTGGCCAGGCTTGATGCGGTACGACGGGCGGTCAACGATCTTGCCGTCAACGAGGATATGACGGTGAACCACCACTTGACGTGCCTGCTGGATCGTGCGGGCGAAGCCGGAGCGCAGCACCAGTGCATCCAAACGCATTTCGAGAAGTTCGACAAGGTTTTCACCTGTCAGGCCTGCTGTGCGGCGTGCTTCTTCGAAGGCGCGACGCATCTGTGCTTCACGGATGCCGTATTGAGCACGCAGACGCTGCTTTTCCTTCAGACGCACTGCGTAGTCAGATTCTTGACGGCGACGGCTACGGCCGTGTTCACCTGGGCCGTAGGGACGCTTTTCGAAGTAGCGGACGGCCTTAGGGGTCAGAGCAAGACCCAGGGCGCGTGATTCGCGCACCTGCTTGCGAGAGCGGTTTCCTGCCATTGTGGTGGCACCTTCCTGTTTCTTGTGTCATGCACCTACGGTTGTGCCGGTGCACGGGGTCAACTCCCGGACGGTGTCCTTCGGCTATGACCCCAGGGGTGGCTGTGCGAACACAGCAACTTCGCTAGTCTAGCGCATATTGAGTAGACCTTTGAGTACCTGCAGACGCTTCGTGATCATTGCCTCAGTTCCGTTGGCCGTGGGGTGGTAGTACTGCGTGTCGCGAAGGTCATCAGGCAGGTATTGTTGTGCGGCAACGTGGTGAGGGTAGTCGTGAGCGTAAAGGTAGTTATCACCGTGCCTTAATTGGCGTGCCCCAGGATAGTGCGAGTCCCGCAAGTGGATTGGCACCGGACCACCTTTTCCTGCTCGCAGATCAGCCAGAGCGGCGTCTATTGCCAGGTAGGCGGCATTTGATTTCGGTGCGGTGGCCACGGCGATCACCGCTTGAGCCAGGATAATACGTGCCTCAGGCATACCGATCAGCGCCACTGCTTGGGCTGCCGCCACTGTGGTTGCAAGTACATCAGGGGCTGCCATTCCCACATCTTCGCTGGCACAGATCATTACGCGCCTGGCAATAAAACGCGGGTCTTCTCCGGCTTCGATCATGCGTGCCAGGTAGTGGATTGCCGCATCGACGTCACTGCCGCGCATCGACTTAATGAAGGCGCTGGCCACGTCGTAATGCTGGTCTTTGTCCCATCTGACCAGAGCATGGTTGGCTGCCGTTTCAACGTGCGGCAGGTCAACGGTTTCCGTGCCGCTTTCCGAGGCTGCTCCAACAGCCGCTTCCAAGAGCGTCAGTGATTTGCGTGCGTCGGCACCTGCGAGGCGCACGATCGCCTCGCGCGCAGCATCGGTCATTACCCATTTGCCAGCGAAACCGCGTTCGTCGCTGAGGGCACGCTCAAGGAGCGTTTCGATGTCGGCACTTTCCAAGGGATGTAGTGTCAGCAGCAGCGAGCGTGACAGTAGTGGTGATATTACAGAGAAGGACGGGTTTTCTGTGGTGGCGGCGATCAGTGTCACCCACCGGTTCTCTACTGCTGGCAGGAGGGCGTCTTGTTGAGATTTTGAGAATCGGTGGACTTCGTCAACGAAGAGGATAGTGTCTTCGCCGCTGGCCACTGTGCGGCGTTTTGCTGCTGCCACGACGTCGCGAATATCTTTCACACCAGCAGATACCGCTGACAGTTCAGTGAAGTGGCGTCCCGAGGCCCGGGCAACCATGTAGGCTAACGTCGTTTTCCCTGTGCCAGGTGGGCCCCACAAGATGACAGACGATAAGCCAGGCCCGTCAGCGCCTGCGGGATCTAATAGGCGGCGCAATGGGGCTCCATGACCCAATAGGTGACTTTGGCCGACAACTTCATCAAGCGCGGTGGGTCGCATACGCACGGCGAGCGGCGCTGCCGGGTTAAAGGCGGGGACGCCCGCCTCGTCAATACCTTGGGTTTCGAAGAGGTCCACCGCTTGCCACCCTAGTAGTGACTGACCACCGTGGTACCAATATCAGCCCAGTTGTAGAGCCATTGCGCGGCCGCTACTGGCATATTGACGCAACCATGAGATCCACCGTAGCCGGACCATCCGAAGGAAGTACGCCATGGGGCTCCGTGCAGGGCATAGTCACCTTTGAAGTACAGGATCCATGGGACACCTGGCGTTTCGTATTCTGTACCATCAAAGTTGAGGCCACGCATCGTTTGGCTAGGAACTTTGAGCCACACCTGATACGTACCTGTAATGGTGGGGGTACGCGGGTCCCCAGGCACCATAGGAGTCGGGCCCTGAACGATCGTTTGCCCGACATAGGCTGTGGTGGTGTTATTTGACAGGTTAATGTCAATCCATTTTTCGCCGGGCACAGCAGGATAGATGGCCGAGGCGGGTCCTTCTGCAATAAGAACCTGTTCACTTTGTGCTTCGGTGACGGTGTACTCGAAGGTACCTTCGAAGGTAGTTTTCGCATTGAGGGAGGCGATGAGGGCATCAGCAACCGCGTCAAGGTTGTTGACCGCATAGCCATCAACCTTTTGTTTTGACACTCGAACAATATCGCCGCGTGAGTTCACCAGGACTCTGCCCTGCACCGGGTCGACATTGGATTCAGTAGCTGCTTGGGTCAACCATTCTTTTATGCGTTCACCATCATAAGTAGGGCTTTCCGTGTCAACAGTGGGCACGGTGATCCACGCAGCGCGTTCAACTCGACTGGGTGCATATACTTCGTCGCGCGCCTGTATCGTCACCTCCGCTGACACTAGTTCATTGGCTTGATCAGCAATGTGCTGTGCCTCTGTAGTTGTCAGTGCCGCTTCGGTCGCATCTAAGGGCAAGGTCACCGTGGTGGGGACCAGTGTTGCGGCAAGGTCTGTGACGGCGCCGTTGAGTGTCTGCGTATTAACAGCTGTACCGCTGGAAGATTCGGTGATGGTGAAGGTGCCTTCAGCATCTGGCGTCACTGTTGCTTCGACGGGAAGTACACCGAATTGTGACGTCAATTCGTCGGCAACGGCCTCAACGGAGGCCTCGTCGATGGAAGAAACGACCGCGATGGGCTTTTTCAGCCAATTAAAACGGGTGTACCACGCGGCATTTGGTGCAAATACGGCCTCAAGGGTCGCTTCGGTGTCGACTGTTATCCCCAGATCTTCCAAGGATTTTTCAACAGTGTTGCCGTCAACGTCGATAGTTAACGCAGCGGTTTGAAGATGTTGATCGAGGAGGGTTGCCACCTGATTGCGATTTTGGCCGCTGAGGTTTTCACCCAGCAGAACTGTCCCTGGCAAGGCGCGGTCGGCGTAGTACACGGTGTGTGCGATTGCAGCACCCGTGCCTATGAGTAGGGCTGATACGGCTATGCCGACGCCCCATTTCACTCGGCGAATGGTCGTGGGATTCATCAAGATCAATGCTAGACGGTCTTGGTCAAGGTGTGGAGACATTGTCCGTGACATGGGTCAACCTGTGATGGAATCGCCATCATTAGTGGCGGCCCACTTTTCTTTTGCGTGATCTTGCGGTGACATATTTGCGGCATTTCCATAGCAACAGTGCTGCAAGCACTGGTCCAGTATGCAAGTACCACGAAAACGAAAGAAAGTAGAAGTAGGCGGGCCACACGAAGGCCCCCAGGGTAACGAGGATCAGTCTGGGGACGACTGGCACAGTAGGTCGGCTCACACCAAACCACACGAGTGCACACAGTGAGAGCACAAGGGCAGTGGTGAAGATGCCCTCTGCTGCTGCGCTCATTATTGGCCTTGCAATGCTGTGACCGTGCACTAGGAATAGTTGTAGCCCCATCGCGACCATCGCAAGCGCGGCAGGACCCCAAATATTGAGGCGCAGAGCGCTTTGAGGTGCAAGATAACGTGCCCACGCAATAACGAGAGCGAAGCCACTGACTTGGGCAATCGTGTCAACGATAAGCGTGATGTGATCCCAGTACAGGGGCGTGAGGTTTTCGCCTGCGAAGCCGCGCAGAAGCGCCAATGCCAGTGCCACAAGGCAGGGAATCAATGTCAGCACTGCCAATACGATCGTCACCCTGTGGTGTGCGGCGGCTGGTCCACCGGCTGTGTCGGCACCTATGTGTCTGAGCTGCCCGTAGGCGCGCGCACGTGAATCGATGGCCGCTTGTACTTCAGTTGCCGCCCGATACTTCGTATACGTAGCGCCACCGGTAACGGATGGGTCATCTGTCTGAAGCTGCACGTTCTGATACGGTGCGGCGTTACGTGTTCGGTAGATTTCCATGACAACGCCCACAAGTACGATGACGTCAAGCATCAGCGGGTTGGGGATGTCTTGTGCAAAGGCGACTAACGCAGCACAGGCTGCGGCAACGATTCCGGTGATGATCACGCGCACAGCCAGTGGGAAGGGTAAGCGCACGATATGGGGCCACAGCACAATCGACACTGCTGCCAGCACGATAATCACCGCGAGGTAGGCAAGTAGCCGATAGGTCATATCTGCATTCGCCCCACCCCCATACGGTGAGCCTGGACCAAGATACGACCACGTGATACGTGCCCCCACATGAAGCAGGTGCGCTATTGCCGCCAGGATCAGTGCAGCTAGCAGCCTGCCCGGCTCACCTACGCCTCGTCTATATGCCAGACATGCGAGCACGACAAGAAGCAGCATAGGGTGGATACAGTTTGCCCAGGCGAAGTGAAGTGGAAGCTGAATACCTGTTTCGACAAGGATGCCTCGGGTGTATATCCATTCATATGCCACTGACAGCACGCAGGTCACCGCAAGGAGGAAAACAAGCGTTTTCGCGCTCATGCGTTCGGCCAGACCGTGTGCCATGACAAGGTACCGTAGCTGGGAGTCAGGTCGGACCTGCCCGCGCGCCTGTGCCTCGTCCAGCATTAATGTCAGCAACGCATCGCCGTGTTCCTGGCGCCATTGCCTGGGGTACCAGCGAAGCAGCGCATGGTAGGCAGATTCGGTGCTCATTGAAAAACTCCTCATGCCAGCAGCAACACGGGTCAATTGATAGGCTGCACCCACCGTTGGGGAAGCACGGTGTAGCGCCCTGCCCGCAGTAGCCGCGGCGCAGGTGCGGGTGTCATGCGGCGTTGCGTCAGCAGGCGAGCTCGCGCCGCATGGGCTCGCGCTTCAAGGAGGTCGATCTCAGCCGCAAGGTCTTCATGGCCTGTGGGTGTGAGGCGGTAGTAGCGCCTGGCTCGCCCGTTGACGATTTCTTCGCGTTCCACTTCGATCCGTTGCTCGCTGGCCAGACGTTCCAGCGCGGCGTATAAGGTGTTGGCGCGGAGGGTGACTGTGCCGCCGGAAAGGTGTTCAACCTGGCTCAGGATGTCATATCCGTGACGAGGCTGATCGGCCAATGCGGTGAGGATCCAGAATGAATTCTGCGTCATTGGAGTATCCATACAACTAGAATACTCCAATGAATGGACTATATCAATGGTGTAATTGGACAGCGTTGCAGCTTCATCTGTCCCAGCAGATCACCTAGTCAAAAAGTTCAGTGGAACCAGCGCCATGACGCGCCACCTCAGGAGCACCCGAGGTGAAATCGATAACTGTTGTCGGATCGGTACTACCAACATCGCCAACAATGACCAGGTCCACCAGATGCCCTATCCGCTCATCCACGACATAGCCATCAGAAAGCGGTTCGTCATCACCGGGCATGATAAGCGTTGAGCACACAACAGGTGCACCGTATTCAGTGACGATTGCCTGGGTGATGACATGGTCCGGTAGACGCACACCAACGGTATGTTTTTTCTTATTCAATGTCATCCGCGGCACCTCTTTGGTGCCTTTCAGGATAAATGTGTACGGGCCGGGAGTCAGAGCCTTAATCGTACGAAAATCTGAGTTCCCGACAATGACCAAGTCACCGAATTGCGCGAAAGAGTGGCACAACAACGAAAAATTATGTGTGTCATCTAGACGCCTAATACCGCGAATGACGTCCATTCCACTCTTATTGCCTAAGCTACACGCAATCGCATAACCCGAATCCGTTGGCAGCGCAATCGTCCCGCCTTGCGAAAGAATATCAACCGCCTTTTTCACGAAACGAGGCTGGGGGTTCACTGGGTGCATCTCAACGTACGACATACCTCTAGTGTGCCCTGCGCCACCAGATATTGCGAGACTTTGAGGTAAATGTCCGAGGTTTTTGGCCGCCCCCTATCGTTGGACCATCACCCTATTTTTCCGCTTGCACTCATCATAAAAATGCCACCCGGAACCATCAATATGGTTCCGGGTGGCACACTTTAGCAAGCTAGGCCTCGACAGGCGCTTCCTCACCGCGTTTCTTCGGTGTGGCGTCCACACCCGCTTCCTTACGTTGCTTCGGATCAATCGGTGCTGGCGCCTCGGTCAGCGGATCGTACCCTCCGCCGGACTTCGGGAAGGCGATAACATCACGGATCGAATCAGCCTTGGTCAGCAGGGCAACGATGCGGTCCCACCCAAAGGCAATACCGCCATGCGGAGGGGCGCCATACTTGAACGCATCCAGAAGGAAACCAAATTTTTCTTGGGCTTCTTCCGGGCCAATACCCATGACATTGAAGACACGTTCCTGGATGTCGCGGCGGTGGATACGCACCGATCCCCCACCAATTTCGTTACCGTTACACACGATGTCATAGGCATAGGCCAAAGCGTTACCTGGATCCTGGTCAAAGCGATCAAGCCACTCGGGCTTAGGTGAGGTAAAGGCATGGTGTACCGCGGTCCATGCTGATGAGCCAAGGGCCACATCACCTTCTGCCTCAGCATCGCCAGTGGGTTTAAACAGTGGCGCATCAACAACCCATGTGAAGGCCCAAGCTTCAGGATCAATAAGGTTGCACCGTTTGCCAATTTCAAGCCGCGTGGCACCAAGAAGCTCGCGCGCCGGTGTGGGTGCCCCTGCCGCAAAGAAAATGCAGTCACCTGGCGCGGCACCAGTTGCCTGGGCAAGGCCGTCGCGTTCCACCTGGCTAATATTCTTCGACACGGGACCACCCAAGGTACCGTCCTCAGCAATGGTGACGTACGCCAAGCCTTTCGCGCCACGAGCTTTCGCCCATTCCTGCCATTTATCAAAGGTGCGTCGAGGCTGCGATGCGCCACCGGGCATCACGACGGCACCGACATATGGGGCTTGGAATACACGGAAAGGTGTATGCGTGAAATAGTCAGTGAGTTCGACCAGTTCAAGACCAAAACGCAGGTCAGGCTTATCGGAACCGAAACGTTCCATCGCTTCTTTGAAGGTGATGCGTGGCAGCGGCGTCGGCAAATCGTAGCCAATCAGTGCCCACACGTTCTTCATCACGTCTTCAGCAACAGCAATGACGTCATCTTGGTCGACGAAGCTCATCTCAATATCGAGTTGGGTGAACTCAGGCTGACGGTCAGCACGGAAATCTTCGTCGCGGTAGCACCGTGCAATCTGGAAGTAGCGTTCCATACCGGCCACCATAAGCAGCTGCTTGAATAGCTGCGGAGACTGCGGCAATGCGTACCACGAACCAGGAGAAAGTCGCGCGGGCACAATGAAGTCGCGCGCACCTTCGGGGGTGGAACGGGTGAGTGTCGGTGTTTCAATTTCTACGAAATCATGGCCATACAGGGTATCGCGTGCTGCGCGAGACACTTTCGAGCGCAGCCGAATGGCATGTTGTTCAAATTCGCGACGTAAGTCAAGGTAGCGGTACCGCAGACGAGTTTCTTCGCCGACATTGCCAGAATCCTCAGCATTTGACGACACCTGGAAAGGAAGAGGTGCACAGGTGTTGAGGATTTCAATGTCATCGCCCATCACTTCGATAGCGCCTGTGGAGATTTTGGTGTTCTCGTTGCCCTCAGGGCGAGCAGCCACCTCGCCAGTCACTTTAAGGACGAATTCGCTGCGCAGGTCATGGGCGACACGTTCGTCGCGGACAACAACTTGCACGATACCTGAGGCGTCACGCAGATCAACGAAGGCAACACCTCCGTGGTCGCGTCGGCGGTCAACCCAACCGGTGAGTGTGACGGTATGGCCCACAGTGTCCAGGCCAAGGCTGCCAATCATATGTGTGCGGAGCACAGTTTTTCCTTTCGTCGGTACCATCCGCGAGACGGGCGGCGGCAGCGCCAATCCTACTACTCCAGGCCAAGCAACTACAGTTGACCCGTCATATACTGGCGCACAGTTTCACGAAGAATACGTCGGCTACATGGAAGCCAACGCCAATAGCCAAGGACAGGTCCAAGGTGATCCTACCCAAGCATTGTCTTATACGGTCGATGTCGAAAAAGGCGCCGATGCCCTGTTTACGTGTATGACGCAGCCTGAAACTGTTCTCAACCTTGAGTCACAGTAACCTTCGTCTATGTCTCTCTAGCGTGGTGCCCTGGTCCGCGTTGATATGCGGACCAGGGCACCACGGCGTCTCTTGGCAGCAAGCGGTCGACTACACCTCAGTATTCGTCTAGAAGTTCGTCAAGTTCAGCAAGATCTGCAGCTGAAATATCCGCAAGGGTTGGGTAGCGTCTATCGGCATTGCTTAGGTCGCGGGACGGCTCTGCCTCATCCTCCAAGTCCTGTATATTCGGATCGTTTTCACTCGCCGATGAAGGCTCCAAGGCGCCGTCCACAGATTCTAATGAATCAGCTTTGGCACCGTCTTCAAAGATGACTTCGACAGCGCTCGCACCACCACCATGCAGGTCATACTCCCACTCAGCAGCAGGTTCAGCCTGGTCAATACCAACATGGTCACGCCGCCATGCTGGGGCTTCAATTTCCTTACGGATATTGTCTAAAACTGCGTTGACGAAACCAGCTGACGCTTCCGTTGACAAGGATTTGACAATCGAAATTGCCTCATCAATGGCAATAACCGCAGGCACGTCATCACCTTTGGCCAGCATCTCCCACGTCGCCACACGCAGAACCGCCAGGTCGACTGCTGCCACACGATCTAAACCTGGAACTTTCGCATAGGAGCGAATCAGGCCGTCAATAGTGGACAGGCGATCGGCCACACCAGCAATGATCTCAATCGAATAATCTGGCAGCGGTGTTTGGGCAGCGGTCAGGACCTTGCGTTCACGTAACAGGTCACGTAACACATCCGGGTTACGGCCCATACCGCGCTGGTCCGCCTCAAAGACCACGTCAACAGCGCGCTTACGTGCCCTGGTGCGGGAAGTGAATTTGTGTTGACGTGACATCAGTCGTTGACGCGACCCGAATAGGAGCCATCACGGGTATCGACCTTGACGCGCACACCTTCTTCGAGGAACAGGGGGACCTGAATTTCGTAGCCTGTTTCAAGTGTCGCAGGTTTGGTACCAGCGTTGGAGCGATCACCCTGCAAACCTGGTTCGGTGTGCGCAACCGTGAGGACCACCGTCGCCGGAAGTTCGATAAACAAGACATTGCCGTCATGCATCGACACAATGACGTCCTGGTTTTCCACCATGAAATTACGCGCATCGCCCACCACGTCAGCAGGGATCGTAATCTGCTCATATGTGGACGTGTCCATAAACACGTAGTCGGCGCCATCTTGGTACAGGTAGGTGTAGTCACGGCGGTCCACGGTAGCCGTTTCAATTTTGATACCCGCGTTGAATGTCTTGTCCACAGTCTTTCCGGACATCACATTCTTAATCTTGGTGCGCACGAATGCCGGGCCTTTACCGGGCTTCACATGCTGGAATTCGACGACCTGCCAGAGCTGGCCGTCAATGACCATCACCATGCCGTTCTTGAGATCGTTAGTGGTTGCCACGAGAGTGCCTCACTTATTTGGGGGAAACGAAACCTTCGCTATTTTACACGCCCGAGCAACCATATCGACCAGCTCAATGGGGTCAAAATCGTGCGTTTCAATACTGTGCGTCACGAAAGCAGCGCATGCCTGACGGTGGGCAGCGATCATCTGGGTAAGCATGGCACGAGGCGCCCCCAAACTCACGGGACGCGCCACGTTCAAACCTTGGCGCGCCGCCACATCCGCCGTACTCGCAACCAGCTCCACCACCTGCGCCCCCCGCATGGTGGCATCAGTGAGCGCTGCAACGATATGTGGATCATGGACCTGGGACGCTCCAAGAACAATGACCCCCTTCCCCAATGCCAACGCATCGGCTGCAACCTGCTGACGGTACGCAGCAAAACGCTGATCAGCGGTGATCAGTAACTCCCCGATAGTAGTGCCAAGTGCCTGAGATACCGCCTCATCGACATCAATTAACGGCAAGTGAAATGTCTGGGCAAGACGGTGACCCACAGTAGTTTTTCCGCTCCCAGAAACCCCCACCAGTATGATGCACGGTCCTTCAGTCATTAATACCTACCCTGCGAGCAGCCTCCGTCAGGTCTTCTGGCGTTAAGGTCCGTACCACAGGATGCGTGATGCCTTCGAGAAGAACAAACCGAAGCCGACCCACGCGAACCTTCTTATCGGTCGACATCACGTGGAGCAGGTCAGCCATTGAGGCACCACTGTAGGACGTAGGCAATCCGATTGCGGCAAATAGTTGACGGTGCAGGTCCACCGCGGCACTATCGAGCAGCCCTAAGGTGTGAGCAATTTCGGCAGCAAATACGCACCCAACTGCCACCGCGTCCCCGTGGCGCCACCGGTAGTTTTCACACCGTTCAATCGCATGGGCCAGCGTATGCCCATAGTTGAGAATTTCCCTCAACCCCGACTCTTGTAAGTCGGCTGATACGACCGTTGCTTTGACTTGGACGGCCCGCGTAATGAGTTCACGTAAAACCTCACCGTCATGCCGTAGTGCCTGCGGCCCGTGCTGTTCCACCAGACGCAGAATCTCCCGATCCCGAATAAAACCGGCTTTAACGATTTCCGCTGCTCCGGCCCGCAGGTCGGCATCTGGCAGTGTCGATAGGTATGACGGGTCCACTAGGACACGTGTGGGCGTATGAAAAGAACCCACAAGGTTTTTACCTGCCGCCGTGTTAATCCCGGTTTTTCCTCCCACAGCTGCATCCACCATGGCCAATAGTGTGGTCGGTATCTGCACGACATCGATGCCACGTAGCCACGTTGCAGCAACGAAACCTGCCATATCGGTCGTCGCCCCTCCACCCAAGGCAACAATGGCATCGTGGCGCCCGAGTCGCATCTGGCCAGCCACGTTCCACATCTGTGCGACCACGTCAATAGTTTTCGCCTCTTCAGCATCAGGGTGATACTCGGTCCGCACTTCCATCCCTGCTGCCGTGAGTTCGTCTGCAAGACGCTCGGCGCTATCAGTCACACTGCGAGCGTGGATAAGGAGGATCTTTGTGCAGGTTGGACGCAGGCCACCGAGAATATGAGCCGCCTGCACACCTGTGCTGATAATGACAGGGTAGGGTCGGTCGCCACCCACTTTAACGATTATTGGCACCGATGCACAGCGCGCAACAATGCGTTGCGCTACCTCAGTGGCTGGACCGTCATCTGATGCCTCAGTGTGGGTTGCCACCGCCTCGTAAAGGTCGCCGCGTTCAGCACGTAGGCGCCTGAGTGCCCCATCGGGGTCGTCACGTAACAGTGGGCGGTGGTTCTTTTGTGTCACGCGACGCAACAACTCGTCGTGCTCAACATCTATATAGACCACGCTGTGGTGGGCAAGGAGCTCACGTACCCGAGCCGACGTGACGGCTCCCCCACCAAGGGATATGACGCCGCCGCTACGCAGTGCGCATTCCACAGCGTCTGCTTCGGCCTGACGAAATACTGCTTCACCGTCGTGCGCAAAAATATCACTGACGCTGCGACCAGTACGCACTTCAACAAGTGCATCCGTGTCAATATGTCCAACGCCCAGTGCCTGGGCCACTAGGCGCCCCACTTTGGTTTTACCGCTTCCAGGCATGCCAACGAAAACTAGTGGCAGTGTCAACGTCATAGCTACCTCCCTAAACGGCTGCCAACATAGGCATTGTATGCGTGAAGGTTACGGCGCATTTCGTCGACGGAAGCACCCCCAGCGTGCACGAATAGCGCGTCAGCCAGGACCAAGGCAACCTCAGCCTCGGCAATGACTGCACCCGGTACCACGTGACACGTGTCCGAACGCTGGTGCAGGGCTGTGGCTGCTTCACCACTGTCAAGGTCAATGGTGCGCAGCGCGTGGGGGATTGTCGAAATAGGTTTGAATGCCGCCCGGGCAACGATCGGTTGCCCATTGGAGGTCCCACCCTCGATACCACCAGCGTGGTTTGCTGCTCGCGTAACGTTCCCCGCCTCGTCACGCAGCAATTCGTCGTGGGCGCAGCTTCCGGGCAAGGCAGCCTGGGCGAAACCGTCACCGATTTCAACACCTTTGACCGATTGAATCGACATCAGTGCTGCAGCAATACGCGCGTCGAGGCGCCGATCAGCTTGAACGTGGCTGCCCAGACCGATGGGAACATGCCAGGCGATCACCTCGGCAACGCCACCGACCGTGTCGCCAGCAGCTTTCGCTTGTTCAATACGAGCAAGGAAACGTTTTTCAGCCTCTGCATCCAAGGTACGCACCGGCGAGGCATTCAATGCCTCTTCATCGCGAGGATGCGGCAGCATAGTGCTCCTGGCACGCTCCTGCCCTACTGCCACCACATGACTGACGAGGCGTATGCCCGCCACCTGCTCCAGCAGGGCTTGGGCGATGGCACCGAGAGCAACACGGGCAGCCGTTTCGCGGGCAGAGGCACGTTCGAGGATATTGCGGGCATCGTCGTGGTCGTAGGAGATCATACCTGGCAGGTCAGCATGGCCAGGTCGTGGCCGCGTGAGGCGCTTATTGCGCGCCACTTCGCGTTCGTCCCCGCTGCCAGCGTCAATCAGGAGCGCTTCAGGTGCCACGGGGTCTGCGGACATCACCACCTCCCATTTCGGCCACTCCGAGTTGCCAATCTCAACGGCAATGGGCGCGCCTGTACTACGTCCGTGGCGCACTCCTGCCAGGATTTTCACCTCGTCCTGTTCCCATTTCTGACGGGCACCTCGTCCAGCGCCAAGACGTCGCCGCTGCAAGGCGCACCGGAGTATATCGGTGGTGATTTCCAATCCGGAAGGCACACCATCAATGGTGGCAAGAAGTGACGGGCCATGTGATTCGCCTGCAGTGAGCCATCTGAGCATGGTCCAAGTTTTTCACAGGAAGTCACCCTTGGCTCACGCTGTCCGTGCCCAGACGACGAATAGCGCACAATAGTCGCTAAGGAGGCGGCACTGCTACTACACGTTGACGCGGAGCGGGCAACTGCTGCACTAAATGCGTCAATGACAGCATGACGGCTACTACCGTTACCCAAGGATGAACTTGCCCAAGGATAAACGCCTTGTTGTCAGAGCCGAACAGGCAGACCTGCCTGTGCCATTGCTGACTTCACTTCTCCAATGCTGAGCGATCCAAAATGAAATACGGATGCGGCCAGAACAGCGTCAGCTCCAGCTTGAGCTGCTTCAACAAAATGCTGGGCGCTACCAGCGCCACCTGAGGCAATCACTGGTACGTTCACGGCGCGACGCACCTGGGCGAGCATGTCAATGTCGAAACCTTCCTGCACACCGTCGGCATCCATCGAGTTCAACAGTATTTCCCCAGCACCCAGTGACGCTGCGCGAACAGCCCATTCGATGGCATCAATACCGGTGGACTTGCGTCCCCCGTGTGTGGTCACCTCAAAACCTGAATCGGTATGCACACCCTGGGGACATCGCCTAGCGTCCACAGAGAGAACAAGTACCTGGTCACCGAAACGGTCCGTTACCCGCGCAATCAGCTCCGGGTCTGCGATGGCTGCGGTATTGACCCCAACCTTGTCCGCACCATGTGCCAAAAGGCGCGCAACATCATCAACACTGCGCACACCACCACCAACCGTGAGTGGCACAAAGACCTGTTCAGCCGTGGCTGCCACTACCTCCAGCATGGTGGCACGTCCCTCAACGGAAGCTGACACGTCGAGGAAGGTAATTTCGTCGGCGCCTTCTTTCCCGTAGCGACCGGCAAGCTCCACGGGGTCACCAGCGTCTCGAAGATTGTCAAAATTCACGCCTTTGACGACCCGACCGCCGTCGACATCTAAACAGGGGATGACTCGAATTGCCACACTCATAGGTAGTTCCCTTCTACTGGGCAGGTGCCTGGGATGTATCAGTGCTCGTCGCTGCTTCATCCGCTGTTTGTTCTGGTGCCGGTTCAGTACCCAAAAGGTCCACTACTACGCACAATATGTCGTCGCCGGTTGCCTGATCGGCAGGTATGGTGATGGCTAGGCGCGAGCCAACCCGCTGATCAACAACAGCTTGACGTAGCCCCGGCATCGCTTGGTCAAGACGTAATACCATCGGTATGCCTGTGCGCCAGGTCGAATCTCGTTCAATCTGGTCGCTCCACCCTGTGACAATAAACTGCATCACGATACGGTCATCGGCTTTCACCTGCTGACCATCACCTCGTAACAGGGTTTGTACAGTGGTTTGGGTAGGCGCCTCGTCACCGTGGCGGATCACAGGGCCCTCCGCACCAAGCGTCACGTCAAGTGGCCCTGTACTGACATCAACGGCGGTACCACGTGCCACAGAATACAAAATGTCGACCACGTCGATTTCAATATTTGAGGTCGCACCTTCAGCACGAGCCTCTTGTGAGACGGGTCGCACATAAATGATGCGGCTACCTTCGGTATGGCCGATGACCGCCTCGGCAAGCTCAGGGCCAAGCCCTTCCGCGCTTGCCGTGCCCACCGTCAACTGAGGGCGTCCATCAGGCGACAAGATTGCACCGCTGCTGCCGTCAAAGGCAGTGACAGAAACCAACACCGGTGAGCCTTCAGTGATTTCACGCCCATCCCCCACAGTGTCCACGTGCCGTTTCACATCAGTGACATTCAGGGTTTGCGTAATATTGACCACCGGGATAGCCCCCACACGCCCAGAGACTTCCACGCCCAGCGGCGTGCTTTGGGTGGTGTCCTCTGCGGCAGTAGTCATCACCGCATTATTGCGGTATTTCTGGATGACAATCGCTGCGCCAATAATGAGCGCAATCACAATGAGGGTGACGAAAAGGGCGCGCGGCCAACGGCGACGCGCCTTGCGGCGACGTTTGTGGGCGTGGGTGGGGACTGTACTCATGCTGGTAACACCGGGCTTTGCGAGTGGATCAGGTCAAGGATGGCGTCGATACGTGGATCGTGTGACGCTAATGGATCTTGTAGTGCAAGGGGCGTCGCAGAGCCTATTTCGAGGCGAAGATGCACCCAGTCGGCAGCCAAATCAACACGCGCATCTTCGGCGGCGCCAATCACCATGCCCCGCAAATGCGCCCGCGTAGTTGCGGGCGGCACTGTGAGTGCGCGCAGTACTTGGGCGTCGGTTGTCAGGCGCCGCATGAGGCCGCTCGCTTCCATGCGTGGCGCGAGACCACCGTTAGTGATGTCGTGGTAGCTCAGGTCGAGGCGGGCCACCCTTGGGTCAGCAAAGGTGGTATTGGCACGCCTGCAGTAGGACGTGAGGAGCTTGTATTTAATGGCAAAATCGAGTTCAGTTTCGACCGTGTTCCACACGCCGCTGGCAAGGGCGTCAATACCGCGCCCCCACAGATCAGCAACATAACGGTGGAGCGGTGACAACGTATCCACGTCCAGTGCGTGAAGGACCCGTCTGCGAATTTCCCGCTGAATATCGGCAGCACTCATCTGGCGGCCGTCAGCCAGATCCAGCCGGTGGGTGCCACTCAGGTCCGTATTGAGTTCTCTGATGGAACGCATGGGGTCAGCCAGCGCGAGGTCTTCAATGTGCAAGCCGTCTTCGACGGCATCCAACAACATTTCGGTGGCGCCCACCTTTAAGGCGGTGGTCGCCTCGCAAATATTGGAATCACCCACGATGACGTGCATCCGCCTATACGACGTGGAATCCGCTAAGGGTTCGTCACGCGTATTAATAATGGGCCGTGATCGTGTGGTTGCGGAAGAGACAGCATCCCACATTTGATCGGCGCGCTGTGACAACCCGTATGACGGGCCACTGGGCGTATGACGAATATGTCCAGCCCCCACCAAAGCCTGCCGGGTAATAAAATAGGCGATCAGCGCATCAGCAACCTGACGGAAATCGCGTCGACGGTGCAGAAGATAGTTTTCGTGGCACCCATAGGAGTTACCCTGTGAATCGACGTTATTGCGAATCAGGTGCAGACGTTCGCCTTTGCCTTCACTTGCCAGGCGTTCATTTGCCTGGTGAGCAAGGTCGGCGAGCATATGGCGACCCGCACGGTCTTGGGCAAGGAGGTCGCTGAGCGTGTCACATTCAGCGGTGGCATATTCAGGGTGAGCGCCCACGTCAAGGTACAGTCGGCCACCATTACGCAAGAATACATTCGAAGAACGACCTCTATGCAGAAGCGGTGTGAATAATTCGCGCGCCGCAGCATCCGCATCCAACGTCGATGGCGTGCCATCTACTGTAGGAGCGGTGAGCCCATACTCTGTTTCAATGCCGACAACGCGTCGCTTCACGTTACTGGCCGCCTTTCTGAACAAAACCTTGGACGAAGGCGGCAGCGTTGGTTTCAAGGACGGCATCGATTTCGTCGAGGAGTGCGTCAATGGGTTGCACCTGGGCACTTACCTGGCCTGATGCGAAATCCTCGTCACCGTCACCGGTTGGTCCACCCGCGTAGATGTGCGTCTGGTCCATCGTGTCATCACCTTTCTTTAGCTTTTATGAGTCTGCCTGAATTGATGAGGCTTCGCATCTGCGGTGTCTCTTAATTGCCCGAAATAATGCGCTCAAGGAGCACGTGGTCGATGGTGTCGGCACTGGGCATAGGGATACGTACAAGGTCACCTGCACCCGGGTCAAAGATCACAGAAGTCCACGATGCTTTCACTAGGTCAGGGCGCGTAGAAACGGCAAGGCCACGCAGATAAGCACGCGTATTGGTCGGGGCGTTCCACGCTGCCTTTTCCACCTGCGTCGGCGTGAAAAGACGCTTGACGAGGCCAGCCGCATCGAGCCGGTCGACGAGCGATTTTTCCGGCCTTAAGTCAGCCCACTGCAGATCCATCGCTGCCAGGCGCGCATCAGTCCAGTCACATCCGAGCCGGTCCTTTTGGCGCATCAACAACTGATATTTGCCCACCCATTCCACTTCCGTAGCCACCGACCACAGGTCGCTTTTCATGCGGTCAAGGATGTCTTGCCACAGGAAAAGAACGTGGGCTGCGTCGCTGTCAGGTTCAATACCGAGCCTTGCATAAGTCTCGAGCACCAAGTCAAGGTAGTGCTGTTGCATATCGATGCCGCTCCATGAGGCACCTGCCACAGTGGTCACATGGTAGTCAAGGTCCGGGTGGTGGCTTATATTCCACGTTTCCCTTACCGGATCGTCCAACGCAAGTGCATCCCATTGCATGCCAATGCCCTGTTCAATAGCCCATAGCACCAAAGTCGTTGTGCCAAAACGTAGGTAGGCGGAGTAGTCAAACAGGTTGGCGTCACCACCGATGACGTGGAGTCGGCGCCAAGCGGAAGGATTCGCGTGGGGTTCATCGCGGGTGTTAATGATGGGCCGGTTGAAGGTCGTTTCCAAACCCACTTCGTTTTCAACGAAATCGGCGCGTTGCGAGATCTGGAAACCTGACACCTCGCTGCGTTGCCCTCGCCCGAGGCGGCCTGAGCCACACAATATGGGACGCGTCACGAAAAAAGGAGTGAGGCCGCGAATCAAATCGTCAAGGTCGACGCGACGGGCCACCTGATAGTTTTCGTGTGTCCCATAAGCGGCGCCTTTACCGTCGGTGTTATTTTTCACCAGCACAATGTCGCCACCTGGCGTGCCACGCAGGGCGTCCATGGCGCGCCGTGCGATCACGTCCCCAGCACGATCCCACAGCACCGCGTCAGATGGGCCTAGGGTTTCAGGGGCTGAATATTCTGGGTGAGCATGGTCAACGTAGACGCGCGCCCCGTTGGGCATTACTGCGGTCGTGGCGGCAGGTAAGGCAAGTTCTTCAGCTGTTGGTCGCCTCATACGTTCTTCGCCACCTGAGGGTGCCAAGTGGTACGGGTCGTCAGTCAGAAGTGACGGGTCCGCCGCCGCACGGGACATGCGCATACCACGCAGGTCGTTGAGCGGATCTTCACCAGTGTAGTCCCAACGCACCGGTGCCCCTACCTGAGCGGGGGTGGCGCTACGGGAAAACCCAGCGACCGCCTCGACAATTGTGGTGGACAGTGCAACAGGATTTGCCCACGTGTTACCGACCTGGTAGATGCCGAATTCCGTTTCGGTACCAATAATGCGCCGCACGCTCACGGTTGGCTCCTTATTGCCCGCACAGCAACAATTTCTTCAGCAAGGCCGATGGTACGCGCCCATTCTTGGGCAGAGGTGGATGCCGCCAGATCAACAGATTGGCGTTTTTCTTCTTCAACGCCAGCCAACAGGTGTGCTGTCGATAAGCCGTATTCGTCACCGACCAGAGCAGCTTTAATGGCATGTTTCTTTGCTCGTTCAACGATGCCTGCAATTAAGGCGCCTGACAGCACATCAGAGAGGTAAATGCGCGTGGTGGCGCCGCTGGTAAGGTCAGCATCAAGGAGGGCATCGGCATCTTCTCGCCGGTACAGCAAGTCCAGTGCCGCCTCAATCATGCGGCTACGGGCCTGCTCCGCTCCGCTCGCCTTACTCACTTCTTCACTGTGCAGGGGCACGGTAGGGCCAAGGTGCTTGTGGAATATTTCAGCGGCCCCTGCACGATCCGGCCGGTCGACCCGGATACGCACGTCCAGGCGCCCTGGACGCAGCACTGCTGGGTCAATCATGTCTGCGCGGTTGGATGCACCAATGATCATGACGTTATCTAAAGACTCCACGCCATCCATTTCCGCCAGAAGCTGCGGAACGATCATCGTTTCAACATCGGAGGATATTCCGGATCCGCGCGTGCGGAACAAAGCTTCCATTTCGTCGAAGAAAAGGACCACCGGCACATCATCTTGTGCCAATGCGCGGGCACGCGCAAAGATCGCGCGGATTTGTCGCTCGGTTTCACCAACAAATTTGTTGAGCAACTCGGGACCTTTAATGGACAGGAAGAAGGTTTTGGTCCCCGCCTTGCTAGATAGTGAATTAGCCACGGCCTTGGCGATAAGCGTTTTTCCTGACCCAGGAGGGCCGTATAGCAAAATACCTTTAGGTGGACGCAACCCAAAGTCACGGTACATATGCGGGTGCCGAAACGGCAGTTCCACAGCGTCACGTACCTGCCGGATCTGTTCACTCAAGCCACCGATGTCGTCATAGGTGACGTCAGGTATTTCTGGTGTGAGTAGCTGTTCGACGTCTGAGCGAACAAGACGTTCAAGGGCAAGCCCAGCTCTGAGGTCAACGACTACTGAGTCTCCAGGGCGAAGGTTACCGTGACGCAGTGGTCCTGCGAGTTGCAGCAAGTATTCGTAGCCGCCTTCACCGGTGACCAGTACTCGGTCAGGTTCCACCATTTCGCGAATCGAGGCCACGGTACCTGTCCGCGGCATTGTATCTGCCGCCACCGCAACCATTTTGTCGTCAACGCGCACCCACTGTCCGACACTCAGGTCACGCAGGTTAAGGTCAGGGGCGGCTGCCAAACGCATATGCCTGCCTGAGTAAACAACCTCAACCTGTCGTTCAGCAATATGTGCTGCAAGGAAAATGGCCATGGATTGCGGAGGACGGTTGATTTGTGTGAGTTGCTCTTGCATCTGGAGGAGCTGTGCGCGCGCTTGAGCCAGCGCGTTGGAAAGACGTTCGTTTTTTCCTTGAAGGGAGTCAACAAGTTTTTCCAGCTCCCTCATGCGGTGTGCTGCATAGTCGTCACTCATCAGCGGCGCTCTCTGCTTCGGCTTCCACCCATGCGCGTGATTTTGCGGCAAGGTCACGCTTGACTTTGCGTACCTTCTTGTCGCTACTGACACGCAGGCCAACAGTGCTTTCAGACCAGCCGTCTTCGTGGTCCCACATGCCTCCTTTACCGTCGGCTGACGGAGAAGGGCGCGTTGTACGATCCTGCGCACTCACCCCTGGGGCAAGACGCCGCGTGGTCACTAAGAAGCCTGTATGTGCCACCATACGGTGGTCTGGCCGCACCGCGAGGCCATCAAGGTGCCATCCGCGCGCCAATGTTTCCCACGCTTGTGGGTCGGTGAAGCCACCATAGCTGCGTAGATCTTCGACGAGACGCGACATTTGCGTCACCGTGGCCACATAGCAGATCATCACGCCGCCAGAGATCAATGCGCGTGCAACAGGCTCAATATTTTCCCAGGGTGCCAGCATGTCAAGGACAACCCGATCGACACTTGCCTCGTCAAGGGTTGCGAGGTGGTCAGCTAGGTCACCAACGCGCAGATCCCACGCGGGATGTGGTCGACCGAACCAGAGGTCGACATTCGCGCGGGCAATGTCAGCGAAATCGTCACGGCGTTCCACTGAAATAAGGCGCCCAGTGGTACCTACAGCGTCCAATAGCGCCAGGCTGAGTGCACCAGAACCAGCGCCTGCTTCAACGACAGTCGCGCCAGGAAATATGTCACCGTAGTGAATAATCGTGCCGGCGTCTTTGGGGTAAACCACAGCTGCACCTCGTGGCATGCCCATGACGTAGTCGTGACGAAGCGGACGCAATACTTGGAATTGGCGACCTTCCTGGGTGGTGATGACCTGCCCGTCGGGCCTGCCAATGAGGTCATCGTGGTGAATATCGCCTCTATTCGTTTGGAAGTAGCCTCCCTCAACCAAGGTAATCGTGTGGAGACGCCCTTTCGGATCTTTAATTTGGACGCGATCACCCACGCGCAAAAGACCGCGGCGCGTTTCTTGTCCTATAGGCCGCAGATGATCGGGCGTAGGCATAGTCTGGCTGTCAGTATTCATCACCGTTGAGTCTATCGCCCACGCTCACGTATGTGCCGCGATATTTCATGCCTGCGGCCCTATTTCACATGCGGATAACACCACTGGTTGCGCATGTGTCACCGGTGTCAACTTCGGCCAATGCCACCGTTGGAGGTTACGGTTAACCTATGACGAATCCAGCTCAGTGGGAACCGGCATTATCTGCGTCACGCGCGAAGGAATATCAGCGGTGTCCTCTGCAATATCGCCTCCACGTCGTTGACGGCATAAAGGAGCCTCCTACACGTGCCACAGCACTTGGCACAATGGTGCACGCCGCTTTAGAACATCTCTACGCCCTCCCACCCGAGCAGCGCACACCTGAGGCTACCCGGCGGCTGCTTGACGAGGCGTGGGCGGAGCTTTGCGAAAAAGATCCCCAGGTACGCGCGCTCTTTGCACCGTCATCCCACGACGACACTGAGCATCTGCAGGAAGCATACGAACTCATCAACTCCTATTTTGGTGTGGAAAATCCGCAGCGTCTCGCGCCATCGGCCTGCGAGCAGCTCACTGAAGCAACAACCCCTGGTGGGGTGCGACTACGTGGCATTATTGACCGCGTAGACCGTGCACCCTCGGGCGCTATCCGTGTGGTGGACTATAAAACAGGTAAGGCGCCCTCTCCCCGCTACATTGAGGATGCGCTGTATCAGATGCGTTTTTACGCGCTCCTCATGCTGTTAAAGGGTGAGCTGCCCGCCCGGCTCCAATTGCTGTACATGCGCTCCCAGCAAGTCCTCACCCTTGATCCGAAAGTTGAAGATATCGAGTCTTTTGGGCTCGGTGTTGAGCGTCTATGGGAACAGATTGAATCCGATGCCAGTCGAGGATATTTTGCACCGAGACGCAATCCACTCTGTCAGTGGTGCGGCGTGCAAGCATCGTGTCCCGTATTTGGTGGCACAATACCCCCGCTCCCCGAAAATGGTATTGCCCGCCTACTTCGTACCCGCGTCGCGCTTTAGGCGGTAGCCACTGTTGATGTGGCATCAATGACGCCGCTCAGCAGTAAAACCGCCAGGACCGCCGCCAATGCCAGGCGATACCACACAAAGAGCGCGTAGGACTTGGTGGACACCAACTTTAAAAACCAAATGATGACAATCCAGCCGACTGCGAAACACACCAACGTCGCCAAAATTGTTGGCCCTACGGGAACCGATTCACCGCCAGTGATGACTTTAGAGAGTTTATACAGGCCCGATGCGAAGACAGCTGGGAGGGCAAGGAGAAATGAGTATCGTGCGGCAGCCTCACGCGTATATCCAAGGGCACGCCCCATGGTGATCGTGCCACCTGAACGGGATACGCCGGGCACAAGTGCCATCGCCTGAGCGATGCCATAAGCAATGGCGTCGCGCCACGACAGGGTCGCCAAGGTTTTTTCTTTGGGGGCGAAGCGGTCGGCTGTACCAAGTAGTATGGCGAAAAAAGCGAGCATAAAGACGGTGACCCACAGGTTTCTGAAAGTCGTGTCAATCCAGTCTTCCAAAAGGAGCCCAAGGATGGCGATTGGCATGGAGCCAACGATGATCATCCATCCCATCCGCACGTCCGGGTCCGATTGCGACACGTCGCGCACCTTTTTGCCGAGAGGTAAAGCGGCAAACCATTTGGACAAGATCCGCACGATGTCTTTCCAAAAGACGATAAGTACTGCCGCTTCTGTCCCAATTTGAATGATGGCGGTAAAGCCTGCACCGGGATCTTGCATACCTGTCAGTTCCCCGACGATCCGCAGATGGGCAGATGACGATATGGGAAGAAATTCGGTGAGGCCTTGTACCAAGCCCATAATGAGTGCGTCGAGCCATGTCATAGTGCCCACTTTAGAGCCTCCAGTGGCACATGCCGTACACATGATCATGCGCGTACCCTGGTAACCATGGACATTCGCCGTTGTGGTACTTCTGGACTTCAGGTTTCTGCTCTAGGCCTCGGCACGCTCACGTGGGGTCGCGATACGCCGCCACACGAAGCTGTCGATATGGCTCGCATCTTCGTCGATGCTGGCGGGTCGCTTGTGGAATGTGCTCCCTGGTACGGCGACGGGCTTGCAGTGGACGTCATGGCTGAAACGCTTGCGAACGTTGGCCGTCATCATGTGCAGATTGCATGGCGAGGCGGCATGCGCCGACTGCCTGGGGACGTCGCGATGCCCAGTGCTGCCCGCGGTGCCCTACTCTATGCCCTTGATGAGGCGTTATCGCGTATGGGCACCGACTATGTTGATGTTTGTCTCGCAGTGCCAGATCAGACAGCACCAGTGGAGGAAACACTAGGCGCCTTGGAGTACATACTTTCTACTGGTCGTGCCCACTATGTAGGTTTGGATGGTTATTCATTGTGGGATACTGCACTGGCCGTAGGTGCTGCATCGCGCGGTCACATCCCAACGATCAGCGTGGTTGAGGCAGATTTTTCTTTGGCAACCACCCAGCGGATGAGTTCCTATGTCGACAAGGTACAGGGCGCCGGGGTTGGTGTTTTTGCCCGATCTCCGCTGGCTGCGGGGGTAATGACTGGCAAGTATCGGCACAGTACTCCCCCGGATTCGCGTGCTGCCTCAGAGCATCTTCAGCACACAGTGGCTCCATACCTTACCGCCAGCAGCACAATCGTTGAGGCCCTCGCTAAAGCAGCGCATGGTCTTGATCGGACGATGGCCGATGTCGCCCTCGCCTGGGTGCGTGACTACCCGGGCGTGACTTCGGCAATTATTGGACCGAGAACGCTACGCCAGGCGGAGCAGTTACTTGAGTTAGACGCTCCCCTGCCTGAGCCAATACGTGATGCGCTGACGGAGGTAAGCCTTAGTCCGTATCAATGACGACGACGTCAAGGTCATCGTCGTCAAAGTCGTCCTCATCAATGTCGTCGTCGTCATCCACGTACATATCGAAAGGCAGCTCAACTTCGAACTGTGTGAAGAGTTCATCGTCGTAGGTGAAAAAGGCATCACGTAACCTACGCTCAGCTGCCTCAAGGACCGACTCGTTAACGTCGGCGCGGCGCGCCACCTCAAGGTGGTACTCGAATGCTCCGATAAGCGTGTCTAGGGCCTGGCGTGGATCTGTGCTCATAGTCACCAGCCTACATTGCTTTGACCTGTTTTACGGCAGGTTGAGCTGAGCACGTATCACAGAAACCATGAGATCTGTGCCCTTAATTTCAGCAGTCTGGTCGGCTCCGAGGATCCGGGTATTACCGTCGGCGTCGAGAAGTTGGGATGCGCCCATCGTGGGGCCAAGCGGGAGGATGACCCATTCTTTGGTGGGGCGATACACCGTGTCTGCGGTTCCACCTTCGAGTTGGGCGGCGATATTTGCGATGACCACACGTGCTTGTTGGCGTGCAGCGTCTGCACGTTTTGATTCACGTACATCCGTAATGTCGCCGACAGCATAGATCCGGTCATAGCCGTTGACCTGCAGATTCGGAGCGACGGTGATGGTGCCATCTGGATGCAAGGCGGACTCGTATTCTGTACCTGCCAGGTAACCTGTATTGGCTCGTGCGCCGTGGCATTGGAACCACAGATCTGCTTCGATAGTGTCGCCTGCGGTTGTTTCTACGGTGAAGTGGCCCAGTTCTCCGACGTTGAATGGTGGCAGGTATGCGAGTTCTGAACCTGTGATCACGCGCACACCCAATTCGGCAAGTTGCGCGGAGATCTCTTCACGTAGTCGTGGCGAATAGCCGGGGGTGGACAGAATATCGGCGTCTTTTTCTACGATGGTGATGTCAAGTTCAGGGAAGGTGTGGGCGAGTTCACCAGTGAGCTCGATACCGACCGTGCCACCACCCACGAGGAGGACCGAACGTGCTGCCGCAAGGTTGTGATGGAGCTGTTCGAGGCGCGCCTTAGCAACGACCGCTTTGGAGGAGGAATATTTCGCTGGGAATGGGTAGGTGGAGCCGGACGCGAGAACCACATAATCGGCTTCAATGGGATCTTGGCCGTAGATGTGAACGGTCTGTCCTTCCACACGCGACACGGTACCTTGTATGAATCGGCCATTGGTCAGCAAGTTGCTGTAAGGCATGAAAATTGAGTGCTCCCATACCTCGTCAACGGCGGCGCGAAGGGCTGCAGCATGGTGAACGAATTGGTCTTTTTGTTCCACCAGTATGACCTCTGCCAGTGGGTCAAGTCCCTTGGCAACGGTTACCCCTCCGTAACCTCCACCGATAACAACGATGCGGGCCATGTGGTCCTCCTTATGTCAGTCGCTGACCTTATGGTCTCATTCTTCGCGATATCGCGCCAAGAGTGAGCATATTCATGAACCATACTTGACGAAGGTCACTGACCAGCGATGGTTGTCACTGGTCGAGGCACCCTGTCCGTCACGCTCATTGCTTACCTATGTCAGCATAGGATGATGCGCATTCTGGCCAAGCGCACGGGAAACGTCCCATCAGTGAGAGTCGTCTAAACCTAATGCACGACGCACATTTGGGGGGAAGAAATTGGGGCCTTTCAGTACTTTGCCGTCTTCACGCAGGCGGACGGTACCGTCTGGCATCAATTTCGACAGATTGGAAGCCTGGACCTCGGCGAGCACGGCGTCAAGGTTGATGCCGCATTCAAGTGCCATCCCGTAAATGACATAAATCATATCCGCCAGCGCATCTGCTGCCTCGACGACGTCACCACTGCCACTCTTGACGTCTCGCGATTTCACCAGCGATTCCTCGATGACGCCACGAGCAGCGTTCCCGTAGACGGCTCCAATAAGTTCAGCGAACTCTTCTGCAATCAGAGCAATACGCATGTCGATGCGATCAATGTCGAGGGTGGGTGCTGCGCCGTCAGCCAGGCGATTCGGCATGGAGTAAGTTGCGTGGAATTGCTCCACGAGGTCGCCGGGCTTTGCCGGGTCTACGGTGAGTCCCGCGGGATAAGGGGACGGGGTTTGTGTCATCGCGTTGTCCTCTACTGACGGTGCACGTGTTCCCACGCATTTGTGATGATATTGACCATTGCTGTGTATGTTTGCATACCTTGAACCAGTAGTTGATGTTCAATGAGCATGGTTGGTACAGCATTCATGCCCATATGTGCGGCCAGCTGGTATTCCGACCAAACGTCATCGCCACGCTGAGGATCCATTAATGCCGCCACCACATCGTGAGCATCAATGCCAATATCTTGGGCACAGCCCACGATGACATCGGGGTGTGAGATATCGAGTGCCATTTCGCATCGTGCCCGCATCAGCGCTTCGGTGAGTTTTAAGGTTGTTGAGTCAGGCCCGCGCGTCGTGTCGTTGGCCCAGTCAATGCTGCGCGCCTCAATGATTGCCCTGAATGCACGTGCACTTGGGGCAAGGATCATTTGATCCAAGTCGAACACTACCCCTTCGGCTTGCCCAAGTTTAATGAGTCGGTCTCGGATCTCTAGAGCTGCGTGCGGTTCAAGGTCATCAGTTTCGATGAGCCGCTGGAGCCAGGGCATATCGTGGGTGCTGTCTTGGTCTGGTTCAAGGAAGAAAGGGCGAATCGTGACGGTTATCTCCATCGCGTGAGGGGATGCTCCAAGTGCTCGCCTCAGATGCCTCAGAGTGAGGTAGGACCATGGACAGCCCAGGTCAATCCATATTTCAACCAGCATCCGTTATCTCATTTCCCCTCACAATTTGCAGTAGGCGCAACCCTCACGCACTTAGTCCACCACTTTATCCGTTGACTCAACGGAGGTCATCTTGTGCCGATGCACACGATGAGTCAGATGTCGATGAGGATACCTGAGTGTTAGCGACGAAAAGTGGTGAAATGGTCGTGGCATACGTGTCTGTCAACACAACCGTATTTCACCGCGAATAGTGCAACTTTCAGCTCACAGAGCGATGCGAAGTAACGCCGATTTGGCATTACTGCCCACAGTCGTGCTAAAGTCATTCCGCCCGAGGGTTGGAAGTCATTCCACATACCTCGTTCCATCCGCGCGGGTGGCGGAATAGGCAGACGCGCTAGCTTGAGGTGCTAGTCCTCGTATTAGAGGGTGGGGGTTCAAGTCCCCCTCCGCGCACAGTGCGATTCCCCGGCTCGTTGAGCCGGGGAATCCTTTTACCTGTTGGTCGTGAGCGAAGTGGCCAGTGGGGCCACAGGACAAAATCCGGGGAGTATAGGACAAAACGTGTTGGTTTCATCCTATTCACCCATAACTCCCAATCCAGCTGTGCCGATCCAACGGGTGCGCTCACGTGGCACCCGCACCGCGACGGCACACCTGTCACACGCGGGTGCCAGCGTCATTGGCAGATGGATATTCCAGGTTTGCAAAGAAGGATGCCAGACAGCTAATAATCTGCTCATTGGCGCCCGACAGTACCATTTCGCGGACCAGCTTTTGATGAATCTCCATCGCCTCTATGGCTTTAGCGAGACCCGCTCGGCTCAGGCGCGCAGTAAAGCCTCGAGCATCGTGTGGACTCAGTTCATGTTCGATCAGCTTTCGGTCAGCCAGCTGGCTCACCAAATAGGAGACGCGCGAAGGAGAATACGAGATTGCTGTGGCAATCTGCCCCATGCGTAAGGTGTGATTCGGGGCATCCCACAGTGCCATAAGGACGTGATAGTCAGCCAGCGTCAAGCTCAACTGTTGCTTCAGGCGGTCCGCAAAGGCTGTTTGAATGGCGGTCATCGTTCGAAAAAAGGCACGCCACGCAACCGCTTGTTCGTTGGTTGCTGCATCAGGGAGGTATTCTTCGCTGAAGTTCGTCATAGCATCTTCCTTTCAGCCCTTTTCAACATAATAGTTGCGTCCATCACGTTTTGTGCGTTTTTCTACAATTTTCTTGCAGTTTGGACATAATGTAATTTTTTGCTACGTATGCAATCAGTATTTATCACTTTTCCCTTCTCTCCCCTCCTTTACTTCCACGCATATTCCGCCGCATAAGCATTGGCCACACAGCTAGAATGAGCAGCATGGCACGCCCTTCCCAGTGGACCTGTGTACTTTTCGACATTGATGGCACCCTCGTTGACTCAGCAGATGTGGTCGTAGATGTTTTCGTCCAGACTTTGGCGCATTATGGCCGCACGATCCCGCCACGCTCAGATCTCCGTCAACATGTTGGCCCACCCCTGTGGGAATCAATGAAAGATCTGGGATTTGACGCCGCCACCATTGAAGATGCCATCGACTACTATCGTCGTCACTATAGTGAGCGTTTCCTTGAGCCACCGCTTTTCCCAGGCATCGCCTCGCTCCTGCGAAGGCTCCACGCGGCAGGCATCCCCCTCGCTACCGCCACGTCAAAGCAAGAAACCCTTGCCGTTGAGCAGATGAATTATCTTGGACTCACCCCCTATTTCACCGCAATTGCTGGCGCCGTAGCGGACCCTGGTTCCACGAAAGAAACCGTCATACGTGATGCCTTAGCCCGTCTGGAACGTCAGGGTGTAGATACGGGAGCACCACTACTTATTGGTGACCGTTGCTTCGATATCGAAGGTGGGCACGCAGCCGGTATCGCTGTAGCAGGTGTGCAATGGGGCTACGCCCAGCCAGGCGAACTCGACCAGGCTGTTGCCATCTTCGACACCCCAGATTCTGTAGAAGCGTATCTGCTCGATATCCGCCAAAGCACGCCATAGCCTCGGCAATTATTTAGCGAAAATCCCGCGAGCGCGTATCGACAGGTAAACGATACCCGCTCAGGTGATGTGCTTTGACGCTATAGGAATCCTCATCGCGTTCGATGCGTCCACGTATATGCACGCATTGTGTTGTCAACCCAACGCGTCGGTATCGTCTCCACATATTGGCGCTGCATGTAACGTTCACAAGGCCACTTTCATCTTCAATGGATAAAAATGTCAGACCCGCCGCGGTCGGAGGGCTTTGTCGGTGCGTGATCACGCCGACAACACTGACCATTTCACCAGCGGGCAGTGTCTTCAGTTGTGCGATGGTGAGGATATGCGGCGGCAGATGTGGACGCAATAAAGTGATGGGATGCGCTCGGGTACTCAACCCCATCACACGGTGTTCAATGACAACAGCATCTGATTCCTCAAGGTCAGGTAAGGGTGGCGCTTGCGCGCTCACCTCTATGCCGGGGATATACGGCTGGTATTCCTCGTGTTGCACTGGGATATTTGGCGATGCCAGTGGTCCGCTGGCCCAGATACCTTCACGTAGCCCCATATTGAGACTGGCGAGCGCTCCTGCCTGTGCCAGCAACGCGAGTTCTTTTTCATTGAGACAGGCACGGCGAGCCAGGTCTGCAGGACTTGTAAAAGGTGCCTCCTCGCGGGCTGCGACGATACGTTGTGCGCCTTTCCCAAGGCCTTTAATGTTGTCCAGGCCGAGGCGTATTTCCCGCTGTGGGTTCACATCAAGCGACACAATGGTGCGTTCAGTTTCCTTTTCGACGGGGAGCGCGTAGGCATTATCAGATACGCGCACATGTGCTGTGATGTGCGAGTAGGACACGTCCGGCCCTTCTACGGCTACACCGTGCCTGCGCGCGTCGTGCACAAGGGATGATGGCGAATAAAAGCCCATGGGTTGATGTGCCAGGATGGCCGCGTAGAAATATTCGGGGTAGCGGATTTTTAGCCAAGCGGAGGCATAGACAATATGCGCGAAAGAAAAGGCGTGTGATTCGGGGAAACCGAAGTCCGCAAATGCGCATAATTTGTCGTAGATCTGTGTGGCCGTAGACTCGTCGATCCCCTGAGCAGCCATACCGCTCATCAGCAAAGGGCGGAGTTTTTCCATACGTTCGGGTGAACGTTTTGACCCCATCGCACGACGTAATTCGTCGGCCTGCGTGGGCGTAAATCCTGCTACATCGACAGCAATTTGCATTAGTTGCTCTTGGAAAAGGGGAACACCCAGGGTCTTTTCTAAAGCATTTTCTAAAAGAGGATGAAGGTAGGTGACCTTTTCTTTTCCTTGGCGGCGTCTCAGATAGGGGTTCACTGATCCGCCTTGTATAGGTCCGGGGCGTATCAGTGCTACTTCGACAACAATGTCGTAGAAACACCGGGGTTTAAGGCGTGGAAGGGTATTCATTTGCGCCCGGGATTCCACTTGAAAGACCCCCACCGTATCCGCAGCACACAGGAGGTCATAGACAGCAGGGTCTTCCTGGGGCAGATTATGCAATCCCAATACTTGCCCATCAGGTGCAGCAATACCTGCGGCACGAAGACTACTAAATGCGGTGTTAAGCGCTGCGAGCATACCTAAACCGAGAAGATCAAATTTCACCAGGCCTGCGTCTGCACAGTCGTCTTTATCCCATTGCAGAACACTTCGGTTTTTTGTGCTCCCCCAGTTCAGTGGACATACGTCAGCCACAGGTGTGCGTGTAAGAACCATACCTCCGGGGTGTATGCCCATGTGTCGGGGAAGTTTTCGCAAGGATGAGGCGATACTGGTCACCATTGGTGGGATCTCGTCGCTGTGATCACGCAGGCCTTTGCTCCATTGGGTGGCAAGCTGTGCCGAGTACCCTAGGGCTCGAGCTGCGTCACGTATCGCAGATTTTGGGCGGTAGCTGATGACGTTGGCAACTTGGGCAGCGTGTTGGCGCCCGTAGTGTGCATAAACGTGTTGGATCACTTCTTCACGTCTATCTGATTGGATATCAAGGTCAATATCAGGCGGTCCTGAGCGCCCTTGAGACAGAAAACGTTCAAAAAGAAGTCGGTGCGCGACGGCGTCAACTGCGGTGATGCCCAGGGCATAGCAGACAGCGGAGTTAGCTGCTGATCCCCGTCCTTGGCATAGGATGCCCCGTTCGAGGCAAAAGTCAACGATTTCCTTCACGATGAGGAAATATCCTGAAAAATCCAAGGCAGTAATGATTGCGAGTTCATGGTCGATAATCTGCCACGCCTGTGGGTTACTTTCCCGCGCGCCGTAGATACGCTCGGCAGCTTCGATGGTGAGCTTTTTTAGCCACGTGTCGCTGCTATGTCCTTCTGGGACATGTGGGTGAGGAAGGCCGGGCGGATCTTGTGCGAGGTCGTAGGCAGCGTGGCGTGCGATGTCAGCCGCGGTTGAGACGGCCTCGGGGTGTCGGTGGTGGATACGGAGCATTTCGTCGCCGCTGCGCAGGAAAGCAGCCATTGCTGGAAGATGATGTTGAATATCGTGTAATCCACTGCGAAAGCGTGTCGCGGTCAAAACATCGCTAAGAGCTTGACTCTGCTCGGTAGCACAGCGCGCACCCGTGGTGGCCACCAATGGCAGACGGTATTTATGTGCCATTTCAGCCAGGCTATCGGCTAGCTGAGTCGGCTCGTGAGGGCCAAGTGTGCTTTCAACAGCAAGGTGGTCACGCCCGAAGAGCTTCACCATATGTCCTAAGAGACGGTCAGCCTGCACGTGTCCACCACTGGCCAGGGCGCGTCGTAGCGGGCCGCGAGCGCTGCCGGTGAGGATCATCCAGTCGTGGGCATCTTGGGCCAGCGTTTCGAGGCGATGGCGGGGTTTTTCTCCTTGTGGGTGCGACAGGGTGTGGGCGCTCATCACCCGGCATAGGTGTTGTCGCCCCTGTGGTGACAGGGTGAGGATGGGCAGGCGTATCCCCGGATCTTCGGCTCCACGTTTTAAACCCCAGCCGTATTGTTGGGGGTCTGCTTTGAGAATACGAGCGAAACTGGAGGCTTCAAGGCTTAATTCACTACCGTGCACGATTGGCATACCGGCGTCACGTCCTGCACTTTGGGTTTGTATAGCCGAGTACATGCCGTCGACGTCAAGTACTGCAAGGGCTTCAAGCCGTAGTGCGCAGGCGGCGTCAACAAGTTGCGCTGGGGTATTTGCTCCGTCAAGGAAGGTATAAACCGAGTGAGCATGGAGTTCTGCGTATCGCACAAAGCCATCATATAGAACATATGTTCCATCTTCCCTTAATGACAAAAACTCTCATTAAATAAACATATTGCAATATGTTTATATCTATGGTGGAATAACCATATGAGTACACGTGAAGGAACCGAGGCCGTTGCCAAATTATTTAAAGCCCTTGGCAATGAAACGCGCCTGACAATTCTTTGCGCACTCGATGGTCGCGATCTTACTGTCACGCAAATCAGCGACATGACAGGAATATCTCAACCACTTGCGTCTCAGCACCTGCGCGCACTGCGCGAGGTCCACCTCGTGACAGGCACACGCAGCGGCAAGGAAGTCGTATATTCCCTTGCCGACCATCACGTCGCCCACGTCGTGGGAGATGCTTACACCCATGTCATCGAAGGAGAACACCATGTCTGATATTCACGCTGAACACACCCTCGAAGAGCATACGCACGGCGAAGGCTGCGGGCATGAAGCCGTCGCTCACGGCGACCACATTGACTATGTACACGGTACACATCACCACGCACTCCACGGCGATCACTATGACGAACACGGTGAGGTTGCCGAACATACCCGCGCTGAACATGAACACGGTGAAGGCTGCGGGCATGAAGCCGTTGCACATGATGATCACGTGGATTATCTCCACGATGGCCACCGCCACGCTGTCCACGGTGAACACTACGACGAACACTGATCCGCATAGGGTAAGGCCCGCCCCATGTGCCGGGGCGGGCCTTACCCTATGTCTCTGATACGTACCTACCGTGTCCGTCGCTGCCGGAGGAGCACTGCTCCTCCACCAACAAGCGCCACAAGAAGAGCGAGCGGCACGACGCTCGCAATATCAGCGCCGGTCTTTGCCAGCGAGCACTCTTTCCCCGTTGGGGTACGTCCCACAACTTCACTCACCATCGGCAAGCCGTTGGGGCCCTTTTCCCCTGTTGGTGTCAGACGCCCAGCTGCACCACCAGAACCTTTGAGATCCTCGCCCGTAGGTGTCACCTTCATTGAGATTGTCATTGTGTAGGTACCAGCCTCAGTAAAGACCCAGTTGTAGTGCGCATGGGTATTTGCGGGAAGTACATAGGATGAACCCACCCCGTTGAACACCTTCTCCCCTACACCCGAGCCAAGACTGCCTGAGGCAAATACGGCGACTTTTCCTGGTCCAGTCATCGCATCGAGCGTGAAGGTTACGCCACCGCGGGTGCCATTGACAATCTCTTCACGCTGAGAGTTCATCCCCAGCCACGGTACACCGGCGATCTGAGTAGCAGGAATCATCCACACCTGGGATCCGGTGGGCGCAATGAAGGACAAGGCTTCGGGAGCGCTCAGTTTCGCAGCGTCACCAAGAGCAAAGGTTAAACTGCTTGGGTCCACCCATGATGCAGGCTGGCGACGATCGTCTTTCACACGCGCAACCAGAGTGCCATTGTCAATTGCTGGACCAAGATCGAAGTGTCCATCAGTAGCATTGCCTGCACCTTGACCTACGTTGAATGTCAGCGTGGTCGTCGCCGTATTTGCGCCAGCACTGCCGGTAAGGCCTTTTGCTTCCTCAGCCGTGGCTTCGCGCGTGATCGTTGTCGGCAAACAGATTTCTGTACCATTTCGCTGCCCTGCCACACCACTAGTGGGCGCTGTCGGGCTTGCGCCACCAGCAGAGCTCGGTGTGTTCGCCCCGCCGGAATGGTCAATGGTCATATGCGCATTCGGTGCAGTATTTGCCGGAAGCACTTCGATTGAGGCCGACAGTTCTGGGTGCCCTTGGACCTTAATGTGATGAGTCCCCAAAGGGAAGTTAGCAGGGACCTGCCACCGTGTGCGAGCATTGCCGTCAGCATCAGCCGTTATGCCCGGAAGTGTCACAACGTCTGAATGGACTTCAAAGACTACCTGCGATGCTGGTGTTAGGTTTTTCGCTTCAATGTCGATGCTATTTCCGCGTTCAACGGTACGGGCAGCAACTGCCACGGTTGGGCATTGCACCTTCCCCACGTCAATGGTGTACGTCACCGGCTCACTGTGAACCTGTGTGGCGCCATCAGATGAGCTTGCAGTGGCACGCACTGTCAGGGTGTAGCGGCCAGCATGGGAAAAAGCCCAGTTGACGTGTGTGTGCGCAGGGAAGCTCTGTACAATTTGCGACCCTTGTGGGTTCAGTGTGTACCCACCGTCCGCCAGACGGGATTCAAAGCCTGTGAATGCCCCCGCGAGCCACATTGAGATGCGTCCATCCTTTGGTCCGGTATAGCTGACATCGAAGGTAGTCTTCTCCAAGCCGGCGCTGCGCGCTTCCATCGTGTCCCACCCTGGCCAGACGAGGCCTCGGACATTGTCTTGTGCTTGAGGCAGGAAATATGCCTGCGTAGGCACGCCCTGGGGAAGAACTGCGGCATCAAGCGTCTGCCACGCAGACTCTTTCACACGCAACAACACAGCGGAAGGATCCCGTACCACACGTTGGCCCGTGACATCCTCGGTCACTTTGAGGCTGATTGACTTATCTGCACCTGCTTTCAGGGTAAAAAGGTCAACATGGCCGCTATCAAGTACCGTGTCAACGCCTGCGGGCACACATGACTTCCCGCTTGGAACACCGTCCGCGGCCCCATTATTTGTTCCAGGCGTGGACGTATGTGGGGGAACAATGGGAAGGGTGAGATCAGGCGTACCACCGGGAGGGGTACTGTTGTCGGCACCTCCAGGCGGGGTATTGTTATCCGCATCTCCTGGCGTTTCACCGTTATTACTTCCTCCGTCAATCCCCGCAAGCCCGTGTTGCGCAAGATACCCTGGACAGTGTTTCTCAATAGAAGCATTGCCAACGGCAAAGTAGGTGTCGAAGAACCGGTAAGCGCGACCAAAACCTGATTCCTTGGTGTAATTCGGTGTAAACCCATACGAAATGGAATACAGGCCTGGTTGATTGAAACTCATGGCAACGTGCCGGTGACTTGCCTGAGTAAATGGAATACGCAGATCATAATTTGCGCTATCTAAAAGGATTTTCGCTGGCGAGATAGTGCCGCCATCCCAGTGGATAATCCGCCCAGGTCCTTCATGGTTTTGCAGGGAAACGCGCACACCCGCAGGCGAAATCTTTGTGTAATCTACGTCAGCAGTGTTGAAACCTAACCATGGTAGGCGCTTGTCTTGAACCTCTGGCAGGGTCCAGATACGTGCGCCGTCGCGCCCAAGTGCTGCCAGTGCTTGACGGTTACCAGAGGTATCCAGCAGCGTCGATGCAGCATCGGGAACGGGAACAATCACACTGTAGGAGGTGCGATCCACGGCAGGCGTCACACTATCATCGCGAAGAACAACACCAACTTTTCCTGCCGAGTCGGTTGAGGCTCGGTAGTCGTAGTGTCCGGGAGCGGCGCAGACGTAGCTTCCGACTTGAGGGGCCTGTGCTTCTTCTTCAACCTCTTCCTCACCTGAAGGCAGTGGGATGCTCGGTGTGTTATTTGGACGATCCTCGTCAGCTGGCACACTAATCGTTGCCGAAGGGGTCGTTCCGGCGTCAAGGCCAAGGTTTTCGTCGTGACCAACCAGCCACAACACCTCGTAGATATCAGAGGTCAGCGGCGCCCCCTCTACTGTTGTCGCCTTGGCCCGCCACTTGGTGACATAGCGTCCTTGGGCACTAAAAGACCAGTTAATGTGCCCATGCCCCCCTGGAACCATTCCGGTGACGCGCTTAGTGGCTGATGCCGAGTTAAAGTCTTCAGCCACAAAATCTCCACCTGAGCGCCACACGATCATGTCGCCAGGCCCTTCAACACCCACCAATTCGAGTTGAAGTGAATCTTTGTCCAGGTGTTCAGGCATAAACCCTGCACCGTATCCGGCCCACACAGGTCGCCATCCTTGGAAGAACTGAGCTGGCGCATTCCACAGGATGCGGCCCGGCTGCCCCAGGAAGGCAAAACGTTTGCCCTCAGGGACTTTGAAACGAGAAACTTCATTTCCTTCCTCGTCAGCATCAGGCCCCAGGCGCACTGCTACGCGGTCAGCAGGACGGAGTGTTTTGCCGTCAATGACACCAATTTTGAGCTGCTGCGTCTCTTTGTCCCAGTAGACATGTGTGGCGTCAACGTGTGTGCGGAAGAGCATTTCACGTCCACTCACTGGATCCACCGGGTGTTTCTCTGGACCAACAAGCTGTGCGGTATCACCAGTAAATGGGCCGGTTTGCCCGGGGGTGCCATCCTCTTGCTGGGCCGGCACCTGAGGGCGATTCGGTGCAGCATCACCCTCACCCTCTTCCTCACTGGCGTCTTCGTCGTCGCCCCAGTTGTCATCATCGTCGCTATCGGGTACCGATGGAGTGCCAGGAGTGTCAGCATCGGGCGCTGCAGGGCCGTCACCGTTCAATAGATGCAGTCCAGCGGTATTTGCGCTCCCCTCCCCCACGTGGATTGTGTAGGTTTTGAGGCTTCGGCTAGAAAAAATACTATTTTCTGAGTCTTTTGCCAGGGCAGATACTTCGAAGGTATAGGTGCCCGCTCTCGTAAATACCCAGGTAGTATCCTGCGCTCTCAAGTCACTGATATCAATACGTGAAGCTGCTGACAGATCCAGTGTGCCAGCCTCTGTCACCGCCGTCGCGCGCCCTTGGCCATCGCGCGTGAAGACAAGAACTCTTGCTCCTTGGGGACCTTTACCTTCGATTTTGATATGGGCACCCGTGTAGCGATTTTTAGCCAGGGCCGAAAGATCCCACCCCAATTCGATGGCCTTTGGGTCTTCCTTGTGGGCACCTGCCGCCACAACATATCCGTCAACTGGTGGTGTTAGACCCGGCACCGACATACGTGTCGATGCCGATACCTCTATCAGGGTTTTTTCGGGCTCGTAGCGTTGTCCGTCAACACTTAAGGCCAATGAAGAGGCACCCTCAGGGGTGGCATCGAGATCGAAAATATTGATCTTGCCACTCTTGAGCACTGTTGGCCAGGCATCTTGCGCATAGGCCGTTGGCCCGGCAAAGATGCAGGCCGTGGCGGTTAGCAGCGCAGCAGTGAGGAAAGCTACTAGGCGCATGGGGGCGAAGCACGTGCGACGTCGCGGTGCGGGTAACATGAAAGACCCTTCTAGCTAATGGGAATCATTTTCATGTCATAGTATGACACTTTCCGGGTATCCCTCTCAAGTCCATATATCACCGCAGGCAGCAAGGACACCCCCACACAATGTGCCCAGCCCCACGCCCATAAACCCCCTCTTGGCGACGATACGGACGACAAAGAAGGCACAATAAATAACTGAACAACTGTCAACGTGAGGATCCCAGTGCCTAGCTCTGCCACACCTATCACCCACAAGAGTCAAGAACCGAAGGCATATGACGTCATCGCCGTCATCTTCGTCGCATTCTTACTCATCTCGAATATCGCAGCCACGAAAATCATTGCCTTCGACTGGCAATTCATTCACCTGGTCTTCGACGGAGGCGCACTGCTATTCCCACTGACCTATATCCTTGGCGATGTGCTGGCCGAAGTGTATGGATTTGCGCGAGCCAAACGCGTCGTCATACTGGGTTTTGCCACCTCAATACTGGCCTCCCTTGCTTTCTGGCTGGTCCAAATTGCACCTGTTGGACCTGGCTATGACAATCAAAACGCCTTCGAAGCCGTTCTCGGCTTCGTCCCACGTATCGTGATTGCCTCAGTCGTCGGCTACCTCATTGGCCAGCTCGTCAACGCCTTTGTCCTGGTTCGTATACGCAACCGATGGGGCGCCAAGCACCTATGGGCAAGGCTTGTCGGCTCGACACTTGTCGGTGAAGCCGTTGATACCGCGCTTTTTTGCACGATCGCCTTTGCGGGCATCATTCCCGGAAACGACTTTATTAACTACCTCATCACCGGCTACATCTATAAGGTGGCTGTCGAGATCATTCTTCTTCCCATCACCTACCGAGTGATCGCAACCGTGCGCACAATCGAAGGATGCGCCCCAAACGAAGTGGTGGCCTCGTGAATTCCCATTGGCTCAGCGCCCCCCTAGGAGTGGAACAAAGCGGTAACACGTTCCCGCAATCGGATAAAGATCGCGGATTCGACATCACGCAACGTCTCAGCGCTGGCCCAGGACTGGGCCGCACCGGCATACTCCATACAGCCCACGGCACCATACGCACCCCTGCGTTTATTCCGGTAGGCACCAAGGCAACCGTTAAAGCGGTGCTACCCGAGATGATCCGCGCGGTCGGCGCGCAGGCAGTACTTGCCAATGCCTATCACCTGTACCTTCAGCCCGGCGCAGAACTCATTGACGAGGCGGGGGGGCTTGGTGCTTTCATGAACTGGGGCGGACCAACGTACACCGACTCGGGCGGTTTCCAGGTGCTCTCGCTCGGTTCAGGTTTTAAGAAAGTGCTATCTCAGGAGTTTTCCGGTTCGGCAAATATAGACGACCCGCGCGTCCACGCGCAGGCGGTGAAGGCCTCACGTGCAGTAGTTGATGATAACTCCGTGACATTTAGAAGCCACATTGACGGCGCAAAACACCGTTTCACCCCTGAGGTGTCAATGCGGATTCAGCACCACCTTGGGTCAGATATTATGTTCGCCTTTGACGAACTCACCTCATTGCTCCACCCCTACCACTACCAAGTCGAATCCTTGGAGCGCACACATGCGTGGGCCCACCGCTGCCTAGTTGAGCATCAGCGGCTGACCCAGGAACGCGCTGACAAGCCTTACCAACAGCTATGGGGTGTCATCCAAGGCGCTCAGTTCGAAGATCTTCGGCGCCACGCCGCCCGTACCATGTCGCAGATGGAAGCCAACGGGCAACGTTTTGATGGTTTTGGCCTTGGTGGCGCATTAGAAAAAGAAAACCTTGGTACGATCCTTACCTGGGTATGCCAAGAGCTTGACGACGAGCGTCCTCGGCACCTGTTGGGTATCTCCGAGCCTGACGACTTTTTCCGAGGTGTCGAGGCCGGCGCAGACACCTTCGACTGCGTCAATCCCTCACGCGTTGCACGCAATGCCGCGATCTACACCCCAGACGGCAGATACAACATCACGAACGCCCGTTTCCGTTCTGATTTCACCCCACTGGTGGATGGATGCGGCTGTTACACATGTCAACATTACACACGCGCCTATATCCATCACCTGTTTAAGGCGAAAGAAATCCTATCTTCCACCTTGGCGACCATCCACAATGAGTGGTTTACTGTGCGTCTAGTTGACGCCATCCGCACCTCCATTGACGATGGATGCTACGAGGCATTCAAAGACGAAATGTTGGGACGTTTCACTGCAGGAGGTAAACGATGACCTTTCATGAGGGCGTACGTTCGGACTCTGGGCGCGTCAAAACCTCTCGAGGCGGTCGTGGCGTTGCCGTCGGCGGCGGCTCAATCCTGCTGCTCGTGGCATTATTTGTCGTGTCACAGTACACAGGTATCGACCTAGTCTCGATGTTTTCTGGCACGCAGTCGACTTCGCAGACCTCCAGCGGCGGTGTTGACCTCTCACACTGCACGTCTGGTGCCGCTGCCAATGAGTACACCGAGTGTCGGATGGTGACCACAGCAGATTCCCTTGACGCTGTCTGGCACGAACAGCTTGGAGCCCAAAACGCTGGTGTGGATTATGTGATGCCCGGATTCACGCTTTTCACTAGTGGGGTATCAACCGGATGCGGCTCGGCAACGTCTGCCACTGGCCCGTTTTATTGCCCGGCAGACCAAGGTGTGTATTTAGATCTGTCATTCTTTACCCAGATGGAGCGTGATTTCGGTGCGAAAGATGCACCGTTAGCGCAAGAATATGTCGTCGCACACGAGTGGGGCCATCACATCCAGAACCTGATGGGTACCTTCCAGGTTTATAACGCCCACGAGCAGGGGGAAAGCGGTGAAGGCGTCCGTATGGAATTGCAGGCCGACTGCTACGCTGGCATCTGGATGCATTGGGCATCTCGCACCCTTGATCCCGACACTGGGGTCCCTTTCCTGGTTGAACCCACGTCATCCCAAATATCTGACGCATTAGCCACGGCTGCCGCCATCGGCGACGACCGCATTCAAGAACGTTACCAAGGGACAGCTAACTCTGACACGTGGACGCACGGCTCCGCAGAGCAACGACAGCGCTGGTTGATGCAGGGGCTCAGCACTGGCTCCGTTGCCGCATGCGACACGTTCTCGGCCGCCTCGCTCTAGTGTCTACGAGGCGTACGCTGAGTAAGTCCGCGACGGTAAGCAACCTCTTGGCGCTAAGTAGGCCATAATAGGCCGGTGGCGCCAAGTCACCCTGCGAAAGCGCTCAGACATTAAATCCAATAGCGCGCAGCTGATCACGCCCATCTGGCGTAATGCGGTCAGGTCCCCATGGTGGCATCCAGACCCAATTAATGGCCACATCCGGTGTCATCGTCGCCAGTACCATCTGGGCTTGACGCTCAATGACGTCGGTCAAAGGACATGCAGCTGAAGTTAGCGTCATATTGAGAACAATGGAGTCATCGGCATTGACTGTCACGCCGTAAAGCAGGCCAAGATCGACAATATTGATACCAAGTTCAGGGTCGATCACATCGCGCAGCGCTTCCATAATGTCTTCGCCAGCGAAGGTACCATTTTCAATAAGGTCGGTGCCGTCCACAGTGCGCACCGCCTCGTCATGTTCCACCGGCGCCACTGGAGCGAAACGTTGCTCCACCGGGTCGGATTGCGCCATTGGATTATTCATTGAGTCCTCCACCAGTTGTCTCTGCTCCAGCAATATCGGTTCCAAGTTTGGTCATCACATCTCGCAATGCATACCAACCAAGTAACGCACATTTCACGCGGTTGGGGAATTTCGATGTGCCCTCTAGTGCCGCTGCATCTTCAAGGAGATCAAGCACCGTATCGTCGACGCCCCTACCCCGAGAATGCATCATCGTTTCCATGGCGTGATACAGGACGGCGACCTCTTGAGGGTTCTTCCCTTCGACCATATCGGTCATCATGGACAAGGACGCTTGAGAAATGGAGCAACCATCCCCATCCCACGCCAATGACTCGATACTGCCATCCGCATCCAAGACCACTCCCAACGTCACTTCATCACCACAGGTGGGGTTCACCTGATGCGACGTTGCCGGATAGGCATCAACGCTGCCGCTGCCGTGACGTTGACGCGAATGATCCAAAATCACCTGCTGGTACAGCTGATCGAGACTACTCATCCTTGACCTCCAAAATACGCGCGCACCCGCGCAAGGGACTCAACACACCGATCAATATCATGTGCCGACGTCATCGGCCCAACAGATGCACGCGTCGACGAGCGGACACCAAAGAATGTGTGAAGCGGAATAGCACAGTGGTGCCCAACGCGAACCGCCACGTCGTCAGCGTCAAGGATCTGCCCCACATCATGCGGGTGCACCCCCTCAACGCTAAAGGCCACAACACCAATACGGCTCCGCGTCGATTGTGGGCCAAGGATGCGCACCCCCTCAATGCCACTAACGCCTTCTAAAAGCCTGTGCGTGAGTACGTCTTCATGGGCAGCAATCCGATCCATACCGATCGCAGCAAGGTACTCTAAAGCAGCCGACCACCCGGCGATCTGGGCAACGGGTTGGGACCCCGCCTCGAAACGCTCCGGTGGCGGCATATATTCCGCACCCTCCATCGTTACCCACGCCACCATCGAACCACCGGTAAGGACCGGAGGGAGGAGCTCAAGGAGTTGCCGACGTCCCCATAGCGCACCCGCACCGGTGGGCCCGAGCATCTTATGCGAGGAAAAGACCGCAAAATCAACACCGAGTTGCGCAATATTGATGGGCATATGGGCGCTGGATTGACATGTATCCAGCAAAACGAAGGCACCCACAGCGCGCGCAGCAGCAACAATGTCAGCCACCGGTGAAATAGCACCGGTCACATTTGACACGTGGGTGAAGGCCACAAGTTTCGTCCGCTCATCAATCACATTCAATGTCTGCGGGTCGAGGCGCCCATCAGGAAGAAGGTCAATCCACTCCAACTGTGCGCCTGTACGCGCACATAACTCCTGCCATGGAACAAGATTCGCATGGTGTTCCGCACGCGTGACAACTATGCGGTCACCACGACCCACACTCAACAATTGTGAGTGGGCACCGCCACGGCCCAGCGACGCATGCCCCATCGCAAGCGCAACGAGGTTAATCGCCTCGGTGGCGTTTTTCGTCCACACGATTTCGTCCGGTGCCCCGCCAATGAAGCGGGCCAAGACAGCGCGCCCATCTTCAAAGGCTTGGGTAGCTTCGTCTCCGAGCAGGTGGGTACCACGGTGGACAGCAGCATTTGAACGACTATAGAACGCAGCCTCTGCTTCGATCACGCGCGACGGCTTTTGTGAGGTTGCGGACGCGTCAAGGTAAGCAATCGGCTGACCTCCCCTTCCGCGACGAAGCAGAATGGGGAAGTCAGCGCGGATTGCCTCAAGTTCAGCGTCACTGAAGGCTTGTGCTGCAGTCGTTGCCATAGTGTTACTTCACGGTGAGGTACTCGTCGTAACCGTTTTCTTCAAGTTTGTCGGCCAGCTCTGGGCCACCTTCAGCTGCAACGCGCCCATCAACGAAGACGTGCACGTGGCTGGGCCGAATATAACGCAGGATCCGGGTGTAGTGCGTAATCAGCATGACGCCGCAGCCGGTGTCACCGTGCACGCGATTCACCCCTTCTGAAACGACACGCAGCGCGTCAACATCCAAACCAGAGTCTGTTTCATCCAGGACCGCAAACGACGGTTTAAGCAGTTCCATTTGGAGGATTTCGAGGCGTTTCTTTTCGCCGCCAGAAAAGCCAACGTTAACGTCACGCTCAGCAAAGGTCGGGTCCATGCGGAGGTTATCCATCGCAGCTTTGACGTCCTTAATCCATTGACGAATCGCTGGTGCTTCACCATCAATAGCCGTTTTTGCGGAGCGCAGGAAGTTGGAGACGGATACGCCTGAAACTTCCACGGGGTACTGCATGGCTAGGAAAAGGCCTGCCTTCGCGCGTTCGTCCACACCCATGTCGGTGATGAGCTGGTCGTCGAGCCAGGCTTCACCTGAAGTGATTTCGTAGGCGGGGTGGCCTGCGAGGGCGTAGGCAAGGGTGGATTTTCCTGAGCCGTTTGGGCCCATGATGGCGTGGATTTCACCGGAGTTAATGGTGAGGTTCACGCCTTTGAGGATTTCTTTCGGACCGTCGGCTGTTTCGACGGTGACGTGAAGGTCTTTAATCTTCAAAGTCGACATGTGGTGCCTCCTTGACAGTGGGTTCTGTCAGTTTGTTCGTGCGCAGTGCGCGGTGGTCGATGTGTCACTGCGCCGAAAGCGCAAGTTCCTTTTCGATGGCGGCCATCAGGTGATCCTGAACGGAAGGCACACCGATTTGGTTAATCAGTTCAGCGAAGAAGCCGCGTACGACGAGGCGACGTGCTTCAATTTCGCTGATACCGCGGCTCATCAGGTAGAAGAGCTGTTCATCGTCGAAACGTCCGGTAGCTGATGCGTGTCCAGCTCCCTCGATTTCGCCGTTTTCAATCTCCAAGTTCGGCACTGAATCAGCCTTCGCCCCCTCGGTGAGCACGAGGTTACGGTTGAGTTCGTAGGTGTCGGTGCCGTCAGCGGCTTCCCGGATGAGGCAGTCGCCGATCCACACTGAATGGGCATCCTTACCTTGAAGGGCACCCTTGTAGGTAACACGGGAATAGCAATGCGGTTGCGAATGGTCCACAAAGGGACGATGTTCCAAATGTTGCCCCGCATCAACGAAGTACAGGCCCAACATATTGAGGTTACCGCCCGGTCCCCTGAAATCGGTTTCCGCGTTGATACGCACCAAGTCGCCACCGAGGGTAACGACGACGTGGCGAACTTCGGCATCGCGTCCGATGGCAATGCGGTGGCTACCTACATGAAGCATGTCGTCTGCCCACTCATGGACAGCCACCACGGTGAGTTTCGAGGCGTTACCAGCCTCCACTTCAACGGTCTGCGCTAAGGCTGCACCGTCACCACCTGTGTGGGTGAGGATAACGGTACCTTCGGCCTGTTCTTCGCAACGCACCAGGATGTGCTGTGCGCGAACAGCATCGATGTCATCGACAGTGATCATCACGGGTTCATCAAGCTGAATGCCCGCTGGAATGGTGATCACCGTAGCCGCGGTGTAACGATCCCACGCTACTGCTGCACCACGGTCGGTGGGGGCCATTACTGTGCCCAAACGCGGATCTGTGCGGTCAACGGTTTCGATACTCACCGATGTGGGTGCCTCAACGCGCAGCGGCGCGTCAGCGTCAGCGAAGTTGTTGATGTCAAGGACGCGTTCAACGCGACGCATTGGGGTGAAACGCCATTCTTCCTCGTGTCCGCTTGGCATGCCAAAGTCGGCAAGGTTGAAGCTGGCGAGGCGGTCTGCGCGTGTCACGCTGGACGGGTGAAGTCCGTGGGAATGAGGTTTTTCGGTCATCAGCCGACGGATCCTTCCATCTGCAGTTCGATGAGGCGGTTAAGCTCAAGGGCGTATTCCATGGGAAGTTCCTTGGCAATAGGTTCAACGAAGCCTCTGACGATCATTGCCATGGCTTCTGCTTCGTCAAGGCCGCGGCTCATCAGGTAGAAAAGCTGGTCTTCTGACACTTTGGTCACGGTTGCTTCGTGTCCCATTTCCACATCGTCGGTGCGCACATCCACATAAGGGTAGGTGTCTGTGCGTGACACTTTGTCAACGAGCAGCGCGTCGCATAGCACATTCGATTTAGAGTGCCGAGCGCGAGCATTTACTTGCACAAGGCCACGGTAGGAGGTGCGGCCACCGCCTCGGGACACTGATTTTGCTGTGATCGACGAGGAGGTATGTGGCGCCATATGCACCATCTTGGCACCGGTGTCTTGGTGTTGACCTGGACCAGCGAAGCCGATCGACAGCGTTTCACCACGAGCATGTTCACCCATGAGGAAACATGCTGGATACTTCATGGTGATAGCAGACCCCATATTGCCATCGACCCATTCCATAGTGCCGCCTTCTTCGACGATGGCGCGCTGGGTGACGAGGTTATATACGTTGGTCGACCAGTTTTGGATGGTCGTGTACCGCACGCGGGCATCCTTTTTCACGAAGATTTCGATCACACCGGAGTGGAGGGAGTTTTCGTCGTAGATGGGCGCCGTGCACCCTTCAACATAGTGAACGTAAGAGCCTTCGTCCGCAATAATGAGCGTGCGTTCAAATTGGCCCAGGGCTTCGGTATTGATACGGAAATACGCTTGGAGTGGGATTTCCACATGGACCCCTGGCGGCACGTACACGAAGGAACCGCCCGACCATGCGGCAGTATTGAGGGCTGCAAATTTGTTGTCACCTGCGGGCACGCAACGACCGAAGTATTCTTCGAATATCTCTGGGTATTCACGCAGACCTGTGTCGGTATCGACGAAGATAACGCCTTGTTTTTCAAGGTCTTCCTGGATTTGGTGATAGACCACTTCGGATTCGTATTGTGCAGCGACACCAGCGACAAGGCGTTTCTTTTCCGCATCGGGAATGCCCAGACGGTCATAGGTGGTGCGGATATCTTCCGGAAGATCTTCCCAGCTTTTTGCCGCACGCTCCGAAGCGCTCACGTAGTACTTGAAATCGTCAAAGTTGATAGACGACAAGTCAGGTCCCCAGGTCGGCATGGGCTTACGATCAAAGATCTCCAGCGCTTTGAGTCTGCGTTGGAGCATCCAGTCAGATTCACCCTTGCGGCGGGAAATATCGCGCACGACGTCGGCATTGATACCGTAGGCGGCATCTTTTGAGTAGTCGTCGTTATCGCGCCACCCGTATTCGTAGGCACCAATGGAGCTAATGATCTCTTCGTCGCTCATTGGCTGATCTACGACGTCGGCCTGTGGCGTTGGCTGCGTCATACGTTATCCTTCTGTATTTCTTCTGGTAACAATTCAACTGGGCACAAATTGAGCCAGGTCTTACTTCCGTAGCGGCGAACGTACGCGAATAGGGGGCACCGCAACGGGAATATGCGTGGTGCACACGTGTTCACCACCAGCTAAGGTGGCGAGCCGTTGGACGTGTACGTCAAGAAGCCTGGAGAATGCTTGGGTTTCTGCTTCACACAGCTGCGGGAAGTCACCCGCAACCTGTTGGATCGGGCAGTGTCCTTGGCATAGTTGGACTGCGAAACCTCCACCGCCAATCTCCCTGACTGTGGCGGCATATCCGTCCGCAGTGAGGGCATCAGCAAGTGCTTGGGCGCGGATACGCGGATCGTTGCCCGCTTCACGCACGATTGGCGCATATCTGCGCTCAAGTTCACGTGAGCGTGCCGCCGCGAAGGCGTCAATCGCTTCTTCACCACCCACTTGCCCCAGGTATCCCAGAGCTTTAAGGGCGATTTCTCCGTAGCCATCTGCGAGGCGCTGGTGTGCGCGTTCTGTGGCGACATAATGGCGAGCAGGTCGTCCTCTTCCACGTTTGCCGTGTTGCACAGAATCGTGGTCGGCAACCTCTCCCCCATCGACAAGGATCGTGATGTGGCGACGTACAGCCGCTGTCGTCAGCCCAAGGACACGGGCAATTGTCGAGGCGGTCACGGGTCCTTTTTCGACGATAAGGTCGAGGACTTGTTCTCTAGTGCACGCGTCACTGTGCTCAGGCATCTTTCCTCTCCTCACCGTAGGGGCTTAAAGATTCTACGTCTTTTTTGTCCCATTGGTGTTGCGAAAATGCCGAGGGTGTCCAAGGTCGCAGACGTAAGTCCTATCTGAACCATGGACTTTCTGCTGCCCGCAGCGTCGAAAAGCCACTTCTACGGGCTTCAGCAGCCGCTAAAATCCCACTTACTGCGGATGGATTGTGAATTGCACCGCGCATGACCGCCGCCACTGCCTCGTCAAGACTGACCCAGCACAACTCAATCTCAGCCTCTTCGTCGAGGCGCTGATAGCGTTGCGGGGTTGGGCTGAGGTCGCGCGCCAGAAAGACGCGTACCGACTCGTTGGAACATCCCGGCGAATTGAAATAGTCCACGAGGACATCCCATCGCTTGGCCTGTAAGTCAGCTTCTTCAGCAAGTTCCCGTTGCGCTGCAATCAGAGGATCTTCCCCGTCGATGTCAAGTAAGCCTGCCGGGATTTCCCAAAGGTATGCCCCCACGGGATGTCGATACTGTCGTTCCAGCAGCACTTCTTCATTGCCCTCTTGGCCGCGAAGAGCAAGGATTGCTACCGCACCCCGGTGCGTCATATACGAGCGCTTGACAGTAGTACCGCTAGGAAGTGGCACTACGTCTTCAACGATGTCAAAAATATGACTGCGCAGAATGTCCTTACGTGCCGTTGGCTCAATCGGCGCTGCGAGATCAACGATGTCATTCACTGGGTTGCTCCTGTCTGGGGTGGAAGGACGGAACGGGCGCCGTCTTCAACACCATAGTGCGACGTCGTTGACGGTGATTGTGCAAGTGCGAGGATGGTGGCCACAGTCGAAATCTGTGTGCCTACAGCATCGACTGTGGTTGCAGGTGTGCCCATCTGACGCAATTGTGCCAGCGGCGTCGCAGATGTTGATGCGTCACCAACAACGACTACGCCCTGCGGTGCACGTGTAAAGGTCGACGCCAAACCGGCCCAGGCCGATAAAGCCAAGGGCGGTGCGTCATCTGATGCGTGTGGACCGATGATAACGAAGGATGTCGGCAATTCCGTGCCTGATTCTACGTGGGTCATCAGCGGTGTTTGTTCATCGGTGAGTATTTCATCCAGGAGCACTGCATTGGGATCCTGCGAGGTTAACGACGTGTAGATTGCAGCAGCGATTATCCCATCAGCAGTGGCATCTGCTGGCACGGTATCACTCAGATGGGTTTCAATGGAGGTGGCAAGTGTTTGCCGATAGGTGCTCATGGCTTCGCTATGCCAGTTGTCACCTAACTGTGCCACGTTGACCACGCTCGCCCCTGCTGCCTCAAGCGCCTCACGCGTGAGGGTGATATCGTCCGCATTTGCTCCTGGCAGCAGAATAAGTCCTACACGGTATTGGTCAAGCCGGCCAGCGATCTGTTGTGTCGCAAGCGCCTCCACGCCGACACGTTCAGCTTCAAGGCGACGACTCAGCTCTTCCACAGTACTTTGGCTGATCGTCGACCCCGCATCGGAGGCACCCACGCGGGCAATACGTGTCTGAAGGGGACCTGCACCAAGGACGACGCCGACGGCAAGTGCAGCAAAGACTGCGATAAGTGAGACAAGGTGATACCTAAAATTAATCATCATTTCTGCTTTCACTGTCGCAAGGCGGCTGCGGGCGCTGATGATGGCCACATTGACGTGATGCTTTCCCCGATCCCGCGCCAAAACTGGCCAAGGAGGTCATTACCCCATGGTGTCACAGACACTGCGGTGATGAAGGTAATGGCAACGACAAGGGCAAGAGCAAGAATATGGAGCATCGGTAAATGGGGTCGATACGCTGCGGCAGCCGCGTGGGCGCCGACACATTTTTCTTGGGTGACCATACGTGCGAAGAAGGCTGGGAGCACGCGTCCTTTACCTTGTTCAAACAGGTCATCGATACCATTGGGGATGCCGACGGTCACGATCGCAGCAGCGTCATTGTAGTAGCAGGCAAGTAATGCCACATCATCGGCGGTGCCTGAGTAGGTGATGGTCTCATAGGCGATCCCCATGCGCTGCAGGCGTTCTTTCCCTGGGGACTGTCCATCATGTCCTGCACGAAGGATCCGATGGGCGCTACGTCGTAGTGTTTCTTCAGCAACAAGGTCCATATTGCCGATCACCGCATGAGGACGCAGTTTCATATCCGCGGCGAGCGCTCCACCTGCGTCAGTGACCACAATAATTGGGTCCGTGTCCCGTATCCAACGTTTCAAGCGTTGCACATCGTTTTTTGCCTGCGGCGCACCACCGATAAGCAACACCGTCTTGCCTGCAATATCAGGCAACAGTGCGCGTGCGCCTTCACCGCGCAACAATAAGGCTTCGTCTTGCGTCAAGGCGGCATAGGCGGACGTCGCCACCGGCTGCAAGTGTGTATGTAGGTCAAGGGCAGGTTGCAGTGCCGCTATGTCCGCGGCATTCAGACGTCGCCCGGTGGCAATTGTGAAGCCGTCGCGTATCACGTGGCGATCTTCGATCTCAACGTCGTCACCATTGTCAAGGGTCATCACATCAGGGCCGAGGTCGTCCAGCACCGCAATGCCTGCGTCTACTAGGATCTGCGCACCTCGGGCAGGATGCCTGCCGCTGAGCATCGGGGAGGCGTTAAGTACTGCTCGCGGTTTCTTCTGGGCGATATGCTGTGCACTGGTCTGATCAAGGTCTGCGTGGTCAATGACCACGATATCGCCTTCGGTGATACGCAGTGTAAGCTGCTGTGTATTTTCGTCAATACACACGCTACCTGATAGCGGCGGCGCAGCTGGTGGCTTTTGGTCGTTACTCATCTCAATGATTGTCACACGCTTTTACGCAGTAGCTCAGCAGCGTGTTCGCGCGCCGCTTCAGAGTCACGTTCTGCACCCATCATTCGAGCAATTTCGTCGACGCGGGCCTGCGCATCAAGTGGACGCACCGTCGTGAGCCCATCGTTTTTTTCGACGAGGAGGTGGGTAGTCGCGTAGGCAGCGACCTGCGGCAGGTGGGTGACCACCACCACTTGCTGGTTGTGCGCTAATTGGGCGAGGCGTTGGCCAACCGCACTGGCTGTACGTCCCCCGATGCCTGCGTCCACCTCGTCAAAAATATATGTGGCGCTGCCAGAATGGGTACCAAGCGCCACCTCAATGGCCAGCATCACACGCGATAGTTCACCACCTGAGGCACCTTGTCCTAGCGGACGTGCTGGCGCTGAGGGGTGGGGCTGAAGGAGCATCTGAACGTCTTCCATCCCATGTGGCATTGGTTTGGTTGGCTCCAGGTGGATACTGAAGTGCGCATCGGGCATCGATAAGGCATGCAGTTCCTTATTGACCGCTTCGCTCAGCCAGTCAGCCAAGCGCAGCCTTGAATGACGCAGAGCCTCACCAGCCGTCAGCACCTGTTGCTGCGCTGCGGCAAGCTCGTCAGCGAGGATCTGTGGGTCGGTGGCGGCTGCGGTCAGTTCAGCCAGTTCACTTAATGCCTTTTCCTGCCAGACGATGAGTTCGTCAACATCGCTGGCACGCCCGTGCATCAGTGCCCGTAGCGCAGCGCGCCGCTCGTGGATATAGGCGAGCCTGGCAGGGTCGTCGTTGAGTTGGACCAAATACGCTGACAAATCGTCGATATGCGCTTCCACATCAAAGGCAACGGGACGCAGCCGATCCGCGATAGCTGCAAGTGCAGGGTCCAGGCGCGTCGCCTCATCAAGTTCTTTCACGGCAGCGCGAATCAGGTCAAGAACGCCCCCGTCAGCCTCTCCCCCCGACAGGACAGCGTGGGCATACCCCAGGTGACGCCGCAGTTCTTCAACATTTGTGAGGCGTTCAGCTTCCGCGCGCAGCAATTCGTCTTCGCCAGCTTGTGGATCTAATTCGGCGATACGGTTCGTGAGTTCTTCCAACAACAGGATGCGGGCAGTACGTTCGTCGCCACTATCCCTGGCTGCGTCAAGGCGTTTTTTTGCCTGGACTGCACTCATCCAGGCGTACTGGTAAGCGTCAATACGTGCGCGATGCTCATCGTCACCACAATCGTCCAGCGTCTGGCGTTGAGCGGCAGGCGAACGCAACGCCATCTGGTCGGCTTGCCCATGGATTGTGACGAGTGTCGAGGTGACTTCCGAAAGCATCGATGCGGGTACGGCGCGTCCCCCAAGGTGTGCACGGGAGCGTCCGTGTGCAGCGATCACACGGGAAATAATGACTTCGTTATCCTCGACGATGCCACCAATGTCGTCGACACGGCTTTCCAGCGCCGTGTCAGCATGAAAAACGCCATCGACTTCTGCCTGTCGTGCACCTTGCCGCACCCACGCGGGGTCTGCTCTCCGTCCCAGAAGCATCTGCAATGACGTCAACACCATCGTTTTACCCGCGCCAGTCTCACCGGTCAGCACTGTCAGACCTGGACCAAAGTCAAGATGAGCTTCGTCAATCACCCCGAGGCCGCGGATGTCAAGGGAGAGGATCATTGCTCGTCTCCTTGATGGGCGCCTTTCCATCCTTGAAGTGGCAGGTGGAATTTGTGGACGAGGCGGGTCGAAAACGGTGTGTCATCCAGCCTGACGAGGCGCACCGGCCTTTCGCTGACAGTGGCCACTACGGTGGAGCCAGTGGGGACTGTCATCATGCGGAGGCCGTCGCACCACACCTGAGCGTCGCTACGTCCAGCGTCAAGGACTGTCACACCGAGTTTTGAGGAGGGGCCAACGACCATCGGTCTAGTAAATAGGCCGTGTGCCGCCAGGGGCGCCATCACAATGGCTTCGGTATCAGGCCATACGACCGGACCTCCTGCAGAAAATGAGTATGCAGTCGAACCGGTGGGGGTGGCGAGAATCATGCCATCGGCACCGTAGGTTGACACGTCTTGGCCATCAACAGCGAGGTTCAGTTGGATGGGGTGGGCAACGTCCGTGTGCATCAGAACAGCCTCGTTGAGGGCCCAGTCATGCACGATTGCGCCGTCCGGTCGTTGAAGGGTGACAGCTAACGTCATGCGCGTATCGACTCGGTAGCACCCGCTGGCAATATGATCGATCAGATCGGCAGGGGCGGCCGTGGAGTCTTCGGCAAGAAAACCGAGATGTCCCATATTCAGACCGAGCAGCGGCACGTCGAATTGTCGGGCCTTTGTGGCGGCCGACAGGATTGTGCCGTCACCACCCATCGCGAGGACAAGATCGACCGGCTCCGTCGAGGTGGTGTCGACGACCGTATATCCGCGCTGCTGCAAGTCCTTCTGCGCTTTGCTGGCTGCCAACTGCGCCGAGTGACGACGGGTATGTCGAACCAGCATGATCCGTTTGATCGTCACCCCTGGCCTCCTCTTTGTGCTGGACCACGCTCCACCGCGTCGCCCACATACGTAGTAATAGTATCTGGAGTGATCACCCCGTGCCGTCCTGCGTGCATATACAGAAAATACTCAACGTTACCTGCAGGACCAGGCAATGGAGAAGCCTCTACGGCTGAGATACCCAAGCCCAATGCATAAGCGGTGGTGGCAACAGCGCACACGGTTTCAACATGATGGCGCGGATCGCGGACAACGCCACCTGAGCCCAAGCGTTCCTTCCCGATTTCAAACTGTGGTTTGACCATCAGCAGAAAATCCGCCGTTGGGGTGGCGACGTCAACGAGTGCAGGAAGTACCAGGTTCAGCGAGATAAATGACAAATCACCCACGACGAGCTGCGGCGGCGGACTAACGTCGCCAGCCTTTAGCGTCCGAACATTCGTCCGGTCCATCACTTCAACCCGGTCGTCGCTTTGTAGGCGCCAAGCCAGTTGCCCATAGCCGACATCTACCGCGACCACGCTGGCTGCGCCTCGGCGCAACAGTACGTCGGTGAAGCCGCCAGTTGACGCACCCGCGTCAAGGCAACGCCGCCCTTTCACCCGCGGACCCGCCTCACCGAGGGCGTCAAGGGCACCCGCAAGCTTGTGAGCACCACGCGAAACGTAGTCGACTTTTTCGGCGTCACGTACAACGATCGCCTGCGCAGGATTGACCTGTCGTGCGGATTTTAGAACCAACTGACCGTCGACGTAGATCCGCCCAGCTTGCAGGAGTTCCTGGGCATGGGTACGGGAACGCACCAAGCCGCGCCTGACCAATTCGGAGTCTATCCGCCTGAGCTTCACGTCAGTCTCCGTTGGTGGACAGGCTTGCTCGTAACTGGGCATCCAGGCCTTCAAGGAGGGCGATGGCGTCGGCAAGCGGCGCCTCGTCAATATCGACGAGCGAGGACACGACGTCGGAGGCAGTTGTCCCCACGCCACTGCCAGCTGAGCCTTGTGTGTGGATCACAGATCCTCGTCTTCAAGCTCTGCTTCGTCGATTTCACCCAAAAGATCGGCAAGTTCTTCTTCACCCGGCAGGAACATTGGGGTGTTGTTGGCTTCGTTCGAGGTCACCACAGAGGTCATCGCAGTGGCCATGGCGTGGTCTGCGTCCGTCTCGATGGCGCCACTCTCGTCCCCGTCGCCCCTGTCCTCAGCCTCCGCATCGCCCGCACCAATCACCTCGGCAGCGGCAATAGCATTACTGTCGCCACCATCGTCGCTGTCCACCTCCGATGCATCGACTTCAACGTCAGCCGTATCGTCGCCAACCTTGTCGTCCGCCACTTGGTCGATCGTCTCATCCATTTCGGTGGACGAATCATCAGTGGGCTCGGGCGCTTCGACGAGTCCAGCTGGATCGTCGTTCGGCACCACGGTCAGTTGTGGGCAGCGCACCTCGCGCCCTTCACTGGCATAGTCCCAGGCTGCGGCAGCCAGCGCACGGTAGGAGTCGAGGGTAACGGTGTATTCAGCCTCGGGTAGCAGTGCAATGCCGTCCAGGCTGAGGTTACCGTAACGGTCGGCCTGAGCTACTTGGGATACCCCGCAGGTCCACGTGCCGTCAACGTGATGCTTCGCTTCGGGATGTGCCTCATTAAGGCCGCGCATGTCGAGTGCAAGGAAGGACGGTCGTTGCCCTTTTGCCGCTGTAATCACTGCTTTGGCGTCGTGCACACCCGTGAGCACATGCAGCGAAGGAATGCCTGCCTCAACCGCACCAAGGATATCCGTCTCAAGGCGGTCGCCCACTGCAATCGGTGTCTTGGCTTCCACCTTGGCCGCTGCGCGCAGATAAATCCCAGGCTGGGGCTTACCTGCTGAAATTGGCCGTTGACGAGTGGCGTGCTGCACGGCCTTGACCAGAGCGCCGTTACCAAGGGCTTGGCCCCGTTCAACAGGCAGGGATGCGTCAAGGTTGGTGGCAAAGAATAGCGCACCGTTCTCAATTGCGAATGCGGCCTCGTTAAGACGATCCCATGTGATCGTCTTGTCAAGTCCCTGAACGACAGCTGCAGGCTCATCGTCGGCAGACTCAACGATCGCGTAACCGGCATCAGCTACCGGCTGGCGTAGACCGTCGGTGCCGATAACCAAGATTTTCGCTCCGTCGTCAAGATGTTCTTTGAGGATGGCGACAACATCCATGGAGGACGTCATCACCATGTCCTCAGTTGCTTCGTGGCCAAGGTCAACGAGGTGTGCGGCAACATCGGCGGCTGTACGGGAGGCATTATTTGTCACGAAGACTGTTTTCATCCCGCCGTTACGTGCCGCAACGACACCCTCAGCAGCATGTGCAATTGGCTCGTTTCCACTGTAGGCGGTGCCATCAAGGTCGATAAGAGCGCAGTCGAATATCTGGGAAAGCGGTGTGTCGCTTCCTCGGAGCGCTGTGCGTTTACCGTCAACATCCGCATCTGCGATCAGACCAATATCGATAATTGCTGGTTCCTCATCGACCTCAGGTATCGACGCCTCAACCTCGTCGGCCTCGCTGTCGCGCCCCAATTCACGCAGACGGTCAGCCTTCACAGACATCAGGCGGGCAATAAAGAAAGGATCCGTATCGGCAGGCAAGGCGGCCAGTGCATCATCAACGAGGACAAGGCCAACTTCAAACTGTCCGAGGTCGGCTCGGGCACCAGAGGAAACCAGAACAAGTTCGACTTGTTCGGCCAAATCCATGCCTTTTGTTTCGGTGGCGTCGATGATCTCAACGGCTTTGTCGGGACGACCAAGGGCGCGTTCAATATCCGCTTCAACTGCGCGAAGTGAATTGTCGCCCCGCATCCGCCGCAACGCACGCACTTCACGCATCGCTTCTTCGTAACGTCCCGACGCATAGGCGGTGAGCGCTGCGGCCTCGCGAACTACATCTACACGGCCCGCCCGGGCAGATGCCGCCATGGCATGCTGGTGGGCTTGCTCCGGGTCAACGTCGATGAGCTGGCCGGCCATGACAAGGTGGCGAGCAACAATGTCTTTATTGGGTCCCGAGAGGGTACCTAGTGCCAGCAGGGCCTCGTGGTCCAGTTCGTCTGCTGATACACCTGCCGGAATAATCGGCTCGTTGGGGTTTGGAGAGTCATAGCGATCGGTGCTGGACCAAGGCTTGTCGCTTGGTTGCGTTCCGCGGCGTGCCTGCCCGCGTCCGCCGCGATCGTCACGGTCAAAACTGCGTTGGCCTCCACGGTCATCACGCTTAAAGGAACGCTGCCC
>NZ_KE386848.1:702925-703539 GCF_000429105.1 Schaalia suimastitidis DSM 15538
GTTCGAAGCGACGAGGCCCACGATCATCACGACCAAAAGAGCGTTGGCCACCACGGTCATCACGGTCAAAACTGCGTTGGCCACCGCGGTCATCACGCTTAAAGGAACGCTGCCCACCGCGGTCATCCCGTTCGAAGCGACGAGGTCCACGATCGTCGCGGAAAGACCCACGCTCAGCACCTCTGCTGGACGCACCCGAATTTTCTTGACCACGCCATGAGCGGTCACCTTGGTCGCGCCATTGCCTACGCTGGAACCCACCACGCTCGCCCTGTGAGCGGTTCTGTCGTTCATCTGCCATGGTGTGTTCCTCTATTCTTGCGCGATACGCATTTGTAGTACGGCAACGATGTGTAATGCCGCTGAAATCCTCAATCAATCATAGACGCAGGACTGCACATTGTGCAGTGGTGTAACTGGGGAAGCTATCACGTTTATCGGGATTGAACGAAACGTCGTTACCCCTACGCACGCGATGTTGTTCCCCTAAAACCACGACCGTATGGTCGGCCTGTGGCGTCCTTGTGTGGGTCGTAGGTGCCCGTGTGTTTGTGTGGGTTCTCGCGGGCCGTGTTTTGGGTGTGGCAAAGGCGGCGGCAACCGTGTGGTTGCCG
>NZ_AUBF01000006.1 GCF_000429105.1 Schaalia suimastitidis DSM 15538
ACAACTTTGATGGTGGCGCGTATGTGTCTGCTGTGGATAGTCATGATGCGGTAGCTGGTGTGGGGCATTGGGTCCATGGCCCTAATCCTTTGGATATTGACCAGTTTGAACGTATTTCAGGTGATGCACCCGGTGTGAGTGGCCTGGCCGAGTGGGTGAATCCTGTTGCTCGGCATAGTAACTACATTATGGTGGATCCTGTAACGGGTCAGCCGTCAGGCGCCTTGCATGATATTGCTCGAATTGTGGCGGGGGTGGAACCATGATGTGGAGCCAGCGGCTGCTGCGCGTGTGTGTGGTGGTGTGTGTGATGGTGATATCTGCGTGTAGTGGTGGGGAGGAACGTATGTGGTTTGAAGGATCACTACCGTTGGAAGAGCGTGAAACAGTGGAGCATTTCCAACACAGTGTTGAGCCCGCGTTAGGGCAATTCGTTAAACGAATGGAAGCCTACAGCGCAGGAGCCACACTCATCAGGGATTCAGTGTTACGAACCTCGGGGGAAGCCTTCGACCTCGAGACAGCAGGTATCGGCTTTGCTGATCCTGTTGATATCGAAGCAGCCCGGGCGTTGGGAGATGAATTATTTATCCCCCTTGGCTTTGACACCATCAGCGTCCATGGTGAAGGTGATGATGCGTCTATTTGGTGGCTCAACCTTGAACACGGTGGGTACGTGCGTTTGATGCTGCTGGGCCCACGCGGAGCATCAATCAGCGCAACATCGTCTCGGCGTCCTAGTGATGGGTCAACCGTACCGAATTCGCGGACTCGTCTGACCGCGCCCGCATGGGAACTGGCCCTACCCAAAGGCGAGCACTACATCCCTTCACGCCGCGACCGGTCACTGGAATAACATGCCCCACCCCACACCACTCTGCATCCTCACCACCACCAGCACGCAATAGCTGACACACTGAAATGTCGAGTGCCAGATGCTATTGCCCTATGTCCAAATCTGAATATCCGCAAGCATCTGCGGCAAGTCTTCATCGCGATGCCGCCGATCGTGAGCTGCCCACCGGTGCCACCAAGGCTCAAATATTTCACCATCACGCACAATTGCGCGACGTTGCCGCTCCTCTTCACCGCCGAGCGCGTCGATCCACACGGCTGCCTCGACCATCTGGCGCGTCACCAGCGTCAGCACACCGCACCCCTCAATTATGAGCGGCACACTCGGGTCCAGCAGTGTGACACCATCGGCACGCATCTGCTCCCAATCCCAGTGACGGTACCCCACCCTGCTGCTGTCAACGATTGCCATATTAGGCACCATCGCCTCGGCATGCGACGCAGGCCGCGAACGGCTGCCAGCAACTAAGGCCGCAGCACTTTGTCCTCCCGAAGCATGTCCATCCCACCCAGGAAACCAATCATCTGCCCTGGCCACTTGGAAACGAACCCCCGCAATCCTTAACTGCCGAGCCAAATACGCTAAGAAAGTACTTTTTCCTGCACCTGATGGCCCGTCGATAACGACAACAGGTGTCGTATTACGCCTAGCTGCCCGGGTGTACTGCCTTGACAGGCGACGACCTTCCAAGGTTTCGCGTAGTGAGGCAAATACCGCAGGAGGAAGCAACCCACCCGACCAAACAACCTCAACCATCGGCCACCACCGGACATGCTCGGTAGTCAATGACAATGGTGCAGCGCTGAGCACGGGTAATCACATGGTCATACGGTAATGCGACGCGGAAACGGCGATCATCCGCCTTCAGCTCCACCTCGCATCGTCCGCGAGCGCTACGTACCGACGTCACAACCGCTGGTAAACGCAGTTCCGAGGCCGACTGCTGCGGGCAGTCATTCTGCTGTCCCACCGCCGCAAGTGCGGGAGCTGCCCCCTCCGGGCCGTCACCCTCCCTCCCCCTGGTATTCCTTCGCCCACTAACTGGCCTTTCTGTATCAGAGCTGCCGTGTGGCACATACTCTTCAACATGTACGGCCGACGGTACCGCCATACGCACCGTCCCGTCGGGCGCACGGAACGCAGGCCCTTGGCCAAGGAACTCGGCAACATCGTGACGCCTCGGATGTGTCCACAAGCCGCTGGGAGTATCGAGGCCAGCAAGCTGTCCGCCGATCATCACACCAATGCGGTCAGCCACTGTGAAGGCTTCATCCTGATCGTGCGTGACATACACGCAGGTCATCCCTGTCTGACGCAATATGGTTCGTATGTCCACCGACAGATGCTCGCGCATGCTGCGATCTAAGGCTGATAGTGGCTCGTCAAGTAGGAGGAGTTTCGGTTGAGGGGCAAGAGCGCGCGCCAGAGCAACACGTTGAGCTTGTCCACCTGAAAGACTATGTACGCTACGGTGCGCATAATCGCCCATGCCGACCATGGAAAGGCATCGCGCCACGGTGGCAGTGCGCTCCTGCCTCTTGTGACTGCGCAGACCATAGGCGACATTGCCTGCCACATCCGCGTGCGGGAAAAGCTGCCCATCTTGGAACATTAAGCCGAAGCCGCGTCGATGCACTGGAAGAGCAGTGATATCTTCACCTTCCCACAACACTTGGCCGCCGCGAATATTTTCTAAACCAGCAATGGCACGCAGGAGGGAGGATTTTCCAGACCCTGACGGCCCTAAAAGAGCAAGGATCTCGCCGGGAAAAATATCAAGACTCAACGCATCAACGGCCTTGGTGGAACCATAATGGACATTGACGTGGCGAAGACTCAACGCAGGGTCGTTCATGCAAAATCTCCAGAAGTAGAAGGCCTGCCTTTTTCGACGCACACCATTACCGCGGCCGCCACTATGGCAAGGAGGACAGATGCGGCAATCGCCACGCCTTGTTCTGCTGCATGAGGACGCGCAATAAGCCGATAAATCATCACTGGGAGTGTGGGGGCCTCTGGTCGCGCAAGGAATGCGGTAGCACCAAATTCCCCGAGGGATGTCGCAAAGGCGAAACCTGCGGCAACAGCGCCCGCGCGCAAAAGGTGCGCACCGTCGATAGTGGCAAGTACACGCATTGGACCAGCCCCCAATGTGGCCGCCACTTCGCGTTGACGCGGGTCGATGGCGCGCAACACAGGCGATACGAGGCGTACCACCAGTGGCACGGCCACCACCGCTTGGGCAGTGGGGATCAGCAAAGGCCACGACCGTAGATCCAAGGGCGGCTGATTCAAGGTGATCAGGAATCCGAATCCTACAGTCACAGCTGACACACCAAGAGGCAGCATGAAAAGTGCGTCAAAGAATGACACCGCTGCACTACCTGCCCTGCTGCGCGGTTTTCGACTGACAATCACGGCAACCGTGACACCAATGGTTAAAGCTATTGCGCTGGCTTGCAATGCCACAAGCACAGAGTTTGCTGTAGCGTCCAGTGCACTCACGCGAATGGCAGGCGACAACTGCGCATCGGCAAGGTCCATCCAATTCGCCCACGTGAGTTGTCCTGATCGATGAAATGAGCGCCACACCAAAGCTGCTATTGGCGCAAGCAGTAGGCCACCTACCACCATCGCAGTGCAGATAAGAGCAGGAAGATCACCGCGTGTCGGCACTTTTTCGTGGGCATCTGAGCGCAGAGCTAACGCGCGTTCACCCCGTTTGCGGGCAATACCTGCCACCCATAAAGACGCGGAGATCACCGCTAGCTGAATGACGGATAAGACCGCGGCGCCTCGTAAATCAAGGAAAGATGTGGTCAGAAGGTATATTTCGGATTCTATCGTCGCCAGGTGCACGCCACCCAAGATAAGGACAATTCCAAATGCAGTCGCACAAAACAAGAAAACGACAGATGCTGCTGACGCAATTGCGGGCAGCAAACTCGGCAGCGTCACCGTAAGTAATGCGCGCATCGGCCCTGCCCCTAGTGCACGCGCAGCCTGCACCATGCGTGGATCTAAACGACACCACACACTACCAACGGTCCGCACAACCAACGAGTAATTAAAGAACACCATGGCAGCCACGACCGCTATCACCGTGCCGTCAAGGTCAAGAAATGCCAGCCACCCGCCCGGCGATAGCAGTGAACGAAATGCGACACCAACAACCACAGTTGGTAGGACAAAGGGGATGGACACGATGATGCGTGCCACTACGCGCCCCGGGAATGTCAATCGGTACAAAACGTGGGCACCTGGCACACCAAGGATGACTGACGCTACGGTTGCCGCCGCTGCCATTGAAAGGGTGAGGCCGATGATGCGCCATGTGCGGCTACGGGTGAATACCTGGTAAAACGCGGTGATATCCCACTGACCAGCTTCGTTGACGAAACCTCGAAGGACTAGGTTGGCAGCGGGCCACGCGAAAAAAACGAGGAGGAAAGCTAGGGGGAGCATTAAGCACAACGCCCATACGCTGATTGTGGCGGCTTTGCGCATTATCGTGCGATACATTCTCTCCTCCTTTCGTCGCTTGCGTGCACCTTGGCACATGTCATGCAGTGCGGTATTCTACGCGGCGCTCAGTGGGCTTTGATCTGCACTGAGTGATGTCCGCTACAGGTATGCCCTGTGCCTCAAACTGCACAGCCTCGTGAGAAGCAAGCGACCACAAGGCATACCTGCGCATCACACTAGCGGTCAGCCAATGACGGTACTTTGCCAGGTGCGTAGCCATACCTCTGCGTTGGCAGCAACGTCATCAGCTGGGATCATCACCGGGGTTGGTGACAGCGGACCGAAGGTGACCAGGTTTTCAGGTGCCTGCGCCCCCTCAACAGTAGGGAACATGTAGGTGACCTCTGAAATGGCTGCTTGCACCTCGGGGGTGAGCATATATTCAATGAATTGGGCCGCACCGTTAGCATCCTTAGCGCCCGCAAGAACCCCCGCGTATTCGACCTGGCGATAGCAGGTCTGGGACATCGATGCAGTAGACGTGTCAGTCCCTTCGTCATTGACCGAGTATGCCGGAGATGAACCGTAGGACACCATCATCGGGTAGGGACCGCTGCCCTCGCCTGCCGAGTAGTCGACCGCGAAGGCTTCTGACCACCCTTGTGTCACCTTCACACCATTGTCTTTCAGTGTTTGCCAATACTCGACCCACCCATCCTGGCCGAAGTGGGCGATGGTGGCCAACATAAATGCCATACCTGGGGTGGAAGTGGCTGGGTTCATCGCCACCAGAAGGTCCTTGTATTCTGCGCGGCTGAGATCTTCGAAGGTCTGTGGTGCCACCATACCTTTGTCCGCGAACCAGGTCTTGTCGAAGTTGACGCAGACGTCACCTTGATCAATGGGGATAAGTCCGGCTTCACCAGCGAAGTTGAGATTCTCGTTGGGACTAGTCACGGTGGTTTCTGCAATGACGCCCTGGCCTGCAATGCGGTATGACACGGTATTGTCGAGGCCATAAACCGCATCACCTAGTGGCGCATCCTTTGTCAAGACCAACTGGTTAGCGAGTGTTCCACCGTCTCCAATTGCTTGGATAGTCACCTCAATCCCTGTGTTAGCGGTAAAGGTATCGAGGAGTTCTTGAGGAAAGTCAAATGAGTCGTGGGACAAAACAACAATTGACCGCGACGTTTCGCTTGCGGCCTGGCTCGTATCGGTAGTGTCTGAGGTGCTCTGCGTCGTGCAGGCAGCCAGGGCAACGATACTGGCGACAGTGAGAACCGTGCCGAATAAGCGTGTCAATGGGCGTGTGTGGGCCATGCTAAGTTCCTCCTCAGCGTATGCGGGAGGGGTTGAAACCGTCGATGGACGGCTAGAGATTGCGACTTCCTACGCCGGTATTGACCGGTTCAGGTTCGAGGGTCTGCGTGCGCACTCTCAGCTCCCGCTCCACATGCGGGGGCTCCCCTGTCTTGCAGGAAAGAGTCTAGCAAGGGGGAGGGAATGCGCGCGGCATTCGGCCACAATATGGCCGCACAGCAGGCTACCTGTCCAGCCGCTTATGCTTCCTGCCGAGGCGCCGCAGTGGAGTCCCGTAAGATCAGACGAGCCGACAGATGTTGTCTGCCCGAAACTGGCCCATTGTCAATGGCATCACGCATCGTTGACACAATCGCGCGACCCAGTTCAGGAAAATCTTGCGCCACCGTAGTTAATGCGGGTCGGTAGTATGCCGTTGTTGGCTCATTGTCGAAACCGATGACGGAAATATCTTGCGGAATCCGCGCCCCCGCCTCGTCACATGCCGCATAAAAACCGGCGGCCACCTCGTCATTTCCGCAAAAAACGGCCGTTGGCCACGGCGTTGCTAATAGTGCTTTCCCCTGTTCGTAACCAACGTCGGCACCCCATCCGCGCACACCGATTGGGCGCAGCGGAAGGCCACGCAACTTCATCGCAGTTGCCCACACATCTTCGCGGATACGTGCATGAATAGAATCTGCGGGTCCTGCGATATGGGCGATATCTGTATGTCCAAGGTCAAACAGGTGCTCCATCGCTTGCCGCGCCGCCTCGTACTGGTCAAACTCAATGGTGATGGCGCCACTGTGTTTCTCCGGTTCATTCGATGTCACTGCAACGAAGGGCACCGACATTTGGGCACCCCACAATTCAGAGTGCACCAGACGTCCAGGGGCAATCAGGATGATGCCCTCCACAGGCAGCGTGAGGAAGCGTTCACAGGCTGTGGTAATCGCATCGGAGTCACTGTCATCCACGGGGGCCACCACCGTGTAATAGCCTGCATCACGTGCAGCAATCTCAACCGACAGCAGGATTGAGGTCGGGCCGTAATACCACTTGTTGGTGGTGACGACGCCAAGTATGCCAGAGCGGCGCGTCGACAAGGCGCGTGCCACCGTATTGCGGCGATACCCCAACTCTTGGATCACCTGGCGAACTTTTTCTTTTGTTGACTCTGCGACACGGCCCTTGTTATTAAGAACGCGAGAAACGGTCTGGTGTGACACCCCCGCTTGGGCAGCCACGTCATGTATTGACGGGGGGCGATCCGTACTTCGTGGGCGTGCCACTGTTTCTCCTCACGTTTTTGGGCTTCGTCAGTAATCGTAGTGGTGAAAGGAGTCAGGGGTGAAGCATTTGTTTTGCTTCACCCCTGACTGGCGTATAAACGGTGTCACAACGGGCGCGACGCTATGCTTACCTCACTGTGCGTCCAACACTGCACATGTCACTGTGTGCGTCACGGTGCGGGCGACACCGTGCGCAGGTCACTGTGCGCCCGCTCGGCGCTTATTCCACACGTCGAAGGCAACAGCAAGCAGAAGCACCATGCCTTTGACGATTTGTTGGGTGGAAGTGGAAGCGCCCAGAAGCTGCATACCGTTGGACATCACTGCCATGATCAGACCACCAATCAGGGCGCCAGAGATACGTCCGATACCGCCGGTGGTTGATGCGCCACCAATGAAACATGCGGCAATGGCATCAAGCTCGAACATATTCCCCGCTGAAGGCTGAGCACCATTCATGCGTGCCGAGTAGACCACCCCTGCAACAGAGGCCAAGAAGCCCATATTGACGAAGGTCCAGAAGGTCACCATCCGCACGTTAATGCCTGACAGCGCCGCTGCCGCTTTATTACCACCGATGGCGTACACATCGCGTCCAAATACGGTGGAATTAGCCAAGATACCGTAGATCAGGACGAGGACCGCGAGAAGGATCAAGACGTTAGGAAGGCCACGTGATTGGGCGAGCTGCCAGGAGAACCACATGACGATGGCGCCAACGACAACAATGCGGACGATAAGCAGCCACATTGCTTCAACCGCCTGATTGTAGGCGATACGCGCTTGACGGTTGCGCCATTGTTGGAAAGCGAAACCCACTACCGCAATACCGAAGATAACGAGGGTGAAAACGTCGTAACCTTGGCCGCCGAGCAGCCCGTTAATGAAGCCGTTGGCGATGTTGTAGTAAGGCTTAGGGAAAGGTGACAACGACACGTTTTCGAGGATTTGGAAGGTGAGGCCCCTAAAGAGGAGCATGCCAGCCAGGGTGACAATGAAGCCTGGGATGCCGACGAAAGCCACCCAAAATCCTTGCCAGGCGCCTATAACAATGCCAAGGGCGATGCCTGCCAATACCCCTACCCACCACGGCATACCGTTTTTAATGATCAGGACAGCAGAAAGTGCGCCGGTGACAGCGACAACAGACCCTACTGACAGGTCAATCTGTGCCAAAACAATGACGAATAGCATACCAATGGCTAGGACCAGGATGTAGGAATACTGCAGAACAATATTCGTCAGGTTACCTGGGCTCAAGAATGAACTGTTGAGGACCGCGAATAGGACAACGATCAGGAAGAAGGCGATGAAAATGCCGCTTTGGCGCATATTGCCTTTGAGCATCTCGCCGAGGCCTTTTGTGGTGCTCACTTTTCTTGCTCCCTTGTAGGTTCGATAGTCATGAGTTCCATGAGGTTTTCTTGGTTCGCTTCGGATACAGGCATTTCGCCGGTGATTCGCCCATATGCGAGGGTGTAGATGCGGTCGGATATGCCAAGTACCTCTTCAAGTTCGGAAGAGATGACGATGACGGCTTTACCCGCTTCCACCATGGTGTTAATGAGGGTATAAATCTCGTATTTGGCGCCGACGTCAATACCGCGCGTCGGTTCGTCAAGGATGAGGACATCCGCGTCAGTAAAGAGCCATTTTGAGAGGACGACTTTTTGTTGATTGCCGCCGGAGAGAGATCCGGTGCGTTGCATGACGCTTTGGGAACGGATATTCATACGTTCCTTGTAGTCCACTGCAACAGCGAGTTCCTCATGCGCATTCACCATGCCTCGTTTTGCCAGTTTGAATAGGCCAGCGGTGGCGATATTGTGTCGGATATCGTCGATAAGATTGAGGCCGTATTGTTTGCGGTCTTCGGTTGCGTAAGCGATACCGTGGTGAATCGCGTCGGAAACCGACTTGATGGTGATCTCTTTTCCTTCTTTGAAGATTCGGCCAGAAATGTCCCGTCCATAAGCCCTACCAAAAAGGCTCATAGCCAATTCGGTGCGTCCAGCACCCATCAGTCCAGCGATACCCACAACCTCGCCGTGACGGACATTAAAGGAAGCGTCCTTTATGACGACACGATCCTGTTGGGTGGGGTGGTACACCGTCCAATTTTCCACACGGAATAGCTCGTCACCGATATTGGCTTGACGTGTAGGGTAACGCTGCGACAGTTCGCGACCCACCATCAGCGAAATGATCTTATTTTGCGTTGATGCTGGGTCTTTCATATCGATGGTTTCGATCGTTTGTCCATCACGCAAGATGGTGGTGCGATCAGCGATGGCCGCTATTTCGTTGAGTTTGTGGGAAATGATCACAACAGAAACACCGCGGTCACGGAGTTGACGGACCAAATCAAGCAGCTGCGCAGAGTCATTATCGTTGAGTGCTGCGGTAGGTTCGTCAAGGATCAGCAAACGCACGTCTTTAGCTAAGGCTTTGCCAATTTCAATGAGTTGTTGTTTGCCCACACCGAGCTGTCCTACGCGGGTGGTGACATTTTCGTCGAGACCCACCATTTTGAGGATTTTTTCTGCCTCATGGTTGACCGCATGCCAGTCGATGAGGCCGGCTTTCTTGGGTTTTTCTGAGCCAAGAAAAAGATTTTCGGCCACAGAGAGGAACGGCACGAGCGCCAATTCCTGGTGGATGATACCGATACCCAGGGCCTCGGAATCTTTAATGGAAGAAAACTGTACTTCTTTGCCATCAAAGATGATGGTTCCGTCGTATTGTCCGTGAGGATACACGCCGGAAAGGACTTTCATCAGTGTAGATTTTCCGGCACCGTTTTCACCGCAGAGGGCGTGTATTTCGCCTTGTCGGACCTCAAGGTTGACGTGCTTGAGCACCTGCACCCCAGAGAATCCTTTGTCGATGTCACGCATTTCGAGAATATTGGACGCCATGTCACCTGTCCCAATCATTGCGTTGTGTATTCAAGGGCGGGGAGTGTCGTGGCGGTTACTACGCATCAGACACTCCCCGCCAGTGGGCTATCGATTAGTTAGCGACGCCGGCGGCGACTTCTTCGGCGGTGTAATAGCCGGAGCCGACAATCTTCTCCTCAATGTTGTCCTTGATGACGGTTTCAACTTCAAGGAGGTAGGAGGGGACGACCTTTACGCCATTGTCGTAGGTTTCGGTGTCATTTGCTTCAGGTTCTTCGCCTGCACCGATAGCTTTGACAGTCTTGACAGCTTGTTCAGCCAAGGTGCGGGTGTCCTTGAAGATGGTGGAATGCTGGACGCCGTCGGCGATGAGTTTCACTGAGGCAATTTCAGCGTCCTGGCCCGATACAATGGGAAGGCCTTCAGCAATCGTTGGGCCGTAACCTGCACCTTGGAGGGCGGTAATGATGCCGCGGGAAATGCCGTCGAAGGGCGACAAGACACCAGCGAGCGGTTCGCTGCCCCCGCCGTAGGTGGAGGTAAGAAGGTCTTCCATACGCTTTTGCGCAGCTTCTTGTGACCAGCGCAGGGTTGCCACTTGGTCGAATGCGGTTTGTCCTGACTTCACAACAAGGGTGCCATCTTCAATGTAGGGCTTGAGGGTATCCATGGCGCCGTTGAAGAAGAAGCCAGCGTTGTTGTCATCAGGGGAGCCTGCGAACAGTTCAATATTGAGTGGACCAGCTGGTGCGTCGGCCTTCTTTTTGCCGTTTTCGTCAACGATGCCAAGGCCTAGGAGCAGTGCGTTGGCTTGAGCCACACCCACCTTGTAGTTGTCGAAGGACACGTAGAAGTTGACGTTTTCATTGTCGCGAATGAGGCGGTCGTAGGAGATCACGGGGATGCCTGCAGCACCTGCTGCGTCAAGCTGGCTTGATAGCGCTGTGCCGTCAATGGAGGCGATCACAAGGATCTTTGCTCCGTTGGTGATCATCTGGTCGATCTGCTGGGTTTGGGTAGGAATGTCGTCGTTGGCGAATTGAAGGTCAACTTCATAGCCCGCGGCTTCGAGGCCTTCCTTGACGGCGTTGCCGTCAGCAATCCACCGTTCAGACGTTTGGGTTGGCATGGCGACACCGACTTTAATGGCTCCATCAGAGGAGTCAACGGCAGTCGTGCCGTCGGTGCTGGTGCTACCTGCACCGCCACCTGCACATGCAGACAATGCCAGCGCTGCGGTTGCAAAGAGTGCCGAGGCGCCAAGAAGACGTCCGGACAATGCCCTACGGATATTCATTGATTACTCTCCTCAAGGTGTCGTCAACTCCGACGTTGACGTGGGCGGTTTCGAGTGCCTCTACATCGCTGTAGATGCCTCACCCACCAAGAATGTTAACGGTCACACTCGCGGGATACAAGCACAAAAGATAACTATTCGATAACGGCGCTCGCATAATATGCCCACCACAGGGCACCTCGTTCCTCACTCCCACCGCATCAGCCTGAAAAAGCCGCCGCATTCAGCAACGCTCAAAACCAGCGGCAATCTCGCCAGACAAAGCACGATTAATCACCCGCTCAAAGCGAGCATTCATCGCGGGCAACTCATTGGCAGGCATGAAGCACGCACGCGTATTCTCACCATCAGCAGGCCACGGCGTCCCACTACGCCACAGCAGCAAGAAAGCAATATCCAGGTATATGGCATGATCGCCGTTGCTGTAGGTCATCGGCCCAACAACCTCGGTGCTCAACAGACGTACCGCCTCAGCCACAACACCTGCTTCCTCCTGCACTTCCCGTTCAGCCGCTGCGGCGGCCTCTTCACCTGGATCAATAATGCCTGTGACAGGTGTCCACCACCCATTGTCGGCACGTTGAACGACGAGGATTTCAACCAAAGTGGGGTCTATGGGGCCGTGGAGAATTGACGAGGCAGGAAGGCCGTTCTTCGGGCGCACAACCACGGCAGTGCAGCCAGGTATCCACAATTGCTCATGTCCGACATGGCGGCGTAGCGCAACGATGAACTCTGGGGTAGCCATATTTATATACTCCACATCAAGGGAACGAGTAGGATTTTCACAACGATCGCGAAGGCAAAGAGCGAGGCGTAGGCCGCCTCGACACGCTCATCAGCACGTCGACTGCTTGCCGACTGAAGCACCGCCGGCTGGCCCAAGAAGCCCGCAATAGCGCCGGCACTGCGCGCAGCCGACAAATTGAGGACTCGCGCACCCACTGCCAAAAGTACGCAGCACACGGCGACGACGGCAGCAGACAGTAATGCTGCCCGCCATCCCATGGGGGAAAACAGCACGGATGCGAGTTCATCGCCCGCATTCAGACCCAATGCTGCCAAAAACATCATGAGCCCAATTTGGCGAATGGTGAGGTTGGCGGCAATGGGTAACGTCCACACCAGGGGCCCAGTGCGGCGTAGCGCCCCAAGCAGCATCCCGACAATCAGTGGCCCCGCAGCCGACCCGAGTTGGAAATACTGGCCACCAGGCATGGGGAAGGCGATCACACCAAGGAGCAGCCCCATGACCATCCCCAGTCCGAAGGCTAGTCCGTCGACTTCGCTGACGCCTCGTTCAGAATCGCCAAAGAAACTCTGTACTGCGTCGAGTTCCTCGGTCGGCACGACCACCGCGACGTGGTCACCAAGCTGCAAAGCAAGGTCGTCGCGCGCAAGCAGATCAAGGTCACCACGACGGACCCTCGTGACCGCACCGCCAAAACGCTGCGCTATCGCAAGGGATGCCACTGTGCGTCCAGCGACATCGGGGTTCGATACAACGATCCGCTCAAATGCCACTTCGCTGCGGTCGTTAGCGAGGTGGGTGTCGGCGGGTTCACCGATTTGCGAAATACACGCGTCAATTGCCGAGGCGTCACCCACAATCAGCACAAGGTCACCTTTGCGTAGTTCCTCCCCTGGTACAACGACGCGGGTGCGGCCTTCGCGGCGTAGGTACGACATGCGTATACGCTGGTCTGCCCAGGCTTTGACATGCCGCATACTCACCGTGTGGCGCACCTTGATGGTTACTGCGTCCAAGCCGCTTTCGGCGACCGATGGGGCATCTTTGGTGCCGGGCCATGCTTGCACGACCACGTAGGAGACAACGAGGATCCCGATGATGACGCCGATGGGGTATCCGAAGGCGTAGCCTACGGCTGCGAGCGGATCACCTGTGACACGGCTTGCAGCATCGAGTGCGGGTGCGGCGGTGAGGGCGCCAGTAAATAGTCCGATGGTGAGACTGCGGTCAATGCCTAGCCATTCGCCTATTGCCCAGGCCAAGCCCGCACCGATAAGGCAAACAAGGGCGGTGACCAGCAGTAAAGGCTGTTGTCTCTTCAGGTCAGAGAAAAAGGTGGCGCCTGCTGCAATTCCGATGGTGTAAACAAAGAATGCCAAACCAATTTGTTGGACAAGTTCAATCCCATGTCCAAGATTGGGCACCAGGGCAGAGAGGGCAAGACCCACAAAGAGTGCTCCGGCCGCCCCGAGACGCAGTGGTCCCAGTCGTATCGCACCGAGTATGCCACCCAGGGCCACGACCAGAAATAAGGTGAGCAGCGGATGCTGTGCGAGTAATGCGGCCATGGGTTCAAGCCTAGTGGTCGCAAGGCTTCCTATAAAACGGGCAGGCGTCACACCTACAGGCGTCAAAACATGAAGTGCCTGCGGTGAATTGGGGATAGGGTCGCATCTACACCAGCACTGTGGCACGATTAGGGGCGTAGATACCGCGGTACTGTTGTTAAAGGAGCGTCAATGTCCACACCACAACAAGGTTGGTACCCTGATCCATCGCAAGCAGGGATGCTTCGTTGGTGGGATGGGACGATGTGGACGGGCTATACCCGCCCTTATGAGAACCCGGCTCAGCCGCCATTTGATACAGATACTCATCAGAGTGATTCAGTTGCACCAAACGCAGACCAGGTAGCAGATTCCGCAGAGGCAGCGCCCTCGGACACAGCGGACGTTACCCCTGAATCCGCCGATGCCGCAGAGGTCGCGCCCTCGGACACAGCGGAGAATAACCCAGAGTCCGCCGGTGCCGCGGAAGTAGCGCCACTTGAACCATCGGAAGTAGCGGCCCCCGAGCCAGCAGAGATTTCCCCTGAATCCTGGGCCACGCCAGCTGACGAGGCCCCTGCGCCCGCAGAGCAGGCAAGTAGCGAAGCATTAGCCACGGACCAGGCACCCGCAGAGCAGGCAAGTAGCGACACAGAGCCTGCCACCAGCGCCGATACGCCCAACGACGAGGCGACAGAGGTTTTTGACGCCCCACTCACGGTGGTCGATACACCCCAACAGGCCGATGAGACCACCATCCTGGAGGCCCCTGTTGTGCCAAATGAACCTGAGGTTGCGCTGGAGGCAACAAGAGTCTTTGGCGCAGTGACGCCCACCGATGTCGCCGTCACAGCAGTCGATGATGCTAGTGTTGCCGACGTTTCCCCCGTACAAACGTCACCATTTGCAGCGCCAACAGCGCAGGCCTCGCAAATGCCGTACCCTACGGTAACGCCACCTCTTCCCTACGGCGATATTCAGAGCGGACACCCACTGGTCGCCCCACCAACGCCGCCGCAACCACAAAACACACGCAAGAGTACCGGCATGATCATTGTCGCCTCGATTCTTCTTGTCGTTGCTGTCATACTCCTCGGCATCTCGTTTGTGATGGACGCCGGTATCCGGGGACAGGAAAAACGTCAACAGGATTTGAACGCTGAAATCAGCAATTCGCAACAAATCAACGAAGAACGCCAAGCAACCCTTGACGAATTGCGCACTGCTGTGGAGGAAGCACAATGAGCACCCACTTCCCACAAAATCCGGCACCACAGGCTCCTTCTGGGAAAAAGCCCTTGTCGACAGCGGGGCTGATCTTCCTTATTGTTGCTGCAGTCGCCTTGGTCCTTTCTGGCGTGAAACTCGGACTATCCGCAGCCGGGTTACGCGCAGCCTCAGCCCAGACTCAGACGCTTGAAGCACAACTGTTAGATTCCCAAGCACAAACTGATGCACTTGATGCCGAAATCGACACAGCGCAAGAAGAATACGACGCGCTACAGGCCAAACAGGCTGCTGCCGCCTGGTGCGCCCAAGTGAACGAAAAAACACCACCCGATGACACCCGTGCTCTCCTTGGCGACTTGTCGGCCATGAACGATCAAGAATATGCCGCCACAAACGAGCAATGTGCATGGGAAGTTGGAGCAGTCACCGTGTCATCAGCCATCGGTGACTCTATAGAACGTCATCTCACGTTGGATGAATGTGTGATCGAAGTTGGTTCAACCAATGCCACTTTCACAGGTAAAGTTCGGTGGGATATGCCCACAGAAGTTCCTGAAGGTTTCACACTGTCACGCGTTGATGTCTGGATTGACGGCGTCGTGAAAAATGGCGACACCGTTGAAGCCACAGGCACGGCAAATGTGTCCCTTGCGCCTGGTGAAGATGGATCGTACCGCCTAGTGACAAGTGGCAATATCACTGGCAACCTGTGCTCACTTGCTGACGTGAGATGGTGGCCAGCGAAGTAATGAGTTCCACTCCATTACGCGGTGCCCTCGGGTCCATTGAACCTGATGCCACCGAATTATCCACACTGCTATCCCGCCTAGACATCCTTGAAACCCATCCTGAATGGGTACTTGTCGAAGTCGACGCGACGACCCATCCGCAGGCGTGTATGGATGGGCGTCCACAGGCACCGATCAACATTCACGAGGCAAATTCAGGCGCGCTGCCACCGGTGCGTATGGCAGGGGCAACCTTAGCAACATGGGTCACCGACCTGCTGGTCACATGCTCATTCGCACCGCCACCCGATGTCGTAGGGATACCATCGCCCGTCTCAAGCGATGACGCCGCAGGCATGTCCGTACTTCAGGCAACACCCGACGCGAATGCGCTGCGCAATATCGCCCCAACGTGGTTGTCCTTGATGTGCTCTACGCTGAGGGAACGCGGTATCGACGTTGCCACTCACAGCGATACCCACGCTCACGGCAGCGGATGCGGGTGCGGTGCCGCTGATAATCTCAGTTCCATTTTGGCCCTGATTGCGCAAATGCCGTCAGGTTTGGAAGAGACCTTGAGGCAATGGGGTGTCGACCCAGCGCATATTGATGATTCCGTACGTAGACGTTGCGCTGAATTTGCGGCGACCGTTCCCAGCGGTGCCAGTATTTCAGGCATCCTCAATGGCTACTGTTCCACGCCCGCACCGACTCTTGTCGGTGACCATCGCGAGGTCACTGTGGTGGTCAACCTTCGACCATCGACCGCGGTCGACAGCCAAGCGGTAGGCCGCTGGTTGGCCACAGGCTCCTTTGACGCCATCGGTACCGAAGAACTTGAATACACGGCCGCACCCACCGATGACCAAGCGGTAGATCCACACCAAATCCTGTGCATCGATGCGTGGGCCTGCGATGTGGTGGCAGATTTTCTCTGCACGCATCAACCGGGCCCAGCCTCGCCAACAGCGGAACTGCCACGTGAAGACTTACGTGAACGCGCCTCGTCAGTGGCCGCCGCGGTAAATGCCGCCACGCTGATGGTGCTTGCTGGCCCGCACCTTCCCATGGCGATACTCCGTTAATGTGTGCCGAGGCGCTGCCGGTCCCCTCTGCTGCTGTCGCCTCGGGGCGATCAGTCCGGGTCGACACGTGGCTATGGTCGGTCCGGCAGGTGAAGTCACGCTCACAGGCGACAGCTGCCGCACGTGCGGGCCACGTCAAAATCAACGGTGTGACCGCAAAGGCCGCCGCGCCTGTGTCACTTGGAGACGAGGTTCGTCTGCGCGTAGACGGTTTCGATCGGATACTTGTCGTCACTGGCCTACTGGTCAAACGTGTGGGAGCTCCACTTGCCAAGCAGTGTTACCAGGACCTGTCTCCCGAGCGACCACGACCAGGCATTGCCGCTGTCCCCTACCGCGAGCGCGGAACAGGCCGTCCGTCAAAGAAGGAACGCAGAGAACTTGACCGCTTGCGGGGCTGGGATTCATCGTCGCATTTTTAGGTGATTTTCGATGGGTTTCTGCCGCACCAGTGGTGACGCTGCGCAGCGAATTAGCCGATTCTACGGATTGGTTGACGTCGTGATGGCACCAGCATGGCCGAGGCAATGCCCGCCACTAGGGGGATACCAATAAGTAACAGCGCAAGCAGAAACCACGGCACCTCAAGCATCAGCGGAGGTGTCACTGACAGTCCCTGCCTGGCGGTCGCACGTTCAACAGCCATCACAAGAGCTATGCCAATTCCACTTCCTGCAATGACGGCTGTGGGCACCGTGTAGGCAGTCAACACCAGACCCTGGGCGGTTCCGATGCGGCGACGCAGAGTTGGTGGTGCGCCAAGGCTATCTAGGAGCGCGTATTCCTTACGTCCACGTCCAAGCGCGATTGCTGCCACCATACTCATCGACACCAGCACCGATATCGACACCAATAGGCCGATGACATAGGGCAACGCACTGACGTCACCCTCTACACGCATCACATGCAGATTCGGGTCCGCATCGGCGAAAGCACTGTCCAATGCGCCAAGTTCTTGATCAGACACGTGAGTGGGTGAAGAAATGACGCTCCCGAGGATGTCATTAGGTACGTTCAGCTGTTCGGCAACCTGTGGCGAAATAATAGGGATGTCAACTGCAGCGATATAACGTGCCCGCACCTGCGCGACCTTCACATCGTCTTCAGTATCGACAGTCAATTCGTCGAGCCAGGACGTGTTAGCAACACGTAACTGCGCCCAGCCATCCTGACTGACAGCTGTTTGAACTGGGATGAGTGCGCCACCATTGCGCAGCACCTCGCGTGCGTCTTTTAGCTCCTTGTCACTGAGTAGTTGCGTATGTTCTAGCCATGTACCGTCGTCAATGATGTAAATTGGCGACGTTTCTTTGATTTGTCGTGACGCCTCCGACGAGAGCACAGTATCACCGGTGACTTGATCCACCATGAAGAGGAATGTGGTGGGGCCCCATTCGCCCGAATCCCAGCTCACGCCTCGTAACGCGGTGGAGTGGTGTGTTCCGATGATTTGCTCCACGATCATCGAGGCGTGGGCCAGTTCCGCTTCCTTGGTGCTGGTGGTTGCGTCCTCGTCGCTGGAGGTAACAAATAAGTCGCCTTCTCGCCCCACGTGTGCGGCAGACTCCCAAACTGCTCGTTCGCGGCTCGCATGTATTACGAGGGTGGCGCTGGCAATGATCACCACTGTCATCAGGGCTGCCATTGTGGGGAAGGTCCTGTGTCCGATGCGGATACAGTCACGCACCGCCAGACGCCACGGCAAATAACGATGCCCTTTAAAACGTGATGACCCAGTCAGCATCCACGGCAGGCAACCAATAAGCGCAAAGGCAATAAGGATTGCACCTACGAACGTGACGATCAGGTGTCCCCAATAGGTGCCTGCAACAATGGTGGCGACACCAAGCGGCAGTAGCAGAAGAAATACGCGGTATTTCAACGCCAAACGCGATCGCTCACGATAGCGGCGCTGCAATACGGCAACTGCATGTGTGCGCCCTGCGTGTATGGCCGATGGGATAGCTGATAGGCAACATACGAGGAATGCGATGAGGCCAGCTGCAACAATGACAGTATTGCTCGCCTGCCACGATGGGACCTCAAGGTAAGTATGGAGGACGGTAATACCGGCTGCCATCAGAACCAAAGCGGTTGCCGAGGAAGCTACAGCAAGAAAGAGGGCGAAGATGTAAAACAGGCACCGGATATCCTTTGGTCTGGCGCCGATAGCAAGTAGTTGCGCAACAAGCCTCAAATGGCGCCGTTGAAAACCGGTGTAAATAGGCATGACCAACATGGTCGATTCGACAATAATGACCAGAATTATCAGCGCCATCGCAATGGTGCTTCCCTGCCCCCACAATTCACTTTCCAGGCCATTGGTTACCCGCATAATAAAGATCTGTTCACCTACAGCAAGCGGCTCATTGACCAGTTTTTGTTGTCTCAGCCGGGTTTCTTCAACTACTTGCGGGTCTATCTCATTGTTGCTGGGTAGGTGATGAAGGACGTAACGAGAGGTCACGACAAGACCGAGGTCATTGAGTTGTCTCACCTGATCCCAGGTCACGGGCTCTTGGCCGGTGATCGTCCACAGTGTTGCTTTGACTGCAGAACTGTCACCGGTGGGCAGTGTCACCGTGCCCTGACCGACGATGACTGAGTTTTCGTCAACAAAGGTCTCAACCAGTGTCACTTCGGTGGCAGTGCCTGTGGGGGTGGCATCGGATCGTCGCCCCTGCGGTGTTGCGCCAACCTCAACAAATAGGCGCTGCCCAACACTTACGCCGAGGCGGGCAGCCACGTCAGTGGATAAGGCAACTTCTCCAGGTGCCAAGGTTTCTCGCTCCAGCAGCACACCTGAATGATCAGGGTAGCTGGTCTGCGTCACCATGAGTATTTCTTGCTTACCAGCGTCATTCCACACATTCAGCGGGTAATAGTTTTGCGTCAAACTCACTGAGTTATTGGGCGAGATGATTTTTTCAATATCGTGGTGGGAGGCTTCTTGTCCAAGGGCTTGGCTTGTTGTCACCGTGTGATCGCCATAAGGGTCCTGACGTATTTTCCCTTGGTTCAGTTGAACGGCGACTGCTTGTATGCGTTCATCTGCACCTAGCCATTGATATGCCTCGCGCTGCGGCAGCTCAGCCATAATTGAGGCAGACATAGTGCCCAGTGCCAGTGTCACCGGCAGTGCGATGAGCAGCGCAGCAAAAACAACGGTTCCCAAATCCATTCGAGTCTGCCGGGCGACTACTCGGTATAAGGTCCGCCATCGGTGAAGGTATCGGGCTAGCGCCATTATGGCCTCATTAACGTAACAATGTTTCGGGGCGGTCGCTTCGGGTGCGATCAACGACTTTTCCGTCGCGCAAAAATACTGTGCGGTCCGCCCATGCAGCGTGACGGGCCTCGTGCGTCACCATCAGACATGCAGCCCCTGCGTCAGCACGTTGACGCAGCAAACTAATGATTTCTTCGCCTGCGGCAGTGTCGAGGGCGCCGGTCGGTTCGTCGGCAAGCAGCAGCTTACGGTGCCCCACCAGTGCACGTGCAATGGTGGCTCGTTGCGCTTGACCGCCCGAAAGCTCGTCAGGAAAACGGTGATCGAGATCTGTGGCGCTCACTGCCTCAAGGGCGAGGCGCGCCTGAGCAATTGCCTCCGATGTTGCCACACCGTCAAGCTCTAGGGGAAGAGCAATATTTTCCAGTACTGACAAACCCGGCACGAGATTTGACTCTTGGAATACGTAGCCAATATCCCGCAGGCGCACGCGCGCACATCCGGCGACGTCGAGGGCGCTCAGTTCATGTCCTGCCACAATGACCGTACCCTTGGTGGGGCGTTCAAGACCACCTGCAATATTGAGCAAGGTTGACTTACCAGAACCTGACGGTCCCATGACCGCAACGAGTTCACCGGCATACACCTTTAATGACACGTCTTTCAGTGCATCAACAAGTGCAGGACCGTTGCCGTGCTGGTGACTAACGGCCTCAAGTGTTAGGACAGGCGCCTGGGCGCTCACTTCGTTCCAACGAGGTCGTCAGCGTCTTGAGTGGCACGCCGACCCTTTGCCAGTGCAAATGATGCGCGCCCCGCGGCTGCCGAAATTGCGCCTGATTCAATATGATCAAGCCAATTGAGTTCTGCTTCGAGGTCGAAGATATGCCGTTCAAGGATGAGCTTCCACGCCAATTCAGTTTCGTCAGCACTGGCCTTGAGACGCGTAATGTCACGCAGCGTTTCATGGGTGGCGCGCCGTTGGGTTTGGATAAGCGCACTGACGTCAACGCGAGGATCGGCGGCGGCAACTGCTAGTTTCATGACAAGTTCGTCGCGTTCTGGACGTTCACGCGACACTGGTGTGGCCCACCATGCCTCAAGGACCACGCGCCCCTCTTCAGTCAGTTCAAATACTTCTGAGTCTCGGCCATCATTTGTTTCAGGGTGGGAGACAACGTGCCCATCACGTTCGAGGCGCTGCATCGTTTGGTAGACCTGGCCGATATTGAGCGGCCATGCTGAGCATGTTTGCTCTTCGAACATCTGCTTGAGGCGGTATACGCCGGCAGGTTGTTGCGACACGAGTGCAAGTAGCGCATATCGAACCGACATAGGACCTCCTACGGTACGCGGTTGAAGTACCCTTCCAACCTGAAGTGTTAACCAAAGAATATGCCCCTTTGGTTATTTCGTCACTATTACGCGGTATTTACTACCTCACGCCTGCGCGATGTGCGCATTTTTTCAGGACAAGCCTGCGGTCGTCAAAGCTGCACCCCAGGTGCCGAATTTTTGACGAATCGTTGCTGGCGAAGGAATGTTGACACCCTGCTCACGCAAACGTGTGGCCCACCGCGTGTACCCTGTAAAGGAGAGTCCTTGACCACCGTCTTCGGAGGCATAGCGGCGAAGTGCCTGGCAAAAATCGTCGTCACTGAATTTACCGGCGCCGCGTTCACGTCCACGTTGTGACACTTTCATGTCATATGTTTCCATCGCAGTATTCCAGGCGCCGTCCCCCAAACGCACTGCAATGGTGCGCGCGGTGGGCGGCCAAATCAAGGCGCCTTTACTGCTGGCGAGACCCCACTCGTCGAGGATCAACGCACGGGCTTTGTCAAAGCCGGCACTGGACGGCGCTTGGCGTCGCCGAAGTGTCCATCGGTGTCGCGAGGCAACTGCCGCTTCAGCAACCATTCGATGCAGCCGCGCAACAATCCCCTGATGTTCCAAAATGGGGGTAAGGAGGTCAACGGTATCGTCTACTTGGCCACGTAACTCATCAGGCACATCAGCGGAGATTCCTTTCGCGCGGTCCATCAAGGCCACGACGAACCAGAAGCCCTCATCGATGAGCTCATCGGAAAACGCTGCGGTACGAGGTGAACGGGTCATAAGACGATCCTAACCAGTTGTAAGACATTTTGCGCTACGTAGCATTAATGTGAGGGACTCCTCATGTGGGTATTTCAAAGTGGAATTGACACAGTGTCAGCATAGGCTGAATGCATTACGTTACCAACAATACGCACGAAATGAAGTGAATACCTGTGCTCTTTTCGCTGTCCTGGGACTACCTCAGCACGCGGTGGCGTGAAGTAGTTATCGTCGTCGTTTTGCAGGTGGCAGCTACGCTCGCCGCACTCGAATTACCAACCCTTAATGCGAGAATCATCGATGAAGGTGTTGCGCTGGCCAATACGGCCACGATCTGGCAACTTGGCCTCGTCATGCTACTCCTCACGGTCGCACAGGGTATTGCAACCGCAATCGCCGTGTATTTAGGCGCACGTATGGCGATGGGTTTAGGTGCGTGGTTACGTCACAAAACTTTCATACATGTTCAACAATTCGCGGCACAGGATATGCACGATTTTGGTGCGCCGTCTCTCATTACTCGAACAACCAACGACGTACAACAAGTCCAAATGGTGGTCGTTATGGCCTTCGCCATAATGGTTCAAGCCCCCATTATGGGGATCGGCGCATTAGTCCAAGCCTTCCGCCAAGACGTCAGCCTTTCGGTGCTGTTATGGATTATGGTGCCCGTCCTTGTGGTGGCGGTCGCCATCATGATGCGTCTGATGGCACCCCAGTTCTCGCGCCAACAAAAACGTATCGACGCAATGAACACCGTCCTACGCGAAGAACTCACTGGCATTCGCGTCATACGTGCTTTTGTCCGCCAGCCCTTCATTGCGAGTCGATATGGCGACGCTAATGACGCATTGCGCGAGGTGGCTATGCGAATCGGCGGCCTTTTTGCTGTCCTATTCCCCTTGGTCACGCTGATCATTTCGGTGACAAATGTGGCCGTCGTGTGGGTGGGTGGCCACCTCATTGATACTGGTCAATCTCAGGTAGGCTCGCTCTTTGCCTTCCTCAGTTATGTTGGCATGCTCATGGGCGCGGTAATGATGTCCGCGATGATTATCATCATGGTGCCACGTGCTGATATTGCTGCAGGTCGTATCCGTGAGGTGCTTACACATGAGGTCGCAATCCGCCCTCCCCGTGAACCCCAAACGGTCGAAGGTGAGCGTTGGACCTTCACACTGACCGATGTTGCAGTGCAATACGCCGGTGCAGAACATGCAGTCCTAGAAAATATTGACCTCACCCTTCAGGCAGGAACACGCACCGCGCTCATCGGCGCTACCGGCTCAGGCAAGACAACCCTGGCTCAACTCTTCCCACGCCTCCTCGACCCCAGTAGCGGCACTATTGCCGCCAACGGTGTGGCATTGTCCGATATCGACCTTGCTCAGTTGCGTCGCCGCATTGCCTTCGTCCCACAAAAGGCGCACCTTTTCTCCGGCACCATTGCGTCAACGGTGTCAGGCGTTGACACGCCCAATGATGCCGAGCGTGCACGTGTCGAATGGGCTTTGCAGGGCGCCTGCGCCCAAGAGTTCGTCTCACGGCTAAGTGACGGTATCGATGCAGTAGTTGAACCTGGTGGAAAGAATTTCTCTGGCGGGCAGCGGCAACGGCTCTCCATTGCTCGGGCACTGTACCGGCAAGCTGATCTTTATATCTTTGACGATTCTTCCTCTGCTTTGGATCACGCAACCGACGCCCAACTGCGCGCCAACCTTGCTGCCTATACGGCCGGTGCAGCAGTCCTTCTTATTGCTCAACGTGTCGCCAGTGTCAAAGATGCCGACGTCATTATCGTCATTGACGGCGGACGTATCGTTGGACGCGGCACTCACGACGATCTGCTCAAGGAGTGCCTCACCTACCAAGAGATTGTCGCCTCGCAAATGAGTCAGGAGGTGGAGCAATGAGCCACGGACCACACGGACGCACCATTGATCCCACCGCAAAATCCAGCGATTTTTCACGCACCTTGCGCCGTCTCGCTGCTGAACTACAACCCGATCGCTGGCGAATCCTCCTTGCCGCAGGTGCCACCGTCGCAACGGTTTCCGCCACCGTTGCCGCACCGAAGCTCCTAGGGCAAGGCACCGATATTCTGTTCTCTGGCGTCATGTCGAAATTCGTCACCCAGGGTTCGTCCATTGACGAGGCGGTGGCATCGTTGCGCGCCAGCGGGCAAGATCAGTTGGCGGATATGGTCGCCACCATGGATTTCGTGCCGGGTGCTGGCGTTGATTTTGCTGCACTGGGCACTATCTTGCTCATCGTGCTTGCCATCTACATTGCCAGCGCAGTTTTCGGGTGGATCACCGGCATAGTGCTCCGCACCGCCGTGCAGAATACGGCGTGGCGTCTACGCGACAAAGTGCAACGCAAAATCGAGCGATTGCCGCTGTCTCATATCGACAAGAATTCGCGTGGCGACTTGATGTCGCGCGTATCCAACGACGTGGATAACGTTGCGCAGGTAATGAACCAAACCCTGTCACAGTTCATGCAGTCGGCACTGACGGTGGTCGGCATTATCGTGATGATGCTGTCCATGTCGTGGCAGCTCACACTGTTGTCACTCGTTGTCCTACCAGTTGGTATGGGTATTGTTGGTTTCCTTATGGGCAGGGCTCAGCCACATTTCCGCGCCCAGTGGAAGCACACGGGCGACCTGGCTGGCACTGTGGAAGAAGCCATTTCTGGTCACGAAGTGGCATTACTTTACGGCTTAGAGCAGCGTTTTGAGGACGAGCTCAACGCTTCTAATAGTGCCTTGTATCAAGCATCAACGCGTGCACAATTTGTGTCGAACCTCGTGATGCCGATTATGAATATGATTTCGTCAGCAACCTACGTGGTGGTGGCCGTTGGTGGTGGGCTGATGGTGGCCAATGGGTCAATGTCCCTTGGCTCTGTCCAAGCGTTCATCCAGTATTCACGCCAATTCATGCATCCGCTGGGCACACTGGCAACGATGGCCAGTTCCCTCCAATCGGGTGTGGCCAGTGCCGAACGTGTCCTCGATTTCCTTGACGCTGACGAGATGGAACCAGAGACCGCGAGTGCATCTTTGCCTCAGCACGTGTCGGGTCGCATCGTATTTGACCATGTGTCTTTTAGTTACGTCGCTGGCTCTCCGGTAATCAAAGACCTATGTGTCACGGTGGAACCTGGACAGATGGTGGCAATTATTGGCCCCACGGGTGCAGGAAAAACTACATTGGTCAACCTTTTGATGCGTTTTTATGAGGTTGATTCGGGCACTATCACCCTTGACGGCGTTGATATCCGTACCTTGTCGCGTGACGAATTACGGCGCCACATGGGGATGGTTTTGCAAGACACTTGGCTCTTCGACGGCACAATTGAGGAAAATATTGCCTTCGGACGCCAGGGTGCGACAACAGCTGATGTCATTGAGGCTGCCGAGGCGACGGCTGTTGATCGTCTCGTACGCCATTTGCCTCAGGGATACGACACGCATGTGAGCGACGAATCGGATGCCCTGTCCACTGGGGAAAGGCAGCTTCTGACCATTGCGCGTGCCTTCGTTGCACAGCCCGATATTTTAATCCTTGACGAGGCGACCTCCTCTGTTGATACGCGTACCGAGGTCTTGGTGCAGCGCGCAATGGATCGCTTGCGTCACGGGCGCACAGCCTTCGTTATTGCTCATCGTCTGTCAACTATTCGCGATGCTGACCTTATTTTGGTGATGGAGGAGGGTGACGTGGTGGAAATGGGTCGCCACGAGGAGCTCCTTGCCTTGGGTGGTACCTATGCGCGCCTGCACCATGCAGCAAATTAGGGGACAATTGAAGGCACAGTAGCGCAGTGGATTCAGTCAGCCATACGGCTTTTGCGTGTCAACCCAAAGGAAGGACTATGCAGACGATTCCAACGGTAACTTTGCCAACGGGCGCGCCAATCCCTCAGTTAGGTTTTGGCACCTACAAGGTGGCACCTGATGTCACCGTTGATGTCGTCGCCAATGCCCTTGAAGTGGGATATCGACATATTGATACGGCCCAAATGTATGCCAATGAAGCTGAAGTGGGACATGCGTGGTCGCAGTCAGGAATTGCTCGCGAGGATCTGTTTCTCACATCGAAACTCAATAATGGCAACCACGAACCGGGGCCTGCTCGCGATTCCTTTGAGCGGACATTGGAGGCGCTGCAAACCGATTATGTGGATCTGTTTTTGATTCACTGGCCACTGCCCGACCTGTATGACGGCGATTTCCTTATGCCGTGGCGTGTCTTAGAGGAGTTTTTCGCTGATGGTCGGGCACGCGCGATTGGTGTCTCTAATTTTCAACCCGCCCATATGCGTGTCCTTCTTGAGGGTGGCGACGTTGTTCCACACGTGAGTCAAGTGGAGGCGCATCCTTTTATGGCCAATGACGCGGTTCGAAGTGCGGCTCGCGAGGCGGGAATGGTGACCCAGGCGTGGTCACCTCTGGCACGTGGGCGTGCCTGCACCGATCCTATTCTTGCCGAGGTGGGGGCGACTTATGGGGTGAGTGCCTCACAGGTGGCACTGCGGTGGGCAATCCAGCGTGGCGACGTGATTTTCCCAAAGTCGCTTGATCGCAACCGCCAAGAGGAGAACGTTAATATCTTCTCCTTTGAATTATCTGCTGAGGATATGCAACGCATTAATGCGCTCGATCAGGGGGAGGCTGGGCGTACAGGTTCGCATCCTGACACGATGAACCGCCTATAGGACGCATGTCACTTGTCGCATGATGAGATAGATGTCCATTTGCGGGACAGTAACCGGACAACTATGGCGAGCCAGGCTAGCCTATCGACATGCCGAATGTGTCTGAACTTGATCAAGCCCTAGCAACTATTAATCCCAGCTCGTTGGGAACCTACGTTTTTGCCCTCGTTGATTCTGTCCCGGAGGGTGTCGACGCCTTCGCAATCATCCGAGATGAGAACCTATGGACGGTAGTCGTCCCCGAAGCTGAAGCACGCCGCCTCCACCTCCCTACCGATGATACCTATGAGCGCATTAGCCTTGGCCTCACCTCGGCTCTTGCAGCCGTTGGCGTAACAGCTTCGATTGCACAAATTTTGTCCGCGCGGTCAATCACCGCGAATTTTGTCGCCTCCAACCGCCACAACCACCTATTCGTTCAAAAGGGACGTGCCCAAGAAACCCTGGCACTCCTCACCGATCTGGGACGACGCGCCAAGGGCTACCTCCCCCTTTAACGACATAGGGCGTATCACCTCGTCAATCGGGAACGAGGCGATAGCGCACCGACAGGGGCTACGACCGATAGACTAAGCCTATGGCAGCGCTGCACCCCTCGACTGATTCCGCAATACGCCGACTTCCTGACGGAACGGTCAAACAGCGTAACCTATTAACTGGAACGGAAGTGTGGACAGTACCCGGCAGAGGCAACCGGCCCCTCGACAATGTCCGTACCGTCGACCCTTTACCAATCGATCAACACGCACACGGGCACTACTGTGCATTTTGTGAAGGCCGCTACCTCGATACGCCGCCGGAGAAAGCGCGACTCATCCGTGACGCGCACGGTGCGTGGCACGAACTTGCTGGCCTACCAGCTGAAGATCTTTCCGCCACGGTGGCCGAGTTTCGCCGCATTCCAAATCTGTTCGAAATCGTCTCCTACAACTACTGGCACCTCAACTACGGCCATGTCCCCTCTGAGGGTGAACACCGTCGAATGGCGGAATATTTGGCGTCATCACGCGGCTATGACCATGTGATGAATGTTGTGGGCGCGCGTATGAAAGCGCAGGGAACCACCGAGGAAGAACTTGCGGGCTTAAGTGATTCTGATTTGCTGCGGCAGGCCAACGGCTTTTTCAGTGGCGGACATGACCTTATCGTCGGGCGTCGCCACTATGTTGACGGCGCAGAAGACACCTCTCAATTGGCGTCATCTGGCACTCTAACCCCGGAAGAGCACTACCAGTACACCGCCTTTACTGCGCGCTCCATGCGGGACTTATACCGCCTCGATCCTGCCGTGCGCTACGTCGCTACCTTCCAAAACTGGCTTAAACCTGCTGGTGCATCCTTCGACCACCTCCATAAGCAGCTGGTGGCCATCGACGAACATTCAGTGCAAACACAGGCTGAAGCCGACCGACTGATTCACGACCCAGATATTTACGACGAGATTTTGAAAGTTGGGGCCACTCGGAAACTGCTTATCGCACAAAACGACCATGCGGTAGCGATGGTGGGCTTTGGGCATCGATTCCCAGGCTTGGCGGTGTGGCCACTTCACACGCCGCGCAATCCGTGGGAAGTCAGCGACGAAGTGATGCGAAGCGTATCTGATCTGCTTCACGCTGTTCATGCAGCAACTGGCTCACAGGTACCTTGTAATGAAGAGTGGTACCACAGGCCACCTGATCTTGATGTACCAATGCGGTGGCGGATTCTCCTCAAGTGGCGTCTGTCAACCTTGGCGGGTTTTGAGGGTGGTACGCGTATCTACCTCAATACGATCGATCCTTGGCAGGTTGCCTCGCAAGTCGTCCCACGCCTGCTGCACATGCGTGAGGCTGGCCAAATTGCGCCCATGAAGATTGGTGAGGAGTGCCGCGTATCACCCAGTCTGCTACGGGATTAGGCGTTCATCGTGGCCTGGGAACACTGGCCTGGCCAGGCTTTGCGGCACCGGCGTATACATGCTGAGGCGGAATCTACCGTTCAAGCGACGCAGGATCGGGTGTGAGGAACCACCATGCAGGGGCATCGGCTGTCTCAGGTGTGGGCGTTCCTGCCAATGGGGTGACCCACGGACTGTAATTCAACAAGGCCTGGCCAGCATCAGAGGTGAGGTAGGTGATGAGGTTTTTGGCTGCCCCAGACAGTTCTTCTGGCGCTGCGTCACCCGCTGGCGCAATATGCACGATGCGTTGGATACACGTGCCTGGGATAAGGCGTGCGTAACTTTGTGTACCAGTGTTGTCGCGGGCTTGCGCCGCTAACGATTGCGGGGCAACGATCAGAGGATAATTGCCATTAGTGGCGTCCGGCAGCCACGACAGTGACGAGGCGGCGCTCCACTGCGTCAGCGCGTCGTTGTAGGTGGGGGCCGTCATGGCGCCAACGCCTTGCGCCGAAGCTAACCACTGGCTGGCGTCGCCTGTATGTCGACTAAGCATCTCAACAAATGCGTTGCCGAAGGTCGTATCTGCTGCAGGTATCACAAGGTGCTCGGCCATAGTAGCCACCTCATCCGCAGTCGTTGGCATGGCCACGTTATTGGCCGAAAACCAGCTGATATCTGCCATCACACAAATATCGTCGCGCCCATAGGCCGTGGCGTGGGGCACCTGCGCGTTATCCACACCAAGGACAAGTTCTGCATCTTCAGGTACCGCATCGAGGCTAGCGGCTTCATTTTGGACGATGGTCTCACCAGTAATTTCATTGAATATTGAGACAAGTTCGTCGCTCAGGCGAGCACCCGGCAAGTAGGCAACATTAACCTGACCTTTTCCACGTTCAACGGCGAAAGCAGATAAGAGTTCCTCCCGGTGGGACGTGGACGTCACTTCCTCTTCGCTTATTCCCACCTCGGGCGTGGAGGATTGACTGTGTTGCGGCTTTCCATCAAGGGGACCAAAACTATCCGTGAAGGGCTGTGCATCGCCGATAGCAGGACTGCACGCTGTCAAAAAGGTGGCGGTACCTGCAATGATGACGGCGGCAATACTGCGTTTGCGTGGCATATGTGTTCCCTTCTGAGCAAGTCTTAGTGTATTGCGCCCACGGCATTGGCGGGTTGGCATATACGCGGCGCGCCTTGGAGCGCAACAAAAGAAGGCATCTGCCTGATGGCACCGTGACCGTGCCCGCTGGCAAATACTCTTAAGCACACTGGTCCGCATATGCGTGACACACCTGCATCGTATGACTAAATAAGGCAAGATGAGTTCTAGCAGTTGCTGCTCAATCGCCACAAGGAAACAGGAGAGCATGATGGATTTAGGGTGGAAGATCTTTTCAGGCGGCGCATTAGCTCTGACCGCCCTAGCTGCTGGCAAAGTCGCCGAGGTGGGGTGGCGCGTGGCCACCGGTATGGATGTTCCCGATGACGATGACGACGAGGTGAGCCTCGTTGCGGTGGTGGCTTTCGCTGCGGTTTCTGCTGCCGTTATTGCCTACGCACAGCACTACACTTCACGAGGCGCGAAGAAGGTCTACGCTCGACGCAGCCAGCGTCGGCAGATTACCGAAGCCTGAGTGCGCGGTTCGAGGCGTCAGTAAGACGCAGTTCACATTAGCGGTAAATGTGCCGCCAAATCGGTTCGTTGTCCCGACGCTTCTACACTCCCTGCGCGCACGGCCTCGTCCCACGTGACCGCACCCGTGACCAAAGCAAGCCACGTGTGAGGGTCCGTTTCGATGACAGCCGGAGGAGTGCCTCGTCGATGGGTGGTACCAGAGAACGCTTGTGTCACGCCAGCTGGAGGAACACGGATTTCGACGGCACCGCCTGGGTGAAGCGCGGCAAGTTCTTCGAGGCTCCACCGCACCGCAGTCAACAGGTGTTGACGATCCGTATCCTCACCTAAGCGCCTCCAGGTTGAAATCGCCGCGATGCCGTCACTGTCACTGATCCGTCGCTTCACCATATCCCTATCCTTGCACAGCTCCTCAGCCTGCATGTCAACGGTGGCGCTCGGTGGTGCGCTGGCAGGGCGTCGCAGCTTGTGCGAAGCGTCTCTTCGGTGACACGACACCGGAAGAACGTGCAGACGAGATTATCGCCTACTGCAAACAGCACATTAAGAACTCGACGCTTCGCACTCGCGGACCTATTACTACGACTGCTCACCGTTCCAACACGTGCATGCCGGGCCCCACCAAGATCACACTATTGCGCAACCTTCTACCTCTGAGTGGCGACCCTGCGAGTGCGCGTGTACAGAGCCACCACGATGGCAACAAATACGGCCAGACCCAGCCATGTCGCCACCGGCGCGAAGGATTCGGGGACAAAGCTGAGCGGCACATTCAGACCAACCAAGCCCGCGAAGATCACGCCCCACAGGGATTCGCCAACGATCAAACCCGTCGCAGTAAGAATCCCCATGCGTTTGGCACGTTCAGGATCCTTCTGGGTAGCAGCCCACTTGTCGTAGAAATGCCCCAAGAGGGCGCCGATCGGGATGACGATGGTGACCGCCATCGGCAGATACATACCCATGCCCACTGCTAGACCCGGCAAGGACAGACCCTGAGTAAAACGGCGAAGCACCTCGTCAATGATGATCACGCCGATACCAATCAAAGCGCCAAGACCCAGCAGATTCCAATCAAGGTCACCACCGAAAACACCTTGGGCCAACGTTGACAACAGCGAGGCTTGTGGGGCAGCCAAGGCATTCTCGCCCGCTCCCGGCGCACCCTGGAATCCAAAAGCAGTCTGCATAAGGTTCAAGACGGGTGGGATGATGATTGCACCAAAAATCACGCCGATGACCAGCGCGACCTGCTGGCGCCACGGGGTCGCGTCCACCAGTTGGCCGGTCTTGAGGTCCTGCAGGTTGTCGTTAGAGATAGTGGCGATACCAAAGACGATGGCGGCAGTGAACAGCGTGTAAGCAACTAGTGCGCCCTGCTCATCTCCGGTCGCGGTGCCATGCACTAGCTTGACGACCAAGGCGGCAGTAATAACGACGAGGATACCCACGCCGGAGATAGGCGAATTGGATGCACCAATGAGGCCCGCCATATACCCGCAGACCGAGGCGACAGCCAAGCCGGTGAGCAGGACGAAAAGGATGGACACAATGACCAGACCGACGATGCCGTGGGCAGCAGGGGTGTCTTTGACGAATAACCACAGCAGCACGCCGATAGGCAGCATCGAGGCCAGGGTGACGCCGATGACGACCTTGGCAGACAGATCTTGTTCGGTCAGTGGCACCTCTTCACCTGCACCGCGCTTTGCGGAGGAGGCGAGGGAGTCGCGGATACCAGTGACAATGGGACCAATGAGCTTGAGGAGGGTCCAGATTGCGGCGATCGCGATGGTGCCAGCGCCAATCAGACGGACCTCGCTGCGGAAGGTGGTGGATACGACGGAAGCCAGATCGGCAGCGTCAGCGATCTGACCGGAGGTGAGCACCGGCAGGAGCACACCGTAAGAGATGAGCAGACCGACGATCATGGCTGCACCGACCCCGATACCGACGAGGTGCCCCACGCCAATCAGGGCCAGGGACAGAGAGCCAGCAGCCATGGTGCCGCCCGCACCCAAGCGGAATACACCGGAGATTTCAGTGCCTACGGCCTTAATAGAGCCGAGGATGGCAAAGCCTGCCGAGGACAGGCCACCCCAGATGATAGCCCACAGCCCGCGCTTGGAATCCTCGGCGCCTTGGTGAGAGTCACCGACCTTGAGGACCTCGGCGGCTGCCACGCCTTCGGGGTAGGGCAGGGTCGAGTTGGTGACCAGCGCCCGTCGCAGCGGGATGGAGTACATGACGCCGAGGATGCCACCCAAGGCAATAACAAAAACCGACTGCCAGTAGGGGAAGCCTTGCCACCAGCCGACCATCACCAGGCCAGGCAGGACGAAGATGATCGCTGACAGGGTGCCTGCGGCGGACGCAATGGTCTGGACAATGTTGTTCTCTTGGACGGTGTGGTCCTTGAAGTAACGCAGGATCGCCATAGAGATGACAGCCGCTGGGATAGATGTCGCGAAAGTCAGACCCGCTTTGAGGCCCAGGTAGACATTGGCCGCCGTGAAGATCAGGGTGATGATCCCACCAATGATGACGCCTCTCAGCGTCAACTCTTTGATCGACGGGCCGCCGGTCTTCGATGCAGGTCTCATATGGGGTGTCATGGTGTACTCCGTTAACGAATTGATGAACTGTCGCATTCAACACCCTCTGAACTAGCCGTGCCCCACCCTTTCGTCCCTTGCCTACATAGGCAGGCTACCTGGGTGTGCGTCACATTACGGCACGCGTATATGTGCCGGATCACGTGACAACGGGGATGCCTGACTTCGCCAGTCATCTCACCTCCGGGTCGAGGCGGGCAGCCTTCCAGAATCCGCTGAAGACGATCCGCACCTTGGGTACTCCTGCTGCCACCAGGTGGCGGCGCCCGCAGGTCACCCGTCCCTGTTCGCCGAGCACATAGGCTGACACAAAGCGAGGTTGAGACGAGATAAACGGTACGGAGCTCCTCAAGGACTTTTTCACCCGCGATCGTACTCGAGCCGTCACGACTCAGCCACCGGACCTCGACATTACTGGGCGCTTCGATACATTGGATAACGGCCTCCCGGGGACCTCGGGGACCTCTATCCGCACCCTCAGCATCGGGGTTTTAAGACATAAAGAAACCGCTTGACCCCAACTTTTTGTTGGAATCATGCGGTTTTCAATGGCGGTAGCGGTGGGATTTGAACCCACGGTGGCTGTTACACCACACAGCATTTCGAGTGCTGCACCTTCGGCCGCTCGGACACGCTACCTCGGCCAATAACATTAGCGCATGGCAACCAATCGGTGCTAATCGGCTCTGACGCTTTTCGTCACAATCCACGCACAGCAACTATGCACGACGAAGAGCCTCCCTGTCGCCTACAGCCCCAAGAACGCCTTAAATGCCGGTAACTCCCGTTGGAATTGAGCAAGACCCATGTGATACGCCGCGTCGAGACGATCCACATTCATCTCGGTACTACTTGCGGTTGTCACCTCAGGAGCAAAGACGAAGGCACGTCCTTGTTCTTCCAACTCAAATACTTTGCGTCGCGCCGTATTGTAACGCGCAGGTCGACGCAGCACCCCCTCGTACACGGAAGGAAAATCCTTAAATTTTGCCCGCAACGCAATGTCAAGAGCAGGCCGCAACCCACCCTTGACGTAGTCACGTGGCCGCGTCAGCACCACGACGTATTTTTTGTAGCCTGCGCGCATCGCGGCATCTAAGGCAATACCGCCATTGTCACCAAGTGCGCCGTCAAAATACGTTTCGCCCTCAACTTGCAGTGGCGGCATCAATATTGGCAGGGTTGACGAGGCACGTACCGCTTGGCACACCGCCTGCAGTGTCGCCATATCTTTCCTTGTCAGCCACTCCGTTTGACCGCGGGTAGCATTAAATGTGGCCACCTGAACCTGCGCTGGATTTGCCTCGAATGCCTCCATATCGAATGGTAATTCACCATCTGGCTGGGGGATTTGCTCGTAGAGGAACTCAACATTAAACATCCCTTCTCCCCTCAGGAAGGAGGCCATTCCTCCACACCGTGGATCAGCCGCAATATCAACAAATGCGGCGCGTGCTCGCCACGCATCACGAGACACATAGTTCAGCGAATGTGTCGCCCCTGCAGAAACACCGGATACATGCGGGAAGACGATTCCTTCTTCAATCAGTGTAGTAACAACACCTGCCGTGTGGGCGCCACGCATACCCCCACCTTCGAAAACAATGGCAACATCGTCGATCACGTGTTCACCGGTATTACTGTCCGTCATAGCGACCTTCCCCATATCTGACTGCTGAGTCGATTTTGCTCCTTTCACCTTGTCGGCGCCCACCGTAGTCCTCCCTATGAGACCCGCTCAGTATCCACGATCACAACACCTCACCTACACAAGCACCGTTTCGCGCCTTTTTCTGCCAGAACCTTTAGGCTTACAGGCATGACTGATGCCCGCGTCGACCACTGCCATCCGCCTCGTGCCGCAAAAAAATACGGTTACCGTATTCGCAACATCCACGGCGCACATTTTGACGACCCGTGGGATTGGTTGCGTGACAAGCATGATCCTGAGGTTATTGCTCACCTCAACGCTGAAAACGCTTGGGCTGACACCATATGTGCGCCGCAACGCGATTTGGCTGAGGCCATCACGCAGGAGATTCGTTCCCACACTGCGCTCACCGACGTCACGGTACCGGTACGCGACGGCGATTACTGGTGGTTTTCACGATGGGCCGAAGGGCAGCAATACCGCACGCATCACCGGATAGCTGCGCACAACAACCACCTGCCGATACCGAAGCCTGGTGTCGCATGGAGAGGCGAAGAACTCGTCCTCGACGAAAACCAACACGCTGTCGGCCACACGTATTTTCAGCTCGGAGACCTTGTGCCCAGCCCCTGCGGACGCCTCGTCGCGTGGTCCCGCGATACGAGCGGCGACGAACGCTGGACGTGGACAGTGCAGGAGGCGGCCACGGGCACCGTAATTGACGAGGCGGTGCACGATACCGGGGTCGGCCTGGCGTGGGCAGCTGACTCGTCGGCTTTTATCTATACCCGTCTTGACGAGGCGTGGCGACAGCACGAAGTGTGGCTGCACCGCGTGGGCACGAGCGCCGATGAAGACCTTCTGCTCCTTCGTGAAGACGATGAACGTTTTGAGGTGTGGTTCTCCCCTAGCGCTGACCCACACCATGTCGCCATACACGCTGTGTCACCCACCACGGGTGAGGCGTGGTTGTGGCGCACGGCAACCCCTGAACAGGTCCCGCTCCCGCTCACTGGACGCCAGGCCTCGGTAATGGTCACTGTCGAACCCGCTGGGGACCACCTGTTGTTGATTCATACGCGCGACAGTGTCGAAGGTACCCTCTGTGCTGCTCCGCTGCCCGCCGTCACCGTCACTACCGCATCTGAGCCACTGGCTCCACCATCGACCTGGGTACCTATCCGGCACGCGAGCGACGGGGAACGCCTCACGGAAGTAGAAGCCTATCGGGACTTCTGCGTCCTATCGTTGCGTTCCGGCTCCTTGACGCAAGTGGAACACCGTCTACGCACAGAAAAACCCGCTGACAGTACCGATGCCTTGGACCTGACAACTCTTTGGGGACCAGGCGTCTTTGTCGAGGTCCCCTCCTCGGTGCGCACGATTTCGACAGCCCCTGCCGGGCGTTTTGTCGATCGACATTTCCGCATCACATATCACAGTGTCACCGTGCCACCCACCTGGGAAAATGTTGACCCGCGTACCGGGACACGCACCCGTTTAAAAACCTTGGAGGTCCCCTTATGGGATCCCAACGACTATGTTGAAGAGCGCGTATGGGTGCAGGCGCGCGATGGACACACCCAGATCCCTGTGACACTCGTGCACCGACGAGACGCCCAACCCGATGGCACACATGCGGCGTGGCTCCACGGCTACGGCGCATATGAAATACCCTTTGATGCCGAGTTCTCTGCTCTGCGTCTGCCAGCGCTGCGTCGCGGCGTGGTTCACGCTATTGCGCATATCCGAGGTGGCGGCGAAATGGGGCGCGCATGGTATGAAGATGGGAAAGAACTCCGTAAAGTCAACACCTTCACTGATTTCCTTGATGTTGCCCAGTGGTTGGAAACGAGCGGGTGGGTTCAGCCGGGTCGCCTCATCGCTGAAGGACGTTCCGCTGGCGGCCTTTTGATGGGTGCCGTTGTGAATATGGATCCCACCCGCTTTGGAGCTGTTTTAGCTGGAGTGCCATTCGTTGATGCGCTCACAACGATCCTTGATGCATCTCTGCCATTGACTGCCGGCGAATGGGAAGAATGGGGAAATCCCATAACTGACGCCACTATTTACCGGGCGATGCGAGCTTATACGCCTTATGAGAATGTTCGCGACGGGGTGGCGTATCCGGCGATGATGGTGACGACCTCACTCAATGACACGCGCGTATTCCATGTTGAACCTGCCAAATGGGTGCAGCGCCTGCGCGAAGCGACGACATCGGATACCCATCGTTGTCCGATTGTTTTGCGCACGGAAATGGTCGCTGGACACGGTGGGCCGTCAGGACGTGAAGGTCACTGGAGGGCGCGCGCTGAAGAGTTTGCCTTTGCGCTGTCACGCGTTGACGCCACCATAAGGTTGGACGCATGACGATCACAGCGGCAGCGGATGGTTCATCGCTGGGCAATCCTGGCCCGGCAGGATGGGCGTGGGTAGTTTCAGAAGATATCTGGGCTGCTGGAGGCTGGAATGAAGGGACGAATAACCTCGGTGAGCTCACCGCTGTTTTGGAATTGTTGCGCGCCACCGCAGAAGCAGGGTTAGCTGATGAACCGTTGCATATTCTGGCCGATTCACAGTACGCCATTAATGTCGTCACCAAGTGGAGGCACGGGTGGAAGCAACGCGGATGGACCAAAGCTGATAAGCAGCCCATTAAAAACCTTGACTTGATTCAAGCCATTGACCGAGCCATCGAAGGACGGAACGTCACCTTTGAATGGGTGAAAGGGCATGCGGGGCATCATCTCAACGAGATGGCTGACCTGCGGGCACGTTCCTGCGCTGAGGCATTCCGCGACGGTGTGCCACCTGAGTTGGGGCCTGGTTTTTCTGCTGATAACCTCATTGTTGGTGAAGACCCGTTTGATGGCACTGTCGGCGTGAGCAAGATCGGCGCCGGTGAGATCGACACTAGTGAGATCAGCGCTGCGGCACCATTGATTGTCGGCATTCAAGAACCTTCAGATACTCCACTGGACCACTCAATGCCGACCAGCACAATTGAGGCGCAACACCTGGGTGCGTTCGCGGATAAGTCAACGCTTCACAAGGCGCCCCACAGTAGCACTGCCACCACAGACCCTGCTTCGACCACGCGTTCAGATGCGGAAGTCCTTGCAGCTCATGAGGCATATATTGTCGCGTGGCTCAAGGCTGACGAGGCTGCACTGGCACCCATCACCACCAACGACACTCGCCGTGTCTGGCCAGATGGCACCATCACCTCGACCTTGACGGGCAGGGCCCCACAGCACGCCACAATTGTGCACCCAAAGGTTCGCCAACTCGGACCCGGCGTATGGCTCATCCGGCACCTCTTACGATGGGACGGCGGAGGCAGCGTTGACGCGGCGATATGGGAGGCTTCGGATGATGGTTTGACGCTCATCCACCACCAATCCACCCGCGCCTAACAAACTGGCACACGTGTAACAGCACCGAACCGATTACTGAATCAAAACCCCACACCGAACAACACACCGTTTGGACCCTGCCCTACCGTTCCATGTGTTGACCCGGCAGAACACGTCTCCAATACCCCCATCCCACGCAGGTCAACACACCAAACGGAAGCACACCTACCGTTCCGTGTGTCGACACCAACGAGGGCACCCCTTTGTCCACCTCCAACGCACGAACAACACACCGTTTGGACCCTGCCCTACCGTTTGCTGTGTCGACGACAGAAAAACGTTCCCTTTAGTTGATCCTCACAACAGGTGAACACACCAAACGGAAGCACACCTTCCGCACGCTGTGTCGACCCGGTCTGTGCGGTGCTGGTAACCAATAGCAATCAGTACAGTGCCTGAATCAAGGTCCTTCACAACCACAGCTATTTCCACCGAAGCGGCAGCGCCTCCATACCCTTGCCCATACTTGCGCCCCACACCCACACCGGCACCTGCACGCACAGCGGACTATTGGGCACCGCCACCAGTGGCAGTGCCACAATCGCATATATGACCCTTGGCCCACACGAGTACGGTATTGAGCTACGCGCCGTACCAGCCTCGCCTGTGCGTGCCGAGATCGCCGCCGGTTTAAGAATCACAGCACCTGCAGCACTAGGTTACGTGCCACTAGGTTTGGCTTTCGGTTTACTCGTCGCCCAATCGTCGTTGCCGTGGTGGATGGCACCTGCCTTGTCGCTCACCGCCTATTCAGGTTCGGTGGAGCTACTCATGGTGTCCCTGGCAGGAGGTGGAGCGCCGCTAGCCACCATTGCGGTGACAACGTTCCTAGTCAATGCTCGCCACGCTTTCTATGCCTTCTCCTTCCCTTTGCGGGCGGTGCGTGGGAAGGCAGCGCGCGCCTACTCCGTTTACGCCCTTGTTGACGAGGCCTACGCGCTTACGGTGGCACGCCCACATGGATGGACCAGCAGTCGCATACTCACAATGCAAATATTCCTGCAATCCACGTGGGTGATTTCGGGCCTTATCGGGGTGACTTTGGGGTCTCTCATCCCAGCGAAAATTGATGGCCTAGATTTTGCGTTATGCGCCATGTTTATCACCCTTGCTTTAGATGCAGCACGCAGCCGTGAACATATCCCCTCCGTACTATTGGCTGGACTTGCACTTGTCGTAGCGTGGTTCTTATTCCGGGGCCAATGGTTAATTTCTACCCTGCTGCTTTTCGTTGCCTTACTTATTGGGCGTCATCTGTGGGAGCGCTACCTCACCGCCCGTGACCATGCTGCTAGGTGCACGGAGGCCCAATGACACCTACTGTGCAGTATCTGCTCGCAGTCCTTGCCATTGTTTTTGTCATTGACCTAGCGTTGCGTGCCCTTCCATTCGTTGTTCTTGAACCGCTGAAAGAGTCACATTTTGTTCGCAATATGGGCGCATGGATGCCTGTCGGTATCCTCCTCGTCCTTGCAGTGGTCACTCTAGAAGGACACCTCATTGCCGTCCCGTCCCATGCGTGGGCTGCTCTTGTCGCCGCGGCGGTCACCGTTGCCACCCATCTTTTGTTCGGTCGTCGCATGATGATCAGCATCGCCGCTGGTACGGCAACCTACGTGCTTTTACTTCACGTGCTCTAGGCTTTTGCCTATGCGCACCACACGTTACCGCCAATATGGCTGCACTATTTACGAACACCGCTTCGACATGCCTGCCGACCATACGAGGCCCAACGACGGTAATACCACCATCGAAGTTTTTGTCCGTGAGGTGGTACGTGATGGAGGGGAAAACCTTCCTTACCTGCTGTATCTACAGGGCGGTCCAGGCTACGGGGCGCCTCGGCCAGGTAATTTCCACGACGGCTGGTTGGGACACCTCCTGAAGGACTACCGCCTGGTCCTCCTTGACCAACGCGGAACGGGACAGTCCACGCGCCTCGATGCGCGCCGCCTCGTCAATGATCCGCGTTTTTGCACCACCTCCGGCACCCTTGACGCACCCGCCCTTGCTGCCTACCTCATGCTTTTTCGTCAAGACCAGATTGTGCGCGACGCCGAGGTTGTGCGCGAAGCGTTAACGGGCGGCAAAATGTGGACCACCCTGGGTCAAAGTTTCGGTGGGTTTATTACCACCACGTACCTGTCTTTGGCACCGCATGCCATTGAAAAGTCATATATCACTGGCGGCCTGCCGGGCATGGTGCATATCGACGATATTTACCGGCGCACCTACCAGGCTACTGCCGCACGCAACGAGGCGTACCTGCGTCGCCACAGTAATGATGCGCAAGTCATTCGAGAGATTGCCGCGCACCTCCAAGACGTTGAGGAGTACCTCCCCAGCGGTGAGCGTCTGAGCACGCAGCGTTTTCGTATGCTCGGCCTTGGTTTAGGTACGCAGACACGAACGGACCTCCTGCATTATCTGCTGGAGGGCCCGTGGGTGCAGGTGAAAGGCACGCGACGCCTCTCCGAGCAATTCCTTGAAGATATCGCTGCTGAACTTGCGATCACACCAATGTATGCCGTGCTCCACGAAACGATCTACGCTGGTGCGACACCGGCGCTTGCGGGCACTGCAACCGCATGGTCAGCTGACCGTTTGGCCGAGGAAGTGCCCGGTTTTGCCAAAGATGCGAATCCTTTAGATATGTCCGAACCGTATTATCTGACGGGCGAACATATGATGCGGTCGCTCTTTACCGAAAGCCCTGCATTACGACCTTTCGCACAGGTGGTCGATATTTTGGCGACACGTACCGACTGGAATGCGGTTTATTTGCCTGAGGTTCTGAGTGATCTAGACGTGCCGGTTGCGGCAGCGGTGTACTACGACGACATGTTTGTTCCACGGGAGTTGTCAATGGACACAGCAGCCCTCATGAAGAATGTACGCACCTGGGTGACCAGCGAGTATCAACATGACGGGTTGCGCGCGTCAGGATCGCAGGTAGTGGAGCACCTTCAGTCGCTGCTGAATGAATAAATAAGGGTGCACGAAGCGTCGCTCACGGCGCCGACCAGCGCGTATACAAGATGCACGAGGCGTTATGTGCGCACTCTGCGCACCTCGCGGCGCTCGCGACCACGCATGCGCGTGCCGCTGCCCCATGAAAGAAGCAGCGGCACGCCCACAGCGACAGGGATTCGCCTAGTGGTCTTGGCGGCGTACCTTCATGGTCACTGCCCCCGCGGTTGCTAAGAGCATCGCGCAGGTGAGGAGCATAATGCCGTCAGACCCTGTCTTTGCCAGAGCTGAGCGCACTGTGCTGATCTTCGTTGTCTTCTGGCTGCCGACACTTGACGTGTCTTTCGTACCTGCAGTACCCGTATCGGTTTGTGATCCCGACTCAGTAGCATCACTTGCCTTCACGGTGACCGGTATGCGGACTTGTCCAAATGACCCTTTCGCAACGATGTGATGCTGGCCAGCAGGGAAATCGGCAGGGACATTCCACACCAGTGACACTGTGCCCGAGGCAGGTACGGTGAGCGTTGCAATGTGGAGTGGGTCTGAGTGTGCCTCTAGGATCACTTCGTCTCCCGGGGTCAGGCCGTTCAATGTGATACGGATGGGTTGACCCGCAATGAGTTCGGAAGCACCCAGGTCGAATACTGGCATGGGATTTCCTCCACCCTGGTCTGGATCCGGGGTATCGATTGGCGGCTGTGCTGGGTCGCTTGGCTGTGCCGGGTCGGCAGCAAAACCATGTGTCCACGACGTTACGGCATCGTCAGCGAAGACGTATCCATTTGCTGGCGCTGCGGTCACGGTGATGCTGGCAGGTGGTGCCACCTTGACGGTACCTGTCACCACAACGTCGTCGACTGTGTAAATGACGCCTTCAACGTGATGAATGGTGTAGGACTTTGCGTCATCATTCCACGTCGGTTCCAGTGGAGTGACCTGAGTTTCAAGTACGAAACGGTGGCTAAAGTCAATCGGCGCCTCATCGGGGATGTAGTAGCCGTCGTGCGGCACCGCAACGACTGTAACGGTACCCGTTTCTGTGGCGGCAACAGTGCCTGTGACGACTTCCCCATTGACGGTGTATGTCACGCCTTCCACTGTTGGAATCGTGTAGGCATGATCAGTGTCGTTCCATTCAGGTTCGATTGGTGTTACTGCCGTGGGCTGTGCTTTCACGGCGCCTGTTATCACGCCAATTTCAGCTACTGTCATATTGCCAGCGCCTGGCGCGTGCCGACTAATGCCACTGAGGCGAAGGTACTTGGCGTTGGTATTGAGTGGAACAATCTGAGCGCCTGCGGCGGTCGTGAAATTACCGGTGCTCACTGCGTCGCCCCAATTCACGCCGTCAGCAGACACGTGGATTTCGTAGGCATTGACGCGCCCATTTGTTGACCCGCCGGTGGTGCGAGCAGTGTAGGCAAAGCCGCAGATATCTGTCGCTTCAGGTAGTTGGACGGAAATCCAGTGTGGGCCTGCGCTAGTCCACGCGCTGTGCCAGAAGGTTGCAGCGTCGCCATCAACGGCTTTCACCATACCTGTTGGTTCAATCTCGGTGTGCTCAGAGGACGCCTGGTGAATCTGCGGTGTCGTCAGCTGTCCACAGGTTGCAGTCAGTGCCACCGACAGTTCGACCCGTTGTGTGCCGCTGGTGACGTTAAAGGGGAAGGTTTTGTCGCCGATGGCCCAATCGGTCCCTACCTGGAAGGTCACGCTACGGCTTTGGCCGGCCGGCACCTCGTCAATGGTTTGGGACCGGGTGTCCATGGTCCATCCTGCTGTGCGGGTTGGCCCTGCAACGACAACATCGTTGAGTACCCCGTCGCCCACATTGTGCACATTCACCGTGATCTGTGAGGTGAGATTGCCGCTGATCGAGGTGGTGCTGGCGACGATATCGGCGCGCAGTGTCGGGAATCCCGACAGCGCATAGCTCTTACCGGCAACCGTTGGGAAGGTGATGTGGGTGTCGTCTAGGACCGTGATGTCGACCGTATTGCCGTCACTGTCGCGAACCGAGGCGTTGGCGGCGTGAGGGAAAGACAGCGTCGCTTGTCCGCCGTCGTAGGAGAGGACCTTGAGTTTTGTGAGAGAACCACCCACCCAATCCATGTCGACTTCGAAGTTGCCGCGCGCACGCAGACCGTGGATCGAACCTTCGGACCACGCACTGGGTAGCGCAGGGAGGATATTCATGTAGTTGGCGTAGCGCTCGCCGTCACTTGCCACATAGGTGGCGTTGGACTGGAGCAGCATTTCGTTGACACCTGCGGTGTAACCAAAGTTGCCGTCAATTTGGAATGGGGGATGCGAGTCGAAAAGGTTGGGGTACATCCCGTTGCGCATCAGGGAGTTCACCAGTTCGTATGCGCGCTCCCCTTCACCGGTGCGTGCCCACGAGGCGAGGCGTTGGGCAAGGCCCCAGCCGGTGGAGTTGGTTCCGCGTTCAGTCAGAGACACGATTGCCGCATTCATAAACTCGGGCTGGTCTGCTGTGATGAGGTCGCCGGGGAATAGTCCGAGCATGTGGGACAGGTGACGGTGTCCTGATTGGAAGCTTTGGATTCGGTTGCCGTTATTGTCGCTACCAAGCGCACCTTCGTGGTACCACTCTTTGATTTGCCCGGAGTCGCCCACTTTAATGGGTTTGAGCAGGCTGAGGGTACATGCCCACGTGCGGTTGGCGTCGGCATTAACGAATGCGCCTTCGTTATTCCAGTCTTTGCTCCAGTTTTCAACGGTGCAGGCATCAACATTGCCGACAAGGTTCTGGTCAACGCCCAGGGCATTCGCCGCTTCAATAAGGTCATTAAATAGCTGCCAAATCAGGACCTGTTCATACACGTTACCGTCGGTGGTGGGGCCATGTTCAGGTGAGTAGGCCGGTGACGACACTAAGCGTTGTTCGCCGTATACATCGGTTGATCGGTGGAGTAATTTCTCGGTGTAAAGGGTCGCGCTTTCTTTCAGCAGTGGGTAAATCTGGTCACGCAGCACTGTTGTATTGCCAGTGAATTCGTAGTATTCGTAGACGTTTTGGAGGATCCACGGCACTGCGGCAGGTGACCATCCCCAGGAGAACTGGTAGCCCGGCGTGGTCCATCCATATGGCGTGTTTTCGGTGTGTGCCATAAATCCGGTCCCCGGCTCACCGGTCGTACCGGCGTAGACACGTGCTGTGATGCGGCCGGGAGTGACAAGGCCGTTGACGTAGTCAATGAGTGGCAGCGCGGAATCTGGCAGGTTACCTGAGTATGCGGGCCAGTAGTTCATCTGGAGGTTGACGTTCATGTGGTAGTCCGCCCGCCAGGGGTTCTCGCCGTTAACGTCTTTAGAGCAGGCTGCCCATAGGCCTTGGAGGTTGGCGGGCAGTTGACTTGTTGATCGGGACGAGGAGACAAGGAGGTAGCGTCCGTACTGGTGGACGAGGTTTTCTAGGTGGCGGTTTTGGGCGGGGGTATTGCGGTTGGCTTTGTAGCCTGCAAGTAGCGCATCGGTTGCTTGGCCGCCGTCGTTGCCTTTGAGGTCGAGGCGCTGGGCGCTCATTTGCGTGACAAAGTCTTCTGCGTGGTGTTCTTTGACGGTGTCGTAGCCAGCGCGAGCAGCGGTATCGACACGCTCATTGACACGTTGAGCTAGTTCTTCGGCTGTTTCGCCGTTGCGGTAGTTGGGGTGAATATTTTTGTAGTCGGTGGCTGCCGCCAGGTAAAAGGTCACAGATTGCGCACCTGTGACGTTGATTTTCTTCGCGTTGTCGTCAACGGTGGCACTGCCGCCGTCAACTTCGACACGGAGATGAGCGTTGTATTTCAGTCCGTTGTTGTGCAAGGCGCCCGCGACGGTGATGCTGTCGGGACGTACAGTCGTCACTTCGTTATTTTGTGCCGCATTTTGCAGTGTCGGCAAGGTGATACCCACATTGACGCTGCCGCCTTGGGCCGTGAGGCGTCCTGCGATGACATTATGCGGGTGGGACGAGAAGTATTCGCGCGTATATGTCACCCCGTCTTTTTCAAATGAGACATTCGCGATGCCGTGGTCGAGGTCGAGGTCACGGACGTAGTTGGTGGCCCCAGTAATGCCCTGGTCGAGGCGGAGTTTGCCAAAGGCTTGATAGCCGCCGTATTCGTTGGAGCGGTTATGCCCGCCAACGAGGTTGCGTGTGCCTGTGGTGGCTGCCGCTTGACTGTTACCTTCTTCGAAGAGGCGTTGCACGTCGCGCAGGGTGGCGCCGTTACGTCCGTGTGTGACGGAGTTTCCTCCGTCGAAGGTTGGGGTGGAGCCTGGTCCGCCGGTCCACAGGGTTTTTTCGTTAATCAGCAGTTCTTCGATGCCGGTTTCACCGTAGATGGTGGCGCCGAGGTCGCCGTTGCCGATGGGGAGTGTCGTTTGCTGCCATCGGTTGTCACATTGTCCGGATCCTGCTGACAGCGTCAGTGTGGTTGCCGAGGCGGGTTGGGCATACCACAGGCGCATGTCGCTACTGCCGTCGGCAGCTTCGGCGACTTCTTGAAAAGCGCCGACTGACAGCAGTGGAGTAAGGGCGAGGCTCAGCCCGGCTCCTAACGCAACGAGGCGTCGCGGGAGCGGCGTTGTCGTCGTTCTCATAACAGGGACTCCATTGTCGATTGTGTTCAATTCGATGGGCATTCGCGCAACATTGCGCACTCCTTGATCGTAACTGCCACAGCTTCACCATTTCAAGCCCCAATTTCACACGGGTCTACGAATAGAAGATTGTCGCCAACGTGAGTCCTTTACGACTGGACGAGGCCTCAGCGCGGTCAGCTTCAGCTACCTCACGTTACGGGTACGTATCCTTCGCGACTGGATAACGCATGGCCCCTCGGCGATATGACAAGCATCTGCGCACGGTTCCCGCTAGGCTCGTATGTGTCACCTATACCTGTTTGGGAGTTCACCATGTCAGATCTTTGCCCGTCATCAGCCTGCCAAGCAGTGCGGGAAACCCTCAACGACCAACCACAGGCATTAACGAATGCCGGCATTGATGCCGCCTTGACCTTTGCTTGGTACGCCATGCCTGACTTCATCCGCTCACGCGCACTTCGAACAGTGGCAAAGACCGGGCTTCTGGGCCTTTATGTGGCGCGCAATACAAAGGATCTCAGCGTGATGCTGACCGAGGAAGGCACCTGGGAAGACTTCGAGATGGCTATGGCCGACGACGAAGGTGTGGCTGCCAATGATCAGGGTCTGTCTAAGGACGCCACCGTTGACCTGGGCATTGATGACCTTAGTGTTGATGCCGACGACTCACTTGTCGACGCACACGGTGACGACTCTTGTGACACAGCCTGTTGCGGTGGGCAAGATGGTTGTGGTTGCGTCGTTGACCCCAGCGCTCACAGTATTCCTTTGATTGCTGCAGCCGTTGGTATTACCGCGGGTACTGTCGCGGTCACAGTCGCCTGCGAAAAGTGGCTGTTTGGCCGAGGCGAACGCGCCCGCACCGCAGGAAAGTCACTGCCTCACCTCAAGCAAGCGATTCCTTTGGCGTTCCTGGCTGGCGCTATCTCCTTTGGTGCGGAGGTTCTCCTTCACCGTGCCGAAAAGGAAGATATCTGGGCAGACGAGTACGACGAACTCAGCTAAGTTTGCGCTACCTGGTGTGACACTGCCTTCCTTGTTGTTCATTGGCCCGTGATGCCTCGGCATTGCGGGCCAATGAACGCTAGCCTTAGTCTCAACGAGATTATCCATCCCGGACACAAGGAAGGTGCCGACCGTGACTGAGCCGGTGTTTGAAGCCATCAACTGGAACCGTATTGAGGACGAGAAGGATCTTGAAGTCTGGGATCGCCTCACCGGCAACTTCTGGCTCCCGGAAAAGGTGCCCTTGTCTAATGACATTCAGTCGTGGAATACACTCACGCCTGAAGAACAGCTCATGACCAACCGGGTCTTTACGGGCCTCACGTTGCTTGACACCCTGCAAGGGACAATTGGCGCGGTCTCGCTCCTGCCTGATGCGCGCACCCCGCATGAGGAAGCGGTGTTGACCAATATTGCCTTTATGGAATCGGTCCACGCGAAGTCGTACTCGTCCATCTTCTCTACGTTGCTGTCCACCGAGGACATTAACGCCTCGTTCCGCTGGTCTCGTGAGAACCCTGCCTTGCAACGCAAAGCGGAAATCATCAAGTCGTACTACGAAGGCGACGATCCTGAAAAACGCAAGGTCGCCTCGACAATGCTGGAGTCCTTCCTTTTCTACTCTGGTTTCTATGCGCCGATGTACTGGTCCAGCCATGCGAAGCTCACCAATACGGCTGACCTCATTCGTTTGATCATTCGTGACGAGGCGGTCCACGGGTACTACATCGGCTACAAGTACCAGCTCGCCGTCGCTGAGTCCTCGCCACAACGTCAGGAAGAACTGAAAGACTACACGTACGCATTGCTCTTTGAACTGTATGAGAACGAAGAGCAGTACACCGAGGACCTCTACGATCCTCTGGGGCTGACTGAGGACGTGAAGAAGTTCCTGCGCTACAACGCCAATAAAGCGCTGATGAACCTGGGGTACGAGGCGCTCTTCCCTGCCGACGCAACCGACGTTAATCCAGCGATCCTTGCAGCCTTGTCACCCAATGCTGACGAAAACCATGACTTCTTCTCGGGATCTGGCTCCTCCTATGTCATCGGTGAAATTGTGGACACCGAAGACGAGGACTGGGATTTCTAAGCTTCATTGGGCACGGTCGGCTTTGGGTGTGCCCAATCCTGACCGTGCCTTGTCTTGAGCGCGCGTACGCCCAGCAGAGGACAAAGGCGCCGACCCGCAGTGGGAGCAATCGGCACCACCCGCCAACACAACACCTACTAAGGAGTAACCTGATGCTCGTTATCACCACACCTACGATCGAAGGACATCCCATCACGCGATACCTGGGCATGGTGTCAGGCGAAACAATCGCAGGGGTGAATTTCCTCAAAGACATTGGCGCTGGGCTGCGCAACCTTGTGGGCGGACGCGCAGAATCCTATGAGCGCGAAATGCGTGACGCCTCCATTGCTGCCGTTAACGAGATGTGTGGCCGTGCGGCACAAATGGGTGCCAACGCGGTTGTCGGCGTGAAAGTTGATTACTTTACAGTGGGCGACGGTTCTATGCTTGCCGCCTGCGCAACCGGCACAGCTGTGCAAATCTAGCGTCTGCCGCGCAAATACGTCACGTAACGAAAGGGTGCCATTATGTTCCCTACACCTGAATCCTGGACCGCGTGGCGCCGCGAGCGCACCGAAACACTGTCGCAGCCTCACGGTTGGCTTTCCCTCACTTCACTTACCTGGCTGAGTAACGCGCCGACGACACTGCCCAATTTTCCGGGCCAGTGGCGAGTTGAAGGCACTGGCCCACACACCGTAACGGCACTTTTTGACAAGGCAGATCAGGTACATGACGCCGACGGTGCGGTCAGCACGTCTTATGTCATCACCCTCAGTCCTGGTAGTTCCACCATGGACCTTACGTGGGGTGAATCTCGCGCAGAAGTCGCCCAACGAGGCGACGGCGTAATTGTGCGCATCCGCGACCCTCGTGCGCCTCGTCTATCCACTTTTTCCGGTGTGCCGTGCTGGGATTTTGACTCCTCCTGGGTGTGCTCAGCAATCACGACCTGGGAAGATGCCACGCCGGTTGAGGTTTCTTCTGCGCAACCTGGACTGCGTTCGCGCCTCATGCGCGTTGGCAGCACTGCGGTAGCGCTTCCTAACGGTTCCACCGCCACACTGATGGTGACTGGAGAACGTGACGACGCCTCAGTAATCTTTCATGACCTGACCAACGGGGTGGATACCCCCGATTGGCGTGTGGCGCCAATCATCGAGGCTGATTCGCGCACCTGGGTGGATTTCACGCGCTCGACAGTATTTCCTGCACATTTTTCGCCCTTTGGTACCTGCCCGATGCCTCCCGCAGGTAATTGTGTGGACATGAGAGTCGAAGCGGGTGAGAAAACGCCTCTCCCCTGAGCAATGGCGGTGCAGGCCAGCAGCACACCCACACCCACACCCATTTTGTCATCACATGGAGTGGAAAACTCTTAACATAGATCGTAAGATTCTTTCGGGGTGCTCACGCGTCCCATTCGTCTAGACACGAGGGAGTGCCTCTATGTTAAGAATCGGCCTAATTGGCGCAGGCCGCATCGGCCAAGTCCACGCTCGTTCCGTTGCCGCACACCCGGAGGCAACCCTTTCAGTCGTCGCCGACGTATATGCTGACGGCGCGCAGAAAGTCGCAGCCGCATACGGTGCTCGCGCAACAGCCGACGTGGATTCAGTGTTCACCGCCGACGATGTTGACGCTGTCATTATCTGTTCGCCCACGCCATTGCATGTGCCACATATCTTGGCAGCCGCACGCGCAGGTAAACCCGCATTGTGCGAAAAACCCGTGGCAATGGAAACAGCAGCCGTCGAGCAACTCCGCAAGGACCTTGAAGGCCTCAACCCGGTCGTGATGCTTGGTTTTAATCGCCGATTCGACCCGTCATTCAAAGCCATACATGACGCGGTTGAGGCAGGAAAAATCGGCACTCTCGAACAGCTCACCATTATTTCACGTGACCCCGCCGCACCACCGAAGGAATATATTGCAGTCTCAGGTGGCATTTTCAAAGATATGACCATCCACGATTTCGACATGGCTCGCTACTTCCTCGGCGATATCGTGTCAGTATCTGCCATGGGCCTTAACCTTGACCCAGCCCTAGCCGACACCGGCGATTTTGATGGGGCAGTCATCACCCTAGTCAACAGCGACGGCAAGTGCGCTACGATCACCAATTCTCGCCACTGCGCCACCGGATACGACCAACGCCTAGAAGCATTCGGTACCGAAGGCGCGCTATTTGCTGACAATGTGCGACCCACCACCGTTCGCTACTCGTCAGCACAGGCAAGTGACGCACTTGATCCCTACCTCGATTTCTTCCTCGAACGCTACGAGGCAGCCTATTCCAACGAATTGTCAGAATTCGTGTTGGCAATCAGCCAGGGACGTCGCCCTACGCCCGATATTGAGGACGGCGCAGCAGCACTACGTATTGCCGAGGCGGCAGCAGCCTCAGCTCAAAGCGGGACCGTCATCCGCCTCGACTAGCCCTATTTATCCCCAGCGCAATAAGCAAGAGAGCGGATGGCCACAATGCCTTCCGCTCTCTTGTCGTCTGTGCCGTTTACCTTCCCGAGCGTTACAACCCGAGGCTATCGTGCAGTGTCTTGCGTGCGAGCTTGGCATACTCCAAAGGATTGGCCAATGCTGGATCTTGCTCTGCCTCGACCATAAACCATCCGTCATAGTCGGATTCGACAACTGGACGCAGCAGCGTCGCAAAATCTGTTTCCCCGTCCCCAGGTACCGTGAATGCACCGTGAAGGACTGCGTCAAGGAATGACCAACCCTGCTCACGCGCCTGTTCAACAACTGCGGGACGAATATCCTTCAGGTGCATATGCCCGATACGTGGCAGATACTGTGCGATCACGTCGGCGGTGTTTTCGCCAGAAAACAGCAGGTGCCCATTGTCGACCAGCAGAAGGAGCGCATCAGGATCGGTCATTTCCATCAGACGGTCGATCTCGGCGCGCGTTTGTACACCTGTGCCCATGTGATGGTGGTAGGCCAGCCGCAGGCCTTTGTCTTTGGCCAAGCGTCCAAAGCGGTTGAGACCATCCGCCAAACGCTGCCATTCGTCGTCAGTGAAGGTCGGCTTGTCAGCAAAAACTGATTTGTCGCGCATCCCTTGAATAGAGTGCCCCTGCTCGCAAATATTCACACAGTCCGCACCCAAGGCCACCATGTAGTCACAAAATTCAAGGAAACGCTGTTCTTCAACCTCGTAGGTGCCAGTGGTGAGTAAACACCCGTGCCATGCCGCCGCAATACGGATACCACGCAACTGCAATTCCTTGTTGAGGACCGTCGGATCTTTAGGGTACTTATTGCCAATTTCGGTGCCCTCATACCCTGCCAAGGCGACCTCCGACAGGATCTGCTGGTAGGTGGTTTCACCTCCAAGTTCAGGCATGTCGTCATTGGTCCAGGCGATGGGGGCGCAGCCAAGGCGGATGCGGCTCATGGGTTCTCCTTATGTGGGGTGGTGGGGATGGCGACTGTGGGCCGAGGCGGCAACGCATTGCGCGCGTTCTTGGGGCCGTATTGCCGAGGCGGTGGCGGCGAGGCCAGGGAAGGGGTGAGAGCAGGCCCTGGCCTCGCCACGCACCTATTCTTCGCGTTGGAATGACATCGTCGCGCTGTAGGTTTTTTCGGAGGGCCAGCGCGAGGTGACCGCTTTAGCGCGCGTGTAGAAATGCACGCCTTCTGGGCCGTGGATATGTGTGTCTCCAAGCAGCGATTCTTTCCAGCCGCCGAAAGAGTAGTAGGCAACCGGGGTAGGGATGGGGACATTCACGCCGACCATGCCTGCGTCCACGTCAAGGGTGAAGCGACGTGCTACGCCACCATCGTTGGTGAAGATTGCTGAACCATTGCCGAATTCTGAGGCGTTGACCAGTTCAATGGCAGCCTCATAGGTGTCGGCATGAACGATGGTCAGGACTGGGCCAAATACTTCTTCATAGTAAACGGGGGCATCCGTGGGTACCCCATCGAGGATAGTGGGGCCCAGGTAGTGGCCATTTTCGTAGCCGGGTACCACCAAGTGACGTCCGTCCAGGACAATATCGCAGCCGCGCTGTTCAGCATCGTCGATCAGTCCGGTGATGCGTTTCTTTGCGGCAGCGTCAATGACGGGTCCCATTTCGACGCCTTCATCCATGCCATAACCAACGTGAATCTTTTCGGCGTGGGCTTTGATGCGTTGTGCGAGTTCAGGACCGCAGCCTCCGACGGCAACAACCACAGGCAGAGCCATGCAGCGTTCTCCAGCGGCACCGAATGCTGCTGCGCTAATGTGTTGAGCCGCAAAATCCAGGTCGCAATCAGGCATGACGATGGCGTGGTTATTGGCTCCGCCAAGGGCTTGGACACGTTTGCCGTGTGCCACACCGGTGTCTTGCACGATGTGGGCCACGGGGGTTGAGCCAACGAAGGAGATGGCGTCAATACCCGGATGTTGAAGGATGGCGGTGACCATATCGCGGTTGCCTGATAGGACGTTGAAGATACCGTCCGGTAGCCCTGCTTCTTTGTAGAGCTCGGCTGTGAGGAGGGCTGCGGACGGGGTGGTGGAGGCGGGTTTTAAAATAAAGGCGTTGCCGGTGGCGATTGCGACAGGGTGCATCCACATGGGCACCATGGCTGGGAAGTTGAAGGGGCAGATACCTGCAACAACACCGACAGGTTGGCGCATTGTGTGGATGTCAACGCCACTGGCAATGTCGAATGAATGTTCCCCTTTGAGGGCAATATTGATGGCGGTGGCGAAATCAAGCGTTTCGCGGCCGCGTTGGATTTCGCCGATAGCATCGGAATAATTCTTGCCGTGTTCAGCGACAATCATTTTGGCCATTTCGTCTTGGTGATCCAAGACAAGCTGACGCATGCGGAACATCACTGCCACACGCTTGGACAACGGTGTGCGTGCCCAGGCTTTTTGGGCTTCGCGGGCGACGGCCACCACATGGTCAAGGTCCTCATTGGAGGCTTGAAGAAGCTGCGCTTCGATTTGGCCGGTCCCGGGGTTTTCTACCGCGAAATGGCCAACGGGTTGGCCAGCGTAGTAGGCACCATTTACCCAATGTTCAATTGTTCTCATCTTTATGACCGCCTTGTCACCTTTGATTCTTGGAGATTTCGTGCCACAACAGCAACACGCCTCACTTAATAGTAATATACAGAATCCTATTTGTCATTACATAGGTGTGGTCCGGTTGCGCTCAGACCGGACCACACCCACATCACAATCAGCGCAAGTAATGGCGCTGCGGCGCCCGATTAACCACATGCTCCTGGTAGGCACGCTGGGTACTCTCCAAACGGGACACCTCACTGACCGGTACATCCCACCATGACGACGACGGTGGATTTGGCCCGCACAGATCTGTCTCAATATGAATCATCGTGGCCCGAGGCGACGCCTCAGCCTGCCTGTAAGCCGCCTTAAACTCAGCAATGGTATGTACCTCAATGACGTCAATACCCCAAGACCGAGCATTGGCAGCAATATCCACATCAAGTCGAATACCCTCACTGGTATGCGACGCGCCTACGCCGCCAACACGGTAACGCGTCCCAAAACGCTGCGAACCACGTGACTCAGACAGTGCCCCAATGGAAGCGAAACCATGGTTTTGCAACAGGACAAAGATCGCCTTAATTCCCTCTTGAGCCACCGTTGCCAACTCCATGGGAAGCATCTGATACGTGCCGTCACCAACGATAGAGACCACCTGTGACTGTGGCCGCGCCAACTTCACGCCAATTGCTGCGGGTATCTCGTAGCCCATGCAAGAGAAGGCGTATTCGACGTGGTATTGCACAGGGGTGCGCGCACGCCACAGTGCCTGAAGATCCCCCGGCATTGAACCAGCAGCATTAATGACAATATCGTCCTCACCCATGAGTTCATTGAGCGCACCAAAGACCTCCACCTGAGAAGGAAGCGGGCCATGATCGCAATGGGTAAGCTCATCAACCACCGCATCCCACGCAGCCTTCACCTGCTCAATTTCATCCGAATACGCCTGGCTGACCCGATACTGTGCCAACGCCTCGGTAAGCGCACGAAGCGTTTCGCGGGCGTCCGCCACCAACATCTCACCCCCGTGCTTGACTGCATCAAAGGCCTTCACGTTGATATTGATGAAGGCAACATCGGGATTCTTAAACTGCGTATGTGACGCCGTAGTGAAGTCTGAATACCGGGTGCCAACGCCGATCACAAGGTCCGCCTGGTCCGCGAGCACATTCGCGCTGGCCGCCCCCGTTGAACCGACGCCACCGACTGCACACGGATGATCGAAGTTAATGGCGCCCTTACCCGCCTGCGTATCAGCGACAGGTATCCCTGTTGCTGAGGCAAATGCACGCAATTCTTCACTGGCTTCAGAGTAAATGACACCACCACCTGCAATAACGAGTGGCCGCTGAGCTGCGGCAATTTTCTTCACCGCACGCTCCAGCGAAGCGTAGTCTACCGGCGTGCGGCGTACATGCCACACACGTTTGTTAAACATTTCAACAGGGAAATCGTAGGCTTCGGCTTGCACATCCTGCGGCATAGCGAGTACCACCGCGCCAGTGTCTGCCGGATCGGTGAGGGTACGCATCGCCTGCATCAGCGAAGGGAGCAGCTGCTCTGGACGGTTAATGCGATCAAAGAAGGCCGCCACCGGACGGAAGGCATCATTGCAGGTAGTGTCTAACGTTTGGGCATTTTCAACCTGCTGAAGTACCGGGTCAGGAAAACGTGTAGCAAATTGGTCTGATGGGAACAAGAGGACAGGAAGTCGGTTTGTTGTCGCCAAGGCGGCACCCGTCACCATATTGAGAGAACCTGGCCCGATCGAGGCGGTGCACATCAGGGTTTGCATTCGGTTCGTAGTCTTAGCGAATGCTGCTGCCGCATGAACAGCACCTTGTTCATTACGTGGCATGATGTACGGCATTTCGCCACCATCGGGCGCCGAGTCCACTTCGTTTTGCAAAAGCGCTTGGCCGATGCCCGCAACATTGCCGTGGCCAAAAATACCCAGCGCTCCAGCAATGAGACGATGCTCCACCCCGTCACGCTCGGAGTACTGGTTGACGAGGAATCGGATCGTCGCCTGTGCCACGGTGAGGCGCACAGTTTCTTGTTGGGCATATGTCATGGGTTTCTCCTTGCGGCGTTGTTCGAAAATCTAGTGTGCCTGCGGGCGCAGCGCGACGAGGCGGTGGCGAGTGAGGGAATGAGTAGGGTCGTCACTTAGTGGCGCAGCTTGGCGAGTGGGCGGTATGCGCCTTGGGGGGTGCGGTGTAGGTGGGTCGGTCAGTGGTAGCACTGGTGGTGAGTGGTGACACACGTTAGTCAATGGATCGTGTCCGTGGGTCACCGGGCAGGATTCATCGGCGTCATCGGCAACCGAGGATCAACCACCTGGTCATCCCACGTAGTACGAACCCATGTGTGATGAGGGTCGTCGGTCATCAGCCATGTTGAATCCTCGGCCGGCCCTGCCATGACATTGAGGTAATACAGGTCGTATCCCGGAGCAGCGATAGATGGACCGTGATACCCGTAGGGCATAATCACCATGTCACCGTGGCGAACTTCCGTACACACATCAATATCGTGGCCTGGCGACGGGTAAATGCGTTGGATCGCAAAGCCTTCAGCGCCATCTGCGCCTGAGCGAATTTCGTAGTAGTAAATCTCTTCAAGGATGCGTTCAACATCTGTGTGTTCGTCGTGCTTATGCGGTGGGTACGATGACCAATTACCTCCGGGGGTAAGTACCTCGCAGGCCAAGAGGTGCGATGTTTCCACGTCATTACCCAAAGCGTAATTGTTGACTTGTCGCGAGGCCGGGCCTGCGCCTCGTAAAGTCGTCACTACCTCGCCGCGTGGGCAGTAGCGGATCGGCAGGTCGTGGGTTGCCTTCGAGCCAGGCAAGGCGATGCGCGCACCCGCCTCACTGCCGAGGACCACATCAACGTTGCGGGGAATATACGCGTAGTCCGTAATGTCAGTAAATACGCTATCACGGCCTGTAATAACGAAATGCTCACCATCTACGTCAACGACGCATCCACCAGAAAGCGGCAACACCAGATATTCCGTTTCACTGCCTGCGATTTCAACGCTGCTACCCGGGGCGATTTCTACGACGCGCAGCGAGGACCATTGCCACTGAGCATCCTCAGGGGTGAGGTCAACCGCGTACGGCCCATGTGATGTGGAGCCAGCGCGGCGAATATAACGATCTTGTGTCATGCTCATAGGGCCTTCCGGGTAGTGACATGCGGGGTGATCGCGTCATACGTCGCGATCAATGCGTTAACTTCGTCTTCTGTAGGCATTGCGGTTGAACATTCGAGGCGGGACGCAACTATGGCACCTGCGGCGGCCGCAAAGTGGAGGCAGCGTGGCAGCTCCCACCCTTGAAGTAGGGCGTGGCAGATTGCGCCGCCGAAGGCATCACCTGCGCCAAGGCCGTTGTAGACGTCGACAGGGATGGCTGGGATTGTTGCGGTCAGGTCACGACTGCGCAGCAAAGCGCCCGAAGGACCCTGTTTGACAATGGCAATATCAACACCGCGCTCAAGGAGCGCGTCGGCTGCACCTATTGCGTCGCGTCGACCAACCGCAACTTCACACTCTTTGATATTGCCAATGACGATATTGACCTGCGGGAGAACGGTGTCGATCTCGCGTGCAGCGTCCGCCTCCTCGCCCCAAAAACGTGAGCGGTAATCAAGGTCAAGGATTGTCGTGTGCTCACGCGCACGAGTCGAGAGGACTTGGTGGTGTGCGCCGCGCGATGGTTCCTCTGATAGCCCAGTGACCGACAGCCACAGGATCGGTACGGTACGCACCATATCGAAAGGAATGTGGTCACCGCTCAGCTGCAGGTCCGGCGCGGAAGGTTCCCGATAGAAATACAAGGGGAAGTTGTCGGGGGGGAAGATTTCACAGAATGTGACGGGCGTATTGAAATGTTCGTGGGCGATGACGTAGCGGTCATCCACGCCGAGGCGACGCATCTCTTTGCGCACGAAACGTCCAAATGGGTCACATCCAACGCCTGTGAGCAATGCTGTGCGGGTGCCGTGCCGCGCGGCGGCCACAGCAACATTGGCAGGAGAACCACCAAGGAACTTTCCGAAACTCACGACGTCTTCAAGACCGACGCCTGTTTGAAGCGGATAGATATCAACACCGCTTCGCCCGATCGCAAGCAGATCGAAGTCGCAGGGGGCGGTAGACACTCGTCATTCCTTCCACGTCGTCGGGAAATGGAAAGTACATTAAGTCTCCCCCACCCACGACCTACAGTCAAGTTTTGTATTAACAAAACAACATTCGCGCCGGTCAGGTATGCTAGTTATGTCATAATCCCTGTTGCACACCGGAGTAACCAATGGCGGATACACCCTCAACGCTTGACGATCCTTTTATTCCACCAATCGTCCTTGATCGCACATCGCCCGTTCCGCTGTACCACCAGATCTCACAGCCGCTTGAAGAGCTCATCGTCGCAGGCAAGATCACTGCGGGGCGCCTCATCGAAGATGAAGTATCAATGGCGCAACGCCTACACGTTTCGCGCCCGACGACGCGACGCGCACTGCAAGACCTGGTATCACGAGGATTGTTGACCAGACGTCGCGGAATTGGCACGCGCGTGACGCCATCACATGTGCGACGCCCTCTTGCGCTCACCTCACTGAACGAAGATCTTCAAAAAGCAGGGTTCGAGCCCCGCACAGCGGTTCTTGCCTACGAGGTACGTTTGGCAAATGAGGTCGAGGCCTCGTTCCTCAATCGTGAAGTTGGTACGGAGATTGTCTATATCGAGCGCAAACGCTCCCTTGACGATCGCACCCTCGCCATCATGCACAACTACCTGCCAGCTGATATCGCGCCATCGTTGACCCAGCTCACACACACCGGTTTATACGCCTGCTTCCGGGAACACAATGTCATTCCTGCCTCGGCACAACAAACGGTTGGCGCAAAAACGGCTGATGCCCAAGCAGCTGCACTCATGGGTATCGATGTCGGTGCTGCGCTGTTAACGATGCAGCGCACTGCTTACGATGCCCAAGGTGCTGTGATCGAATACGGCGATCACATCTATGACGCAGAACTGTATTCCTTCCACTTCACCCTCACCGCTGATTAGTGGACGCTGAGCAGGCAGTTTCTGCGCGGAATTAGCGCACTGCACCGCATCGAAAGACAAACCCGCTATTTTGCCACCCAAGTACGAGCAGTAACATCCGCGAGCCGCATTTTTTGCGCCACTAGCTGTCTACCACCAGGCTGCGGGCACGCGCATCCTTTCTCCGTGTCCACACCACCGCCAACAAGCACACTCTCCCCGCGCACGCACCATCGCGTCACTGGCCCCACACCTCCTCGACGATCCCGGACACTCTCCCCGCGCACGCACCATCGCCAATGTGCTTACCCCTACCGCCTACTTACCTCCACCAACCAGATCCCGCACCAGCGCCTCGACAAGCCTCTACGCGACCAACAACCCTGGAGGCACTACGGATAACACCACCAATCTCAATTTGTTCATACAATTAGTTGACATGTTCCATACAAACTATTAGGTTGGTGTCATCTGAACAAAAGACCTGCCAATGGTGGCATGTCTTCGAGACCTTTCAGGAGTCACCATGTCGACGATCACACCCACGCCAGGACCGCTACTGACAGCATCCCAACAATTTCCAACGGTGCTGTGGAATGACTCGTCAGACCTTGAGGAACTTCGTCAATCCATCTCTTTTGGCGGCGTGGGGGCGACGTGCAACCCTGTCATCGCCTACACCACCATTTCAAAACACCGTGATATCTGGGAACCTCGCATCCGACAAATCGCCGCAGATCACCCTACGTGGGGCGAATCGGAAATCGGATGGCAGGCAGTGAAAGATATGTCGGTTGAAGCGGCAGCACTCCTGGAGGATATCTTCGACCAACATCAGGGGCGTAACGGTCGCCTCTCTGTTCAAACCGACCCGCGCTACCACCGTGATGCCAAGAAACTCGCCGACCAAGCCGAAGAGTTCCACAACCTCGCCCGTAACATCGTGGTCAAGATCCCTGCAACCGCTGTTGGCTTAGAAGCCATTGAGGAAGCGGTATGGCGTGGTGTTTCTATCAATGTCACGGTTTCCTTCACCGTCGCACAAGCTGTCCAGGCAGCTGAGGCCATTGAGCGGGGACTTAACCGCCGCGAAGCTGCCGGACTCCCCATCGACCACATGGGGTGTGTCGTCACGATTATGGTGGGACGCCTCGATGATTGGTTCAAATCAGTGGTGGCTCGCGACCGTATCTTTATCGACGCCTCAGCACTCGAATGGGGTGGCATCGCCGCATTTAAACATGCGTACACAATCTTTAGCGAACGTGGATACCGTTCCCGGGTCCTGTGCGCAGCATTCCGTAACGTCAACCACTGGGCTGAGTTCCAAGGTGGCGATGTAGTTGTCTCGCCGCCCTTCGCCTGGCAGGAAATCATCAACGCGTCTGACTACACCGTCGAAGAACGTATGAGCGTCCCAGTGTCCGAGCACTACCTCCACGAACTGTCTCGCATCCCTGATTTCCGTCGCGCCTACGACATCGACGGTTTGTCAGTCGAGGAATTTGCTTCATTTGGGCCAACGCGTAATACGCTTCGACAGTTCCTTGACGCCGATGCCAAACTTGACGCCCTAGTCCGCGACCTCATTGTTCCCGCGGCACACTAACGCAATAGTGCGCGATGCGCCAGCAACATGCGGTGAAACCATTGGCATACCTGTACCCAGTGGAATAGCCGCCAATCGGTCGTGTGGTCTCGTTGCTGCTTGGTCGGGTGAAGCAAGCGTCATTCGTCCTTGACCGACTCCATGACAACCATTTCTGTGGCGAATCTGTTTTGTGACCGACGCTCACGGTCACAAAACAGATTCGCCACAGTTTTTATGCACACGTGGCAATTGCATGAGGAACGAAAGCCACCATGCCAAGCTCCGCCTCGCCAATTGTGGACCGACAACCAGCCTCCGCCCGATCAACACACGGTACGGTAGCGGCACTTCCGTTCCGTGTGTCGACCACGCACAAAACACCCTCCAACACCCCTCCACAGCACCATCAACACACCAAACGGACGCAACACGTCCATTCCGTGTGTCGACCCGTAGAGCTACCCCGCACACCCCACAAAAAGACACAAGACAACGGCACTACCTGCATCCAGCCCAACACCACGCGCGCCAACAACACCCGGAGATAGGGTTAAAGGACAAAACCAACATGTTTTGTCCTTTAACCCCGGAGATACAGTTCGGGCCGTAACCAAACGGTTACGGCCCGAACTCACTCTGCGTCCTAGCGGCGTCTCGCACGAACAATCAGAGGCAAACCTTCGCCAGAAGTCACGGTCAATTCACCGCTAGCCTCGTCAAATGCCACCGCTGCATCTGCACATGTCGCCCGCGCATCCGCCCAATCGAAACCTGCAGGGAGGTCACCAATGCGTACACGTTGCCCGGCCTCGACAATCAATGCGGCATGCTCATCGTGCCCAAGGGCACGTGCCCACCCATCACTTCGAAGCGGGTGAAGAACGTCGACACCAACAAGTTCAGCCTTACCGTCGACCATCCACTGCCCCATCGTCTCAAGACACTCGATCTGCTCAACAGGCAAAGTACCATCAGCTTTAGGACCGACATCAAGAAGCAAACGCCCGCCTCGTGCAACAACATCCACCAGGTGTTTAATAGCGTCATAACCCGACAGGTACTGCTCGGACGTTTCAGCCCGGTTGTATCCAAACGATAGGCCAATGCCACGACAGTTCTCCCACACGGCGGCCCCTTCAGAGGCCAACATGTGCTGATACTCGGATGTCAGAAAATCGGAGTACACACCGCCATAGCGGTCATTAGTGACGCCATCAGGGCAGTGAGCGTAGAAATACTCGAAGAAACGGCCAAGGCCGTATTCTCCAAAGTGCTTGCCTTCATCTGGCCAGTTAATGTCGTTCCAGAACACGTCCGGCTGATAACGATCCACCAGATCAACTGCATGCAGATAGCAGTATCGGGCGTAATCGGCATCCTTAGGCCGACACAAGTCATTGCAATCTTCATCAGCGATGATCGGCCTAAAGGGACGGTAATGCCAGTCGAGGCCACCCGAGTAGTACACCCCAAAGTGCATTCCTGCAGCGCGGGTCGCCTCGGCAATGTCACCAACAAGATCCCTTCGAGGACCTCGCCGAACAGTATTGCGATTACCCGTTTCAGGGGCATCCCACAGTGTCACACCGTCATGATGTTTCGTCGTGGGCACCACGTAGTCGGCGCCAGCACGGGCAAAGAGCGAAGCCCACTGCGCCGGGTCAAAGAGGTGCGGATCCCACATGTCAAGGAAGGCCTCGTAAGGCAGGTTGCCATAAAGGTCGCGGTGACGCTGTTGCGCTGGAGAGTCCTCGATACGGATGGTATTCCAGTACCACTCGGCATAAGCGTTGTGGGTGAACCAGGTTTTCCAATCGGCCTCAGTACCCAGTTCACCATGCGGTTCTGCCCAAGCGGGAACCGAGTAGGGGCCCCAGTGGATGAAGATGCCCAGGGGCGCATCCTTGTACCACTGTGGTGTGGGACGTCGGAGATCATCCCATGTGCGTGCTGAAAACTCCACGTTAACGACCTCCGAATGCGCCCAGCGCGACACCCTTTTCCAGCTGTCGCTGAAGCAGGACCACGATAAAGATCGATGGCAAAGTCGCCATGGTAACGGCAGCCATCATCGGGCCCCAGTCAGTTCCCCGTTCACCTGAGAACATTTGCAGACCCAACGGGATGGTCGCCAAATCAGAATCGTTGACAACGATGAGTGGCCACAGGAAGGTTGACCAATATTCAATAAAGGCGAATACACCGACAACGACGATGGGGGCTTTCAGCAGCGGCAGCAGCACATGGAAAAGGATGCGCAGGTCACCGCACCCGTCAATACGTGCTGCTTCTTCAAATTCTCCTGGCAGTGACATCAAGAATTGGCGGATAAGGAAGGCTCCAAATGCTCCGAATGCGAAGGGAACGATCAGTGCGAAATAGGAGTTCACCAACCCCATCTTTTGCATGCCGATGTACAAAGGGATGACGAGAACTTCCTGTGGCAGTACCAGTGTGCCAAGGAACAGCAAGAACAGGTGGTCACGGAAACGGAAACGCAGGCGCGCAAATGCGTATGCGGACAGGACCGACACTGTCATCACGAGGAGTGACCCTAAGGAGGCAACGATGATGGAGTTAAGGATGACCCGCCCAAAGGGGATGGAGGTCATCGCTGACGGGTAGTTTTCCCACCGAAGCTCAGAACCCATTAGTGACGTGCCCGAAGAGAAGACTTCGGCGGTGGGCTTCAGGGAGGTGACGATCATCCAGAAGAAGGGGAAGAGGAAGCAGATCGCCAAAAAGGTCAGTGCCACAGAAGAAATGATCTTCGCGAGGCGTTCCTTAGTATGGCGCGAAATATTAGGCATCGTAGTTCACCCACCTCTTCTGTTGGCTAAATTGCAGGGCGGTCAGCAGCATGACGACAACGAAAAGCACCCATGCCAGTGACGAGGCGTAGCCAAGTTTGTCGAATGCGAAACCGTTGCGGTACAGGTACAGCACGATGGTATTCGTGGATTCACCTGGGCCACCCATGGTGAGGAAATAGGGTTGTGCGAAGACTTTGAAGGCGCCGATAACAGTCATGACAGTGCAGAAGAAGACGGTCGGCGAAATCATTGGGAAAACAACAAGGAAGAAACGGTTCCATGCGTTGGTGCCGTCAATTTTTGCTGCCTCTAGGACGGAGGTGTTGAGGCCGTTCAGACCTGCCGTCAGCACGACGATGTTGTAACCCAGGCCCTGCCATAGCGACATCACCAGAAGTGATCCCATTGCCAGTGTTGGGTCGTTGAGCCACGGCACCATGTCGAATCCCAGCTTTTCAAGGGCTGAGTTCACCACGCCTTGGTCGTTCAGAAGCAGGCGCCAAATCAGAGCATTTCCTGCCATCGGGGTCACTACTGGGATGAAGAAGATGACACGCATGAGGCGTGAAAGCCACTCGGGGACTGATTGCAGCCAGTAGGAGATGGCAATAGCGATGATGAGGTTGAGAATCGTGTAGGCAATCGCGAAAACCACTGTATTTCGCATGACTGTCCAGAATGCTGGGTCAGCGCCACTAAGCATCCTCTTGTAGTTGTCCAGTCCAACGAATTCAGCACCGCCATGTAATGACCAGGTGAAAAGGCTGATTACAAGCGAGGCGAGGAGGGGGATCACGATGAAAAGTAGGAAGCCGATCATCCCCGGCGCGAGGTAAAGGGCAGCTTTCGCCCCATCACCGCGCGGCGTGTCCGCGGAGCGCTTGGCTCCGCGGACACGCTTGGGGTTCTCAGCGAGTTTCACCGTCGTTGAGGCGGTTGTGGTACTCACGATAGAACCTTTACATTCTCAGGTGGTCACTGTGCAGAGTCAGAAATTGTCTTGAGCATATCCGCAGCGGTCTGGGTGCCGCGGTAGCCTTCAGGGCTGTACTGCACAAATGAGGTGGACACTTGGTTCCACACGGAGTTGGTGACCAGTGGCTTGCCATTTTCCAGGAGGGTTTCGATGGCGGCAACATTGTCGGCGGCCTTGTTTTCGGCCCAGCGGTCGATCTGGCTGGCGACGGAGGGAACAGTGCCTTGCTTGGCGGCGACTGCGCCGATGACCTCGGGAGTGACCAGCTTCATGAGGTTAGCGAAGGCAGCTTCTTTGTTTTCGCAGGACTGGGCGATGCCGAAGCCGGAGCCTTGGATTACCGCTGTGGTCTTGCCTTCGGGGCTGGGGATAACAGCGACACCAAGGTCGTCACCCAGCAATTCGGCGAAGGAGCCGTACATCCACGGGCCGTCGAAGATCATTGCGGCAGTGCCCGAGGTGAAGGCGCCCTGAGCGACGTCATCGCCGTCAGCTGCTGATGGGGCAAGGGCGACACCGTGGCTGTGGGCAAGGTCGAAAGCGAATTGAACGCCTTCAACGAAGGCATCTGAGGTGATGGAGAGTTCACCGTCGGTCGTTACTTCGCCGCCGAAGGCGTAGGCGAGGGTACCGGGGGCGTTATCCATGAGGCCTGGCTTGAGTGCGACGCCGTATTTTCCGTCAGTGGTCAGTGCCTTGGCATCTGAGAGGAACTGGTCGGTGGTGTAGTCGGTGCCGGGCAGTTCGAGGCCCGCTGCGGTGAAGAGCGCCTTGTTGTAGAAGAGGACGTCGGGTTCTGCATCATAGGGCAGGGCAAGGATCTGTCCGTCGACGGTCATACCAGCCATCATGGCTTCGTTGTAGATGGATACGTCAAGGCCAGCGTTCTTAATGAGGTCATCGAGGGGGGTGAGAATGCCCTGGAGTTCTTGGGCGCGTGCGGCCTGAGTGGTGAGGATGCAAGGGGCATCCTTGTCGGTCATGCGGGTCTTGACTTTGGTCCAGTAGTCATTGAATGACGGGCCGTCGAAGGTGAGATTGAAGTTCGGGTCGGCTTCCTTCGCAGCGTCAACGAATGACTGCCATTGAGCGCGGTCATTTGCAGTCGACACCCAGGTGTACATCTCTGCAGAGTGATCAGCGGAATCGGTGCTGGAAGCCGTAGAGCAGGCTGCCAGGCCAAGAGACATTGTTACCGCCACAGCGGCAGCTACGGTTTTGCGTGTAGGAGTCACTGCAATTCGTCCTCTCATGGGTGGGCAGAAGCGCATCTATGCGTTCTACCCGGCAATGATTGTTGGTATGAGAAGAAATGTCAACGATGCCATTTCTTGTCTCCCAAACCTACAAGCACTGGCTGTTAACCTGCATATTTGGAAGTCTCACCCTCGCCTCGTTTTCGAAGCGTAGCACAATGATAACACATACAGGTCAAAAGTCACTACAAATACCTAAATTGTATGTTCATGCATGTGGTGCCCCCTCCCACAGTGAAGAATCGCACCTCAATTCATCGACCCGGTTTAGAATGACATAGATACCGTATTACCAGTCGCCGCCGAGGCGACACCGACATAAGGAGGCGCCATGAGCATCTTCGACCGCTTTGAACACGCGGTTGAACGCGGCCTAAATGGCGCCTTCTCTCGCGTCTTCAAATCCGGCATTAAAGCTGTTGACGTCACCACCGCAATTCGCCGCGCCCAAGACAATAACGTCCACGAAGTGTCCACCGACCGCGTTGTTGCCCCCAACCGCTTCGTCGTCCACCTTTCCCCCACCGACCTAGCAAACCTTGGCCCATCAGCAGATGCGCTCGCTGAAGAGTTCGGCAACCAGGCAAGTGAACATGCAGCTGCCAGCGGCTATGCGCTCCTTGGTCCCGTGGCCGTTGAATTCGCAGCCGATGAGGCTGAGGCCACCGGTCGCCTGCGCGTTGAAGCGTCCAGTGTGCGCGGTAGCGTCGCCCCCGCAGCCAATGTCGCTGCATCGCCGCAGCATCCCATTATTGAGATTGGCGATCAACGCTGGCTACTCACAGAGGCGGTCACAGTTCTTGGGCGCAGCTCAGAAGCCGACATCATGGTGGACGACACCGGGGTATCGCGCCGTCACCTCGAATTACGTATCACCCCCACCGGCGTCATTGCCACCGACCTCGGCTCAACGAATGGCACTTTCGTCGAAGGACACAAAATCGAGGCAGCCACCCTGCTTAACGGAAATGAAATCGTCATTGGCCGCACCCCGATCCTTTTCTGGACTGACAGCTCTGGAGACTACGTATGACTTCAGACCTGACATTTACCGTACTGCGTTTGGGCTACCTGGCCCTCATATGGCTCCTTGTTCTGTGGGCCGTACATACACTGCGTCGCGACATCTTCGGCACCGTCGTTACTCCACGCGGCAAGGGACGTAAAGACGCTGATAGCCGACGTAAAAAATCCATTAAAGAACGCCGGGAAGCACGCAAACAAGGAACCGACGCCTCGGTCACCAGCCTGCTCGTTACTGGCGGCCCTCTGGTTGGTACCCTCCTTCCACTGGGGGCAACACCGGTTGTCATTGGGCGATCCCCTGCCAGCACCCTTGTCTTGGAAGATGAGTACGCCTCGGCCCAACACGCCCGACTCCTGCCCGACCAGGACGGCAATTGGTGGATCGAAGATATGGGATCACGTAACGGCACCACCGTCGATGACGAGAGGCTCACCGCACCTCGCTATGTCAAAGCTGGCGACATTATTCGCATCGGCCAAACGACATTAGAGTTGGTGCGCTAACTATGGCTGTCGTCGAGTTCCACAGTGCCGCCCGCTCTGATGTGGGTCTCGTTCGCGTCAATAATCAAGATTCGGGCTATGCCGGTTCAAATCTTTTGCTCCTCGCTGACGGGATGGGTGGTCCCGCGGGCGGCGATATCGCCTCCTCGGTTGCTGTGGCACATTTTGTGCCACTCGACACCGACACTCACCCGGCGGAAAGTCTACTTCCGCTGCTGCGCAAAGCGTTGATGGACGCCCACGAAGAACTCACTGAACGTTCTTCGCATGACCCTGACCTTGTTGGACTTGGCACGACCTGCATTGCGATTTTGCGTTCGGGCAACAAATTGGCCATGGTTCACATTGGTGACTCACGCGCCTACGTATTGCGTGGGGGAACCCTCACCCAGGTCACCACTGATCATTCCTTCGTTCAGTACCTTGTTGACACTGGTCAGATCAGTGCCGAAGAAGCTGAACACCACCCCAAACGAAATGTCGTCATGCGGATCCTTGGTGATCTGCAGGCCGACACTACTCCAGATGAAACCATTCGGGAAGCCGTTGTCGGTGATCGGTGGCTCTTATGTTCTGATGGCTTATCCGGTGTCGTTTCAACCGACACCATTGGCGAGGTACTTGGCAGTATCGCTGACCCTGGACAGTGCGCCGAGGAACTCATTCGTCTGGCTCTACTTGCTGGCGGCCCTGACAATATCACCTGCGTTGTTGCTGATGTCGTTCCCTCAGGCACCGTGCCACCCGCACCCGCGCAGGTTGTGGGTGCTGCCGCCTCGAATCGCCAAATTCCAACACGAGGCGGTGGCGGCGCTGCAGCGCGAGCAGCGGCCCTAAGTGCGCCCACACCTCAGCCTGATGCATCACCACCAGACACTGACGATGAAACACCACGTCAGCGACGCGGCTCATGGTGGGCGCCGGTGGCCACCTTTCTGTTAGCTGCGGTGATTATTGCCGGCTCATGGATTGGGTGGACATGGAGTCAAACGCAGTACTACGCCTTGGGTGTTGACGGCAAAGTAGTGATCCACCAGGGTATTCCCCAATCCATCGGCCCTTGGGAATTGTCACGGGCCGTCGAAATTACCAACGTGAACCTTGCTGACCTTGAACCTGTGGATCAACAGCGTCTCACAGAACCGGTTATACGATCATCTCGGGAATTGATCGACGCCTATGTGGCGCAGCTTGAACTGGGCATTGCCCAACGACAAGCAGCACAGGCCAATACGCAAATATCGTCTGCCAACTCCGGGACCACAACGACTACGCACACCACCGGGGATGCTTCCGCAACACAAGAGACGCCAACCGAAGGTAACCCCTAATGGCTACCGTTTCGATTGCGCCAGCGCGGCCTCGCCGTCTGTTAGAAATCATGCTGATGTTTGCTGCACTGGCGGTAGGCGTCGGCGGGTACGTGCTGACCTCAATTAACCGCACTGGGGAAGCTCCCGCTGACCTGGTGCAACACGTTATCATCCTTGTCGTGGTGGCAATTATTGCCGAGGTGGGCGTCCATTTTTTGGCGCCCTACGCCGATCCGGTGATCCTGCCCGTCTCGGTAGCACTGACTGGCCTTGGCCTCGCAATGATCCACCGCCTCGACCTGTCGTACGCGGCCCTTGGGGAGCCAACCGTTGGCATGCGACAGCTACTATTCGTCGGTCTTGCTATTGCTGTGGCGGCCTTCATTCTCATTGGCGTGAAAGATCACCGTAAATTACGCCGTTTCACCTATTCATTTGGGGCATTGTCGGTGATTTTGCTGCTGCTACCTATGGTGCCGTTCCTCGGTCGGGAAACCTTTGGTGCACGCGTGTGGATACGCCTGGGACCGTTGTCGCTACAGCCCGGCGAATTAGTCAAAATTACCCTCGCGATCTTCTTCGCAGGTTATCTTGTTGCCAACCGTGACAACCTGGCCATCGGTGGCAGAAAGATCCTGGGTTTGCGCCTGCCGCGCCTACGTGACCTTGGCCCGATCATGGTGATCTGGCTCATGGGTCTGGCCATCTTGATCCTCCAACGAGACCTCGGCACTTCACTGCTGCTCTTCGGTCTCTTTGTGGCGATGCTCTATGTGGCAACCAACCGTGTGTCGTGGCTGCTCATTGGTTTTGCGCTTTTCGTGCCTGCAGTGGCGGTCGCAATCCGCATATTTCCCCACGTAGCTGGGCGTTTTGACGCGTGGCTCAATGCCTTAGACCCGCAAATGTACGAACGTGAATTTGGTGGCTCGTACCAGCTTGTGCAGTCCTTTTTTGGGCAAGCCTCCGGTGGCCTTATGGGCACCGGGTGGGGTCGTGGCTATCCTCAGCTGGTCCCTTTAGCGAACTCTGATTTCATTTTGTCCTCCCTTGCAGAGGAACTGGGACTCACTGGCTTGTTCGCTATTTTGCTGCTGTACCTGATCCTCATTGAACGTGGAATGCGTGCCGCCATCGGTGTGCGCGACGGCTTTGGCAAATTATTGGCAACAGGGTTGAGTTTTTCGTTGGCGTTGCAACTTTTTGTGGTTCTTGGTGGCGTCAGCGGCCTTATTCCATTGACGGGTCTGACGGCACCATTCCTGGCGGCAGGTGGTTCCTCCATGCTGTCGTCGTGGATCACCGTTGCCTTACTCATGCGTGTCTCTGATGCAGCGCGCCGACCAGCTGCAGTTGTCCCGTGGAACGGCGAGGCGCCCAACGACCAGGCGGGAGACGGACAATGAATACGCAGGTTCGTCGGCTTTTCATCATCGTCCTCGTCATGTTTTGCGCACTTGCCCTGGCTGTGACTAATAACCACGTATTCCGTGCAGCGAGCCTCAACGCCGACACACGCAACGCCCGCACGATTTTGCATGCCGCAGAAACCGACCGTGGACCAATTATCGTGGCAGGGGAGGCCATCGCCTCGTCAAGCAAAATTGACGGCACGCAACGCTACCAGCGGAACTACCCACAAGGTGGTCTCTATGCGGCAGTCACCGGCTACTTCTCATCCTCTTTCTCTCAGGCAACGGGCTTGGAGGCGGCGGCCTCGCAAATCCTCAGTGGGGAATCGGACGCATTAATCGTGCAGCGCATCGTCAACCTGTTCACAGGCAAGACCCGCCAAGGTGGTGGCGTCACCCTGACCCTGAATCCCGCGATGCAGCAGGTCGCCGCCCAGCAGCTAGGCAATAGACGAGGCGCAGTGGTGGCTTTGGACGTCAAAACTGGGGCCGTACTCGCCCTGTATTCATCCCCGTCGTACGATCCGAATCTCCTGGCAACATCCGACACAACAGCCGCCAACGCTTCCTATGAAGCATTGCTCGCTGACCCAGCCAAGCCGCTGTATAACCGTGCTATCAACGGTGATCTTTACCCGCCAGGATCCACCTTTAAAATCCTGTCAACCATTGCACTGTTGGAAAAAGGCGTGGCCACAGCTGACACTGTGATGGAATCGCCAGTGTCAACCATCCTGCCTGGCACAACCACCGAAATTGCCAATGACTCGAACGCTGCCTGCGGCAATGGCATGCCAACCCTGGCTGAAGCCTTCGCGCGTTCGTGTAACACCACTTTCGTTTTGGCTTCTCAGCAACTCAGCCACGACGACTTGGCGGATGTTGCCTCTCGGTTTGGCTTCGGCACGGCGCTAGATATCCCGCTGTACGTCACCCCATCGACCTTCCCAGCGTCCACAGATGCGTCACAGCTGGCCCTGTCGTCTATTGGACAGTACGACGTCCGCGTCACCCCCATGCAGATGGCACAGGTCGCCCAGACGATTGCTAATGGTGGCGAAGGTATGCATCCTTATGTCATCGACCAGGTTGTTGATGCGGATTTGCAGACACAGTCGACAACGCGTCCTCAGAGCCTTGGGCAGATCATTAGCAAAGATACGGCGTCAGTAATGACTAGCCTGATGGACGGTGTTGTTTCTGCTCCGTATGGCACAGCCCAGTCAATGGCTATTGACGGGGTACCGATTGCTGCAAAAACGGGCACCGCTCAAGTTGGCGATACGGGTTACACAAATGCGTGGGTTGTCGGTTTCGCGCCCGCAAACGACCCACAAATTGCTTTTGCTGTTGTCGTCGAAGGCGATGAAACGGACCCTGCGCCTTACGGCAGTGTTGCCGCGGGCCCGATTGCTCGCGCGCTGATCCTAGCGGGGTTGCAATGACAGCACAGCCACCCTCACTTGCGGGCCGACGCCTCGGCGGGCGTTATACGCTGCTGACCCACATTGCCCAGGGTGGCATGGGGGAAGTGTGGAAGGCGCGTGACCAGCAAACAGGTCACCTCGTCGCCGTCAAAGTCTTACGTAATGAGCTCTCGGGGCAGGAATTGTCCTTGTCGCGCCTACGTATCGAGGCGGCCAACGCCATGCGTATCCACCACCCAAATGTCGCCAATGTCTTGGACTCTGGGGAGGATGACGGTCGCGGATGGATCGTGATGGAGCTTGTGGAGTCACGCCCCTTGACGGCATATTTGTCAGGCGGACGCAGGCTAAGCGCAGCGCACCTGTTGCCGATACTCATGCAGGTAGCGATGGCGTTAGCCGCTGCGGATAAAGCCGGTGTTGTTCACCGCGACATTAAGCCTGCCAATATTTTGGTCCGCAAAGACGGGGTTGTGAAGCTCACTGACTTCGGCATTTCCCGCACCACCGATCAGGTGACCTTAACTGGGGATGGAATGGTGATGGGAACGGCGCAGTATTTGCCGCCGGAACAAGCGATGGGGAAAGAAGCCACCACATCGGGGGACCTGTATGCGCTGGGTGTGATTGCCTTTGAAGCCCTTGCAGGCAAACGGCCCTACACTGGTTCCACACAGGTCGATATTGCTTTTGCCCACGTCAACGAACCGTTGCCGCCTCTGCCGTCAGATGTGGACGAGGCTGTGGCTGCTTTGGTGCGCCGCATGTTAGAAAAGAATCCTGCTGATCGTCCTGCTTCTGCGACTGCGCTAGCGCGCGAGGTCGCGCAGGTTGCGACCAAACTTGGTGTGGACGTCGCCCCGCATCCACTTCCCCTTGCCGACGGCATGGTTGAGACAGCGCGTACTGCCGCGCAGCCAGTTGTTCCTCCAGTCAAACACGAGACACGCTCTCGTCTTCCGCGCGAGATGCTCCAACCTGTTGATATGGAGAAGGTCCTGAGAGGGCCGCTGGACGGTTCATCTGCGCGCACATCGCCCGATCAGGTGAAGTCGCCAACTGCAGGTCAGGCACTGGCAGATCGCAGGGCGGCGACATCATCCGTTTCGAGTAGTGCCACTCTACCCTCTACCACCCAGGCCTCCACTGGCCGAGCTACCTCACCTGCTTCGCCGGGTTTTAGACAAGGCGCTTCAGGGCGAAGCGTGATCTCAGGACATGACGCTTTGGAACGTAATGCTTCTGGGAAAGGCACGCCTGGCGACCACACCACCTCGGGACCAGGTGCCTCGGGGCGAAGCGGAGCCAGCAGCCGCACCACCTCGGACCGCGTCGCTGCACGGACAGCTGCATCCCCCGCACAGACAGCTGCATCCTCCACCCGGACGTCCGCATCTCCCACCCGAGCGGCAGCGTCCCCCACCCGGACGTCCGCATCTCCCACCCGAGCGGCAGCATCCTCCACCCGGACGTCCGCATCTCCCACCCGAGCGGCAGCGTCCCCCACAGGGGCCACGCCCAGCGAGCCCACCGACCCCCCTTTGGCCACAAAATACAACCGATCCACCGTGGCCAAACCTGAGCCAACAGCTCAAAAAATCGGAAAATGGACAGTAATCTCACTATTCATCCTCACCCTGATACTCGTTGTTGTCGCTACTATCCAAAACAGGTTTGGTTTTTCGCTGCTGGGTAGCGGCGTCGAAACCGTCACGATCGAGGAGGTCAAGACATGGCAGAGCCTGTGGTCCGTCAGTTAGGCGGTCGCTACGAAGTGCGTTCGCTTATCGGACGCGGAGGCATGGCCGAGGTGTACCTCGGCTTCGACGCGCGCCTTTCGCGAGTCGTTGCCATCAAGATTCTGCGCGAAGAACTGGCCCGAGACTCAGTCTTCCAAGCACGATTCCGGCGAGAAGCACAATCCGCCGCATCCCTGAACCACCCCAATATTGTTGCGGTGTACGACACCGGCGAAGAATCGGTGATCGGGGCTGACGGACGCAACCTCGCGCTGCCCTACATCGTCATGGAGTACGTCGAGGGACACACCGTAAAGGACCTCCTGTCCGACGGAACCCCCGTGCCAATCGACGAGGCAGTCGACATTACCTCCGGCGTGCTTTCAGCCTTGGAATACTCCCACTCCAAAGATCTGGTGCACCGCGACATCAAACCGGGCAATATCATGCTCACCACCCAGGGCAAGGTCAAAGTCATGGACTTTGGTATTGCCCGAGCGTTGACCGATTCACAGTCCACCATGACGCAAACAAATGCCGTTGTAGGCACTGCACAATACCTCTCCCCCGAACAGGCACGAGGCGAACAGGTCGATCCGCGCTCCGATCTGTACTCAACCGGTGTGGTCCTCTTCGAACTCCTTACCGGGCAGCCACCCTTTAAAGGCGATTCCGCTGTTGCCGTTGCCTACCAGCATGTGCAACAAATCCCGCCGACGCCCTCGTCAATCGCATCAGATGTTCCCGAACCGCTTGACCGCATCGTCCTCAAAGCGATGGCAAAGAATCCTGCGGACCGCTACCCCACCGCCTCGTCAATGAAAGCAGACCTCATTCGCCTAACCTCAGGCGCACAAGTCAATGCGCCTGCAGCTGCGGTTTGGACAGCAGCAAGTGCTGGAGCGGCAGCTACCACGGTGACTGAAGCAATCAGCGCACCACCGATGCCCGCTGCGACAATGACGAGGCTCGCCGACGGCACCCAAGTGATGGCATCGGTGCCGCCACCTGCCGACAACGAAAGTACACGGAAAAAAGTGCCATGGGGTTGGATCGGGGCGGCACTCGTCGTTGCTGCGCTGGTAATTTTTGGGATATATGCGCTGCTCAACAACAATACGACCCAGACTGAAACAAAACCTGTTCCTGACGTAACCAACATGACCCAGGAAGCCGCGAAGGCAGCTATCGAGTCGGCTGGTTTCGTATGGAAACTTGGTGAATCGGAGCCTTCTGACACGATTGCAGAAAACTCCGTCGTGCGCACCGACCCGCCGGCCACCACCGAGCTAGCTGTTGGCTCTGAAGTAACGGCCTACCTGTCCAGCGGCAAAGAAAGCGTCGACATCCCCGCTGATCTTGTTGGAATGACACCTGAAGAGGCAAAAGCGGCCGTTGAGGCGCTCGGATTAGTGTGGGAAGTTTCCGACGAACAAGTCGCCTCCGAAGAGGTTGAAGCAGGCAAGATCGCTAAAACCAATCCATCGCCGGGGAAGAAAGTGAAGACCGGTTCGACTGTCACTGGGTATGTCTCGTCTGGCAGCGAACAAGTGGCCGTACCTGACCTCAGCGGCATGACGCAGGACCAGGCACGTCAAGCGCTGACTGCGGCGGGCCTGACCGTGGGTAACGTGACGGTGGCCAATAGTGCCGATGTGGCGGAAGGACGCGTGATTTCGTCGACGCCCGCTGCCAACGAAATGCTCCGCAAAGGCGAGTCAGTGGCACTAGTACTGTCTGACGGCAAGGTCACCATTCCGACAGGGATTCTGAATTCCACCATTGATGATGCTGCTGCGAAGCTCCAAGCGCTGGGACTTGAGGTGTATAAGACCGAGGTTTACAGCTCCACAGCGGCCGCTGGAACAGTCGTCGGCATGTCTGAACGTGAAGGCGCAGTGGTGGCTCAACGCAGCCGCATCACCCTCGAGGTATCGCTGGGCGCAGATCCGGGTACAAGTGGCAACGCCAATACAAACGCACCATGAGGTAAGTGCCTGACGACACTGGGCCCTACAGGTCATAGCCTGTAGGGCCCACGCCTTTCACGCCAACTACCAGAGCGTCAACACACGCACATTTCCCCTTTAGGCCCGCTCCTCTTTACTCAATTCTCTTTGGTTTCGACCATGCACTCATCTATAGAAAACCCTAAATAGCCGTAGCCTCAGCGTGGACACACCGAATGGATTTGTGCCTTCCGTTTCGTGTGTCGACCTAAAGAAAAGAAGGCCAACATCTTGGCCTCGCACAGATCAACACACCAAACGGATGTACAGCTACCGTTTCGTGTGTCAATGATGACCAACTGCTCCTTTTGCTCGGACGGCACAACCGATCAACACACCGAACGGACATACAGCTACCGCACGCTGTGTCGACCGCATTGCACGAGCATCCTCAATGCAGCCAACACACCACCGCACAGACCGGCAACCCGACGAAGATGACACCACCTCGTCCATTACGAACCCACCGCGCAGCGGACTCAAATGCCCCCGCTCAGACAAGCCGCCCCACAGCCAACCTGACAGGCAAGCCCCCACAACCAGCCTGTCCAACTTGACAGGCATGCTATCCAGTAGGCTGACTCAACCCCTGGCTCACACCCATCCGAGCACGCCAATCTCCGGCGCCACAAACCGTCCTGTCTACAAGCGTGCCCGCTGTGCAACCACAGGAGACAAAGAAGCGGCGCGAGCCACGGAGTCGTGATCCCCACAGGCAGCCAACCAGTTAGCAAACATCATGTGACCCTGCTGGGTCATCACCGACTCTGGATGGAACTGGACACCTTCAAGCGGCGCCTCACGATGTCGAACGCCCATAATGAGGCCATTCTCAGTGCGGGCACTCACCTCCAGCTCCTCGGGCAGTGTCGCTGGATCAATAGCCAAAGAGTGGTAGCGCGTCACCGTCAGTGGCGACGCCACCCCAACGAAAACACCACGCCCATCATGGGTGATCACCGAGGTTTTCCCATGCATCAATTCAGGCGCATGACCCACAGTCGCACCACACAGCTCACCAAGCGCCTGGTGGCCCAAACACACACCAAGCATCGGAATGGAGTGTGCTCGACAGTCAGCAATCACTTGCAAACTGGCACCAGCACCCTTCGGATCACCTGGTCCTGGGGAAATGAGGACCCCATCGTAAATCGCCCCGGAGTACCAAGAAGGATCAACCTGGTCATTGCGGACGACATCAACACTTGCCCCCATATGGCGCAGATAGCCAACAATTGTCCACACGAACGAGTCATAGTTATCAACACACAGTATGCGCACCATCTGGCTACCTCAGACTGCCACGCTTGAAGCGCCAAGCTCAAAATAAGCCTGCGCCCAAGGGAAAACCCATTTAAACAGAGCAAAGACAATAGCTGCAACAATCACGAGCGCTTCGATGACTTTGAACCACGTCGGCCCCGGTAAGTGACGGAATATCCAGCCGTACATCAGTGGTCTCCTCTTAGCTCTCAGGTTCTTCCAGTAAAACTGCGGGCTTCCCCGTAGATTTACTCATCCAGTACTTATATTTCAGGTGGACGATGTACCGCTCTGTATTGCCCCACTCGGGATGGCAGGTGGTCATCGTCATCCATCGTTCCGTCGGCGTTTGTGACAGGGTGACATCCCCAGGAACAGGAGCAATGACACGGTAGTTTTCCGGATCAGTAGCCGAAACGATTTCCCAGTTGTCCACCTCGTACACGAGGTAGTGATCCTGGAGGTCAACGACTATTTCATCCCCCACCTGCATCTCTTCTACACGGCGGAAATTGTTGCCGTAGGAACGGCGGTGTCCTGCCACCGAAAAGTTCCCGATTTCACCAGGCTGAGCAGTATCCGGGTAGTGGCCCGCCCACCCCATGTCCAACACATCCGCCCCAACGCCTTGAGCGAGCGGAGTCTTCATCCAGTCCCATTTCGGGAAATGGATTAATCCATACACTTCAGCATTTGCGAGGTTTGTCGGTGCGGGAGGAGGCTCGCTCGTTTCAATCACACCCTCACCTGTCGAGGCAGGGGCATGCTCCTCTTCAAATTGAGCAATGACAGCAGCGCGAGGCGCCTCCACCTCGTAACTCGTCCAGAAGGCCTGCCAGAACGCGAAAAGCGCCAAAATGACGGCGGCAGTGATCAGCAATTCTCCAATCACCCCGATTGTGCCGTAAACGAATGACCTTACCCGGGCGGGTCTGCGGATATGTCCGCCCACTCACTCCACCACCTTTGCGTATGAGACCGTCGCATCCGTTGACGCCGCCGGCATATGCATCACTTCTTTCTTTTCGAGCTTCCAGCCCATTTTGTAGAGTGCCACATATTGCATGTAGTTCACCACACGAGGATTCGTCTCCACAGCAGTCACAAGTGCCGAAATATCGCCAATTGCTGCGATTTCGTAAGGCGGTGAGTACGATGCACCATCAACTAAAATCACATTTCCAATACAACGAATCACCGTTCGGCTGGACACGCGCACGCCCTGAACGGTCATTGCCTCGGCACCGCCGTCCCACAGCGCATTCATCACGTCCTCAATGTCTTGTTGATGAATAACCAGGTCGTTTGGTGTCGCACCCTCTGGTATGTCACCCGCAGGAGCATCCGTCAGCGTAATCACCACACCCGGTCCACTAATGGCCGATCTGTTGAAATTACTTGCCGACGCAGACGTCAGTGGCGCAGCGAGGTCAGTATCGCTGTGCTCGGCAACCTGGTTGGCGATGGCGTCGCGTTCAGCCTCGAGTTCGGCGACAACCGCCTGCCGATGTCTCACCAAATTGACGAGGTCACCGTCAGTTGCGGCACCACTTTGACTTGCGGTGGTGGCTGAGGCATGAAAAAGCAAACCGGAGGCGGCAGTGACAAGGAAAACAGACAGTGCTGATCGCAGGTTCAGGGCTCGGTGTGGCGAGGCGTTGTCTGTGCTGGACGTGCCCGAGACGGTGGCTGTTCTAATGCCACCACCCCGGTCGGAAGTTGTGGTCTCGGTGGGCAATGTCGTTGAAATAGGCTCGTCAGTGGATGTTTTGGTAATGGCTGACTCGCCGGTCGGCATCGTGGTAGCTAATTGGTCGGCGGTGTGCGCCTGGTGGCTGTCATCTCCCACGGTTGCGCACGCCTCGTCGCTGTCACCTGCCCCACTGGCCCAAGCCTCGTCACTGTCAAGCACGCTGTCATTTCCATCCGTTGCAACAGCATCTTCAAAGGAGGCCGCCTCATCGTCATGCGGTTTCGTGGGATGATTTTTCCCCAATTCTTTGTCACCTCCCTTTTGTCCACTTTGATAGATTCCCCTGCCAGACTAGGCTAGGCGCAGTACCCCTGCTCGCTGTACACGCCTAGATGTTGTTTTCGAGCCACCTATCAACGGAAGGACTGCCGTGCCTGAGTCAAAGAAGCGTAAGAAGAACGGCCATGAGGTCGCCGATGACACAACGTTGCCTCGTTGGACTGATGGCATACCGTTGTCGCCAAGTTGGTGGGCTCCAACCTTTATCACCTTGCTGCTTGTCGGTCTTGTTTGGCTGCTCGTCTATTACATCTCTGGTGGTCAATACCCAATCCCCGGCGTGAACTGGTGGAACCTGGTCATCGGCTTGTCCGTAATGATGGTCGGCTTCATAATGACAATGAAGTGGCGCTAACTCGATCAATCACACCGCCCACGCGGAACTGAAATCGCACTCCCGCACTCGTCGCGCGAGTAACGCAGAAACCAGCCTCTGAGTTCCCACTACCTTCACGGAACCCCAAACGCACGGTTGCCGCGGGACTGAGAGTGAATGTGCACGTGCCCTCACAGGATTTTTTGAACCTTCGGTTGAGCCACGGCCGCAGACAATTGCTGTAGTAGGCACCGCTTATCTGGGAAAACGATGCTCTTCGGAGCTAGCGTTGCCCGGCATAACGGGCAACGTGAGTAAAATCTGCGTCTCCTGGGATAACACGTACTGCTCGTCGGAACCCGCAGTGCCCGTCGTGCTACGCGTTGGCCGTTGACGCTTATGCGGCTTTTTCGCGACCGTGCACTGATGTTTTCAACGAAAACCTGCCCACGCCTCGTCAATTGACCCTAGCGTGTCCTAGATCCGGGCGCGTGCTTGTCTGCGACCCTGGAGCAAGTGCGCGCTGAATCGTCGAGCAAAGGTGGATCCTCCACGACGACAGTGGGTTGAACTGATGTTGATCCACAATGACCACCACCTCCTCGCTTCCCATGTCTACCGTCGACACACCAAACGGATTTCTCCTTGGCCGTCCTTGGTGCCTTTCACGCCTAGCTCGTCCTATGGGTAATAAAACCATCCAGTACTCTCGTCTCTCGCCCGGGTCGACACATGAAACGGTCGGCGTTCTTCCGTTTGATGTGTCGACCCAATACGGACAGACTCGCCAACGCCGGTATCTCAAAGGTGAACACACGAAACGGTCGACACTCATCCATTCGGTGTGTCGACCCGACACAGAAGTAGGCAACAGACGTGCTATCTGATGGATCAACACACGAAACGGTTGTGGATAGTCCATTCGGTGTGTTGACCGGGATAATTGTTGAATTGGGTGTATTTGCTCCAAGTGCCGTCAAAGCAATCCACAGCTATTTCCCCAGATGTGGATAAGTTACAGGCGTGTATTTTCCCTTTGAGACGTCGTGACCCGTAGTCCTGCCACACCCCTGCTTGATCCGTATTGTCCCAACCGGAGGTAACATCTCAACCAGGCGTGACGGTGATGTCATCACATGAAACAGGCACGAGTTACCACAGAACACGACCTCGACATCGAATCACCATGCGCGAACGACGGTGAGTAGTGTCGACAAACCGAATCCTTATACGCATGAACCCACGACATCGGTCGCAGAAGCGCCGGCGGCAAAGGCCCCGGTATTGGTAGCAGCTCCAGCAGCACAACAGCGGCAAAACTCCCAGCAATCGCAACAACAAAATGATCCACTAGCATGCACCTCAGCGATGGCAGTACCTGCGGCAGCGGCCCCTGCAAGCGGAGCGCAGGCATCTAACCAATGTTGAACTAGTGTTCCTCGTCATACCGCCGTCGGTGAGCCTCCACTTCGTCCACATGCTGCTCCGACCATCGACGCAACATAGCTAACGGTTCAACGACCGTTGATCCAAACTCGGTCAGTTGATAGTCCACTCGCGGCGGAATACTCGCTGTAACCTTGCGGATCACCAATCCATCACGCTCCATTAGCCGTAACGTTTCAGTCAATACCTTTGGAGAAATCCCCTGAACTTTCTCCTGTATTTCTTTAAAACGCACGGGGACCCTCTGCGCCAAAACCGCAACAATCAACGGCGTCCATCGGCCTGTGAGATGCCGCAGCACAGTGCGTGACGGGCACTTCTGTTCAAGGACATTGGCTCGCCGTGAGCTATTTTCTGCACTCACTAATACCTCCAGCGAAGGATCACTTTGTCGCAGATCACAAATATCTTCCAATTACTTACCTTGAGGTAATCAGTATCTAATCCATACCATTGTGGTGTCAATAGGAAACAGCACCCAAAGGAAAACCTCATGCGCATTTCAGTGATCGGAGCAGCCGGCATGGTTGGCACACAAATTGTCGCCGAAGCAACCGCACGTCACCACGACGTTGTGACCTACACGCGATCAGGAAACCTCGAAGGAAGTCAGACACTCGATTTCTCTGACACTTCAGCTGTCCACGCGATTGTCAACACCTCAGATGTCGCCATCATTTCTGTGGCGAGCCGCGACAACTACCAAGCAGCCATTGATGCACATAAGAGGCTCATCGAAAGTCAGCCCACAGGGCGCATCATCGTCATTGGCGGCGCGGGCGCACTGTCCGTAGGAAACGATCACCTACTGCTCGACAGCCCCGATTTTCCTGACGAGTACCGCCCTGAAGCACAAGCATTCGCTGTGGTTTACCAAGAATATCTGGCGTCAAATAATCTCAACTGGACGATGGTCGCTCCCTCGCCCATCATCGCTCCCGGCATCCGCACAGGCAGTTACACCACAGCGCTGAACACACCTGCGGGCAACTTTGTCTCCGCCCAGGATTTTGCAGTCGCCGTCATTGACGAGGCGGAATCTCCCCAACACGAAAAGCAACGATTCACGGTGGCATCCTCCGACGAGCATACTGCACAGAGATAAGGCCACACGCGAACTGTTGACATTTTCAGAGCGCAGCATTGTTCGACGGGTCGCTGTCACAAAACTAGAGCACCAACCATGTGGTTCCTCAGACGATGCTCATGTGACACCCAACGATTAGCCGAGGCGTGACGGAACGACACCACCACGCCTCGGCTTGGGTACCGCTAGGCCAGTGTCGCCTCGAGAATCAGACGGTAGGTCAGTGCAACGAGACCCACCATCGCGAGCGCAATTGCCAACGCAGCCCCAATTGACTGCCACATTTGCTTGCGTGCTGTCACATGGGGACGAGGCGCGGCAACCGCAGTCAGCACCCACGTCGCAAACAAGCCCGTCAGTAGCCCACCGAGGTGAGCTTGCCACGACACATTAGGTAGCAAAAGACCGTACAAGAAGTTCACTGCAAGCAACCCGACGACTGCTCGAGTATCTATACCGGACCTCTTCTGAACGACGAAGATCGCAGCGAAAAGGCCAAATACTGCTCCCGACGCGCCTACCGTAACCTGTTGGAAAGTCGACGGCTGGAACAGTGCCCAGACAAGCACAGCTAAAGTTCCACCTACTGCGCTGAGCAAATACACAGTGAGATACTGCCAGCGACCAAGCACCGCCTCAAGGCTCTGTCCAACGAAATACAGCGCCAACATGTTAAACAGCAGGTGCATAATGCCGCTGTGGAGAAAGGCGGTGGTGAGGAATCTCCACGGTTGGAAATAGCCAACTATCGGGTTAAAGGCTAAAAGTTCCCACGTCGAGGTGGAAATCCACGACAAAAGGAACAACGCAACACTGATGCCGATCAAGCCATAGGTCACCACTGGCGTGCCCGAGGCCACCTGCCGCCTCACATTCCGACCCGCACATTCCACACAAAGGGAACGCACCTCAGTGCGAATCATACAATCGACGCATATGGGACGATTACAACGCTTGCAATAGTCCACTGACTGCACATTGGGGTGTCGCGGGCATGGAGGAGCCGCACGCGGATCAGACCGCTGACCGTACCGAGGTAACTCATTCATAAGGCCAATCTTGTCACTTCAAGCACTTTCACGCCCAGCAGCCGTTCCCCAACCCTCGCCTATCAGCGCTGATCTGTTGAGGCCAATTTCTTCGCCTTCGACTGTCAACGCCACTTCGCACCTATCAGCATTGACCCGATGACGCGGCGACGAGGCAGTCCACACGCCCAAACCCCTCCACCCACACGCCCAAACCCCTCCACGACAAAGGCCGGGCCTACCTGGTGGCAAGCCCGGCCGATGCGGCAAGCCCGGCCCATATCGCCGGTACTACGACCTGAAGATCACTCAACCACATCCACCGATGTGATTGTCACATCTTCGACTGGACGGTCATTGCGTCCCGTCGGTACCGAAACGATGGCATCAACGACACGCTTCGACGCCTCGTCAACTACCTTGCCGAAAATCGTGTGATTGCCAAGCAGCCACGGTGTCGGCGCAACGGTGATGAAGAACTGCGAACCATTCGTGCCGCGCCCCATACGCTTGCCTGCATTGGCCATAGCGAGCAAGTAAGGCTCATTGAAGTTGAGTTCGGGGTGAATCTCGTCGTTGAAGGCGTAGCCAGGGCCGCCGGTTCCAGTGCCCAGAGGGTCGCCACCTTGAATCATGAAGCCTGGGATAACACGGTGAAAAATCACGCCATCATAAAGAGGACGAGTCGTCTTCTGGCCAGTCGCAGGATCAACCCACTCACGCTGACCGAGCGCGAGGTCAACAAAATTCTTGACCGTATGAGGAGCATGATCAGGGAAAAGCTCGATGCGGATATCGCCAAGGGAAGTATGAATCGTGGTTTCCATAGCTCCATCGTCGCAGAGTTCGTCCCTGCATGCGCGTTTGTTCGCACACAACACTCAGGACTTAGGTTGCATGTCACAATTGTGCTGCAGCATCGGCACGTTCAAGGCACAATAGAGGAGAGAGCGTCAACAGGCTGGTCATGCCAACCTGTCGTGAGCAGAGCACTAGGACAAGGAAGGCACCCACCATGGCCAAACCCAGCAATTTCGACCCCGACAAACTCAAGACCGAGGCTCTACATATCCGCGACACCCTTGCTGTTCATGCAGGTCGCGCTGCGGTCGCGGCGACCGATCTGGCAGAGCAAGGCCTGGATTGGGCTGCGCCTCGTGCACAGGCAGCCTTAGAAGGTGCCCTTAAGCGCGCCACCCCCCTCGTAGAAACCGCAGCTGACAAAGCCGTTGACGCCATCGACCGCGCTAAACCTAAGTTGGAAACAGCGCGCCACAATGTGGTTGACGACTACCTTCCGCGCATTCACCGTGCAGTGGAGGACTCCGCCTCGGCGCTCACCTCTGACGCCCCGCTCGCTGAACGAGCCGCCGCCGCGCGTATCGCCTCAAGTCGCGCTCTTACGACGCCCACCCGCACGGTTCGCCGCAAACGACGTTTCCTGCGTGTGCTGGGTTGGACAGCGGCGACCACTGCTGTTGCAGGCGTGGGCTACCTGTTGTGGAAACGTAGCCAACCGATTGAGGACCCCTGGGCAGAAGAGTACTGGGCTGACCTTGATTCTAATGTTGAGGTACCCGAAATGGATGCCGAAAAGGTGGAAGAAGTAACCGAGGAGGAGTGATTTTCCTTCACAGCTGCGAATTCTTTCGCTGATTGACGAGGCCGGGCTTCCTACTGTGTGGGCCCGGCCTCGCGCTGTGCTGTACGTCGGTTCCTGCTGCATCCCAAGGTTGAGCCTTTCAGTCACCTGGATATGAACCTCTTGCCTCTCGCACTCTCGGCTTTCAGACCCACGTCTATCAACCGCACAGCCATCGCACGCCCACCACGTCGACACATGGTGCGGAAATCAGCGGGCGCTAATCGCCGTCCGCAGAAATGTCGACACATGGTGCGGTGCTCCCCACGCCGTTTGCTGTGTCGTTGCTGTCGCAAAAGCAATGAGACACCCCCGCACAAAAGGGTCGACACATGGTGCGGTAGAAGAATGTCCAAAGCATGTGTTGACTCAGATATCGTCAGACTGATATGGCCCGTTTAACAGATGTGAACACGGCGAACGGTGCGAAACCCTGAAAAATGCTGCTAGGAAAAGAAGGTTCGCATGGAATACCTTCGCCCTCATACCCACAAAAATGCTGTGCAGTAGCGTCATCGATGGGTCGGAATGCCTTCGGCGGAAAAGATTTCCACCTTCGTTGGATCGGCAGGATCCGTTTGCTGTGTCGATCCGCAGACAAACAGCAACCTATCCCCGTGACACAACACTATTCGGTTACAACGTCTTCCAGTGCAAATGCCATGAGGTCTGAAATTTGCGCAATGCCACGCCCGTTGACGCCGTAAATAACAACAACCGACGGAAAATATGCATCGCAATCAAAAGCAACGTCTGCATAACTATTGTCTACTGATCACAATGTCGATAATGGTTGATCGTATTACGAAGCGTTACGACATGCTGCGGCGGCGCTGATTTCGCCGACGCCACTGCCGATCAGCAGCCTTCAGGTGACGTTCAACTTGTGACAACAGTGCATCAGCGTGCGAAAAGTCAGTCCATCGCACACGAATCACAGTCCAACCCAACGCTTCTATCTCACGTTGGCGCCGATTTTCCTTCTCTTCGGCACGATGAATATCTTCGACGGTGGTACCGTATTTTGCTCGTCCATCAAACTCCAATGCAACATGTTGCCGAGGAAACGCGATATCAACGAAATACGGTGCGTCGGCATCAGTCCGAGCAATGGGGTGCTGCATCTCCATTCCTGAAAATCCCGCCTCCATTAACAATGCAAGCAGACGAGCCTCCCCTGGAGAGTCACACGCGGGTGAGGCGCCATGAAGCACCCAACGAGCTTTTCTTGTGTCACGTGCGGTCTTGGGCAGGGATCTAATCAACGCCAACAGGTGTTGACGAGATCTTTCCGCCTCCCGGTGACATTGCTGTGCCTTCCACTTATTGAATCGGCTCACCCACTGCAGGGACGTGCACGCAAGCGAGAACGCCGTGATTCGGTCGTGAATTAAAGATCCGACCATCGTGGCAACATCTAAGCGATCACAGACAATATCGAGGATGCGAGTCGTTGTCGGGCCAACATGGGGTCGGTGGTGGACTTTTGCAATTGCTTCCTTTGCGAGGACTTTTCCTTCGAATGTCACTTCCGGAAGATGAGCTTTGGTGGTGCACCTCCGATTTTGTGTGCGCAGATATACGGTGCCGTCTGACGAGGTGGTGGGAAGTCCGTGCATCACGGCTGCACTGACGCCGGTTGGGACGCAGGCGGGTTTGAGCCGTGACAACGCAATGATGCGCGCAACCTCAATCACCTTATCGATGTCATAACGATTCGTACACGATTGCAGTATCGACGCGCAAAGGTAGCATCCGCGGTAGATACGAATGTAGCCCCGTCGGTGGCGGACATTGCGGAATGTTGCTTGTGAGGTAAACACCATGTTTTCTCGGACAAGTGCCACGGTAATTCGTGACGCTTCATGAGCATTGCTGTGCCGGTATTCCCGAAACATTGTGCCTCCTCGTCATCAACGTGTTGCCTATAACCACGATGGCGTTGGCATCCGATGTCAGCAATCCAAAGGTGCGTCATTGTGGAAATACCTTGTCGGCTTCTTTGACTGTGGAAATCGATAGCCAGGAAGACCCGTGTATCTTCGATGGTCGTCCGCTTCGACCCTTAGTGGTAGTGCCCCAGCAACATCATGGTCCTGTTCGCACACAAACGACCCCGTGTTGTGTGAAGAGTCCTGTTGCACGAATCAACCATTCATGTAGGACTGCTAGGACTGCACAGCTTGAGGTTGGATGTTCACCACCGTTCAGCACACCATTCGGATCGACACTCCTTTTCAACACACCATTTGGATGCCGATCGTCCATTCAATGTGTCGATCACTGTTTCGTCCACCTCGTGCCAGAATTATCTGCTAAGTCAACACACCGAACGGCATCGTTTCGACCGTTCTGTGTGTCGACGCGTCAGAAGGCAGGTAGGATCTTGACGCTTCACGAAGGTCAACACACTGAACGGCACTCTTTTGTCCGCATGCTGTGTCGATCAAGGACGGGGGTCAAGCAGACGATGGGGAGTAATCCGAGGAGACGACCGAATGTTGAAGGTGGAGACGACCGAATGTTGAAGGTCACGAGATTGAGGGATATCACGGCATTGTGTTGAAATCGGCCAACGCCGAGTTCAATCACCACAGCGGGGCATTAAGGTCATTCGCATAGCTCACCGTCCACCTCGCCGTAAACAGGCATGTCCCACTACAGATAGGTCAGATCTGCGCGTCCGTCAATCTTCTAGTCGCACCGTGCCAACCCGAACATGTGCAAGAGCCCGATAGTAGCCACGCCGCAAAACACAGGAGCTACGAACCTCAAGTAGCACTGACAACCCAAACACCGCGCAGCGCTCAGATCACAAGCCAAGAAGATGCCTTGTGACGGTAAAGACGCCGCCATCATTATTTGAGGGAGCAATATATCGGGCTGCCTCAACCACATCTGGGTGCGCGTTAGCCATGGCGAAGGACCATTTGGCGGCAGCTAGCATCCCTAGATCATTGTGAAAATCGCCAAAAGCCAAGGTTTGTTCGCGAGTCACGCCCAGATATTCCTGCAATGCTGTGACAGCCGCACCTTTGTCAACGCCCGCCGTTTGCAGGTCCGCCCAGTTGTAGCCCGACACCACGTACTGATGAGTCGAAGCAAATGGTTCCAGCGCCACCTCGGCAATTGGCTGCACTGCATCAAAACAGAAAACTGCGAGTTTAATGATGTCGTCATCGAGTTCACCGGATCCGATACGAGCAAGAACATCAAGTTGATCATCGACCACTGCAGTGCGGTGGTAGTACGGCAGTACCGAGTCCATAAAGGGCTGATCGAAACGTTCTACGTAGCCGCTTGCTTTCCCGCACATCATTAATCCGGCATTAATCCCTCCGGCCACTGCTGAACGCACACGACGTACCACCTCGGCAACCGTTTCATGATCCATGGGGACGCTGGAAACTTCTTTTCCGTCTCGCATGACGATTGCACCATTTTCGGCGATAACGGTTAGTCCTTCGCCGACTCTTTCAAACATATCAATGAGCGTCCAACACTGACGGCCCGACGATGGCGCGAAGGTCACGCCACGCTGAGCAAGCTGAGCAAGCATCGGCCACAGTTGTTCAGGGATTTTCTTGTCATCTCCCAACAGCGTGCCATCCATGTCAACCGCCACGAGGCGAATATCGACATTGGTGGGGAGGCTGGACAGGGGTGTCGGTTCTGCGGGAGTGAAAGTCATACCCGTATTGTCTCCCAGTCATTGCCGAGGCGCCTTCAGGCGCACCATCAATCGGTCACTATTCCCGTCACACGTGTGTTGTGCGAGCATGTGTCGTCACGTGATTTTCCTGTCCACAGTTGGCAGTTATGCGCGTGTTTTCCGCGTGCCACAGCCACGGAGGCACGCATATTCTTGATACGGTTCGACACGTTCCTACCCATCTCTCCTCGCCTGCGTTGCGTGCGCAGGTGATTCTGCGACGTTTTGCTTCGGCTACAAACTTGCTGATCTGCGGTCAGCGTTTCCTCATCATTTGCGGAATTGACGAGGCCACAGCCACTCACCTGCATCATTTGCTGTGCCGCTTGGGTGCGTTTCCGGAGTTGTTGCACCCGTTGACGTCACATAGAGATCGTTGGCTGCCCAGTGGGGATCGCGCTGCGGTGAGTGCTATGCAGTACGCAACGTCTACCGATCCGTGTGTCGACGCAGGCGACAAAACGGCAAAGGAAGCCGATCCGTGTGTCGACCAGGATGTTTCGCCTGTGGCCACTACCGATCCGTGTGTCGATCGGGACGATGTGGGGGGGTTGCGTAGCTCATCTGCAACAATGACGGGAGGTTTTGCCCGTTATAGCGCAGTCTTTGATTTTGTTGGCACCATAGTCGAAGCTGTCGACACTGTCCTTGTGCGTATCCCACGAGCATTCGTGACACATGTACCCACAAGCTCTTCGGCAATATCGACGATTCCCGCGCCTGTCACGAGCACGACAGTCACCCACACGAACTCCATCTCTTCCATTGCTCATCCAGACCAGCCACCTTTTGATACAGCAAGTAGTTCAATTACCGCCAACACCGCGAGCGACCCCCACAACCCATCCACCGCCAACACCGCAAGTGCTTTACTCCCCGGTGACCCCCGCAAGGTCATTCGTATTTTCAGCCCCGACGGACATGAACTTCACGACCCTCACAGTCGTACTCCAAATAGCGCCATTGAATATCTCACTTGGGCACGCCGTCACATGCCCGTCACGTCCGAGGCAGCCAAGCGCCTGAAAGCTTCAGGTGTACTTCAGGGTCGCAGCATCGGATTGTCCCTCGTGTTGGAGCCGAAAACCGCCGTCCTCGCCATGTTCCTCGCCGAAGCAGGCGCCACAGTCAGTGTTTTTGGCCATGCTCAAGAGATCCGGGAAGACGCCGCCTACCTCAAAGGGGTGGGTATCCCAGTATTTGGTGCATCAACTGCCACACGCCAGGAAGAAACCGAGTATGCCACCGCCTTCCTCGCCCAACAGCTCGATGTGCTTCTCGACGATGGTTCTCACCTGATTCGCTTAGCTCATGACTCGACCCTCGCACCTGGTGCCTTGGACAACATGGTCGGCGCCGCAGAAGAAACGACCTCCGGGCTGCGCCCCTTGCGTGACATGGACTCGGCCCGCACTCTCCGTATTCCAGTGATTGCCAGCAATGATGCGCGATCGAAAACGCTTTTTGATAATGCTTATGGCACTGGACAGTCGTGCTTGTTTACCATCCTCGATCTCATTGATCCTCACGAGGCGGGGGTTGATATGGCACGTCAACGTGTCCTCGTCATTGGATATGGTGACGTGGGTAAGGGTTTTGCTCGACTAAGTCGTGCCATGGGCGCCGCTGTGTGTGTCGCTGATACTGATCCGGTGCGTGCCCTTCAAGCTCGCCTCGACGGCTTTGAGGTTGACGAGGCCCCCACCCTCGCGTCGCGCTGCACGTGGATTATTTCAGCAACAGGGGTGCGCCACACGATTGACGAGTTGATCCTTCAGGCAGCCCCAAATGAAGCAGTATGCGCTGTAATCGGTGGTGTGGCGCAAGAAATTGCCATTGACCAGACGGTAGTAGCAGGGGCGCATATGGGACCCTCGTCGATGCGTGCCGTTGACACGTTGACGTTACCCAACGGGAAACGTTTGACAATCCTGGACAAGGGCGGGTGTATCAACTGCACTGCTGGCGAAGGTAACCCTATCGAAATCATGGATTTGTCTTTTGGTGTACAAAGCGCCGCCATTGAATATTTACTTTCGACGGAACTGGAACCTGGAGTAATTCCTGTGCCCGACGAGTCAGACCGTGCCGTTGCCGCATTGGCCCTCAACCACATGATTGGTCGTACCCTATGAGTACCTTCCACAATACTTCAGCGCGCACCGATATCCTTCACGTGTGGTCAGCTGACATGGTGATCCCAATTACGGCGCCTTCTGTCCTTGGTGGAGCTGTTGCCGTGCGAGGTGATCGCATTGAACACGTTGGTTCGCGTGATTGGGTGATTGCTACCCTTCACAGTCGTCGCCTTGCTTTCCGCGAAACGAAGCTACCTGGCGTACTAATGCCCGGCCTCGTCAATGCCCACACCCACCTGCAGTATTCAAATATGCAGGAGGTTGGACAACGCCAGTACGACGGTTTCCCCTCCTGGATGGCTGCCTTCGACGAGGTGTATGACGCCGACGGTCTCGACTGGCAGGCGGGTGCAGCCCAAGGTGCACGTGAACTTTTGCGCTATGGCACAACCTGCGCTGCCGACGTCGTGTCAGATATTGAAGCCGCAAGCGCGCTTCATGATGCTGGTCTGCATGGCGTGACCTATTGGGAGGTGATGGGGTATTCCAACGAAGAGTGGGCTCACAGCGGCCTGGAGGTGGTTGAGTCGTTTCTCGCGCAAGTGCCTTCGCCTCCGGCTGTGGGAATCTCGCCCCATGCCCCGTACTCTCTTGAGGTTGCACCCCTCCTGGAAGTGCCTGATTTGGCACGTAGGCGCGGTATGCGTCTGCATATTCATCTTGGCGAGGCGCACACCGAGGCCCGGTGGGATGACGTCGAAGGTGGTACGCCTTTGGCTGAACTGTGGCACAGCGGCAAAGCGGCATCCTTCACGGCGATGCGCGAGGCGGGGTTGGGTTTTCGGCAACAGAATTCGTTGATCAGCTGGGGGTCTTGGGGCCCGACTGCCATATTGCCCACGGTGTTTATATGACAGCTGATGACCGTCGTCGTCTACGTGCCCGAGGCACGGCCGTCGCATTATGTCCCCGCTCGAATCGCGTCATTGGTTTAGATGAGCCACCCGTTGCTGCCTATCTTGACGAGGGTAACCTGGTGGCTGTCGGTACCGATTCATTATCGTCGTCTCCAAGTTTAGATCTGCTGGAAGATGTGGCGGCACTCTATGACATTGCTCGTCGACAGGGCTATACGAAACCAGAGTTGGCGCGCCAGCTTTTACAGGCAGCTACCTTAGGTGGGGCCACGGCCCTTGGTTTAGCTACTGGCGAGCATCGTGTTGGTCAGCTCCAGGCGGGTGCGTTGGCTGATATGACGGTCGTTGATGTACCAGTGACCGATATTGTTGGCACGATTGAAAATCTTGTTCGCCATGGTGCTGGCCAGCAGATTGCCACCGTCATTGAAGGCCGTTTGCGTTGGGGTGCGCCAGGAGTATTACAGGAGCAGCAATGATGTATTCGTCGCATCACCATGACGAAATGGAAGGTCTGTCCGTTTCCCGGCATCGCGGCGCTCAGCAAGCGTCGGTGATCGCGACTATACGTGGGATGGCTCCTCATCCTGAGGGTGGGTGGTACAAGCGCACCTGGACGGCACCTGACCACATCGTCACCTCGCGAGGCAAACGTGCCTGCGCCTCGGCAATTATTTTCCTGCTTGATCAAGACCAGGAGGCCGCATGGCACCTGGTGCATGCGGATGAACTGTGGCTCTGGCACGGTCCAGGCACGCTGGAGATCCACTTAGGTGGCCGAGGCGAGGCGCCCATCCTCGACCCTTCTCCTACCGTCCTGTCTGGCGAGCCGACGACAGGACAGATGCAGCTCCTTGTTCCAGCCGGAACGTGGCAACGGACTTTTGCTCGCCAGGACATGGCATTTGCCACATGTGTTGTGGCCCCTGAGTTCTCTTTCGACGACTGGCAACTGGCCAACAACAGTTGACAATATCTGCAATTCTGCGCATCTTCCCCGATCACGGCCTTTTGTGTGCGGTACAACGCAGCCGACACGCATCACTATTGTGACGATGTTGCATCGTCTCATTGGAATACATGGAGCCTGGCCACCCCTTTGTGACCCCAGTAGGCTCGTCAACAGCGAACGGTCCATACGGTCCGCTTCAACCCCGTCACAATCAGGGGTTCCCAATGGCATGCCTTAATCGCACACTTGTTGCTCTTGGCGCAGCATGTGCCCTTGTCTTGTCCGCCTGCTCTGGTACAACCACCACCTCAGAAAGCAGCGACGCCGCCGAAACCGGCACCACGTCAGAATCTAGCCTCGCTACCCTCACCGAAGGTAAGCTCACGATCGCCACCGGCCAGCCCGCATTTTCTCCGTGGGTCGAAAACGATGATCCGGCCTCAGGTCAGGGCTTTGAAGCTGCGGTAGCCTATGCCGTCGCAGAGCAGCTGGGCTTTGCTAAGGAAGATGTGGTGTGGGTCCGCTCCACCTTCGACTCCGCCATTGCTCCTGGAGCAAAAGACTGGGATTTCAACCTGCAGCAGTTCTCCATCACCGATGAACGCAAACAAGCTGTTGACTTCTCCACTCCCTACTACACCACATCGCAAGCTGTGTTGACGGTTGAAGGCTCAGCAGCGGCATCCGCGACCTCGCTGGCTGACCTCAAGGATCTTCAATTCGGCGTTCAAGTGGGTACCACAAGCCAGGAAACCTTGGAAGCTGCAGTGGAACTCAGCAAAGATGTGCTGATTTTCAACAACTCTGTTGACGTCGTTCAGGCCTTGAAAGGCGGCCAGGTTGATGCCGTCGTCGTTGACCTGCCGACCGCACTTTACCTGTCTGCTGTTGGAGTTGAAGGCGGCACCATTATCGGTCAATTCGAAGATCACTCTGGTGGCGACAACTACGGTCTCGTCCTACCAAAGGGGTCCGCACTCACCGAGCAAGTGAGCGCTGCAGTCGATGTACTCCGTGAAAATGGCACCCTGGCTGCGCTTGAAAAGACGTGGCTATCCGACGCAGTGTCGGTCCCGGTCCTGAAGTAGTGCCGGTCCCGGTCCTGAAGTAGTGCCGGGCTTGGTCCTGAAGTAGTGCCGGTCCCGGTCCTGAAGTAGTGCCGGACCTGCTCTGATTTAAGCCACAAGCGCCTCGTCCGCAGGCAAAGAATGGTTGCATGCAGCTCCGAGGACAACGCAAAGGTTACTGCTCAGGACACCACATATGGGCGCAGGCTAGCTATCCCCAACACTGGATACGGGCGCAGCGCATGGACACAGGCGCTGCGCCCGCAATCCGAACGATTCACCCCGGCATAGGGCAGCAAATTTGCTCACTGCCCAGTAACTGTCTGTGCCCAGCAACTGCCTCTAAACGCTAAAACCCACCCACCACTCAACAAACCGACACCAATGAATGGCTATTTTGGGAGCTTTCATGACCAGCACGTCCCATACACAACGCTCTGACGTGGTTGAAATGATAGGTGACTTCCGCCACGAAGTGAGCGATGTCGAACTCGCGCGACGCCAATGGCGCAAAAACCGCGCCCGCCGATCGCTAAGCGTCGCCACCGCCTCGTCAATTCTGGTCATCGTACTCATCGCGCTCCTCTTGGCCACCTCCCCCGGTTGGGCCGCAACCCAGCAGGCATTTTTCTCGGGCGAGTACTTCATGGAAGCTCTGCCCAAGGTCCTCGAAGGCATGTGGCTCAACGTGCGCATTCTGGTGGTATCCACCGTTTTTGTTGCCCTTTTCGCGACCCTGCTGGCAGCTGCTCGCTCGCTTCGTGGACCAGTTTTCTTTCCTTTACGCTTCTTGGCGGCCGCCTACACGGATTTATTCCGGGGGCTGCCATTTATCGTGGTGCTCTACCTCGTAGGCTTCGGCATTCCAGCACTCAATCCCACTACACGCATTCCAGTAGCGCTACTTGGTGGCACTGCGTTGGTACTGACCTACACCTCGTATGTCGCTGAGGTTTTGCGTGCCGGTCTTGAGGCGGTACACCCCTCGCAGCGTGCAGCCGCCCGCTCCTTAGGTCTCAGCCACAGTCAGACTTTGCGGCATATTGTGGTTCCTCAGGCGATCCGTAAAGTGACGCCAGCCTTGATGAATGACTTCATTTCGATGCAAAAAGATGTGGGGCTCATTTCGACGCTCGGCGCTGTCGACGCGATCCGAGCGGCACAAACCCACCAGGCAAGCACCTACAATTTCACTGCCTACGTTGTCGCAGGCCTTCTTTTTATCTTGTTGAGCTTGCCGTTCATTCGCCTCTCAGACTGGTATACCGCCAGACTTCAGGCCCGCGAACAACAGGGAGGTGCCTTCTGATGAGCACTAATTCCGCTACGCCTGTGCTTGATTGCCGAGGCGTCGTCAAAGCTTTCGGGTCAAATGTCGTTTTGCGGGGGCTCGATTTGCAAATTGCCCCTCATGAAGTTGTCGTCTTACTTGGCGCGTCGGGGTCAGGAAAGTCCACACTGCTACGCACGGCAAACCTACTGGAACGTGTTGACGACGGTCAGATTTTCCTGTCAGGCGAAGATATTACTGACCCTGGTGTCAATGTCGATCGGGTGCGGGCACGTATTGGTGTCGTTTTCCAGCACTACAACCTTTTTCCGCATCTGAAGGTACTCGACAACGTGACTCTGGCATCTCGTATGGTTCACGGTGAAAGCCGTGCTGATGCTGAGACACGCGGCATGGAACTGCTGGCGCGCATCGGATTGGAAGCGAAAGCCAAGGAGTATCCGGACCGCCTTTCAGGTGGACAACAGCAACGCGTTGCGATCGTCCGAGCTTTGGCCACCAATCCAGAACTGTTACTTCTTGACGAGATTACCTCTGCGCTTGATCCAATCCTTGTTGGGGAAGTCCTCGATTTGGTGCGAGAGGTCAAAGCACAAGGGTCAACAATTTTGATGGCCACCCACGAGATCGGCTTCGCCCGCAGTGCTGCTGACCGCGTGGTTTTCTTGGAGCGAGGACGTATCGTCGAGCAGGGACCACCTGAGCAAGTCATAGACAATCCTCGTGAGGTTGCGACGCAGGACTTCCTAAGGCGCGTCCTCCATTAAGTGCAGAGTCTATCTGGCTTGCCTGCGTGCTAACGCGCGGCTGTATGGAGGCTTGCCGGTGCGCTAACGCGCGACTGCATGAAAGCTTGCCCTTGTGCGACCACTTGCCGACAGCGCCCACCTTCCCGTCGACACACCAAACGGTCCCCGAAGACGACACTCCTCTTGATCAACACACCAAACGGAATTGGATCTTCCATTCGGTGTGTCGACCGCACAAATAGGCATCCAAATCATCGGATTCCCAACAGATCAACACACCAAACGGAATTGGGTCTTCCATTCGGTGTGTCGATCGTTGACGCCATGAAGCCAAGGAAGCCCGAGGTAGCCCACAGTCTCATTGAGGGACCAAGACGCACCAACAAGTAGACGAACCGACCTATCAGTGATCCGCAAACGGTCTGCCTGGGAATGGTCTCAGGCAGCACATCCCCACGTCTTTAGCCACACAAGCTCCACAGACCCGCACCTTTCAGCCCGATACCGTCGTCGAAATTAGTTGGAGCCTGGCGTCACCGTCAATGTGAAAATCACAGTTTCACCACTTGGCGACGTGAGCGTCGCCTCGGTAGAACCTTCAGTAACCGGTGTAAACCGCGGCCTCATGTCGGCACTACCAGCCGCGAATTCTGCGATTGATGGATCCGACACCGACGCTTGCCATTTGTCTGCGTCGCTGTCGACCGAAAGTTCAAGTCCACGAAGCATCGGCACTTTGACTTCAGAGTCGGCAAGAAGCTCCGGTTTCTTTACAATCGCAGCAAGTTCTCGTGTGCCGGTGTTCTGGCCGCTTGTCGAGGCGGAGGCGTCCGAGGCGGAAGAGCCAGAGTCTGCAGTTCCCGAGGTCGCGGCACTTTCGGATGTCGATTCGCCCATGGTTGTTGCTGACTGACATGCAGCCAACGACCCAGCTGCCAACAGAAGCACTATCGATGTGGTAACAATCTTTCGCACACTTCTATAGTAACCATACGTACCGCTGACAACCTACTTGTATGACACCACACGACGCACCGCCAGTGTGCATCTGCTACCTACGATCCGAGCCGACGTATGGCCTGCTTTCCAACAGGTGCCGCCACTTCTGACGCCACTAGGACCAGAAGCGTGCCTGCGATAGCCAGCCCAACGGTGGATGCTAGGGCAGAAAGCATACCCGGAGAGGTAATTGCTGGAATCATAAAAGCAATACCTGCCCCCATCGAGCCGCCAATAAGCAACAGAGCGGGAATTCCCACTTCAATGCGACGTGAGCGAGCAAGGAATGTTGGTTTCGCCCCTGCGCGTAATAGAGCTTTGCATTGAGAGGCGGAATCGACAGCTCGGATCGATTGATTAACGGCGGTGGCAATTGCCGCAAGGACGAAGGTGATCGCCAAGGTCAGAGCGATTCCTGTACCAATATCGCGCGAAAAGATGAGGACTTCTTTCGGAATCTCGTCCCCAGCTTGAAGTTGGCTTGTTTGAACTGCCAGCACGGTCATCACGGGATACAAAATGCCCGCAATGAAGCCAACAACGGGGATTGAACCGTAGGACCGCCACACGCTTTTGGGGTCATCGGCGAGGCGCCGACCTGCAAGCAGCATCTGCGGGCTTCGCGCAAAGCGTGCCATGATGCGTCCAATCACTGACAGTGACCACGTGCCAACCGCATTCACCAGCGCAATCATCAACGCGGTGAAACCAAGAAGTATCCCGGTACCAATCGTTCGCCCAAGACCAAGGAGCTGCGCTCCAGCAGCGAGCCACACAACGCCTAGAATCAGCGCGATAAGCACACCCCAAGGCTTGATATGTTGCGCCTCACTGCGGCGTGCGACACCCAGCGGCGTGATGGCAACTTTACGCATCCCCATCCACGAACTTGCCGCGGACAGAAGAATCATTGCACCTGCGGCACCAAGCAGTACAAGCGGGCCAGTCCACATTTCTGATGCGGACAGGGGCATTTCTTGGAATGTAATGAGTGACCAGATGGGTAGCGTCGCGGCATATATCACTGAACCGGCAATCACACCCACCACCGCATGAAGGCAGGTGTCCACCACACATGCGGCACGTGCTGTCACACCGCTGACACCAACGAGTCGCAGTACAGCGAGGTCTTGTGCGCGTCTACTCAAGCCGAGGCGTGCCGCAGCAGCACCCATTGACGCGGCCGGTACGACAAGGAGTACCGTCGCGAATGCTGCCAGTGGCACATAGGCTTCTTCTCCCATCGCCATGTTTATTGGCGAGGCTGCCCTGTCGATGAAGGCGAAAAGGCCACCTAGGACGGCGAGGAGTACCGCATGAGGTAGTGCAAATGCGAGGATGGTTAAGACTGATGTGGCTTTGTCTCGACTGGCCACGATTGCCCGGGTGGCGACAATGATGCTGTTCATTGTGTGGCTCCTTAGTTGTGCGGTCGGGCGAGGGCCACGGCCTCTACTGACTGGGAGGTGTCAGGGACTGGAGTGCCACCATCTGCAGCCTCAAATGTTGCCGTCTTAACCTCTTTGGTCTGCGTCGGTGCATTTCCAGCCCCATTGGCCGCCACTTGGATGTGCCCGTCACGCACGTGGATGGTGTGGGGTAGCCGTTCGGCAACTTCACTATCGTGGGTGACCAGTACGAGGCTCGCGCCAGTTGCGGCACATGCCTGCGTGAGCACTTGCATGATTTCCGCGCCTGTTGTCCGATCAAGCGACCCAGTTGGCTCATCAGCAAATACGACAGCAGGTCCGGTAATAAGCGCACGAGCGATGGCAACACGTTGGGCTTGTCCACCAGAAAGTTGACCAGGACGGTGAGGGCCAAGGCCTGCCAATCCGACTTTGGCCAGCAAATCGCGTGCGCGAGCAACCGCCTCGTTTCGCGAGGCTCCGAGCAGCATCAGCGGTAATGCCACGTTTTCCTCGGCGGGCAGTTCTGCCAAAAGTTGTCCATCTTGGAATACGAAACCGAAATGTTGAAGCCGAAGTTTGGATATGGCTGCATCTGAAAGGCCGGTGAGCTGTTGTCCATTGACAATGACATTTCCCGAAGTGGGAGTCAGTATGCCAGCAAGACAATGAAGTAGCGTGGTTTTTCCTGATCCTGAAGGACCCATGATCGCCACCTGTGTGCCTTGTGGCAGATGAAGGTTGACATTGTCGAGGGCGTGAACTGGCTGTCCGCCTCGCTGATAGATTTTTGTCAGCCCAGTGGCGACAATTCCTTGTTGTTGATTCGCAGGTACTGTGTTCATATCTCCATGCTGCATCCACCGTTGACCTGCAAACTATTGCGGTTTGCCCTGATTGAACCCTTATGTTGCCCCGACAACCCTCAGGGAAAGCGTCGTTGATCTGCAGGACAAAAGCAGTGCGGGAGCTCAATAAAAGCAGTATGGGTACTCAGTGTCCATTATGCGCTCCAAAGGCAGTGCAGACACTCAACCCCTACCATTGAAGCAACATGTGGAAAGGATTGTCATGACGCCTCAATCACTCACTATTCCCGAGACCACGCCCGTTTCGACGCCTACGATCGATCTTCAGCTCCGGCACCGCACCATTCGGTCTTTCACCGATCAAAAGGTGAGCGACGACGTGATGCAGACGCTTTTCGAGGTGGCACGTCATACGGCAACGTGCGCCTACTTGCAACAACTCACAATAATCCACGTAAAAGACCCGGACATACGCCAGACGCTCTGCGAGGTATCAGGACAACCCTATGTTGGTGGCGACCGTGGTGAATTAATTGTTTTCGTGGCTGATCTTCATCGCAATGCACAGATCCGTGCCGAAGTGGGTATTGCCTCGCAATCTTTCGGGCGAATCAACATGTTCCTTTCCGCAGCCGAAGACGTGCTCCTTGCCGCGCAGAATGTCGTCGTCGCGGCAGAATCATTAGGTTTGGGTACGGTGTATCTGGGCTCAATTGGAAATGATCCTCAGCGTGTTGTCGACGCACTGAAATTGCCGTCGTTGACCTACCCTGTGCTTGGCCTGGTGGTGGGCTACCCCAATCAGGAGCCACAATTCAAGCCTCGTTTACCTCTCGCTGTGACAGTCGGGGTCGACACGTATCCGCAGGTTGATTCCTACACTGAGGCCCTTGCCTCGTACGACGAGCAAGTTACCGAATACTACGACTTACGCAATGCCAATCAACGCGTTGATTCTTTCACCGCGCAGGTTCGGGCACGAGCGGGTGACTTACCTGCCGAAAACTCTCCAGTCCTTGAGGTCCTTCACCGCCAAGGCCTCGCGCTGTCGTAGCGCGGAGCCAGCCACGAGGAACACCCATGAACATGGTTTCCTCAACCTCCCCAAGGAGAGAACATGCAGACGACACTTGGTTTTCAAACATATGTCTTCGTTGAACGAGTGAGTCAAAACGCCGCACTACTCCACCCGTTCCCCGAATACTCCTACCAGACGGTGGCGGATGCGCTCACTGAAGCCGGGATAGATGCCCGCCCTTTCGGCCCCGACATGCCTGAGCGTGGGGAACTCATGTATTTCCAGGAAAGCGCCTTTGATGACGACGTTCTTGGCCTCATCGCTGATTCGTTGACACTGCGCGGGATCGGAGCCTACGCCTACAGTTTGCTCGACGAAGATATTGGCGATGCGTATGTTCACGTGTTTCGGCGCGAAGGACAGGCGTGGCCACGGTCAGGCAGACGCATCGTGTTGACGCGCCTATATGTGGGCGACGACGAGGATGGTCCTGCTGCGACAACGTGGATATTTGGGGCCGCCAACGATTTGGAGGAGGCACTTACAGCACTATCGGCACATTTCACAGTGTCCCCGGTTGCCGATCCTAGTGGCGTTGCAGCTCTTGAAATACGGCATCCGGAGTTCAGAGTAGGACTGCAATCCCCAATGGAATTAATGGATCAGGTCCTTCAGGTACTTGGGTCGGCGGGCTTTGAAGGCCCAGCTTTTTGTACCAATGTTCGCGAAGGAAACCTGTGATGAACGCCGAGGTGGCACAGTGAGTCACGACGCGGCACCGCCTCGTGACGCTCAACCGATTCTCGTCAGTGCTTGTCTTGCGGGCATCGCCTGCCGTTACGACGGTGCGGCAAAGCGTGATGGTCACATTGTGGCGCTTGTCGAGGCGGGCTTGGCCATCCCGGTGTGCGCTGAGATTCTGGGAGGCTTAGCTACGCCTCGGCCACCTGCAGAAATCTCTGGTGGTGACGGACACGATGTGCTTGCCGGACGGGCGCATGTGATAACAGCCAGTGGTGAAGATGTCAGCGAAGCTTTTGTTGAGGGAGCAAGTCGGGTGGTTGACCTTGCCCGCGAGCGAGGCGTTACCGTGGCGGTGTTGCAGCCGAAAAGTCCCTCATGCGGTGTTGGCCAGATTTACGACGGTTCTCATGAGCGACGCTTACGTGAAGGCGACGGCGTGCTCGTTGCTGCTTTGAAACAGGTCGGTGTTGAGGTAGTCGCTCATCGCCCTGAAACGACGAACACCTGATTACGAGTTTCAACCGTAACTGTCGCACCCCCACCCACCCGTCCTGATCAACACACCAAACGGTTCAACACACCAAACGGCACACACTGTTCCGTTCGGTGTGTCGTCCTTCGCCAGGAATGCTCTGCCGCCTCGTTCCAAATACGATCAACACACCAAACGGACGCCCTCCTACCGTTCGGTGTGCCAACCTCTACGATCGTCGGCACGACTTCTCACTCGTCGCCCCTTCGACACACCTAATGGACGCAGACCTACCGTTTGGTGTGTTTACACGGCTAGAAAAGAGTGCCTTGCCCGTCCTCGATACGCATCGACACACCAAACGGCATCTGTCCTTCCGTTCGGTGTGTCGACCCCGGCTAGTAATGGTCTATTGCCTCGTTCCAAACACGACCAACACACCAAACGGAAATGATGCGACCGTTCCATGTGTCGACCAGTTGAAGGAAGGGCAACAAGTGCCGCCAATATGTGCGTCGACACAGCACACAAGCGGTGTGGTCGACGAGGTAGCAACGATCTCAATCGTTTCCAGCCGGTTTGTGATGCCTACACTCAACTGCAGGCAAAAACAGCCTTCCCCTATGGGCCAAAAGCAACATTGATGCTCCCCAGGGACGAACAAGGTCCCGGCGCAAACAACAACACCAAATAAACGTCAGCTCCGTCCTAATGCGGGTCTAAACGTCAGCGAGCATGCCCACTAGTGGTTCAGAAACAAGAGGGCTTGCCCGCCATAAGGTCTAGAAACAAGAAGACCTGCCCATCAGCGGTTCCAAACATGGCAATGTCCACGAAGAAGCAGATCTACACACAAACGACTGCTGAGACAAACGCTACGCGAACAGTCGCAAGAATCAGGTTGAGCACGCGAACAAAAATCAGGTTGAGCACGAGCAGCCCTTCGCCATCGACGTGATCGTCCGCTTCAGCAATAACCTGAGCCGCCGCACACAAGGCGTATGTGGCGGCTTCAAGGAATGCCAAGGTCACGACTTACGAGGCGATAATCTGGTCACTAGTCCTGTGACCTAAGCGGTCGGTAGAGTCACTCGGTAGCATCGTTCATCCTACCGTCGAAGCCCCAAACTCAGGTCGGTTCTAGTACCACGGGCCTTATTTTTTCTTCCCAGTCAGGAGTCCCCAAATTGCGAGGGCAACAATTGAACCAGCAATGGCCAAAACCCACGTTTGTATCGACCAGAAACTCGTCAGATTAACGTTAAACAGTACCGAGCCGAGCCAACCGCCAATATTTGCCCCAATAACACCAAGGGCCAAGGTGGCGAACCAGCCACCACCTTGTTCACCAGGCATCAGGCCCTTGGCAATGGCTCCTGCGAAAAGTCCAAGTGCAAGAAACGAAATAAAGCCCATCATGGCTCCTTCTATCGTGGAATAGTCGATTCCAGCCTGTCATGTTTTTTCATCATTCGCACACCATGTGGTGTGCGAAACGTGCCGGTCACACAAGGACCTCACGCAGTGTTGAGGTAGCCAACACGCGCTGCCTCACACAAATGCTGTATGAAGCGGCTATTGACGCCGTCACGCAAAAGGGCCCACTTCGCCGCCTCACGCAAAGGCTGGTTGAAACACCCCTAATTGGCATTACGCACACGCCGATGTTGCCTCAAACTGACACCCCTACGCCACCTCAAGCAAGGGCTATGCGACGCCTGCGACGTGAGCTACACGGGCACGCCTCACCACTTTACGTAGCTCGTCAAACCACAGAACACACGAAGCAAAGGCCACACATATCAACCAGTGGTGCAACTGTAGGGATGTTGTCGAAAAGGCTGTTTGCAACAGCGGCAATTCAACAACGGCAATTTGAAGGGTCACGCCCAAAGCCAACGATGCCCACAGCCATTTGTTAGTAAAGAGGTGCTCGAAGGCGCTGATGTCTTCTGACCGTGAATTCACTGTGTTGAATAGCTGGGTAAAGACCAAAGTGGTGAAGCCTGCTGTGCGTGCAACGTCAAGGGAATCCACACCAATCCATGGTGCCAGCGTGCTGGTCAACAAACCGCCCGGAGAGAAAAGATCGATCGTCAACAATGTCACCAGTGCCATCACTGCACTGATGCTGATTACCCCTGTCCACATTGCGCCGTCGATCACGCGGTCACCAGTACGCCTCGGACCGCGCCCCATAAGGTCACCTGAAGCCGGATCAACACCCATTGCCAAGGCTGGACCTGAGTCGGTGACAAGGTTAATCCACAGGATCTGTGTGGCCACCAGGGGTACAACCACGGCGCCATTGGCGTCTGTTAAACCAATGACACCTGCAAGGAGGACACCACCAAAGACCGTCATTACTTCGCCCATATTTGATGACAGGAGGTAACGGAGGAATTTGCGAATATTGTCAAATATGCGGCGTCCTTCCGCGACAGCATCAACGATGGTGGCGAAGTTATCGTCAGCCAATACCATCGCTCCGGCCTCTTTCGTCACCTGGGTACCCGCGATTCCCATGGCAACACCAATATCTGCCTGCCGCAAAGCGGGCGCATCATTGACACCATCGCCCGTCATCGCCACGATTTCCCCGCCTGCTTGCAGGGACTTCACAATGGCCATCTTATGAGCGGGCGCAACGCGGGCATATACGTTGACGGTACGCACCGCCTCGTCAAATTGTTCGGGCGTCATCTGGGATAACTCGCTACCGGTGAGGACACGCGCGCCGACACTGACAATGCCAAGGTCTTCAGCAATCCTGCCGGCGGTAGCTGGATGGTCACCTGTAATCATCAGAACACGTATGCCTGCCCTGCGTGCCTGAGCAACGGCTTGCGCCGCCTCGGGACGAGGTGGGTCGATGATGCCGACGACGCCCACCAATATTAGGTCGCTTTCTACCTGCTGCGCCTGCTTGTCGTCGATTCCGTTGTCACTGTTGTCGTGTGTATGAAGAGGACGATAGGCCACGGCTAGTGTGCGTAGTGCCCGGGACGACATGTCCGCAACCTCATCGAGCATATGGGAGCGCATATCGTCGGTCAGTGCCTCCACGGCGTCACCAATTCGTACCCTGGTACACCGTTCCATCAATACATCCGGCGCACCTTTGGTGAGTACGACGACGGCATCATCAGCAGTGTCGCGGTGAATGACGCTCATAAGTTTACGTTCCGAGGTGAAAGGAATCAGCCCTACGCGCGTAAAGCGGCCTTCTCGATTGGAATCAACTCCCAGCTTCTTCTCGGCCACTAAGAACGCGCCTTCAGTGGGGTCACCAAGGACCTGCCAGGCGCCTTCCTCGTCACGGAACAGTTCCGCGTCCGAGGCCAAGGCGCCGCCCGACAGCACAAAGGCGACTTCGCTTCTCCTGGGGCCCGTCAACTCTGGATGGTCCATCACGTAATCGCGATCCTCGTCCGGGCCGAGGTCACCTGCAGGTTTGTAGCCTACACCGCTGACGATGGTGGCACCGGAGGCGGTGACGACCTCTTGTATGGTCATTTCCGACCGGGTCAGGGTGCCAGTTTTGTCTGAGCAGATGACACTGGCGGAACCGAGGGTTTCGACACTCGTGAGTTCTTTGACGACGGCATTTCTGCCTGCCATACGTCGTACACCTAGTGCCAACACCAGCGACAGGATCGCAGGGAGGCCTTCGGGTACCGCTGCAACGGCCAGGGAGACACCAAGCAGCAGTGAGTCAATAATGCCTTGGCTTGTCGAGGCGCCGCCAAGGGCAAGCATGACGGCAACAACGACGATGGCAATGATGCCCACGATAATGCCCAGCATCTTTGAAATGCGGTGCGTTTCTTGTTGGAGCGGCGTTGGACTTTCTTCCACGGAGTCCAGCAGGGTGGCAATATGCCCCATCTGTGTGTCTGCTCCAGTTGCGGTCACCACTGCCATGCCTGAGCCTCGAGCGACTGCTGTTCCTCTAAACACCATGCAGGTTCGATCGCCAATCTGGGAGTCTTCAGCGACGACGTCGGTCGTTTTTGCCACTGGTTCTGATTCACCGGTGAGCGAGGATTCGATGACTTTCAACGCGTCAGCTCGTAGGAGTCGCGCGTCAGCTGCCACTTGGTCGCCTTCTGCTAGTACAAGGAGGTCACCTTTGACCAGGTTGGCTGCGACAACGCTTTGTTTACGGCCATCGCGGATCACAACGGCGGTGGCTTCAGTCATTTTTTGTAGTGCCGCCACTGCCTCGGCGGCTTGTGACTCTTGGGTGATACCTAGGGCGGCGTTCAGGAGGATGACCAACGCGATGACGATGGCATCGACTGGCGCCCCATGTGCTCCTTCAAGGATCCACGCCACTATTGAAATGGCAATGGCAATGAGGAGTAGGACAACTAACGGGTCAGAGAATTGGGCAAGGATCTTGCGCCACAGCGGTGTTGGTGGTTCTTGCGGGAGGACATTCGGTCCATTGGCAGCTAGACGAGCTGCTGCCTCTGCCTCAGAAAGACCGGTTTCGTGGTTGCTGCCAACTTTGTCGAGTACTTCGCCCGCGTCCAGGGTGTGCGGAGCAAAATGAGTTCCCATATGGACGATCCAAGCATGTGGTGAAGGCGGCCGCTCAACAAGGTCCACTTCGTGGCATAGCGCCCGCTCAACAACACACTACCTGCGGCACCGCTCACCCAACAAAGCCCGCCACGTGCAATACCGCCCACCCAACAAAGCCCGCCACGCGGTGCGGGTAACGCTATTGTGCAGTTATGGTTATCTCCGCTACAGCACCTTGTCCTTGCTGTTCTGGTGCATCATTTGAGTCGTGTTGCAGCCCTTACCTGGACGGATCTGTTCCAGATAGTGCCGAGGCGGTGATGCGTTCGCGCTATACAGCATTTGCTGTCGGTAATGAGGACTACTTGTTTCGCACCTGGCATCCGCGCACTAGGCCACAACCACCGTATTTTGATCCGGCGATTAGCTGGTGTGGCCTGACTATTGTTGAGGTCGTTGATGGTGTTGGTGATTGTCCGACAGGAATTGTTGAGTTCGTTGCTTCCTATCAGTTTCGGGACGAGGCGGGGGCACTTCACCAGGCGGACGGGCGCGGCAGCAGTCAACGTCCCCATGCGGGCGCGCGCAGCAAAGAACGCACACCCCACCGCCACCAACTCCGCAGCGGTCAGATCCGCGAGCGTTCCCTCTTTACGCGACGAGGCGGACGTTGGGTTTATGTGGAGGCGATCTCTTAGATCACCCTCGCGACGTGCAATATCCAATTCCCAGGAAACTCTAAGGGAGTCTGGGGGTGTCTACACAGGTTTGTGACCTACCGTTATTTCCACAAGGGCGGGAGCCGGAAGCGACCCAACAGGGGGCCGCAAGAGCCCCCAACTGGAAAGGTTGCTGCATCGGGAGAACTCGCACTGTGTTGATGGGATACTTTGAGGGGCCAGCCATTAGGCTGGCCCCTCAAAGTTTGCCTCCCCATAATCGGAGCAATAACCCGGACTATCGGGGACATTGGCCAACCCCTAGGTGAAGGTCACCAAAATATGAGTGGATTCTCTCCACACCCCACAAGGGTTCAACCGTTAATTCGGCTTCGCCAAAGGTGCCCGGGGCAACCCTGCACGTACTAAGCGCAACTGCACCTTCGCCTCGTCACACACACGATAGGACTCCAGTGCTTTTTGGATCGCTTTGCGACGGATAGGCATATCCAATCCGCGGTCTTCAAGGAGCCACGGCAAAGCCGCTTCCTCCTGTTTCGCGCATGCTTCCGCAAAATACCACGCCACCATCATTTGCAGATAGTACTCGGTGGTATCGATGGCGCCGACTAAGTCAAGAAACTCGGTGCGGAAGTGCTCGGTGAGGAAATGGGACATTAGGATGCCGACGCCGAAACGGCGAGTGTACAGGTGCGTGTGAGCGATCCACCGCCGTGCTGCAGCCTCCAGCATTTGAGGATCACGCCCCAAGGCTTTGGGGTTCAAAGAGTCGCAGGTAGCCCAGTTGTCGATATATGGCACGAATGCCTCAACGTGCGCAAGACAGGTGTTGAAGTCTTTTTCTTGGGTGATGAGGAAAGCGTGGAGTTGATTCTCATCGAAATAGTGGTGCGGCACCTCGGCAAAAAATGTGAAAGCGTCGTCGCGGCGATGTCGCCATATCTCTTTGGCTAAAGAACGCAAAATTGGCGTGCGTATGCCGAGAACCGTTTCTGGATCGACTGTCGGCATTAATTTGGCAATAAATGCCGCATTATCGGGATCAGCGAGGGCTTCAATTTCTTCACGAAACATAGGATTATCTTTGCAAATCGGCCACTGGACGCCAATGCTTTGACGCGCCCTATTTTTCCATAGGATTTTCTAAGGTTAGACCAGGGCTTTTCTTAAGGTTCACCACGTAACTTATGTACCAACAAGGCAGGAAGCCAGAAGTAATCCAACCGGGGGTTGCAAGAGTTTCCTTCGCCGGGAAGGGTCGACATTCGGGAGAACTCGCACTGTGTTGATGGGATGCCTCAAGGGGTCAGCCAATCGGCTGGCCCCTTTTGGTGCGTAGAAGATATTGAGAAGAAAGTAGGCTAGCGGTTATGTCTCGCATTCACACCGTGTATTTACCCGCTGTGGCGCTGTTTGTGATATCTGCAGTGACACTGGCGGGTTACGTGGTCACCCCCACCCCCACAATTGATCAATGGGTTCTTCAATCGTTTGTCGCTATGCGCACGCCTGGCACTACAGTGGTGATGGAGGCTGTGACATGGATATTTGACCCTTGGAGAGCGACGGTACTAGCCGTAGCACTTGGGGTTGTCACCGGTTGGGTGACGAGGCAGTGGCGAGCGGGGGTGTATGTCACCGGTTCGGTTGCGGTGGCAGCGTTGATCACTAGCGGCATTAAGAATCTTCACGATCGTCTGCGGCCACCGGAGTTTTTGCGACTCACCGTAGAACACACGTACTCGTTCCCGTCTGGTCATACCACGGCTGCTGCTGCAATCGGTGTTTCCCTTGCCATTGTTTTCATACTTTTTTCCCGCAAAGTGACACTCGTTTCTCGCGCACTGGTATGGATCGGGGCCGTCGCTCTGATAGTCCTGATCGGTGTGACACGCATGTACCTCGGGGTGCACTGGTTGACCGATGTCCTGGCCGGCGCATGCGTGGGCAGTGGTGCGGCACTGATCCTGTCCCCCATTTTGCTCAAGCGCCCTGTGCTGACCAAAATGCAAAGGTATGCGTCCTCAGAGAATGCCTGAGAGACGAAGAGAACCTCACACAGGGCATAGACCTTATGCCCACCACACGTAGCGATTGACCCGCGAAATACTGATTTCTTCCACTCAGCGGCTCAGTATCGTGGGCCATATCTGACTGTGCCAAGTGATTTCAGATGCCCTGCCCCATGCGCGCCTCGGGCAGCCGGCCTTGGCGTGCTCCGCTCCCCCCTTTTTTGCACATTGCCTGCACAGGTACCCATAGCCTCGTAACACACACTCCTCACGTCGCAGTACCAACACCTTCACCTATTCACCATCGTTGTGGCGCAGTAGACTACGACAATCAACGCTGATGGAGGCCTTATGTCTGCACAACTTTTCAAAAAACTTGTTATTCCTACACGCAGCGGCAACGGACTTACCATGAAAAACCGGGCAATCGTTGCCCCCATGTGTCAGTACAGTGTGACAGCAGGCGACGGCAAACCGACCGACTGGCATTTCGTTCACTACGGCGCGTTGGCCGCAGGTGGCTTCTCCTTGGTCACCGTTGAAGCAACAGCGGTCGAGGCGCGAGGCCGCATTTCCCCATTTGATCTTGGCCTATGGGACGACGAGCAGATCGAAGGGCACAGGCGCCTCGTCGATTTTGCTCATAGCCTTGGCACGAAGATCGCTGTTCAACTTGGCCATGCCGGCGGTAAGGCATCCACCCCACCGTGGCTACCTGGAGCCTTAGGTGGCACCCTCGGTATCAACGACGGCGGATGGTCCACGGTGGCACCCTGCGCTACGCCAACCCTGCCCGACCTGGATACCCCCCAGGCATTATCCGCCTCTGAAATTGACCAGGTGGTAGCCTCTTTCGCTGCGGCGGCACAGCGAGCGAATGAGGCGGGGTACGACGCTATCCAACTCCACGGCGCCCACGGATATCTGATCCACCAGTTCCTTTCGCCGCTGAGTAATACACGTGACGATACTTACGGCGGCAACTGGGATGGTCGGACGCGTTTTATTCACGAGGTTGTGGCGGCCGTAGCCGACATATGGCCCAAAGACAAAGTGCTGGGACTGCGTATCAGCGCAACTGACTGGATTGACGGTGCATGGGATGTGTTCCAGTCGGCGCGCCTCATTCGCTCGTTGTGGGAAGAGTCTGGCCTGACGTGGGTGGATATTTCTTCGGGCGGACTCACCGACCTGTCGGCCATTCCTATTGGTTTTGGCTACCAGGTACCTTTGGCGGCGCAGCTTGTCCGCGACCTGGCCGATACCGATGTCGTCATCTCGACGGTCGGGATGATCAACAACCCTGTGCAAGCAGAAACAGTGCTGCGTACACGGCAGGCTCACGCCTTATCTTTTGGTCGTGTTGCCTTGGGTAATCCTCACTGGGCATCACATGCTGCCGCGCAATTACGGGTACATCCAGAGCATATGCCAAGCCCCGCACCCCTGTGGCGCGCCCAGTATTAGTGCCGTTCCCACGCCTCGGCAATCATCACCCGCAATACTGAGAGGTCAACCTTGGCAAGATTGGTGACGTAGAGGCACCCCACCCCTAACTTATGCGGGCCGAGGCGGGCGACGTTTTCAGCAAAATGCGGCCCACTTTGAAGACCGTAAAGGCTGAGACTTGCTTTCCGGGGACTAAATCCGACAGCGAACCAATCGCCTTCGCGACCTGAATCAGACTTGTAGTGGACCTCGCCATAGCCCACCATGGTCGGTCCCCACATGGTTGCTTTTTCACCGGTGACCTGGTCAAATAAGTCGAGGAGAGTAAGACCGTCATCAATGCGACGCGGCCACGTCAATTGTCGAATAAAATCCTCGGGTGCAATATCAGTGGGGCGCGTCTTGATGTCCTTGGCAACCTTGCCTGTATGTCCTTTCGTGATGGTGACCTTCGTTGTGGCAGCCTCAATGTCAGCATCTGTGGGACTATTACTCATATCTCCGCCTTTTGCCCGCAATGCTGCCAGCACGCGGTTCAAGCCTTTCGCACCAACACCATGCAAGGACAACAATTGGCGATAGTCTGCCCCGTTGAGCTGGTCAAGGCTATGGAATCCCGCGAATGCTAAGGCAGAACGCAGCGGCGCTCCAACACCAGGGATATGTAGCGAGGTATCGTCAGTCATGGCACCAGATTAGTCCCAATGCCACCTTGTGGTGACAAGGACACTTGCCACTGTGTTCGTGGGAGCCACTGAAGTCATTGTGAGACACGTGTAGATACTTGAGATATTGCTTGTTACAGACAGTGACATCCCTTTCTTTGATGTTGGCGTCTTCACCCCCAGCATCTATCAGGTCTATTAGGTCGACACACCGAACGGTACTTTGACGACCATTTGGTGTGCTCACCCTAGGTCACCACATTTGTATTTCCCCGGATCAGTCTGATCGACACACCGAACGGACCTTCGTCGTCCGTTTCGTGTGTTGATCATCAGCATTTGGCATTAGAAGCGGCCATCGCGCACGGTCGACACACCGAACGGTACTTTGACGACCGTTTGGTGTGTCGACCGGTGGCAGATCATGTTTCAAGGCTGAGGGCAACACTGGTACATGCACACGAAGAGCCGTGATGATGGAACACGGGATCACAAACTGGTGAGTATGCGGCCTGGTGAGTATGCAGCGATTTCAAATGAACCAGCTGCTCAGCAATAGGCGACACCTACTGGCGTGATCTTCTGGTGACACCTCGGTCATTTCACCACCGATAAATCCACATGAATTATCCTGTTGATTAGCCCGCGATTCACACCCATATCACTGAACACTTCCCTCGCCTGAACTCACAGTCCAAGTCACTCAGAGATTCAAACGAGTGCCTTGGCCCGACTCGAAGAACGATTCCCCCTCACCAGAGAAGATTCTCCACTCGACGCTACCCTGCCTCGTTGACTGCCCCCACCTGGCAAACGCCCAGACAATAGAAGGAAAGTGAAGAATGCGTGTTGCAACTATGCGTGCCATTGTCCTTGCAGAGCCCGGTCCTGTGTCCAACCTCCACTTTCATCACCTACCCGTTCCACAACCACGCGACGGCTGGGTCCTTATTCGCATCAAAGCCTTTGGGTTGAACCGCTCAGAGCTACACACACGCCTTGGTCTGGCCGAAGGTGTCACCTTCCCACGCGTACTCGGTATTGAGGCTACTGGTGTGATCGCTGCCGACCCAAGCGGAACCTTTACTGAAGGCCAGAAGGTGATGACGATGATGGGAGGGATGGGTCGCGTATTTGATGGCGGGTACGCAGAGTACACCTGCGTTCCACTGAACCAAATTATTCCTTTCACTTCTGATCTTGACTGGGCTGTCCTGGGAGCTATTCCAGAGATGCTTCAGACGGCCTACGGTTCACTCACCGTCGGCCTCGATGCCAAACCTGGGCAAAGCATCCTTATACGAGGCGGTACATCGTCAGTGGGGATGGCTACTGCCATACTCGCCAAGCGCCTCGGTATGAGCGTGTTTGCGACAACTCGTAACCCAGCGAAAGTTCCGTCCCTCATCAAACTTGGTGTCGATCATGTCCTTGTTGACAATGGTGATATTGCACAACAAGTTCGAGCGATTCTGCCTGACGGTGTCGACACCGCTCTGGAGCTTGTTGGCACACCCACCCTTCCCGACACGCTCCGCGCAACACGTGTTCATGGTGTCGTTTGTTTTACTGGCATGTTGTCCAACGAATGGACCGTTAAGGATTTTTATCCGATCGCTTACCTGCCTCACGGCGTGCGACTCACCGCCTATGCCGGAGAAGCCGCTGATCTTCCACCACACATCCTTCAGTCCTACCTTGACGATGTGGTATCAGGTAAAGCCATTGTTCCGATTGATCGCGTCTATGCCTTTGATGAGATCCGTGATGCGCACGCACGCATGGAGGCCGGTCACGCCGCAGGCAAACTCGTCGTCGTCACGCCATAGACTCGTCGTCGTCACACCACAGAAACGCTCGCCAGTGGCACCGTCCTCCTGTCTGATCCGCAGGATAGAACGCCCTGAAATCTGAAGGTACAAAAGGCGAAAATGCCTAGAACGGCACCTTTTCATATCGCAAAGGAACAGCTTCGACGGGGAAGTGAGAACACGACCGACAAAGGTCCAGAGCAGAAATACAAAGCAAAAATACAAACGCTAAAGGGCCGAAAGCACTGACCTTTCGGACCTATCTGTGGAGCCAAGGGGACTCGAACCCCTAACCCCCTGCTTGCAAAGCAGGTGCGCTACCAATTGCGCCATGGCCCCGCGCGTTCCCTACTAGGGTAACGCAGGTTCGTCCGTTACGGACTGCCACAAGTCTGCAGAGTCGGAAAGATCCTCAACGATTTGGCGAACCACAAGACCAACGGCCACCAGGCCGCCGACAACCACGAGGGTTGTGATCCACTTTTTCATCGGGAACCTCCGAGTGCACACGATGTGGGCAGTGGGCCTAGGTGGGCTCGAACCACCGACCTCAGTCTTATCAGGACTGCGCTCTAACCTACTGAGCTATAGGCCCAACCTGACCCCAGGGCCAGATCCGTTACCCTTTGAAGGGCACCGGATTATGGTACACGGCAAGTAAGGTGAGAAACAAACTGATGAACGTGACGTCCAGCACCTATGTCGTTATTCGTCCATCAACGACACGCGAATACCACCAACGAGGGATGCCACAACGTTATATAACAGCGCACCCAGTGTCGAGATAGCGGTCAGTAACACCACATTCACCACGGCGATAATCGTTGCATACGACATCACCTTCGGCAGGCGCACATAGTCCAGGAGTGCCTTGAAGCTTTCCGCTCCGATCGTGGTGAGGAATTCTTCGATGGTGGCAAAGACGTGCATACTGTCAACGAGGAACCACAGCACCGCCGTGGCCACCACTGATGCAATACCAAGACCAACGCTCAGAAGGAAACTCACCTTGAGCACAGTCCATGGATCAACGCTGGCAACAGTGAGGTCCACTCGGCGCGGCGCATCCTCTGACTCATGCACCTGTGTTGTCACACTCATTGGTCATCCTCCTGTGTATCCGTCACTGTAGACGCTACAGCCTTTTCGTCGCTTTCGTCTGCCGCTTCACTATGAGAGTTTTCTTCTTCAGCCTCAGCGGCACTACCCGCAGCCTCGTCGTCAATATCACGTTCCGAATTGCGGGTAATGGCAATAATGCGGTCATCAGCGTCGGGGCGAGCGAAGATCACTCCCATTGTATTGCGTGCAGTTGGGCGCACATCGGAAGCGTTGACCTGAACAAGTTTGCCTGATTCGGTGATGACCATGACGTCCTCGTCGGGATTGACGATCAGCGCACCAACCAGTCCGCCTCGTTCTTCGACAAGTTTGCCAACGCGCACACCCAAGGTGCCACGACCCTTCGTGGGGTACTCCTCCACCGGAGTACGTTTGGCATAACCAGAATCGGTGACGATAAGCAGGTCAGCACCGGCACGAGGCACCTCCATCGAGAGCAATTCGTCATCCTCACGGAAGCGCATACCTCGCACGCCGGCGGTGGCTCGGCCCATGGGGCGTAGTTGCTCGTCAGTAGCACTGAAGCGAGCTGCTTGGCCGTCGCGTGAGACCAGCAGCAGGTCATCATCAGCATTGACAAGTTGAGCGCTGACCAGTTCGTCAGGTCGTCCTTGTTCGTCTTCGCGCAGGTTGATGGCGATAATGCCGCCTGTGCGGGCACTGTCGTAATCGCCCAGTCGAGTTTTCTTCACCAGGCCAGATTTGGTTGCTAAAACCAGGTAGTCTGCCGACTCATAGTCAGGGATAGCTAAAACCTGAGCGATCCGTTCATCCTTCTGGAATGCCAAAAGATTGGCGACGTGTTGGCCTTTCGCGTCACGGCCACCTTCAGGGATTTCGTAGGCTTTCGCACGATAAACGCGACCAAGGTTGGTGAAGAACAGCAGCCAATGGTGCGTGGTAGTGACAAAGAAGTGTTCCACTACATCGTCACCACGCAGCTGTGTACCACGCACACCCTTACCGCCGCGTTTTTGGCTGCGGTAGTTGTCGGTGCGTGTACGTTTCGCAAAGCCATCGCGCGTAATGGTCACGACGACGTCTTCGCAGGGAATAAGGTCTTCCATGGACATTTCGCCATCAAATGGCACGATCGTGGTTCGACGTTCATCACCGTATTTATCGACGATCTCAGCCAATTCAGATGACACGATCGAACGTTGACGCTCAGGACGTTCCAAGATGTCCTGCAGATCCAAGACGCGTGCCGTCAGCTCGGCGTGTTCGTCCATAATCTTTTGACGCTCCAGTGCAGCCAAACGACGTAACTGCAGGGCAAGGATTGCGTCAGCTTGGACCTCGTCAATAGCTAGCAGTGACTGCAAACCTGCGCGCGCCTCGTCAACAGTGGCACTACGTCGAATAAGGGCAATCACTTCGTCGAGGGCGTCCAGGGCTTTGAGGTACCCCTCAAGGATGTGGAGCCGTTCTTTGGTTTTGGCCAAACGGAATTGGGTGCGTCGCACAATGACATCAAGCTGGTGACTCACCCAGTGGCGGACAAAGCCGTCAATGGACAGCGTGCGTGGCACACCATCAACTAGGGCCAGCATATTGGCCGAGAAATTTTCCTGTAGTGGCGTGCGCTTATACAGGTTGTTGAGGACTACTTTGGCCACGGCGTCGCGTTTGAGGACAATGACGAGGCGTTGGCCTGTACGTCCAGATGTCTCGTCGCGAATATCGGCGATACCTTGTACGGTGCCGTCACGTACCAGTTGAGCAATCTTGTCGGCGAGGTTGTCAGGGTTGACTTGGTATGGCAGTTCAGTGACGACTAGGCACTGGCGGCCATGTATTTCTTCAACGCTGACCACCGCACGCTGAGTAATGGAACCGCGACCCGTCCGGTAGGCATCGTCAATACCTTTGCGGCCCAGAATGGTGGCGCCCGTTGGGAAATCAGGGCCAGGAATAATCTTGATCAGCGCTTCAAGGAGTTCTTCGCGACTGGCCTGCGGGTTGTCAAGGTACCACTGCACACCTTTGGCTACTTCACGGAGGTTGTGTGGCGGTATGCGTGTGGCCATACCTACCGCGATACCTTCGGAGCCGTTGACCAAAAGGTTGGGGAAACGGGCAGGCAAAATGGTGGGTTCTTGGTCGCGCCCGTCGTAGTTATCTTGGAAATCAACGGTGTCTTCGTCAATATCGCGCACCATTTCCATGGCCAGCGGCGCCATCTTACATTCGGTGTAACGAGGAGCTGCTGGCCCGAGGTTGCCAGGTGTGCCGAAATTGCCTTGGCCGGCTACCAGTGGGGCGCGCATAGACCACCATTGGACGAGGCGGGCCAGGGCATCGTAGATAGCACTGTCACCGTGGGGGTGGTAGGTACCCATGACGTCGCCGACGACACGTGACGATTTAGAAAATGATGATGTGGGGCGGTATCCACCGTCATACATGGCGTAGAGGATGCGCCGGTGTACTGGTTTGAGTCCGTCGCGTACATCGGGCAGTGCACGTCCAACGATCACGCTCATGGCGTAGTCGAGGTAGGAGCGTTGCATTTCCAGCTGCAGGTCTACCTGCTGGACACGGTCGTATTCGGTGACCTCGTCGGCAGGCGTGGAGGGTAGGTCGCTCACGGTGTTCCTTTGTTCATTTGCCGAGGCTTGGCGGCCTCGGGCGGTCGATTAAATGTCGAGGAAGCGCACGTCCGTGGCGTTGCGCTGGATAAAGGAGCGACGACGGTCAACGTCATCACCCATGAGGATGGAGAAGATTTCGTCGGCGTCGGCGGCTTCATCAAGGGTGACCTTCTTGAGGATGCGCTGCGCAGGATCCATTGTGGTTTCCCACAATTCGTGATCATTCATTTCGCCCAGACCTTTGTAGCGTTGAATACCGCCTTCTTTAGGGAGTCGACGGCCCTTCTCAGCGCCAGCTAGGAGGAGGGCATCACGTTCCTTATCGGAATAGGCGAATTCGTGTTCCGCATTGGTCCATTTGAGCCTAAATAGTGGCGGCATTGCGATGTACACATGCCCGTTTTCCACCAGTGGTCGCATATAGCGGAACAGCAATGTCAGCAGCAGTGTGGCGATATGTTGACCGTCCACGTCTGCGTCGGCCATGATGACGATTTTGCCGTAACGCAGTTTCGCAAGATCAAAGTCTTCGCCGATGCCTGTGCCGAATGCGGTGATCAATGACCGGATTGTGTCGGAGGATAAGGCTTTGTCTAGGCGCGCTTTTTCAACATTTAAGATTTTGCCGCGAATGGGCAGGATCGCCTGATGTTCAGGGTCGCGGCCACCAACAGCTGAGCCGCCTGCGGAGTCACCTTCGACAATAAAGATTTCGCATTTTTCTGTTTCGCGGGACGAGCAGTCGCGGAGTTTTCCTGGCATTGAGGCTGATTCCAACACGCCTTTGCGTCGTGTTGCTTCACGTGCTTTGCGTGCAGCAACACGGGCAAGTTGTGCCTGCTGCCCTTTAGCTACAATGGCTTTGGCGTCGGCGGGATGTGCGTCTAACCAGTCTGTCAGCATCTGGTTCACGGTTTTTTGTACGAAAGTCCGTGCCTCAGTATTGCCCAGTTTTGTCTTGGTCTGGCCCTCAAATTGCGGTTCGGTCAGTTTTACCGAGATGACGGCCGTTAAACCTTCACGCACATCATCACCGGTGAGGTTATCGTCCTTATCTTTGAACAGACCCTTGTCGCGAGCATAGCGATTAATCACTGAGGTAAGCGCTGTGCGGAAACCTTCTTCGTGCATCCCACCTTCGGTGGTGTTAATCGTATTAGCGTAGGTATGCACCGATGAGGAATATGCCGTTGTCCACTGCATCGCAATTTCCAACGACATGGTGCCTTCGTCATTTTCACACTCGAAATCAATGATTTCAGCATTAATCACATCGGATTTCTTGGTGGAGTCAAGATATTCGACATAGTCCCGCAACCCATGTTCATACATGTAAGAGACCTGACGATAACCGGGAATGGGGTCATCATCAATGCCACCGGAATCGCCAGTAATTTCATCGCCTTCGTCGGTTGCCCACGGACGTTGGTCAGTGAGTGAAATACGCAGGCCCTTATTCAGGAAGGCCATCTGTTGGAAACGTGTGCGTAATGTTTCAAAACTGAACTCGACAGTGTCAAAAATCGCCGGATCCGGGTAGAAAGTTTGGGTTGTGCCCGTGGCGTCGGTCGGCTCGTCCTGTGATAGGGGCGTAATGGGTGTGCCGCCGTTAGCGAAAGACATGCGCCACACGTGGCCTTGACGACGCACTTCAGTGTCAACGCGAGTGGATAAGGCATTGACAACTGAGATGCCAACACCATGAAGGCCACCGGAAACAGCGTAGCCGCCGCCACCGAATTTGCCGCCGGCATGAAGGATTGTCATCACCACTTCAACAGTGGGTTTGCCTTCGGTTGGGTGAATATCAACAGGGATACCGCGACCATTGTCAGCAACGCGGATACCTCCGTCAGCCAGGATTGTGACATCGATATGGTCGGCGTAGCCAGCCAAAGCTTCATCAACAGAGTTATCCACCACTTCATAGACGAGGTGGTGGAGGCCACGCTCACCAGTGGAGCCGATATACATACCTGGACGTTTACGGACTGCCTCAAGGCCTTCAAGAACAGTGATATCGGCAGCGCCGTATCCTTGTTCCCCATTGGCGTTGGGTGTCATTTCTTCAGCCACTCAATGGCTCCCCTCGTTGGACCGCGAATCGGCGGGCCTTTTCCTGGACAAATCTAGTGTTTCCCCAGATGGAACATACCGTGTAATTCTACCAATAAATGACCTTCACCAAGGTGAGGGTATATCAATAGATAGCCTCGTAAAATACCCCTTCATCAGCAAAAATGTGACTGTGAGAAGTGCCACCGCGCCATAGGGCTTCTTGTTGGATACTTACTCGTTGAGGCACCTATCAGAATCTCGCAGTGCCCCACCACCATCACGCACAGTAGCGTGCAAAACATCTGCGATTATTTAGCCGTATGTATCGCGCGGACCACGCCCAGGAACCGAAATAGCACCCTTTTTCCACGAGGGCGTCAATGGGCCTCGGATAATGACCTGAGTGACAATCCCAGGGCCCACCACCTCGTCAATTCGACGCTCAATGGTCGGCAATAATAAACGCAATTGCTTGGTCCATGCCGTTGACGTACAGCGAATAATCAAGGTTGAACCTTCAAAGGTTTCTACACCGCAATGCTGCGCCACCGTTGTGCCCACGATATGTGGCCACTGTTGCATCACCATGCCCATGCCGGTTTCTTGCCGCCACCCATTGTGCTCAATTGCTCGTCTCAGTGTTGTCCGCAGTGACTTCACCGGCATGTAGCGAATCCGTGTCGCTGCCCGTCCCACCTGAGATCGCCACATCGTTTCACCTTGAGCACTTGGTGTCACAACAGAGGTCAGATCACCGTCGACATCAGCAGCCCTGCCCAGAGCCCGAAGACCCTCATCGTCACCCACGTCGTCTGATGGAATAAAGATCGCGTGATCTTCACTCAGACCAGCCTGCCTGGCAAGATAATTGCGTCGCTTCCGGGGCAACGGTCGACGCATGAGTCCCCGCGCCTTGGCAACTTCTTGTGCGCGATGTAATGCCGATGCAGCAAAGGTTGCTGCGGCCTCGTCCATCGGATCAGCAGCATCCGGATCAGCAGCGTCACCTATCACGTGACCACCGTACCTGTTTGAGCGTCCCAGGCAACATGAAGGATATGCGCTGACAATTCAGCGGGTACATCGTCTTCTACGGCAGCGGTGATAATAACCTGCTCGGCATCGTTGACAACATTGACTAATGCCTGCCTACGCCCACTATCCAACTCTGCGAAAACGTCGTCGAGGATCAAAATGGGCTCCTCGCCATCGTCGGCAAGCATCGCGTAGGCACCTAGGCGAAGCCCTAAAGCCACAGACCATGATTCACCATGGCTGGCATAGCCTTTCACAGGTAAATGTCCTAGTGTCAACGACAGGTCGTCACGGTGAGCACCAACAAGGTTCACGCCGCGTTGAATTTCGTCGTCATTGCATCGGATAAGCGCTTCTTTCATGCGCTCAGTCTGGGCCTCCACGTCATTGAAGGGCGTATCTGTGCTGCCGAGGATTCGATCGACCGAGGCATCAAATGACAGCGACAATGTGCGGCCCGATTCAGCGACCGCATCATGCGCTTGCCCTGCAGGTTCAGCAAGACGTGTCATTGCACTGTAGCGGGCCGCACTCAGACGCGCAGATAGTTGTGCAAAACGTTCATCCCACACCGCTAAGGTTGATAATTCAGGTGCATGTCCACGTCGCAACGCTCCTTGTGCTGACTTCATCAACGCTGCACGCTGCCGCGCAACCTTATCGAAGTCAGCTCTCACCTGAGCCACAAGTGGGTGAAGTTGTATTGCCACATCATCCATAAAGGCACGCCGAACAGACGGTTCACCTTTGACGAGCTGAAGATCTTCTGGAGCAAAGACGACGGTGCGTACCAAGCCGAGGATATCTCGTGGCTTCGCTGCATTGCGATTTAACCTGGCACGATTGGCGCGGCCGCGCACAATTTCCAGCTCGATAATGTGTTCACGCCCACCGGCAAGGATGGCCTTAGCGCGGATAACCGCACCACCGGGTGGCGCCTCGTCAGGGTCGCTTGGCAGACGCACAAGGGCGGCATCGGCAGCAACACGGTGACTGCCAAATGTTGACAGATATGCCAGGGCTTCAACAAGATTCGTTTTGCCCTGTCCATTACGTCCCAACAGGACGGTACATCCTGGAGGGAACTCAACGACTCCGTGGCGGTATGAACGAAAATCGTCAACCGCGAGGTGCGAGACTCGCACAGGTAGATTCAGACGCCGAAACGAATCGGCATAATGAGGTAGCGGAAGTCGGTCTTTTCAGCATCGTCAACCTTATCTTGGCCGGTCATAATGGCAGGCTTCGTTGGATGCGTGAAGCTAAAACGCACATAGTCGGCGTCGATCACCGACAGACCTTCAATGAGGTACTGCGGGTTAAAGGCGGTGGAAATATCGTCGCCATGCAGCATCGCGTCGATAGATTCCGTTGCCTGAGCGTTGTCACCTTGGCCGGCCTCCAATGCCAACTGTGATTCAGTGAAGCTCAGTCGAACGCTGGTTTTCTTTTCCGCAACCAACGCAACACGTTTGACGGCATCAAGTAATTGGCTGCGTTCAACGACAGCAAAGATATCCGTTGATTCGGGGAAAAGCTTAAGTACAGGCGGGTAGTCACCATCGGTCAGTGTCGAGGTGGTGCGTCGTCCCGCTGCTTCAAAGCCGATGAGCGAGGCGGCGCCTGGTTGGGTGGATTGAGCAAGTCCAATGTCGAGGCTGTTGCCGGCAGTCATTGATTTAGCGACGTCTTGGAGGATGCGCGCCTTGACCATTGCGGCCTCGTTGATCGCATCTACGGTAGGTTTCCATGTAATTTCGCGTACTGCGAGGCGGTAGCGGTCGGTGGCCATTAGTATCATCTGTTCACCATTGACTTCGATACGCACAGCGGTCAGCAGCGGCAGGGTGTCATCTTTGGAGGCAGCAATCGTGACTTGGTGGACGGCTTGCCCAAAAATATGCGCGTCAACGGTGCCAGCAGTGTCGGGTTGTGCTGGGAGTTGTGGATACTCATCAAGCGGCATGACAGCAAGTTGGAAACGTGAAGATCCGCAGGAAAGATTCACTTTTTGACCGTCAAGTTCAACAGTGACAGGTCGGTCAGGCAGTGCTTTTGAAATATCAGCTAGTAGGCGACCTGACACAAGTACTTCACCGGCTTCCTCCACGGAAGCAGGGATACGCGAATTTGCTGACACTTCATAGTCGAAAGATGACAGTGTGAGTTCTTCTTCGGCAGCAATAATGCGCACACCAGCAAGGATGGGTGAGGCTGGACGTACAGGAAGTGCACGTGCGGTCCACGAAACGGCCTCGGCAAGAACGTCGCGCGCGACAGTGAATTTCATTGCGAACCCTTCAACTGCGAATTACAAACTCGCTTAACTTTACCTTTTTTGTCTCGTAGGTGGTACCTAGATACCGGTGGCTTTTATGCCACAGCACTGTTGGAATGACATCTTTAATTCCCTGTAATTTATTCTTTCATCACATTCATAAGGGCTGTGCATACTGTGGATTGGGCACCAAATAGACGTAATTCCGCGCCTCTTACGCTGTTGGTCCATGGGGACAACGGTGTAGAGAAATGGGGAACGCTTGTGAATTACATGGATGTGCTTTACGTCGTCTCCACAGAAAACACTGCGTATCCACCAATATTTGGGATTTTTCCACCGGCGGCGGCATGACCTCTGTGGAAATACGGCTACAGCCTAGGAATTACGCGACTGCTGCTTAATACGGGTTGTGAGTTCAGTGACGTGATTAAATGCCTCCCGACGTTCCGCCATTTGGCTAGCGATCACTCGGTTCGCATGCATGACCGTTGTGTGGTCGAAGCCACCGAATGCTTGGCCGATACGAGGCAGCGACATATCAGTAAGCTCTCGACACAGGTACATGGCGATCTGTCTGGCAGTGGTAATGGTGCGCGACTGGCGGCCTTTCATGCAGAGCTGTTCCAAGGTGATACCAAAGTAGTTGGCACTTTGCCCCATGATCATTGCAGCGGTTATTTCGGTGTCTTGCGGATCTGAAATGAAATCCTTTAACTGTATTTCGGCTAGTTGGAGGTCAATGCGATCTTGCTGAGACAGATTCGCGAAGGCGATGATACGAACCAGCGCGCCTTCGAGTTCACGAATATTAGTGGCGATACGCGACGCGATGTAATTGAGTACCTCGGAGTCAATTTCAAGGTTTTCCGCTGCAGCTTTCTTTTGCAAGATGGCGATACGTGTTTCTAGATCCGGTGGCTGAATATCCACGGGTAATCCAGAGGCAAAACGCGAACGCAAACGGTCCTCAAAACCCGACAGTTTATTTGGTGGAAGATCCGAGGTGAGTACGACCTGTTTCTTCGCATTAAAGAGCGAGTTAAAGGTGTGGAAGAAGGCCTCTTGCGTTTCCTGTTTGCCTTGGATGAATTGAATGTCGTCAATGAGTAGGACGTCGACGTCGCGGTAGCGGCGCTGGAATTCTTCGGCACGTTTTTCGCGGATTGCATTAATGAAGTCATTGGTGAACTCTTCGGAGTTGACATAGAGCACACGACTGTCAGGAGACAAACTCAGAACATAATTGCCAATGGCATGCAGGAGGTGTGTTTTACCTAGCCCTGAATCGCCGTAGATGAATAGGGGGTTGTAGGCCTCGGCAGGATTTTCCGCAACAGCTAGGGCGGCGACATAGGCGAAACGGTTTGATGAACCGCGCACAAAGGTATCGAAGGTGTACTTGGGGTTGAGCCGCATTGCTACTGCGCCATTTGACCCAATGCCGCTTGTGTCGATTATCGAGGCGTCCGTTCCTGCGTCGAATGGGTGAGGTGTGGGCTGTGGTGCAGATACGGGTTCGTCGTGGGTAGGTTCCGCTTTTTCGTCAGCCTCGTCGATATCGCCAACAAGTTCGGGATCGACGGTGACGGCTAGGCGCACAGTTTTAGTCAGGACAGCTGACAGGGCGTGAGCAATCGTTGACGACTCGTCTTCTATTCGTCGTTTGGCACTGTCAGTGGAAACTGCGATGAGAATGGTGCCTTCAATGTCAGCAATGGGTCGAGCGGTTCGCAAAAATGCGCGGGTCGTGGGACGCAAATCTGTTTGCGAACACACTTCATTCCATGCGGCGGACAGTAGATCCGTAGGCATGATGCTCCTTCGACGCCAAGACGTGAGTTCTACCACGCTTATGCGGGTAAAAACACCGTGGATATTCTGAGGGATACTCTAGCCTGTTCCCCATTATTCACAGGCTGGGGAAATACTTGTGGATATAAAATCACAGAATCACAAAAATGTAATTACAACGCCGATTCAAGGTGACAAGCCAAAAACACTGATTTACACAATGCTGTGGAAAAACGCCTCCGTGGTGAAGATGTGAATACGATGATCCACAGCCCTATCCACAGTTGTGTAAAACGAAGGTGATCTAAACCCTTTGGATGTACTGCGCGTTCCATTGACTCAGATGCCGCGGAGCCCTAATCTGGACGTTCGTATGTGCCCGGGCGACCGGGTTGATAGCTCACAAGTGACTCTTCGAGCTGTCATGACCGACCGAATGGTGCAGCCGCGCCATTCCCGCATTTGGAGATAGACCAGTGACCACGAAGCGGACTTACCAGCCCAATAACCGTCGTCGTTCCAAGACGCACGGCTTCCGTCTGCGCATGAGCACCCGCGCCGGCCGCGCCATTTTGGCCGCACGTCGCCGCAAGGGTCGCAAGAGCCTCTCCGTCTGAGTATCAATCACGGTGTTGCCACGAGCACACCGCATGGTTGATCCGGCACTATTTCGCGCAGTTATCCGAGACGGAGCTCGCGCAGGTAACGCCGCAGTCGTCGTGCATTGTCGAACCGACGAGGAGCGTCGCGCGCCCCTCGTCGGTTTCGTCGTGCCTAAACGCGAGATTGCATTAGCAACAAAACGCAACCGTCTTCGGCGTCAGGTGCGCCACCTTGTCGCTGCACGACTGGAGACAATGCCAAGCAATATTGCACTGGTCATACGCATCAATGGCAATGCGGTGGGCCTGTCCTCAGCGGAACTGGGTGTGCGCCTCGACAATGCCATGGGCCGAGCACTGCGAAAATGGCACGATAAAGCGGGAGTGCTGTGATGGCCTCGTCAATTTTCGGACGGATCCTGGCGCTGCCAATACAGGCCTATCAACGCTTTATTTCTCCGATGATTGCCCCCAGATGCCGTTACGCACCAACCTGCTCAGCCTATGCAGTCGAATCGCTCAGCGTCCACGGCCCCATCAAAGGTACGATTTTGGCAGTCTGGCGACTACTGAGATGCAATCCGTGGAGTCACGGTGGCGTTGACTATGTGCCTCAACGTGGCTCGTGGAAGGCACCTGAGTGGATTCCACCTGAGGATTGGGTGGGCCATCTTCACCTCGATCCGCCATTCCCTATGGGGATGGAACGCATCGATGACTGGAATGATGGTACCGAACCGAATGCACCGACCTGCCCGGAGCACTCCGGGATGACCCAGAACGCGCCGAGCGTTCACCAACCCTGAAGGAGACAACACCCATGTGGGAAGCTATCCTCCACCCCTTCGCCGTAGCCATTTCGTGGGTGTGGGTGAAGATCCACGACCTGCTGGTTCTCGTTGGCATGTCCTCTGGTTCCGGCTTTGCGTGGGTTGTGTCTATTGTTTTACTCACCTTGGTGGTGCGCGCGCTGATTCTGCCGCTCTTCCTTAAGCAGGTGAAGTCCTCGCGCGGTATGCAGGCAATGCAGCCGGAGTTGAAGAAACTTCAGGAAAAATACAAAGGCAAGACCGATGCCGCATCGCGCCAAAAAATGGCTGAAGAACAGCAAGCACTGTATAAGAAACACGGGACAAACCCGCTTGCCTCATGTCTTCCGCTGCTGGTTCAAATGCCTATCCTTTTTGCGATGTACCGTGCGATTTTCGCTGTGAAAGACATTGCTCAAGGTACATTCACCTATCGCGGCGAGAGCGCTGACAGCCTCGGACCGATCACCCAGGCTATCGCTGCTGAAATTGACGGCTCGACCTTCCTTGGTGTTCCGCTTTCATACCGCATCACTGATGGCATTGACACCCTTGGCATTGTTGGCTTCGTTGTCATGATTATCATCATGGTGGCCATGCAATTCCTGTCGATGCGTTTGACGATGACGCGCAATATGCCACCACAGTCTGACCCGAATAATCCGATGGTGCGCAGCCAAAAGATGATGATGTACATGATGCCAGCAATGTTCATCTTCACGGGTTTCTTCTTCCAAATGGGTCTGCTGGTGTACATGGTGACCACGACGGCATTTTCTTGGGGTCAGTCCATTTGGACCGTCAAAGTGATGCCTACCCCCGGTTCACCTGCTCATACTGATCTTGTTGCCAAGCGTCAGAGTGCCTACCAAGGTTGGGCACGGGAGTATTTCGCTGACTATGATCGCCAACGTTCCGCGATTGCTTCGGCAGATACCGCGGCCATTGATGCCCTCAATGAGCAGGCATTACGCGAGGTGAAGGCGAAGGCCTCAAAACAGAAGATTGCGTCGAATTTCCCCGAGGAAATGTCTGCGGGCGAAGTACTTACGGTGTATCGGACATTGTCCACGCAGGATTGGGATACGTTGCCTGACGAGGCGTGGATGCGCGCCATTCATCGCGCATCGGCTCGCAGCGTGGAGCGGCGCGCACAGGCCGAGGCACGCGAGCAGAATAAGCGACTTACGCGCGAACAGCGGCGCGCAAAGGCAGAGGAGGCTGCCGCGCGTTCTGCGCGTGCCGAGGCAGCTGCGCGCCCTGCAGAGTTGACCCCCGACGAAATTGAGAAGCGTCGGCAGGCCCGGAAAAAGGCAGCTCGTAACAGCAATAAGAAAAAGCGCCGCTAGTAGACCACACAGACTTTCGGGAGATGACTCCCACTGTTGACCAAGGAGAAATAGATGAGCGATACCTCGTCGCAATTGACCAATCTTGAAGAAGAAGGCGAACTCGCCGCAGACTACCTTGAGGAGCTGCTTGATATTGCCGACCTCGATGGTGATATTGAGATTGACGTCGAGAACGGTCGTGCATCGGTGGAGATTATCTCTGATGATTCTGCTGCACTTGATCGCCTGGTGGGTGACGACGGCGAAGTTCTTGATGCACTTCAAGAATTGACGCGCCTGGCGGTACAAACTGAAACGGGTGAACGTTCGCGTCTGATGCTCGACATTGCCGGATTCAGGGCCGAACGTAAGGCACAGCTTCAGGCATTGACTGAGGAAGCAATTACACGCCTTCGTGCGACCGGTGAGCCACAGCGTCTTGAACCAATGAATCCGTTCGAACGCAAGGTATGCCATGATGTTGTGGCTGCGGCCGGATTGTATTCAGAGTCTGAAGGCGCAGAGCCGCGACGATACGTCGTCATTTTGTCCTCACCTGCCGATGGCAATGAAGACATTGTCGATAGCGACGATTCTGACGAGGCCTGAGCCGTGGCAGCTGAGTTCACTGACGATACCGGCGTGATTGAGCCGGAGATTCCGACCCAGGCGGTGCGCGATCTTTTCGGTGTGGCTTTCGGGCAGGTCGAGGAATTTGCGCGCCTGCTTGAAGACGAAGGTGAATTGCGCGGCCTTATTGGTCCGCGTGAGTTGCCGCGTTTGTGGTCGCGCCACTTGGTGAACTCAGCTGCGATCTTGGGCTTTTTACCTAAGAAGGGCCAGGTACTCGATATTGGTTCGGGTGCTGGTTTCCCAGGTATCGTCGCGGCAATTGCGCGTCCAAATCTGGACTTCCATCTTGCTGAACCGATGCAGCGGCGATGTGAATGGTTATATGACGTCGTTGATCATCTCGGCCTAGACAATGTCACCATCCATCAGGCACGGGCTGAAGAACTGCGCGGCAAAGGCAAAGCCGATGTGGTTACTGCACGTGCGGTGGCGAATATGTCAAAGCTGATTCGTATGACGTCGAAGCTCATTGCGCCGGGTGGTTCACTGGTCGCGCTGAAAGGGCGAAGGGCGCCGATCGAGGTAGAAGAAGCATCAATAGAATTAAAGCGACATCATCTGGGTGCGGCGATACACGAAGTGCCGAGCGTGATGGAAGATGAGGCGACATTCGTTGTCGTCTGCCGCCGCATATAGGCGTGACGCCCTCGTGCGGAGCTGAAGGGCGACTGCGCGACTGGGAATGTCGCGCGGCGGTGTGTTCTTCACACGTCATATTCGATAGTTATTTCGCCTGCGCTGCATGTGCGTTTCGTCAGCTACGTTTCATTGGGCGTTCCGCTTGTGCTTTTTGCTAGGTTAGTACCTGGGAAGGTTTGAGGCATGACTACACACGATCCGATTTCTACGACACCGTTGTCCGACGCTATCGCACGGAATTTCCGCGATCTTCAGATGCTTGATGCCGCTGAATTTGCTGTTCCTGATGCCCCTGTCGTCGTTGCGATTGCGAACCAAAAAGGTGGTGTCGGGAAGACCACGACTACGGTAAATCTTGCTGCTGCCCTTGCGGACGGTGGCCTCAGAGTCCTTGTTATTGATGCCGATGCTCAGGGGAATGCGTCGTCGGCATTGGGCGTTGCACATCCATCTGGTACCCCATCTACCTACGATGTACTGATCGGTCGTGAACGTCTTCGAGATGTACTTCAGGAATGTCCCGACGTTGCTGGGCTTTATGTCTGTCCTGCAACCATTGATCTTTCGGGCGCAGAGATTGAGCTCGTCGATATTGAGCGACGCGAGTTCCTTTTCTCCGTCGCACTGCGCGATTTCCTTGACGAAGACGCTGCCTTCGATGTTGTGTTAGTGGATTGCCCACCGTCGCTAGGACTGGTCACACTTAATGTGTTGGTGGCCGCAGATCAGGTACTCATTCCCGTGCAGACTGAATATTATGCGCTGGAAGGACTGAGTCAACTGTGGAATACTATCGACCGTATTTCCCAGGCACTCAATCCACGTCTCCACGTTGGATCAATGTTGTTGACTATGGCAGACCGACGCACAAAGCTATCCGAAGAAGTTGAAGCAGAAGTCCGTCAACACTTTGGTGCGCTTACACTCGAAACAGTAGTGCCACGTTCCGTTCGCGTGTCGGAAGCACCGTCCTATTCACAGACTGTGATCACATATGATCCGCGTTGCGCTGGTGCGATTGCCTATCGCAAGGCGGCACTCGAGTTTAGCCGACGCTTGGCTGGCTAGGTCGTGCGCCTCCGATGCGTGAAGATTTGGTCGCCTAGATATTGCCAGGACCATTCGTGTGTCGTGCGCCGTCAGCACTCAGGTGCCATTGGCCGTTACTCCGAGTGTTTCACGTGAAACATTCTCATACGTTGGTGGTGACTGCTTCACAATAGAGCCGTCGAGGCTGCAGTCTCGGTACGCAGGCACACTCGGTGAGAGTTGAATTGTGCGCTGTTGTGCCAGTTGAATGTTAAGTGTTTTCGGTGGTTGAAGCCCGACCGATGATTGACGGTTGGACGTTGGGGCCTTTCGGTGGCCGAGTTAAATGCGGCTTCGATGTCCGAATGTTAAAAGCCTTACAGCCAGGCTTGTCATTGATATTTTATTTCGTGTTCAGAAACGATGTTTACTCATTCATGCCAGTCATGTGACCCTGTTTATTGGGCATGCTTGATTGTCACCTTGCGTGAATAGTTGAGGTGACGTTGTCGACGCCTCACGCTGGCCACCTTAGTGTGTGGGCGAGTTGATGCTTTCGGTGTTAAGGATATTTTTGGACGGACGGGAGCGTTGGCGGCGGATGCGGTGTGGGCGTCTTCCACGATATCAGTGAGTATGGTTGCTGCACGCGAGGGAATGGCCTCAGTTGGAAACTTGATACCACTTCCGTCACCGCGGATAGTTGAACCCAAACCGTAATCGTAATTACGTGGCGATGCTTTGCCCACTGTCACGATGCCTTGCGCACTGTCACGATCGCTTCACCATGTTTGGTGCGCGAGGACGTGTTGTGCGCGCGAGGCCTGTGTTGGTGATATAAACCTTCGGCCAGAAGCGTGGCCAGAACCTTCGATTAGAAGCTGGGCACACTCAAACAGAACGTCCACCAAAATCTTGCCGTTGAATATCATCAAGTGTTTTCGTTTGCACAATACGCCCAAGTGCTGAATATGATGTGCGCATGCGGCGGGCACGTTGAATGTGACGAAGATTAAGAAGTGTCCGTTCTCGCTTTATGTCACTGCAATGAGAATCCGAATAGACGATTCTTGCGTTGCCACAGGTAGATCGAACACTGTATAGGCAGCGTTATGTGCCGATGACAGGCGATGACGTCGTAGTGACAAGGCGACTAGGCGCGGAATATACAGCGGCACCTGGTGAGGTGGACACATCGGCAAAAGTTGACAAGTACGCAGCGTGAGTCGCTCGCATCTTGCGATGCTTATGGCATACTCAAGGTGTATCCGCATGTGATCAAGAATTGGCGCAGCAATAAGGCTCGTCACTGAAAGGCATTGTCTTTTTCTTTTGTGGCGACAACTCAGTTCGCACCGATGCTGCGAGCAAGCCGAGTGACTGCAGCGTAACTTCATTGTGAAAGTGGAGGATCTATGTTTCACGTGAAACAATGGATCAGTGCTTCGATGGCTGGAGGGAGTTTGTCATGGGGAACGAGAAATCAACGTCCACAGGTAAGGCACGTAAGAGCGGATTAGGACGAGGCCTCGGCGCACTCATTCCTCAAGTGGATGCTGACGAGGTTGTCGCTGCTACGCGTCCACTGGATGTCTTCTTTCCCGAATCAAAGGGCGGTAGTGCTTTACCGCGTGGAGGATCTGCACGTAGTCTTCTTCAACCGAAACAGAAGGCTACAGGAACACGTCATGCAGTGAAGGCAACAGCGGTGAGGTCGACGCAGGCTCAACATGACGTTGCTACCATATCGGATAATGCTTCCACTAGACCGCCAGCTCAGGCTATCGGCACAGCGGATAATGGCGGCACCGTTCTGACGCAGGATCCTCCTCGATCCACCTCCAAGGGTTCACATACACGTGGCACGACATCGGATAAGCAAGATGTTTCACGTGAAACATCGGCGGCGACCTTCGGAGATGGGACGCTGAACCAGGAGCCCACCGATGTGAAGGAAATGCGCGACAATGCCGCAACATACGCAGAATCATCGGCATCTACTATGCTCGCAGGTACTCAGTACGCAGAACTCCCCATACACCTGATCGTGCCTAATACTCGTCAGCCACGCGTTGTCTTTGATGAAGATGAGCTTGAGGAGCTCGTCGCATCGATTCATGAGGTGGGCATACTTCAGCCGATTGTCGTTCGTCCAATCTCACTCACAGGCGAACCATCAGCGCGTCTGAGGGAACTACTCGAAGAAAAACCTGATGCACGTTTTGAGCTCATCATGGGTGAACGGCGGTTGCGTTCAGCTGAGCGTGCGGGCCTTAATGAAATACCGGCAATTATCCGCCACACCGATGATAATGATCTTCTCCGTGACGCACTATTAGAAAACCTGCATCGAGCACAGCTCAATCCACTTGAGGAGGCGGCAGCGTATCAGCAGCTCATGGCAGATTTCGGCGCAACACAAGAAGAGTTGTCAAAGAAGATCGCGCGCTCTCGTCCTCAGATCGCCAATACCTTACGCCTGTTGAAACTACCACCGAGCGTGCAGAATAAAGTTGCCGCTCAAGTGATTTCAGCAGGGCATGCGCGTGCGCTGCTGTCACTTACTGAGACAAGAGATATGGAAATCCTTGCCGATAGGATTGTCGCTGAAGGCTTGTCGGTACGAACTACCGAGGAGCTTGTCCGCCTCGGAAAAGTGAAAGCCGCAGCAGCGAAGGTTGCTCGTATCCGCCCGCCTTCCAGCCCGTTGGCGACCCAAGTGGCATCTACGCTGGAAAACCTATATGACACACGTGTGACCGTGAGTGAAGGGCGTAATAAAGGGAAAATCGTTATCGAATTTGCGGGAACTGAAGATCTTCAACGCATAGCGGCACTGATTATGGCAAGCGACAAATAATCATAAAGTTTCAACAATGTGATGCGCGCGCGTTGATAATCTCACAAAGCTACTGGTCCCACCCATTTTCATCGGACAATGGAGTGACATCATCACGTGCGGTTAGGATTCACGATGAGCACACACTCCGGCATTCGAGCGGTCTTGTTCGATGTTGGCGGTGTTATTGTTAACGCCCGGCCAGATCCCACTGAGACCGCCGCCTTACTTGGCATTCCCACTGACGATCTCACAGCGATTAGGCTCGTCGACCAGGCAATGTGGGCGCATCGAGATGCGTACGATGCCGGTACAACCGACAAGGAATTCTGGGACCGCGTCGCAGGTGACTGTGGCCTAGAGGAAATAGACGACCACACCTTAGCTGCACTTGTGGCAGCCGACACCGGTCGCCTTGACACCGCAGATCCGCGTGCCATCGCCATCGTTGAAGATTTCTACAACGCCGGTATCGTCTGCTCAGTCCTATCTAATGCTCCCCATGCTATCGCTGACGCGATCAAGGCAGCTCCGTGGTATCGGCAGTACTTTAGCTCCGGCGTTTTTTCTGCTGAAGTGAATGTATGCAAACCACAGCGCGCTATTTTCCGTCACGCTCTGGCAAATGTTGAGGTTGAACCGCAAGCCATTGTTTTTGTTGATGACCGGTGTGAAAACCTCCGTGCTGCGGAACTTCTTGGAATGAAGACCGTTTTATGGGACGGAAGTGACGAGGCGGAATACGAGCTACGCTCTTATCTTCCCTAGGGCGCTTAAGACAAACAGTCGCCTATCCTGCAGAACCATCTATCCCGCACAGTTGCCGCTGGGGCGACACCACGCGCAACGCGATACGTACTGACCTGCTATCAGGTGCGCAGGGTCGTTTCCTACGAACTGCTACCCGCAGGAGACCCTATATGTGAGCTGTCAACCGCGCGAGTTCTTCACGTAGGAACTGCCGGTCACATAGGGTCATGAGGTATCGACTATCGGCCCTTGGCCACAAAATTCACGATAGCGTCACAGGTTTGCCCGAATGAACCAGCGGCATCAGCAGCCTGAGGGAAAAGTGACGTGTCGGTCATACCGGGGGCAACATTGGCATCGATAAACCAGCAGGTCCCCGACTGATCAATGACAAAATCAATCCGCGACAAATCCCGTAAACCCAACACCGTGTGAGCCTGGATAGCAAGGGTACAAATATCGTCGACTTGTTCAGCGGCAAGTCGAGCCGGAACGAAATACTGCGTGGAATCTGTGGTGTAGCGAGCCTCGTAATTGTAGGTGCCATCATCGGTGACAATCTCAACGGGTGGGAGGGCCACAGGGCCGTCGCCAAGATCCAATACCGAAACTGCAACATCACGACCAGAAATAAAACGCTCCACCATTATGTTTTCGCCGTAGGCAAAGGCGTCCACCATCGCACCACGAAGCTGCGTTGCGGTATCCGCCCGGGAAATACCTAGTGCTGAACCACCATCGGTGGGTTTAATAACCACCGGATAGGTAATCGCTTCATTGAGCGCACCTAACACACTGGTGGCGCCGAGCTGCTGGAACAAGACCTGCGGCAGCGCCATCCACCCAGGCGTATCCACACCTGCCGCACCCAAAAGTGCTTTGGCTGTCGGCTTATTCGAGGCAAGTTTGGCCTGGGTTGACGACGAACCCACAAAAGGAATACTTAGAGACTCCAAAAGCGTCTGAAGTGAGCCATCTTCGCCAATAGCGCCATGAACAAGCGGCCAGATGACATCGGGTGCGAATTCGCTAACCGTGGCCAACAGGTTCCGGTCAAGATCGGCCACACGCACCTCGTGTCCATACTGCGTCAACGCATTGGCGACACGTCGACCACTACGTACCGACACGTCGCGTTCATGGGTCAGACCACCTGCGATGATAAGGACTTTCAGAGCCATGATTTCACCTTCCGTATCGGTCGTAGCGCGACAAGAAATGGGTAGGACTAGAGGGTATCGGTTGCAGGGGCAGTAGCAGGACCAGGACGGTGATCCGGTTCAGGCGCACCGGCCTGAGCAATATCGGCGGTACCAAACATTTCCACCAGTTCCATTTCCGCATTGATGACACCTGCGAGGCGACGCACGCCTTCGCGAATATTGTCGGGTGTGGGGTAGCAGAAGGAGAGGCGCATGTGATCGGCGCCGCGACCATCGTAGTAGAAGGCTGTGCCGGACACATAAGCAACCTGAGCGCGCACTGCGCGAGGCAGCATAGATTTCGCGTCTAAACCTTCGGGCAGGGTTACCCAGGTGTAGAAGCCACCTGCTGGCCGCGTCCATTCACACTGAGGCAGATATTCCTCCAATGCGCCCAGCATGGCGTCACGACGTTCCTTATACATTGATCGGAATGCTTTGACCTGGCTATACCAGTCATAATCCGTCAGGTACTGCGAGAGGAACATTTGACCGAACATTGTTGGCGACAAGATTGCTGCTTCCGAGGCGAGGATAAGTTTGTCACGGATGGCATGTGGCGCAAGTGCCCAGCCGATACGCATACCTGGCGCGAACATCTTCGACACCGAGCCAAGATAGACAACACCTTCAGGCGCATAAGAACGCAGCGCAGGCAGAGGGTCAGAATCAAAACCGAGAAGACCATAAGGATTGTCTTCAAGGATGAGGATATGTTCACGCTCGCAGATAGAGGTAATCAACGGGCGACGTTCCTCTGACAAAGTGACCCCTGCAGGGTTTTGGAAATTGGGAATCGTATAGAGGAATTTGATGGACCGCCCCTGTGCGCGTAAACGCCGAATCGTTTCCTCAAGAGCCGAGGGAATAATGCCATCGTGATCCATATCGACGTGCACAACCTCGGCCTGGCGTGCACGGAAACAACCAAGCGCGCCGACATAGGATGGGGACTCAGCAAGTACCACATCACCTGCGTCAATGAAGAGTTCGGCCATGAGGTCAAGGGCCTGCTGGGACCCGGTGGTCACCACAATATCGTCTGGGTCGGCGCCGATAATGTGGTCATAGGTCATAATGTCAGCAAGTTGGGCACGTAGAGGCTCCCATCCTTGACCAGAACCGTACTGCAGGGCCTGAGCACCATGGTTCAGAATCAGGCTCTTTGCCGACTCGGCGAGGCGTTCGAGGGGAAGGTCCTTCAGATTCGGCATGCCGCCAGCCAAGGAGACTACTTCAGGGCGCGATACAACAGAAAAGAGTGCGCGGATCTCAGAGGCCCGCAGGTTGTGAGCTCGCTCGGCGTAGGCATCGAACCATGGATCCAACCTATTGCCTTGCGTTTCACCGACATGGTGCGTCGAATCGCTCACGGCACCGTCCTTCTGTTTCTGCTGCCCACACGGGCAGTGCTCCATTATCTGAAAAGGTCGCGCGACGAGTAGTGCCACACGACTAAAGACATTTTGCCACTTTTTGACCTATATGTGCGACAGGCAACTCCGATCAGCCGCTGAGTTGACGACTTGCGTAATGGACCAGCTGCGGGCACAGTACATTTGTGGATACCTCGACACATAGTGATCGTTCAGTAGGCACCGGAGCCGACGAGCGACATACGCACCGCCATTTTTCTCGTGCACGCGCAGCACTGCTGGGCCTGGCCTTAGGGGACGCACTGGGGATGCCTACTCAGTGCCTCAGCCCAGCGCAAATCCGCGCGACCTACGGGCGGGTGGAAGGCCTCGTCAATGCCGCCGCAGACCAACCTATCGCACCGTCAATGCCTGCGGGTTCGATCACGGACGATACCGAACAGGCACTCCTTTTGGCTATGCAGCTTATCCGCGGCGGCGGACATATTCGTGCTGATGAATTCGCAGCAGATCTGCTCGCGTGGGAGGACGAGATGCGTGCGCGTGGATCGCTTGACTTGCTGGGACCCTCAACAAAACGCGCGCTGGATGAGTTACAAGCTGGTGCGCCTCTCGGGTCCACCGGGACAACAAGCACCACCAATGGTGCGGCCATGCGTGTGACGCCCGTTGGGATTGCATGTTCGACGCAGTCTACCGATGACTTCCGCCGTATGGTTGAGCAGTCCTGCATGGTGACGCACCATACGATTCATGGTTTTCAGTCGGCCGCGCTGGTCGCTGCAGCGGTTTCGCTGGGGATCGACGGATGCGACGTGCGGCAGGCGATACGAGGCGCACTGGAGTATGCGGAGACACTGGGTGATTTTGGCGCGTGGAATCCGCCCGCTAGCGTACTGGCACGTGCCCGCTGCGCCGTTGCCCATGCCAGCGTGCTTACCGAAACACAAGCTACTTTGACCACCATTGAACGTTGGATTATTGACGAGGTTGGTACGTCAGTGGAAGCTAATGAAGCGGTCCCCGCTGCGCTGTCACTGGCCTATATATTTGCCGATCAACCGTACGAGGCGTTGCTGATGGCTGCCAATATTGGTGGAGACACCGATACGATCGCGGCAATCGCCGGTGCGATTTTAGGCGCTTGTTGTGGCCTTGAGGTATTTCCTGCCGAAGATATCGATCGCCTGCTTCGTGTGAATGATATAGATATTGACACTGTTGCGCGGCACCTCCTTGCATTGCGCGGTCAGTACACCACACATGGTGGACAGGTGGTGGCGGATGCTGGTTGGGCGCTGCAGTGCAGTGCAGTGCTGCCTGGTGGCGCGTCTTTGCCGGATGGGGAGACAGTGACCAGCCCGAAATACCTGCCCGGTGCGAAAGCTGTGTCCACTGAGGTCACCCAAGCACGGCCTCGGGTCCTTCACTTGGGGCAAGTGATTGTCGACCTCACGATGCGCGTCCCTCACCTACCTACCCCAGGTGGGGACGTATTCGCAACCGAGAATGCCATCAGCGTCGGCGGAGGATTCAATACGCTGGCAGCGATCCGTCGCATGGGAGTCGAGGCCCACTATCTGGGTGCCATTGGCTGCGGTCCAATGGCAAATGCCGCCCGCGATGCGATGACGAAGATCGGTGTGCTCATTGATGGACCGCAACTGCCCAATATGGACACAGGCTACTGCGTCGCTGTGACGGAAGCCAATGGTGAACGCAGCTTTCTTTCCACACGCGGTGCGGAAACATACCTGCCTGATGGCGCCTACGACGACCTTGAGGTACGCGACGGCGACGTGGTCTACCTTTCAGGCTATTCGCTGTGCCAAGCCGATGGGATGCAGGCATTGCTTGACTTTTTCGCCCGCCACCAATGCGATGGTCCCAAAGGAGGACTGCGCGCAGTATTCGATGTATCGCCGATGGTTGAGGCGATAGAAATGCCCATTATGGAAGCCGTGGCGCGTCTACATCCTTTGTGGTCACTGAATGAACGCGAAGCAGGGATCCTCGCGCGACGCCTCGGTGTTGACGCTGATCAGCACCTTCCCACATTGTCGTCCATGCTGAGTAAGCGTCTCGAGGCGCCGGTACTTCTCAGGGCGGGTGCAGCCGGAGCGTGGCTGAGTAGCCCCGCAAGTGCCTTTAGTGACGCTATTGACGAACTTCACGTACCGACGCCGACCGTTCATGTGGTTGATACCAATGGTGCAGGTGATGCACATGCAGGTGTCCTGTGTGCTGCCCTTGCTGAAGGGATTGCCCTTGCAGAGGCACTCCTACTGGCAAACTGTGCTGGGGCACTCGCGGTCACCCAATTTGGTCCCGCGACATGTCCAGAAAGGAAAGATATCGAGGCGGCGGCGCGTCAATGTGAAGCAATTTGACCTGACGTAACGTGAGGTTTCTAGTGTGAAATCTGTGAACGAGGGCAAGGAGCTGAGCGTCGGAGAGGTTGCCAACCTTTTCGGCTTGACTGTGCGCACATTGCACCACTGGGATGATATCCACCTAGTGTGTCCCAGATGGCGAAGTGCCAGTAACGCCCGCCTATATACACGCCAAGAAATCGAAAGAATACAACACGTGCTGACCTACCGAGCAGCAGGTTTTAGCTTGGATGCTATCAAGGAGTTGCTTGATGACACTCAGCTTGATCGTGCAACACACTTTCGCAGGCAGAGGGAACTCCTCGTTCATCGACAGGAAATACTCGCAAGCATGATTCACGCTTTGGACATGCTCAGTGAAGAGGAGACACGTATGACGCTCGACCATATTGATCAGCGATGGGGCCAAGAATTCGAGGCCGAGGCCAAGCAACGTTGGGGACATACTGAGGATTGGGCCGCCTCGGCACGCGCCAAGGAGGCAATGACCCCGAAGCAATGGCAATCATTGCAGGCCACGACCGACGATCTGGAACGACGTCTCACTCAAGCGGTGAATGACGGTATTGCATCCGATTCAGCGCAGGCGATGGCATTGGCTGAAGAACAACGCCTTGTGCTTAGTACGTGGTTCCCTATGACCCACAGTAAACACTGCCTGGTGGGGCGTGGTTACACTGAAGATCCGCGTTTTCAACAGTATTACGAACGGCGTGCTCAAGGGCTTGCTGTGTGGTTGCGTGCGGCCATTGAGGCTAATGCGCGCGCGCATGGTGTCGACCCTGAGAATGCTCAGTGGGTGTGAAATACCAATATGTACGCTTCGTGTACACATTGAGTCGATATGTACGAATGAGGTATTAAATCGTACATATCAATCGTTATGTGTTTATATCGTCAATGTATTTGTGTATATAGGTATAGTTGCTGTATGTGGATTACGCCTGAGAAGCCTTATCAGGAGCTGCCTGCACTCCCTCCGGCCACCGACGTTGAGAGTCCCGCAGTCCTCAAAGCTGTTATCGCAGCAAGTCGAAGCGTATCGGCTTTAGATGCTGCGTGCCGCCGTCTCCCTGATCCCACAATGCTGATTAATGCGATACCGCTGCTTGAGGCACAAGCATCAAGCGAAATTGAGAACATCGTGACGACAAACGATGAATTATTCCGAGCAGCACACCATGCGCTGGGACAGGCTGCAACACCAGCAGCAAAAGAAGCGCTTCGCTATAGAACAGCCCTACGTGTTGGTTCCGAGTCAATTGAAGAACGTCCATTACGAGTGCGTACAGCTGTGGAAGTATGTTCTACGCTTCTTGGCTACTCGGTAAGTGTTCGCGATAAGGAAGGTACTTACATCGGTAATCCAGCTACCCGCGAGATTATCTACACTCCGCCCACGGGAACTGATGTGCTCAATGAACACCTTATTCATTGGGAGACATTTCTTCACGCGGATCATGGAATCGATCCACTTGTGATGATGGCCTTACAGCACTACCAATTTGAGGCGATACATCCATTTCCTGATGCCAATGGACGAACTGGACGTATCATCAACCTTCTGTTCCTCAAAGAAAAAGGACTGCTGAACTATCCTGTTCTTTATTTATCTGGGTATATTGTGCGCAACAAGCGTGATTACTACCGTCTCTTACGGGCAGTGACCGAAAAAGACGAATGGGAACCGTGGCTACTGTTTATGATTAGGGGCTGCGACCTAATGGCACAGTGGACACTTCACCTCATTGAAAAGATAGTCGCGCTACAAGAATGCATCGAAAACAGGATACGTGAAACTATTCCACGTGCCCCCGCGGCGGAACTTGCACGCCTTCTGTTTACGCAGCCATATATCAGAATCGACGACGTCGTTGCTGCCAACCTCGCACAGCGGGCGACAGCATCAACGTGGTTACGAGCGTTGTCCGACGAGCAAATTGTCGCGACTGAACGGATAGGGCGAAGCAAGATATTTATTAACTACACACTGTTGGAGTCGTTATTCGCCGCACCGCTTGCCAACTAAATATGTACGCTTCGTGTACACATTGAGTTGATATGTACGAATGAGGTATTAAATCGTACATATCAGACAAATAGGGGGAACCTACTGCGGGTATCTCAACAAATATGAATCTGGCTCACGAAACGCAAAAATCACAATCAAATCGTTTGACGTGCGTTTCCTGAGCCAGATTCGTGGGGAGGGCATGCTGAGGGGCTCACATGTGGCGACCCACTGCCCTAAGGCAATACCTCAAGTACCTTAGTGACCCTGAGTGGCGAGCCAACGTTCAGCATCAAGGGCTGCGCGGCATCCGGAGCCTGCGGCCGTAATTGCCTGACGGTAGGTGTGGTCGACCACATCACCACAGGCAAAAACACCGGGCACACCTGTATAAGTGGATGGCTCTTCAACAATGACATAGCCCGCCTGGTCAAGACGAAGCTGGTCAGCCAACAAATTCGTGCGCGGTAAGTGGCCGATCGCCACAAAAACACCATCGCAGGCAAGGTCGCGTTCACTACCGTCAACCGTTGACGTCAGCCGGACTCCTTCAACGGAAGCAGAACCCAGTACCTGAGAGACCACACTATTCCACACAAATTCGATCTTCGGGTCAGCCTCAGCGCGTTCAATCATCGCCCGAGATGCCCGCAACTGGTCACGGCGGTGAACAATGGTCACCTTCGAGGCAAACTTCGTGAGGAAGGTCGCCTCCTCCATCGCCGAATCGCCACCTCCGACAACCACTAAGTGCTTGTCACGGAAGAAGAAACCGTCACAGGTAGCGCAGTACGATACGCCACGACCCGAAAGTATCTCTTCTCCAGGAACGTTGAGTTTACGGTACTCCGAACCCGTCGCTACGATCACCGAACGCGCGTGAAGTATCTGGTCGTCAATGGTGACCGTCTTAACCTCACCCTCAAGGGACAGGGCAGTGGCATCTTCAAAACGCACATCGGCACCGAATTTCTCTGCTTGGGCACGCATCTGTTCCATCAAATCTGGTCCCTGCACACCATCAGGAAAACCCGGGAAATTCTCAACCTCAGTGGTGGTCATAAGCGCACCACCAGCAGCTAAGGCACCTGCAACTACAACAGGTTTCAAACCGGCACGTGCCGTGTAGATGGCGGCAGTGTAACCAGCGGGGCCGGAACCAACGATGACAACATCATGTACAGCAGTCATAAGTAATATTTCACTCCTTTATTCAAGCTTGACCCTATTGGATCGTCGCTTCATATACCTTTGCCCTCAGTAATCCTTCACTGGTCGGCATCGTTGTGAACGATACTGCCACAAGATCCGTTTGAGTGCCTTCTGGGAAGGTAAAGGTCACTTCCGGCCCAAGAGTGAATGTGCCAACTTCTGTACCTTGGCGAGGATCATCTGCATTGCCGATACGCACAAGTGCTTCACCCCCTGTTGTGGATGATTCCATCTGCAGGGTCAGTGATGTGACAGTTGAGACCTGTTCAAGAGTAAAGACCATTGTCACCGTCTGGTCTTCAGCAAAGGAGTTGTAGTCATAAGAACGGGAACGCCAAAACGTGGTGGGGTCCCCGTCGATCAGGAGGCCAGCATCATCAGGGAAGTCACCACTGCCTCGCCACGACAAAATTGACGCACCCGTGACCACGGGGGCAACGACCGGGCTAGTCTCTGGTTCAGATGGCTGCTCAGGGCTTTGCTGCTGCAAGGTATTGCCCAAAGGCTCATGGCTTGGTGACAGCCCATCCAACAATGACCTATTGCCCACGGGTGACAGCGCCGTCATCACAGCCCACACGAGTGCGAGCACCACGACCGCGACGATCGCGATTAACACCGGCTTTGACGGGTCAAAATGCGTAGGTTCGCTGCGGCGTGCCACCTCAATATCAGCGGTGTCCACACCACTTTGCTGCGCGGCAGTATCGGCTGGTGGAAGCGGTACGTCATCAGGCACAGGCCCTGCGATAGGCGCAAAATAAGGCCGTGACGTATCGGTGAGTGCAGGACGTTCTGCAGTTTCGTCATTGAGTGGATCAATGATCGACTCAAAAGTGGGCGCCTCGGCTGTGGTCACAGGCATTCCGGTTGGCGGCGCACTCAGCGCCGAAATGTCCGCCGCAGATACGGTGCCGACTTTAGCCTGTTCTGCCTGCGGCAGTGACGCCTCATCTGCGCGTTGCTCCTGATTACTATCGCTTTCGTTGCTATTCGGGGATAACGCAATTCCAGCAGATTCATGTTCTGCTGCGGCCATGGCGCTCGCAGAGTCGGTATCCGCGCCGCCCTCGCCTACCGCATCAGGCCAGGTAAGTGCGGTGGACACGTCGGCCCCGGAAATCTCGCTGTCCCCATGGGGTAACGCGACGGCAGGTACCACTGGGACGCCAGTAGCGGGAATATGCGAGGGCAGCGTCGTCTCCGGGTCAGCATTCGGATCGCTGATCTTGCCGACAAATAAGGCGATTTCCGAGGCCACCGCCTTCTTTTCCGCAGACGCAAGCGCAGGTGCCTCCATCCATGCGCATAGTGCCTCAGGTAGGCGCAGCCGACGCATCATCGGGACAATAGACATGGCGGTTTCTTCCGGTGCGACGAGGCGTAGCACGAGAAGGAATACAGTGAGGACAACCAGCGAAACAACGGCAACCTTCCCAAAGGCGAGCGTTCCACGGATAAGGGTGGAATCACTCACCGTATCGACACCTAAGAGCCACAGGGCGAACCAGCCGGCGACACATGAAGCAAGGGCACATCCCAAAAGCAGCAGATAGGAGCGAATAATCTCGCGTGGACGCATATGCGGGTTGTGACGCGAAACCATTCGCAAACCGATAAACCCTTGGGTGATGCGACTGGCCGTCTCAGCCATGGCAGCGCCAACAACCCACCACGCAGCACCAGTGAGGAAGTACAGTGTCCACCCGATAATGATTTGAATACCTATCGGTATTAACATCATGCGGAAAACAGGGCGGGCATCCTCATGCGCATAAAAATATCGTTGACTCATCAGGATCATCGCCATCGTTGGCACACCCGGCATTAGTGCGACCAACACCCATGCGTAGGCGCGAATAACCTCAGGATGAGGATTTGGCATCACGACGACCTGCATAGTCGGAACAGACGCAGCAATCAGCATTGCCATCGCTATGGACGTCAACACGGTTGTTGTACGTAACCCCAGATGGAATTGCGTCGCTGCCGTACGTGCATCCCCATCAGCAGCGGCACCCGCAAGGCGCGTAAATACGGCCGTGGCAATCGACACTGATATCAGTGACTGTGGAAGCATCATGATCATAAAGGCAGTGGAATACGCGCTAATGCCCACAATTGGCGCATCATTGAGACGCCCCCACGTGTCAGCCAAGGCCGCCAAATTATTAGTCGACAACACCCCGAACTGACTGACACCAAGGGTTGCAAAGGTCCACGCAGCAACAGATGTTGCCTTCCCGAAAGATGTTCCTCGGAAATGAAAATCAGGTCGGAACTTGATGCCTGCACGTTTCATCGGCCACAGGAGGAACAAGGCTTGAGCAATGACACCAAGCGTTGCAGAGCCGCCGAGGAGCCAGAACTGCGCTGACGTGATCTCTGTGACATCAAAACGATCAGGAGACAAGCCCCAGAGGGCCAGGAAAAGACCAAGACCTGCGATACCGACAACGTTATTGACCACCGGAGCCCACATATAAGGCCCAAATACCCCATGCGCATTGAGAAGTTCGCCAAGCAGCTTATAGACGCCATAGAAGAAAATCTGAGGCAAACACAGAAGCGAAAATGCGATAGCTAGCGAACGAATCTGCGGGTCGTAACCTGCAGCGGTGATCAGCACCAATAGAGGCGCTGCAATAAGGACAATGACAGTGATGAGGAACAGGAAGGTTCCAGCTAATGTCAGCAGACGGTTGACATATACATCACCGGTTTTGCGTTTGAGTGCTGAAACAATCTGCGGCACAAGGAGAGCATCAAAGACACCAGAGGCAAGGATATTAAAAACAAGATTCGGCAGCGTATTGGCTGTTTGAAATGCAGCATTGACGCCACCAGCAGCAGCGCCAATCACCGCCAAAAGCATGGCATTGCGTACGAACCCAAGGATGCGTGAAACCAATGTTCCCGACGCCATGATGGCACTGGCACGCAATAAGGAGGTGCGCGCAGTAGGGATAAGCGACCCGGAGGTCGGTGTTTTTTCACTCATCCATTTCTCCATCTGTTGCCCCAGCTACGCGTCGTTTTCTGCGAAGCGACCGCACGATACCTAACACAAAGAGGATAGCGACCACACCAGCAGTGCCAGCGGTGACGGTGTCTTCCCATGTTGCGCGCAAACGGACATCAACCTTTGAACTCTCATCCAAGACCGTACCATCAGCAGTGCGCACAACATAGGTCACCGAAATATCGCCCGATCCGATCGCTTCAACCGGTACATCAACGGTGATGGCACCCGATTGTGGAATCGTCACCTGCGTTGAGGATGACACGCGTAGACGTGGATCTGAAGGATCCAGAGTCACCGTGACGTTAACGGGCCACGGTGACGTATTGCGTACACGCACCGGAAAATTCGCCTGCTTATTAATCACGTTGACTGTGTCTGACGGTTCAGCTTTCACAGCAGTGCGTAGCGTATCAAGGTCCTTGACGACGGTAGTAGTGCGCGAACTGCGGGTCGCCTCGTCAATACCTGCCGCCAAGGCAGCACTGATTCGGCCAGTGAGTACTACCTGTGCGTCGTCAGCATCTACCAAAGCATCACGGACTGGGAGGGCCGCCGTTTGTGCCTGGTCAAGTGCGACAAGTGACTGGTAATCCTGCTCGCTGAAAACGCCTTCAGCTACAGGTGTGCGCATGACATCAGTTGATTCAAGTGCAGCGAAGTCGGTGAGGGATGTCGGGCTCACCCATCGGGGTGACAGCAATGTCTGAAGGCGTTCAACGAGGTCACGGTCCACAGTTGTTGTGCGCGGTAGTGGCACAAAGACCGAACGCACTGTCAACGCTGAATTGCGTGACAGGAGCGTCGTGAGTGCCGTCAAGGTTTGATGCTGGTCAAAATGTTGGGAGGCCGACGTTGGCGCATATGCCACCAGGTCTACTACCTCACTGAGCGAGGACAGCACGGTGGTGGCGCCCACCGTGTCACGATCGGCACTTACCACTGATTGGCCTGAAGCGGGGTCAATTTGTACTCGAGAAGCTGCGATCACAGAGTCGTCACTTTGTGGACGAGCCTGGCCGGGTGGGGCAATCACCACATGAGAACCTGCTCGACTCAAAAGTCCCAACGACAGTGACGTATTTGGCCACAAGACTTGACTATTGACATCTGGAGCTGAAGCAATGCGGCTTGTGCTGGTAGTGCTTTCCTGTTCATTGAGGTAGTTGACGAAGGCGTTGAGGGGGGTCGCCAGGTCACGCCTTGTCGATTCCACATTGCTCCACAGTTGGGCGGAGGCGTGGGCGCCTACGACACCTGTATCTGCATCATGCAAAGGTAACGCGATGACGTTTTGCGCCGTGGACAATACCTGTATCCATGCGCTTTTCTCGTTGGAGGACAGGGATTCAGCTGACGCGGTTGCGGTATAGGCGTTGACTTGCGCAGTGCTTTGTGTCTCCTGGGTATTACTGGCAGTATCAATACTGCCCAGAGGGTCACTAATGGGATCAACGCGTGGAATAACGGCAGGATCAATGGCGATGGAAACACCAGCAAGGCGCGCTAAACTCATCATCGCTGAACGGGAATGATCGTCTTTAAATACGGTAGCAGGTTCATTTGCTGAGGTGGCAGCCACAGAGGTCAATGACATGGTCCACGGCAAGACGACACTGACTGACGTTTTGGCAACCTCAGAACCAGGGTCCCACAGGAGGAGGCTGCGATCGGCACCGCTGATCCCTTGACTGCTGACAGTCAGAGAAAGGCCACGTGCACCCCATTGGTTCGTATTCGTCAGGCGCAGTGTATCTGTGGGAATGGTGAAGGTGAATTCGCGGCTGGCATCTGCTTCGATGGTGTCAATCGTTGTCTGCCACGCTGTGACGCCAGCGTCGGCGGTGCCTTCGAGGTAGGCGTCGATATCAGCCAGTGCAGTCATCGCATAGGACTGGACGGCTACGGTGACCTGCGCCGACGTGAGGCGCGTTGTGGTGGTATTGGTGATTGTCGCAGTAAGGCTCACCTGCGTTTCTGTGGTGATCACGCTGGGATTTTGTCCTGTGATGCGCACAGCAATACCGTTGTCGAATTGGCCTTCGTTTGTCGCCAAGAGTGCTGGGGATACATCTTCGGTGGCGGCAGATGTCGTGGACGCAATTGCCGAGGCGGTGGCGCCGGTGACGGGTGAAGGAAGGGTCGAGGCGGTGGCAGCCAATGCCGATAGCGGCGCCGCGGACACAATGAGTACCAGCAGCAGCATAACAATGCGCGCCTGCCAGCGAGGTGCTGCGGGAAGGTGAGTGCATCGACGACAATACATGGTTAGTCCCGATAAAGAAGATCGAGAGCGATACCGACGATGCGCCGCTCATTGGGATATGCCAGGAGCCGTGATACGTCTTTCAGTGGAAGCCATGCGGCCTCTTCGGCTTCATGGTCAGGGTCGCCATCGACTGAGATTGTGCCGCCGTTATAGGCCATCAGGTAGTGATGGACGACTTTGTGAACGCGCCGGTCAGGGCTGGAAAACCAGTAGTCGATGGAGGCGAGGTGGCGAATAATCCGCCCTTGAATACCGGTTTCTTCACGGACTTCACGTAATGCAGCAGCTTCTGCTGTTTCGCCGACCTCTAAGTGGCCTTTCGGGAGACACCATTCCATGCGCCCTGTCCTATTACGTCGTGCAATCAGCGCAGCATAAGGAATACCGTCACGCACATCAACAACAATGCCACCAGCAGAGGTTTCTGAGGACACGGGTAGTGATGAGGTATGCGAATGGTAAGCCCGCGACGAGGTATGACGACGCGGGGGTCGAGGAACCCCTAGGCGACGGTCACGTTGGCGGGCAGACATGCCCCTAGTCTAGTTCGCGGCCGCCCACTTGCACGGATCATGGGACATTCAGGTGTGATTGCCTGCAACAATGCGCACGAAAATACCGCTGTGTTGATCTCAATAAGTGGTTCCTTCAGCCACACGGTTGGAGGCAAAGCAGGTAAACGTGGCACCCTAGTGAGACGATGACTACTGTGGAAACCTCAACAGGCGGCACCAACGCTGCAGACAACCGAAGCATCGCCACCTTGATGGCGAATGCGGCATCCACCTTTGCGCTTTTGCCACCAGATATCCTTAGGTTGGGTGAAATATTTGATGCTGCCGGTGAAGAAATTGCTCTAGTCGGTGGACCGGTGCGTGATGCCTTCCTTGGGGTAGTGCCACACGATTTTGACTTCGCGACCAGTGCACGGCCTGATCGTACCGAGGCGTTACTTGCCAAATGGGGTGAGACGACCTGGGATATCGGCAAAGAATTCGGCACCATCGGTTCACGTCTTGGCGATCTCATTGTTGAAGTGACCACGTACCGTACTGACGCATATGAGGTTGGAAGCCGCAAACCTGAGGTCCATTACGGTGACACCCTTGAGGGTGATCTCACGCGCCGTGATTTCACCGTTAACGCTATGGCAATGCGTTTACCTGCCATGGTCCTCGTCGATCCACATGACGGCCTCGTCGACCTTGCCGAATCACGTTTGCGTACCCCTGTCACTGCCGAACAGTCCTTTGACGACGATCCGTTGCGCATTATGCGAGCAGCACGTTTTGCTGCCCAGCTGGCTATCGACGTTGATGAAGATGTGATGAACGCGATGGAAGCGATGGCGTCTCGGCTCGAGATTGTGTCGGCCGAACGGATCCGCGCCGAATTAGAGCGCCTCATCACAAGTAACCACCCAAGGCGCGGCCTTGAACTGATGGTTCACACCGGTGTGGCAGATAAGGTCATTCCAGAACTGTCTGCCCTGCGTGACCTCGACGACGAACATCGGCGCCACAAGGACGTTTACGAACATACGTTGACCGTGCTTGAGCAGGCAATGGCGTTGGAAACGGATAAGGAAGGGCCCGTGCCGTGCCCAGATTTTGTGCTGCGTTTCGCTGCCCTCATGCACGACGTCGGTAAACCAGCGACACGGCGTTTTGAAGTGGACGGGTCTGTTTCTTTCCTTCACCACGAAAATGTTGGCGCGAAACTGGTGCGCAAACGCATGAAGGCACTACGGTTCGACAAAGCCACAACCGAAGCGGTGAGTCACCTCGTGGCATTACATATGCGTTTTTACGGGTATGGAACTAGCACATGGACAGATAGTGCTGTGCGCCGTTTCGTCACCGATGCGGGCGATCAACTGGAGCGGCTCTTACGGTTAACGCGTGCTGACTGCACGACACGAAACCGTCGCAAGGCCCTCTTCTTATCAGCAGCCATTGAAGACCTCGAAACACGTATCGTCGAATTGCGTGAAAAGGAAGCGCTTGACGCCATCCGCCCAGACCTTGACGGGGCTGAGGTGATGGAAATCCTGGGATTGAGGCCCTCCAAAGCCGTAAAGATGGCGCTTGACTACCTGCTTGCCTTGCGTATGGAGCATGGTCCGCTGGGACATGACGCGGCGAAAGAGGCGTTGCTGCGATGGTGGGCGTCGGACGAGGTGCGTGCCTTAGCGCAGGAATACCAAGCTCAACAAGCAATGTGGGAAGCGCAGGCGGCAGCTAAACGGTCAAAGAGAAAAGGCACTGCGTCGTCCTGACCCAGCTAAAAGACATTGTCCAACGGGCGCGCCACGATATGACGCGTTAGAGTTTCTAGTAACTACTGGCCGCGGAGTGGATGAGCGCATCCGTTTTCCAGCGGTTACGTCGTCGAAATCGTCACGCCAATACAGAAAAGAGGTGCGGATGATTCGTTTTGACAATGTGTATAAACGTTACGGTCACGGACATGTTGCTGTTGACGGGGTGACTCTTCAGGTTCCACAAGGATCAACGACCGTCCTTCTTGGCTCGTCAGGCTCAGGCAAAAGCACGCTTGTTCGCATGGTGAACCGCATGGTGGTTCCTGATAGTGGGCAGGTTTTTGTTGACGGAATCGATGTCGCAACCGTGGATCCAGTGCGCCTGCGCCGTTCCATCGGTTACGTGCTCCAAGAAGGTGGGTTGTTTCCCCATTGGACCGTAGTTGATAATATTGCGACGATTCCGCGCCTGGACAATATGCCCCCTGCTCAAGCGAGGGAGCGCGCCATGGAATTGATGGAACTTGTTGGCCTCGATACGAATCTGGCCAAACGCTACCCCGCGCAGCTTTCTGGTGGCCAACGCCAGCGTGTTGGGGTGGCGAGAGCCCTGGCAAATGAACCACAGGTTCTTTTGATGGATGAACCTTTCGGTGCCCTTGATCCGTTGGTACGTGCCGACCTCCAACGCGAGCTACGTCAACTTCAACACCAACTACACACCACCATCCTCTTTGTCACACATGACGTGGATGAAGCTTTCCTTCTGGGTGATCAGGTGGCAGTGATGCACCGCGGTTCGATCGCTCAAATGGGTACACCTACCCAACTCCTTGCCACACCCGACAGCCAATTTGTTGCTGACTTTATTGGCGCCACCTCTCACAGGAGACAACTACACACGGTCACGCACGCAGGTAAGGCGATTATCTGTGACGGCGACGGCAGGCCCGTTGGAACGCTGGATAGTCCACACTCATGAACTGGTTGATGCATAATTGGCTCACCATAGGCGCATTACTGAGCGCACACCTTTCACTGGTCGTGCCATCGTTGCTGTTGTCAGCCCTCATTGCAGTGCCCTTGGGCCGCTGGGCAGGTGAGGGTCGCAAAGGCAGCGGAGTGCTACTGCGTGCCCTATCACTCATGTATGCCATCCCGTCACTGCCGCTCCTTGTGACTGTGCCAATCATTATTGGAACGGGGCTGCGTTCACCCGTCAATATGGTGCTGGTGTTGACCATATACGGTGTCTCCATACTTGTAGGACACAGCGCAAAAGCCTTTTCCGCCTTACCTCACACAGTGTTGGAGGCAGCTGACGCCATTGGCATGACGCGCCTGCGCCGCTTCTTCACCGTGGAATTGCCGTTAGCGACACCAACGATCACAGCTGGCATGCGCGTATTGTCTGCCTCAACGGTGTCCTTGGTGACGGTAGGGGCTGTTATTGGCATTCAGTCGCTAGGGACTCTTTTTACCGACGGATTCCAACGGGGTATCACCATTGAAATAATCGCCGGGATTATCAGTACCGCGCTGCTGGCACTATTCCTTGACGTAATGCTGATCGCGGCCACTCACCTGGTGACCCCCTGGCGCCGAACAGAGAAAACGAGTGGCCAATGACGATCATTATCGACGCCATCGTGTGGATCGCCACAGCCTCGAATTGGACAGGAAGCGGCGGGATATGGGTACGACTCGCGCAACACCTCGCGGTAACGGCTGGAGTGGTGATACTCGCTTGCCTGATCGCGCTTCCAACAGGTCTGCTCATTGGGCACAGTCGGCGCGGAACAGTGATCATTCCCCTATGTGCTGGCGCAGCCCGGTCATTGCCCACCTTGGGTTTACTTACCCTATGTGGACTGTGGGTGGGCGTCGGCATTACCGCACCATTTCTTGCCTTACTTGTCCTCGCAATGCCACCGCTACTTGCAGGGGCCTACGCAGGCGTGGCATCGGTTGATCCGAAAGTTGTTGAGGCAGCCAGAGCGATCGGATTATCGCCCTGGCAGATCCTGCAGAAAGTGGAAATACCTCTGGCGATGCCGGTAATTATGGAGGGGATACGCTCAACGATCCTTCAGGTGGTTGCCACCGCCACCCTTGCTGCATACACCGCCGATGCGGGCCTTGGCCGTTTCCTCTTCACAGGACTCAAGACCCGCGACTGGCCGCAGATGTTGGCAGGAGCAATCCTCGTGGTCCTTCTTGCACTGTGTCTTGACGCACTCAGCCAGTATCTGCAGGACCGATACAGCCAGCGTCGACTCATTGCGACACGATAGCCCTAGGAGGGACCCATGCCTCGTCGCGCATTACTCACTACCTCGGTCACGGCCTTGATCGCAATCCCCATGCTTGCTGCCTGCGGTACCGCCGAGACACTCACTGCCGGAGAAGACGTACAGGACACGCTAGGCGCACCAACCATTGTTGTAGGTTCGCAGGACTACTACTCCAATGAAATCCTTGCCGAGGCGTACGCCACCGCTTTAGAAAACGCTGGATATTCGGTGAAGCGTGATCTTCGCATAGGTCAACGCGAGGTGTATATCAGCGAAATCAGTGCTGGAAAAATTGACCTACTACCCGAATACAGCGGGAATTTACTCCAGTACTTCGACGCCAATGCCACGCAACGAAGTGCCGAGGATGTATATGACGCCCTCACACGCGCCCTGCCTGAGGGGATGCGCGTATTAGCGCAAGCTGAGGCCAGTGACCAGGATTCCTACGTTGTGACAAAGGCCCTTGCCCAAGCGCATGGGCTGGAGACCATCGACGATCTTCGCCATCTTGATTCAGTGACACTTGGAGGTAACGCCGAACTGGAACAGCGCCCTTACGGGCCAGCTGGCTTACTTGCCACCTACGGTGTTGCAGTGAATTTCACACCCATTGAAGATTCCGGTGGTGCCCTCACTGTCAAAGCGTTGCGGGGCGGACAAATCCAATTGGCCAATATTTACTCAGCTGATCCTGTTCTGGCAGCTGGCGACCTTGTTGTTCTCAAAGACACGAAGAACCTTTTCTTGGCATCCCACGTTGTCCCTTTGGTTTCCGACAAGGTGGATGCTGGTGCTGCTGAAGTCATTAATCGGGTGTCAGCAGCGTTATCTGCCCAAGACCTTATTGACATGAATCAGCAATCTGTCAGTGAAGGGCTTCCGGCTGCTGCCGTCGCGCGCCAATGGCTTGAACGCGAAGGTGTGCTGTAAGGACAGGCGTGCCGTGAGGGAGGGATGCGCCCATCGTGGGCACCCATGACAGCCATGGGACTAGAGGCCTATGCTTAAAGGGTTGATAAAGTGCGCCCGCCCAGGCGCCGAAGAGCCAGCAGGCGTGCGCTGTCCCCAGCGCGCACCGGGAAGCGAATATCCATGACAGTCTTCACCCCCGCAATCGCCAGTGCCGACATCGGCGTCTACGGCCTTGGAGTCATGGGCGCCAACCTCGCCCGCAACCTCGCCCGCAATGGATACCGCACCGCCGTCTACAACCGGACACTGGCACGCACCGAGAAACTTATGGCCCTACACGGCACAGGCGATGAAGGTACCTTCGTGCCCGCTGACGACCTCGCTGATTTTGTGGCATCCCTGGCAAAGCCTCGTGTTGCCATCATCATGGTGCAGGCAGGCAGCGCCACCGACGCCGCTATGGAACAACTTGCCGCACTGATGGAAGAGGGCGACATCCTTGTTGACTGCGGCAACTCCTTATTCACCGACACTATTCGTCGCGAAAAATGGGCACGCGAACGCGGCCTTCACTTTGTCGGTGCCGGCGTTTCTGGTGGCGAAGAAGGCGCGCTATGGGGTCCATCCATCATGCCGGGCGGTACCGAAGAGTCATACCGGCGCCTCGGGCCCATGTTTGAAAAAATATCGGCACACCACGATGGCCAGCCCTGCTGCACACATGTGGGCGCTGACGGGGCCGGACACTTCGTCAAAATGGTGCACAACGGTATCGAATACGCGGATATGCAGGTCATTGCCGAGGCCTACGACCTTTTGCGCAACGGCCTGGGTGCTACACCAGCTGAGATAGCCGACATCTTTACCACGTGGAATGCGGGAGAACTTAACTCCTACCTCATTGAGATCACAGCTGAAGTTCTCCGGCAGGTAGACGCTGAGACAGGCATCCCCCTGGTTGACCTCATTGTGGATCGAGCCAGCCAAAAAGGCACCGGCAAATGGACAGTCCAAACCGCTCTTGACCTAGCAGTACCAGTAACTGGTATCGGCGAAGCCACCTTCGCGCGCGGTGCATCAGACTCCATGGTTCAACGTGAGGCAGCACGTACACTTGCAGGTGGCGACGTCGCATTACGTGTCGCTGATACTGAACGGGATGCCTTCGTTGAAGATGTCCGCCAAGCGCTTTTCGCCTCGAAGATTGTGGCTTACTCCCAGGGTTTCGACCTGATTACCGCTGGTGCCGTCGAATACGGGTGGCGTATCGACAAGGGGGCGCTCGCGGCCATTTGGCGACAGGGCTGCATTATCCGCGCCGCATTCCTGGACGACATCACCCGCGCCTATGCCGACGACGCTGAGCTTGCATTGTTGCTGGCTGCCGAGCCTTTCGCCTCTCGTATCCGTGACTGCGTACCTGCATTGCGCAGTGTCGTTGCCAAAGCGGCTCTCGCAGGTGTTCCAATCCCCGTATTCGCCTCGTCCCTGTCGTATTTCGACACCATCCGCGCCACCCGCCTACCCGCTGCGCTGATCCAGGGGCAGCGCGACTACTTCGGTTCGCATACCTATGGGCGTATTGACAAAGCTGGAACATTCCACACATTGTGGGCAGTTGCAACGCGCCCAGAAGAACAGTGGGACTGATCTCGGTAAGGCACGGATGCGGTACGTCGAATTGACCACAATTCGGGCGCATTTGGCACAGTCGTCCTAGTCTGGAAGGGAATGTCCCCGGCGAAAGGCCAGTAGACGTGCCCACTAGTGACGGAAATACACCGCGCCGATCGACCCGACGGGTCCCGCGTACCGCATCAGGTACCCCTATTCCCTCCCGCGCTGACCTCAATCGCAATGTACGCGGCTCGGATGCGTCATCTGCGTCGCGCGCATCTGGGCCGCCCACGCGGCGCAGCACCCGACGCGCGTCAGTCCCCTCATGGTCAGATGTGACCGGTACCCCCGAAGCTGAGGCTGCGCAGGCGTCGACAGCGAAAAATAACCCACCGAAGAAAAAAGGGTGGGGTCGGCGTATCGTCAAGGGCCTGATCGTCAGTTTCTTTGCGGTCATGGCCATTGGTGCTGCCGGATTTTTCTACCTCTACGCGCGTGCCGAGGTGCCCAGCCCTGACCAGTTCGCACTAGCACAAACAACGACAGTGTACTACCAGGATGGTACGACCGAAATGGGGACACTGTCGGAAATTAAACGCAATATTATCGATGCCCAAACGTTGCCGGATTATGTCTCTAAAGCAGTGGTGGCTTCGGAAGATCGAAGCTTTTACACCAATAGTGGTATTGATTTGAAAGGTATCGCTAGGGCACTGTTTACCAATATTACGACTGGTACCCGCCAAGGTGGTTCCACACTCACCCAACAGTATGTGGAGCGGTACTACATGGGAGAAACGCTGTCTTATTCAGGAAAACTGAAGGAAGCGATTCTCGCGTTGAAGATTAACCGTGAGCAAACCAAAGACGAAATCCTTGGCAACTACCTCAACACGATTTACTTTGGGCGTGGCACCTACGGTATCGAGGCAGCGTCACAGGCCTACTTTGGGCACAGTGCCGCGGAGCTTACGCTTTCCGAGGCGGCTCTGCTGGCAGGCATTATTCCCGCACCTTCCGCGTGGGATCCTGCCGTGGATCCTGAGCAGGCGCAGGCACGGTGGCAGCGGGTCCTTGATCTGATGGTGGAGGACCAGTGGATCACACAAGCGGATGCCGATGCCGCTGTTTTCCCAGAAACAAAAGACCCAGACACTATGACGTCGCGCACCTTCGCAGGTCCCAATGGATATTTGCTTCAGCAGGTGCGTGCAGAACTTATTGCCACCGGTGCGTTTACTGATGACCAGATTGACTCTGGTGGGTTGAAGATTATTTCTACCATTGACAAAGAAAAACAGGATGCCATCGTGGCCGCAGCCAATACGATGACCAGTGTGTCGGGTTGGGACCCTGCGACAATGTATACCGCGATCACCTCAGTGAACCCGCAAAATGGTGAGATCGTTGCTGAATATGGTGGTGCTGACTATCAGACACGCCAACAAAATGCGGCCACCCAAGATATTGCAGCAGCAGGTTCAACCTTCAAAGTATTTACGCTCCTTGCCCACGCTCGACAAGGTGGCTCTATGTACGACATCGTGGATGGTTCTTCGCCGATGACAGTGCCTGGACTGGCAAAACCCGTGGCCAATATCTACGGCGTGAGCTACGGAAATATCAACCTCATTAAGGCGATGCAAAATTCGGTCAACACCGCATTCGTTGACCTTAACCTTGAGGTCGGACCAGAAGCGACTATGCAGGCGGCTATTGACGCTGGGATACCAGAAGATACCAACGGTTTGGACGCCTCGGCACTCAATACCCTTGGTTTTGCCGCACCACACAACGTGGACTTAGCCGTCGCATATTCGACAGTAGCCAACGGTGGGTCACGCGTCGATGCGCATATCGTCCGCGAAGTTCTTTCTTCGTCGGGCGACAAGGTGTATACGACGCCAGTGGAAACCGTTGAAGCCTTCAGCAGTGAAGAAGTGTCGTCCATTATGCCCGCCCTTGAAGCCGTCACCGCTTCTGGTGGCACCGCCTCACAGGTGGCGTCAGCTCGCCTGGGTGTTGCCACAGCAGGCAAGACCGGCACATCAGAAGAGGCAAAATCAGCTCTATTTGTTGGCTTTACTCCTGACTTGGTGACTGCCGTATCGCAGTATGGTGTCGATGCCAATGGCAGTCCTATGGCGTTGCCCTCCATTGGTGGTCGTGATGGTTTCCATGGTGGTGACTGGCCGACGGATATTTGGGTGAGTTATATGACGTCCATTAAGCACACGCTCACACAAACGTCATTTGACTGGTACGTCGAACCTGAGGTCAGCCAATCGGAGTCAACAACCACCGAAGAACCTGCTCAAACTGAGGAACAACCAACTGAGCAGACAACACCAAGTGAGCAGTCTCAACCCGAGCAGACAACGCCAACAGAAACGACCACCCCCACTCAGCCTACGACGCCAACAGAGCCAGAGACACCTGGTACTCAGCAACCAGGTGATGGCAGTGGTACAGGTACCGATAGCGGTAGTACGGGTGGAACGGGGGGCAATTCCTCTGGTACCAACTCTTCAGGTGCAGGCACCGGAGGCTAGCGTCTCCGTGGACAAATATTGTGGCCCCCGGCTGATGCCGGGGGCCACAATTGAGTCAGTGTGCGATACAGCTGACAAAGGCAGGTGTGTCACTTAGCGGCGACAACACGAACTTTCAACTTGGCAACGACCTCGCTGTGCAGATTCACAGTGACGGTGTGCTCGCCCAGCTCCTTAATGGGAGTGGCGATCACGACGCGACGGCGGTCGATGGTCTGACCCAGGTCAGCTTTGACAGCCTCGGCAATCGCAGCGGTGGACACGGCGCCGAAGAGACGGTTGTTTGCACCCACCTTGCCCGAAACGGTGACAAAGGAGGCCTGCAGAGCGTCGCGCACAGCGCGAGCATCGTCGATGGAGGCAATCTCGCGCTTACGACGAGCAGCGTTCATCTGGTCGATCTGCTTTTGAGCCCCAGGGGTCCAGCGTGCTGCCAGTCCACGAGGCACCAGGTAGTTGCGTGCGTAGCCGTCTTTTACCTCAACGACCTGGCCAGCAGCACCAAGGTGCTCGACATCGTGGGTGAGGATGAGCTTGGTAGCCATATTTTTCCTTCCTTCCCAGTGCCGATCAGCGACCGGAGGATGAGTAGGGAAGCAGAGCCATTTCGCGTGCGTTCTTCACGGCGCGAGCAATACGACGCTGCTCCTGAACGGAGACACCGGTGACGCGGCGAGCACGAATCTTGCCGCGGTCCGAAATGAACTTACGCAGCAGAGCGGTGTCCTTGTAGTCGATGGATTCGATTTTGGCCGACTTCAGTGGGTTGGCCTTCTTCTTGATGGGCTTATTGCGAAGTTGAGGCTTCGCCATGATGTTCTCCTATGATCCGGACGAGCAATAGTCGTCCCAAGCGTGAAATAGTCAAGCGTTTCTACCGACACGGGTAAGGCGACGGGGCGCCTTACCTGATCAGAACGGCGGTTCGTCACCGAAGGAAGAAGCGCCACCCGGTGCGGGGGTGCTCCATGGGTCCTCCATTGAACCGCCTGCAGGTGCACCATAGCCACCTTGACTGTATCCACCCTGCTGCTGGCCGTAGCTGCCACGTTGTGCGGGTGCTTGGCCACCGTAGTTACCGCCACCTTGGCTGTATCCGCCTTGGGCGGGGGCCGAGGCGTTGCGCGTCACTTTCGCTTGTGCGCGACGCAGGGATGGGCCGACCTCGTCAACTTGAAGTTCAACGACGGTGCGACGTTCACCTTCGCGTGTCTCGTAGGACCGCTGGGTGAGCCTGCCTTGGACAATGACGCGCATTCCCTTACGGAGGCTTTCTGCGACATTGTCAGCCATTTCCCGCCAGCAGGAGCAGCGCATGAAGAGGGTTTCTCCGTCACGCCACTCGTTGGCCGCGCGGTCAAATGTGCGGGGGGTGGATGCCACCGTGAAGTCGGCGACCGCGGCCCCTGACTGCGTGAAACGCAACTCGGGATCATTGGTCAGGTTGCCGATGATCGTGATGACGGTTTCTCCGGCCATTGTCGGCTCCTCGGTGTGGGTTTTTCAGATGGAAATGATGCGAAGGCTCGTGCTCAGTGAGCGTCGGGGCGCAGGAGCTTGGTCCGCAGAATGGACTCGTTAATGCCCATCTGACGAGTGATTTCCTGAGCAACATCAGGGGTCGTGGTCATATTGATCACAACGTAGATGCCCTCGGAGTGCTTGGCAATGTCGTAGGCAAGGCGACGCTTGCCCCAAATATCGACGTTATCGACAGAGCCGCCACCAGCAGTAACGAGCTGCAGGAACTTGTCCATCGTGGGGGCGACGGTGCGTTCGTCGATCGTCGGATCGAGGATCACCATCAGTTCGTAGTTACGCACGTTAATACCCACCTCCTGTGGTCTACGCGGTCACGGGCTTTCCGTGACAGGAGGGTCATGCGTGGATACTGGCGTATCCATTGGACTGGCGCACGTAACGGTACGAGGACAGTCCAGCTCTCTACTCTAGTGCGTTGAGCCTACTACTGTCACCTTTCTACTGGCGGCCGGTGACGAGGTTTTGGCCACCTTCGGCCATTTTCTTCCCAATGTTTATTTCCTCACCGACGAGCTACGAGGCTGTGGCGGGGTGACCACCATGTGCGCCACGCATTGGTGAAGGCTCGAGCGCCGATATACACCAACGAATAGGCTAACCACGCTGCTGCGACCACGTAATGTGGTGCTGCACCCGCTTGGCGCCACCATTCAACGGCAGCGAGGGCAGGCAGAAGCAGGATGACGTGGACGATACCTACGGCAGCGAGATAGGTATTGTCGCCTGCTCCCAAGAGCACCCCGTCAAGGATAAAGACGACACTAGCCACAGGGATGCCGATACTGCTGGCGATAAGACCCCAGGTGGCGGCCTCGTGCATTGCTGGGTCCGATCCGAAGAGGAGTGGCAACCATGGGGCGGCGAGAGCTAAGACCAGGGCGACCAGGATGCCAAAGTACAGACCCCATTTGGTAAGGGTACGCAGCAGCTGGCGTGTCTGGTCGATTTGGCCCGCACCGAGTGCCTTACCGACCATTGCCTGTGCTGCGATGGCAAGTGCATCGAGGACGAAGGCTGCCAGTGTCCACAAAGTAAGGACAATCTGGTATCCCGCTAGGGGTGTCGTACCTGCTGCGGCGACCGGCCACAGCGTGGCCAGTCCCGCAATGCGTAACATAATGCCGCGTACGACAAGGGGTGCTCCCTGCTTTGCGGCGTGCCCAAGACCACTGCGACTGGGAAGTAACGACACGCCTTGGGTCCGGGAGGCTTTACCCAGGCGCCACGCAAGGTAGGTGGCCATTAATAGTTGAGTCACTGACGTTCCGATACCCGAACCTGCAACACCCCAAGACAGGCCATAAATAAAGAAGGCATTAGCGCACACATTGATCAGTGCACCTGCAGTGGTGACATACAGTGGCGTGCGCGTATCTTGCAGGCCGCGCAGTGTGCCAACGGCAGCCATGACAATAAACATGCCGACAAGGCCAGGAGTACTCGCCCACAGGTAGTGGAGCGCGTAGGGCGTTGCTTCAGTGCTCGCGCCTAGAGCGCGCACGAGGAGCGGCCCACTGAGTGCCACGATGGGCGCGACCATCACGCCGAGTCCAAGTGCGAGCCATATGGCGTCGACTCCGGCGCGTAACGCTTCGTCACTGCGTCCAGCCCCCAGAGCTCTGGCTGACAGTGCGGTAGTGGAGTAGGCCAGGAAGACGAAGAGGACAATGAGGGTATTGAGTATTTGTGATCCCAGTGAGAGGCCCGCAAGTTGAGCGGTGCCTAAGTGTCCAACCATCGCTGAATCGATAAGGGTGAATAGTGGTTCGGCGATGAGCGCACCCAAGGCTGGAATGGCGAGGGACAAGATTTTGTGGGCAAGGTTGTGCTGGGTGCGTGACATGGGCATGAGTGTGGCATATCTGTGGATAGAGGGCGAAAAATGGTCCAAAAACCGCAAAAAATCGCAACCCTCAAGCACAGATAGAAGGTTGATGTAGTGATGTAAATCACTTTTGCTGCAGAATATCCCCAGAAATATCCACAGGTTGTGAAGAAGAGAAAGTATTGAAATGCAGCGGAAAATCTGGCGTTCACACAGTGGAGTTGCGGCGAAAGTGAGGCTATGTCCCAAGGGCCTGTGGACAACACGCCGCGTTATCCACATTCTTTACACAACTATGTTCACATTGAGGTCGTCGCGCGCACGATAAAAAAACGATAACCTTCCTGGGCATGTATCTGCCGCACCAAAAGAAACGACGGTGCGCGTTGAGGGTGTGGCGCTGAAACGGTTGGGTGAATCACGTCATGCGTGGAGTGAATGGGGGACCGATGAGTGCCGATGACTTTGATCGCATACCTCCGCATGATGATGAAGCGGAAATGTCCGTCTTAGGCTCCATGATGCTGTCGCGTGAAGCGATTAACGAAGTTGCCGAAGAAATCTCCGCCGGTGACTACTACCAGCCAAAACACGCCACCATCCACGACACCATTATCGAACTTAATGGACGAGGCGAACCAGCTGATGCGGTCACCGTCGTAGGCGAACTTCAACGCAACGGCGAACTCACACGTATTGGTGGCGCCTCGTATATCCACACCCTCATTGCATCCGTACCCACAGCTGCCAACGCTGTGTACTACGCGCAAATCGTGCGTGAACGCGCTGTGCTGAGGCGCCTCGTCAGCGCAGGCACCCGTATCGTCCAATTAGGCTACGCCGAAGCAGGTGGCGATGTTGACGAAATCGTTGACCGTGCGCAAGCCGAGATTCACGCTGTTTCTGCTAGCCGTAACGCCACCGACTATGTACCTATCGGCGAAGTATCGGAGTCGCTCATCCAAGAGCTTGAAGCCATCGAACAAAACCGAGGCAAACTCCGGGGTGTCCCGACAGGCTTCGTGGAGCTTGATGAACTCACACAGGGGTTGCGTGCAGGCCAAATGATTATTGTGGCCGCGCGACCTGGCATGGGAAAATCTACCCTCGCGCTAGATTTTTGCAGATCCGCTTCGATTCGTCACGGTATTGCCAGCGTAATTTTCTCGTTGGAAATGAACCAGAACGAAATTGCTATGCGTATGCTGGCAGCTGAAGCCAGCATCAGTATGTCAAAGATGCAGCAAGGCAAAATGGAAGATCGTGACTGGAATAAACTGTCAAAAAAACTGGCTGATATCGAAAGCTCGCCACTCTTTATTGACGATTCCGCGAATCTGACGATCACTGAAATTGCCGCCAAATGTCGGCGCCTAAAAGAGCAACACAATCTAGGGCTGGTGGTGATTGACTACCTGCAGTTGATGACATCAGGCAAACAGGTGGAGTCTCGCCAACAAGAAGTATCAGCCCTGTCTCGCAGCTTAAAACTATTGGCAAAAAGTATCGAAGTGCCGGTGGTGGCCGTCGCGCAACTTAACCGTGGCCCTGAATCACGTACCGACAAAAAACCAATGATTGCTGACCTGCGCGAATCAGGATCCTTGGAGCAGGACGCCGACATCATTATTTTGCTGCATCGCCCCGAGTACTACAACAAAGAAGATCGTCCTGGTGAGGCAGACATTATGGTCGCCAAGCACCGCAATGGTGAGACACGCGTGATCCAAGCCCTCTTCCAAGGGCACTTGGCGCGCTTCGCCAATTACACCACCCGCGAAGAACCCATCTGACGTGCGTGTGGCGCCCTGCTGAAATGAGGTGCAGGACGTGTGCGGCGGGGTCGAATATGGATCGTGGCAGTGGGATGCGTGCTGTGTTGGAGTGCCTGCAAAATACAAGTGTGCGTCAACTTGTGCTCACGACAGACGAGGCGGCGGTACCCTCATGCGCGAGGTGCACTATCGTGCAGCGCCCAGCAATTTGCGCCTGCGATGCACCTGCCTCGCGAAATCAATGGTAAGCACCGCCAATGCGCACCAAATAATGCCTGTTGCCAGCCAGCGTGTCGGTTCCATCGTTTCGCGGAAAAACCACACGCCAATGACAAGCTGCATCACCGGGGAAATATATTGAATAAAACCCATCACCCCCAGCGGTAAGCCTTGGGCTGCCTTCGCGTACAAGAAAAGGGGAATCATGGTGATAATCCCCGCACCCATAAGCAACGCTAAATGCGGCTGCCATGATGAGGATGTCGCAGCAAGGACGTGGAACGAGGTGGACTGACTGTAGGCCAAATATGCCAGATATCCCAAAAGGAAGGGCGTGACGACAGCCGTTTCAACAGTCATTCCCTCAATGGGGCCGACACTAGGTGCAACATCCTTCTTCACTAGGGAATATAAAGCGAAAGTCAAAGGTAAGACCAGGGACACCCACGGGAGGCGACCAAGGCCGAGAATAAGGACCACAACCGCCAAGGCACCCAGTGCAACTGCGATCTTTTGCAGGAACGTTAGACGCTCACGTAGTACGACTAATCCCAGCGCCACTGTCATCAGTGGATTAATGAAGTACCCCAAGGCAGCATCAGTCGTGTGACCACTGAGGACCGCGTGGACATACACCGTCCAGTTAATAACGATCAGGAAACCTGCAGCGCTCAGACGCCACAATATTTGGCGATTCGACACAGCCAATATCAGGTCAGACCAGCGTCCGAGCAGTGCGAGCAAAAGGATACAAAACACCATTCCCCATCCCGCGCGATAAACAATGATCTCAATAGGGTCGGCCGGTTCAAGGAGTCGGAAAAACAGGGGGAAAAACCCCCACAATAGATGCGTGATGATGGCCAGGGCTAAGGCAAAAGCGAAGCTCGTTGTCCGAGTTGGCAGAGACGTCGATGGGGAGGGGGTCACCACCTAAGGGTAACGCTTGGTGCGGTAAGGGAATGTGGGTTGCCGCGTTGACGTGATCCAATAGCCAGGTGCGATACGGATCAACCCTATGGTCTGTGTACGCACCTATGTGTACACGTCGGCGGATAACGAGGAAGCCGCTGAGCCGAGCCCACACCATGTGGGCCAACTCAGCGGCTGAGCCATTTACCGGTGGTTATGCGCCCCCATGGTGTAGGAACCAACGTGGCGCACCGCCAGCCGTTTTCAGGCAATGCGGGGGCTTTCAGCCGACGCGGACGATATTTTCTGCCTGCAGGCCCTTCGGGCCAGAAACGACCTCGAATTCGACTTTGTCGTCTTCAAAGAGTGTGCGACGGCCACCCTCTTGAACGATATTTGAGAAATGAGCGAAAACGTCGGCAGATCCGTCATCAGGAGTGATGAAGCCGAAACCTTTTTCGTCGTTGAACCATTTGACGACGCCAGTAGTCATAGTGCATTCCAATCATGTGAGCCTCGAAGGACAGGGGTTGCCGAGGTGCATAATCACAACAGGGGTACCTCGGGCGCGAGCCGATCCCGGGCGGGTATCGACATAGTTACGCAACCTTCCGCAACCACCCGGGGTACCGCATGCACTGCAAAGAAAACTGAGTTACTACGCCACCCACCCTACCGGTAAATGGCGCTTCGAAAGCGTGAGAAAGCCAATACTGTCGGAATTACCCGTATTCGAACCCTGAAAACACCCTGATTTTCCCCGACATTTGTTTCAAATGTTCTGTCGGATTTTCCAGGTGTTCTACTGTGGACCTATCAGGGGTAATGAACCTTGACACCGTAGGTTCACGCCTATAAAGACACACCTCACAACATCACTGAGAACACACATTACCGGGGGAAATCTGCATGGAAAGCACTGCGCATACTGGCTTAGCATTACGCGGCCTCGTCAAGGTTTATGGGAACCTGATGGCCGTCGCTGACCTGTCACTTGATGTCCCCGTTGGATCATTTTATGGATTTGTTGGCCCAAATGGTGCTGGAAAAACTACAACACTGACCATGGCCACCGGTTTATTGCGTCCAGACCGTGGTGCCGCCTTTGTTCATGGTGTTGATGTGTGGAATAACCCCATGGAGGCACGTCGCCTTCTGGGAGTAATGCCTGACGGGATGCGTTTGCTCGACAAACTCTCAGGCGCGGACCTTCTGACTCACGTGGGTATGCTGCGCGGCCTCGACAAGCAAACAGCCCGTAGTCGCACGAAGGAACTCCTTGAAGCGCTTGACCTTGCGGGTGCTGCAGGCAAACTCGTGGGCGACTACAGCGCAGGTATGACCAAGAAAATTGCGTTGGCCACCGCCCTTATCCACGGACCCAAAGTCGTTGTGCTCGACGAACCATTTGAAGCAGTCGACCCTGTGTCCGCAGCGAATATACGCACGATCCTCACAGGTTTCGTCAACAACGGCGGAACGGTAATCCTATCCAGCCACGTCATGGATACGGTGCAGGCGCTGTGCAGTCATGTGGCGGTCATTAATCATGGCCGTGTTGTCGCAGCTGGCACTACGCAGGAAGTTGCTGCAGGCTCCACCCTCGATGAGCGTTTCGCGCAGCTCGTTGGTGGACGCCGCAACGACGAGGGGCTGTCATGGTTCGGCAACTAATCGCGCTCAAAACGAAAATCACCTGGAATACACTCAGCCGCCAGGCATGGGTGATGGTGATGCTGATCCTTGGTTTGCTCTATGCGCTCTCGGTTTTTGTTGGTGCAACCTTAGGTGTGGTGTTTTCTATCCATGAAGGTTTCGGACAGATCACCACAGCTATCCTCACCCTGGTGGGTGCGGTCGTTATCGCCGGTTGGTGGCTGGTACCCGCATTATTTTCCGGCATGGACAATACCCTCGATCCTCAACGTTTTGCCCCTTACGTTGGGCCATCTCGACGTTTTGCATTTGGTACCGTGGTGGCCACCGGCATTGGGGTCGCCGGCATACTCACTACCCTGATCTTTTGTTTGCCTGTCTTGGGATGGATTCTCACCGGTCAGTGGTTGGCAGCCATTGCTGCCGCATGTGCTGTGCCTTTTGCACTGCTCACTGCCTTTGTGTGGGCACGCACTTTTTCTACATGGCTAGGTGTGCGTCTGCGTGCCACCTCAACGCGGCGCGATATGTCGGCAGCGGTGTCATCTATTGTGTTCATCGCAGTCGTAGCCCCAATGGGTGTGTGGCTGCAATGGCTAATGCGCGATTTTAACGCGGAAATGGTTGCTTCAAGTGCGAATATCGTTTCGTGGCTCCCATTTGGCGCCATCTGGGGTGTACCGGCTGCAATCGCTGAAGCAAATTGGCTAGCCGCAGCAGGGCGCCTCGTCATTGCGGTCGCGACACTCCTGCTTGGATTACGGGTGTGGCGCAGTGTGCTCTACCAAGCAATGGGTGGCGTTGCCCAGCATCTTTCTGCCCGCGTTGACGAGGCAATCGCCGCGGGTAGGCGCCTCATCGACCCAGATAAGGATGCTTCAAAGAATCACAATGCGACAGCGGCGAACGCACCAAAGGAACTCAACTACCTACCCCGTGTCCAATGGTGGGAAAAACTTGGTTTGGCACCGGCGACGGCATCAATGGCAGCGCGAACCTCTCGCTACTGGATCCGTGATCCGCGGCTCATGGTGTCGCTGATGTCTCCAGTGATGTTTATGGGGATGGCAGTCTTCTTTGAAAAGATGGAGTATATGCCACCTGGTATGGGTGGTTTCTTCGTGTACTTCACGCCCGTCGTCATGGGCGCCGTCGTGGGGGCGCTCGCACAGTATGACTCCACCGCAGTGTGGATCCCCGTATCGTCGGCACTACCAGGTCGACAGGAACGCCTCGGTCGTTTGATCGGTTCCTTGCCCGTCAATGTCGCACTGTGTGCGATAGGCCTGGCGATCTTCGTAGGCTTCACGGATCGAAGCGTCACCGACTATATCCTGATGCTGTCGCTGGTTCTCACATTGCTGTTGTGCGGTTCGGTGTTGACCTTAGTGATGGGTGCAGTGTGGGTGTATCCCGTACAGCCCCCAGGAACATCGCCCATGTCAACAAAGGGCACCGGTTCGATGATGACCACGATGATCTTGCAGACCGTGCAGATGCTCGGAGCGGTGGTTGTCGGCTTGCCTGCTGTTATCGTATGCAGCCTCGCCATGTGGAATATCGTGCCGGTGTGGTTGGGACCCTTGGTGGCACTGATATGGGTGACTTTGGTGTGCATTGGTGGCATTGTGTGGGCCGGAAAGATTTGGGATCGTCACAGCGTGGATGTGCTCACTAAAATTCGTTCCTGGCCAGGACACTAGCCACCGAGACTAGCAGTGACATGAATGCCGGTACAGCATGAATCTAGCCACCGGCAACGCTGCAGCCACAGGCGGTGGCTGAGACAGCAGGAACAAAGGCAGGCACTGCAAAAACCGAAAGCGCCGCCCTAGCCGCAGGGTGGGGAGGGTCCGCTACGACCGTTCCTGCTCCTGCTGGCTCACCTTCCCCTGGGCGTTTTGTTCATTCTCAGTTGCTGGCGTATCTGTTGTACCTGACGCGCTATTGCGTGTCTCTTCGTCCTTTGACGAGGCGACGCGTCCTGCAAGATAGCCCACACCACCCACGACATAACAGATCATGGCGCCATTAGATAGGTAGCTGGCATAGGGGGTTTCAGGAAGGAACGCGGCAAGGATTGATAGCAGCACGCCCAAAGCAATTGTGGCCAAGGCGGTTGTCGGTTTGGTGAAAAACTTTGGCATTAAGGCTCCTCATGTCGATAGAGACAGCCGAATTGGCGAGGCAAGCGGACGTGAGTCGGGCGGTGCGCGTAGGCTATATTCCACAACAGATACGCAGCAACATTAGCCGCGTACAAACAAAGGATACGTCATGTCACTTCCTAGTCAGCGCCTCGCCGAACTTGGCGTCGAATTGCCACCCGTTGCAGCGCCCGTTGCCGCCTACGTTCCAGCGGTGATTGACCGAGGCGTTGTTCGGACTTCCGGTCAGCTTCCCATGGACAATGGCGAGTTGCTGTGCATCGGTGCAGTGGGTGACGACGGAGCAGATCCTGATGACGCTCGCGATGCAGCACGCCAATGTGCACTGAATGCGCTCGCGGCTGCGGCAGATATTGCTGGTGGCATTGATCGCCTTGCTGGCGTCGTCAAGGTCACGGCTTTCGTCGCCTCGTTGCCAGATTTCTACGCTCAAGCTCAAGTGGTCAACGGCGCATCCGAGTTTTTTGGTGAGGTCTTCGGTACCGCCCATGCGCGTTCAGCTGTTGGTGTGGCAGCGCTGCCGTTGAACGCGTCAGTGGAGATTGAAGTGGAATTCGCGCTGACACAATAGGTCCTCCGTTCCCAACGACACTGCGATGTGCCTGTACGCGTGCAGTAGTGGGCATCAGCCTGTTGTTGCACACTGAGGCACCTGATGTGTGGGGCAACGTGTGCCGTCATCGACCGCCAGGATTTATGCCGAGCACCACGCAACGCACGTGCTTAAAATTGCAACTAATAATCGGGTGTTGCCCACAAGGCCGCACCCTACGACGAACACCGTGCCTTTTGATATCAAAGTGGAGACTGAAATGAGTGACATACCTACAAGCGAACAAACGCCTCGTCAAATGTTCCGCCTCGTCGACGCGCGAGTCGCAGCGCAAAGCACACCGTCAGCTGGTGGAGGCTGTGGATGCGGTGGAAAGGGGCATGGCCAAGCTGCACCGCAGGTGGATGGTATGCCGGAGTTGGCGCGGCCTCGTGGCGGTGGCTGTGGATGCGGTGGTAAGGGGCATGGCCACAGTGCACAGCAGAGGGCAGCTGTACCATCGGGGCGCTCTCCGATCGAAGAACTCGTCGTTCAATCCATTCCTCAGGTTGTGCGTCACGCGGTGTTATTTGCCGCAGTGGACCATCTGCCTGTAGGAGAGAATCTTGTTGTCGTCACTCCTGGCCAGCCTGACCCACTGTTTGACCACCTCCAGCAGAGTGCCGCGCACTATCGGGTTGAAACCTTGCAGGCTGGGCCACAAACCTGGCGTTACCGCATCACGCGCATGTCCTAGTTTGCTGCCGTCACATTCGTCGTAGGGCTGTGCCATAAGTGCGCAGCCCTACTGTCTTTAGTGCACAATCGCATCTGCATTGCCAATACCCGTAGCAGAAGCAGTCATATGGCACTAGCGTTGGACTATGAACTTCTTCGAAGATAGCCAGACGGCAGAGGATGGAACGACGCACGACGTCGTAGAAGCAGATGTGCTCATAGATGCCTCCCTTGAGGCCGTCTGGGCGCTCGTCAGCGAACCCGGGTGGTGGATTAACGACGGGCCGTTGGGGGATCATGAGGTCAGCCTTGGCGACGACGGCCTGTACCGAGTAGCGGACCCGGAAGCGGGTGACTGGCTTGTTGAAAAATCAGATTCTGATCCGATGGATGTTGCCACGTTCCGCTGGTATCCCCTCGCGGGCGATGAATTCCCTGAGGATGCCGCTACGCGTGTCGAAGTGTCACTATCAGAAGAGCACGGCAAGGTCGCTGTTCACGTCGAAGAAAGTGGCTTGTCAGCAGTCAGTGACGACGAAGACGTTGCCTATACGGCGTGGGAGGATGCTTCAGGCATGTGGGACGAAGCGCTGGCTTCGGCACGTCGTTACCTTGAAAACCGCTCCTAACCAGGGAAATCCCCGATAGGCACCCGTGTTACCTCACGCACATAATAGAGGTATGAGCACTAGCGAATATGCACACTATCAGCAACATGGCGACGCTCCTGACGCGAATTCACGTGGCGGGCGCACATTCTATGAATGGATTGAGGTTGGCGGCGAACACCTGATTTCCACCATTACTCAACTGGTTAAAGACGGCAATGTGCGCCGCATTATTTTGCGTGACTCTAGTGGACGCGAATTATTCAGCGTCCCCATGACTGCTGGCGTGGCAGTCAGCGGTCTTGCAGTGCTTGCGGCCCCGACTCTTGCGGCAATCGGCGCGATCACTGCGCTTGTCACCAAGGTGACCTTAGAGGTTGAGCGTATCGATGTTGACCCAAATGGGGCCGGGCCTCAGCAGCAAATGCCCACACAGGGCAGCTGTGCCGAGCAGAATCACCGTGACGAGGCGGGCCCTGACCAGCCGCTCACCGGCGAAGTCATCCGTCCTTAATCCTGTTGCGGATGCAAGTCTAGGTTAACGCTTGTCATTATGGTTGCCGCACACAGCGTCACGCAACGCAAAACCGTCGTGACCAAACCACACGGGTATGTGGGCAGGCACATTGCGTAACGCCTGAGGTACCAGCGCCTCGAAAGAGTAGTGCGACATAAATTGCTCAATCGAAGACAGCGAACGAATGGCGATACCAGCCACCTGCGTGGGATACTCGGAAGCAAATTCCGCGTATATTTCGGGGTCGCGTTGCCCATCGTCACCAACAAGGAACCACCGTATATGCGGGTATTTTCTGGCTAAACGCCGAAGTTCGCGACGTTTATGTTCTTTGCCGGAGCGGAACCACCCAGTGTGAGATGGTCCAAAATCGGTCATAAGAAAACCACCACGAGGATAGTTCATGCGGTGCAGGAAGTCGCGAAGGGTAGGAAGAACATTCCACGGTCCAGTAGACAGGAACATCACCGGCGCTTGTGAGTCAGTGGGGGATGTGCCGTTAGCAACCAAGAAGCGGAGAAACTCGGGCATGCCTGGGACCGCTTCACGCGCTGAAACATGGTCGATTATTGAATGTTTTGCCGCCAAAAGCAGACGGGGAACCATTGACACCAGGACGGTGTCATCAATATCAGATACCACACCAAAGGTTTCCGACTGCCCAATAATACGAATGTCAACACCAACAGCGTGGGTTGCCTTTACCATGCCTTTGCGTGTTCCCGGCAGTGCCTGTTGAAGGTCACTGATATCCGATTGGTCAAGGACCTGAATGAGGGCTCGATGCCAACCGGGAGGTAGTTTATGGCCACTCAGCGTTAAGTCAACATAGCCACCTCGATCGGCGAAAGCGATCTTCGACGCTGCTCCGAGGGTGACCAGGACAGGCTGGCGGGGAACCTGCGCGTCAAAAAACTGCCGCCAACCTCGTTTATTGCGCAGCCATAAACGTTGATCGTCTTTGCGTCCCATTATGACGCGACCAAGAATACGAGCTTCCTCACCATTACCATGACCACCAAATCCAATAAACTCCGGGTGGAAGCCAAGATGGCTCAGGGCGCGTGACAAAGTCGTTGAGCAGACCTCGCCCGCGCGATTGGTGGTGTGTAGCAGCCACGATGGAGTTTCGTCGTCAATCAGACAGCCTGCTCTCACAATTCAACCTTCGTGTTGGGGGATCGGCGCACCTTAGGGCGTGCGTCTCTATTGTGCACTAGTGTGCTTTTCATCGGTACCCACGGTTTTTTCTTGGTCGCTTCATCTGCCGAAATTAAACTTATGACGCAACAATGGAGGCGTGCAGACGCATTTCTGCAGCGTCAACACCGCGACGCAGGCGAGGCAAGCCAATGAGCATCACCGCAACCATGAACCATGCGAAGGCCACCATCACGAGAAAACCACCGTGGGAATCCGTGGTATCAACAGCGGGACCAGCAGCAGCCGAACCTAAAGATACGCCGATATTCATCGCAGTACTCATCCACGCTAAACCCTCGGTGAGCTGCGCGGGTGGAACAACTTTGGTCACGATCATATTGACATTTGTCAGCGTTGGTGCGCAGGCTGCTCCAGCAAGCATCAAAGCAAAGCCAAGAACCCGGATGTCGTGAGCGAAAAGGAATGTGCTCACACCTAAAGTTAAGGCGACAACGCCAACGGCAAATAGCTTCCACAGTGGTTGAAGCCAGGTCCGTGCCCCATAAATGAGTGCCGACACCAGTGAACCGGCAGCCATCAGGGCCAAAAGGACTCCTGACATCGCTGGAACGCCTCGCTCTTCCGTGAAGGCGAGAACGGATACGTCATTAGCTCCAAAAAGTGCGCCCGCACCCACGTATGTGACAATGAGGACGAGGACCACGGGGTCTCGCAGCACGCTGCGTTGCTTTTCGGTGTGGGAGGTGACGGGAAGCAAAACAGGTTCGGTGGAGCGTTGTGACAAAAAGACGAGGCCGCCAAATGCCAGGAAGAGGGCCGACAGTATCAGACCAACTGAAGGATGTATCAGCGCGCCAAGTACCGTGGACAGGATAGGGCCGGTAATGAAAATAACTTCATCAACGGCTGCTTCAAGGGCGTAGGCGGAAGAGAGGTGTTGGGATGTGCGACTGACCGATTTCCACCGTGACCGAACCAGAGCACCAGGCGACCCCCATGTCGCCCCCGCAATGGCGGCCAAGACAAAGAGGAGCCACACGGGGGCTGCAAGACTAGCAGCGACAGTAAAGGCAATAAGGGCAGCGACCGACACTGCCAGCGCAGGTCCCATCACTCGGCGCTGCCCGTACCGATCGACGAGGCGGGCCAACGGGGGTGCAGCAAAGGCAAGGGCAATGATATTAGAGGCGGCTACAGCACCCGCCAATGTGTAATTCCCATAGGTCGCTTTCACAAGCAAAATAATGGAGATCCCCACCATGGACATGGGTAGGCGCAGCACCGCACCTGCCAGTGAAAATTGCCAGGCGCCAGGTAATCTGAGTATCTCCGAATAGCTCTTCAGCACGATTTTCTATCGTAGTGATAGCAACGTCGAAAACCAACGTCGATCATGGGCGCGATTGCTCACGAAATCGGGCAAAATTGTGGGTCTGGGCCCTAAAAGGAACCCAGACCCACACGTTCAGTATCCGCCGCTAAATATTCAGCTCAGGGCGTCAGATACCAACGCCTTTGCGGCCTCTTGCACCTGTGCAAGATGCTCAGCGCCACGGAATGACTCCGCATAGATCTTGTAGACATCCTCAGTTCCAGAAGGTCGTGCCGCAAACCATGCATTGTCGGTGGTGACTTTAAGTCCCCCGATAGGGGCATCGTTCCCGGGTGCTCGCACAAGTTTTGCTGTGATCGCATCACCGGCGAGTTCCGTTGCCGTCACCGCAGCAGGGTCGAGGGCAGCAAGTTTGGCTTTTTCTTCACGCGTGGCGGCAGCGTCGATGCGGGCATAGACAGAAGCGCCATAACGTTCGACCTGATCGGCGTGGAGCTCGGAGGGGCTCTTTCCGGTGACAGCCATTATTTCTGACGCGAGGAGAGCCAGGATAATGCCATCTTTATCGGTAGACCACACGGTGCCGTCCTTGCGGAGGAAGGATGCGCCTGCGGATTCTTCGCCGCCGAAACCTACTGAACCGTCGAGCAGGCCAGGGACAAAGAACTTAAAGCCAACGGGTACCTCGATGAGTGTGCGACCCAGGCCAGCGACAACGCGGTCAATGAGTGAGGAAGAGACAAGTGTCTTGCCTACCGCGGCGTCGGCCGGCCAGTTGGGACGGTGCGTGAATAGGTATTCGATGGCAACGGCAAGGTAATGATTGGGGTTCATGAGCCCGTCAGCAGTGACAATGCCATGACGGTCAGAGTCAGCGTCATTACCGGTGGCGATGTCGTAAGGGGTGGAGCCGTTGGCGTCGGGAGTCATCGCCTCACGTAGTGATGCCATAGCGTAAGGGGAGGAGCAGTCCATGCGGATTTTCCCATCCCAGTCCAGCGTCATAAATGGCCACGCGGGGTCCACGACCGGGTTCACAACTGTCAGGTCCAAACTGTAGCGTTCAGCAATTGCCGCCCAGTAATCGACAGCTGCACCGCCCAGTGGGTCTGCGCCGATACGGATCCCAGCGTTGCGGATGGCATCAATATCGATTACCTGGTCAAGCTGGCTCACGTAGTTTTCGACGTAGTCGTAGGCTTCGATACATGGGTGCTCGAACAGGTCGGTGCCCACAATGCGAGGAATCGCACGCCAGTCATCTTCAAGGATTTCGTTGGCCCGTGCAGCAATCCAACCTGTGGCATCGGAGTCAGCAGGACCGCCATGCGGGGGGTTGTATTTGAAGCCGCCATCACGAGGCGGATTATGCGAAGGGGTGACAACGATGCCGTCAGCAAGGCCCGGGCCGGAAGTGCGCAGGGCCTGTGGCGCGCCGTTGGCGCAGAGGATGGCGACAGAGACAGCCGGGGTGGGTGTGTAGGAACCGCGTGAGTCGATGCGGACGGTGACGCCTGCTGCGGCGAGCACCTCCAGTGCAGAGCGCCACGCTGGTTCAGATAGGGCGTGAGTGTCGCGGCCAATGAAAAGCGGTCCGTCGATACCTTGTGAGGCGCGATATTCGACGATGGCGGCTGTAGTGGCAACGATGTGGGCCTCGTTGAACGCGCTGTCCAAGGAGGAGCCACGGTGACCCGAAGTACCAAACACCACCCGCTGGTTGGGATTGGTCATATCAGGTTCGCGGTCATAGTATGCGGCGGTCACCGTGTTAACGTCGATAAGGTCTTCTGGAAGGGCAACTGTGCCAGCTCGATCATGCATGAGGCCAGTGTCACATGATTCGGGTCACTTTGGGAGGGCTGTTCAGATTCAGGGACGAGGCGTCGGCGCGCTCTGGCCGCGAGGTGTTCCGGTGGGAACCTTGGCATTGAGAGGCATATGTGACCTTTGGGTGCAAAGTGCTGGTGATTTGCCGTTACCATAGTGTTACGCAGGTCACCGGGACCTGTTTTATGTGGCATCGCTGCCGCGTTCTATTGATCTCATGGAGGAACTGTGGGCTGGTTTGACTCAGTCGAACATAACAGGTGGTTATCAACGCAAATGCAGGCGTTGATCCGCGAAGCTGAAGGCGCGATAGCCCCAACAGGATTTGCTCATCTCACCGCCACAGGCGAAGCCGATCCGAGCCGTCCCATTGACCTTGCTGTGACGGCACGTATGCTCTACGTCTTCTCTTTGGGTACGTTGATGGGTCTGCCAGGTTCACGTCGGTACGCCGACCATGCGGTGAAGTGTTTGCGTACCTACTTCACTGATCATGTCAATGGTGGGTTGTGGACCTCGATTCAAGCGCAGCCTGATGCTGACGGACACGGTATCCCATGGGACCAGGCGGGGCGCGGTAAATCCGAATTCCACAACGCATTCCTGATCCTGGGTGCCGCCGCAGCAGCTGTTGCTGACCGCCCAGGGGCGCATGAGCTCCTCATGGATGCCCTGCATGAACAGGAGCGTCACTGGTTAGCCCCCAACGGCCTCGTCAATGACCAATATGACGAAGCGTGGGAGGCTGCATCCCCCATTCATTCCGTCGGCACACTGCTGCATGTTGTGGATGCGTACCTTGCAGCGGCTGAGGCTACTACCGACCCTGTGTGGATTGAACGTGCTGAAGTCATGACAGCATTTGTATACGCACAGGCCCAAGTAAATGACTGGCGTATCCCCGAATACTACGGTCCAGACTGGAGGCCGTGGACGGGTTCTTTAGATGCCATTACAGATGGGCGACGCCGTTATGACGGTACTGTCATTGGACATTCCATGCAGGCGGCACGTTCGGCATTGCATTTGCGGGCAGCGCTGCGCTCCATGGGTCGACCACAACCTGATTACCTGCTCGAAATGGCGCAGGAACTATTCGAGCGTGCACGCGTGGATGGGTGGCGCCGCAGCGGTGGACAACCCGGTTTTGTGACGACGGTGGATGTTGACGGGCGGCCACTGAGTACTGAGCACATGCAGTGGGTCGTGTGCGAAGGCATTTGCGCAACGGTAGCACTGCGTCGTGCGCTCCTTGACGATGGCGCAAAATTGGGTGAGGTCGAGCATTTCGCTCACTGCTACCGCTCATGGTTGGACTACGCCAATGACTATCTCATCACGCAACCAGGACGTTGGCGCCGCTCGCTCAGCGAAGCCAATGAGGTGTTGACCGTTGAAACAGCATCGCGATGGGATGTGTACCATGCGCTGCAAACCATGTTGATGCCACGTGTGCCACTGTGGCCACCGTTTGCTTCGGCAATTTCTCGAGGCCTATTGGATAAACCAGGTGAAGCACCTGCCGATAAGAAGTCCTGGAACTTCTTTAGTCGGGGAAAGTAGTAGCTTCATGCGAAGGTGCCGCTGACAGCGCGGAGTCGTGCCGGACGCTGTCGCAGAGCAGGAATATGACCGTTACCGACTCTCGTTTGTCTATGAGGCGCCCCTATAGGTTAGAATCGTCGGTGCTGGAGGGCTGACCGAGTGGCCGAAGGTGACGGTCTTGAAAACCGTTGTGTCAGCAATGGCACCGGGGGTTCGAATCCCTCGCCCTCCGCGTTCACCCCGCGATTCCGTTGGAATCGCGGGGTTTTTGCGGGATTAGCTAGTTGCGCGAGTGGGGCTGGGAGGCCCTTTTCTTCGATTCGTTGTAGAAGCAACCAATTCCGGTGATGGCAAGTAACGGAGCGACAACAAAATTTGCCCACTGGAGGAACATGTAGGGGATGTACTCGGCATAGCTCACGCCAAGTGTGGTCACCATGAAGACGCCTGTTGTCGTCCACGGAAGCATGGGTTCGATAAATGTCCCGTAGTCTTCGATTGAACGAGACAGGACTTTACGATCAATTCCAGCTTCGTCGTATTTCGGACCAAATGCGGCTCCAATAATGAAGGATGTGGCGTACTGATTTGACGAGAAACCGTTAACGAATGCAGAACTGAGCAGGGACGCGATGATAATGCCTGGCCGGGATTTCATATGTCCAAATGCCTTGTCAACGACACGTCCCATCGCGTTAATGAGGTCGAGTGAGCCAATGTACATGAAGACACACAAGGTGATAATCACTGCGCCAGACATTGAATAAAGACCACCACGTTCGATGATCGCCACCGCCTGTTCACCAAGGTTTTCTGACGAACCTACGGCGGTCATGTCAACCGTGACCCCAGTAATAAGGGATTTAATCATCTGGTCGAAACTCAAGCCTTGAACGAAGATCGCTACCAGTGCGCCTGTCGCCGCTGAATAGAGCAATGTTGGAAGAGGGGATTTGCGCAGGGCAGCACCAGCGAGCATTACCAATAAAGGAATCCACACGAGAGGCGAGAAGCTAAAAGCTGAGGCAAGGTCATTGGCCACAGGTTGTGTGAAGGCTTCAACATCGACACCACTACTTGTGGGTAGCGCCATACCGAAGACAATGGTCAGGATTAGTGCGACGACATAGGCAGGACCGGTGGTATTGACCATTGAACGGACGTGTGCATAAAGCGTGGTTCCGGCGCCCATGGCTGCCATATTCGTAGTGTCAGAAAGCGGCGACATCTTATCGCCAAAATAGGCACCGGAAATGATGGCAGCTGCAAGCAGACCCATATGTGCATCAGTGGCGATACCCACATTGATGAGTACCACGCCGATGGTGCCTGCTGAACCCCACGAGGTCCCTGTGAGCACCGAAAATAATGATGTGAGGAGAAGCGCTACAACATAAATCCACGCAGGATTGACCAGCAGCATTCCATAGTGGACCAGCATAGGAATAGTCCCGGCAGCCGTCCATGAGCCAATGAGGACACCAATTGCGGCGAGCATCCAGATTGCTGGGAGCGCGGTGCGCGTTCGCTCTGCCATTACCCGTGAAATATCCTCAAAGGGGAAGCCGAGCCACAGCAGTAGTGGCCATGTTCCCAAAGCTGCGGCGAGGAATGTGAATTCCAAGGGCCATGATGGCAGGTCGAAGACCATGGGACCGATAATCATGCCCCATATGATGAGCAGGACAAGAAGTAAGACCGGTGCAAGCGCGTGCCAGAAACGGGGCGTTTTCGTTGCGGTCGCAGGTGGCGTTGCTGTGGTAGGCAAAGAGTGGACTTCGGGTGAGCTTGACATGCTAGTTCCTTTCTGTGCGGTGACACGTCACTGTGTGCGGCATGGAGGGGAGATTTTCGAGGTTGAGGAAGGTTCCGTCATAGGGCAACGGTTTGCTGCTACCGGTGATATGGGCTGAGGAGATTGGCCACGGCAGTTCGATATGCCGTGGTGCCTGTGAATCGCAGAGAAGGTATGTGACGGCGGACTGCGTATTTCCATCAGTCTTTGTCACCGCGTAGATGCCATCCGAAAAAACGTCCATCGTTGGACGAGTGTCGTAGATGGCCTGACCGTGGGTTGTCATCCATTGACCGATTTCTTCAAGGCGTTGCCTTTGAATATCGGGGATACGTCCGTCAGCGGTCGGCCCGACATTGAGCAGAAAGTTTCCTCCGTTTCCGACAGTTCGAATGAGGAGGTCAATGAGTTCTCTTGTGCTGAGGTAGTCGTTGGCAGTTTCTGCTTGGTTATACCCGTATGATTTGCCGATGCCGCGACTTTCCTCCCATGGGTGGGTGGTGCCGTACCCTGCGACATCGGCATATTCAGTGGAGTAATAGTCGCCATGCGTGCCGGGCATACCTACGTGCATACGATCATTGACGACAACATCGGCGTGGTTAGGGGCGTGCGTGTAGAGCCACGTCAGCAGTTCACGGGTGCGGACGTAGTTTTCGTCAAGATCCCATTCACCGCCGTCGGTATAGATCACACTGGGTTGGTAGCGATTGTTGAGTTCACGCCACTGGGGGTGGAGGACTTCATTGACATAGCGATCGGGGGTGACTCCAAATTGGTGTGCATCATCTTCAGGGATGAAATAACCGCCATCGCATCGGTGACTGACATGGGTTTCCCACTCGGGGATCGAGTAATAAATCCCCATTTTCAGACCTGCGGCGCGCACGGCCGTAGTGAGTTCTCCCAGTAGGTCGCGATGGGCACCGATGTCGCCACTGTTCCATGCGGTTTTATGAGGGTTGTCTGTGTTCCACATACAGAAGCCATCGTGATGTTTTGATGTCATTACCACGTACCGCGCGCCGGCGTTTTTGAATAGTTCAGCCCATTGAACTGGGTTGAAGTGTTGCGCAGTCAGTAGCGAGGCGAAATCCCGGTAACGAAAGTCTGATCCCCATATCCGTTGGTGGTAGTCGCCGTCGATATTGCGGTAGTTGCCATACACCGAGGCGTAATACCACTCGGCGTAGCTGCCGAATTGTTCGTGAGAAATTGAACGCCATGCTGGAACCGAGAAGGGACCCCAGTGAATGAAGATCCCAAATTTAGCGTTTTGATACCACGAAGGTATGGGTCGGGAATCGAGTTCTTCCCACGATTGTGCGATAGTCACATAAACTCCTATCTAGTCCGTTGTGGGGAAAGGAATGTGCGGTCCATGAACGTCAGCGCTGACATTTGTTCTACATGTATGTCAAAAATAACACTATATATCGCTAAATGGAATAGGTTTGTTTAACAAAGGGGTTGCTGTGGTAAAAGCTGTTGAGGTCGCGCGGCGCGGTATTTGCCAGATGATTGCCTCAGGTGAACTTAAACCGGGTCAGCGTCTACCGGGAGAGGTTGAACTTTCGGTGCGTCTTGGTGTGTCGAGAGGCTCTTTACGGGAAGCGCAGCGGATGCTTGCCGTTGCTGGAGTACTGGACCCATCGGGACGGCCTCTAGTGTCAGACATGAGTGCCGCAAATCTGATGACGGGTTTGGCTATGGTTGTCCCATTATTGCCCTTGGAACGTCTTCTTGAGCTATTCCCGTTGCGTGAGGTATTAGAGGGACACCTGGCGGCGCAGGCAACTGCTCGAATGTCCGAACAGGATATTGACCTGCTCGAACAAATGGCAGATGAAGTGACTCAATGCGATCCCTCTGATCCGCGCACACTAGAACTGGACCATGCATTTCATTCCTACCTTATTGCTGCAGGTGGTGACACAATGATTGGTGCTCTATTAGAGACCATCCATCGCCGAGGCGGCGACTATTGCGTATTCAACGGTGTTGGTGCGCGCGAGTTTAAAATGGCCAGTGACCAAGGACATCGTCGTCTTGTCGCTGCAATGAGGGCACGGGATCCCGAGGGAGCGAAAGCGATCATGATCGAGCATATTCGCAATACACGCTATCGACTGGAGCAGATGTTCCTGGAGTCGAACTCGTCAGTGTGTCGTTGAATGTGGCAGGTACTACGCGGCGTGTGATTCGCATGATCGGCCAGAAACAGTTAGGCTTGTCATGCTCTGGAGACGTCGCATAGTCCGGTCGAGTGCGCCTCCCTGCTAAGGAGGTAGGGGTGCAAGCCCCTCGCGGGTTCAAATCCCGCCGTCTCCGCAGCTACCCCGGGTATCGTGTAGAGCCCGGGGTTTCCTTTATTACGCAGCAATACGGAATGCAAGATTCAGTACATGACGATGCGTGGCGCATTGATGTTTCGGCGACAATAGAGGTACTGCTGTAATCAAAGGAGATCCTGTGACCGTTCAACCTACGTCAGCAAATGAGCCTGCCCAGACAAAGGATCCCACCAGCCAAGGGAACTCCTCTGAGGAACGCAGTATCGCCTCGGTACATCTGCCTGAACCGATTGCGCCACAGCAATTTGATCCCGTGTGGGCGCCACATACGCGCCGTTACGAGGCGCCCGGAGCCGTTTACCGGCGATGTGGTCGCAGCGGGTTGGACCTGCCGACAATCTCCCTAGGCCTGTGGCATAACTTCGGTGACGACCATTCCATTGCCGACCAACGGAAAATTCTGCGCGCCGCCTTTGATATGGGGATCACTCATTTCGATCTGGCCAATAACTACGGAGTGCCCTACGGCAGTGCGGAAAGCAACTTTGGGCACCATATGGATCATGATTTCCGCCCTTACCGCGACGAACTTGTGATCAGCACGAAAGCAGGCTATGACATGTGGCCAGGTCCGTATGGAGCAGGCGGTTCGGGCCGTAAATACATGTTGGCCTCCTTGGATCAATCTCTGACACGCATGCGTGTGGACTACGTGGACATCTTCTACAGCCACCGCCACGATGCCACAACACCACTTGAAGAAACAATCGGGGCGCTTGAACAGGCTGTCCGTTCAGGAAAAGCCCTATACGCGGGGATCTCCTCATATGATCCGGCACAGACACGCCACGCCGTCGAATTAGCACGTGAAGTCCATTTGCCTCTTGTTGTTCACCAACCCCGTTACTCACTACTGGACCGGAGGATTGAAGCGGGGTTGTCTGCCACCTGTGATGAGCTTGGTCTTGGCATTGCGGTTTTTAGTCCCCTCGCACAAGGCCTGTTGACCTCGAAATATCTTGGTACAGATTCGATTCCGCAAGGCTCGCGTATGCGTGAACAACGCTACTTGACAACTGATGTCCTGACGAAGCCTCGCCTTGACGCACTTCGTAGCTTGTCTCAGCTTGCTGCCCAGCGCGGACAAAGCTTGGCTCAGATGGCACTGGCGTGGATTCTGCGCGATCGACGTATTACAACAGTTCTGGTTGGTGCATCCTCGGTCGCGCAGCTACGCGACAACGTTGCTGCCCTGAATAATCTCCACTTCGACCAGGAGGAACTTGAGGCGATCGACCATGCGACGCAGGCAGCTTTGTTGGTCTAGCCAAAATGGGCTATGCGTTCCAAGTCAGGCATGCGCAGTTGTATCAGATCCGCCGAAATCAGCCAGAACCTGGAAGTGTTCTGTAGTGATATCCGTGAGGGAAGAGACAATCTGTAATGTAACTTTCAAGTGTAAACTGAAGGACATCCAATAACGTCCTGCGACCGATGGTCTTTGCCAGCTCGATTGCGCGAAATATCCCGATCGGACGAAAGGACGTTTCTGCGTAGCACACAGCAGTATCGTCCGCTGCGCAGACTGAGTGAAGTGGAGAAGGCGTGAGGCTTAATAACACAACGCAATCCCGTCGGTTGGGAGTTGCTTCGGCTGTCGTTGGTATTTTTGCTCTGTTATTTGGTGTGCTGATGAGTCCGATTGCCAATGCAGCTCCCAATACGGGGATTGTCGTAACGGTCTCGGACTTTGTGCGTTCGGATGCCAATGGGAATGAGCAACAGGGTAGGCTCACCGTTGGTGACGTTGGCAAATTGAAGTTCTCTTGGGATGGTACACACACCACGCTGACGGATGGCGACACCTTCTCCATCGGTTTTGGTGAGTATTTTCGAGCCCGCGATGTGGGGGGAGCACCCATTGAATTGAAGGTGGCGCCTCAGGGACAAAGTGAGGTGACCATCGGCACGTGTGTGGTGACGACTGGTGCGCTCACCTGCACATTTAATGGCGAAGTGGATCGTCTTAAGCAACAAAACTTCACCGATTTCAAAGGTAACGGAAGTGTGCTGCTGTCTGCGACCAAAGCGACCACTGCGCTCACTGTGGATATGGATCTCAATGGAACCACCACGCCAATTACCTTGCCTGGAGGTGGCGGCATTAAAGAACGCCCCGTAGGTTCGTGGAATCAAGCGACCTTCTCCAAGGTTGCTACGCCGCTAGGTGCAGCCAGTACCGGCGTGGCATGGTCAATCTCCTTTAATATTGCGACCATTAACCAAGCGCGCCAAGCCGCTGGACTGGCTCCCATTCCCACCGATGGCACCATTTCAACAGTGACTATTAATGACGTCATAGGTGCAGGCCAGCAAATCCCTGACTTGTTGACGCTCAATGTTTCCGTGAAGCCAAACACCACGCAACAACTAGCTGATCGAACCAACGGTCCTTCGACGATTGCCAATCACGAAATCACGGTGAATACGGCCGACGATAAACGATCGGCAGCGATCAATGTCACTGCTCCATTTAATGCCGATACCAATTACACGATCGGTATGTACGCTCCCATTGTGGATGCTGAGGGTAATCGCCAGACGTCACCACTGCCAGGATTCCTCTACAAAAACACTGCCACCGTTGATGGAACCTCACTCAGTGCCTCATTTTCGCGGTACTACACGAAAGCTTTTGATGTCACCATCGAAATGAAAGATGGTTTCGGCGGTTTGCGCATTTCGAAATATATTGACGGTGATGGAGGGCTCTTTGTTCCAACGGGGACAGTTTTCCCGGTGACGGTGACCTATACCTTCCCCAACGGTCGGACCGCTTCGTCCTACACCGGATGGACAGCGCCGGGCACCCTTAATAACGCCGGAACAGGCGGCACCTTCACCTACAACGTCAAAGTTGGCGAACCTGCTGCATGGAACGGCACCCTTCCCCAAGGCACGGTTATCACCGTTGCTGAAGACCTGGGGGCTGTGACTAATGCTGATGGGACACCCTTTACCTCCACTCAAGTACAGTGGGGCACCCCGGTGTTCGCAATTGGAAATACCACCACTAGCACGGCCACCATTGGCAACAAGACGACCACCGCATTTAACCTGACAAATAATGCTCAGGCGCGGGCCACATTCACCGTTGCGAAGACAGTGTCGGGAGAAGACGGTCGAGGAGCCACGAAGGCTTATACCTTTACCTATACCTGTACACCACCTGCCTCAGCCACACCGAATAACCCCATTACGGGCACCGTTACGGCAACAGGAAACGGGCAAGCAGTTCCTGCTGGCGCCTCGTTCCCTGTGGGCACCGAATGTGTCATTGCCGAGGTGTCCGACAGTGCCGCTATTGACGGCTACACGCTGACCGCCCCTGGTGCGCAAACCGTTACTTTAGCCTCTGCGCAAACCCCTGCAGCTGCAACCTTCACCAATACCTACACGAAGAATGTCGGTTCGCTAAAGATCAGCAAGGCAGTCGTTGCTGATGCACAATTTACTGGCCCGACACACTACGAAATCAACTACGAATGCAGTATCGGTAATACCGTGGTGAAGGAAGATACTGTTGAGGTACCCGCCAATGGCTCGCTCACGGTCGACGGTCTCGATGCAGGTGCCACCTGTGTCATTGAAGAGGCACCCATCGGTGCTGTTCCTGGCTACGACTTGACCACGGCCTACAGTGCTAATCCTGTGACCATCGGCACCAATACGGTGACAGATGTGGTGGTGACCAATACGTTCACGCCGCGCACCGGTGATTTGACGATCACTAAAAATATTGCTGGCGATGCGAAAGCTGCCCTTGTTGGTAAAGAGGTGACCTTTACCTATAGCTGCCGTCCTGTTGCTGGGGATCCTCAGGAAGATCAATTCACTGTGACCCTGGAAGATGGCACCGCCACCCATACTGTGACAGGTCTACGTGAAGGCCTGTGCACCATCACTGAGGCCGATCCTGCTCAGTCGAATATGGATGTGGCGACAACCTACAGTGTCAACGGTGGCGCTGAAAATGACGGTGCAGAAGCGACCGTTCAAGTGGGGCCAAGCCCTGCAGGAGTACCAACGGTTGCCTTCACCAATACCTACACCTACCACCGTGGCACCCTGAGTATCGCCAAGACAGTTGATCTTGACGACGACAGCGCCGCCGCGGAAGGTAAGACCTTCGATTTCACCTACACCTGCAACGGGCCGCTGCCGGTTGAACCCGGCACTATTCGTGCGGTGCCTGGCGACGGTACAGTCATTCCCGTGGACGGTCTTTCGGTACCAGTGGGAAGCACCTGCACCATTACCGAAGTAGCTGACAGGGCGCAGATAGCCAATTACACGCTACAAACGGTAGCCCCCATCACGGTGTCGGTGACAGCGAAGGACCAGGTGGCGCATGCAGCCTTCACTAACGTCTACGTGAAGAATCCAACGCCTGCGACACCCGTTGAGGTCAAGCCTGCCGCGACCTCCAAACTGGCAAAAACGGGTACCGCCGCTCACACCATGATGATGTTTGGCATCATTGTCCTTGCAGGCGGTGCCACGTTACTTCTGGCACGACGCATGTACGCCTAACGTGACAGCTCGACGTAGGTACGTCACCGTGTTGCTTCTAATGGTTGCAACTCAGTGAATGCCGCCTTGTGGCCCCAACCGGTGTCGGTTGGGGCCACATTTTATGTGCGAAAGATGCCGACAGGTGAGTGAGTGCAGCGCCAGTGCTGCCCTGGGATCTTATCGGTTGGAGCACATCCACCTGTGGTGTGACGTATTGCCTATCTGCGAGTTTGGAGTTCAGCGGCGGGTACGCGTAAACTCTTTCTCAGCCAATACGGCTAAGCGCCCGTAGCTCAATGGATAGAGCATCTGACTACGGATCAGAAGGTTAGGGGTTCGAGTCCCTTCGGGCGCGCTGCGGCCCCCCTCGGTGCGATCCATCGGCGGGGGTTCTGCGTTTTTACGATCCATTGTTGACAACAATTGCTCTTGGGCTGTGTCTCCACCGAGGTGACACCTGGATACGCAAAGCTGCGACCGTCATATAGGGAAGTGTTGTGCTCGTAAGGTGTGCAGAATGGGGCCAGTCGTAGATGAGGCTTCCCAAAGGCATATTTCTCAGTCACACTTGAACGGCAGGGGTTTCGACTGCCTTAGCAACGACCGCCTCGGAAATAGTGAGGTGCCAACGGAGGAGTGATGGTAAGAAAACGCACCATCGGAGTTGTGGCAATTATTGCGACAGCTGCGCTTGTCCTTGGTGGTGGCGCAATTTGGGAGTGGGGACGAATCCGCAATCACTGGGGAACTTCCGACCAGATGGCTGCGCTGATGGCTCTTGAGATCGTGCACCCTCACGAAAATGGCCTTCGCATTGTTTTTCGTGAACGCAGCCCGTATGTGTCATTGCTGGGTAAAAGTATTCCTCAGAGCGTGACTTACGGTGTTGGCGCGCAAGAAGGCTCAGGTATGCCCAATACCTTCGAAGCGGTGTCAGCTGCGTTGCAAGAAGCGGCGCGCTCAGGTGGGTGGACGATTGACGAGGCGTGCAGCCCCGATTTTGCGTGGTGTGCCTCCGTTGTTGGCGAGGATGGCTTGACGATATTGGCCACGGTTCGCCCCACCGACGAAGCAGATGATTCAACTACCGAAAGTAGTTTGCCAGTAACTTTGAAGATGGAGCATGCTTAGACTATGGTTTCCCACCGCACAAAGATATACGCGACACTCCTCGCACTTGCACTCATCATGAGTCTTGGGCTGTCGGTGCCCTCCGCACAGGCAGACGACAATGGCAAATACCTCACCCTATCCCTTATGGGTGATTCCTATACCGCAGGCAACGGCGCCGGTTCCTACTACGGTCCAGCAGATTCCCTGCGATCCACCCGCAACTGGGGACATACCTACGCAAACTGGCTCAACCGCCAAGGTGTACACACCACAATCCATAACTATGCGCACTCGGGTGCCGTGATAAAACAGGTACGCGAATCACAACTACCTGCACTGAACCCCGAATCAGATGTCGTCATGCTCACCGTCGGCGGCAATGACATCAAATTTGAAGAAATCGTGAAAAATTGTTTCACTGCATGGCCAATTGGCAGTGCTAGCGGCTGTCGCAATGCAGTGACCTATGCAAAGACACAGTTCCCCAACACTGTGCAAGATACACGGGCACTCCTTGGAATGATTGAGAACAAAATCAGACCTGGAGCACATATCGTCCTAGTTGGGTACCCGCTGCTTTCCATTGACACCAACTACGTCCTTACTCAGTGGTTTGGGCCAGATTATGCTGCTGCCAAAGAAATCCGCGCTTTTGGACAGATGGCAACACAAACGCAGCAAAACCTCGTCAATGAATGGAACGCGGACCCAAGCCACACAGCGGGCCTCACCTACGTGCCCGTCGAGGTCCTCTTTGCTGGACATGAACCGGATCCCAATACCAATGCTCGTAACCCAATGCGGTGGCTCAACGAGTTCTTTGAAACTGAAGGTGTCCAGGAAGGGGACAAGGCAACGGTATCGAAAAGTACCGGTCTCACTGAAACCTCATACTGGTACCACCCCAATATCACCGGCCACGCAAAAATCGGTGAACTGCTGCAAACACAGGTAGGTATCCCCGCCTCGGTACGCACCACCCGTTCCTACACCCGTGACGTCGATGTGGTCTTCGCTTTGGAAGACTCCGCAGCGACGCGCAACAGTCTTGCCGATCTGAAAAAACATGTGAATCGCATATCAACTGACGTGGCAATTAAAGCCGCCGAGGGCCAAAAGACCGCTCGCTTCAGCCTGCTTACCTACCGCAATGACGCACAAGAAGCGGTGACCACTAACCTGGACTTCGTCAACAATGCGACCGACCTTAAAACTTCGGTAGGTGCCGTGGCATCGAAAGAGAGTACAGGAGGGACACAGGCGGTGTATGCCGCCCTTGACCGCGCACTTTCAAGCCAGTGGAGTGCAGGCGCCCGAAAAGTTGTCATTGTTCTAGGTGAAGGTGAGATCGAGGCCTCGCAAGGACTGGATTGGGACGCCCTGAGCAGGAAAGCCTACGCAGCCGATGTAGCTGAAGTTTTTGTGATTGACCCCAACGAGGTGACCGACGAAGCGCTGAGCACCTTGGCCCTCAACACCGGCGGTCACGTCACACGCACCAGCACCATTAAGCCACTGATCGTAGAAGCCCCAACAGCCAATATTTCTGATATCCCAGTGTCGGCAATCGGCGAAGATGTGCTCTTTGACGCCTCTGGGTCTTTTGGGGCGGAAGGACCCCTGGTGGCCTATGAATGGGACATCGATGGAGACGGTACCTTTGAGGTGGTGAGCCAAAGTGACGGCACTGTGGGAGCTAATCCCCTCCACACTGCCCGATTCGACAGCGCTGTTGACCGCTCTATCACACTGAGGGTGACAGATGAATACGGCAAACAAGCCACAACCCACGCGCAGTTGCAAGTGACGCGTGACGGCGATCTGGTAGCCGACGACATCGACAATTGCCCCGCCGTTCGCAATCCCGATCAAGCCGATACAGATGGTAACGGTCGAGGCGATGCCTGCGACGATGACTACCTGTACGGTCCGATTGACCCGAACCTTTCCCAGCCTCGAACTGTCACCGTTTCGGCAGCCACCACGCACCCAGGTGAACCCATCACCTTCACTGCAACTGGCTTCGCCATTGGACAAACAGTGACATTCACCGTCTACTCAGAGCCTCGTCTTGCGGGCACTGCAGTTGTTGACAGTTCCGGCAAAGCGACGCTCACCTGGAATGTCGACCCGACCCTTCCTCTTGGCACACATACTGTGATCGCCTCGATTGAAAATGGGCAGACGTCTGTTCCGCGCACCTTCGAAGTAGTCGGACGCCCAGTCCCAATTACGCCGACGCCGAACGATGATGCCTCTAACACGTCGGCCCGTGTTGTTCCTGCAGCGAAACCTGCTGCTGGCGACCGCGGTAAAGGGCTTGCCAGGACTGGGATAAATGCTCCAGTATTCGTGGCAGTCACCTGCCTACTGGCAGGTGTCGCTGCCGTGAGTACGCGCCGTCAACTCATGGCGACTAACCGCCGCGTGAGCACCGAAACACGACGGTAGCCAGCTGTCGTTCCCTATTCATATGCCCCATATCCAATTCTGCGGTGAAGCTGAACTACCACCGTTAACATCAGTGAATAATGTGGATTCACCGCAGAATTGGATTGTTTTCACGAGGCATGGAATGGGAACTGTTTCGGTGAGCTTTTGTGGCTAGATATTGAGCCGGAGATGCCAGCCGTCAACATCGCGACGTGCATAACAGCGCACAGCCGCCACTAACTGGCCCGCAGTCTTCAGATGTGCCTGCGCTCGTGCGGCGGTCGCATGGTCAAGAAGAGCAAGGAAACGGCCACCACCGTGCAACTCTACGCGGCTGTTGCCACCACCAGATGAAACGGACTGCATGACAAGAAGATGACACAGGTGCACGTCTTGACCCTCATCCCACTGCTCTTTTCTAGCACGCCGTTCCATCGCTGTGTCCACCGCCGCCGACTTGGGCAGGGATATCCAGTGGTCCGACTCAATGACGACCACACGAGGTTCTTGGCGACCAATCAACTGTGACCATAAGTCCACGCTGGGCTCCTATTAGCTCACGCTGCCGCTGGGGGCGCGCACTACCCAGGGGCTTTGATCCATGGCACGTAAAGCCTCAAGGTCCAAGGCTTCACGCAGGTCAGCAATGCTACGTGCAGACCTCACACCCACAGAAGTGCCAATCCAATGAATGATGTCACCGACGCTCCACCCTAAGGCTGACAAATCTTTAATCGTCACCGCACCATCACGTTTAGCTAAGCGTGCACCATCAGCATTGACCGCCAACGGCACATGCACATAGGTGGGCTGCTTGAGTCCAAGTGCGTATGCCAATGCAGCCTGCGCAGGAGCCTGGCTCAGCAGGTCATCGCCACGCACCACTTGATCGACGCCCTGAAAAGCGTCATCGAGCACTACAGCCAAGTTATACGCTGGAACACCATCGCTACGGCGAACCACGAAATGGTCAACGGTACCGGTAAACGCGCCATGTAACTCATCATGTACCGTCCACGTCGTGGCTGGAGCGCGTAAACGTAGCGCAGGTGAACGTCCCAAGGCTGCTAAGCGCTCGCGGTGAATATGACGCTGCTCCTCCGACAAGTCGCGGCAGGTTCCCGGATAGTGTCCTGGAGGAATATGTGGGGCTGATGCCGCCTCGCGAATATCTTTGCGTGAGCAGTAGCATTCGAAGACGTGTCCATCTGCCATCAGGCGATCCAGCGCAGCCATATGCGCCTCATGACGTGTGGTCTGAATGAGGACCTCCCCGTCCCAATCCAGCCCAATAGTGGCCAAATCGGCAAGTTGCCTATCAGCTGATCCAGAGCGCACCCGGTCAATATCTTCAATACGGACCAGGAAGCGGCGACCGCTTGCGCGCGCCCACAACCATGCCAGGATGGCGGTGCGAAGATTACCGAGGTGAAGGTCTCCTGTGGGGGAAGGAGCGAAACGCCCCGCGCCGACAACTGTGCCGACGGGTGCATCCTGCGCGAGCGTACCGTTCACTTGTCAAGCGACTCGATTGCAGCATTGAGGCGATCTACCTTGGCTGTGAGCTCACCAGTAGCTCCTGGGCGAAGGTCTGCTTTGAGGACAAGCTGAACGCGAGGGGAAATAGCGGCAACCGCGTCACAGGCGGCTTTGATGACGGGCATCACCTGGTCCCAGTCGCCTTCGATGGTGGTAAACATTGCTGTGGTTTCATGGGGCAACCCTGAGGCGCGTACCACCTGCACAGCGCGGGCAACAGCATCGGTGACTGCGCCGTCTACATGTTGTGACGTCATTGGAGCAACAGAGAAAGCAAAAAGCATGTATTAAGCCTAAAACGGGAACAGGCATCGTATGCCATTAGGCTGGGTGTGTGGGCATATTCAAAGGACGAGGCACAGGGGACACCGCGGATGATACTGCCGACCTGGGCACGCCAGTGGCCTCAGAACAGCAACAAATGTCAATTCACCTGTGGTTTTACGTCTTTGTTGGCGGCGCGCTGGGTACAGTGAGCAGAGCACTGATGAATAACTTAGCGACCGCTGTCCCTATCAAAGTGCTGTCATTTGAGTGGTCACTGATTGTCGTCAACCTCGCTGGAGCGTTGTTCCTCGGTCTCAGTTCCGCACTCATTGCCTCGTGGGCTGTGTCACGTCAACTGAAGACACGGCTGACGCTGCTACTCCATACAGGTTTCGTTGGTGCATTCACCACATATTCGGCTCTAACCTACGCGGTGAGTCACGAGTGGCTGCGTTATCTTCACGGCGGCCTTCTTCTTGGTGAAGCAATCAGGCATATTACGTGGGGACTTTTGGGGGCGACCCTGCTTCTTTTCGGGGGTGTCGTAGCTGCAGGGATGGGATGGCGCCTTGGGGAGCGTGTCGGGGGTGCAGCGATTTGAGTAGCGGCGTTTCATACCTACTTGTCGCCATTGCCGGTGGTTGCGGTGCACTGACGCGGTGGGTGTTCGACCAGGTATTGAGCCGACTCCTGTCTGGGCGCGGCGAGCGTGGTCACGGCATCGCGGCAGTTAATATTATTGGCTCATTCTTCATTGGTGTCCTTGCCGCAATCACCTACCCGAATAATGGGGCTGCACATGGTGTGTGGATACTTGGCAGTGTGGGTTTTCTTGGCGCCTTCACGACGTTTTCAACAGCGATGTTTGATGCGTATCGCGACTATGCCGAAGGGCAGTGGCGGCATGCCTTGGTATTAGTAATGATCACGTGGGTCAATGCGGTGCTAGGGTGTCTGCTGGGAATTGGGATGGGCTCCCTTCTTTCCTAGAAGAAAGCCCTCAACGTGCCGTGTTGCATACTCCCATCACGCGGTCGAGGTACCACTCGATGCCGCATAGCGCCTAGGGTTGAGATGTTCTCTGTGCCAGCTACGTATGACTAATTGGAGGATCGCATGATCGACTTGCGCGGGGTGCGGAAGGTATACCCCGTCAAAGGCGGCAATGAAGTAGTCGCATTAGACGATGTCACCTTGCACGTCGAACGAGGGTCAATCCACGGTATTGTCGGCCAGTCAGGCGCAGGCAAATCCACGCTCATTCGATGCTTGACAGCACTTGAGCGACCCACCGAAGGCACCATCACAGTTGACGGCGTTGACCTGTCAACATTGAAAGGCCGCGAGTTGCTCAACGCTCGACGTAATATCGGCATGGTGTTCCAATCGGCGAACCTGCTGGATTCACGTACGGCCGCCGCCAATATTGGCTATCCTCTCAAACTTGCGGGTGTGAAAAAGCAAGAGATTCACACGCAGGTTGAACGACTTCTTGACCTGGTTGGATTAAAAGGTCGAGGCGATTCTTACCCGTCGCAACTTTCAGGCGGTCAACGCCAGCGAGTCGGTATTGCCCGTGCGCTCGCAGACACCCCTGCCGTATTGCTGTGCGACGAACCCACCTCGGCGCTTGATTCGGAATCAACACGACAAATCCTTGACCTGATCAAACATGTCCGGGATGTGTCAGGGGTGACAGTTCTTGTCATCACTCACGAAATGGCAGTCGTGCGCGAAATATGTGATTCGGTGACGCTACTTGGACACGGCCGTGTCCTCCAAAGCGGCAGAGTCGACGATGTCATCCTCGACCCTGCCAGTCCACTCGCCCGTGAGTTAGTCCCTGTGCCCAGCGTTGATGGTGCTGAAATCCCTCCAGCAACAACCTTGCTTGATGTCATGTTTACATCGCATCCTGGTGTTCCTACCGGCGCCAATGTCTTGCGCCTCGCGGCCTCAATGGGTGCTGATGTGACAGCAGGAACCTTCGAATCACTGGGTTCTTCCCAGGTGGGGCGCCTTGCATTGGCGGTGCCAACAATCCACAAAGAGCAAATTATCGCTCAACTGAAAGCCAATAACGTTCACGCACAGGAGCGCACCGCATGACCGCCCTCGCTTCCCTTTCCCCCGCCCTTGCCTCGTCGATCTCCGAGGCAGGTGCGGCCTTGGTCGATGGACTGCGTAATGCGCTGGGAGTGCTCCCAGCCGGTCCAAATGATCCGACATGGTTGGATAATCCAGCATTGACGAAGCAATTCCTGCCTGCCATCGGCGAAACCCTTTTGATGACAGGTTTCGCCACCTTCTTCACAGTGCTCTTCGGTGTGCCACTGGGTGTTTTCCTAGTGACGACAAGTAAAACGGGGTTGGCACCGAACCGGGCCATTCAACAGACGGTTGGTTTTGCTGTCAATATTGTCCGCTCCTACCCCTTCATTATTCTCATCATCGCGTTGATTCCATTTACGCGCCTTGTTGTGGGCACATCGCTGGGATGGAAGGCCACCGTGGTGCCGCTGGTGATTGGCGCAACACCGTTTTTTTCTCGTCTTGTAGAGACGAATATTCGTGCTGTGGATGCAGGAAAAATTGAGGCTGCCCAGATGATGGGGGCCACACGCTTCCAAATTGAGTGGGGTGTGCAAGTGCGTGAGGCCCTGCCAGAGATTGTTCAGTCAATTACGGTGTTGGCCATTACGATGATCGGTTACTCGGCTCTCGCCGGCGTTGTTGGTGGTGGCGGCCTTGGTCAGATGGCCATTAACTATGGCTATAACCGTTTCCAAACCGATGTGATGATTGCAACTGTCGTGGCGATTCTTGTGATTGTGCAAGTCGTTCAAGTCATTGGCGATTGGATTGCTCGAAAGGTTGATCATCGCTAAACGAATGCAGTATTCACTGCCTGTGAGGGCCGGATTCACGCGAATCTGGCCCTCATTTCAGTCCCTCTTCACCTGTGGTGCACAAAGGCATCACGTATCCGCATCCTGTGTTTCTTTGGAGGACAAACTCAACGTGTCACATTGGCCCGTTGTGCGGACCAATGCAGCGAATTCAAGCTCATACACGCACAATCGTAGACAGAACCCGGAACGTCCGGGTAGACATCGACACTAGGAGAGAACCTCCCATGCGTGCCCTTCGTTCCGCCGCTGCCGTAGCCGCGGCCGCAGCCCTTGTTCTTGCAGGCTGCTCGTCTTCTAGCTCTACTGAGACCTCGACACAGGCCTCGACCGATACGACCGCAACAACTGAGCTGGTCACCCTGAAAGTGGGCGCTTCGCCGTCACCCCACGCCAAGATTCTTCAATTCATTCAGGACAACCTGGCAGCTGACGCAGGTCTGAACCTCGAAATCGTCGAATACTCCGACTACATTCAACCCAATGTTGCACTCAACACCGGTGAACTGGACGCTAACTTCTTCCAGACCGTGCCTTACCTTAACGACCAGGCTGCAGAATACGGCTATGACTTCGTTCCTGGTGAAGGTGTCCACCTAGAACCACTCGCTATTTACTCTGAGAAGATCACCGATCTTGCACAATTCCCAGACGGTGGCACCGTCGGTATTATCGCTGACGTGACCAACCAGGCTCGCGCACTGAAGTTGCTCGAGGCAGAAGGTTTCATCAAAATCACCAACCCTGATGCGTCAAATGCTGACATCAATATCAACACCGTGGAGAAGTTGAAGAACTTCGAATTCAAAGAAGTTGAAGGCGCTCAGCTGGTTCGTTCACTTGCCGACGTCGACATTGCCGTGATCAACGGCAACTTCGCTCAGGAAGGTGGCCTGTCTCAAGCGAACGATGGATTGGCCATTGAACCGACCGAAAATAATCCCGCAGCGAATCTTCTGGTCTGGCCAAAGGATCCCGAAAAGGCTGATGCCATTGCCAAACTTGAAGAACTGCTCCACACCGACGCTGTTCGTGAGTACATCACCTCAACCTGGACTGATGGCTCCGTAATTCCAACCTTCTGAGGACAACGGATCAACTCCAACTAATGCCTCCTTTCAAGGAAGCACCTCTGAGGTGTGCGGCCTCGCCCAGCTACCTGCCGGTAGAGGGCGAGGCCGCTGCCATATCCGCCTGAACATCTGGCAGACTGAATACACAAGGGTACGTGTCGGTTGCAGACAAGGAAGGTCGACGATGTGGAATATTTTTCGTAAGAAAAAGACGATGGAAAAGACCATACGCGACAATCCGCACCTTAATGACACAGTAGAGCCAGATAGTATCGTCACCGCCTTCGTGTTGTTTTCATCGTTGCCTGCGCGAGGCGACCTTCTGGCTGCCCTTGCCGCATCCCCTTCACTGGGCCAGGTCCGCATCGATTCTGGTGGGGCGCGTGTCGAGGCCAGCGCCGACTCAGGCGCGGAATCGTACTCGCACTCGCGTGCGGACTTAGGTACCAAGGAAGATGCCGCCGACGAAGATCACGACGGTCCGCTATGTGTCGAGATGGGCGATACCCACGTGTATATCATGCCGATCGATGCGCCCGTACCGGACGGCGAAGCAGAAAACAATGCTCATCCGCTGCTATTCCCAGAAGGTTTCAAAGGCCACCAGAGCGCACATGCCATTGTGAGTGCGATGACGATAGAGGACAGGGGCGTCGCTGCTGTTGGTGGCACTAGTGGGACTGCCGATGGCCGGGATTCTGCTAGCGAAAACGATTCTGCTGACGGCGCGCTGATGACGCCAGAACGCGATGACGCTTCTCACACGCCCGCCCATGGGTGCTCGGCTGCGAAGGAAGATACGCCTCGGCAAGCCCAGTACCGTAGACTCCAGGCTCACGGACGTGTCTTAGCTGCACTTGCTGCCCTACCGGAATGTATTGGTGTCTACGTCGGCCAGGCAGGCACAACATTACCGGCCTCTTTTGTGGCAGATATGCTTGGCGCCGAGCCACATTACAGCAGCGTCTATACGCCAATTTGGGTATGGCAATCCGAGACAGGTGCCGTGAATGCCTACAGCTACGGCCTGCGTGCCCTTGGACATGTGGAGATTCAGGTCAGGGACCTCAAACAACCTCTTGACCAAGCTTTCCCATATCTGCTGGATATCGCTGAATATCTGATCCAAGGCGCGACGATCCGCGCAGGAGAAACCTTGGGTACAACTGCCGATGACAAACGCGCAACACGTTACGAGCCGTGGATGGCGGATGCGTCAGTGACGGCTCTGCAAATCGACATGTAAATCATGTCGGCCTCTGTCCGGTGCACAGATTATCACTGCGTGGCAGTAGTGTCCTTTAGGCGGTAGCGGTGTTCCGTTACCGCCGGGCACATCAGTCAACGACTCCATAGAGGCGGTCGCCAGCGTCACCAAGGCCCGGCACGATATACGACTTCTCATTGAGCTTTTCATCCACCGCTGCCACAACGACGGTGACATCGGCGCGGTCACCAACGAATTCTTCCAGCGTCGCAAGGCCTTCAGGGGCAGCCAGGAGACACACGCAGGTAATATCCTTAGCGCCTCGTTCGAAAAGGTAGTTCACGGCGGCAACCATGGAGTGGCCGGTGGCGAGCATTGGGTCAAGGACGAAACACTGGCGGCCCGAAAGGTCGTCAGGAAGACGGTTCGCGTAGGTTTCAATCTGCAGCGTATCTTCGTCACGTTTCATGCCGAGGAAGCCGACTTCAGCGGTTGGCACCAGACGGGTCATACCCTCAAGCATGCCCAGACCTGCACGCAGCACTGGCACAACGATGGGGCGTGGCTCAGATAGTTTACGGCCAACGGTTGGTGCAACAGGTGTATTGATAGCGGTTTCGGTTACCGCCACGTGGCGGGTTGCCTCGTAAGCCAAGAGGGTCACTAGCTCGTCGACGAGTTGGCGGAATGTGGCCGACGGCGTTTGGCGGTCGCGAAGGATGGTGAGTTTATGGTCAATCAACGGATGGTCAGCAACATGAAGGCGCATGGAATAAGGGTAGCGCCTTTGCGTAATCCTGCGCAGGCTCGTGCGAATAATCGGTGCGAAGGCGCACGTCGGGAAAGCTCCCATTGCGGCCTATGGGAAGCTACCCTTATAGGGTGACGACGATGCAACGCTACCGTGAGGCCATGAGCCGTGCTCTTTTGTATGCCACTAAGGCTCGAGACACAGGTGATGTGCCTGTAGGTGCGCTTGTTATTGACTCTGTTGGTCGTGTTGTGGGACGGGGTTGGAATTGCCGCGAGTCCACTCATGACCCGGCTGGTCACGCCGAAATTATGGCCCTGCGAGAGGCAGGTCGGCGCTTAGGTAGGTGGAACCTCGTTGGGTGCACCCTTGTGGTCACCCTTGAACCGTGCACGATGTGTGCCGGTGCTGCAGTTGCAGCACGCGTTGATCGCGTGGTTTTTGGTGCGTGGGAACCGAAGACAGGCGCAGCGGGTTCGTTGCGTGATGTTTTGCGTGACTCGCGGATGAATCACCAGGTTGAGGTGATCCCTGGTGTGTTGGCAAAAGAAGTGGCTGTGCAGCTCAAGGCGTTTTTTGAAAGTAAACGGCAAGAAAGCCCCGCCTCGGCAACTGCCCCTGAACCGGAGATTGAGCAATTCGCGGATTGGGGGGAGGGCTCGGCACGTGCAGGCGATCAGTGGTCCGATAGGCGAGGCGGCGCTGACGGCGGCACAGCTGACAGCACACACAGGGGTTCACTTGTCGACGACGAGGCGCAGCGGCGTACCGCTGAAGTGCCGGTGGCAGCCCAGGTGGCAGGAGTTCACTCAGGTGCCGCTCAGCGAGAGAATCGTCAACGTAGCGACGGGGCCCAAGAGGTGCATCAGCGTGTACGAGGCGTTGGTGGGGATACTGCTGAAAAGCGGATCGCGGGAATACCTGTGCGTCGTCGATCAAGCGGAGGAAACTCCCGGTAGTTCTTCCGCAGACGCGCACTGGTGACGCTTCTGATTGACCAGGGGGCGTAGGTTCAGATGTCGGCGGGAACTGCGGGGTGAAAATGCTGACGAGTTGCGCCTAGTGAAGGCTTTATCCGTGTAGTCGTTCAAAAGGAAGAGTGTTGGCTTGACGCCTACCTCAATTTCTCCCAGATGCGACGATGCCTCCACGCTTAGCGCTGGCCAGTGTTGATACGCAATAAAGTCGGGTGTGGAAAGTATTCACTTTCCACACCCGACTTCGAGTATCCGTTAAGGTCGCACGATACCTTTTCCTACAGGGACGTGCGTTTGCCCATGAGGCGCCATGCTCCGTTGAGGATTGCGGCGGCAAGTATCCACTTAATAATGCCGCCCGGAATAAAGGGGATCAGGCCCGCATTAAGGGTCGCCCACAGGCCAAGGGTCGTGTCCATAGTGAAATGGAGTATGGCCCACATCCACGGCACACCGACCACGAAAGGAATGAGTGAGGCCAAACCGAAGGCAACGAGTGACGCCGCAGGTTTACGGTCCCAGCGGCGCTCAGACAGATACCCAACCACCCATGCGGTAACAATGAAGCCAAGGATAAAACCAAAAGATGGCTTCAAAATATAGGCTGGTCCACCACCGAAATCAGCAAACCATGGTACGCCAGCTAAACCTAAAGCCGCGTAGGTGATCATTGCGGCTGCGCCTCGTGAGGCCCCGAGGGTGGCACCAACGACCATCACGGCCAACGTTTGCCCGGTGATGGACACGGGCCACATAGGGATACTTACCTGAGCGAGCAAACCAACAACAGCCGCTGATGACAGGACCAGTAGGGCATCCTTAGCGCGGCTTCGTGCACCGATAAATGTATCGACAAGGACCGGTGCAGTCAGGGTGTGGGACATGGGGAGTCCTTTCAAAATATGCGGGATGGGAATCACGTCAATGTCAGTGCCAGCACCTGAACGTAAGCAATGGCCATGTCGCCGTCATGGGACAGGCTCACATTCCACTGCAGGCTGGCACCGAGACGTCTTTCAAGGGCAGTTAATTCTTGGGCAACACGACCATGAAAACGCAGATAAGGGCGTTGCCACTGATCGTGCGCAACCTCAATATTGGACCAATCAAGGTCAGACGGGTCAATCATTGGACCGTGGCCAAGTATCAGCGTCGACCACGCTTTTACCATTGCCTCTTTTGCCGCCCACCGCACAGCAAAGCAATCCGATGAACGGTGTTGGCAATAGGCCCATTCGCGGTCGGTGAAGACACGTGAAAAAACAGTGCCTTCCTGTTCAAGCTGCTCGACAAAAGAGGGAATATGAACAAGGTCCACGCCCACGCCTGATGCACGTAGATGGTGGCCTGCATCCATCACCGACTCCTTTCTTCACAGCACAGCAGGGATAAGGGCAGTGCGAAATATCGTGCGCTGCGGGTGAGGTCGGCACAGAGTCGGCCTCACCCGCAGTCTTGCCCTCAGTAGGTGCCGTTATCGCCGAGGCGAGCGTTGGGATCCAGAAGCATCTGGGCTTCAACATCATGCGTGCCATGTGACGGCAAACGACGACCCTCAACCGGCTCATATAGGCTTGCGCGGCCAATCATTGCCTGCTCCAGGTGAGCGCGCCCAGCCGACAAACGCTGCGATGCTGTCTCACGCCACACCGCGGCACTGGCCTCACCACGTTCGCTCTCCAAAGCCACCTCGAAAGCCGTCGGATGGGCAAGAACCACCAGGGCAGATACGTGACCAAAGCCCAGCGATGTCAACACACCGGCACGCACTGGAGTGGCCGACATATCCAACGGACGGCGCAGCCACAGCAGTGGCATCCACGGCTTCATGGCAGGATCCAAACAGTCGAGTGCGCGGTTACCAGGTATCTGCTGCTCGCGGAAGACCTCAACCAAACCGGCGGTTTGGAAGAGTGCCGCCCCACCCTTCGCGTGGCCGGTCACCGTCTTTTGGCTAATGACATGCAGCGGGTTACCGGGAGTGCGACCCAAGGCTGCAGCCAGCGTCGAATGTAGTTCCGCCTCGTTAGGATCATTCGCGCGGGTCGACGTGTCATGCTTGGAGACCACAGCGATATCGTCAGCACTCATACCCAAAGCTGCCAAGGCTTCGGCAAGCTGGGAGGATGCTTTGCCGCGACCAGCAGCCATCGCTCCGATACCAGGGGCCGGAATTGACGTGTGCGCGCCATCAGCGAAGGACCGCACGTAGGCCACGACACCCAGGACCGGCAAACCAAGGTCGGCTGCAACTGAACCACGTGCCAGCAGAACGGTGCCACCACCTTCAGCTTCCAGGAAGCCCGCACGGCGACGATCACCGGCACGCGAGAAGTGACGGTAGGAAATACCGCGTTCGTACAGTGCTGCGGACTCAGCGGTGGCATTCATATCACCAAAGCCCGTGAGAGATTCGACCGCGATATCGTCAATGCCGCCAGCCACAACGAAGTCAGACTTGCCCAACAGGATCTTGTCGACGCCCTCCTCAATGGAGATTGCCGCAGTGGCACATGCGCCCACCGGGTGGATCATCTGACCGTAGCCACCAACATAGGCCTGCATCGTATGAGCAGCCACGACGTTAGGCAAGGCTTCCTGCAGGATATCCTGCGGACGTTCCTCACCAAGGAATCGATCAAGGAAGACCTTCCGCAAGGATTCCATGCCGCCGATGCCGGTGCCTTGCGTTGAAGACACATCAGCAGGGTGCACAGCGCGCAGCAATTCGGCGGGGCTGAACCCTGAGGCGATGAAAGCGTCGACGGCGGTCACGAGGTTCCATACGGCGATACGATCCAATGCCTCGATCATTGTGGCGGGAATACCCCACTTGGCTGGATCGAAGTCGTCAGGAATCTGACCGCCAACACTGCGGGTCAACGTGGCACGGCGAGGCACACGCACAGCTGAGCCAGCTGCCTTACGGACCATCCATTCACCGCGAACCGTATCGAACCAGATTGAGGTGCGTGCCGGGTCTGCTGCAACATAGGCGCGGGCATCTACTTCGCTCGTTGCCGCAAACTCTTGATCGGAGTTGAGGTAGACGGTAGCGACGTCATCTGAACCACCATCAACAATCGTCGAATCGTCAACGAGTGGACGGATACCGGCACGAGCCACAACTTCGTCGCGGAAACGACCATAAATGTCAGCCTCGTCAACCGCGTTGCCGTCCTTGTCATACCAGCCAGCAGCAGGTGAATCAGCCCAGTGCACCAAGCCTGTCATCCACGCCAATTCCAAAACACCGGCAGCAGTGAGGTCAATAGTGGAGTCAGCATGTTCAGCTTGGAAGCGGGTACGTCCCGACCCCCACGCGGACACTTCACCCACGCCCACAATGACCACCTGGTCCGCAAGCGCTGTACGCACCTGGCCCCACGGCAACTTCTGAGCTAAGCCAGTGCGAACAATATTGGGCAGGGCGCCAATGGTGGTGACCTGTTTGTCATTTGCCGAGGCGCCAGCACCGTCACGTGCCTTTCGACGTTCCGCAGCGGCAAGTGCGGGCAGGTCGAGGCCAGCGTCAGCTAGTCCACCTGTCAGGTCTGCATCCAGCGGAGCAACAAGTGCCTGTTCCCGTGCCTGTCGTGTTGCCAAAGCAATCAAACCGTCGGTGATTTCCTCAGGGGTATACACGTGGACGCCAGCAGCTTCGGCGGCAGGCACCAACAGGTCGTTACCGCCCATCAGGGAGGTGCCTTTCACCCAGCCGATACGTGGGTGAGCCAAAGTGACGCGGCTTGGCCAGCCTCGTTCGGTTCCCCACTTATTGACGATAGTGTCAAAGGAGGCCTTGGCTTCGGCATATGCACCGTCACCGCCGAAGATACCGCGGTTGGGTGACCCGGGCAGGACCACGTGAACACGGTGCCCCACCGCAGTTGACGTATCAAGTGAAGCAAGTTGGTGGATGGACCGCTCGACACTCCACAGCAGCAGACGTTCTTGTGCCATTGCGGCGTGAGGATCAGATCCAAGGGTGCCCCGGACTGGAGGAGCCGCAAAGGGGAAGAACAGAGTGGGGAGCAACGCAGGTTTCACCACTGTGGTGGTTGCGCCAGCCGTTTCGGTTTGCTGCGTACCAATCCAATTCACCAGGCTGTCGACATCGCGTAGGCTCGCCATATTGGCCGGGACGAGCCACAAGGTGGCGCCCATTGCGGCGTGGCGACGGTACAGGTCTTTGGCAAATGTCAGACGCGCATCGTCGACACGTGACGAGGTCATCACCACCGTGGCGCCACCTTCAAGGAGGCGTGCCACAACGGCGGCGGCAATGGAGCGCGGTGCGGCACCCGTGACAAGTGCAACGTCGTCAGCAAATGCGCCGTCAGCAGTTTCAAGGGCAATGTCTGCCACACGGTTGAAGAAGTCCTTACGTTCATCGTCGACGAAACGCGTGTACCACTGGGCAAGTTCTGCCAAGGATTGACCGGCACCACGCAAGCCGTCGACGTACACCTCGGCTGCATTCAGCTGCCCGGAGGCAACGCGAGCCAAGTCTTCGCGGGCCGATGCCCACCGGTCGTCCAGGAGAACCGCGCGGCTGGGAGTAAAGGCAGGCTTGACAGAGTCAACCCAGCCTGCACCAAGCTCAGCTTCAACCGCTTCAGCCAAGGCAGCCAATTCGCTATCGACACCGTCTGTAGCTGTGGCACGTAGATCCACACCGAGTTCAGCGAGTAGACTCCGCGCTTGTTTCGCCAAAAGGCCATCCGCACCCAGCATCTTTTCGGTTAATGCATTCAAGGCAGCTGAATCAACGACACCACCACCGGCGTCACCGCCCGCACCGGGCATTGCCACTGCCACACCGGCAGCGGCAGCCACGGCTTCGACGGCTGCGTCAATCAGCGCATCCGCGTCAGATGCTGAGGTAACGGAAGTGGGTAGCGACGTGAGTGCGCCACCGCGGACTGAATCGCCGTCGCGGGTACCTAGAAGGATTTCGGCGGACACACGGTCAGCCCATCCCTGGCCGAGTTGCCAGGTGCCTGTTACGCGGCTCGCCACATGGGTTGGCGCCAAACCTGCACCACCGAAAAGTTTGCGCAGACGGGAAGTGATGGCCTCGCCAAGTACCGGGCCAAAGGGACGATAGGCACCTGCAGCACCATCAACCGTGGGCAGCAGTGCAGATATCGTCGCTTCTGCTGCACCGTCAATGGTGGGAACTGACAGTTCAGCAGCCATATCCATCAGCAGCTGGTTGCGCTTTGAGGACACGCCATTGGTCAGTGTGTCCACCGTGTCGGCAGCATCAATCTGCTCCACGCGCAGCTTATTGGCGTAAGCCAGAAGGATACGCACCGCCTCGGATGCCTTCAGCGGCAAATCTGCAACAGCAGCGCCACTCGGTGCCGAGGCACTAGCAGCGGGGGCAGGTGCCGCCGACGGGGCCGGTGTGGCAGCTGGGGTAGGCGCTGAAGGTGCGGGCGCCTCGTTCGCGGGGGCCTCTTCAGCTGTGGGAGCGTCATCGGAAGGTGCACGCACCACGTCGGTGGCCAGCAGTCGCGCATTGTCGCGTTCAGAGTTAAAGACCTCAACACTGCGACCACGGTGACGTGGCAGAGCAAGCGTACGTTCTGCAAGGTTTGCCAAGGTGGGCGCCGAACCAAGTCCCACCTCGACGAGGCGTTCGACACCAAGGCCACCTTCGGAAAGTGGCGTAAATAGCAGATCCTGGGTTTCAATCCAACGTACAGGCGAAGCAAATTGCCATGCGAGGAGCTCAATAAGGATTGTGCGTGCCGTAGCCACAGGCGTTTCCATCGCCTTATCCCAACCATCAGCCAGGAGGGCTTCAACAGCTTGGGATGGAACGACCTCGACAATGGAACGAGCAAAATCTTCCGTTAGTTCGAAGGGACGCGCCACCAGGTTCGGGATGTAGCGACCAATGAGGACCGACACGTTGAGATCGTGCGGCACCATAGCCTCAAGCTTATCGCGGAAGGGGGCAACCCCAGCGTGAAGACGAGACGAGTGGAAGGGTACGTCAATGCCAGGAATGAGCATAAAGGGACGCTTACCGCCCACCTCATCAGCCTTACGTTGAGCATCAGCTGCCAGGGCTTCAAGGCCCGCCACTGTGCCAGCAACAGCGTACTGGGTGCCAGCCAGGTTGAAGTTCACGATCTGCAGGAACTCGCCGGTGGCCTCGGCAATGGACGCCACATAGGACTGCACGTCATCTTCACTTACGCCAATCTGGTTGGGACGCAGCGCGCCAAGACGGTAGTTGGACTGACCGTATTCGTCACGCTCCACCAGGTGATGCATGGCGGTGCCACGCTGGTACACAATCTCCAGGACCTGCTCAAAGGGGAAGATCTGTGCGCAGGCTGACAGCGCATTGTATTCACCCAGCGAATGGCCCGCGTATACCGCGTCCTCAACAAATGTGCCTGAAGCACGCAGATCCTGTGTTTGCGCGTACGCAAGGGTAGCCAGGGCTACCTGCGTGAACTGGGTGAGGTTCAGAACGCCATCAGGGTGACGCAGAACCTCGTCGCCGATACGCAGCTGCGTGGGGTTGTCACGCACGATCGCCTCGATAGAGAAACCGAGGCGCGTGCGCGTATGCTCGTCGGCACGTTTCCAGACATCGCGTACGACAGGCGACATATTATCCATACCCATACGTGCCCGCTGAATGCCCTGACCAGGGAAAACGTAGGCACTGCGTGGCGCAGCAAGCAGAGCACGTCCAATGGAGACGACCTCGCCGTGGATACGGCACGTTGCTTCAACAGCTATTTGACCGCCGACGCGGCCCACACGCTCAACGGTGATTTCAACGTCGTCGCGCAGGTTCACCATGCCGTGCATCTGGTAAGACCAACCGACAATCGTGGCCTTGGGTGCTCGTTGGCCACGGATCACCCCAGTAGCAGGCGCTGCGTCCGTGCCCGAGATCCCCTCAGCTTCAATGACATGCTGAGCGGTCGCCGACAGCCACATGCCGTGAACAAGCGGCGCATGAAGGCCAGACAAACCAGCTGCAGCGGCCGAGGTGTGAATCGGATTGAAGTCGCCCGACACATTCGCAAAGGCAGTCATATCAGCGGGCGCACTCACAACAGCGCGACGGATAAAGGAACGTGCAGTGTCTTCCACAGTCACACCGGGAGCAAATGACGGCCCAGCCGAGGGGGGTTGAGTCGATGCCACACGACCACGGATAGCGAAACGCTCGGTCAAACGCGCAAAAAGTGTGCCGTGAGCAAAAAGTTCCAATTCGACGCGGACCACACGGCCAGCGCTGGACTCGGAAAGTTCTGCGCAAGTGGAAGTCACATCAATACGTGTCCCAGCCTCGGGCCATGCGGACTCAAGGACCACCGTGTGATCAAGGTGAACAGCATTGACAAGGCCTTCAATAACAGGCACGCCATCTTTGATCGCACTACCCAATGCCGTGTAAATCGCCGGCCAGCACGGGCCAACAAGGGCATCAGGCACAATCTCAGTCAACTGCGCGCGCAGCGCAGCACCGGTCACACCACTGTGGGCGCGGCCCAACTCTTTGGACAGCGTGAAGGAATCGTGGACGATACCAAAACCGTCATCAGGCGTGACGGCAGGCATTGCCTCAATGACATCACCATTGACAGTTGTGGTGCCCACGCCAGCAGCGCCAGCAAGCAGATCGTAGGCTGACACCGACAGGCGAGCCATATCAACCACGGGGAAAGCACCCGTGGAAACGCCAACAGGTAGCGTCAATGGGATGAGGATTTCACGCACTGCATGAGGTGCGTCCTCGCCTAGGCCATCCCACGGGGTCTCGCAGTGAACAAGTACGCCCCACTGTCCGTCCTCTTCCACGATCGACGTAGACTGAGGCATTGCGAAAGCAGGGTTGGCCACAAGATTACCGGCCCACTGGATCGTCGGTACGCGACGCAGATACTCCTCAACGGTTCGAGCATTGCCGAAACGAGAGAAAACATCCTGCGTTTGAGCACCCAGCTCAGCTGCAGCCTCGACAATTGCCGCCTCGAAACGAGCGAAAAGCTCGCCTACAGGTTCATCGATACGATCGATACCAGCAACTGACCGCGGACCCGGAATAATACGTACCGAATCGGCATCAAAACGGGCATCGTGTGATTGCCACAGGGTGTCGGTGCCCCACCAACGAGCAAGTTCGCCATCAAGGACGGGCACAAACGGCATGGGCTTGTGGTGTTTGCGGCACAGTGTGGGGAACCATGCGGCATCGGAGGGCGCCACCTTCGTGGTTGCCGCCTGCGGGTACGCGTCCAGCAATGCAGCCAGGGCAGCAGGCCCGTCCTCGATGGCCGAGGCGTCGGCAAAGAGAGTGGGTACCTGACCGTGGTCGGCATCATTGAGGCGTGCCTCAATGCGGTGGAAGAGGTCTAAAGTGCGGTCCTGCCATGTCCAATCCGCCCATGGGTAGGACAGTTCCACTACGCGGCTGGCCCACTGAGCGTAGGTCATCTCTTCAACGTCGCCAAAGTAGGGCTTCGCCGTGCGCGCAAGGGCGTCGATAATGTCATTGCGACGCTCACGGATCAGGTCAAGGTCGCCACCAAGATCATGGATGAGCCGCGACGCGCGAGACGACGAATTCTCAATCTCATGCATATCAGCACCCAAGTGGGAGAAGCCGGAGGTGATGCCGCCACGGCTTTCGCCTCGGCCAACCCAACCGTCGCCATCTGCACCGGGGGTTTCCATGAGAAGTTTCTTCACCTGCGGTGACGTACGGGCCTCCAGTGTGGCCATGGCGGCGGTACCGACAAGGACCGCGTCAACGGGCATAAGAGGACGGTCGTATTCCAATGCCCAGCGGCCAGTCACGTAGCGTGCCGCATCAACAGGTCGGCCAATGCCACCACCCACGGCCAGAACCACGGATGGGGTATTGCGGATACGCGCATATGTGGCCAAAAGAAGGTGATCGAGGTCTTCCCACGAGTGGTGGCCACCAGAGTGTCCGTCTTCTACTTGAACGATCAACGGGAAATCCGGGTGAGCGTCAGCAATATCAAGCACCTGGTTGATTTGCTCAACCGTGCCGGGCTTGAGGCAAACAAAACTAAAACCATCAGCTTTTAGTTGAGTGAGCAGTTCACCAGCTTCATCCAGTTCAGGGATACCAGCGGCAATGGTCACCATGTCGATGGGGGCGCCAGCACGGCGCGCCTTGGGAACAATGCGGTTGACACCAAATTGCAGGTTCCACATGAAACGGTCGAAGAACATCGTGTTAAAGCCAGCCGTGCGGCCCGGCTCAAGGAGTTCCTGCAGGGCCAGGCGGTTCTCAGTGAACACTTCCTCTGAGTACTGTCCGCCACCCGCCATCTCAGCCCAGTTGCCCGCATTTGCCGCAGCTGCAACAATTTCGGGCCACACAGTGGTGGGGGTCATGCCGGGAAGGACCACCGGTGATTTGCCGGTCAGGCGTGTAAAGGCAGTATCGACCACTGTGCGACCATCAGGGAGGCGCACGAGGCGAGGGAGGAATTTCTCCCACGATGTCGGTTCAGGTACCTCAAATCCCGGCAGATCCAAGGAGGTGCGCGCCGAGCGGGTCGAGGCGTCAACAACTGCGCTGCCTGTTCCCTCAAGAAGTGGCGCAGTGAGGCGACCAACCATTGGCGTGGGGCCAAGGTCAAGGAAGTATTTCACGTCGGCATCACGGGCAGAACGAACCTGAGCAACCCAGTCGCATGGCTCGGTGAGGATCGCAGCAGCCAACTCGCGGGCCAGGTCGCTATCAAAGGTGCGGCCAGCGGCATTGAGACGGTCCACCCATTGAAGGACCTGAAGGCGCGCTGTCTCCATGAGCGGGTTGTGGAAGGGAGCGTCCACGCGCAGCACATCAAAAGAGGCATTCAGCGGGGAGCCACCTTGGGTATGCGCATCAAGGGCAGCATTGTGCGCGTCTACTGCCGCGCTAATGGCATGTCGTGCCGCCTCCAAATCAGCGGGCAAGCCCGATAAGACTTGACCATCCACGCCGTTATTAACAGCCATCACCACAGAGGAGGAAAGAGTCGTCACAACTGTGCCAATGAGAGCAGTTGGCACACCGGAAACAGAAAGCATGGGGGTCATGCCTGCGAGGCTTGTGGCACCACGTGTATGGGTGGCGTGTGCGGCGGCAGCACCTACCAGCACAGACAGGGCGATGACGCGGTGAAGCGCGGCCTCATCACCTGCCATGTAGGCGCGAGCGAGGGCAACACCGAGGATCCCCTGCGAGTGGCCCAGCAGCGTGGTGGGGGAGGTGGCATGCAGGTCCAGGCCGGTGCCTTCCAAATCAAGAAGGGCCGCGTACTGCGCCAAAACGATACCTGGGCCTGATACAGCAGGATTTGTGTCGAGCACATCGTCAGTACTGTCCCCAGCAAGGATCGTGTCGAGGCGGTCGGATGCACCAGGTGCCTTGGTGAGGACATCAAGTGCCACCGGAGCGAGAAGGCTGCGCGCTGCCGCGAGGGCTGCCCGCACGCGTTCACCCTGTTTGGGCAGGGACACGCTGGCATCAAGGGCTGCACGCCACTTGCTGCCTTGTCCGCCAAATACGAGTGCGAAGTCGGTGCTGAGATTACCTAGGAACGTCGTCATCTATCTTCCATTTCACTGGGGGTCATTTGAAAAGTCTGGTCGTGATCGGCAGTGCCGACGTAGATGCTTACATGGGGGCGTTGTCGTGGACACGTGGCGAATAGGTTGTGCGATCCTTGCTGGCCAAGGACACAAGCGAACGGCAAATTGCTTCACGCGTTCTTCCTGGTTCGATCAGGCCATCCAGCTGACCGTTACGCAACGACAGGTTGGGATTGACAGAATGCTTGTCATACATCGCCTGGTAGTGAGCGCGTTGCTGAGCAACATCGCGACCTTCTTTACCGGCCTCGGCAAGTTGGCGACGGAAAACAATGTCAACCGCACCCTCGGAGCCCATAACGGCGATCTGCGACGATGGCCACGAGAAATTCACGTCAGCACCAAGCGACTTGGAGCCCATGACGATGTAAGCGCCACCGAAAGCCTTACGCAAAATAATCGTGATCAGGGGGACAGTAGCAGTGGCATAGGCGGTGATGAGTTTGGCACCTCGACGAATAATGCCGGCGCGTTCCTGTTCAGAGCCGGGCCGATACCCCGGCACGTCCACCAAGGTGACAATCGGAATACCGAAGGCGTCACAGAATTGGACAAAACGTGCCGCCTTTTCTGAAGCATCAACATCGAGTGTGCCAGCATCATTGAGTGGCTGTGATGCGACGATACCCGCTGGGCGCCCCTCAAAGGAGGCAAAACCGATCAGAACCGATGGCGCAAAGAGTGGCTGCACCTCAAGGAACTCTTCGTTATCAGCCAGCGCCTCGATCACCTCGACCATGTCGTAGGCCTGTTTGGGTGATTCTGGCACCAAATCGCCAACAAGATGAGCATTTGGTGGTGCACACACGGCGGGGTCGAAGGCGAATACGGGAGGCTTTTCTTGACAGTGTGACGGCAGGTATGACAACAGGGTGCGTGCATAGTCAAGAGCCTCAGCCTCGTCGTCAGCTAGGAAGTGGGCAACACCGGAGATCGTATTATGCAGGTCACCGCCACCAAGATCTTCCGAAGAGATGTCTTCGCCGGTTGCTGCTTTAACGACGGAAGGCCCAGTGACGAACATGTATGACGACTTGCGGGTCATAATGATGAAGTCAGTCAAAGCTGGACCGTAGACCGCGCCACCAGCACATGGTCCAAGGATGATAGAAATCTGAGGCACAACGCCAGAACACTGGGTGGATTTGCGGAAAATACGGCCATATTGGGCCAAGGCCGTCACGCCTTCTTGGATACGTGCACCACCTGAATCCAACATCGCAATAATGGGGATACGGAGAGTGAGAGCCCGGTCCATGAGTTGAAGGATTTTGTCGCCTTCAACCTGACCCAAGGTGCCGCCCATGATGGAGAAATCCTGGGAATACACGGCTACTTGGCGTCCATCAATAGTGCCAACGCCTGTGATCACCGCTGAGCCAATGGAACCGCTTTCAATATCTCCACCTGCAAAGCGGTTGAGTTCGAAGAATGACCCTTCGTCCAGGAGTGCCACAAGCCGTTCTCGGGCTGTTTGGCGACCGTGCGGATGTTGGCGGGCACGTGCCCGAGCCTCTGCGGCCTCAACGACCTGACGGTTACGTTCAACGAAGTTCTCGCGTGACACAACTTCGTCAGTGTCGCCAGCAGCATTCACCTCAAGGGTGGCGGCTCGTACCGCCTGAGTAGTGGCGTCGATCGTCATGGGATCTCCTTGCCTCAGTTATCCTGTGCTGCGTCAATGGTGACCAGCAGATCGCCGGCTTTAACAGTGTCCGCAGCAGCAATATGCACTGCTTTCACTGTGCCTGCCGCATGTGCGTATATAGGCTTTTCCATCTTCATGGACTCCAAGACGACGACAAGGTCGCCTTCAGCGAGGTCTTGACCTACCTCGGCAACAACGCGCACGACGGTTGCCTGGATAGGTGCATGGATGGAAGGGCCTTGTGTTCCGGAACCTGCAGCACCCGCACCTCGGGACTTGCCGCGACCACGCAAAGCCTGCGGCCGCATCGCAGCCGTGCCTACAGGAGCAGATGTTGTGCGTGTCAACATTTCGACTGGTAAGCGCAATTTGGCACGTTTGCCGTCGATTTCGATGACGAAGGTGTCCATTGCGCTTGGCGCGGTTGGCGCAGCTGAAACGGCAGGTTGTGAAGCAGATGCTGGTGTCGAGGTGGATGCGGCTGCTTGCGCGCCAAGGAGGGTTTCTTTGACCTGAGCAAGTAGGCCCAGGTCTTCCATCCACTTGGTGTAGACCGCGAAGTCGCCCGCTTGACGTGGCCAAGTGGCAGCGAAACGGGTGGCTGCGGCCTCGTCAAGGCCAGCAGCGGGTGAATCAGGGCCGCAAAAATCGCTGTGGGTAAGGATATGGGTGAGTAGCGGCGCACAGGTTGGAAGGCCTTCAACAGTGAATTCGGCGATGGCGCCGACCAGACGACTGAGTGCCTGACTGCGGGTTGGCGCGGTCACAATAAGTTTCGCAATGAGGGAGTCGTAATCCGAACCAATGGCATCGCCTGGGCGAATAAAGGAGTCAATGCGCACACCAGGGCCGCCCGGCCAGTTAATCTGCGTGAGGGTGCCTGTGGCGGGCATCAGGTCATCAGCCGGATTCTCCGAGGTGATACGCACTTCGAAGCTATGGCCTCGTACGGGCGGCACTTCAGCGAGGGTTTCGCCGCGTGCAATGCGGATCTGTTCACGCACAAGGTCAAGACCTGTGACCTCTTCCGAGACGGTGTGTTCCACCTGCAGGCGAGGATTAACTTCAAGGAAGTACACGCGACCTTCGCGGGTGACGAGGTATTCACATGTGCCCACCCCTACATAGTCCACTGCTTCAAAGAGGGCACGTGAGGACTGGGTGAGGACTGCCTCGACCTCTTCACTTAAATGAGGGGCAGGGGCCTCTTCGACGACCTTTTGGTTGCGACGCTGAACAGAGCAATCGCGGGTCGTTACGACAGCGAAATTGCCGTGGGCGTCACGCATACACTGTGTTTCCACGTGGCGGGCAAAGGTCACCATCTTTTCGACGAAACAGCCACGTAGCGCATGGACGTCCGGTAACTCAGCCAGGAAGCGTCGCACTTGTTCATCAGTGTCAAAACGAGTGATGCCGCGACCACCGCCAGCATCGGCGCGTTTGACCAGGACCGGATAGCCGTGGGATGCGCCAATGGCAAGGATTTGCGCTTCGGCGGCGGCAAGGTCAGCGGTGAGTTCTTCACCGGGGATCACCGGCACGTTGACACTCGTGGCAATTTCCCGGGCTGAAATCTTATCGCCAAGGGCACGGATCGCCTCGGCACTGGGACCAAGCCAGGTAATCCCGGCGTCGCGTACGGCGGCAGCAAAGGCAGCGTCCTCGGAAAGGAAACCGTAGCCGGGGTGGATCGCATCGGCCTCGGCGCGACGTGCAGCATCGAGAAGAGCGTCGGTGGACAGGTAGGTGGCTGCTGGGGCGGTGCCACCAAGCGCGTAGGCTTCATCAGCGAGGTCACATGCTGCCGAGTGCATGTCCTGGTCGGAATACACCGCGACGGAGCCAATACCCATACTTCGTGCTGTCCGAATCACTCTCACCGCGATTTCTCCACGGTTAGCGATAAGAATTTTGCGGATTGGCCGCGCAATATGCGTCATGCGCCTAGTCCTTCCTGCGCGTGGTGTGTTGTGAGGGAGGGGACGTACTGAGGTAAATCAACGTCACCTGCTGTAATCGTGATCTGCGTACCATCGTTGGTAGTGGCAAGGAGGGCGCCGCGGTGGTCAACATCGGTAGCGGTGACATGTAAGAGGCCGCCGTCAGGCAGGCGAACGGTGCTTTCTTGGCCGAGGTGAGACAGGGCGTTGCGGTAAAGGCGGCGCCATACCTGTGGCTCGGCAAGGTCAATAAGACGGTCAAGATGACGTAAGAAGGAGGCTAGAAGCAGCTCTTTGAGGGCAGTGGCTGAAGTATTAGCAGGTATGGGCAGTGCGCCAGCGAGCGGCCCTGCCTCGGTGGGAACGGTGCCAAGGTTAAGTCCTAGACCCACTGCGACAGCGTGAAGGCGCGTACGAGGTGAAGTCTGGTGAGTGGTCAGATGTTCGCAGAGGATACCGGCAATTTTTTTTCCGCCAAGGAGAACGTCGTTGGGCCATTTCAGGTGGGCTTTGACGTCGATATCTGCCAATGAGCTAAGGGTTGCGAGGCCTGCTAAGGGAGTGACCCATGATAGGTAGACCTCGGGGATACGTACGAGGGTGGCGCAAAGAAGTGCGCTGCCTGCGTCGTTGAGCCAGACGCGTCCACTACGGCCTCGTCCCGCGTGTTGGTGTGAGGCAATAACGGTGGAAAGGTCGGGCAGCGTGGGGGTCTGCGCGAGCCTTTGGGCGAGGACCTGGAGGGTTGAATCAACCACCCCTAGGCGCACGATTTCGACGGTACGTCCATTGATCTCCATTGGTACCAACTGTTGCCCAGTTGGGTGACGGGCACAAATACAGTGCTGTATATTCGGTGCATTTTCAATGAAAAGTCATGGTGATCTTTGAGGTTTTTGGCGTCAGTTGTGTTGTGTGTCGCCTCAAAAAAGGTCGTGAAAATATGTCGGAGGGATACGTGAGCGAAGGCGTAAAGCAAGCATTCGTGAATCATTCAGAGATTATTCAGGAATCAATGCCACACTAGTTACTCGAAAAGGTTCGGAGTGGCTATCGGCACTCAGGGATGGGAAGTGGCACTCGCCCGCGAGCGTCACACACTGTCCTGTAGACCCTTCGTTCATCCCAACAAGGAGGAAATACTTCGTGTCCCGAACGACCATCGGAAAAAGTTATCACCGTCGCGGACTCATCGTTGCTACGTCCAGTGCAATCGCAGCGGCCTTCGTTCTTAGTGCATGCACTGCGCCCGTCAATACCGCCACGCTCGCCCAATCAGGTCTAGCCTCAGATACGTCACTTGATGCAGATTGGCAGAAAAAGACGTATTCGAGTTTCTATTCTCAAAACATTAGCTGGAGACCGTGTACACAAGACGACGGACTCACCCCCGAAGCACTTGAAGGGGCAAAAAAGAACGGAATTGACGAAAGTAGAGTCGAGTGTGCGCGGGTTGAAGCACCAATGAACTGGGCAGACCCGGAAGATAAACGGACAACAGAACTTGCTGTCATGCGTATTCGATCCACTGGAGACAAAGAATCCAAACCGCTATTTATTAATCCCGGTGGCCCAGGGCTAACCGCTTCTTCCCTAGCTTTCAACCTCGTCAAAGAACCTAGTTTCAATGGCGTCCTAGATGCCTACGATGTGTACGGTGTAGATCCTCGAGGTGTGGGAGCTTCCAGCCCCCTGTCATGTAAATCGTCGTCAACCATCCCGGTTGTGCGCCTCAATGAGTGCATCGAGAAGAACCCTCTGACCCATTACATGGGCACATCGCAAGTTGCTCGCGACATGGAAATGATGCGTAACCTCACTGGTTCAGATCGATTCCACTACCTTGGTTTCTCGTATGGCACTGTTCTTGGCGCCACCTACGCCACTCTTTTCCCCGAAAAAGCGGGAAGAATGGTGCTTGACTCGGCCCTGACCGCAAAATGGGCCAGCTTGACAACAACATTTGAGCAACAGGCAAGTGTTGCTACAGAGATCAACGAGATGGTTGCCTCATGTACTGAAGCAACGTGTCCCTTCACCAACGAGGACGGAGTGCTGGCATTGCGAGACGAACTCACTGCCAACCCGTTGAAAGGGAGTGACGGCGCCGAAATGTCTGGTGCGCCCATGTTCCAATTCCTTGTTGACACCTTGTATAAAACCCCTAAGGAACGTGCCGAACGACTCGCGCTACTCAAACGAGCCAAGGATGGTGACCAAACTGCCATTGATGAACTTCTCGTTGTGGCAGGCCTGAGCAGCCCACCGGGAGAGCAGCCCGCCGCAGATACGGCCGAAAGTGCTCAACCAGGGCCCCTTTTCGACGCCACCGGCGAAGTCATCAACTGCCACTCTTTCCCGAAAGTTCCCGATATCACCTCGATGATTGAAACCGCCAAGAAGAACGGTGTTTCCCGCTACTTCGACGGCCCCGAGGTGAATGACGCAACGCTACGCGACTACACAGAACTTCGATGCTCGGTACTTGCCGAGGCGGGGGATGAGTTCACGGAATCCTTCCACGCTCCCACCACGGAAACACCCATTCTCGTTGTCGGAACGACGGGAGACCACGCGACGCCCTATAAGTACTCACAAGAGCTAGTGGAGCAACTTGGCAACGCTACGCTGCTGACGTTCAAAGCCCACGGGCATGGACTGTCCTTCGCAGGCCGCTCTGGCTGCCTCGACAAGAAGGTTACAGACTACCTGGTGAACGGGGAAGTTCCACAAGCCGGTGCACAATGCGCTGACGAAGCAACAAGCTAAGTGCGCTTGACCGTGGGCCGCCAGTCGTCATCGATTGGCGGCCCTTTGCTTTATGCTTTCCCCACCTGTGGTAGATGCGCAGCTATTTTCAGGGCTATTGCCCAGGTGATACGATCGGGGGTTTGCCTTGTCCGGAGGCTCTTTCGCCTCGTGGTTCAGATGAGGCGTAAAGGATCAACAGGATCACTTCCAGAAGTTCGGAGGCAGCAGAGTTGCGGACCGAAGTGCGCTGTTGCGAATCAGCTGTGCCCTCCATGCGTTGAGCATCTTGAGGGTAGGTGGCCGCTGATGCGTGGTGTAGCCGCATTGTTGTTTCACGCCACGCGGCCACTCCGGCAGCACGCATAACGATACCGATCACCGAGTGGGTCATTGCTCGCAGCGGCTTGGTGAGGTGGCGCCCAGAAGCCTCAAGGATCCATTCCAAGACTCGCCCAAGTTCGTCGGCAAATTGGACGTTGATATCGAGCAGACGCGCCCCCCATTCAGGGTCACGGATTGACCGTAGTAGCAGTTCAGAGTGAAGGACGTAGAGTGCTTTGTCGACGCAGATAGCGTCCAAGGCCTCGAAAAGAAGATTTTCAATAAGGGGACCGTCACCTTGGTCGAGGACAGGACGTGTTGCCCACTCTTCGACGGTGGTACGTAGACGTTCAATGAGTGCGATGTACTCGTCCTCTGCTAGGGCTGCCAACAGGGAGTCTTTAGAGGAAAAATTTGAGTAGAAAGCGCCACGGGAAAATCCTGCAACCTTGCAGATATGTTCCAGTGAGGTAGCCTCAACGCCCTCATCAATAATGATTTGGCGCGTGGCGGCGATAAGTTTGTCTTGGGTGTCGAAGCGGTTTCCCAACGGAGCTCCCTTCCCAAGAGGTGTCACGAATGCGACTTAGTGTAGGACTCAGAGTAACGGAGAAGACGCCTGTGTGGAAAGTGGATGCGGATGTCCGGTGGTCTACCTAATGAGCGCTGCGATGGCGTCGACGGTTGTATAAGAATTGTTGCCGAGGTTGCTGATGTTGAGGTTGGTATGTGCTAGAGATGAATGATTGGCGCGCACGGGAAGGCTACTGAGGATGTCTTTTTTATTAGGGAATAAGTAGCGTTTGGTCCATGTCGCCAAAGTGTGCAGGCTGTGCAATACCTGCCGCAAGGAGCGGATTGTCGTTAAGGATGGGTTCAATCTTTGTGCTCAGCCAGGCATCGGCAATGCCGCCATTTCTGGCGATAAGATCAAGAGCGACAAGTATCCGGTAGATCGAATGGTTGCTAAATGAGCGATAGGTGCGTTTTGCTCGGTTGGCAATTGTTGACGAGAGACCTGGGTTGTCAAGTACGGAATGATTCCACAATTTTGCGCAGTGCGCTACGCGATTTCGCAGATAAACAAATGAACGCACTTGACTGGGGAGCGTTTTTCTAGACACTTTCAGTGATTCAGCTAGGTCCTCGAGAACGCCGGTTGGTTCCACACGATGGGCGTAGTGGTGTGCAAACTGCGTGCGGAGCAAGACTTCAATGGGGTGGAGGACTTCATCGAGCAGCATAATTAAGGTCTGCTCGTCGTTGTATAGGTTCTGGATCGTGCTAAAGGAAGAGCCAGGAATGAAGCGGTTATCGCCGCGACCCGGGTTGATCTGCCAGTGCCGGAAGTAGCCTGAGAGTCGGTAGTAACTTACACGGGAAAGAAAGCCGCTTGCCTCATTGAAATCGTCAATGTGTAGGCCGCGCTCACTAAGCAGCGTTAACAAGTCGTCGTAACTGTGTCAATTTTTCAACGCTAAAGCTCCCGCAAAAGAAAGGCCCCGGTCACTTGCGCATTGTTCAACCGAACTAGAGGCCTGACCGGGGATCTATCACCATTCACACTACACTGAGGCTTCGCGCAACGCCAGCAGATATCGCTTGAGTGACAGCATAGGGGGGATCGCGAGGCAGGCTTCCACATATTGCAGTAAGGATGCGCCGTTTTTGTGCTAGGCGATAGCTGACTGTGCGCGGGATTGAGTTATTGGAGACGTGAGCGGTGTTTCATCCGACTAACAAGAAGGCCCCAGGATCAGTAATCCTGGGGCCTTGCTGGTGGCTCCGACCGGCGTCGATCCGGTGACCTTTCGATTTTCAGTCGAACGCTCTACCAACTGAGCTACAGAGCCAAAAACCGGACCGAATGGTCTGGTGGCGACCCCGACGGGGCTCGAACCCGCGACCTCCGCCGTGACAGGGCGGCGCGCTAACCGACTGCGCTACGGGGCCTTACAACAGGTGTAAGACCTATTGAGTTATTTCCACGTCAGCGACGAGGAGTGTACCCCCAACGGGATTTGAACCCGTGTCGCCGCCGTGAAAGGGCGGTGTCCTAGGCCGCTAGACGATGGGGGCTTATCGGCCCGGACTTGCGTCCGAGGACGAAGAGAATCATAGGCAGATTTATTGCCGATTAGCAAAACGGATCAATGTGAGGCCAGTCACTAGGGAATGTTTTTCCTTGTATGCTCACAGGAAAGTTAAAGCCCGAAGCCCTAGGCTTGCCACATGATGCCCATTGCGACGCCTCATTTCGTCATGGAATTGCTGACGCCACTGCGCAGTGCACAAGCTGCGACGACTACCACCACTGAAACCGTGGAAGCCACTATTGATGTGATGTTTCTCCTAGGGGCAAGTGTTGGTGGACTTGTCATCGCACTGGTTATCGCTGTGCTTGTTGCTGCCGTTGGTCGCACTCTTACACGTACCTCGCCGATTATGGCGGCACTGGTCAAACGTGTGCGTATCCCCGCCTATTTCGCCTTGGCTGTGTGGGGCGCATGGGCAGGCCTTCAATTTGCTCTCCTTGATGCTGACTTGGCCACATGGTCGGGCGGCACACTGGTGCGTATTACTTCCCATGTACTCCTCATTGCCGCCATACTGGCAATTACGTGGATTTTTTACGCTGCCGCTTGGATCTTTGAAGACGCCGCACGGCTACGTCAAAGTAGCGATCATGGGCGCGCAAGACGCTTTGAAACACAAGCACAGATCCTCCGTCGCCTTACCCAGGTCATCGTCGTCATCCTCGGCATCGTCATCGCATTACTCACCTTTGAGGCGGCCCGTGCCGCCATGACGACCATCTTGGCCTCAGCAGGTCTGTTATCCGTTGTCGCTGGCCTTGCCGCGCAGCAGACCTTGGGCAATGTTTTTGCAGGTCTTCAACTGGCTTTCACTGATGCGATCCGCGTAGGAGATATCGTCGTTGCGGAAAAAGGTAGCGACTCGGGCGCAGTCGAGGAAATCACCCTTGGCTATGTTGTTGTGCGCATATGGGATGAAAGGCGCCTCATCGTACCGTCGACGTACTTCACTTCAAATATTTTTGAAAACTGGACCCGGCGTACGGCGACGCGCCTTGGGACCGTAGAACTCCAAGTGGACTGGGCTGCGCCTATGGCGTTGATCCGATCGAAAGTGGAACAGATCCTCCTGGCAACGGACCTATGGGATGGTCGTTCGTGGGCTGTACAGATGACCGCCAACGATATGACAACGGTGACGGTGCGCGTACTGGTATCAGCACAAGATTCCGGAAAATTGTGGGACCTGAGGTGTCATGTGCGCGAACAACTCATCCAATGGATTAATACTGAGGCGCCATGGGTGCGGCCAGTCCAACGTATCCAACCGCAGGAAATCGTTGCGGTCCCTCACGATACCTCCCGTGAAGAAGTGGCGCGCTTGGCCAAAGAGCTTTCCGATATTGCTGCTGACGAAACGGTAGCGCCGGGGCGCGACGGTCTGCGCACAGATGACCATACGCGCCTCGACAGTCCAACGGCGCTCGACCCAGTTCACGCAGCCCGCCTGAAAGCCGCCAGGCAACGCTCTAAGAAACTCCGCAGGCGTGCACTGGCCAAGCGCCAGCGTGATCTTGCCGAGGGGCGCACGGCCAGCGACGAGGCGATCGCAGGTAGCGTTGACGGGTACATTGCAGAGGTGGAAGCCCACACTGACCCTGATGGCACCCAGGTTCTCAGTGCCACCGCAGTGATGAATATCGTCCAAGCAAGCCATGCAACGCGCTTAGTTGGTGCCGAGCCGACACCGGAGGCTAGTGGGCAACCCGCAGATCATGGTGACGCCGATACTCAACACACAGGCCACCAGCATCCGCAGGGTGAACACACCAAAGGCGAGCGCCTCTATTCGGGTTCGCCTGATGCCGATGAGCGAGCGACAATTTGGCAGGGGCCTGGTGAGGAAGCCTTGGCAGAACGCGAAGAAGTGGCGCGCCGCCGCGATACGCGCGAAAAAACTGCGCTCACAGAAACAGTCGAGCAGCCAAAAGTAGATTAACGAGGCGTAGCGACCCAGGCGGGATAGGGGCAGTAGGTCCAGCGGACCGGCCAACGTGTCGCAACGATCCCAAAGTGCACAAGATCCATTGCAAGCAGACAATAGACCTATGACTGATACCGAACCACTTCATATCCCCTCGCTCGCAAGTGCCGCAGAACGCACGGACGCTCAGTGGCGGAAAATACTGAGCCCAGTGGAGTATCACATTCTGCGCGAAGCTGGTACAGAGCGTCCCTTTACGGGGACGCTCCTCGACGAAAATCGTGAAGGTACCTTCTCCTGCCGAGGTTGCGGTTCACAGCTCTTCGATTCGTCAACGAAATTCGATTCGCACTGCGGGTGGCCAAGCTTTAATCAGGCCATTAAAGGGTCGGTGCGATACCTCGAAGACACCAGTCACGGCATGGTTCGTACAGAGGTGCGGTGTGCTACGTGCGACAGCCACCTTGGCCATATCTTCGACGATGCGCCTGACCAGCCCACCGGCCAACGCTACTGCATGAACTCCATATCCCTCACCTTCACGCCTGCCGACTCTGGCACGCCGTGACAGCCAGACCGCCTGCGCCGCAGCGCCGCATTGACGCAATCCCGGCCCCTGCACTTATTGTCGGCTCGGCTCTGAGCCAATACGTTGGCGCAGCATTTGCGGTAATGCTCTTTGAGGTGATGCCCGCAGGATCTGTGGCATGGTGGCGTGTCGCCGCATCGGCCATCTTGTTAATCCTTTGGCGTCGGCCATGGCGTTCAGGCTTAAGCGTTCACGATCTGTGGAAATCAGCTCTTTTCGGCATTGTCCTGGTGACAATGAATATTGCTTTTTACCACGCCATCGTCACCTTAGATCTGGGTGTTGCAGTATCCCTGGAGTTCCTCGGTCCTGTGGCGGTGGCAGCCATCGGCGGACGAGGTCTCTTCCCGCGCTTGGCTGCCCTGCTGGCGTGCATCGGTGTGTTCTTCATCGGAGGTATGGGGATCGACATTACTGACCCGGATATCCGCATTGGTTTGGCATGGATTGCGCTTTCGGGCGCCGCGTGGGCTGGATATATCGTCCTGGGACGGCGCATAGCTGCGACACGTTCAGCGCTCACAAATCTTGCGATTGGATGCGCTGCGGGGGCACTGTTCTACGCGCCCACAATGGTGCCGGGCGCACTTGTCGCCCTGTCAGATGCGCGATTACTGTTCACCGTTCTTGTGATGGCGGTCTTATCGACTGCTCTGCCATTTAGTTTGGAAGCTATCGCCATGTCGCGTGTAAATGCGCCAATGGTGGCGCTACTTATGGCTTTGGAACCAGCAACGTCCGCAGTTGTCGGCGCCCTACTCCTTCACCAATTCCCCAGTTTCGGTGAAAGTGCAGGTTTGCTGTGCATCTCGATGGCCGTGTGGCTTGCCTCAAAATCAATGAGCCGGTAGCCAAAGCGACTGACGGGGGCTACCGACTCATTGAAATGGTGCGTTCCTGGCGCGTCGGAAACGATGCCCCAGGAACGACGTGCTAGTTGTCGTCTTTCTTTTGATCGATGACGGCAGTGTCCGTCACTGGTCCTGGCGCCGTTTCAGGCGAAGCAACGGCGGATGCGCCGGTGTTAGTGCTCGCACCACTATCAGCGGTGCCACTGGGGGGCCATACTGCTGTTGATGCCGATGTCGGCACGCTAACAGCAGGAGCGGCAGCGACCACTCCAGTGCCTTCAAGGGCACTCTTCAGGCGCGTGTAGGTTGCCAGGTCAATCTCACCATTAGCGAGGCGCTGGTCAAGGAGTGCCCGGGGGCTGCGGCCAGCGAAGTAGCGACGCACCACCCACACGCCGACAATGATCAATGCAATGACGGCTGCGATGCCAACGAATGCCCACACCACATCCAGAATGTTTTCAAGGACTGAGTCGTCACCAGCATACCCAGGAGGCATCCGGTCAAAACTGAAGACATCCGTCGAATTCATCGTGCCGTTGGCTGTGGAATCGGGCGGGGTTTGATTCTGATCCACGTTTGTTGTTCTCCAATCATCGTGTTGCTGTCAACACCATGAATAGTGCCGTTAATAGTTAAGGCGAAGCGATGAGGAAGCTGTGGATTTCTTATGAAAGACGTGACGCAGTGTCACCGTCAGGCGGCGGCATGCGCCTCGTCAGTGGGGATAGGGCCGGTGAAAAGGAAAGCAAGCCACGCAACGCTAATACCTGCCAGCATGACGATGACCATGGGACGGGCATCGGTCGATTCACCCATCGTTGCCAAAGGCGCCGACACGGCAGCAGCCAGAGCCTGCACAAGGCCTTGAAGGGCAGAGGCAGTGCCTGCCCAACGGCGTACCGTCCCCAAAGCCATTGCAGCAGCATTACCGTAAATCAATGATTGTGCACCCATGAGGACGGCAAAACCCGCGCAGGTGAGGATGACGGGTGTGCCTAACGCAAAGACAGCGGTGGTCAGTATGGCGACGCCGAGCGACGCGATGCCAAGTCCAACTGTGATGAGTCGATGTGGGCCAAAACGGCTAACGATACGCGCATTAAGCAGAGCCCCCAGGGTGGATAGCAGGGCATTGGCCGCGAATACGTAGGAAAAGACGCGGGCTGACATGCCCATTGCCTCTTGCATAATGTACGAGGCATTCGCCACGTATGCGAAAAGACAGAAGAAACTTGCGGCGCTGGTCATCATCAGCATGGCGAAGGGACGTACGCGTAAAACCTTCGAAGCGGTCACCAACAGGGCACGCGGACCTGAGTCGGTGCGCCGTTTGGATGCGGGAAGTGACTCAATTGCCCACAGCCACGCGGCGATGACCATGAGCGACGCGAAGCCGGTAAGTGTCCAAAAGATTGCGCGCCATGGCGCATACGACAAGATGGTGGCACCAACAACGGGGGCAATCATGGGAGCAAGTCCACCCACAGCCTGCAGAATAGACATTGCTCGGGCTAGCGCATTGCCGCGTGCCACATCGACCAGGAGTGCGCGACCCACAGCGGCAGCGGCACCTCCACCAAAGCCTTGTAGGAAACGTCCAAGGAACATGACCCACACATTGGGCGAAAGTGCGCAGATTACGGAGCCGACAATGCAGATCATGCCACCGGCAAGCATCGGAAGGCGCCTGCCGTAGGTATCTGACAGGCTGCCGACGATTACCTGTCCAGAGCCAAAGCCCACAAAGAACATGGTTAGTGTCAGTCCAATAAGGGACGAGGTGGTGGCAAAGTCGGCGGTGACCTGCGGGAAGGCAGGGGTATACATGTCGGTGGCGAAAGGGCCTACCGCATTTTGTAGGGCCAATGTCACTAAAAGTGTGACCGCAATGGGGCCGTGATGTCGTTGGTTTGCTCCGCCGGCGGGAGTGTGAAGTGAAGGCATTGGCGTCTCCTACCACGAGTATCGACAGCGCACATGGGGCGGTTTATTGTGTCTGGCGCGTCGCCAGCGCGTGGCGCGTCCTGCGACTGTCACGGGGTAAAGACGCAGGTGGCAGGGGTAGGATTACGCAAAAAAGTGGGTCCACGGGGACTCGAACCCCGAACCTACGGATTAAAAGTCCGCTGCTCTACCATTGAGCTATAGACCCAAGTCGGAAACCGACCGACAACTATTGTAAGGGGGAAAAGCGATGCAAGCGAATAAACGTCCACGACGGCCCGCGATGCTATCGGCCACACAGGCAGAAAACCTCGTTGGTGACACCGATCCGGCAGAGGATTCCGCTATTGCACATACCAGTGCATGGGCTCTTTTCGCGGTGGGTGACGATGACTTCGACAGCAACGCTGTGCGTCGCTTGGTGGAGGCGATCAGGGTCGAAGGCATTGATGTGGTCGCCCACATGTGGTCACGTAGCCCCGAATTCACCCTGCCGGGGGCACTGTGGCGTCTCTACCTCTTAGCGCAGTGGTGCGCCCGAGAGGGTGATCACGTGCAGGCATTATGGGAGGCTGGACGCAGGGTCCTTAACGACAATGCATCAATGGCAGCACGACTCATTGGTGAGGAGTTGTGGGATGTGGAGACCCTGCTGAGCCACACCGCCAGCGTATTTAACGGCCAAAGTACTGACGACGATATTCCCAATGTTCTTGGAGGTGCTTCCCGCTTCATGTACATCCTTGTCGCAGGGGCAAGTCCCCAGCACCGTTGGATTAGCGAGGCATCGGATCCACTTGCTCACCCGGTGACGACACGGACAGCGGCGATGCTTCGCACAGCCGAAGAACTGGGTGCTGCAGCGCGGCGCGCAGCCCTAGGGACGTTGGACTAAGCACGAAACGGCGCACACGATGTGACATCGCTCGCGCGGCGCGTATAAAGATGGGACTATTGGGGCACAGCTATCCACGTTGCCTCACACGAGGAGCCACCGATGAGTGACGATGACGTCTTCTCTGCCCCCGATGCCTCATGGCCTGGTCCTATTTCACCGATTGATGAGGTCCTTTTCGGTTTCGATAGTCACGGCGAGGTCAATGACGAGGTAGAGCCTGCGCGGGCAGACGAACTCTTCGTTGCCTCTCTGGACGATGGTGAGGACCTGCTGTCTGACACGCAGCTGCCAAAAAAGCGCTACGCCGACCGTGAACTGTCCTGGGTATCCTTCAACCAACGGGTCCTTGAGCAATCAGAAGACGATACGTTGCCGCTACTGGAACGCGCATGGTTTAGTGCCATCTTCAGTTCCAACTTGGACGAGTTTTACATGGTCCGCGTCGCAGGATTAAAACGGCGTTTAGAAGCAGGAGTGAAACGTGTTGGCGCCTCGGGTTTGAAACCAGCAAAAGTCCTTGAACGCGTCCAAGAACGCATACGGGAACTAGCCACACGGCAAGCCCAGGCTTTTCACCAGCAGATCCTTCCTGAATTGGCACAGCGCGGTATCACCCTGAAAACATGGGATGACCTCGACTTCACTGAACGTTCGTACCTCACACGGTTCTTCCGACATCGCATTTTCCCGGTGCTTACCCCACTGGCTGTGGATCCTACGCATCCTTTCCCGTATATTTCTGGCCTGTCGCTCAACCTGGCTGTCGTTGTCCATAATCCTGCTACCGGCAAGAAACACTTCGCGCGTGTGAAAGTCCCGCAGTCTCTGCCTCGTTTAGTCAATATCGACGAGGTGAGTGCGCAGATGAGCGCTGAGCGTGCAGCGGCAGCAGGCGTTGAAACTGAGGCGGCCTCTGCGGTCAAGCGTCCGCGTTTCATCACCCTTGAAAATGTTATCCGCGCCCACCTTGCCTATCTTTTCCCTGGCGTTGACATTGTTGAGTCGTGTGCTTTTCGTATCACACGTGACGAAGACCTTGCGCTGGATGAGGACGATGCCGACAATCTGCTGGCAGCGATGGAAGCCGAGCTCCGTCGCCGCAAATTTGGTCCGGTAGTGCGTCTTGAGGTGGAAAACACCGTGTCGCGGTCTATCTTGAAATTGCTTGTAGAAAAACTGGAAATCACCCGCGACGATGTGATGGCTCTGCCAGCCCCATTGGACCTTACCCTGTGCAATGAACTCCACGAGCTTGACCGGCCAAAACTCAAATTTGAGCCGTACTGGCCAGTTAGCGCCCCAGGACTGGACAACCTGGATCCCTTGAATGCTGAGGATTTCTTTGCGCGTATCCGCGAAGGCGATATCCTGCTGCACCACCCCTATGATTCCTTCGCCACCTCCGTGCAGGCCTTCATCACGCACGCAGCCCACGACCCGCAGGTCCTTGCCATTAAACAGACCTTGTACCGCACGTCAGGGGATTCTCCCATTGTCAAAGCGTTGATTGAGGCCGCCCAGGCAGGTAAGCAGGTGGTGGCCATTGTCGAAATCAAAGCGCGTTTTGATGAGGAGGCCAATATTGAATGGGCCCGCAAGTTAGAGCGTGCAGGTGCCCACGTTGTTTACGGCATGGTTGGGTTGAAAACGCATTGCAAACTTGCGTTGGTGGTACGGCAAGAGGCTGACGGGATGCGCCGCTATTGTCATGTGGGTACTGGTAACTATCACCCGAAAACGGCCCGAGGCTATGAAGATCTCGGGTTATTGACCGTTGACCGTCAGGTCGCTCAAGACCTGTCGCGCCTGTTCAATCAGCTGTCCGGTTACGCTCCGAGTGCTACGTTCTACCGCCTGCTGGTTGCTCCACTGTCAATCCGTGATGGTCTGCTTGAACGTATTGAAGGACAGATTGCCCGGCGCGAAGAAGGTAAAGACGCGTGGATTGGCATAAAAGTCAATTCCATCGTTGATGAGCGCATTATCGATGCCCTTTACCGGGCGTCAAGCGCAGGTGTCCACGTTGATGTCCTTGTGCGCGGTATCTGCGCCATACGCGCTGGTATTGCTGGACTGTCAGAAAATATTCGCGTGCGGTCCATCCTGGGTCGATACCTTGAGCACTCCCGGATATATGCCTTTGGTCCACCCGGTGAAGAAGAAGTGTGGATCGGTTCGGCTGATTTAATGCACCGTAACCTTGATCGCCGGGTTGAGGCGCTGATTCGTATCGTTGACGGGGACCAGGTGTGTTTCCTTAGTTCGTTGATTAGGCGTGGTGTGAGTGACACGGTGGCGTCGTGGTCACTGGAGGCAGATGGCACGTGGATGCGTCGCGCCACCGGTGAGGACGGGCAGCGTTTGATGGACCTTCAAGTGGAATTGATGGACGAGGCGATAGCGCGGTCAGGTCGTTAAGAAACCGTTACGGCGCAATGTTTTGCTGCCATCGAGGTTGCGTACAGTTTGAAGATTGATCCTGCGCACTATTCCACCACCGGCCAGGCATCATGCGTCGGCGTGCACTGGCCGGTACCCTTGGAGGGTGCCACGTCCTCGTCCAGCTCCCGTGCCTTCCCGCCTCGTGCGGTCTGCAGGTGCACTCGTGTGGCGTTTTCGCGACAAGGGCAGGCCTTTGCGTGTGGGTGAAATAATTCACCCTGACGACATTGAGGTACTCATCGTCCATCGCCCTCAGTACCGTGACTGGTCGTGGCCTAAAGGTAAGGCTGAACCCTATGAGCCTCTTGTTCAAGCGGCTGTTCGGGAAGTGGAGGAAGAAACCGGCCACGCCGTACGCTTGTGGGCGCCACTGACCACGCAACGTTATCGTCTGGGTTCAGGACAAACCAAAGAAGTGCGCTACTGGATCGGTACGGTTCTCAATGAGGACGCGGAAGGGGTCCAGGGGGACGAGGCCTCGGCGCTGAGGTCGCGAAAACCTGTGCAGCGCGCTTCTACGCGGGAAATTGACCAGACACGGTGGGTGAGTCCTGCGCGTGCCGACGCGCTCCTGACGCGGCGAGGCGATAGGCGGCTACTCAAGGAATTGCTATCCCGAGCAAAAAACGGTCATTTAGTGACGGCAGCTGTTGTTATCCTCCGCCACGCCAAAGCAGTGTCGCGTTCGACGTGGAGAGGGACCGAAGGGGAACGACCGTTGACTCGCATTGGCGGTATGCAGGCATTGGATGTGGTGCCAATCCTGTCTGCCCTTGGTGTCGGCGAGGCACTGACATCGCCGTGGCACCGGTGTGCGGCCACGCTTGGCCCGTGGGCCAGTGTTGCTGGGGCGCGTATTGAAAGTGTGCCCGAATGGACCGAAGATGCGATGGCCACTGCGCCGCAGCGCGGCCAACAGCTCATACGTGATGTGCTCCAAGGGGCACAGGCACGCACTATTGCCATCTGTGTCCACCGACCCACGTTGCCCCTATTTTTCGACGTGCTCAGACCGATGATGCCGCCTGCTTTGCATGCATGTCTGCCTGAGGAATCACCGTGGCTGTCCACAGCGGAAATGTTGGTGATTCACATTGGGCATACTGTCGACGAAACGGGGGAAGCGGTCGGTGAAGTGACCGCTGTTGATCGGCATATGACGCGCACAAAATCTGTGTGCCCACTGTAAATATGCTGCTGCTACAGGCGCATGTTTCGCAGCTGCCATGTGTGGGCTGGTCGGTATCTCCGTTGCAGTCGAAGCCTCCGGGTTTACCGGATCGGTAGGAGACTCGATGCCAAGATCGCTGAACTTGAGAACGAAGCCGTGAACTTAAGAACGAAACTGCGTAATGCATGACCCAGGCTGAAGCCCATTCAGTGGACAATCAGAGAACGGCCCGATGGGGTCATCAGGTAAATAGCCTTTCTTTGGCTTCGAACGAGTAGTACCCCACGCCTGGGGCATCAATATGACGCGCCTCATAGAGGCGTTTACTTTCTGTTAACCATGCGCCGACTTATCCGTCACTTCACGCCTCTAGCGTTGCGGCTGGTTGACATTTGTCGACCGTGACAATGCGCCGTCCGAGGTGGGCGGCAGATTGGAAGAACCATGACACTCCGTACCTCCCTGACACGCGCAAGCGCAGTAGTCGCAGCAGGTGCCCTCACCGTAAGCCTTGCCGCATGTGGCTCAAATAGCACCGATAGCACTGACAGTTCAACTGACACGACCACCACCGCGCTCAGCGGTGACCTTGCCGGTGCCGGCGCCTCCTCCCAAGAATCAGCCATGGAAGCATGGAAAGCGGGATACGCCGATGTCGCCCCCAACGTTACCGTCTCCTACGATGCGGTCGGCTCGGGTGCGGGTATCACCCAATTCGCTGACGGGCAGGTATCGTGGGCTGGCTCAGATGCTCCTCTTGAAGGCGACGAGATCGCCGCAGCCGAAGCGCGTTGCGGCGCACCCGCCTGGGCATTACCCGTGTATATCTCGCCCGTTGCCGTGATTTTCAACCTTGACGGCGTCGACAGTCTCAACCTTGATGCCGCTACCCTGGCAAAGATCTTCCGCGGAGAGATCACTACATGGAATGACCCCGCCATCGCCTCGGCAAACCCGGATGTCACCTTGCCGGATCTCGCAATTACCGCCGTACACCGCTCCGACAAATCCGGCACCACCGAAAACTTCACCGAATACCTCCACGCAGCAGCTCCAGAGGTGTGGACCGAAGGCGCAAGCAAAGAATGGCCGCTACCTGGCGGCGAATCTGGCGACAAAACCTCCGGCCTCGTGCAAGCCGTAACTGCAGCCCAGGGTGCGATTGGCTACGCGGATGCCTCCAAAGCCGGAGACCTGGGTACCGTGGCACTGGCCGCCCAGGATGGTACCTACGTCGCACTGTCAAATGAAACTGCCGCTGCAGCTGCCGACACAGCAACGCAAATGGAAGGCCGTGAAGCGAACGACCTGGCCCTGTCCATTAACCGCGTGCCGGACACTAATGACGCTTACCCGCTGGTGCTGATTTCCTACTCCATCGTCTGCTCCACCTACGCTGATGCCACAGAACGTGACCTAGTGAAATCCTTCATCAGCTACCAGGTATCCGAAGACGGGCAGGCCTACGCTGCAGAATACGCTGGTGCAGCACCACTCAGCGCCGACCTTTCTGCGAAGGTACAAGCCGCAATCGACGCAATCAACTGACGGTGGCCGGCACCACCCTCACCACAAGGAATACCTATGAAAAGCGCAAAGACCGGCAAAACGGGTAACCTCGTCTTCAAGACGCTCGCTACCCTGGCTGCCGTGACCATCCTGGCGACACTTGCTGCCGTCGCAGTGTTCCTCTTGGTGAGGGCATGGCCCGCCATCTCTGACCCGTCGGCAACATTTAGGACAGTCGGCTCATCCTCCCAGGTCAGCATTTGGGCGCTCACCGCACCGCAGATCTTCGGCACCGTCCTTGCAGCCATTATGGCCATGGCGATTGCTGTGCCTATCTCCGTAGGTATCGCCCTGTTCATCAGCCACTACGCGCCCAGGCGTCTGGCGCACATCCTGGGCTACATGGTTGACCTCCTTGCCGCCATCCCATCAGTCGTTTACGGCCTGTGGGGCGCAATTTGGCTCATCCCACTGCTCACCCCCGTCTACCTGTGGCTTGGTGACAACCTCGGATGGATCCCGCTTTTTGGTGGCCAGGTATCAAGTACCGGTCGCGTGATCGCTTCTGCTTCACTCATCTTGGCCGTGATGATCCTGCCGATCATCACATCAGTCAGCCGCGAAGTTTTCCTACAAACGCCCAGCCTCCACGAAGAAGCTGCCTTAGCTCTGGGAGCAACTCGATGGGAAATGGTCCGCATGGCGGTGCTCCCATTCGGACGCTCAGGCATTATCAGCGCTTCGATGCTGGGTCTGGGTCGTGCGCTTGGTGAAACCATGGCGGTGGTCATGGTTCTATCCGTTGGCTCCGGTTTTTCCTGGCATATCCTGGAAGCAGGAAATCACTCAACTATTGCGGCAAATATTGCCCTCCAATTCCCCGAATCCACCGGCATCGACTCGTCAGCACTCATCGCCACAGGTTTGGCGCTATTTGCCATCACACTGCTGGTCAATTCCATTGCCCGCTGGATCGTATCTCGTCGCGCCGAGTTCTCAGGAGCTAACTAATGTCCGCACCTACCGCACTGGGCCGCAAAGCTAAGGCCGCCTCGGCAAGAGGCGGACACCTTGTATCTGCAGATCCCGCGTGGGACCGCCGCCGCGCAGTGAAAAACCACGTGGCAACCGTAGCGGTCACCATTGCCTTCGCGTTGGCCATGATTCCTCTGATCAGCCTGATTTGGACCGTGATTGACAACGGATATCTGCGTTTGACGTGGGAGTTCCTCACCGACGATATGGCTGGAATGATTGGTGGCAAAGTCGGAGGCGGTATCGTCCACGCCATTATTGGCACACTCCTCATCACCCTGTGGGCCACCCTCATTTCAGCGCCGATCGGAGTATTTACCGCGATATACCTGGTGGAATACGGGCAGGGAAAGAAGCTTGCCAAAGCCACCACATTCTTTGTCGATGTGATGACCGGTATTCCCTCAATCGTAGCTGGCCTCTTTGCTGCAGCACTGTTTTCCCTCACCGTCGATTCCGCCTACAGGGCTGGCATTATGGGCGCGGTAGCACTGTCAGTACTCATGATTCCGACAGTGGTGCGTTCCTCTGAGGAAATGCTGCGCCTTGTGCCCAATGAACTGCGCGAAGCTTCCTACGCCCTTGGTGTACCCAAATGGCGCACCATCGTCAAAGTGGTTCTGCGCACTTCAGCGGCCGGGTTGACTACCTCGGTAATGCTGGCCATAGCCCGCGTCATCGGTGAAACAGCGCCGCTACTGATCACCGTTGGCTTCATCGAAAAGGTCAACACCGATATCTTCGACGGGCGCATGACCACTCTGCCTGTTTACGTGTATCGCATGTACTCCCAAGGCGAGGCAACCTGCCGCACGGTATCAGATATGTGCTCCACCACCATCAACTACGAACGCGCATGGTCAGCTGCGTTGGTGCTTATCGTGCTCGTCATGTTGATGAACCTTGTCGCCAGGATAATTGCCAGAATCTTTGCCCCCAAAGCGCGCGCCTAAAGTCTTGGAGCACAGAAGCTACGCGCCACATCTCACCAGCGCCGATACCGATGGTGTATTGGCTACCGCCCACACTTCGCAACCGCCCACACTGAGGAAAACCGAATGAAAACCCTAATTGATGTCCGCAACGAGAATATCTACTACGGTAATTTCCTTGCCGTACAAGATGTCAACGTGCAGATTCCGGCGCAGGCCATTACTGCGCTGATCGGCCCGTCAGGATGTGGGAAATCTACCTTCCTCCGTACGCTCAACAGGATGCACGAGGCGATCCCAGGGGCACGCGTGGAAGGACAAGTGTTGCTGGACGGCGACGATATTTATGCGCGCGATGTGGATCCGGTCCAGGTGCGTCGCCGTGTGGGTATGGTCTTCCAACGACCTAATCCATTCCCCACCATGTCCATACGGGACAATGTGCTGGCAGGGGTAAAACTCAATGCGCGCCGTATGGCAAAAGCAGATGCTGACGAACTGGTCGAAGAGTCGCTGCGTGGCGCAAACTTGTGGAATGAAGTGAAGGATCGTTTGGATCGGCCAGGTTCTTCACTGTCAGGTGGCCAACAGCAGCGTCTTTGTATCGCTCGGGCGGTTGCTGTGCGTCCTGAGGTGATTTTGATGGATGAGCCGTGTTCGGCGCTTGACCCTATCTCGACGCTGGCCATTGAAGATCTCATGACTGAACTGAAAGACGACTACACGATCGTCATTGTCACGCATAATATGCAGCAGGCTGCACGTGTGTCTGACAAAACGGGGTTCTTCAACCTTGAAGGGGCCGGTAAGCCTGGTGGGCTTGTCGAATTCGACGACACAGAAAAGATTTTCTCTCGCCCTGCTGTGAAGGCCACCGAAGACTATATTTCTGGACGTTTCGGATAAGACAGTGTGGCGGCGCAATGGCGCGCCGCCACACTTTACGAGGCTGTGGCTGGGCGCCGTGGCTGAACAGGGCTGCCGTGGCTGAGCATCCGAGCAGTTGCGCGGAAATGCTGTGGCTGCACCCCGGGCTGTGCACGAGGCTGCTAAGCATGCAGTAGCACGGGCGCGGCAAGCGTAAATATGGTGGCCCGAGGCCGCTAAGCATGCAGGTAGCGCGACTCTAACGGGGCCTCACATACCCGAATCACGTATCGAGGCCGTCAGATCCGTCCCGTCACTGCGCTGCGCCAAACAGGTGATGGTGTGATCGCCCGCCTCCCACGAGTCCACCGACGGTCGTAGCCAAAATATTGACAGGGCGGAGTCTTCTTGTGGGATGCCGACGTAGCTTTCGAAAGCTGCCGTACATTCACTGGTCGCGCGGGTATCCAGTTCAGATACCGGCGGCAGCGTATCGGTAGGAATATCCAATACTGCGACAACTTCAGCTTGGTGTGGAGCAGTGCAATCCACGCGACTGACCGAGGCTGTGGCCTCTTGCGCAGGCACGCTCACACATTGACCTACTTCTAGGTTCATCGCTGACGTCGTTGAGCATCCGGCCAAGGTGACACTAAGGACAGACAAGCACACCGTCGCAGCACCCCAACGGGCGCTGCGACGGTGATCGCGTGAAGACATCATGTGGTGACTCTAGACGCCAAGGAGGGCATGTACCAACCAGAACATGATGGCTGCTACGCCAGCGGCTGCTGGCAAGGTGAGGAACCACGCCACAACGATATTTCCAGCAACACCCCAACGAACCGCAGAGAAACGGCGCGTCGCGCCAACGCCAAGGATGGCTGAGGTGATGGTATGCGTGGTGGAAATCGGTGCGTGCAGGACAAATGCCGAGGCGTAAAGCACGCCCGCAGATACCGTTTCTGCGACGAAACCACGAGCAGGATCTAGGTCGATGATCTTGCGTCCAAGGGTACGCATAATGCGCCATCCACCTGCGTAGGTGCCAGCAGAAATCGCCAGTGCCGCTGCGAGTTTCACCCAGAACGGGACGGTCATTTCGCCGGTGACAGGGTCGAGGATATTGTGGTGTTCAGCGTATCCACCAGCGACCAGCGCCATCACGATCACACCCATGGTCTTTTGCGCATCCTGCAAACCATGTCCCAGTGCCATGGCGGCAGCTGAAATTGTCTGAAGAACGCGGAATTGTCGCATGGTGCGGTGGTAGGGGAGATTCCTCAGAGCCACCATGAGGATCCGCATGAGGATGTAGCCGATGAGGAAGCCAACCAATGGCGAAGCGAACATGGGGATAATGACGTGGCTGAGAATGCCGCTCCATTGAACCGTGATAGATGCGGCAAGGCCGGCACCAACAAGGCCACCAATGAGTGCGTGGGACGACGAGGACGGTAAGCCGTACCACCAGGTGATCATATTCCAGGTAATAGCGCCCAGAAGTGCTGCTAGGACAATAATCAGCCCTTCGCGTTGCATGGCAAGGTCAGGCGAGTCCATGTACTGCGAAATGTCAATAATGCCCTTGCCTATGGTTTTTGCCACTTCGGTTCCCAGCATTGCGCCGACGACATTCATGACCGCGGCCATGAGCAGCGCGACACGCGGCGTCAATGCACGCGTCGACACGGAGGTGGCGATGGCGTTGGCTGCATCATGGAAACCGTTGGTGTAGTCGAAACCAAGGGCAATGACGATAACCACGACCACCAGGATCAGGTTGAGGTCCACGAGCTCAGGACTCCTTCACCGCAATGGTTTCAATAGAGTTCGCCAGATCTTCAAAGGCGTCAGAGCACTTTTCGAGGACTTCAATAATGTCCTTGAGTTTGATGATGGTCACAGGGTCAAGACCAGAATCGAAGAGTGTGGTGAGCGTGCGGCGGTAGGCGATATCACCCTCATTTTCGAGGCGGTTAATTTCGATCCAGAAATCACGCAGGCCCAGCGGGTTTTGCAGTTTCGGCAGTGACTGGGAGGTCTGCTCTGAACAGCGGGCAATAACGTTGACCTGGTCTGTCAGAAGCACCATGATTTCCTCAGGTACATCGTGAATGCCGTATAGAACGAAGAGGTCGCCAGCCTCGTCCATCAGATCCATGCAGTCGTCGAGTGCTGCAGCAAGCGCCCCAAGATCTTCCCGGTCAAAAGGCGTAACGAAAGACTGGTTGAGGCGCTGGACGATTTGGTGGTTAATTTCGTCGGCAGCATGTTCCACTTCGTGAAGCTGGTCGCGCAGTGCAACCTGTTCCTGAGGAGAAGAGCCAAGGATAGAAGCCAGGAGACCGACACCTTTGACGAGCAGGTCAGCTTGGTTACTCAGCATGTCGAAGAACGACGGTCCTTCGGTCTTACGGATACCCACGAGTGTCCTCCGATTGGGTGTTGAGGGTACAGCGGACAGGAACAGGGTATTCCATATTTCGTCACCGTGGGTACACCCTGCCGTTAACCGATATTCACCATGAGGTCTACGTCCCAATTCCCTGTCCGTATTGCGGGACTAACTGCCCACGCATTTCGCCCAGGAATCCGTCATCATTGAAGGGTGACAACGGGCGTTACCTGCGCCCAGACAACACCGAGTGCCCCAGGAGGCAAAATGTCCGTGACCGAACAGGACGTGCGCGCAGCCGCTCCGGCGAATGCACCTGAAGACGTAATCACGTGGGTTTCGCAAATCGCAGCTCTGACTACCCCTGATGCCGTTGAATTCGCTGATGGCTCTGACGAAGAATGGGATCGCCTGACCTCCCTCATGGTTGAGACTGGCGTTTTCACCCGACTCAACGAAGAAAAGCGCCCCAACTCATTCCTCGCACGCTCCCTGCCGTCCGACGTTGCGCGCGTTGAATCCCGCACCTTCATCTGCTCCGAAAAGGAAGAAGATGCAGGTCCCACTAACCACTGGGCCGACCCTGCTGAAATGAAAGCCATCCTCAAGGAGAAGTTCACGGGCGCCATGAAGGGCCGCACCATGTACGTGATCCCCTTCTCCATGGGTCCTCTTGGTGGTCCTATTTCTCAGCTGGGTATTGAAATCTCTGACTCGCCCTACGTTGTGTGCAATATGCGCATTATGACCCGTATGGGCGCTGCTGCGATGGACCTCATTGCTGAAGGTAAGCCGTGGGTTCCTGCTGTCCACTCTGTGGGTGTGCCTTTGGAAGAAGGCCAGGCTGACACCACATGGCCATGCAATGAAGAGAAGTACATCACACACTTCCCTGAGACCAACGAAATCTGGTCCTTCGGTTCGGGCTACGGCGGCAACGCCCTGCTTGGCAAGAAGTGCTTCGCGCTGCGTATCGCCTCGACAATGGCCCGCCGCGACGGCTGGATGGCAGAGCACATGCTCATCCTTCGCCTCACCCGCGAAACCACCGGCCAGCAGTTCCATGTGACTGCAGCATTCCCCTCAGCATGTGGCAAGACCAACCTCGCCATGCTTGAGCCCACCATCCCCGGCTACAAGGTTGAGACCATTGGTGACGACATTGCCTGGATGCGCCCCGGCCCCGACGGTCGCCTGTACGCCATCAACCCCGAAGCAGGCTTCTTCGGTGTGGCACCGGGTACTTCTTACGACACCAACCCCATGGCCATGGAAACCATGAAGGCCAACTCCATCTTCACCAACGTTGCTCTGACCGACGATGGTGACGTGTGGTGGGAAGGTATCGACGGAGACGTTCCGGCACACCTGATTGACTGGCACGGCAACGACTGGACCCCCGAGTCCGGCGAAAAGGCGGCACACCCGAACAGCCGCTTCACGGTGCCTGCTGCTCAGTGCCCCATCATCTGCCCCGACTGGGAAGCGCCTCAGGGTGTTGCCGTGGACGCCATCCTCTTCGGTGGCCGTCGCGCATCCAACGTTCCGCTGGTTGCCGAGCAGTACGAGGCCGCCCACGGTGTCTTCATCGGCGCATCTGTCGCCTCCGAGGTCACCGCCGCCGCGACCGACGTCAAGGCCGGCTCGCTGCGCCACGACCCATTCGCCATGCTGCCCTTCTGCGGTTACAACATGGCTGACTACTGGGGCCACTGGCTCGAAATGCAAGCCAAGCTGGGCGATAAATTCCCCAAGGTCTACCAGGTCAACTGGTTCCGCAAGGACGAGGACGGCTCCTGGCTGTGGCCGGGCTACGGTGATAACTCGCGCGTCCTGGACTGGATCGTTCGCCGCGCCGCCGGCGAGGTCGAGGCCGTGGACGGTGTGACCGGCCGCTACCCGAAGTTCGAGGACTTCAACCTTGATGGTCTCGATATTGACGAGGCGCACTGGGCCAAGCTCTTCGCCATTGATCCTGATGCATGGGCAGCCGAAATGGACGATACCGAAGAGTACTTTGCTCAATTCGGTGACAAGGTTCCTGCTGCAATTAAGGAACAGCTTGCGAAGTTCCGTGAGCGTATCGCTGCTGCGAAGGCCTGATCCTTTGACGCATTGCGCTGCTTAATGGTGGCGCGCCGGAGCCCGCTGCGACCATACGGTCGCAGCGGGCTCTTGTATGCGGTGGGAGTCTTTGGGTGTCACCTGTAAGTCTTCAACAAGCCTTTGCTATTCACACACAATGAATAGTTAGGTGTTTCACTTGTCATACCCGCGTATTTCCTTCATTTTTTAGCTATAAATTGCATGAAAATAAGAATCGCAGGCGATTTTAGGTGAAGTGATGACTGGGCAATCGGCCAAGAGGTTGCGAAAATTCGCAGCGCTCTTTGTCATATGAGCGGTCATAAGCAGTGTGTGTCTGGTAATGACGCCACCGTCAATGGCAAGTGCGACAGTGGACCTTGTCGTCGAAGTCGATGTGCCAACTGCATCGGCAGCCGGTGCGCCGTTTTCAGGGACCGCTCGGATACGCAATAACAGTATGGAAGACGCTGGTGGCTCTACCTTCAGCCTGGTATTCGACAGTGGTACCACAGGTATTGCGATCACCGCACAGGTGCCTACAGATGGCGCCTATGAGGCAACAAATATCACTGTGACTGGCTCAACCCTGTCAGGTACACTGCCTATCCTGCCAGGTGGAGGTGTATTGGCGCTGACCTTTAGTGCTACCGCACCGCTGGCGAACTCTGTCACCGTGACTCTGAATGCCACTCCACAATCTGGGGCAACCGATGCGGATCCTTCGTCCAATAAAGTGCGCCAAAATATTGCCCTCACAGCCTTCGCCAACCTATCTGCGACTAAGAAGCAGGACACGGTAACCGTAGCTTCTGGTGCTACGCGCACCTACACGCTTACCTACGAAAATAGTGGTCCGGCAACGCTGCGAGACATCACCATCAATGACGTGTATTCCTACGTATCGGCCACAAGTACAGTGACCGCAACGGTGGTATGCGATCCAAGTTCAACGATTCCGTGTCCAACATGGCTTCCAACCGGCACGATTAACCTGTCAGGTGGTAGTCAACAAATCTTCGCTGGCAGAATTGATCTGCCAGCCGGACGCAAATTGGTACTAAAAGTCCCTGTGACCCATACCGTTCCCTGCGCCACCGCAGGCTCTCTCAGCATTAACAACCAAATAAGCGCTGATGCCCGACACATTACGGGCATCACGGTGATGCCGACACTTGCACGCGCAGATGTGACCGGTACTGTGACTACTGCACCGTGTACAGAGGCGACGATCGTTGTCTCCAAAACACAGGACAAAGCCGTCGTCGCTTCTGGGGAAACGTGACACTATCAGCTCGTCTACGAAAACCGTGGCCCTGCAGATCTTAACGGAATAAAGATTATTGACAACTACCGATTCCCACTCAAAGGAAGCACTGCCACGCTGTCAGTGAGCTGTGATGCCTCTAGCACCATTGCCTGTCCAACAGGGTTGCCTCAGGAAGTACACGGACATATACGGTGGTGTACGAAAACCTTGGCCCAACAGATCTCACTGGCGTTTTACTTTCCGATACCTACGGTTTTTCGCAAACAGGATCGACCGCCATCGCGACTGTCAGCTGTGAACCCTCCAGCACGATCCCCTGCCCATCATGGATACCCCAAGGAACCGTGACCTATCCCAGTGGTGCAGGTAGTACCTTTTACAGTCAACCAACAGATTTTCCCGCAGGCTCGCGCCTGGAACTGAAGATACGTGTGACCCATAACGTGCCATGTGCGGGAGGTGGCCTTATTGCCAAGAGCGCTTGGGCGGTGATGAGTGCCGCAAATGTTGTGGGTGTTGCGGTCATCCCGCCAACGGCACGTGCCGATGTGAGTGGGCGTGTCTTCTCAAATGACGTGACAACAGTGACCGCCGTGTCGGATTCACAGCCCCAGCCCTATGAACCTCTCACAGTGACGTCGACGATTACGAATGCATGCGGGGCTATCAGCCATGTGCCAATCGAAGTGATGCTACCTGAGGACGGCATTATCGTGGGCGGTGACGTACTGCCTCAATGTCAGGCGACGGGCACAGCTCAATGCCCCGCCGATTTAGCCTATGACCCCATTCGGCGCGTGATCACCGGCACCCTGACCGCATTACCAGCCAATACGCAGGTGCGTTTGAGTCTTGCTGCCCGTGCTGGAGTAGTTCCAAGTCCTACGTACTCCTATGCGGTCACAACCAACGCCATTTCACCAGGCGACACCAATACCAACAGTAACCTTTCAGATGCGACCTTCGGTTTTACTAATACGCAAACGACTGTTCGCCTCAACCATGAAGTCCGCGCCCTTCCCCCAGGTGGCGTACCAGCAGAAATGACCTTCACCGGCACGCTTGTCTGCGCAGAAAGCGGAACCTTCCCAGCAACCTTCACGGTCCCGCAAGGAGGCACTACCGCCGGGGCCATAGTGACCACCGAAGTCTGGCGTTCCGATACCTGCACCCTGACAACTGAGCGACCTTCCCCGCCTGAAGGCTTTGTGTGGACAGACAGTACTCCCGGCAGCACCACTGCCACCGATGAAGTCATCGTCAGTCCCGTGAGCCATTCCTACGTGTGGATGCTGACCAAACCTGCGGTGAATGTCACCGCTCCTGCTTTGCCACTGACCGGTGGGCTTGGCGCTGACTGGATTTACCTCCTCGGCACTGCCGTTGTTGCGCTTGGTGGTCTTCTCACACTTGCCCTACTCGCGGTGCGCCGCATCGCCCACTGACCCCTTCAACACACAACAAAGGAAAAGGAAATGATTGACACTCGCCCCACATTTTGGCGCAGTCTCATCGCAGTGACACTTGCCTGTGCCCTGACCATCAGTGCACTCCTGATGGCATGGCCAGCACAGGCAGCTGACCCCGCCGATATCGATACCTCTCGCACAGGCACGATCACCATCCACAAGTACGAGACCCCCGCATTCCAAGCACAGGCGGGTAACGGTACCCCCATCGACGTTCCCGTTGACGCGCGCATCGTCGCAGGTGTCACCTTTACAGTGTCAAAAATCAACGTTGATCTGGCAACCGCAGGCGGATGGACCGCGATTGCCTCAATGACACCAACCCAGGCGGCGGGCCAACTCGACACCACCTTCCAAACACAGACCCAGGTAACAGCAGAAAACACTGGTATTGCCACCTTCGCTAACCTTCCACTGGGTGCCTACCTTGTGCGCGAAACCAATGCTCCCGCCAATGTTTCTTCCCGCGCTGAAGACTTCATCGTCACGATTCCTTTCCCGTCAGAAGAAGTTGGCGGCACCTCGTCGTGGGTGTACGACCCACATGTGTACCCAAAGAACGCTGTGCGTGCTGTGCCCGAAAAATCCGTCAATGATGCTGCCGCAGTAAAAGCCGGTGACAACATCGTGTGGACGATCAATCAGACCATGCCTGCACAACCCGAGAACGACGCCCTCACCTCGGTGCTCTTTACCGATGTCCTTGATGCGCGACTCACCTATGTCAGTGCCCGCGTGTTGAAAAATGGACAGGCACTTACCAGTGACGTCCAAGTGACGCATGATGCGGGTAGCCGCACCGTGACTGCCACTGTCACTGGCACAACGCTCGACAACATCATCAAAGAGGATGTTCTCACCCTTGAAATCACAACGACGGCGAATAATGGCGGCACCATACCCAATACGGCGACTGTTGTCTTCAACAAGCCATCAGGCGCCATGAGCAACCAGACAAACGAGGTCAACACCGCATGGGGATACCTTGACGTCGAAAAGACCTCCGCGGAAGGTGAGGGCAAACTTGAAGGCGCCGTCTTCGAGATCTACACCGACGCTACTTGCACCACCGGTAAGGTCGACATCGCCCAGGCACAACTGACCACGGCTGATAACGGTGCTTTCCCAGCGCCCGTGCTCCTGAAAGCGGGTACCTACTACCTGAAAGAAACGCGCGCACCCCTGGGCTACGTCATCCCTGACCAGAACTGCGCCCTTGTTCAAGTCAACGCTGTTCAAGCAACGACGCCCGTGGCAGCCGTACTGCAAGTCACCAACAGCAAGACAAGCGTGCCGAGCCTGCCGCTGACCGGCGCTAACGGGCAGCTGCTCCTCACTATCGCAGGTGGAGCAACGGTCTTGCTGGGTGCAGGTATCGTATTCGTCCTCGTACGTAAGCGTTCACGCGCCTGACAACACGTGTGGGTGGGAGCCATCGTGGCCCCCACCCACACGCTGTTACCAACAAGGGGGTGCCGATGGGGCGACATATACTTGCCGGAGCAGCAGCCGTCGTCCTCATCGCAGGCGTGACGATGTTGCTGTACCCATCAGCTGCCCAATGGGTCAGTTACTACAACCAATCACGTACGACCTCGTCCTATGCTCAACAGATTGGCTACGTCGACCCACGACCAGACGAACAAATTGCTGCCGCGCAGCGCTACAACGATGCTTTGTCGTCCGGGGCTCTCATTGAAGCCAACACCAATGTGCCAACATCGTCGCAACCGAATCTCAGCGCTAGCATTGTCCCCTACGCCCAGCAACTGTACGTTGACGGCACTGGCCTCATGGCGCGTATACGCATACCGAAGATCAATGTCGATCTTCCTGTCTATCACGGAACCAGCGACGACGTTCTCCTACGAGGCGCAGGCCACCTTGAAGGTACCTCCCTTCCTGTCGGAGGGGTCGACACGCGGACGGTGATTACCGGCCATCGCGGCCTGGCCTCGTCACGCATGTTTACCGACCTTGATCAGCTACAGATCGGTGACAGTTTCACCATCGAAACCTTCGGATTGGTCCTGTCTTACCGCGTTACCGACATCATTGTCGTCGACCCTGATGACCGTGAATCTATCAGCACTGTTGCTGGGAAAGATCTTGCGACTTTGGTGACATGCACACCGCTAGGTATTAACTCCCACCGCATTATCGTCACAGGCGAACGTATCGTGCCCACGCCAAGTGCAGATCTCAAACGAGCTGGCCAAGTTGCCTCGGTACCTTTTCCCTGGTGGATGGTGATATGGGTGGTGTGTAGTGGGACGATAATAGTTGGCATTATGGCATTGACGCGCGACAAGAAACGTATGTCGGCGCGTCATCGTGGGTATGTGGGGCCACGTCATTTAAGGGCGAAATAATCCGGATACCGAATCGTATTTCCCCATCATCTTCTGGGCGGCTAGTCTGTAACTGTGAAGGTCCTGCTGGTGGGTAATGGGGGACGTGAACACGCCCTCGCCCGTGCCCTTGTAAGAACGTCCACTACTGAATCTCCGGTCGAACTTATCGTTCAGGCCGGAAATCCGGGTATCGACCCGCTTGGCGAAGCGCTTGTCTTCGATCCGCTCAACCCTGAGGTTGTGGCCGATATTGCGCGCAGTCGTTCAGTTGATCTCGTGGTGGTTGGCCCCGAGGCGCCCCTTGTTGCTGGGGTTGCTGACGCAGTGCGTGCGGCAGGTATCGCATGTTTCGGTCCCGATAAGGCAGCCGCACAGCTCGAAGCGTCAAAATCCTTCGCGAAAGACGTGATGAACGAGGCGGGGGTGGCCACCGCTCGGAGCTTTACGTGCACCACCATGGAGCAGGTGGAGGCAGCCTTTACGGATCTTGGTGCCCCTCATGTCGTCAAAGATGATGCACTGGCCGCAGGTAAAGGTGTCGTTGTTACGACTGACTGTGAGGTGGCACGTGCCCACGCTGCCTCATGCTTGTCGCGCCCTGGGGGCGCTGTGGTTATCGAAGATTACCTTGATGGCCCTGAGGTATCCCTTTTCTGTCTGAGCGATGGCTCTACCGTTGTGCCACTTGTCCCCGCTCAAGACTTTAAACGTCTCCTCGACGACGGGCAGGGCCCCAATACGGGGGGTATGGGCGCATATACGCCATTGCCGTGGATGCCTGAAGGTCTTATTGACGAGGTGGTGGCTGACGTTGCACTACCTACGATAACTCGCATGGCACAGCGCGGCACCCCCTTTATTGGGTTGTTGTACTGCGGTTTGGCTCTGACGAGTCGCGGCACGCGCGTTGTCGAATTCAATGTGCGTTTCGGTGACCCTGAGACGCAGGTTGTCCTTGAACGACTGGATTCGCCGCTGGCGCCGCTTCTGTATGCTGCAGCCACTGGCACGTTGGCGCACCTTGAAACGCCACGTTGGTCGCCAGATGCTGCAGTCACCGTGGTGATGGCCTCTGCTGGCTACCCGGGTGCTTTAAGTACGGGCAAGACCATCACAGGTATTGACGCTGCGGAACGTATTGATGGTGTCCACGTCATTCACGCTGGTACGCGCCTCCTTGTTGAGTCAGCCGATGAGGATGGGGGGCTGCCGGGCGGCGACCAGGAGGCTGCGCGTCTGGTTAATAGTGGGGGACGCGTGGTTGATGTGACAGCCCGCGCCGCCTCAATTGATGCTGCCCGCGATGCTGTCTATCAAGCAGTGGGAGCCATTCATTTTGAAGGCGCTCAGTACCGTTCAGATATTGGCACTTGGCCTGACCATTTAGGCGCCTGAGACTGGCTGCGCGGAGGATACAGCTATGACGACGACACTTTCGACACTGGACCAGTGGCAGCATGTATCCTCAGGGAAAGTCCGCGATATCTACGCGCCACGCGGTCAGGCGAATCCCGACCGTTACCTTATGGTGACGTCGGATCGTATCAGCGCTTACGACTATGTGATGGGCACCGAGGTCCCCGACAAGGGGAAGATTCTCAACCAATTGGCGATCTGGTGGATGGAACAGCTTGCCGATATTGTCCCTACTCATCTTCTGCGTGACGAGGCGGGGGCACTTCTCGCTGTGCCCGATGAGGTTGCTGGTCGCGCCGTTATTTGTCGTGCATTGGATATGTTGCCCATCGAATGTGTGGTCCGCGGCTACCTGACTGGTTCAGGATTGGCGGAATACCGTCAAAGTGGTACGGTGTGCGGCATTGCGTTGCCGGAAGGTTTGACGGAGGCATCGCGCCTGGCAGAGCCTCTTTTTACGCCTGCCGCCAAGGCAGATCTGGGTGAACATGACGAAAATATCACCTTCGCGCGTGCCGAAGAGATGGTTGGGCCTGACGTGGCTGCGCGTCTGCGCGATACGTCGATTGCGCTTTACCAGCGGGCGCGTGCCGCTGCTGCTGAGCGCGGCATTATCTTGGCTGACACAAAATTTGAATTCGGTATTGATCGTGACAGTGGCGCATTGGTGTTGGCCGACGAAATCCTCACCCCGGATTCCTCTCGTTTCTGGCCCGCTGATTTGTGGCGAGTGGGTGAGGTGACCCCCAGCTTCGACAAGCAGTATTTGCGTGACTGGCTGACCAGTGCAGAAAGCGGGTGGGATAAGAACTCGGGTGAGGTGCCACCTCCTCTACCCGCTGACGTCGTTGACAATACGCGTAGTCGTTACATTGAAGCGTTTACGCGCCTGACCGGCAAAGAGCCCCAACTCTAGACCACCCAAAAATCCCAAATATTCACACAACACAGGAGGAAGCGCCGTGGGGCGAATCATCGTTGAAGTCATGCCGAAGCCAGAAATCCTTGACCCGCAAGGTAAAGCAGTTGGCTCGGCATTACCCAGGCTAGGTATCGACGCATTCACTGCGGTACGTCAAGGGAAATGTTTCCATCTGAGTGTGGATGGTCCTGTCACCGAAGAGTTGCTTGCGCAGGCACGCCGCGCTGCTGAAGAGGTGCTGTCCAATCCCATCATCGAAGACGTTGTCCGCGTCGAAGCACTTGATGACGCTGCGTGTGCTTGCGGGGGTGACCAGTGAGTCGCATTGGCGTTGTCACCTTCCCCGGTACTCTCGATGACCGGGATGCTGCGCGTGCGGTGAAACTTGCTGGCGCAGAACCTGTTGCGCTATGGCATAAGGATGCTGACCTGCGCGGCGTTGATGCTGTTGTCTTGCCGGGCGGTTTTTCTTACGGTGATTACCTCCGCTGCGGTGCTATTGCAGCGGTGGCGCCTGTGATGAGTGAAATTGTGCGCGCTGCGAAGGCGGGGATGCCAGTGTTGGGTATCTGCAATGGTTTCCAAGTGTTGTGTGAAGCTCACCTGCTGCCTGGTGCACTGATTCGTAACGATCATCAGAAATTCTTCTGCCGTGATCAGATCCTCCGTGTAGAAAACGCATCCACGGCGTGGACGGCAGATTTTGCGTCCGGCGAGCTTGTTACCGTTCCGCTGAAAAACGGCGAAGGGAATTTCCAGGCGAGCGTCGATACGTTGGAACGTTTAGAGGGCGAAGGGCAGGTTGTCTTCCGCTACGTTGACATGAACCCTAATGGCAGTGCCAATGATATTGCTGGCATTACTAACGAAGCGGGTAATGTCGTCGGCCTCATGCCGCATCCTGAACACGCTGTTGAAGCAGGTTTTGGACCCATTTCCCGTGATGGTCAGATCTACGATGCGCATGGCGGTATCGGAGGTCTCAAACTTTTCACGTCGGTCCTTAGCACCCTCGTAGGATAAATACATACACAGCTGTCCACACCTCTATCCACAATGGTGGGCAGGACATATCTGTCCTATCACCATGCCTGTGGACAGCCTCTGTGAATATCGCGCTTTCTTCTTCACCACCCCTCAGCATCTAACGGAGCCTTCCATGAGTGAAACCCCGGTTAACCGCGAAGTACCGGATACCGTCACTGACGCCGCTGCAACCCCTGATAAAGATATGCCCTGGGCAGAACTTGGCCTCAAAGCCGACGAATACGACCGTATACGCGACATCCTTGGCCGACGCCCCACCAATGCCGAACTGGCCATGTACTCAGTGATGTGGTCCGAGCACTGCTCGTACAAGTCCTCCAAGAAACACCTAGTTGAACAGTTCGGCAAGCGCACCACCGAGGAGATGCGTCGCCACCTGCTGGTCGGCATGGGCCAGAACGCTGGTGTCGTCGATATCGGGGGCGGATGGGCGGTGACTTTCAAAGTCGAGTCCCACAACCACCCATCCTTCGTGGAGCCCTACCAGGGTGCAGCCACCGGTGTGGGTGGCATCGTGCGCGACATTATCTCCATGGGTGCCCGCCCGGTCGCCGTCATGGACCAGCTGCGTTTCGGTGCCCCCGATCACCCCGACACCGCACGTGTCGTACACGGCGTGGTTTCCGGCGTTGGCGGCTACGGCAACTGCCTGGGCCTGCCCAATATTGGTGGCGAAACCGAGTTCGACCCCTCCTACCAGGGCAATCCACTGGTCAATGCCCTGTGCTTGGGTGTACTGCGGCATGAAGATATCCACCTAGCCAATGCCGAAGGTGAAGGCAACCTGGTGGTCCTCTTCGGCGCACGCACCGGCGGTGACGGCATTGGTGGCGCCTCGATCCTCGCCTCCGAAACCTTCGAGGACGGCATGCCAGCAAAACGTCCCTCGGTGCAGGTCGGCGACCCTTTCATGGAAAAAGTCCTCATTGAATGCTGTTTGGAACTATTTGCTGCCGGGGTTGTCCAAGGTATCCAAGATCTTGGAGCTGCGGGTATTTCTTGCGCCACCTCTGAACTGGCGTCAAATGGTTCCTCAGGTATGCACGTTGATTTGGAAAAGGTTCTGCTACGCGACCCTACGTTGACAGCGGGCGAAATCCTCATGTCCGAATCTCAAGAACGCATGATGGCCATCGTGGCGCCCCACGATGAGGAACGCTTCTTTGACATTATCAATAAGTGGGATGTTGAAGCCGCTGTTATTGGTGTCCTCACCGGCGATGGGCGTCTCACCATTGACCACTTCGGTCATCGAATTGTCGATGTGGATCCTAAGACAGTGGCCCATGATGGCCCCGTCTATGACCGTCCTTACGCGCGCCCCAAGTGGCAGGATGCATTGGTTGCCGACACCTCCGCACGCTTAGCGCGGCCACATAGCGCCGCAGAACTACACGAAACCCTTGCAGTGCTGCTGTCTGACGTGAACCAGGCCTCTAAAGCATGGATTACCGACCAGTACGACCGCTATGTTCAAGGCAATACGGCTCTTGCTCAACCTGATGATGCCGGTGTGGTGCGGGTCGATGAAGAAAGCGGCCTTGGTGTTGCCCTTTCAACCGACGCCAACGGTTGGTACACGAAACTTGATCCTTACGCTGGTGCCCAACAGGCCCTGGCCGAGTCTTACCGCAATGTGGCTGTTGTTGGTGCTGAACCGTTGGCTATCACCGACTGCTTGAATTTCGGTAATCCTGAAGATACCGACGCCATGTGGCAGCTGGTCACAGCCATGACGGGCTTGGCTGACGGCTGTATCGAACTGGGCGTGCCGGTAACCGGTGGAAATGTCTCGTTGTATAACTCTTCGGGCACCGTTAAAGGCGAGCCGGATTCTTCAATTAACCCCACGCCGGTGGTTGGCATGCTGGGCGTGATGAACGATGTGCGCCGCGCTAATCCTTCAGGTTTCACTGAAGAGGGGCTTGCGGTGCTGATGCTAGGTACGACCCGCGAAGAACTGGACGGCTCTGCGTGGGCACGTATTATCCACGCACACCTGGGCGGGGTTCCCCCGAAGGTTGATTTCGCTGCCGAGGTGGCATTGGGCAATGTGGTGCGTGCACTGAGCGCTGTTGATGGCCCTGACGGCAAACCTCTGGTGCGGGCAGCTCATGACCTCTCGAATGGCGGCCTGGCGCAGGCTCTGACCGATATGGTTGTGCGTTTCGGCGTGGGTGGTTCCTTCGACCTGTCAGGCATTGTGGGCCGCGATCAGATTGATGATTTCACCGCGCTTTTCTCCGAGTCGCAGGCACGTGCACTCCTTGCCGTCCCCGAGGCGGTGGTGGCCGCCGTTCAAGCGGCAGCGGATGCTGAAGGCGTTGAAGTGGTCCGTATTGGCACCACAGGCGGGGATCTCCTGGTGCTTTCGGGTGCTGATCTGCTGGGTGAGGCCGCAGACGCTGAGGGCATGTCAGGCGCATGGATTATCGAGGTGGAACAGCTGCGTGCCCTTTCCGAGGCGCCGCTGCGTAGCCGTTTCTGAACGGCGGCTTTGGCGCACGGAGGTTGTGTCGCACGCTGTGTGCACGTTGATACCTACAGGAAATGGCGGATTTTCAAGGATTAGTGCCTTGAAAATCCGCCATTTTTGCGCTCGTCATATTGCCCTGACGTGACGCAGTTACAGGCCAAGAGCCTCGCGGGCGAGGTTACGAGCATCGCCCGCGTCACGTGCAGTAAGTACTGCTTCGGCGGCAGCGCGACACTGTTCAAGGCTGACTTGGCCAAGAGCGGCGCCAACGCCGGGGATTGCGCCAGCAGCCATGGACAGCGAGGTCACGCCCATACCGACCAAAACACAGGCCAACACGGGGTCAGATGCTGCTTCGCCACAGACACCAACAGGTGTTTGTGTCGCAGTACCTTCGGCTGCCACCTTACTGATCAAGGTCAGCGGTGCAGGCTGCCACGGGTCGGAGTATTCGGCAAGATCAGGGGAGAGGCGGTCAGCAGCCATCGTGTACTGAGTCAGATCGTTGGTGCCTAGTGACACGAAGTCAATCAAAGGCAGGAATTTCTCGGCCATCACTGCCACTGCGGGAACTTCCACCATGATGCCAGCTTTCAGCGTGACGCCTGCGGCCTCGGCGCGTTCGTGTACCAAGGAAGCAAACCATTCAGCTTCAGGAACGGTGGCCACCATTGGAGCCATCACCCACACTTCTGTTGTGGGGTTTTGCTGAGCAGCAAGGACAAGGGCGTCAACCTGGTGGTCAAGCACCTCCGGGTTGGGGCCGGTGGTACGCAAACCGCGCACACCCAGCGCTGGGTTAGGTTCGTTTTCCAAGGTGGCGTAGGGAACCGGCTTATCAGATCCAGCATCAAGGGTTCGTACGACGACCTTATGTCCATCGAATGCGGCGAAAACTTCAGAATAAATACGTGCCTGCTCGTGGATGGACGGTTCGAAGGGGGCGTCAAGGAAGGCCAACTCGGTGCGCATAAGGCCCACGCCCTCGGCAAGCCCCGCTTGGGCAGCTGAACGCGCGGCCGCGCCATCACCAACATTGGCGAGGAGCTGAACACGATGCCCGTCGCTTGTCTGAGCGGGCCCCTTCCATGCGCGGACTCGTTCGGCGCGCTGTGCGTCAATTTCGACGAGGCGTCGCGCCTTCGCCGGGTCAACACCAATGGTGAGGGTGCCTTCGTGAGAGTCGACAAGGACTGCCACATCTGACTCGATTTCAGACAGGCGTCGCACGGCAACGATGCAGGGGATGCCAAGTTGGCGGGCGATAATTGAGGTGTGCGAGGTAGGGCCACCCAGTTCGGTGGCCATTGCGACACAGACCTTAGGGTCGAGGCCAGCGGTGTCAGCTGGTGTGAGGTCGTCAGCCAGAAGCACATAGGGGCTGGCAAGGTCGGGGATACCCGGCTCTGGTTCACCTTGGAGGTGGGCTAATACGCGGTCGCGAACATCCTTAAGGTCGGTAGTGCGTTCAGCCATAAGGCCGCCTGCCGCTTCGAAGGCGGCGACGAATTTGTCGGTTGCGGCGATCACTGCTTGGATGGCGGGGACGCCGGAGTTAATGCGTTTGGTGACATCCTTGACCCAACCGCGGTCTGTGGCCATAGATGCGGTCATGACGAGCACTTCAGCTGCTTGTCCTTGGGCACGTGAGGCACGCGAGTAAAGGTTGTCGGCAACTTTACGGGCGCATTCGGTAAAGCGTTCGACTTCTTCGGCGCGATCCTCCTCTGGGACAATTTCGCTGGTAAAGGTGGGGAGCTCGGGTCGACGTACCCACACTGCGGGAGCGTATGCGACACCCTGTACGACTGGCGTTCCGTTAATGATCGTCGTCATTGTCGAGGCCTTCCATGGAAGCAGAGGTGAAGTGCTGTGAGCGGTCGCTCACATTGTCTCTTGTGAGTGTAGGCGACAATGGCCCACAACGGAATGGGTGGCCACCACTTGTTCACTATTTTCTGCGATAAATAAAATATTAGCAATGTTTTTATGATGATGACGTAAAGTTCCCTGATGGTAACGATTGACATAAAGAAGGGCTGTGAGCTGTACAAAGGCTGCTCTGGTGTGGATTTAGTGGGTAAAGCATTGGGTGAGGAACAGTCACAGTTCCTCACCCAATGTCACCCATAGCAGTGCCGCCTATGGGGTGGTGCTATCCCAACGGACCACTTGGGGCCGTTGCCTCTTGGAGGTGAAGAGCGAATTCATACCACTGGCTTACTCGGTGGCGAGTGCTTCCACGGGACTGGTGCGCGCTGCACGACGGCCCGGCAGATACGAAGCAACCAGCGCAGCCACGACAGACACAGCGGCCATCACGGCCACGCTCACCCAGGGGAATACGATAATCGTCTGTCCCACACTGATCGGCAATGCGTGGATACCAGCAATTCCGAAAACCGTTCCCAGGCTCACCCCGACAATCGTTCCAGCCAACGCAAGAAGTAGTGCCTCAACGGCAAGCATGGCCCGCATCGCACCACGTTTCATGCCAAGAGCACGCAGAAGCCCATTTTCGCGGGTCCGTTCATGGACCGATAGCGACAATGTGTTGGTGACCCCGACGAGCGCCACCACGATAGACACCCCCAGCATCGCGACGACGGTAGCCAAAACGGCGTTAATCATCTTTTTATACATCGCGCGTTCGGCAGCGGTTCCTGAGACAGATAGCTGCGGATCTAAGGCGTTGATATCAGCTGTGACCTTGTCAAGGTCAACATTATCTGCCAACTTAATAATGACCTCCCCTATAGCGGCCTGCGGATCAAGGGCAGCAAGGGTTGGGGCTGACACGCTGGCACTACCCCACGGTGCCTTCTCGTTAATTGTTGCTCGAAGGTCAATACAGGTATGAGTTGCTGAACATAGAGTCACCACATCGCCATCGCTGACACTGGCCTCAAAGAGCTCTACCACACCATCGTCAAGAGAGGTAACTGGCGAATGCGCCACCGACTGCAGATCCGGCATGCCAAGTACTGCCCATTGGGTGGTATCACCTTCGGTTTGTCCTTCCCAGTTGAGCGTAGCGGTGGATCGGCGAATAGGTACCGTTGCCTCGACGCCTTCCACCTGTGCGATTTGTGCAGCAAGTTCTTCGCTCATCCCAGCGCCGGTATGTGTAGCACTCAGATCAAAGGGACGACGAGCATCCACTTCACCAACGAGCGTTGCTTCCATAGATGCTGCCCCCACGGACATCATGGTGATGAGGGTGACGCCGATAGTGATGGCGACAGCAGTTGCGCCACTACGGCGGGCCGAACGCATGACATTCTCACGAGCCATCTGGGTCACCACACTGCGGCCAAGTAAGCCAAGCCCAAGGGCGAGGCGGGGAAGTAAAGCTGTGCAGAGCACCATGGCACACACAAGGGCGACAATGCCACCAAAGAAGGCGATCAGGAACGACGCAGAGTCGGATCCTTGGAAGAAAGCTGCCCAAATCATTGCCACGGTAGCGAGGCCACCTAGCACCGATGCAACGACAAGGAGTACGGTGCGTGGGCGGCGTTCAGTTACCGATGCCGCTTCCACTGGAGACAGCGCAACGATGGGTGATACCCGGGCCACCGATAATGCTGGCCGCAATGCCATAGCAAGAGTCATGAGGGTCCCCGCAGCCCAGGTCGCAATGGCTGAAGCAGGGGCAAAGACCGCGCTCAAAGCCGTGAGCGGACTAGTCGAGGCGAAATACGACAACCCCACGACCGTCAATAATCCACCACCAAGGATGCCGAGAGCAGAAGCGGTGGCGCCCACAACGAAGGCTTCTCGTATGACAAGGCTGCGAACCTGTGCTGATGTTGCCCCGACAGCGCGCAAAAGGGCTAGTTCGCGGCGGCGCTGCATGATAATCACTTGGAACGTCGTTGCCACAACGATGGCTGCCACCGCAACAGCAATCACCGGAAAAATGAGCAAAGCGGCAGTTAACGTGGCTGAATCCATCCGGGAACGATCAAGATCTGCTTGCTGAGCGGCAGCGGCAGTCGACACAGACAACGACGTATCAGAACCAATGACGTTGCGGATATCTGAGGCAAGCTGTTCTTGAGCCTCAATTCCGGGTGCCTTTTCTCCATTGGACACCACTAGCGAATGGGGTTCGCTGGCGCCTGCATACTGCGTAAGACCGTCGGTCGTCAGCACTACCGATGCCATACCAAGACCTGAATCGGCACTAATGCCAGTGACGGTGAGTTGAGTCGTCGCGACGGTACCGTCATCGGTACTCACAGGGATATCTATGGTGTCACCCACCCCCACAGACAGTGTTTGTGCACTGCCGGTGTCAAGAACGATATCCGTTGCTGCGGAGGGGAGCTTGCCTTGGGCGAGCGACACTTGGTGGAATGGTTCAGCATAGTGCGCCGTGGCGTTGCGGGTCAGCCGTTTACCATCTTTTGATAGTTCCAAAAAACCGAAGCGTTCAGGTAATACTGCCTTTACACCCGGCACACCTTCTATTGCAGATATCGACTCGGTAAGCGAAGGAAGTTCCTCTGTTTGCCTGAAGGCGTCCTGGTCGTAGGTGACAACTACGGCGGCACCCTCATAGCGGGCTTTCACATATGCGGTTAACGATGCGACAAGGGCATTGGCAATACCTAAGCAGGCAATGATAAATGCCGTGGAAATCGCAACCGCAAGGCCAGTTGCCACGTAGCGTCGCGCATGGGTGCGCATATTTGCCTTGAGCAGCTCATTCATCGCAGGGCCTCCGCCAGCACATCAACAGATGGGTGCCGCATATCGCCAACGATTCGGCCATCGCGCGTGACCAGGACACGGTCGGCTGTCACAGCGCATCCCAAGTCGTGGGTGACCATGATGACACTTTGACCAAGCTCGTCCACGCTGGAACGGAGTAGGCTGAGCACCTCCTTTGAGGATTGTGAATCGAGGTTACCGGTTGGTTCGTCGGCCACGAGCACAGCAGGTCGTGACATCAGTGCGCGCGCAACGGCGACGCGTTGCTGCTGACCACCGGAGAGCTCATGTGGCCGGTGCGTCAGACGGTTGGCGATCCCCAGAATTTCCACGATTGTGCCAAGCCACTGCTGGTCCGCTTTCTTTCCGGCCAAACGCAGCGGTAATTCAATATTGGCTTTCGCGTCAAGCGTTGGGACCAGGTTAAAGCTTTGGAAAACAAAGCCGATACGGTCACGCCGCAACTGGGTGAGAGCGTTGTCATTAAGGCTGCCAAGGCGTGTTCCGTCAACGGTGACATCGCCTGAGGTGATCGTGTCAAGGCCCGCCAACGCATGAAGCATCGTTGACTTTCCTGAACCTGAAGGGCCGACGATGGCAGTGAACTCGCCCTGATAAAAGTCGATACTGACTTTATCCAAGGCGGTGACCCGCGTTTCGCCGGAGCCGTAGATTTTGGTGACATTGTGAAGCTGTACGACAGGTGTTGTGGTCATATTTCCACTATCTGCCTGACACAGCGCGCGCATCTACTGGGGGTTGCCCTGAGTGCTCCCTGATTGCTCCCCTGGGGGTGGGGGTCAATGTCCCGACGTTGCCTGCGAGGTTCGCTTGGCTGGGTTGCGCCTCTGGGGGCGGTGGGCCTAAGTCAACGACAGGGCACGGTAACGGTTAACGGCGGCACCAATATCAATTCGGCGCGGTCGCACCAAGGAACCGCTATGCGATCGCGCTCCAGCCTTGACCAGGGTGTCCAGACCTTCCGAGGCGAAGGCGCGTTCCAAGCGATCAAGCAGCTGCGGTAACGGCGTGCGGGCATCCGCATAGTGTTCCAAGACAAGGCGCATTGCCCAGGCAATTGCCTCCGTCTGTCCGCTGTCAACTATCTGTTCGATATCGCTCAGATCCACGGTGTGTTTGTCGAGGAGGACCGCATCAACACCAACGGCCTTCGTCTTTTGCCGCGTCCCACCGCGAGAACGTACCGGGATACGAGGCGCGGCGGGGGTAGGGGCAGGCAGGTCCAGCAGTGGGCGAGGTAGAAGCTTCGTCACCTCGCGTGCCTGATCGGTGACATCGACGCAGCGGTAGTGGTCAAGCATAAGGATACGGTCGGCGCAGTCAAGGTAGTCGCCCGAGCCGCCCATCACCATGATCGTTGAAATGCTGCGTTCAGTTGCCAAAGAGCGGACGCGATCAACCAGGGGTGTAATGGGTTCACGCTGCGCGGCAACAAGCTGTCTCATTCGCGAATCGCGTATCAGGAGATTCGTTGCAGATGTGTCTTCGTCAAGCAGGAGGAGGGGACAACCCAGGTCGATGGCCTCGACTATTGCAGCGGCTTGGGAGGTGGAGCCGGAAGCGTTTGGTGTTGAAAAACGGGTGGTGTCGGCTCCGGTCGGCAAGTGGGAGATAAAGGGCGAGACATCAACGCCAGTGACTGAGCGTCCATCGGCGGCACGGACCTTCATTGCGGCGGCGACGGTGGCTACCCGTTCACGTCCGTCGCCTGGAATATGTGCGTATACGCCGCGTTGGATCGCTGATAACAGCGTGGATTTGCCGTGGTAGCCTCCGCCAACAATAACCGTTACCCCAGGCGGCAGTGCCATGCCGGTCACCTCACCTGCGTAAGGTAGCGTGACGGTGGCGCGTAGCGACTCAGGTGAGGTGAAGGGGACAGCGTCCTCTAGTGGTTCTTGGCTGATACCGCTGCGGCGGGCAAGTATTGAACCATCTGCAACGAAAGCCACCCACTGATATTCGACAAGTGCTTCTTGTAGGGCACGGTAGTCAAGGTAAGTGTGGATGTGGCCGATTAATGCCTGACGTTTAAGGGTGACCGGTGCGCTGTCGGACACGAAGTCGAATACATGGAGCGCAAGGTCAGGTATGTCCTCGTCGAAAATTTGTGCGCCGGCGTGACCCATAATGGTGCGCCCACGTGCGGGTAGTTGTACGTGAAAGCGGATTTCGACCCGATCAGTGGTCACGATGGCACTGGAGCGCTGCAAAATCTCCTGTTCAGCTTTTGCGATCCTCAGCGTGGCACCACTGTGGAACTGTGTGATGCCTTCTGCGAAGATACGCGCAAGGAAGTCCGCACAGGCGATGCGTGCATCGGTACTTGCCAGGGCCTCGGCAGGCAAACCCATACGTTGCGGCGATGCGGAAATGCGCACGGTTGACGGTGGCGCATAAGGGTCAGCTTGGACGTGGTCAATATGCAGTGAGAAATCGCCGTAGTCCCAGTCACCTATAAGGGATTTATACGAACCGTAGGTACGTCCATCAAGTCGACGCAGTGCGCCAATCAGCTCTTCATCTGTTCCACTGCGGCGTCGGGTTGGTCGGTCGTCGGGGCGAGGCGTCATAGGGTTAAGCCTATTGCACACTAGCGCCATAGGGCACGTGCGCACCTACAGAGTCGACGCGAATGTGACCGATACACAGTGTGGCTGCGTCAGATAAGCACTGACACAGCCACACGCATGGGGTTATTCGACTATTGCCCTCACCAAGTGAGGTGAGCCTCCGGTGATCACAGGGAGTTCACGGAATTGATGAGCTCAGGGTTGCTCATCATGGCAAGGACGCCAACAATGAAGAAGATGACGATCAGGACGATGCCGATGGCAGCAAGGATGGTGCCAATCATGCCCATGATGCGGGCATATTTCGCCATGGACACTTCACTTTCGGGCACGCCTGCTGCAGCTGCCTTCTTCACAATGTTGCCGCCCCATACCCAGCCAATGATGGAGCCAATGAGGGGAAGGAAGCCAATGAGACCAAGGATGGCTAGCACGAATGCCACGGTCGCATTGGACTTCAGCGATGCGACGTCAACGTACTCGCCGTTTGCCGCGTAGGCGGGAGCCGGTGCGTAGGCGGGCTGACCATACGCAGGTTGGCCGTATGTGGGCTGTGCGGGCTGTGCAGGCTGTGGCGCGGACTCGGGTGCCCACGATGCGCTCTGGCTAGGTGCACCTTCAGGCGTATTCTCTGGTGACGCAGCGTATGGGTTGGACATGGTTCCTCCAGAATGTCCGTGGCCGAGATGGCCACATCTCTTTGTTGTGTCTCTATCCTATGACGTTTTTTCGTGCCAGTGCATTGAGGTATCGCCCTGATTCTCCCCTGAACGTCCGATGCTAAACCCCTGCTTATCCCCGATTGGGACCAGCAGGGGTGCCGTGGCAGTAGGTGACGCGCCCGTTCGGGGGACACCAGATGGGTGAGCGTCACGCTGTGCCTACAGCATGCAGGACACGCAGCCTTCGACTTCGGTGCCTTCCAACGCCATCTGGCGCAGGCGCACGTAATACATCGTCTTAATCCCCTTTTTCCACGCGTAAATATAGGATTTGTTGAGGTCACGCGTGGTTACTGTGTCGGGGTAGAACAACGTGAGTGACAGGCCCTGGTCAACGTGCTGGGTGGCCACCGCGTAGGTATCGATAATTGCCTCGGGTCCGATGTCGTAGGCATCGCGGTAGTACTCCAGGTTCTCATTGGTCATATAGGGCGCCGGGTAGTAGACGCGACCAATTTTTCCTTCTTTTCGGATCTCAATACGTGAAACGATGGGGTGGATTGACGAGGTTGAGTTATTGATGTAGCTGATCGACCCGGTTGGTGGTACGGCCTGAAGGTTTTGGTTATACATGCCGTAACGCTTGACGTCCTCTGCGAGGGCACGCCAATCCTCGGTGGTGGGAACGCGTATTGACGAGGCAGCCAGCAGCTCGCGGCAGCGCTCGGTTTGCGGTTCCCAGGTGCCGTTAATGTACTTGTCGAAGTACTCGCCAGAGGCGTAAGTCGAGTCTTCAAAACCTTCGAAGGTGATACCGCGCTCGCGGGCAATGGCGCAGGAGGCTTTAATGCACTCATAGGCCACCGTCATAAAATACATATTGGTGAAGTCAAGGGCTTCTTCGCTGCCATAGTGGATATGTTCACGAGCAAGATACCCGTGGAGGTTCATCTGCCCCAAGCCAATGGCATGACTCATGGCGTTGCCGCGCGCTACCGATGGGACGGACTGAATATCAGATAGGTCCGATACTGCGGTCAGTGCGCGCACAGCTGCTTCGACTGTTAGCGAGAAATTCGGTGAATCCATCGTTTTGGCAACGTTGAGGGAACCAAGGTTGCAAGAAATATCCTTGCCAACGCTCGCATACGACAGGTCGGGGTTGTAGGTCGACGCTTCTGACACCTGGAGGATCTCTGAGCACAGATTCGACATGGTGATGCGACCCTTAATGGGGTTTGCGCGGTTCACCGTGTCCTCAAAGACGATATAAGGGTAACCAGATTCAAATTGGATTTCAGCCAATGTTTGGAAGAAACGGCGGGCGTTGACCTTCTTCTTGTGGATACGACCGTCGTTGACCATTTCACGGTACTTTTCGGTCACCGATATTTCTGACAGTGGTACCCCATAGACTCGCTCCACATCGTAGGGACTAAAGAGGTACATATCTTCGTTATTGCGAGCCAATTCAAAGGTGATGTCGGGGATGACGACGCCCAGGGACAGGGTTTTAATGCGGATTTTTTCGTCAGCATTTTCCCGCTTGGTATCCAGGAAGGCCATGATGTCGGGGTGATGGGCGTGCAGATAGACGGCACCGGCCCCTTGGCGTGCACCTAGTTGATTCGCGTAAGAGAAGGAATCTTCAAGGAGCTTCATTACAGGGATGACGCCACTGGATTGGTTCTGAATCTTCTTAATGGGCGCCCCCGCCTCGCGCAGGTTTGTCAGCGATAGGGCAACGCCGCCGCCTCGTTTAGACAACTGCAAAGCGGAATTGATGCCTCGGGCGATGGACTCCATATTGTCTTCGATGCGCAGCAGGAAGCAGGAGACTAATTCGCCGCGCGCAGCTTTGCCTGCATTGAGGAAGGTGGGGGTTGCAGGCTGGAAACGGCCAGTCATCATTTCATCAACGAGGATCTGTGCCAGGCTGACGTCACCACGCGCCAGGTAAAGGGCCACCATGGTGACACGATCTTCGAAGCGTTCGAGGTAGCGGGTGCCGTCAAAGGTTTTCAGCGTGTAGGAGGTGTAGTACTTGAAAGCGCCCAAAAATGTGGGGAAACGGAATTTATGTGCGTAGGCGCGCTTGTAAAGGTCTTTAATGTCGTCGAAACGGTACTGGTCGAGGACGTGTTTCTCGTAGTATCCCTCGGTAACCAGGTATTCGAGTTTTTCTTCGAGGTCGTGGAAGAAAACAGTGTTTTGGTTGACGTGAGTGAGGAAGTATTGGCGGGCGGCTTTTCGATCAGCCTCGAATTGGATGCGACCCTGCGCATCGTAGAGGTTGAGTTGGGCGTTGAGCGCGTGATAGTCCAGGTCGGGGCTGGGTGCTGGCTCTACGCCGGTGTCAGTGAGGTTTTCTGCCAAAACTCGCTCAGTCCTTCGCGAACTCGGGAGACATCCTCGGCGGTGCCAAGGAGCTCGTATTTATACATGTGTGGGACGCCTAATTTTGCGGCGATAATGTCCCCGGCAAGGCAGTACGCCACGCCGAAATTTGTATTTCCTGATGAAATCACACCGACGCAATACTTGCGATTATCGGGATCATTAAGGAAACGGATGACTTGTTTGGGAACTGCCCCTTTGACGGTGCCGCCACCATATGTGGGGGTGACCAGTACGTATGGTTGATCAACGTGGAGGGCTTCGTCGTGGGCGTGAAGGGGAATACGTTGCGCGGGGTAGCCGACTTTGGTGATAAAGCGGTGTGTATTTTCTGTTGCCGACGAGAAGTAGACGATGTGAACCATTGCGATCTCCTTCTATGTCGGTGCATGCCGTGCGTTGGTGCGGGCCTTGTGTTGGCGGTGTTGTCCCTTGCGGGGCAGGGGTCCTATTGCCGAGGCCGTTGCTGGCGGAATGGCGTGCCACGCGGGGTGCTGTGGCGCCTCGTGCCTTTCCTTAGGGTGCGCAAAGTGCGGCGGAATAAATCCCGAAGGGGTCGCCGCCTTCCTTGTGTGTCTTGCTGCGACTCAGGCTTGGGCGACGCGCAATGATGAGGATGCCGCAACTGCGGTAATGGCAGCCTTGATACGGTCGGGGCGGAAGCCGCTCCAGTGGTCATCCCCGGCGACAACAACGGGTGCTTGCTGGTATCCCAGGCCCTTGATGTAGTCGAGTGCGACAGTGTCTTCGGATACGTCGATCGAGGTGTAGGCGATACCCTGCTTGTCCAGCACGCGGTAGGTGGCATCGCACTGGGGGCAACGGGGCTTGGAGTAGACGGTGATCGTCATGGTCGACCTCTTCCTTGATCGGCGGTGAAAGCGCCAATGACAGGCGTGTAATCACATCGGTGTTATTTTGCTTGGGCGTGCTCCGCCCGGCGACTAGAACAACACTACACCTTGTGTTGCATTTCGTCATTGACCCCAAGATGTTGTGTCTCACGTCGAAAGTGGCACTAGAGAAGATGGACTGTGGAAGTAGTGTCAATGTCATGTGGATAGGTCAAATTTCAATAATTTGAACGTCTTTGGTGAGGGCTGGGACGATGTAATGCGCGCCTAGAAAATAGGCCAAAATACCTGCGCGTCGACAGTGAGTATTCGGGGTGAGTGAGGTGTGGAAAAACTGAGAAGTTTTGTCCACAAGCTGTGGACAAAACTGTTGGTAGATCAAAAATTGACAAAAAATTGCTCTCTCATATCGGCGTGTCGCAACTGCGAATCAGGGGTTGACCACAAGAAGTGCTGTTGCATAGGGGACACAAGAAACCATGTGGGGATACTGCCTGTCCACCCCATCGCGTGGCACCCCCAATAACGTGCACGTGTAACGATATGGCCGCTTGACCTGTAACGCTTTGCGGGTGCCACAAAGTACACTCTTAAAGGCAGCGAATAAGTGAGATTGGATCGCGATGAGCACCTTTGGTCCCTATAGGAATGACGACGAATCATCGTATGAACCTACCTTTGCCCCCTTTGGGCATACGTCATATTTTGATTCTGAACAGGACCTGCTGGTCGACGATGATGCCGCTGACGAGGCATATATTCCCACCAAGTATCCATCCCCTTCTTTCTTACCCGTTGAGCAGACGAATCCAGCGTCACACACATCGGTACCGACAGGACGAAGCGCCCCTAGTGCCCCACGAGCCGCGAAACCCCAGCAGCGTGCCACCACACCTGCAGCGCAACGCCCCGTATCCTCCTCGCCCGCGCAGGCGCCTCGTCCCGCACAGCGGCAATCTGCACCACGCCCCAACGCTGGGCGTCAACGCGCAGCGACATCACGCCGAGTAACCACGTCGCGTGGCGCACAGAGTCCCCGAAGAAATAGATACCCCTCAACAAGACAAGCGAAACAGCTCCGCGGACGGGCAATGCTTGGCGTGATGTTTTCTGTCCTTGCTATGACGGTGACATGGTTCGGATCAGGTGGGTCCGAAGATCTCTTAGTCTCGCTAGGGTTGCTGCCAAAAAACGGCGACTATGCCGTGGAATATGCACGCGAAGATCTTGAGCCGCTGAGCGGCAATTCAGCATTATCTAACCTCGAGATTTTCGACCAATCCAGTGTGGCTCTGAGCGGCGACACACTCATTGTCAAAGAAAACGACAATAAGACTATCAACGCCTACGACCTTTCCTCAGGCACCGTCACACCGCTATGGACCTTTGTTGACGAGTACCATATATCAGGATGGCGAACCAACCTGTGGCAAGGCTATGCCGTGGTTGGCGGCCGCCTGATCGACATCAATACCGGCCAACTTTCCGACACCCAACCGCATGAGCACACGGTTTCTGGCCAGTACGTATGCGGCGATATTTTGGTGACACAAGACTTTACGCAACTGTCAGCGTGGCGCACACCCGCCAACCGAACCCCAATGTGGACCGTACTGACAAATGCCTCTCAGGTGAACCTTTCGGACCACCCTCCGTTGATCATCGACGGCACCTGCTACCTCCTTTTAGACGGCGCAAACTATGCCACACGATACGTGCTCAATACCGAAATTGGTGAAATAACGCCCGTTACCTTTAATGTCACGCCAAAGGAAACCTCGTATCGTGAGGTTGTGTTGTCCACCGATGCGTGGGGATTGGTTGACATGACTGATCCTCAGGCGATGCGCGTCGAATGGATTGGCGTTCAAGGCACCGCCATTGACGTATTCACCGCCATTGACTTTATCGACTATTCGCGACCATATGCACTGACCTACGGTGTGACACCGACGCGCGAAGACTATCGGCTGCGTTGGTATGACCAGGCTACGCATGGCGCCTTTGTTCCACTGGCACAAACAGACGCAGGTTGCAGCCCTCTGCAGTATCGCGGGGTGACGCTGGAAGGCGAGCAGGATATGTGCGATATTGGCCAGGCGATGACCACCTCAGATGACACGCGCCTCATCACCAGTAACGGAATCTATGACACCCACACTGGCCAATTGCTGGTGCAATTCGACGATGGAGGCGATTTCCGGATGCTCTCCGATGAGTACATGGTCTGGGAATACGGGGTCAACCAGTCGATATATCGAATACCCTCTTCAGACCTAGTAGAGCTACCAGCTCCTTAGGGTGCGCCCGCGCCAAGGATGCGCATTCACAGGCAAGGCCGCAGGCGACCACAGGCCATTCACAGACTCCTTTGGCGAAATAGTGGGCAGGAAGAAAAATAACCTGAGGAGTCCCACAATGACCACCACCACATTGGCCCTTATCGGCCTTGATCTTGTTGCCATGTCCATTCTGGTCCTTGGCATTTATTTCCCCAGACATCGCCGTTCAGACCTTGTCGCTGCATTCTTTGGAGTCAACGTCGGCGTACTGGCCGTTACGATGGTGTTGGCAAACTCCACTGTGGGTGCCGGACTTGGATTGGGTCTATTCGGCGTCCTGTCGATTATTCGTCTGCGTTCTGATGAGATCACCCAACGCGAAATCGCTTACTACTTCGCTTCCCTGTCGGTGGGTCTCATCACGGGCATGAGCACCTCAATTTCGGTGATGGTCCTGGGACTCATTGGTCTGATCCTCGTCGCCCTTGCTGTCGCTGACTCTAAGCTCCTTATGGGCAATGCCATGCAGCAGCAAATTCAGCTTGACCAAGCAATCACGGATGCCGAAGAACTGCGTGACACCCTGGCCATACGTCTGAACGCGGATATTACCGCTGTCAAAGTCATCAAAGTCGACATGGTGAACGACCTCACTTTGGTGGATGTTCGCTTTCGCCCTCGGCCAGCAGTACCAAAACACGCGGCACCACTGAATGCCGGCACCCGCAGCGAAACAATCGGTAACGCGCACGCTGCCTGAACCTCGTGCCCGGCCTAGCTTGCCCTCATAGAGCAGGGCAGGTGAGGCCTCGGCAATGAAAGGAATGACTATGGATACCGTAGTAATGGAACGTCGGCGGCAAACGGAAGCAACCACACTGGACAATCTAGAGACCATTAGCCTGAACGACATGGTCGCGCAGGCCGAGATGCTCACCCGCGTCGACCGCAAATACGCGCTCCCGTCGGCTGAATTGCCTGAAATCATGTCGCACCTGGATTTGCGCACCCGCATATTGGAGATTGACGGCGCACTAGAGCAGCGGTATCGGTCAGTCTATTTCGATACTGCGGACCTTGATTCCTTCCATGACACAGCGCACCCGAGGCGCCGTCGATTCAAAGTGCGTATGCGCAGTTATGTTGATTCAGAGTTGTCGTTCCTTGAGGTCAAAACCCGGGGGCCACGTGGGCGCACCGTAAAAGAACGCACCGTCATTGACTGCGCGGAGGTCGAGGCTGGCTACCTGAGCCGTACCCGACGCAACTGGGTGGAAGAACACTTGGAACCCTTGGGTTGTGGGCGCCTTGCGTGGGAGCTTGCTCCGGTGCTTAACGGCGGTTATCACCGCACGACGCTGCTGATGCCCAACGGTGCAGGGCGTGCGACAGTCGATACGGGGCTGTGGTGGGAGCTTGCCGGTCCGCTTGCCGAGGCGGGGCAACGTTCGCGATACGAGGCACCAGTGCGTTTGGTGCGTGATGACCTTGTGGTGATTGAAACGAAATCTGGCTCCACACCTTCTGCGCTGGATCACCTGCTGTGGAAGTACGGACATCGGCCCAGACGTATCTCCAAATACGCCACCGCAATGGCCGCCCTTGTTCCCACATTGTCAACCAATCGGTGGACACAAACGTTAAGGCGCTACTTCTAAAAGTGGGATGCGTAGCCGCAGCGGAGCCGTGACAATCAGTGTGGTGAAGGGTTCTCACGCCTGCTGCGATTTTTGCGTTGCAAGATGCCCACCAAGGCGCGCACCTTCAAATTATGCTGGCAGAAAGCACAACACGCGATTGATCAGGAAGTTTCTGCCAATGAGAAAAAGAGAGGTTTCTCAAGAGGGTTCAGCTCAGATACCGCGCCGCAGGTTAGGCAGTTGGCCAACGATCACATTCACCTGCACGATAGGAATGGCCCCAAGCCTCAGTGCGCAAAACGACAATGAGGTACGCCGCGCGGAAGCATCCGATGCGGGGGCATCGCGCGCAGGAGCGCAGCGTGTCGATGACGCCGCTGCAAATATGGCGCAGCCCGCAGGGAGTGTTGAGCGCGTTGGTGAGGAACAGGCATCGCCCGATGGTGTTGCGTCCGGTCCAGAAGGTAGTCAGTCACCGAAAGCTCGACTATGGGTAGGTTTATTTTCTGAGGCTGTTGTCGCTCTGATGCTTTCGGTGACGGTTGTCATTCTTACCTTTTTGTTTGAACAGGCAAGGAATGGGGCGTCACCACAAGCAGATGAGCTTGCAAAAATGTTGCCGAAAATGTGGGATTTCTTCGCCTTGAAGCAAACTAACGTGCTTGAGGTCCAAGGAATAATCGTTGCGATGGTTGTTGCTATCGTCGTCGTATCGCCCAAGAAGTTTTCAAATATCGCGTCCGTTGAGGACATCAAACGCGAATATACCCAAATTGAGGACAGCTACCGTCGTTTTAACGTGTTGCAGGCAATAAGTATGTGCTTGGGATTTTCTCACCTGTCCCTGATATTCCTGCTCACTGTCGGATGGTTTCTTGATAACGGGTGCTCACGGTTGCTAGGAACTCTTGTCGGTCTTTGGGCGGATAATCGTTGTGCGCTGCCGGAGGAAATCCTTATGTGCCAGTGCAGCATCACCGGGTACCCGCTGTCGCCTGCGATCCTTGTGTGCCAGTGGGTGATAGCAATTATTACGTGCATCATTGGCATGACGATGGAAAACCCTGAATTGGGGGCATTTTTTGCCTATCGGAAGCAACTCGGCGTCGCCAAAAGCCTGCCCAATTTCGGAAAGCTGGATCCAGACAAGAGCCCTCAACCTGGCAAGAAGGCTTTGCTATGGCCGATACTCCTATATTGGGGGAGCACGGTCGCGTTCATCAGTTTTGCTGTTGTAGCACAAGGGGCGAGATCTGTATGGCTAACAATTTTATTGCTGTTGCCGGTGACTCTTTGTTCCGTCTTCGTCTGGGGGTCCATCATTGCGATGGCGAGAAGCGTCAGGCTGCAACAACGCGTCGAAAAAGTCATGACCATCGTGGGGGCGATTCCTGGGGCCGTTGGTTATTGGGCACTGTTGCTCTTGGTGTCCGTATTCTTTGCTGCAAGCTTCTACTCTGAGGGAAACGACGAGTATTTCTGGATCGCGTTCGCCTTAGCTGTCGCCGTCATTGTGCTTAATATATATGCGGTGCTCCACCTGTCGATTCTGGCCAGGCGCGACACCACCTACCGGGTCAAACCATTCCGTCGTGCAGCGATACAAGCCGATGAGGAACTTCAGCGCCGAATCGACACACTTGAACGGCGCCTCACTCCCACACAGAAACGTGCCATCGAAGAGCTTGTAAATGAAGAAATGGCCCTTGTTGCAGCCCAATCGACCACACGGACTGGTGACGACAAAAATGCCGCAAAGATTGGACGCCTGTGGAAAAAACTGTGGCACTTCGTGGCACGGCAACTCTGTCTTCAATAGCAGATAGAACGAGGTGGGAGACTTCGCGAGGAATACGCAGTGGCGCGATTTTATCGACTTAGGTGATCAATTGACGTGCAGGGGTTTGTTGAATGAGGTACCTGCGAAGGCCCATTTTGCTGCTACGGCATCTTGGCGACGATGGCTTCGACGGTATCTTTCGCATCGCCAAAGAGCATGGTGGTGTTCTCCTTGAAGAACAAGGGATTTTGGACACCGGCGTAGCCTGCAGCCATAGAACGTTTAAAGACGACAACCTTATCTGCTTCCCATACGCGCAGCACAGGCATACCTGCAATAGGTGAGCCAGGTTCTTGAGCCGCAGGGTTAACTGTGTCGTTGGCTCCAATGACCAGCACAACGTCGACAGAAGCGAAATCGTCGTTCACCTCGTCCATTTCCAACACGATATCGTAAGGTACTTTCGCCTCGGCAAGAAGGACATTCATGTGGCCAGGTAGACGGCCCGCCACCGGGTGAATCCCAAAAACCACCTCGACACCCGCCTTACGCAGATGCTGAACGAGGGAAGCGATAGGGTACTGAGCCTGGGCAACGGCCATACCGTAGCCCGGCGCAATAAGGACCCGCTTGGAGGCAGACAGCATCCGCGCGACGCGACCAGGTGATGTCTCACGGATTTCACCGTCAACGTCTCCCACAGGTGCAGTAGCTGTTGTAGCGTCAGTGCCGAAGCCTCCCAACAGTACCGAAATAAAGGAACGGTTCATTGCCTTACACATGAGGTAAGACAGGTAGGCGCCTGAAGAACCCACCAAGGCGCCCGTGATAATCAGCAGATCGTTGTTGACGAGGAACCCCGTAAAGGCCGACGCCCACCCAGAATAAGAGTTCATAATAGACACGACCACGGGCATATCGCCGCCACCGATGGCAAGGACAAGGTGCACCCCAAAAGCACAGGCGATAAGCGTCATCACGACGAGGCACAGCCACGAGGCCCACGATCCTTCCGGCACCGACACGAAGATTGCGCCAAGGACAACCGATGCAACCAACGCGCCAAGGTTCCACCAGTTATGGCCAGGCAGCATGAGAGGGCGACCTGGGAGACGGCCTTCCAATTTCATTCCGGCAACCACCGAACCGGTGAACGTCACCGCGCCAACGAAGGCTGAAAGGAATACTTCGCCCAAGTGGAAGCGACCAAGAGCAGCTGAGGATGCATCGGGGGCAATATAGGAGTTGTAGCTGACTAGTACGGCTGCCAGACCGACCAGACCGTTAAGGATCGCAATAAGCTGCGGCATCCCAGTCATGGCGACGCGCTTGGCAGCGGCAAGACCAATGACTGCGCCAATGGACAGGGCCAAGGCAATAAGGATCGCTGTCGCCACGATGCCGTGGGTGGGGTCTGAAGCCAAAGCCAGTGCGATTGCGGCGCCACAGGCAACTGCCATACCAAGGGCACCCGCGATATTACCTGCAACAGCTGTGCGGTGTTTGGACAGGCCAGAACAGGCCAACACAAATAGTGCGGCGGCGGCTAGATAGGACAGGGTAACGGGCTGAGCGAGGATTTCCGTCATGGCGGCCTCAGTCCTTCGTGAACATGGCGAGCATACGGTGGGTCACCGCAAAACCGCCGACGATATTAATGGTGGACAAGACGATTGCGACAAAACTGACACCTGCAATCAGCGGGTTTTCATGTCCAATCTGCGATATTGCACCGATGAGGATAATGCCAGATATTGCATTCGTGACCGACATCAGTGGCGTATGTAGAGCTGGCGTGACATTCGAAATAACGTAGAAGCCAAGGATTATGGCCAACATGAGCACGACGTAGTGGCTGGTTGCTGCCGATGGCGTTACCAGTACAAGGCCCGAAAAGGCGGCGATTGCCGCACCTAAACCAACGAAACTCCACATGCGACGCGTTTGGCGTGCCTGCGCGCTGGCTTCTTTGCGCACGTCGGTGTCAACAGGTGTGGCATCACCTTTGTTGTCTGAAGGATGCTCGGCCACGGGGGCACTGACCTGAACAGGTGGTGGTGGCCACAGGATCCCACCGTCGTAGGTGACGGTGATGCTGCGGATGATTTCATCGTCAAAATTAAGGGTGAGTTGCCCGTCCTTGTCGGGTGTCATCAGTGTGATGAGGCTGACGACGTTGCGTCCATACAGTTGAGAGGACTGGGTGGGCAGGAGAGCAGCCAGATCGGGCAGACCAATGATGCGCACACCGTTGGCAGTGGTGGTGATTTCGCCGGGTACGGTGAGCGCACAGTTACCGCCGGTTGCCGCCGCCATATCCACGATAATGGAGCCTGCGTTCATCCCGGCTACGGCAGCCTCGTCAAGGAGGATCGGCGCTGTGCGGCCCGGGATTGAGGCGGTGGTGATGACAATATCGGCCTGGGCTGCCTGTGCGGCGTGGACCGCATTGGCGGCGGCGGCAATATCGTGGCTGAGTTCTTTTGCGTAGCCGTCTAAAGATTTTTCTTCGCCGGTAGGGAGAGCCACGTGGGTGGCACCAAGGGAGGCTATCTGTTCAGCAACTTCGGGTCGCACGTCGGAGGCCCACACTTGTGCACCCATACCAGCTGCGGTACCAATGGCAGCAAGGCCCGCAACGCCTGCACCAATGACGTAAACCTTTGCGGGCGGCATTTTGCCTGCAGCGGTAATTTGGCCGGTGAACATGCGTCCGAAAAGCGCGGCGGCTTCGATGACGGCACGATAGCCCGCAATATTGGCCTGAGATGACAAGACATCCATAGATTGCGCGCGGGAAATACGCGGCACAGTGTCCAGGGCAAGGGCAGTGATATTGGCTGCGCGCAGTTTGTCCAGGAGTTCAGCATTGCGTGCTGGTGCCAGACGCGTAATCAGCGAGGCGCCGGGGCGCATCATTGCGATCTGTTCATCACTGGGCGCATCGAGGGCGATGACGATATCGCTGGCCCACGCATCTGTTTCATTGACGAGGCGGGCGCCTGCCGTTTCGTAGTCAGCGTCAAGGAAGTGTGAGCGCTCGCCTGCGCCGCGTTGGATACAGACCTCATAGCCGAGGCGGATCAATGCCTTGGTGGTGACGGGGGTTGCGGCGACGAGGGGCTGGTCGACGCTTTCTTGGGGTACTCCGATTCGCACGGTGCCTCCTAATGGGTACAGAGCCACAGGGTAAAAGTTTGTTAATGCCGTGACTAGGGACTCTTGGCCCTGGGATTAACGGCCTAAAGTGCCAGGAGGCGACGAAAATGCAGGGTTACGGCAAGACGCCTCGGTAGGCGAGAGTCAATAGAACGGTAATTTTTGGGCAAAAATTGGTGTATCACAGTGTGGATACTGGGCGCAGGAGCGGCACCGAAAGATATTTTCTGCAGGGAAAAATCGGGAGACAGACAAAAAGCTCACCTACCAACAATGGCGGGTTGTCAGAAGATAAATCCTGACAACCCGCCATTGTGGGCTTATTTTGTCGCCCGATTGTTGTGGGCTAAGGCGCGCGCTAGGCTCGGCGGCGGCGCGTCGCACCCAGGCTAAGGCCAACTACAGCGAGCGCTGCCCCTGCGGCCAACATGGCGGAGGCCTGCGTGCCCGTGCGCGCCAAGGCACGTGTAGTGGTCGTAGCCTTCGTACCCTTTGATGGGGACTGACTGTGGGTCCCAGAGGTGCTGCCTGTGCTCCCGGAGGTGTTGCCCGTGTTCCCGGGGGTGGAAGGGCCAGTCGGCTCGCTTGGTTGAGACACTGCCTCGGTCACACTGAAACGTAGGTATGCGACGACGTTATTGCCTGCATCTCGCGCAAAAATCTGGTGTTCTCCAAGAGGAAAATCTTCTGGCACAGTCCAGTTGACCTGAGCGGTATTGGTGGAGGTACCAACTCCTCGCCCAACGTTGACCGGGTCGGAATGGACCCAGAAGTCGACTGATTCTCCTTGGGGTGCAGGGGCAACGAGGGTCACTTGTGTTCCACGTGGAACTGACACAGCCAGCGGCGCCCCATTGGCGTCAAGGATTTGCACGGCAGGTGTTCCGGGCTTTATCTCGTCGTGAGTGATGGGGGCATTATCAACGAGGCGGAAGCAAGCCCTCGCCAACGAAACGAAACGGTTTTCATTTGCCGCATTCGCCCCTCGGGTCGCCTTGACCGTCACCCGAATGTGCGCGCGCTGCCCATCGGCAACCTTTCCGTGTAGAGCTGCCAGAGAAATAGGCCCATCAGCAGGATTGACGTTGCTGGCCAGGATTTCTACGCCGCCTGCGCTCACCAGGGCAATATCAGCAGAAGATATCACACCGTTGAGACCGTTTGGACGTGCAATGAGTTCCAACTGCTCGAGCGTGCTGCTCATGGGCACCGACAGATCGAAACTCAATGGCAGAGGTGAAGGAAGGCCCGCCCAGGGGGTGTGCCAAATACTACCAAGGTCATCATTGAGCATATTTGTCGCTGCCCCGTTTTCATTGGTGGTTTCAGCAGGGATTGTTTCAGGGGCAATAAGGGTGACGTCGGTGCTGCAGTGGGCGTCGAACTGGCCGGGCTGCAAGGTGGCATTCACTCGGAAGCCGCCGGTGTAGTTTTCTGTGTCGCCCTCAAGGCTAACTGTGCCGCTAACCAGCACAGAAGCAGCGTTTTGGTACTTTGAGATCGTAGCTTTGACCAGTACCTCTGCGCTTTGTCCTGCTTCCAATGCTGGGACGGGTACGGAGGCGGTATTCCACTCCCACCCAGGTATTGGCTGCGGCGTGAGTGTTCCTGCTGGCGAGGCGCTTGCACCTGTGTTGGTCACGGTGAAGGTGAGCCAGTTGCCGCCGCGGACAACGTCGCGGCTTATACCCGAAACAGCAACCTTGGGTACCCCGAGCCAGTCCAGGGAGATTTTCATAAAGGAAATACCGCTGCTGGGGTGTTCGTACAAGATGCCGTAGGTTCCTGAGTCAAGTGAGCCGGTGTCGGTTGGTAGGGGTGTGATCGTGGAATATTGCATCCCACCGGTACGGAAAACCTTGCTCTTGGCCCAGCTTGTGCCATCGTCCATTGACAGTTTGACAGTGCCATTTTGACGACCCGAAGTGGATGCTGTATTCGTAAACAGAAGGAAGTGGGATTTCAGTGAACCAGGGTCGGCCTCGGGAAATGCGCGAATGATCGCCGCATTGTTATTGGGGTCAATCAACGAGTGGTCAATATACACGTCACCATAGCTTTGGCCGCCGTCTTCAGATATGGCGACGCGGCGCGCACTCACGCCAGGAGCGCCATAGGATGAGGCCCGAGAATTGACCATGAGACGTCCATCGGCAAGTTCAACGACCTTATTTTCGTCCATACCAGCGCCAAAGGGCTGCCCGGCCTGCCAAGTTTGACCGTGGTCATCAGAGAAAACAGATACAGCTTTGAAAATGCCGCCAACGTTGACGGTGTACTGCTGAATCAGGCGTCCAGCGTGGGGTGCATGGCGTTTCTGAATACCTTCACCTGAGGCCGCAAAACGTGCGGTCCAGGTGTTGACATCGTTGGTAATAGCCTGGGTAATGACCTGTGGCTCACTCCAGGTCTGACCATTATTCGTCGAGTGCATAACGGCAGCGTGGAGGACATTTCGTTGCGAGGGATCCACTCCTGCCGCTGATTGCCACAGGCCCACGTCGTAGGACTTGACAAAGAAGAGGAAGATGGTGCCCGTTTGTCGGTCGACAACGTAGGACGGGTCTGAGTATCCGTGTCGAGGCGTTCCCGTGTTGCCTGCAGCAATGGTCTGTATTGGCTCCCAGGTGCGTCCTCCATCTTTCGAGATGCGTTGAACGATGGAATTTGCTTGAGGGGAGTCAGCACAGTTCGTTGGACGCCCATCCCAGGCGGCCAGTAGCCATCCATTAGGTGCAGTGGTGAGTGCGGGAATGCGGTGACAGCTAAAACCTGCGTCACCGGGCGTTGCTAGGACGATGCCGCGGCCTTCAACGAGTTCTGGCGGCGGAGCAGGGGTATTCACCAGTGTGATGGGTGCGTCAAGGGTGACGCGTAGTCCTGCTTGGATAATGTCTGTGCCTGCACGGTCACGGGTGGCATCAAAGACGATTTCCGGCATAAATGTGCCAGTTGCAGCCAGTTCTGGGGTAATTTCAATCCACGCTGACCCGCAGGTTTTGGTGGCTCCTGGAGCAAGATTTGCCCACCGGCAGTTTCCGACGGAACCTTCCACTGCCGCGGCACGGAGATTAGATGTGCGTGGGTAGGCAGTCAGTGGTGCGGAGGTGTTATTTGTGTAGCTCACAGTGAAGGTAATGCGGTCGCCAATATGTGCACGAGTGGGATCGGCGGCCTCGTCACTGCGACGAAGGGTCAGCGTGAGGGCATTGCTTTGTGCAACTGGGGGATTTTCTGTGCTTGCCGCAGGGCTGGGCGAGCCAGAGGACGCGCTGCCGCCTGCAGCAGCAACGTCATTTCCGGCAGTAGTCGTACGGGTATCTGGGGTTGAGGCGCTGCCTGTTCCTGTGCTTGCGGTGTCTGAATGTGGTGGTGAAGCATCTGCTGCGGGGGCGGTCGATGCTGGGGAGGCTGGAGTGTCGATAGCTGTGGAGGTGTCGGGCGAGGCTGAAGTAGTGGTGCCAACAGTGGGGGGCTCTGTCGGAAGATCGTTGGCGTATGCGGTGCCGATGCTCAGCGTAGATAGACTCGTCACCGTTAGTGCGAGTATGCCAAGGACTGAAAATAAGGGTCGCGAGGGTCTGGGACAGGGGTATGTACTCAATTTGTTCTCCGATGTCACCTATGGCATCTGATATCTGACAAGTTGAGGCGCCTGTGCCTAGTATTGCACTCTTCTGGAGGTGTGAATAGCCCTCATACAATGAAGGGAAAATGCGCATTTTTCATTGAAATAGAGCCAAAAAATCACTATTAATCGTTAGTGATAGGCGAAAAATGACCATTCGTTCAATCTGAATGTTAAAGGATTGACATACATTCATGATAACGCTATGAAATGCGAAGATGCAGTGAAAAACGAGTGTTGTGGGATGCAGCCAAGATGTGCTGCGGCAGCAAAAAACCTCGGAACCTACAAGGCTCCGAGGTGAGTGTGGTGCGCGAGGGGGGAGTTGAACCCCCACTCCATCACTGGAACACGGACCTGAACCGTGCGCGTCTGCCTATTCCGCCACTCGCGCGTGCCTGGTAACAATACGGGAGCAAGCACTCAAGCGTCAAGTTGAATGAAGTGGGTGTACTGAAAAAGTGCCCTGTGTTGAGTGGCTACTGTACGACGAAAAACTTGCCACATGTGCAAGTAATCCCCATAAGAACACTCAATACCGCAGTGTGCTGCGATGCTATGTCCCTAAGGTTCGGGTTAATCACCGTTTGGCATCTCGATCGCCGTCGCACGAGAACGCATGGCCCGATGTGCAAGTATATGCAGCGAATAGGACCTTGGAAACGCATATCGTGGACTGTCTCACAGGTAAGATTCGCTCATAGGCATCCCACTCACTGACGACAGAGGTACCTTCTGATGGCAACGACTCGCCGCCCCAGGATTGACGTCTCCGGCAGAAATATGCCGACCCGTAACCAAAAGAAGGGGGCGGGTCCTCTTGGCATCACAGGGCTCACCTGGCCCAAACTCATCGGACGCATCGGCGCAGTCCTAGCCCTGGTCACATGCCTATTTATCGAACTACCTGGCCTTGATGCGGCAGGTACGCGCATGTTTGGCATCTTCCTTATGGCCATCATGCTGTGGGTCACTGAAGCCATTCCCCTGGCTGCCACCGCGGTGCTGGTGATCTTCCTTGAGGTACTCCTTATCTCCAACCAAGCACTCCTGCCGGTTGCGGAAGAAGCACCAAAAGCCACCACCTTCTTCGGAGCCTTGGCAAACCCCGTCATTATCCTTTTCCTCGGTGGCTTTATGCTTGCTGACGGTGCTTCGAAATACAAGGTCGACCGGGCGCTTTCAGCACTGCTTCTTCGTCCCTTTCTTGGCAGCCCCCGCATGACACTGATGGGCATCATGCTGATTACCGCCCTCATGAGCATGTTTATGTCCAATACGGCCACAACCGCCACGATGTTCGCCGTCATGATGCCAGTCATTATGGCTCTGCCCGAAGGGAAGGCACGCACCGGTATCGCCCTGTCAATCCCGGTTGCCGCCAATGTTGGAGGTATGGGTACGCCTGTAGGCACCCCGCCTAATGCCATTGCTCTGGGTGCACTGGAAAATGTCGGCATCACAGTGTCGTTCCTTGACTGGATGCTTGCTGCAGTGCCAATGATGCTCATTACCCTGGCAGTATCCTGGTTCTTCATTGTGTGGCGATACATTCCAGCGGACGCACAATTCACTGTTGACACCTCAGCAAAATTTGAAACCGGCCGTAACCCGATGATTTTCTACATCGTGGCTGGCATTACCTTGGCGCTGTGGATGACCGAACCACTCCACGGCATCTCATCCAACACTGTCGGTTTCCTGCCGGTCGTTGCATTGCTCGTCCTCAACGTCATGGATGGCGGCGACGTGAAGGCCCTTGACTGGCCGGTGTTGTGGCTAGTGGCAGGTGGTATCGCACTCGGCGCAGGCGTTGGCGCCACCGGCCTGGATGTCTGGCTCATCGGCTCTATTCAATGGAGTGCCGTCCCCACTGCACTCCTCATCCTTGTCCTTGCCCTTGTCGGATGGGTCGTATCCAACGTCATTTCCCATTCCGCCTCGGCAAACCTTCTTGTGCCTATGGGCATTGGCTTGGCAACGACGATCGGCACTTCCTCGATGGAGGCAGCGGTTGTCCTTGCCCTGGGTTGTTCGTTGGGTATGTGTCTGCCTATTTCCACTCCACCCAATGCCATCGCCTACGCCACGGGCACAACTCCCACGAAGGAAATGGCAATCGTTGGCACTGTTGTCGGCGTTGTGGGTGTCCTCTTGCTGGCCTTCTTCGCCCCTTGGACCTGGGAACTCATGGGGCTGATGTAAATGCATGCCTCTACCACCCCCAACGGCGCCACCGAAGAGGCATGGAGGCGGACCTACACGCTACGAGGCGGACATAAGACAGGCTGCGCTGTCCACGTTCTCGTCATTGGTGACGATTCGAAGGATATTGCCCGCGCACTCACTCGCGATATGGCTCAGGCCTTTCCAAATCTCTGCCTTGACCACATCGACAACGCCGCTGATATCGCCGACTACAATGCGAGCCTTGGGCCAGCCGATCACGTGGTCCTCGGCCTGATCACTAGCGCAACCAGTAACATAGATCCGGTTTTGGAAAGCCTCACAGGACTGCCAATACTGGAGTTCACGAAGTGGCTGGTTGTCACCGTTGAGGAGACCCACTCAGACCTCAGTGTCGCCATGTCGTCGGGCCGACTCGCCTCGGTGGTGACGCGCCCATGGACGGTGCCGGTACTGCTGGGGCAGGCATACTCGGTGATGGTCCAATACCTGCAAGCAGAGGGCAGAAGCCCCGAACAAATCCTTGAACTGATTGGGCCACCGCCAGAAACGGCGGTACAAGGTCCGCTGCTTGAAGGCCTCGACAAATCTGAAACACAGGTAGTACGCGACCTCCTTGAAGGCGTCGAACGGGTGATTGGCCGCAGGCCACGCCTTGTGGTGCCTGCCGGAACGGAACTGACCCGTCAAGGCAGCCCAGTGTCGGCGGTATACCTGGTTTTGGAGGGGCACGTGAGTTTACATCGTGATTCTGTGCGCGGTGAAGTACTTGCACACCATGCCACCTCCGGCCCTCTGATTGGTCTGGTGTCGCTTGCACGCAATGAGGACGCCTTCTTCACTTCCGTCACCACCACACCGGCTCGTGTCGTCCGACTGACCAATGAGCAGTTGCAACTGGCCCTTGACGAAGAACCTGAACTGTCACGCACATTGACGGCGCTGACGATCCAGTCCCTGACCCGTCGCCTGATGCGCGCCGAGGACCTGCACCTCGAAAATGCGACCCTTGCTGAAGATCTGGAAAAAGAGCGGGTACAGCTAGCCAAAACCCTTGCTGCCCTTGAAGCCACGCGCGAAGAGCTAGTTGAACGCACACGTTTTGCGATGCTTGGTGAACTATCGGCGGGTATTGCCCACGAACTCAACAACCCGGTCACCGCCCTGGTCCGTTCTGCCGAGCACCTCGCGGAAGATATTAAAGCGCTCTTGGAAGCCTCACCGCAGCTGGAGGCCTCGCGCCAGGCGCTGGTGGCGGCCTTGGAGGCGACGCCGCGTTCGACATCAGTGGAACGTCAACAGGTAGCTGACCTCGTACCGATCGTGGGGGATCGACAATTGGCCAGGCGCCTCGTGCGTGCCGGTATCGTCGATCCGCGTCAGGCAGCGGACTATGCTAAAGGAAAGAATGCGGACCGTCTTGCTGCCATTGAATCTGGGGCGCGGGCAGGCTCTTCTCTACGCGCCGCGCTGGCAGCAGGGGAGCGAGTCATTGAATTGACGCAGTCCCTGAAAGGTTATGCGCGCCCTGACGCTGACGAGATGCGGCCGGTGGATGTACGCGAAGGCCTCGATGACGTGTTGCGTCTGACGAAACATCGCCTGCGAGGTATTGAAGTTGAATGCGATTATGCTGATGTGCCGCTTGTGCGCGCTCATCCAGGTAAATTGCAGCAGGTGTGGACGAATCTGCTGGTCAATGCTGCTGAGGCCTTGGACGATGAAGCAGAAGATGTGCGCACGCGTGCCGACGAAGCCTCCGGTGATGCTTCATTGCCCAGACCAGCCAGAGGCGACCATGCGCCAGCCATCACGGCGAGTGTTTTGCCCGTCGGGAATAACGTTGTGGTTGAGATACACGACAATGGCCCCGGTATCCCCACAGAATTACTTGACAAAATTTTTGAACCGCATTTCACCACAAAAGCTGGACGTGTGCGTTACGGCTTGGGAATGGGGATGTCGATTTCGCGTTCGATTGTCGCTGATATCGGTGGGTCGATGACGATCTGTTCTTCACCTGGGGATACGCGCATACGGGTGTCGATCCCCGCCCTCGGGAACTGAAGGAGATCAGGTGTTGGCAAAGAATTACATGTCTCAAAGTAATGGCGAAAAAGGTCCAGGTGAGGTATCAATGACTCAGGAGGTGCAACGATGACTTTGACAATACTGTCTTTGGAAGACGAAGCCGAGGTGCGAGACGCCCTAGAACGCGATTTGGAAGCCTTCTGGTCGCATATCCGTTTGGAAACAGCCGAAGATGTTGATGACGCGTGGGCAGCCCTAGAGTCGGTGCTCGCCGATGGCGACGAATTAGCGCTCGTCCTGTCAGATCATCGCTTGCCGGGCCGCAGCGGTGTCGATTTCCTTGTTGAGCTTGCTGGGGATCCTCGTTTTGAGGGTGTGCGCACTGTATTGGTCACCGGTCAAGCAGATCAGGATGACACGATCCGGGCGCTCAACCAGGCAGGTCTGGATCATTACATTGCCAAACCGTGGCAAAGTGAAGATCTGGTGGCTGTGGTACGTGACCAGCTGACAAGCTACGTCATTGACCGAGGCATTTCGCCGCTTCCGTACCTTCCTGTCCTTGACGGGGTGCGCGCCATGGAGGCTCTGCGTTAAGAACAGACCCCTCCCGGTGCTGGTAAATATGGTGAACACGAGGGGTTCAAAGGGCTGTACCTTTTGTAGGCACATGGAGGTCTGACAGATCGGCACCTTCATGTGCCAACAGGCGCATTTTCGTTTCGATTCCGCCAGCGTATCCAGTAAGGCTGCCGTTGGCCCCCACAACTCGGTGACACGGGATAATGATGGAAATGGGATTATGTGCCACTGCGCCGCCTACAGCCTGGCTGGACATAGATATTCGTCCACTCTGGGATGCCACTGCGCGGGCAAGTGCCCCGTAGGTGATGACTGAGCCATAGGGTATCTGGCATAGACGCCTCCATATCCGTTGTCGAAACTCTGTCCCGATGAGGTGCAGCGGCAATTCAGACGGATGAGGTTTTTCGTGAGCGAAGTAGCGCTCTAGCCATTCTTGTGTAATGGAAAAGATCGGAAGATTATCGTTTGGGCTAAGTTCTTTCAGTACTGCGGCGCCGAAATGTTTTTGGCCTTTTAACCACAGCCCAATGAGTCGGTCCCCATCACTACCAAGTGTGAGTTCTCCCAGAGGAGACAGGTAAGTCGTTGAGTAGTACATGTTTCATTCGCCTCACGAAGTATCCCGTAGGTAAAGCCTAGAGTTTCTCTATCGCAGGTGCCACCGTACCGCCGTATTCGATGGGCCTTGGCTGAGCAAGTAGGAAAATACGTGATCGCATCATCCCATGCGTCACTTCACGGCAGTTGCGATCGCCTCCATCCGACATGCGATCGTCGACTTGCAGCGCAATGCAATCGGTTGCGTTAGTGTGATGGGGTACGAGGCGATGGCGCTTTGAGTACCAACAGAAACGCAGCAAGGGAGCGTGGCATCTATGGATATTGCAGTCGTCGGATCAAATAACGTTGATCTCATCACGTATATCACGCGTATGCCTGTTGAAGGCGAAACAATTGAAGCACCTGATTTTGCGATTGGTTGCGGCGGTAAAGGCTCGAACCAAGCGGTTGCTGCCGCACGCCTCGGCTCTGAGGTGCTGATGGTCACCTGCGTAGGCGATGACGCATTCGCAACAATGACCCTGGACAATTACAAGGCAAATGGCATCTCGACAGACTATGTGAAACAGGTGCCCGGGACCTCAGGCGTTGCCCCGATATTTGTCGACCCTGAGGCGCATAACAGCATCATTATCGTTAAAGGGGCAAATGCGGGTCTCAAGCCTGAGGATCTTCGTCAGGCGGCACCGGCCATTGCGGAGTGCCGACTCCTTGTCCTTCAACTGGAAATCGACATGGATACCACTCATGCGGCCATTGATCTTGGCTACGAACTGGGTGTGCCGGTCCTGCTTAACCCAGCACCTGCCAATGCTGCCCTTGACGTGGAACGGCTATCAAAATGTGAATTCTTGGTGCCCAATGAAACAGAATTGGCACTGCTGACATCCATGCCTGTGGAAACCGACGATGAGGTACGCGCTGCCGCCACGACACTTCTTGATCGGGGTTGTCGACATGTCATCGTGACTATGGGCAAACGCGGTGTGATGTGCCTGAGCCGCTCCGAAAATGGGTGCGACGTTGATCAGATCTTCGTCGAATCGGTGTCGGTGGATGCTGTTGATACCAGCGGCGCCGGGGATGCCTTTATTGGGTGTTTTGCGCACTGTTATGCGCGCGGCGACAGCCTCAAACAAGCGCTCCGTCAGGCTAATGCCTATGCAGCATATTCGGTGACGGCACGCGGAACGCAGCTGTCTTACCCCGATGGTGCAACCTTTGCGCAATGGCAGCAAGCGCGCCAATAGGTGAGGCTGCGCGCTGATTGTCGAGGCAGTGGTGGGGTGTGCGCTCTGTTGTTTCGCACGCCAATGGTAACGATTGCATAACCATCGCGTAGTTGTGAGACGCAATGAGCACAAAGTGTTGTAGTGTCGGTGTTAACGAAGTTGATCGGCAGCTGCGGTGCGCTAACGACGGTGCGTCGCGGAGTGCGAATCCAACGCAGGACATCGTATTCGCCGACCTTAGGATGCATGTGCCACCTGCGCATATGCGCCACTCGTTGACCATCCATCAACGTCGATGTGTACAGGGAGATAATCCATGAAGTCACGTAGCCTAGCCAGCAGTGCAATCGTTCTCACTGCAGCGGTTGGTCTGGCACTATCCGCATGTTCATCCGGTGGTACCACCACCGACACCGCAACCACCACAACGCAGGGCAGCAGCGACAAGAACTACACCATCGCTATCGTCCCCAAGGACGCCACCAACCCCTGGTTCGTCCGCATGGAAGAAGGCGTCAAGCGCTACGCAGAAGAAACAGGCCTCAACGTATACCAAAAGGGTCCAGCTGAAACCGACGCCACCATGCAGGCACAGGTCATCCAAGACCTCATTGCTCAAGGTGTTGACGCCATCGGCGTCGTACCCGTTGACCCAGGCGCACTGGAACCCGTCCTCAAGGAAGCCATGGACGCAGGTATCGTCGTGGTCACCCACGAAGGCGCCTCCCAAGAGAACACGATATACGACATCGAAGCCTTCAATAACACCGCCTATGGCGCCTTCATTATGGACAACCTCGCCACAGCAATGGGCGAAGAAGGCGTGTACACCACCATGGTTGGCCACGTCACCAACGCTTCCCACAACGAATGGGCTGATGGTGGCGTCGCACACGCCAAAGAAGCCTACCCAAATATGACCCTGCTGGAAGCAGAGCCTCGCGTCGAATCCCAGGATAACGGCGAAACAGCCTACCAAGTCGCCAAGGAGCTCCTGAAGAAATACCCCGAACTTAAGGGCATCATGGGCACCTCCTCCTTCGACGCCCCTGGCGTTGCCCGCGCCATCGAAGAACTTGGTCTCAAAGGCAAGGTCTTCACGGCTGGTACCGGTATGCCTGCCGCCAACAAGCAGATCCTTGTCGACGGCTCGGTGTCCGCACTGACTCTGTGGGATCCCGCTGACGCCGGCTACGCAATGTGCGCGCTAGCGACCAAGATCCTCAACGGCGAGACAATCGAAGATGGTGTCAACCTGGGTGTCACCGGTTACGAATCCATGAAGTTCGCTGAAGGCTCCACCAAGGTCCTTGAAGGTAATGGCTGGATCACCATCACCAAGGACAACGTCGACAGCTTCGGCTTCTAAACCCCACGCTCTGCCTGCCCGTATCGGGCAGGCAGAGCACTGCCCTTCTACTTGCCGCCCTGATTCGGTTCGCCCCACACGTGCCCACACCTCGACAAAACGGCGCACACCGCGCACTAGCGGACCATGTCCCACGCGGTAGCCGCCGCCTCGACAAGACGGCGCACACGCAAGGCTCCGATCCATCCTGAGAACCAGGAGAAAGCGCTCCATGGTCACACCACTGATATCGGTTAAACACGTTTCTAAATCCTTTAAAGGTGTTCACGCCCTCAAAGACATCAATCTGGACATTGCACCCGGGGAAATCCACTGCCTCGCAGGTGAAAATGGCTCCGGAAAATCCACCCTCATTAAGGTCATATCGGGGGTTTACCAAGCTGATGAAGGAGAAATCACCATCGGCGGAAAGACGTGGACCTCACTGACACCACTCGAGGCAATTGCCGCAGGTGTCCAAGTGATTTACCAAGACTTTGCCATCTTCCCCAACCTTTCCGTGATGGAAAACCTTGCACTGAGCACCGAAGTTGCCCAGGGACGTAAATTCGTCAACTGGAAACGCTTCCGTTCCATCGCCGAAGAAGCGGCCGCAAAAATTGGCTTCCACGTCGACCTCGATGCAAAAGTGGGTGAACTGTCGGTGGCTGACAAACAACTTGTCGCCATCTGTCGCGCATTGATGAGCGACGCAAAACTCATCATTATGGACGAGCCAACAACAGCGCTGACAAAACGCGAAGTTGCCGCACTCTTCGACATCATTCTTCAACTGCAACAACGTGGTATCGCCATCCTTTTTGTCAGCCATAAACTCGAAGAAGTCTTTGAAATTTCCGAACGCTTCACCATTATTCGTAGCGGCGAAAAGGTCATCACCTGCCCATCGGCTGAACTTGACCGCAAATCTTTCGCTCGCCACATGACTGGCCGAGACTTCGACGATGAACACTTTGAGGTGGGCGAACTCCCTGAAAAACCGATCCTCGAAGTCACGAAACTGACAATGGATGGCGTATTTGAGGACGTGAGTTTCGAGCTACGCAGTGGCGAAATCCTCGGTATTACCGGCCTTTTGGGGTCGGGCCGTACAGAACTTGCCCTCAGCCTATTTGGCGCCATGAAAGTCGACAGCGGCACCATCGTAGTCAAAGGCAAACAGGTTAACCTCACGTCGATACGTGACGCCATCGCTGCCGGTATCGCCTACGTACCTGAAGACCGACTGACCGAAGGTCTATTCCTTGAACGTTCCATTGGCGACAATATTGTCATTTCGGAACTGGATTCTTTCGCCGGCTTCCTTGGCACGCTCAATCGAGAGGCCATTGCTACCGAACAACGTCAGTGGGTGGACAAGCTTTCGGTGGCAACCCCCGACCCCGACAATGCAGTAAGCACACTGTCCGGTGGGAATCAACAAAAAGTGGTCCTGGCGAAATGGCTGGCCACTCACCCTGATGTCCTCATCTTGAACGGCCCCACAGTCGGTGTCGATATTGGTTCGAAGTACACCATTAATTCGATCCTCCAAGGCCTAGCCAAAGAAGGTATGGCGGTGATCGTGATCTCCGATGACATTGCTGAGGTCCTCACCAACTGTAACCGTGTACTGATCATGCGTGGCGGTCGCCTCGATCGTGCTATTGACCCTGCCACCACCAGCGAAAAGGAACTTGCCGAAATGATGGCTGCTGACGTAGAAGGAGTGGCGTGACATGGATGTGAAACGTCTGCGAACACGCCTATTTCGCGCCAACGAGTTCTGGGTGTTCCTTGTCATCATTGTGTTGGCTGTCATTATCCAAGCTCGTTCCGGCCAGTTTTTCACTGCGAATAACCTGGTAGATATTGCCAATGCCATGGTGGTACCCGGCATCTTCGCCGTTGGCGCCCACCTTGTCATAGTTTCAGGAGGGATCGATGTGTCTTTCCCTGCCTTGGCTTCGCTAGCGGTGTATGCGACGACACGCTTGTTAGTTGATATGGGGTATGACGGTCCGGTAGTTATTCCTTTCCTTATGGCGATTGCCTTCGGCGCCGTTCTTGGGGCATTTAACGGGATTTTCACCTCTCGACTCACAGTGCCGACACTGATTATCACCTTGGGCACGGCGAATGTTTTTTCTGGTGTCATGCAGGGTGCACTGAACTCGGTGCAAATCCCCAATATTCCCAGCTCGATGAGTGCCTTCGGCTCTGCCTCCCTTTTTGAGGTGACTAACCCAAGTTCGGGCTTACGTTCGACGATGCCGCTCAGCTTCCTTCTGTTTGTGGCGGTTGTTGCTGCGGCTTGGTTCCTTACGAGGCGCACAATGTTTGGGCGGGGAATCTTCGCTATCGGTGGCGACGCTGCATCGGCTGAACGCGCAGGCTTCAAAGTCCAGCGCATTCGTTTTTGGTTATACGTGGTCGTTGGTGTGATTGCCGCCATTGCGGGTCTTGTGCGGACCTGCTCCATGGGGCAGATGCATCCAACGAACCTCCTGGGTATGGAAATGATGGTGATTGCTGCTGTTGTGCTTGGTGGCACCGCCATCACAGGGGGTACAGGTTCTCTGACGGGCGTCATCCTTGGCACGGCCCTGATTGTTATCGTGCAAAACTCGATGATTCTTACGGGTATTTCCACCTTCTGGCAAGGATTTGCCTTGGGCTTGCTCATTATCGTCGGCACCGGTATTTCCGCCATGCAAGTCGCGCGGTCGCGTGGACTTCGGATTACGGCAGCGTAAAGGGGTATGACAATGACTTCACCTGCATCTGCACCTACACGTGCGACCAAACCGAATGTCATCAGTGCATTCCTTGCCCGCGATCCGTGGAGCGCTCGACTTTTCCTCGTGCTTATTGGTCTGCTTGCCTTTTTCGCTGTGGTGCGACCTGGACCGTTTTTCTCGGTACGCACATGGACATCAATGGCGATTCAATTCCCAGAGTTCGGGTTGATGGCCCTGGGCGTCATGGTCACCATGTTTACTGCCGGCATTGACCTGTCGGTGGTGGCCATTGCAAATGTCACCTCGATCTGTACAGCGCTGCTCCTGCGTAGCTTTATTGCAGCTGATGTGACGGGAGGCTCGATACTCCTGGCTGTCCTCATTGCACTGGGTACGGCACTGCTTGTTGGTGTGATATGTGGTGCCATTAACGGGTTGTTAATTGCGAAATTGAAGATCCCACCAATTTTGGCAACTCTTGGCACGCTTGAATTATTTGGTGGTATCGCCATTGTGTTGACAGGTGGCAAGCCGGTATCCGGCCTGCCCGAAGCCTTCGGCACGGTTTTTGCGGCACGCCTTTTCGGCACGATACCTGTGGCGCTGCTAATCTTCATTGTCTGTGCCCTGGGTGCTGGTGCCATTTTGGCACTGACAGGTTTTGGCAAGAAGATATTGATGTTGGGAACGAATGAAACGGCAGCCCGTTTCTCCGGTATGCAGATCTCATCCTTGCTTATCCGCACCTATGTCATGTCGGGTGTCCTTGCGGCGCTGGCGGGTATCGTGATGCTGGCCAACTACAATTCGGCCAAGGCAGACTATGGCACCAGCTACACGCTGCTGACGGTCTTGATCGTTGTGCTTGGTGGAGTCAATCCCAATGGCGGTAAGGGACGCCTGTTGGGTGTCATCCTGTCGATCCTCATGCTTCAGGTGTTGTCATCGGGCTTGAATATGTTCCCCGATATCTCTAATTTCTACCGGCCACTTATTTGGGGTGGTGTGCTGCTCTTCGTTATCACAGTGAACGAGGTGCACCTTGGTCAGCGTATACGTGAACTTATTCCTGGAAGGAAGACGGCATGAAAACTTTGCGAGGAAAAAACGTTGTTGTCGGCGCAGATTTTGCGGGTTTCCCACTGAAAGAAGTGGTGAAAGCGCATCTGGAGGAACGAGGGTGGCGCGTAGCTGACCTGACACCTGATATTGAGACTGCTCCGATGTACCACCGTGTGGGTTTTGCCTTGGGTGCCAAGATTGCCGAGGGCGAATTTGAACGGGCACTTGCCTTCTGTGGGACGGGTATGGGGATCCATATTGCCGCATCGAAGGTGCCGCATGTCCATGCGGCGGTCGCCGAATCCCTCCAGGCAGCACGTCGGGCGGCGGCTGCCAATGGTGCGAATCTGTTGGCCATGGGTGCTTTTTGGACCGGGCCGCGGTTGGCGATGGCGATGGCGGATGCATTCCTTGAATCGCAGTTAGGCAGCGGGTACGAGGATTGGGATGGTTTTTATGAGTACCATCGCATCGGGTGGGATGAGTGCGAAAACTTCGACTATGAGGCGTATAAGGCCAATGGGTTCGAGGTTGTGAATCCTCAGTTCGCTCCCTTGGCGCCTCAACCGGTGGGCTTAGCGTATTAAGGCGCTATTAGTACCGTCTTGTTGGGCAAGTACTCGGTCTAGACCATGTGGCCAAGTGAGTGCCATAGGTTTTGGTTCGGGTGATCCATCGAAGGGCTTGTGCTTCCGACAGGATGCCTTATTGCGGCTGCGTGACACGTGAGTGTGACGCAGCCGCAATCGTGTTATGCGCGACGCATTGGGGACGTTGATTCGCGGACTACGAGATGGCCTGGCACCACGATATGGCCTTCCGATTTTTTGTCCGCAAGGAGGATTTCAACACCGTGGCGCGCGATATCGGCTAGGGGCTGGCGGAAGGTGGTGATTGACGGGTGCATCAGAGAAGCGAACTGTATGTCGTCGAATCCGGTAACCATGACCTGGTCAGGTACTGAAATCTTTGCGCGACGTAGTTGAGTGATGGCGCCGATTGCGAGCAAGTCATTGAGGCACACAATTGCATCGGGTAGGTCGGCGCGTTGGAGGATGCGGCGCACGGCAGCGGCACCGGCTTCAACGGAAAAGGCGCACTCGATGGAGTCTTCTTCGCGTAATTCAATGCCGAGGCGTGCGGCGCAGGAAACTGTCGCAGTGACGCGCGTATCGGAAGATAACTCGGATCCGGTATTGGCCAACATCGCAATACGTCGCACGCCTCGCTCAAGGAGGTGGCGCAAAACCGTGTCCATCCCGTCGGGGTCATCAACGCCAATCGTGGGGATTGAGGCGTCGTGGACGCCACGATCTAATTGGACCGTGGGGACAATACTTGCGGTGCGTTCGACCGCTGGGGTGGAGTATGTCTGGTGAAGCGGAACGACGAGCAGCCCATCGACGGCACCCGATTCCAAGGAACGTAACTGACGATTTTCATTGATGACCGACATGCGTGAGTCGCAGAGCAGCAGGTTAAGCCCTCGTTCGGCAAGGCAGTGTTCGACCTGTTCGACTAATTCAATGTAAAACGGATTAGAGATGGAGGGGACCACCATGCCAATGGCGCCTGCGGTGGCCAAGCGTAGTGAACGCGCAATGGGGTTGGCCTGGTAGCCCATGGTTCGTGCCACAGCGCGAACATGATCGCGTGTGGAGGCGGCGATTAGTTCTCCGCCTCGTCCCAATGCGCGTGACGCTGTAGATACGGATACGCCAGCCGCCTTGGCGACATCGACGAGGCGTGGTCGAACGCGGTCGTCGGTGCTCATAGGGGGATTGTATCGACTTGTCCGCATTTGTGTGACGCGGTGAATAATTCAAAAGCTGTATGAAACACTGGGGTGCTGGTCGCTCTTACTCGATCCAATCCAAAGGGTTGTTGACTAGAGCATCAAATACTCGGTGGGCTGCGCCCGTCACGGCAAGCCATGTTGAATCTGGCAGCACCTCAATGGTGGGTGTTTGCCATGGTGCTTGCAGGGTGCGGCCTTTCATTTCGGCCAGTGCGGGTGCGGCAATATGTGCCTCAAGTTCAGCCAGATTTCCACCAAGTATCACCAGTGGTAGATCCACCAGGTTAATGGTGGCAGCCAATGCGCGCCCCAGAGCAATACCGCCTTGCTCAAGTGCGTGTTGGGCCTGCGACGATCCATCTGTGGCTGCCTCGATAATGGTGGTGATAGTGGCATCACGTTCAAGGCCAGCATGTGCAGCTAACGCACGTAGGCCAAGGAAAGCTTCGAGGCAACCATTTGCTCCGCAGGAGCAGGCTGGGCCCGCCGGATCAGTGCAGATATGTCCAATTTCGCCCGACCAGCCATGTGCGCCGGACATGCTCTTGTGATCGATGATAATGCCGGCGCCAACACCGACTTCGCCGGAGACGAAAACGAAGGATGCTGGGCCGCTGGGAACACCGGGCTTGGGGGAGGATACCGCGTATGCCGCGAGGTCAGCTTCGTTGGCAATGACTGTGGGACGTAGGGTGCCCATGGGTTCAAGGAGCTGGTCAAAGGGGATATCTCGCCAACCAAGGTTAGGGGCGATAGTGAGGGCATTGTGGGAGACAAGGCCTGGTAACGCCAGGCCAGTGCCAATAAAGAGTGTGCTATCTGTGCAATGTTGTGTGTGGAGGTGGTGGGCGAGGCGGGCCAGTTCGGTGATGGTATCTGTTGGATCTGAGTCAGCGTAGTCGCCCTGTTTGGTGACTTCTGCCAGTACAGTGCCGCCCAGATCCACCATGCGTGCCCCCAGGCCAGAGACGTTGACCTCTAATCCTAGGGCAATGGCGGTACTTCCTTGGGCAGTGAGGCGGTTGGCGGGCCTGCCGCGGGTACCTTCGTCGATGGGAGGTAATTCATTGACGAGGCCAGAGGCGGTGAGTTCGTCAACGAGGCGTGAGACCGTGGCCGGGGTAATGCCTGTGCGTTGTGCGATGGCAGCGCGGGTGACGGTGTCGCTGTTGGCCAGCGCCTCTTTGAGGACGAGCGAAAGATTCATTGCACGCAGACTGCGGGCCTGGACGCCTGACCGTTGGGCGGAGGGCAAGCCGGTATCTAAGTGAGGATGCTTGCCGGAACTACTCTGTGCCATGGCTTGACTCTACCGCACCCCAGATATAAATTTAGATACACAACTAAATGTGTCGGGCGATGAATGTGCGACACAAGGCAACTCTTGCCTCGTCGATGACGACCTAAGCACCTATCCAACGGAGGACACCATGACCCGTACCCCCACCCCTGAAGACAAATTCTCATTCGGCCTGTGGACCGTTGGTTGGCAAGCCGTCGACCCCTTCGGTGTGGCCACCCGCCCAGCACTTGAACCCTGGGAATACGCCGAAAAACTCGCCGAACTTGGTGCGTGGGGCTTCACCTTCCACGACAACGACGTCTTCGACTTCCATGCCAGCGACGCAGAGCGACACGAGCGGGTCATGAAAGTCAAAGAAGCGGCCGATGCTCACGGCCTCGTCATCGAAATGGTCACCACCAACACCTTCACCCACCCCGTTTTCAAAGACGGTGGCCTGACCAATAATGACCGTTCAATTCGCCGTTTCGGCCTACGTAAAGTCCTGCGCAACGTTGACCTCGCGGCTGAACTTGGCGCAAAAACCTTCGTCATGTGGGGTGGGCGTGAAGGTGCCGAATACGACTCATCCAAAGACCTCTACGCCGCCCACGAACGCTACAAGGAAGGCCTAGACACGGTCGCGGCCTACATTAAAGCCAAAGGCTACGATCTGCGCATCGGTTTAGAGCCCAAACCTAATGAACCTCGCGGTGATATCTTCCTGCCAACTGTTGGGCACGCATTGGCCCTGATCGCACAGCTCGATAACGGCGATGTCGTGGGCTTGAACCCAGAGGTCGGCCACGAACAGATGGCAAACCTCAATTACACACACGCCCTCGCCCAAGCCCTCCAATGTGGCAAACTCTTCCACATTGACCTCAACGGCCAATCGGGCCTCAAATACGACCAAGACAAGGCTTTCGGGCACGGCGACCTTGCCAGCGCATTCTTTACAGTGGATCTGCTGGTCAACGGTTTCCCCGGTGGCGGCCCCCGTTATGACGGACCTATCCACTTCGACTACAAGCCCAGCCGCACCGAAGGTATGGAAGGCGTGTGGGAATCGGCGCGAGCCAATATCGAAATGTGGCTCATGCTGGCTGACAAGGCACGCGCTTTCCGCGCAGATCCTGCCACACAAGAGTTGATGAAAGCTGCATCCATTGATCAGCTGTGCCAACCGACACTGGCTGACGGGGAAAGCTTGGAGGACTTCCTCGCCGATCGCAGTGCCTTCGAAGACTTCGATGCTGATGCAGCAGGTGCTCGCGAATACCACTTCGTTGAGCTCTACCACCAGGCGATGCGTCACCTTATCGGCTGACCTTGTCATCCGGTGGGCATCGAGGTGAGGCTCCCAGCAGCGGAATCCAGCAGAGGATCCAGCAGGAGCACTCACCTCGGTGCCCAACCATTGTCACGCGCGCCACGCCGCCTGATAAGCCGCCAATGCAACGTGGGCGACAAGCGGTGTGTCACTACTATTGCAACAAAATCCGCACACCACAGGAGCCATTATGTCTACACGCCCCTACGTCGCTGGCGTTGACACATCTACCCAATCCTGCAAGGTAGTCATTTGGGACCCTGCCACTGGCAGCATCGTGCGACACGGCCGTGCTGCACACCCTGATGGCACCGAAGTGCACCCCAACGCGTGGTGGGAAGCGTTTCTTCGCGCCGTCGACGACGCAGGTGGCCTCGATGACGTCGCCGCCCTATCTGTTGGCGGCCAACAACACGGTATGGTGTGCCTCGATGTGCACGGTGAAGTGATACGACCGGCGCTGCTGTGGAACGATACGCGCAGCGCAGGTGCGGCAGCCGACCTCGTCAACGAAAAAGGTGCCGCCTGGTGGGCCGCAACCACAGGTTCTGTTCCTGTCGCATCGCTCACCGTCGCGAAATTGCGGTGGCTGGCAGAGCATGAACCAGATAATGCGGCACGTATCGCTGCCATCTGCCTGCCTCACGATTGGCTCACATGGAAAATCATGGGCGCTCCATCGTTAGATGCCTTAGTGACAGACCGCTCCGATGCCTCGGGTACGGGTTACCATGCGCGCTGCACGAAAGATGGGCAAGCGTCATACGCATACCGTCGCGATATCCTCGCTGACGCGCTACGGATTGATCAGGCGGAGGCGGAGGCGATTATTCTGCCGCGTATCCTGGCCCCCTGGGAGATGGCAGGTCGAGGCGATGCTTCGCGAGGGTGGGGCGACATCATCCTCGGTCCCGGCGCAGGTGACAATGCGGGCGCTGCACTTGGTGTTGGCCTGCAGGTGGGGTCAGCGCTCTTGTCGCTGGGAACCTCGGGCGTGGTAGCTGCCGTATCAGCAACACCCGTTGAGGATCCTTCCGGACTGGTCACCGGCTTTTCTGACGCATCAGGGAACTGGCTGCCGCTGGCCTGCACGCTGAACGCCAGCCGCATCATCGATGCCATGATGGCCGTCACCGGTCTAGATTATGCAGCCTTCGACGAGGCAGCATTATCCGTGCCCGACGCTGGAGGACTCACCCTCATCCCCTACTTTGAGGGCGAACGCACGCCGAATTTGCCCGAGGCGAAAGCGGAGTTGCATGGCATGACCCTGGCCAATAGCGACCGCGCCCATGTTGCCCGAGCAACCGTGGAAGGTCTATTGAACCTTATGTGCTACGCCCTCGATGCAATGCGTGATCTGGGTGTGCCCGTGGAACGTGTCCTTGTTGTTGGTGGTGGTGCAAAATCGGCGGCAGTGAGGGCACTGGCATCGGCTCATCTTGACGCCATCGTGGAGTTCCCGGCCGCTGGTGAATATGTGGCGCTTGGCGCAGCCAAGCAGGCCGCGCAGGTACTCGCCGCCCAAGGCTAACTGCGATGGCTGGCGCTGGCCTGAAGATATACCAAGAACTCCTGACGACACCGCATGTGGCTCGTTTTGTTATTGGTGGCGTCATTGCGCAATTTCCGTACGGCATGGTGTCGATGGCGGTCCTTATCGGTGTGCGCGACGGGTACGGTTCGTATAGCCTCGCTGGCTTAGCTGCTGCGGTGATGGCGGCATCGGGCGCATTATGTGGCCCCATTATTGGCAGGCAGGTCGACAAATGGGGACAGCGTCGGGTAGCCGTGGTGGTCGCCGCCTTCTGGCTGATATCGCATGCCTTTTTGGCGTGGGTGCTGACAGCATTGCCGCCACTGTGGGTGTTGATTGTCGCCGTTCTCATGCTGGGCGTGAGTGTTCCATCTGGCGCTCTGCTGCGTGCACGATGGCCGCTGGCCTTATATGAGCGCGGCGGCATGATGAATAGCGCATTGTCACTGACATCGGTGCTTGAAGAAAGTATGTGGGTACTGTCTACGCCGATCGCCACCGTCTTGGCCACCCTTGTTGCGCCCACTGCGCCGCTGCTCTTTTCTGCATGCGCGATCGTCGTCGGTTTGTATTTGCTGCTAGGAAACCGAATATATGAGCCGATTGCATTGGTTGATGCAGCTGGGGTTTTGGTGCCTGAACAGGTATTTCCAGGCGGACCATCTCCAGGTGCGGCTGCCTGTGCTACGCCGCCCTTAAGTGCAGTTGTCACCGATACACCGTCTCCAGATGCGGCCAACCCTGCCGCGCCTCCCCTTACTGCGCGGATTAACGAGGCGCCCAATGACTCCGCTGTCTCCATCGAGGTGACGCAAGCAGGCAACGACAACCCGGTGGGCGCATCGCCTCGTCCAATACCGCCTCGGTACGCATTAGCCACTGTCAGACTGTGGACCGCCTCGTTCGTGGCGCTACTAATAATTCAGGTGTTCTACGGGGCCTTCCAAAGCACCACAGGTATTGCTGTAGTGGCATTCGCGCGTGAACAAGGCGTCCAAGAATGGGCTGGCGTTGTGACAGCCTGTTTCTCCGCGGCATCAATGATTGCTGCGGTACTTTATGGCATGAAACAATGGCGCAGTTCGCTTCTGCTGCGTTTTTATCTTGGATTGGCGGCCCTCGCATTAGGATGTTCTGCGCTCGTAATGGTGCCGTCGATGGCGGCTGCTGGTGCCGTGATGTTTATATCGGGTCTATTCCAAGCGCCTACCGTTGTCAACCTTAATCAGATGCTTTTTCGTATCGTTCCTTCATCGCGTTTGACTGAAGGTATGGCCCACCAGGGTGCGATGTGGGTTGTCGGCATGTCAACGTCGAATCTCGTTGCTGGTGCTGTGATCGATCGCTATGGTGCATTGGGTGGTTTCGGAACGATCCGTGCTTTCGCTGCCATTGCACTCGTCATCGCTGTTGGTGCGTATATGCCTCTGAAACGCCGGGTAGGCAGTAGCAGTTAGTAGCGTTTTGGCATCAGTGTGCTGCCAGGTACGAAGGTCGGTTCGATGAGCTGGTGGAGCGCCTGACGTGGAGGCTGAGAGTTAATACGATCAAGAAGCAGTCGCATCGCTTGTTTTGTCAGTTGATCGGTGCGCATATCGAAATGAGATGGGTGGTCAACGGTGTGGGAATGCTGAGCATCCCATGAGGAGGCAATAAGGCTCACGTCTTGACCGGGCACTAAACCACGGCTGCGAAGCGCGTTACACCAGTCGTCGGCGGGCACGATGGGGGCCAGTAGCAGTGCGTCGCCACTGCGTGGGTCAATGTCATGAAGATGGCGCAAAATATGCTCGTAGGAAACACTCACGGGGTATTCATTGAGTTGCACACCCAGCTCTCGTGCGCGCCGGTGCGTAGACTGGCGAAAACGTTCAATAAAGTTGAGGTTCGCCAGCGATTGGTGTCCTGGAACGAGGAAGGTCACCGTGTGGTGCCCACGATTGGCCAGGTGTTCGATAGCTTGCGCTGCTGCCTGGGCGTAGTCCGCATCAATAGCAATGACGCCTTGTATGTCGCCAGGTATGCCAATGAAGACAGCGGGGGTTTGGGATTCAACTAAGACGCGGGCACGAGGATCGTCGGCGAGGACTTCCATAATGAAAAGGCCATCGCATAATGCTGTGTCAATTACTCGACGAAGACCTGCCGCGCCTTCGTCTGCCGTAAGAAGGAGGATGTCGTAATCGCTTTCTCTGGCAACACTGGCCAGAGATACAAGGAAGTGGTGCTGGGCAGCCGGGTCGGCTCCGGCATGGTAGGGAACCACGACACCCAAGACATTCGAACGGCTTGATCGTAGGGCGCGTGCACCAGAGTGTGGCTGATATCCGAGTTCTTCCATGGCGCGAAGGACGCGGTTTTCTGTCTCAGGTGCAACGACGCGGCGGCCGCTCATGACGTAGGACACCGTGGTTTGAGACACTCCGGCGAGGCGGGCAACATCGTGGCTTGTGGGCTTTTTGATGTTCATGGTCCTACCATCGTTGACAGTGTGAGGGGTCTCGCTTATTCTAAGCGCAACGTGATGTTCTGAGCAGCGAGGTTCAGGACATATTTGTTTAGCAATGCGCATACGTATGCGCGACGGGTGAGGAGGCACATTTATGCTGGACGTCCAGGCTTTTGCCACCGGATTTGAGGCCAGGCATGAGCACTACGTTATGCGCGTAGAGACCTGGGGTGCCGATGCTGTTCGCGTGCGTATGGCGCGCCACAGCCTCGACAAACCTGATCACGGCGCGCTCATTGAGCAGTTGCCTTCAATCAGTGCAAATATTGAAACTAGCGATACGCGCATACGAATGCGCACTGGTCGTATCGGTGTCGATCTCCACCTTGACGCGGGTGCAGGTAATCCGCGCACGATGCTCTCCTTCCTTCGTGATGAACAGGTCGTACTTGCCGAGGCGCCCGAACATTTCTGGTGGCCAGGTGCCCACGGGATCTACCCAATGGGTAGTAGCACCGAGGTTCATCAAGTCTTCGCCTCCACACCGGATGAACGCCTCTTTGGTCTCGGGCAGCACTCCCATGGACACCTCAATCACAAAGGTCTGGTCCTTGATCTCATTCAACGCAATGGAGAAGTCTCCATCCCCTTCGTCTTATCCGACCGCGGCTACGGCCTGTTGTGGAATAACCCCGCCGTTGGACGCGTCGAGTTTTCCACCGACTCCACTCGCTGGGTTGGCTATGGCACCGACATCATCGACTACTGGCTCTGTCTGGCCCCCACGCCTCGTGAAATCCTGATGCGGTATGCCGATGCCGTTGGACATGCTCCAGTGCTCCCACGCTGGGCAACAGGTTTTTGGCAGTCTCGTCTGCGTTATATGTCTCAAGAAGAACTCCTAGCTGTCGCCAGACGCTACCACGAACTGGGGCTGCCGCTGTCGGTGATCGTCACAGACTTCATTCACTGGCCAGCCATGGGGGACTTCCGTTTCGATCCCAATGAGTACCCTGACCCCGCAGCAATGTTGGCCGAATTGGAGCAGATGGGGACCCGACTAATGGTCTCTGTATGGCCAACTGTGTCGCCGCTGTCAGAAAACTACGATGAGATGCAGCAGCGCGGATATCTGGTTGCCACTCATAATGGCGTTGAATTCCATCAAAAATTTAAGGACAAAGGGATGTCGACTGCGATGCCCGTTGCCTTCTACGACGCCACCAACCCACAGGCTCGCGCGTATGTCTGGCAAAAAATTAAAGAAAACTACCACGACCTTGGGGTACGTGTCTTCTGGCTTGATGCATGTGAGCCTGAACTCAACCCGGGACACCCCGCCAACCTGTCATATTTTGCTGGTTCAGGACTTGCCGTCAACAACACCTACCCGCGTGATAACGCCAAGGGATTCTTTGAAGGTATGGCCCAGGCAGGAACCCCCGAAACGGTGTTACTCTGCCGCTCAGCTTGGGCAGGACAAGCACGTTATGGCGCCGCCGTCTGGTCAGGCGACATCGCCCCCACCTGGGAGGCATTGCGGACACAGGTAAGCGCTGGACAAAGTATTGCCATCTCCGGCATCCCATGGTGGACTTCAGATATCGGCGGCTTTCATGGAGGCGATCCCACCGATGTTGCCTACCAAGAGCTCTTTATCCGATGGTTCCAATTCGGCACGTTTTGCCCATTATTCCGACTCCACGGACACCGTGAGCCTCGAGAAGCCGAAGGCTCGGTCAGCCCAGGCGGCCCCAATGAAATCTGGTCCTACGGGGATCGTGCCTTTGAGATCGCGGCAGCTCATATTCGCCTACGAGAAAAACTACGCCCCTATATTGACGCACTGATGGACGAAGCAGCCACCGACGGCATACCCCCAATGCGTCCACTATTCCTCCACTATCCAGACGACCCCATCGCCTGGACAGTGGAAAACCAGTACCTCCTTGGCGCCGACCTCCTCGTATGTCCAATCACCGAGGCAGGGGCGCGTCAAGCAAGCATCTACCTTCCCAACGGCAGTCAGTGGCGCGACCCCGTCACAGGCCACACCTGGGAAGGCGGACAGCGCATCACCATCGACGCGCCACTGGAAAGAATTCCTGTTCTTATCCGAGACGGCGCCACCGTGTCGTTCTAAGCGACACCTTTCTTCCCAACACTGACATCACAGATCCACAAAGGAGTAGGACATGTTCACCACCCCCTCTAGCCGACGCTTCGTTGGCCTAGCAGCAGTGATTGCACTAGGTCTTACCGCATGTTCAAGCGGTGCGTCAAATAGTAACGAAACTGCGGCAACCTCGGATGAGAAAATCACCATTGAAATGTGGGATTACCTGGGTCAAGGCGTATCCAATACCGCCATGGAAGCAGCTGTAGCAGCATTCGAGGCAGCCAATCCCACCTACGACGTGAAACGCACGTCATTCGCATACGGTGACCTGGCAAAATCCATCGTTCAAGGTGGCGTTGGCGGTGCCGTCCCAGATCTTGCCGTCGTAGACGTCGTCGACAACCAGAACTTCGCCGCACTAGGCCTGCTCAAAGACCTCACGGATACGCAAGGCAGCAAAGCCGACCAATTCCACCCTGGCCCGTGGACATCAACACAAATGGATGGCAAAACCTACGGCTTACCGCTCAACTCCAATAACCTCGCCCTGTACTACAACAAAGGCCTTTTCGAAGCCGCAGGCGTCACAGTGCCCACGACATGGGACGAACTGAAGGCCACCGCTAAAGCTGTGACCAACGGTGACGTTACGGGTTTGGCAATATCGGCAGTCAAGAATGAACAGGGCACGTTCCAAGTCCTGCCATTCGTGTGGCAAACCGGTGGGGACCTCGACACCTATGAAACATCTGGGGCACAGGCCTTGGCTTATCTCAAGTCTTTGATTGACGACGGCTCAGTGTCGTCAGCCGTGACCAACTACTCTCAGGAAGATGCGCGTACCCAGTTCACCGCAGGCAAGGTTGCCATGATGGTCAATGGTCCATGGGAACTGCAAAACCTTGCCGACGTTGGCTTTGAGTGGGGTGTGGCACCACTGCCCCTAGGTAAGGCAGCAGGCACAGGCTTGGGTGGCGAAAATGTTGTCGTCATGCAGGAAGGTAAACAGGCCGACGCCGCAGTCAAACTTGCCGAGTTCCTCACCAGCGCGGAAGGAGCAAAGATCTACTGTGACGAATCGGGGCAGCTATCTGCTCGCCCTGACTTGGCTGGCAAACTCAAACTCTCCTCAGATGCCAACCTCAAAGTCTTTGAAGACCAGATGGACGTTGCCCACGCACGTGCCTACGGCAAGCAATACGCCAAGGTTTCCGAGGCAGTTCAGGTGTCAATCCAAGAAGCGCTTACCGGCGTTGCCACACCGGAGGAAGCGGCTAAGAAGGCCGCAGCTGAAATCTCACCGTTGCTGGAGTCTGACCAGTGAAAACGCTGAGTCGTCGGTCCCAGGCCGCGTATGCGCAACGAGGCGCTCGCGGCCTGGGCCTCGCCCTTGCTGCACCAGCCCTTATCTACATCGTCATCTTTCTTCTTGCGCCTCTGGTGTATAACCTGTGGATTTCCATGAGTGATGCCAACGGCGCGAATTTGATCTCGGGGGAGTTTTCGCCGCGCGGCCTGGACAACTATGCCGCGGTCATTGCCGATGGCGACTTTTGGAATGGCGTGCGTCTGAGTGCCATTTTCACCATTGCGTGCCTCGTCTTGCAGTTCATCATCGGCTACGCCCTGGCATTGTTTTTCCGTCGCCCATTCCCAGGTAATGGTGTCATTCGCGCGCTATTGCTGGTGGGGTGGATATTGCCGCCAGTGGTCACCGGCACAATCTTTAAGTGGATATTCGACTCTGACTACGGCGTTCTTAACTACTTTCTGAACCAACTTGGCCTGATTGAGCAACCTATCCAATGGCTGACAGGTCCAAGTACAGCGATGATCGCTATTGTCACGGCGAATCTGTGGGTCGGCATTCCTTTCAATATGTTGCTCCTGCTATCTGGTTTGCACACCATCGACGACAGCCTCTACGAAGCAGCGCAGGTTGATGGAGCCGGGGCATGGCGACAATTCACCTCTATCACATCGCCTTTGATGCGCCCGGTGATTGTCTCGGTATTACTACTGGGGGTCATCAATACCTACAAGGTATTCGATCTGATCTACACCATGACCAAAGGCGGTCCAGTTTCGGCAACGACGACGTTACCGGTCTACACCTACCTCGAAACCTTCAAAGTCTTCGAATTCGGTAATGGTGCCGCTGCCTCGACACTTACCCTTGTGCTGCCTCTGGTCCTGTCATGGTTCTACGTTCGTTCACTCAAAGGGGAGGAACGCTGATGGCCACCGTGAAGGTGAAAACTAAATCCTCGCCTCGTCCATTGCCGCTGTGTGCTGCAGAAAAGAAACGACGCGCAATTGCGTGGAGTAAATCTGCCATCGCATGGGTCGTTGCTCTGATCTACTTATTCCCCATGTATTGGATGGTGTCGACTTCACTGAAGAATAAGGCAGATATCTTTGCCCAGCCGCCTCAGTTATTTCCCGGCACGCTTTACTGGGATTCTTATATTGCGGCATTTTCACCCCAATACGGTGTGTGGCTTGCTTTGGGGAATTCCTTCGTCATTGCCTTAGGTGCGCTGGTTGTTACTCTCGTGGTGGCTGTGCCGACGTCATACGCAGTGGCTCGCTTTCGTGACGGTATATCGACATCAATGATGGTGTTACTGACGGTGGTTCAATTGCTGCCTGCCATCGCGATATCCATTCCCATGTTCGTGATGTTCCGCCAAATGGAACTGATCAATACCTATCCTTCGATTATCTTGGCGGATGTCTCTGTCACACTGCCATTTGCGGTGATCCTGCTGCGCCCGTATTTCAAACAATTTTCCTACGAGGTTGAAGAGGCCGCCAAACTTGATGGTTTGGGCACGATACAAACGATTATCCGCATCATTATTCCAACGATACGACCTGGTGTAGTGATGATCGGATCCTTTGCTTTCCTTATGGCATGGGGGGAGTTTACCTTCGCCCTTACCTTGTCAACCCAGCAAGAAGTACAGCCATTGACGGTGGCGCTGAATCGACTGATTGGCCAATATGGGACAAATTGGAATGATCTGATGGCTGTTGCCACGATAATTGCTCTGCCTGTGCTGCTTATCTTCATTGCACTTCAGCGCTATATTGTTGCCGGTTTAGCTGGAGGCGCAACCAAAGGCTAATAGTGCACGGATTGTGTGGTTCCGCTGCGCCCCGCATATCTGGTGTGCAGATAGCTCAGGCGGGCGCTGCAGCACTGGAGTCGCGCACGACGAGGTGGGTGGAAAGTTGGACCGGATGGCTCGGTGTTGCGGGACTATTTCCGCCGAGGTCAATCAAGGTCGACACGGCGGCGGCACCCATATTGAGTAGCGGTTGGTGGACGGTGGTAAGGCGCGGTGTCGCCCACAGAGCCATATCGGTGTCGTCGAAGCCGACGACGGACAGGTCGTGTGGGATATGTATCCCACGTTCTCGTGCGGCTTCGTAGACACCAAAGGCGGCCATGTCGTTACTGGCGAAAACAGCGGTCGGCCGCACCGCCTCGGGAAGGTCGAGGAGGTCAAGACCAGCCCGGTAACCGCCCTCGTAACTGAAATCGTGACCGACAATCCACGCAGGATCGACGTTGAGGTGGTTGCCGCGCATGGCCGACAGGTAACCTTCATGCCGTTCTCGTGCAGGGACGGAGGTGTGAGGTCCGTGTATAAAGGCAATTTTGCGGTGTCCCAGGTCGATGAGATGCTGGGTTGCTTCTCTGCCGCCGTTCCAATTTGTTGCGCCAATCGAGGCGGTTCCCAATGGTGGTGTGCTCGCAGGATCAATCGCCACATGTGGTAATCCTGCTCGGCGTAAGTGGGAGACGAAGGCGTCCTCTAGGCGCGAAGTGAGTGTGATGAGACCCAAATACCCCTCAGCTTTGATCTGAGTAATCCACTCTTTGCTCAGCGGGTGATGCCCTTCAGGTAGGTCAGATGCGTCGATACTGGTGTGGCTCAGATACAGCGCGATATTACGGCGCATCGCTTCTGTGGTAGCGCCTTTAAGGACCTCAAGGGTGTAACTGGTGGACAGGTTGTCGGCGACCAGAGCAATACGCGGATGGGTGGGGGTGCGCATCGTTGTCGGTTGATAGCCGAGGCGTTGGCAGGCTTCCTGCACACGGCGTCGTGTATCGGCGGATACGTCTTTGCGGTTATTAAGGGCTTTCGAGGCTGACGCTTTTGACACGCCAGCGACTTCAGCAACCAGGGCCAAGGTTATTTTCTGACCTTGTGATGCCGAGTTTTTCGATGACGGGCTTCCCATACCTGCTACTTTATCGAAATTATTTCGGTAATTCAGGCGATTAAATCGAGATAAGATCGTGATCTTTGCTGCTTGACAGAATTATATTTGCATCTAAACTAAATGATGTTCAGGGTGATTCGCGAAAGATTTCGGTCAGTGGTGACCGGAGCGAATCGCCGCGACGGAGGATTCAACGATGAAGCGAATGACTCGCATAACTGGCATAGCTGCCACCGCAGTTGTCGCCACGCTGGCCCTTGCTGCGTGTAGTGGCGCAGGTAACACCGAATCGGCTACCGGTAGCGTCACACTTGAGTTCTGGCACAACTCCACCACCGGAGAAGGCAAAGCCTACTGGGAGCAAACTGCAGCGGACTTTATGGCGGCCAATCCCAATGTCACCATTGAAGTCCAAGCCATCCAAAACGAAGAAATGGACGGCAAACTTCAAACGGCACTCAATTCAGGTGACGCCCCCGATATTTTCTTTGCTCGCGGCGGTGCAAAACTTGGTGACGTCGTTGAAGCAGGCCAGGTAATGGACATTACCAACCTCATCGACGAAAACACCAAGACACTTGTCAATCAAGCAGCCTTCTCGGCTTTCACTATCGACGACAAGATCTACGGCATGCCCGTGTCGGTACTACCCGGCGGTATCTACTACTCCAAAGACCTCTTCGCCCAAGCAGGTATCACCGAAACCCCGACCACTATGGACGAGCTGTCGGCAGCCGTCGACAAACTCAAGGCGGCAGGTATTCAACCTATTGCGCTTGGCGCAAAAGACGCCTGGCCAGCAGCACACTGGTACTACTTCTTTGCACTGCGCGAATGCAGCAAGGACGTCTTCACCGAAGGCTCAGTGGCAGGCGACTTCTCTGACGAATGCTGGCTCAAAGCAGGAGAAGACCTTCAATCCTTCGCTGCAACCGAACCCTTCAACACCGGCTTCCTCACCACCTCGGCACAGCAAGGTGCAGGCTCCTCTGCTGGCCTCATTGCCAACCATCAGGCCGCCATGGAACTCATGGGCGCATGGAACGTCGGCGTGATCGCCGACCTCACACCAGATAAGCAGCCACTGGCTGACCTTGGCTGGTTCCCCTTCCCTGCCGTTGACGGCGGTCAGGGTGACCCCAACGCCATGATGGGCGGCGTAGACGGTTGGTCGTGCCACGTGGACGCTCCCAAGGAATGCGTCGATTTCCTTAATTTCTTTATGCAAACGGAATACCAACGCAAATTTGCTGACGCCTACGAAACACTCCCTGCCAACGTTGAAGCCCAAGACGTCGTGACCCAAGAGGCCTTGAAGGATATTCTCGCTGCCTACAACGAAGCCTCCTATGTGTCGACCTGGCTCGACACGCTGCTGGGCCAAAATGTTGGAAATGCGCTCAACGTCGGCGTCGTCGACATGCTCGCCGGTAAGGGGGATGCCGCAGGCATCCTCGCCGCAGTCGAAGCCGCTGCCGCAAAGGAGTGACCTGAGATGACCTCAACCCCCGTTTCGCGCGCTGCCGCGCACAGCATCAACGGGGGATCCGGGGCCGCGGGAGCCTCAACAGGTTCCCGCGGCCGCGGCCGTCTAAAGTCGCCGATCGGAAGGCGTGAACGCCTGGAGATCACGCTCTTATCTGGCCCAGCGATCCTCCTTTTCGTCACCTTCGTTATCCTGCCCGTTGCAATGGCCGCCTATTACGGCTTTTTCAGCTGGAAAGGCTACGGTGTCCCCACCGACTTTGTCGGCCTAAAAAACTACATGACGATTCTGACCGACCCGGAGTTTCATAACGTCTTAGGGCACAACGCCGTCATTCTGGTCTCGTCATTACTGCTCCAAGGACCGGCAGCTCTGCTGCTTGCTCTTTTGCTGAATAAGCAAATGAAAGGCCAGTCGCTCATACGCGTCCTCATCTTTATTCCCTACGTCATCTCTGAAGTGATCGCAGGTACCGCTTGGTCTCTCCTCCTTCAAAGCAGTGGGGGTGTGAACCGTTTCCTGTCTGACATCGGCCTAGGGTTTATTGCCAGCGACTGGATTGCCGACCCAAAGATCGCGATGATCACCCTTATGGGGATCCTCACCTGGAAATACGTGGGTTTCGCAGTGATTATTTTCCTCGCAGGTATGCAAGGAATCCCCAACGAGCTGATTGAGGCAGCAAAAGTTGATGGCGCATCCTACTGGCAGATACAGCGCCGTATCACTCTGCCGTTACTTGGGCCAACGATCCGCATGTGGGCATTCTTATCCATCATTGGATCACTGCAACTCTTTGACCTGGTCTACATCATCTGGGGGCAATACATTGCCTCAACGGCGGGCACATCAACGATGGCAACATACATGGTGATCAACGGTCGCCTATCAGGAAACTACGGATACGGGAACGCTGTTGCCGTCGTCGTCTTCATTATTTCGCTGATTATTGCCCTGACATACCAACGCTACGTCTTGCGCCGCGACACTGAAGGCGCACTCACTGGAGGTGACCGATGAGCACCACAGCACAGTCACGAAATAAAGGATTGCCTTGGGGTAATCCCGGCATCTACTTCATTGCTGCTGTCACCATCATTGCGATTTTGTCGCCTGTTGCTTATGTGATCATCGGTGGCTTTCGCACAAACTCACAGATCACTGCTAATCCGGCAGGATTACCGTCACCGTGGGTTATCGAGAACTACACCGAAGTGATCGCAAGCCCCATCTTTTGGCGCCAAGTCGGTAACTCCACCATCGCCGCCTCCGCCACCACTGTTGGCGTGGTCATCCTGGGCATCATGGCGTCCTTCGTCATTGCGCGCTATCCCTTTAAAGGGCGCCACGCTATGTATTCCCTTTTCGCTGCAGGTCTCATGTTCCCCATGACTGTGGCTATCACGCCGCTATATATCCTCATTAAAAACCTGGGGCTGACCAATAACCTTCTTGGTGTCATCCTGCCAGGCATCGCCTTTGCCTTGCCGACAACGGTGATTATCCTCGTGCCTTTTTTGCGAACCATACCTAAAGAACTCGAAGAAGCGTGCGCCCTTGATGGATGTGGCCGACTGGGATTCTTCTGGCGGGTCGTCTTGCCACTATCGGCACCGGGTGTCATCACCACAGGTATCCTTGCTTTCATAGGGTCGTGGAACTCCTACATGTTGCCCCTATTTATCCTGGGCGACGAAAACCTCTTCACCCTGCCGCTAGGTGTACAGGCCTTCGCCTCGCAATACTCTGTTGATACTGCGCGAGTCCTCGCTTTTACCTCGCTGTCCATGATCCCTGCATTGGTCTTCTTCTCTCTCTTCGAGAGGCGTATCGTTGGTGGCCTAACTGGAGCAGTGAAAGGATGAGCGCGCGAAACCCGATCCTTCCTGGCGTCTACCCAGACCCATCGGTATGTCAAGTGGGGGAGTACACCTACCTTGTGAACTCGACCTTCACATGGCTGCCCGGACTGCCGATCCATCGAAGCAAAGACCTGGTCACTTGGGAATTATGCGGACATGCCCTGAGCAGTGCCGAGCACCTTGATCTTGACAAAGGTGACGAATCGCAGGGAATCTTCGCCCCAACACTGCGCTATATTGACGGACGTTTCGTCCTGGTGTGTACAACAGTCGTCGCAGACACGCAACGTTCCTTCCTCATGAGCGCCCCCGACGCCTCGGGCCCCTGGAGTCCTCCTCGTTTCCTTGAAGGAGCGGGAGGTATTGACCCCGATATTTTTCAGGACTGCGATGGCACCGTGTGGTGGACTGGTACACGCCTTGCCGTCAACCCCCTGTGGGAGCAGCAAACCGAAATATGGACGCGCCCGGTCGACCTGGATACGGCCACTTTCATTGGTGAGGAAACGGTGATCTGGCATGGCGCAGTCGAAGGTGCAGTGTGGAGCGAAGGGCCCCATATTTATCGGCGCGGCAATTGGTACTACCTCCTGAGTGCCGAAGGTGGTACCGCTGAAGAACATGCGGTGTCCATTGCGCGAGCGCAGCATGTAACAGGCCCATGGGAAGGCTGCAAACGCAACCCCATCTTCAGTCACCGTAACCTGGGGCGCCGCAGCCAAATCCACAATGTCGGACATGCTGACCTTGTGCAGCGCCCAGATGGCACATGGTGGGCCGTCATGCTTGGTGTGCGCCTACGACAAGGTCGCCACCTTCTGGGTCGCGAAACCTTCCTTGCACCTGTGACATGGGAAGAGGACTGGCCTGTTATCGCCCCTGGTGTAGGGCACCTTACCGAGGCAGTGGATACCCGTAGCGGCGTCGATCCTTACCAGCGCAGCCTCACAGTGGCGGCACTGCCTCATACGAGCCTGCACCAGCACGAAGTGATGACGAGCATCACTGCTTTCCGCGAGTGCGCCTTGCGGCCCGTCGGTGTGCAGTGGTGCGGCGAAGAACGCAGTTTCCGAGGCGTGCGCGCAGCATCATGGGACTGCGCGATCAGTGTCCAAGCCGACGATTTCAGTGAAGCGCTCACTGCCATTGGGATCGTACAGGACGCCCACAACTGGGCTCGTATCGAAAAGATTGACGAGGCGGTGCAGGTGAGGATTCGTCGTGGAGGCAACGACGAGGTACTGCATCTACCGACACCTGGACATGACCAGCACCTGTGGGTCGCTCTTGACGACCTCACGCTACGGCTAGGTGTTGGCCCGCATATCGGTCACGGCTTCTGTCACAGCATCGACGCTCAATGGCTCTCAACGGAATCAGCCGGTGGCTTCATAGGGTGCCTACTGGGAATCTGGGGTGAGGGCGCCTCAAAGGACACGGCGTCCGTGTATATGCGCGGCACGCATCCACAACTGTAATAATCGGAGACTCACATGAAACCGTGGCACAATACAGCGCTGAGCAACGAAGAGCGCGTTGATGCACTTATCGCCGTCATGGACCTTCACGCTAAAGTTCATCAGCTTGCCTCCTACTGGGATCGGCCCGCTGACCAGGTGGCGCCTGCACCACAACCGAAGAACGAGACGCCTGGCGACAACGACACACCTGTCGGTTTGCAGGCAACACACCCTCAAACGAAGGAACACGGAGTATCGGAAGCAGACCATGCCGCCGTCGCCCCCGAGGTTGCCCCCATGGAAAACGCCTTCGCAGTTGACCAACTGTCATGGCACGAAAGCGCCAGCGGTGGCCTTGGGCATCTCACCCGCATGTGGGGCACCGAACCCCTTGAAGTGGCAGAAGGTGCGCGGCGCCTCGTCGAGAAGCAGCGTGAAGTGCGCCGTCTTAATGCATTTGGCTTACCTGCCATCGTCCATGAAGAGTGTCTCACCGGTTTTACCGCGTACCGAGCCACCGTCTATCCAGCGGCTATCGCATGGGGTGCCACATGGAATCCTGAACTCGTTGAAGAAATGGCGGCACGTATAGGTAGCGACATCAAGGCGGTTGGTGGACATCAGGGATTGTCGCCACTACTGGATGTGGTGCGTGACTATCGCTGGGGACGTGTCGAAGAAACCTGCGGAGAAGACCCTTACCTTGTTGGTAGCTTGGGCACCGCCTATGTCAAAGGGTTGCAATCAGCTGGAGTGATGGCCACCCTGAAGCATTTCGTGGCCTATCCGGCTTCGCGAGGTGGCCGCAACCATGCCCCAGTGTCGATGGGCAGGCGCGAACTTGAAGACGTCATGCTACCGCCCTTCGAAATGGCGGTTCGCGAAGGCGGTGTCGCCTCGGTCATGAATTCCTACTCGGATATCGACGGCGTGCCCGCTGGAATCTCCCGCTACCTTCTGACCGAGGTACTGCGTGAGCGATGGGGCTTTAGTGGCACCGTTGTCTCGGACTACTGGTCGGTTCGCTTCCTAGAAAAGATGCATCGCGTGGCTAAAGACGGTGCTGAAGCGGCAGCAAAGGCCTTGCGTGCTGGTCTCGATGTTGAGCTGCCTGAAACAACCTGCTATGCGCACCTGCCCGAAGCTGTTGCACGTGGCCTGGTCACAGAAGAGGAGATCACCACTGCCGTGCGTCGCCTGCTTCTGCAAAAGGCCGCGCTTGGTCTGCTCGACGAGGATTGGGAACCGACGGCAGATGCACACCGTGACTTGGATTCGCCAGAAAACCGTGATGTAGCTGCACGTATGGCACGCGAAAGTATTGTGCTGGTGAAAAATGACGGTATTCTCCCGTTGTGCCGCACCCAAAAGGTTGCGGTTATTGGCCCGGTTTGGCAGGAGCCTCGCGCCTTTATGGGCTGCTATGCCTTCCCCAACCACGTGCTGACCCGTTACCCCGAGAAGGGTCTCGGACTCGACATTGCGACGTTGCCACAGATGTTACCCGCTATCAGTGATGCTGAGATGACCTTTACGCGCGGCACGGGTTTCATGGCGGGTAGCGATAGCGAAATTGCCGAGGCGGTCGAGGCTGCCCGAAATGCTGACATTGCGCTGCTTGTTTTGGGGGATATTGCTGGGATGTTCGGCGGCGGTACGTCTGGGGAGGGCTGCGACGTCGCTGACCTCGATCTGCCTGGTCGGCAGGGAGAACTGCTGGAAGCGGTACTTGATACGGGTCGGCCAACGATCCTTCTCCTTGTGACGGGACGCCCCTACGCACTTGGTCGTTATGCGGATCGTTGCGCAGCGATTGTGCAGTCCTTTATGCCTGGTGTGGAAGGGGCCTCGGCTATTGCCGACGTGCTGTCGGGTGCAATGAACCCCAGTGGCCGTCTGCCCATTGCGTTGCCCAATACGCCCGGTGGGCAGCCAGGTACCTATTTGGCGCCGCCGTTGGGGTGGGAGTCGGAGGGTATTTCTAATATTGACCCGCGTCCGCTCTACCCATTCGGGCATGGCCTGTCCTACACCACGTTCGAGTATTGTGACGCGGCGATCTCCGCGGAGACCATGCCACTTGACGGCACGGTGGAATATGCAGTGACGGTGCGCAATACAGGCACTAGGGCCGGTGTTGAAGTGGTCCAACTCTATGCAAGTGACCCGTGGGCCGAGGTGGTGCGACCATTGAAGGAACTTATTGGCTTTACGCGCGTGCCACTTGAAGCGGGGCAGAGCGCACGTGTCACCTTTACTGTCCACGCCGATCGTTTCTCTTTCACTGGCGTCAATATGCAGCGCATCGTTGAAGGCGGTGAAATACGCCTGTCGGTTGGTCATTCCAGTGAAGATCGGATGGGCGAATTGATGGTGCGCCTTGAGGAAGGCACTAGGATTGTCGACGAAGGCCGGGTCCTGACCACACCTGTACGCATCGAAGCGATGTGATCAGATTCCGGCAATAAAGCCATGGTGTGCTGTGACTTGGTGCGCCAGTATGCAACGACGTTAAGGTGAGGACCGATGCCTCGTTTTGATATGGAGCTCAGTGAGCTTGAAAACTATCGACCAGTGGTGACTGAGCCACATGATCTTGATGAATTTTGGGCCGCAACCCTCGCCGAAAATCCGTTTGATGCCAACGCAATAAGCGTCGTTGAAGCAGAGCATCCACTGGTGACCGTCAAGGTCTGGGATGTTACCTTCCCTGGCTATGCGGGTGACGCGGTACGGGCATGGTTAACGGTTCCTGCTAACGCGACAGAGCCGCTACCTGCCGTTGTTCAGTACAACGGTTATGGTGGCGGGAGGGGGTTGTCCCATGAACACCTTGAGTGGGCCAGCGCCGGATTTGCTCATCTGTTTATGGATACACGCGGACAGGGTGGAACCTGGGGGAGTGGTGGCGATACGGCGGATCCGCACGGTGGAGGCAGCGCCGACCAAGGGTATATGACTCGCGGCATTGAAGACCCACATACCCATTACTATCGTCGCTTATACGTCGATGCGCATCACTGCGTAGAGGCAGCGGCGAACCTGCCGCAGGTTGATGCATCGCGTATCGCCGTTCAGGGAATCAGCCAAGGTGGTGCGCTCACCATAGCAGCCGCTGCACTTAATCACCGTGTGATCGCCGCCATGCCTGATGTACCGTTTATGTGCCACTTTGAACGCGCGGTCGGTATGACTGATGCTTTCCCCTATCAGGAAATTGTTCGTTACCTATCGGTTTTCCGTGGCCGTGAGCAGCAGGTGTTGTCAACCCTGTCGTACTTCGATGGAGTATTGCTTGGTGCGCGGGCCGCTGCTCCGGCACTGTTTTCCACCGCACTACTGGATACTGTGTGCCCACCGTCAACGGTCTTTGCTGCCCGTAACTGGTGGGCGTCGCGCAGTGGCGTGCAGATGGAACGTCCTCAAATTCGCGTGTACCCCCATAACGGACATGAAGGTGGGCAGGGATACCAGTGGCGCGAACAGGTGGCGTGGCTCAAGGACTTGCTTGCCCAGTGATGGTGGCAGGTGGTGAGGATTTCGTTGGCATTTAGTGGCGTTAAAGGCTAGACATCACCCGAATGTTACCGTTAACATAACTGTGTTGCCTGTGAAGACGCGGCACACCCTCTGTCCATATATTCCCGCAGGTACTGATGCCTGGGAAGGAACCGTTCATGGATCACCGTGACCCCTCCACTTGGGATGACGCATTCGCCGCCCAAGTACACCGCACCCGCGAAATTGTTGCCGCCCTCCATGCAGAACTACCACGTTGGGGCCTAGTTGTATGGACGGCAGGCAACGTCTCTCAACGTGTACGAGGCCACGCTGCCGACGGCAGCCAAGACCTCCTCGTCATCAAACCCTCAGGCGTGTCCTACGACGACCTGACCCCCGAAGCGATGGTGGTCTGCGACCTTGAGGGGCGCCTCGTCCTTGGCGACGGAAGCCCTTCCTCCGACACCGCCGCCCACGCCTACGTCTACACACATATGCCGCATATTGGCGGCGTTGTCCACACGCATTCCACCTACGCCACCGCATGGGCGGCACGAGGCGAAGCCATCCCATGCGCACTGACCATGATGGGCGACGAATTCGGCGGTGACGTACCCGTGGGTCCTTTTGCCCTCATCGGTGATGACTCCATTGGTCGTGGCATTGTCGACACGCTCAAAGACTCCCGCAGCCCCGCTGTTCTCATGCAAAATCACGGCCCATTCACCATTGGCAAAGACGCGCGTGCCGCTGTGAAAGCAGCAGCAATGGTTGAAGAGGTGGCACGCACCGTCCACATCGCCCGCCAAGGCGGCGACATCATTCCCATCCCTCAAGACAAGATCGACAGCCTCTACGCCCGCTACCAAAACGTCTACGGACAAAACACCACCAGCGAGGAGACCAACTAATGTCCAGCTTCTACCAGGGCCGCGAAATCTGGTTCTACACCGGCAGCCAAGACCTTTACGGCGAAGAAACCCTAGCAATGGTTGCCTCTCAATCCCAAGAGGTTGTTCGACTTCTCAACGACTCAGGTGTGATCCCGGCACCTATCGTCTGGAAACCTGTTCTTAAAGACTCCGACTCCATTCGACGCGCCATGTTGGATGCTTCAGCCAACGACAACGTGCTTGGCGTGATTTCCTGGATGCATACCTTCAGCCCCGCAAAAATGTGGATTCGTGGGCTGGAAGTTCTGTCCAAGCCGCTACTTCACTTGGCCACCCAAGCCAATGTTGAAATCCCTTGGGACAGCATTGACATGGACTTCATGAATCTTAATCAGGCTGCTCACGGTGACCGAGAGTATGCCTATATCCTCACTCGTCTTGGCGTGGCGCGCACTACCGTTGTCGGGCATGCCTCGCACTCGGCAACGGTTGCCCGCATCGCCTCGTGGGTACGAGCCGCCGCAGGGTGGGCAGCCACACATGAGATGCGTGTCGTCCGTTTCGGTGACAATATGCGCTACGTGGCGGTCACCGAAGGGGACAAGACCGAAGCTGAACGCAAACTGGGTGTCTCCGTCAACACCTGGGGCGTCAATGATCTTGTTGCCGTCGTTGATGCGGTTGACGAGGCCGACATCGATGCGCTCGTGGCCACCTACGAGGCCGACTACGATGTTGCCGAAGAATTGCGAGCAGGTGGGCAGCGCCATGATTCCCTGCGGTATGCGGCACGCCAAGAAATTGCAATCCGTCGCTTCCTTGAAGAGCGAGGCGCAACTGCTTTCACCACGAATTTCGAGGACCTGGGGGCACTTCGTCAATTACCTGGCCTCGCCGTTCAACGCCTCATGGAGGACGGTTACGGATTTGGTGCCGAGGGCGACTGGAAGACCGCAGTCCTGGTGCGTGCAGCGAAAGTGATGGGCGAAGGCCTGCCAGGCGGCGCCTCGTTAATGGAGGATTACACCTACAACCTTGTTCCTGGACAAGAACTCATCCTGGGGGCGCACATGCTGGAAGTGTGCCCATCGTTGACACCCGAGCGGGTACGTATCGAAATCCATCCACTGGGTATTGGAGGAAAAGAGGACCCGGTTCGCATGGTCTTCAACGCTGCGCCAAGTGACGGCATCGTCATCGCACTGTCAGATATGCGGGATCGTTTCCGGCTGACCGCCAATATTGTCGAGGTGGTCACGCCGCCGCACGATATGCCGAAGCTTCCTGTTGCGCGCGCCATGTGGAAGCCTGCCCCCGATATGTACACCTCCATCGAGGCGTGGCTGACGGCAGGTGGCGCTCACCATACAGCAATGACCACACAGATCGGTATCGAGGTGTGGGAAATGTTTGCGCGCATCGCTGACATGGAATTATTGGTCATTGACCAGGCGACGACTGCACGTGATTTCCACCACCGTGTGCGGTGGAACCAGTCGTACCATCGTCTTGCGGAAGGCCTGTGAACGGGTTGTATCGCCTTAGGTGTCCGCTCTACGCAAGAGCCTGCGTGAGCAGTGGGGTCAGTGTCATCGACACCTACCCCACTGTCTGCATTTACGGACCCATGTCACTATCAGGCGGCATCTTATGCAAGGATGACCTTGTATCTTGTCAGCATCAAGAAGGAGGCTCACGATGAGTTACACCGATCCCTACCAGCAGGGCGCACCACAACAGGGCGCCGGTCAGCAACCTTTTGGCGCGCCGAACGCAGGACCGCAAAAAGTTACCCCTGCTTTCTTGGCGCCCCTGTATGTCGGCAAGGCATCACCAGGACAAAAGCAGTTCATCGTTGCGCTTTTGTTGTCGATCTTCCTTGGCGGCATCGGCGCAGCTGATTTCTACCTGGGCTACACCAAGGCAGCTATCGCTAAAATCTGCATTACCTTTGGTGGCGGCATCCTCAACCTCATTAATACCGCAGTCTTCGCTGAGAACGCTCCAATGTTGGCACTGCCCTTGAGCCTCATCCTGTCGGCTGCACTTCTCGCCAACGGCGTGTGGATCTTGGCTACCATCTTCCTCATTGCGCTGAAGAAGGGCCAGTACGCTACCGACGCGAATGGTGTGCCTTTGGCTGCCTGATCGCCAGTAGAAGTGTGGGGGAGGCCGTCAGCCTCCCCCACACTTGCGCGTGCCCCTGTGCTCTTACTGTCGCCCGCGCGACATCATGGCGTTGACCTCGGCGGTGGCTTGATCCAATGAATCCACGTCTTTTTCAAACATGAAAATCGCTGACATAGCAGGATTCATAATGGAATCAAGGGCAGCCCATCGGTCGACAACCGGCGACGGTACGCCAGTGCCGTCCTCAATGTGAACGGAAAAGGCAGTAGCATCAAAGCCGATCTTTTCGAAGGCGTCAACGGCTTTGTCAGATGAGGAAGAAATTGCAGGGAATACGACGGCCTGTTCGGCAATAATGTCTTGGCATTTCGTGGATCCAAGGAATTTAACCCACTCCCATGCTTCCTCAGGATGTTTCGTCCCCACGAATACCGAATCGGCTAAACCATTCATCACCGATGCTCGGTTGCCATCGGGACCGATTGGTGTGGGTGCCACTTGGACAGGGACCGCACTTGACTTGGCGATACCAGCGACATTCCACGATCCTTCGACAATCATGGCGTATGCACCTGTTCCCAAAGATTCAAGGGTACCGATACCAGAACTTGCTACGGATAGTGGCGGCATATACCCCTTTTCAATAAGGCCGATATACCAACTGATGGTCTCTTTAAAATCAGGGTCATCGTATTGGAAGGTTCGGCCCCAGGGGTTTTTATCGGACCAGGTCCATTGGCCATTTGATAAGGCAAAGGCAGACCACTGTACCTGTCCGTAACCAGCGCCGGCCTCGTTGTATCCCATACCGTAGACAGCAACATTATTCTTATCGAAACCAGGTTCGTCGCCGCGTACACCGTTCTTATCCACTGTCAGGTGTGCAATCAACGCTTCGAAGGAGCCACCATCTTGTGGATTCCACGTGAGATTCCACAGGTCCTCTGATGTATACCCTGCCTCGGCAATCATCTCTTCGTTATAGAACAGTGCTTCGGTATCCCAGTCTTTAGGTATGCCGTAGCGTCCCGTTCCTGCTTCGTTGAGCCATTGGTCAGCGAGGCCGTCGTTGTAAATCGACAGGTCAAAATTATCCCGTTCGATATAGGGCTCTAGGTCAAGTAGCTGTCCCAATTCGGCATATTTTCCAAATTGGCCCGTATGGTTGGTGAAGACGTCAGGCGCTGCTTCTGCCACCATTGTTGCTGTGATCTGCATCCAGTAGTCGCCCCAACCGAATTGCGTAATCTGCACTTCAATATCAGGGTTTTCCTCCTGGAAAGCTGCGGCACATTGCCGATACCCTGGCAGCTGGGCGGAATCCCACAACCAATAGTTAAGAACGACAGTGTTGTCGCCAGCAAGCGGCAGTGTTGAGCACGCCGCCAAAGTAAGGCTAGCAGCGGCAGTGCCTGCGAGCACCGACCATCGACGAGGCGAACGGCCTTTACGGGTCATGCCGACAGTGCGGGTGAAAGTGCTGCGAGCGGTGCCTGTTGTAGGGGTGCGGTGGTATCGAGTACTCATCGTTGCCTCACTTAATCCCGGAGAATCCGATGGAATTGACAATCCTCTTTCCGAGGATGGAGAACAGAATCACGATTGGTAGGGCTGCGATCAAAGCTGCTGCCATTAAACCTGCCCAGTCTGGGGATCCTTGAGGCGTTTGCGAACGGAAGATGCCCAGCGCGACAGTGAGAACACGAACATTTTCCGCTTGCCCCACCAATAAGGGCCACATGTAGTCATTCCATGCTGCGATAAAAGTCAATACTGCCAAGGTCGTGATTGGTGCTGCTGACATGGGCACGATCACGCGGAAAAACACTTTGATGGGGCCAGCACCATCGATCATCGCCGCTTCGTCAATTTCCCGTGGGATGCCGAGGAAAAATTGTCTGAGGAAGAAGATTGCAAAGGGCGTCATAAAGAACGTTGGAAGAACAATGCCTGCAAAGGTATTGAGCAGTCCCAGCTCTTTGATGAGGATGAAGTTAGGAATTGCTGTAAATATCGAGGGGACCATCAGTGCTGACAGGAAAATAGCGAAGACCAACTCGCGGCCGCGCCACTGTAGGCGCGAAAACGCGTAAGCTGCCATTGCTGAAAAGGTGGTCTGTCCCAGGGTGACTAAGGCCGCCACGATGGTTGAATTGCGCAAATATAACCAGAAATCAATCGAGGCACCTGCACCACCTTGGGCGATTGCCTCCTCAGGTGTGGTCAAACCAAAGACCCGCCGGTAAGCATCAAAAGTCGGGTTGCGTGGCCACAGCGCACCGGGGTCGGCGATCAAGTCAGCATTAGGAGTAAAAGACGAACGAAGCATCCAGTAGAAGGGGATCACTGTAATTGCCAGTAACGCAATCAGGCATGCCCAAGCAACGTAGTAGCCGAAACCGCGACGAATACGGTGCGTGTTCTTAGGACGTGACTGCGATGTGGCGCGTGAAACGGTGCGCGAAGGAAGTGAAGCTGTTGTCATGGGAGTGCCCTCACGATTCATCTGACTCGCCGGCTCTCATCAGCTTGAGCTGAATAAATGAGATGCCAACGAGGAGAACGAATAGAACCATTGCCATTGCTGAGGCATAGCCGAAGTCGAGTTGCCCAAACGCCACGTCGTAGATGTAGTAGTAGACGACGCGAGTAGCGTTAATTGGTCCACCTTGGGTGGTGATGGCAACGGTGTCGAAGATCTGGAATGAACCGGTGACGGTGACAACCAGCACCATCGCAAGGACGGGACGCAGAAGCGGCAAGGTAATGGAGAAGAATTTCCGTCCTTCACCTGCCCCATCAATATCTGCCGCCTCGTACACAGAACGGTTAATGGTCTGCAAACCCGCGAATACGAGCAGCGCCGTGTACCCCATGTGTCGCCACACGTTAATGAAGGCGATCGTAGGGATGGCCCAGGCAGACTCGCCAAAAAACGCCACGCGGTTCAACCCAATAGCGTCCAGGCCAACATTCACAATGCCCATCTGGTAGTCCATCATGAAGTACCACAGCAGGGCGATGACGACATTGGCAACGAAGTATGGAAGGAGGGCCATGCCGCGGATAAGCGTTGACTGTGTGAGACGTTGCAGGAGCACCGCAAGCACGATGGCAATAATCGTTTGAAAACCGATATTCAGGATTACGTAGTAGGCGGTTACCCACATAGCATTCCAAAACAGCGGGTCAGAGGCTAAGCGCGTGTAGTTGTCTGCTCCCACCCACTGCGCCGGCTGTAATACCGGGTAGTCAGTGAATGAGTAGTAAAAGCCTCGCATCGCTGGGAGGATATAAAAGGTGATCAGGCCGATGGCAGCAGGTAGGAGAAAGAAAGTCGCATAACGACGATCCTTGTGTTGTGATTTTTTGGGGCGAGGCATAGTTCCCGCGCGTGTGAGTGTGGACATTGGTGGATTCCCTTCCGCAGGGCTAGAGGTGGGACCGACAGTGTCGGTTATGGGGCAGGCTGTCTCCCTTCGCCGGTGATGGTGGAGGGTTAGTCGATGGAGTGAAGATGGAGGACAAGTGACTGTTGGGGAAGAAGATCAGGTAAACGCACCCCGGCCTCGCTCCATACGCGTCCAGGGAGAGTCAAGGCATCAGGCCACCAGGGCAATGGTGGATGGTACCCGTCGTGGGGGAAGTGAGGATTATTCGGGTGCAGATGCGTGAGGTGGTAGCGTTTTGCATCGTCAAGTCCCGGGAGGCGCACTGGAGGTGTTGGACGTTGAGCGGAGCTGGCAGTGTGGACAACGAAGAAGATCGCATCATTACCGTCAAGGGAGACCACACCGCGGATATTCCACGTGTCATCGGTATGGTCGGCATGCAGTAGGCGTCCACTATGCAATATGGGACGCAGATGTTTATGCAGCTTAATCCAGTAAGCAAGTTCGCTGATGTCCTGATCGCTTGCTTCGGTCAGGTCCCATTCGATCCCCATATGTGACAACAGGGCTGTTGAGGCGCGTAGGTTCAACGTCAGTGTGCGGCCCGTCGTATGTGAGGTAGTGGAGGCAATATGGGAGCCGACTAACTCGGGTGGCAAAAGGAGGAATGTGCCTGCTTCAATGAGTTGGCGTTCAATGGGGTCAATACAATCTGAAGCCCATACGCGTACTGCACGTTCCATAATCCCTAGGTCGATGCGGCCGCCTCCACCTGCGCAGGATTCAATTTCGAGGTCAGGGTGCGCGTGGAGGATGGCGTCCATCAGCGCGTAGGTTGCCTTCGTTTGCGCGTGATATGACGGTTTTCCTGTCCGTGGCGACACAGCTTCGAATAGGTCACGATTGAAATCCCACTTAATGTAGTCGACGTGCACACTGTCGAGGACTGCGAGGATCTGGGTGAGGACATGGTCGAAGACGTCGGGATTGGCCAGATCGAATACCTGCTGGTGGCGGCAGGCGATCGGTCGACGTTGTGCTGGTGACAATATCCACTCGGGGTGGGCGCGTGCCACATCAGAGTTGGGGTTGACCATTTCAGGCTCAAACCACAAGCCGAATTGCATGCCATGGGCATGGACGGCATCGGCAAGTGGATTAAGACCGTCGGGCCATACGTCCGGTGAAATCACCCAGTCGCCAAGTCCTGACGTATCGTCACGTCGAGAGGAAAACCAGCCGTCGTCGAGGACGAAACGTTCGACTCCAAGTGCGGCGGCGGTGTCGACCAGCGAGAGTAGACGTGGGAGGGAATGGTCAAAATACACTGCCTCCCACGCATTCAAAGTGACGGGTCGAGGGCCTTGAGGGTGCGTGGGTCGGGCGCGCAGGTAGCCGTGGATGCGTTGAGCGGCTTCATTCAGACCATTACCCCATGTGGCAATAATCCATGGTGTCTCGTAGGAGTGCCCGCCTTCAAGGCGAATTTCCCCAGGCATTAGTAGTTCCCCAGCCAAAAGGCATTGCTGTCCCACCGGCGTTTTTTCGACCACAGTGCGGGTATTGCCTGACCAAGCCACATGTACGTAGTGCACAGGGGCCGTTGTCCACATGGGGCCGTCGCCGCAGGTGCCGTGGATCATTGATGTGGCGTGTGCGCGGGCGACGCGGCTGGTTCGTTCGTGGCTTCCGATTGTTAATGAGTGTGTAACGATCTCGCGTTCGCGGAGGTGGCGACCTGTTTGGTCAATGACGTTTTTTTCGGTCGCTGGGGTGGGAAACGCGAGGAGGAGTGAATCAAGATCATATTCCACAGCGCCAAGGTTGGTCAGTATCGCCCTGCTTCGGACAAGGCCCGACGGTTCAACATGGATTTCTACGTCGATGGCAAGATCTGCTTCAGCGTCGCGAGCGCTCAGCTCGAAGGAGGTAGGGGCACTATCAGTCCCAGATCCGAAGGTTGTGACGGCGGTGGGGATAAAAAGTGAAAACTGGGAGGCTCCGTGATGGGAGCCTTGGAGGCCGGGTGTGCCGATCCACCCCTCTGATTGTTGTGGTATCAAACTAAGTCGTGGAGGCAGATCTGCTGTTCCTGAGGTGACAGCGATCGTTTGCGACTGAGCAAACGCAGCCATTGATGCTGTGTCTAACAGGCCAAGATCTGCACCCCAGTAGAGTATTTCAGGAAGAGAATCCGCATGAACACTGATAAAAAGTGAGGTTCCACCATTTCTAAGATGGATGCAGCTCGGGGTGACTGTCATGATTGGTATCGTCCTGTCTGAATATGAGAGAGGTGGAGAGGGGGAGGGGTTCTAATACCAGTTAACGCCATAGTTAATTCCGATATGAAAAATAGTAAGGGATTGCTACCGTACTGACAAGACCCACGCAAAAAATGCTGACAAAGGGATTACGCTGGTGTCAGACCCCAATATCAAAGAAGGAGGCAGTATGCCGAGGCTCTACGAAGACTCTGCGTTAGCAACTGCTGCACACCTTCTTACTCATGGGCCTGTCTCCCGAGCTGAAACCGCGCGCACGCTCAACCTTTCAGCCGGAACTCTCACCCGCCTCGTAAAGCCACTTCTCACATCAGGATTAGTCGTTGAGGAAGGATTAGGTGCACCGAAAACTGGGATGGGACGACCAACCCAACTCCTCGATATCCCTGCCCACGCGCACCGTTTTCTCGGTATAAATATCACTGCCCGGGCTGTTCACGCGGTCTGCGTCGACGCTCGCGCTTGCGTGCATGCCTCAAAATACGTTGCCGTGGACGACACCAATGTGGCGACGGTGGTGCGCCTCGTCAATGACCTGATCGCACAGATAATGCCGTGCACCCAGGACAGCCTGCGCGGCGTCGGCATTTCACTCGGCGGTGCCGTACGAGGAGGCATCGTCAAAGAGAACCGATTCCTTGGATGGCGTGACATCGACTTTCCGTCCATGCTTCACCTGCCAGCGGCCACCCCGGTGACTGTGACGAACGATCTTGAAGCCCTCACGGCATTGGAGCAGTGGTTTGGATTGGGACGCCATATACCCTCATTTGCGCTGGTCACAGTTGGAGCAGGAGTGGGGCACGGTTTAGTCCATGAACGACACCGTCTACGTGCGCCCACCTCTGGGTATGGAATGACAGGTCACTTCCCAGTGGCAGGCGCGGCAGGCATATGCCAGTACGGACATATCTCATGTGCCAACGGGGCCTTGACGGTACCAGCGCTCCTCGGCCGCGCCCGCAGTGGACGCGGCATTGCAATGCGTGATCATCGCCCTGTCGATCAAGAAGACCTGGTTGCCTTGGCTCATCAAGGCGACGCGACATGCCGTTCGGTCCTTGAAGAATTCGCGCGCAATTTTGCTACATACATTCAAGCCGTTGCTTGCGCAGCCATGGTCACCGATGTGGTGATTGATGGCGAAGGCGTGACGCTCCTCGATACCGTGTGGGCGTCATCGTTTATTAAACTACTCAACACATATCGGAGCCCGAATATTCCGCCGCTGACTGTACATCGTCGCTCAGGGTCTTTTGACCGATGGGCACAAGGCGCAGCGACGAATGCCATCACTGCTTGGCTTGAAGACAGCGTGACCCGCGCTTAGAACAAGATGATTACAGAGTTGGGAGAGCGCTGAGGCACGACACCTAATGTGCACTGATGACGACGTCGGCACGGTCTCGACAAGCATCAACCAACGCAATATTGGGTCCATCAACGGTGCGAACCCAATGGGAGGCAGCTAAACGATCCTTCCCGAAAGCCATGTGGCGAGCCACTAAACGTTGCCCCACCTCGGAAAGCGGCGTGTCAATATGGACCAAAAGGTCGATGTGTGAACGCACCTGATGCCACCCAGGCGCATCCAAGGCAAGATAATTGCCTTCCGTCACCACAAGGCCTTCGCGTGCCACACGTAGACCTGCGGCAACCGGTTCGTGCAGGTCGCGGCGATAATCTGGTGCCAATACTTCATGTTCTGCGCGCCGTATTCGCTTAAGTAACGCCGCGAAACCCCATACGTCAAAGGTATCTGGCGCCCCTTTGCGCCAATGGCGATCAAGGTCATCAAGGACCGCATTCGACATGTGGAAACCGTCCATCGGCGCCAAGCCCGCAACAGTGATTCCACGTGTGGCAACCATCGCCGCTACCATAGTGGCCACCGTGGTCTTACCTGTTCCCGGTGGACCGGTGATGCCAAGTATGCGTAACTGGTGGCCCGCGTTAAAGCGATCAAGGACGAGGCGGGTAATGCGTTCGGCCACCAGGCGCGAGTCAGTCAGTGGGGCGGTAGGCACGTGTCAGTCACCCAAACCAGTGCCGACGTGGCGTGCCGCTTCGATCCACGGATGGTCAAGAGGCACAGTTTTGAGGTGTCCTGCGACTTTGCTCAGTGGAACCGGCACGGCTGCCTGCCCTTGCGACGCCACAGTGACACCGTAGTGACCTTCAGCCACAAGATCCGCCCCAGCCCCACCTAATAGTGTGCCAAGGAGCCGGTCATTCGCATCGGGGGTGCCACCTCGTTGCACGTATCCCAAAACGGTGACGCGTGCTTCAAGTCCAGTGGCTTTTTCAAGGATTTCAGCGAGTTTAAAAGCGTTACCTCGGTGGGAAGCAATGACAGCTGCGCGATGCTTTTTCGCTGCGGCCTTCGCTGCCGGATCATTAGCAGCGCTCACGAGTGCTTCGGCAGCAGCCAGTTCCTCGGAGTCATGCCGATCCAATGCTCCTTCTGCAATCGCAACAACGGAGAACATATGTCCACGGCGTGCACGTTCTTCGATGGACGTCACCACGGAGTCAATGGAATAGGGTATTTCAGGCAGTAAAATAATGTCGGCGCCACCAGCAATACCCGCACCGAGTGCCAACCATCCCGCGCGATGCCCCATAATTTCGACAACGATAATGCGATGGTGACTGTGTGCTGTGGAATGGAGCCGGTCAATGGCTTCAGTGGCGATGCCCAAGGCAGTTGAAAACCCAAAGCTAGTATCCGTGTGGGCAATATCGTTATCAATCGTCTTGGGAAGATGGATGACATTGAGACCTGCCTTGGCCAGGCGGTTCGCATTCTTTGCTGTACCACCTCCCCCGATGCAGACCAGGGCATCAATGCCCTGTTTTTCGCAGTTTTCGACAACTGTGGGGATCATGTCACGTATTTCACCATCAACGAGCATCCGATGGACCTTATCCCGAGAGGTGCCAAGCACTGTGCCGCCAACAGTGAGGATCCCTGACAGTGCGGCACTATCAAGAGCAATGGTGCGGTTTTCGGCAAGGCCACGGATACCGTCACGAAAGCCAATCAATTCCATCCCGTGATGGCCGATGGCTGCTTTACCAAAGCCGCGGATCGCGGCATTTAAACCAGGGCTGTCGCCGCCAGCAGTAAGGATTCCGACCCGTTTTGTCGCCTGTGACATCTCAACCTCCAGTGGCGTGTGCGGCAAAAACCGTTGCCTTAAGCCTAGCTACTGGTATAGGTGTGAGGAAGCAGATGGACCGCAAAGGCGGCGGCAATATTCTCATGCCGCCGCCTCAACGCACCTCAGTCCTGGGCGGCGCGTACCTCAACGGGAATATTGCCACGTGTGGCCTTGGAGTAGGGGCACAATTCGTGAGTGCGATCTGCCAGTGCTTGAACCTGGTCGAGTTCCAAACCGGGCACTACGACCTCGATACGCACCGTGAGACCAAAAGACTCACCTTCGGGGCCAATACCAACGCTGGTGCGCACCACCGAAGCCGACACATCCACACCGGCTTCTTTTGCGGCTAACCCAAGGGCACCCTGGAAGCAGGCACCGTAACCCATCGCAAAAAGTTGCTCAGGGTTGGCGCCACCACCTGGCCCACCCAATTCAATAGGCATACGCATATCAAGGGTGAGGTCCGGATTCGTTGAAATGGCCTGGCCTGCTCGGCCACCAGTGGTTGAGGCATTCGCTGTGTAGGCGATAGATGAAGGTACGTGTGTCATAGGACCATCGAAACATCTTCACATCGAGACAGCAAGCGCTATCTCACAGGACCACCAGGTCATGACAAAACCACTCACCTGAGGCAGCGCACCAAAGGCAGCCTCAATGCAACGGACCAGAAGGCCATGGCGCCGCCACCTCGTCACAAGGAGCGCCAGAAACCTTCCAGAGCCGTGCTTAAAGCCACCACGTCGTCAACATGAGTCATTTCCCTTGCCGAATGCATCGACAGCATTCCCGCGCCCACATCAATAGTGCGAATTCCCAAGCGTGTCGCAGTGATCGGACCAATGGTTGAACCGCACGGCATCGCGTTATTTGACACGAAGACTTGGGTTGGCACTTCAGCTGCCCCACAGGTTGCACGCCACATGGCTTGACCAACGGCGTCGGTGGCGTAGCGCTGATTTGCATTCACCTTCACTACGACACCGCCGCCAAGTACAGGAAAATGGTCAGGGTCGTGATGCTCTACGTAATTCGGATGCACACTGTGTGCAGCGTCAGCACTGACGCACCATGAGGCAGCAAGCATCTGCCCCAGACCGTCAGCATTGCGCCCAAGTGCGGTAGCCGTCCTCGTCAATACATCGGACAGTAATGGGCCAGCAGCGCCGCTTCGTGAATCTGAACCAATTTCTTCGTGATCAAAGCAAGCGAAAACGACAATATCGCCACTATCAGGTACACCCAGGTCGTATAGTCGCTCCAACGCACGCAGTCCTGCGTGCACCGACGACAAGTTGTCTTGGCGGCCCGAGGCGATGAACTGGTTGTCGGCACCAAAGACCGCAGCGCCCTGGGTGGGGATGAGATTCAGATCCGAGGCCACGATCTGCTCAGCGCTGTGCAGGCCGGCGTCGCGTGCGACACGGGCCATGAGGTCTGCAGGTGTCCCCACGTTCCACACCGGATGCAGATGCCGTTGAGGATCCAATTTGAGGCCGTCAGCATTGACGGTGCGGTCTAAATGGATAGCAAGCTGGGGGATACGTGCCAGCGCGCCTGTACGTACCAGCACCTCGGTGCCGTCATCAGTGATAAGTCGCCCCGCAATGGCCAACTCGCGATCCAGCCACGAGTTCCACAGCATCCCGCCGTAGACCTCAACATTGATCTGTTCCCACCCGTGCGTGGTGCGCGTCGTGGGGTGAGGTTTGACTACGAAGGTTGGTGAATCCGTGTGAGCGCCCACAATGCGGAATCCTGCCGTGGGCGCCAGATACTCGGGCACCACCCACGCGATGGTCGCACCGTCACGGACCATGACATGCCCGCCAGGAGTTGCGCTCCACGGTTCGCTTTCCACTTGGCGTTCAAAACCAGCATCCACCAGGCGTTGTGCCACCAGGTGGGCCGCATGGTAGGAACTGGGGCAGTCATTGAGAAACTGCAGGTAATCCAGAATATGGTGCTCGTGGTGGCCATGCTGTTGGTGTGTGCGGCATCTGGAACTCATAATCTAATGGTAAGCCTGTCGCGCGCGGCTCAAAATCTGGCGATACGCGATAGGCTCACCCTATGAACGCGCATCACCATCCCACTCGGCAACTGAATGACGGTGTGGATATTCCACTGATCGGTCTGGGAACCTACATGTTGAAAGGCCCAGGTGGCATTGAGGCGATGCTCAGCGGCATTAACGTTGGCTACAGACTCCTTGACTCGGCATTCAACTACGAAAATGAGGGCGCCCTCGGTCAGGTGGTACGCCGCAGTCCGGTATCGCGGGATGAACTGATCCTGGTTTCGAAGCTTCCTGGGCGCCGTCAACGCTATGACGAAGCGATCGCAACCGTGTACGAAAGCCTGTATCGTGCCGGTCTTGACTACTGGGACCTTTACCTGATCCACTGGCCGAATCCGCGGCAGGGCCTCTACGTCGAAGCATTCCAAGCCCTTGTTGATCTGCAACAAAAAGGCCTGATACGTTCAGTGGGTGTCTGTAATTTCCTGCCTGAGCACCTGATGACCCTTCACCAGGAAACCGGGGTGATGCCCAGCGTTAACCAAATTGAATTACACCCGCATTTCAATCAGGCCAAGATGCGCGCATTTCACGCTGAACATGGGATTGCCACACAGTCGTGGTCACCGCTCGGTCGTAAACTCGGGTTAGTCAATGATCTGACAATCCAGGCGTTGGCGGCCGAGGTGGGTGTCTCGCCTGCGCGTCTGATTTTGCGGTGGCATGTGCAACACGGCGCAATTCCTGTGCCGAAATCAGCTCACGAGGCGCGGCAAAGGGAAAACGCTGACGTCTTTAGCTTCGCTCTTACTCAGCAGCAAATGGACGCTATCGACGCATTGACCAGGCAAGACGGGCGTTCGGCAGGGCAAGACCCTGCCGTATATGAAGAGTTCTAAAGCTTATTTGCCCAATGACATCCGGTAGACATTGGTTTCGCGTAACTCGAAGCCGCAGCGCCTGTACAGGCGGTTAGCTGCTTCACGTGACGGGCGCGATGTCAGATCCACTGTGAGTGCGCCAATCGTGCGTGCGTGGTCAAGGGCGGCCTCGACCAGCGCCTGGCCTGCGCCCTGGCCTCGTGCCTGGGAATCGACGACGACATCTTCGACCCATGCGCGCACACCGGTGGGGATTTCAAAGGTGGCGAGTGACAACATGCCAAGGATGGGTGATACTTCGTCAGATTGATGCTCATCGGAGCGGAAGACGAAAAGGTATACCCCTGGCTGCGACACGAAACGTTGGGTTGCCTCGGCGTCCATTGGTTGTGCGCTGCGCGACAGCTGTGGAACGAGGCGCTCCATTGCTTCGACCAGTTCGGGGTGGTACTGGGTGACGAGTTCAACGGCCATGAGGTGTCCTCAATAGGTGGGGGTGGACATGCCAAAGCCCTCCCAAGGAGGGCCAGGCAGGTGCCTACGGTCTGTGGGCAATGTACCGCGTGAGGCGACGGTGGTGCAGGTTTTCTTGCGGTGAGTCGGTTCCTTCATTCCTTTTATGCGAGCATCTTTTCTCCGCGTGTCAGGACGTGTGCCGTGCGTGGGAGCGGCATTGCGGTGACATTGCTTGTTGCGGGTGAGGCGATTGCCGAGGCCGTGGTAGTGACGGGGATCTGGCTGGCAGCAGCGTGGCTGGCCGCGCTGACACTGGTGGCGACCGCCTCGACACTACTCGTGGCAGTGCTGACGCTGTGCTGGCTTGGTTGTGTCTGCGTGAGGTGCTCTTCTTCGCTGCGAAAGACGTAGCGTTGTTGGGCGACAAAGGACGATGCCCACATGGTCACGTCCGCGATTGGTTTGGCAATCCACAATGGCATGCCGACGCTCATTAAACCCGTGACGATTGCGTAGGCACCCGCAAGGACAACCATGGCTAGACCGACATAGCGGGCCGCGCTTTTCGCGATCGTGCCCGGCGCCGCGTGGAAGACGCGGCGATTCACCATGAAGTTCACCGCACCCGAGGTGATCCGAGCGATCACCATTGGGATGAATACGGCGCCCGTGATGGTACTAAGGCCAACCGTGAGCACGTAGTCAATGATGGCGGCCAGACCCGACGATGCGGCGAAGCCAACAAGGGGTGCCCAGATGCGGATGGAGTCACGGATCGGATGAAAATGCGAGGTGGGGTTACCAGGCTCGTAAACGGCTGTTACCGGTACTTCGCGTCGTTCCACCTTACGGCGGGTAGCCTCTAGGAGCACCTGGAACTCGTATTCGTAACGATCCCCTTTGACACCTTGCAGCCAAGTGAGGTGTTCGGCGGCGAAGCCACGCAGCCCAGTCTGTGTGTCGGACAGGTTCCATCCGGTGGCTGCGCTGAAGAAGAGTGCAGTCGCGCGGTTGCCTATTTTGGAACGTAGAGGCTGGGTAGGATCAAAGGCGCGTACGCCCAAGACCATTGCACCGCTTGCCTCGACTTCAGCCGCGACACGCACGATGTCAGCGACAAGGTGTTGGCCGTCGGCATCTGCGGTGACTACTGCTTCGCCGGGTGCAGTGTGGCTGATATGGGCGAAACCTTGACGGAGAGCATGTCCTTTCCCACGGTTCTTCGGGTAGCTCAGGACGGTGGCTCCTGCCGCTAGGGCAGCTTCGAAGATGATACGGAAGTCGAGGCCTGAACCGTCGTCAACAACGACAACCTTGAGGTCATTGCGTGCTGCACGAAGTTCTGAGATAAGACGTGGCAGACGAAGATCAGGGCGATACGCGGGGATAAGGACGTACATGATTATGCTCCTTGGGCGATGTAGAGAATGTCTGAGGTGGCGCGTTCGCCGCCGTTGGAGGGTTGGTTCACGACTTCGCCGTTGAACCACATTTCGGCTGAGCCGCCGCCGTCCAGGTTGTAGGCGGTGGTTGCCCCCAGGCTCACCATGATTTCGGCCAATTCAGTCATGGTGGCTCCGCGCGAGTAGCCATCTTCACGTCCATCGACAACGACGAATACGAAGTGGTTTTCGTCGATGATGCCAATTGCAGTGCGCGGATGTGAACCTTGTACCGAGTGGTTGCCGAAGTTTGTGTCAATTTCGACGTTGTCAATACCAGAGATGACGGAGCCGTTTTCCACCAGCGCGGGTCCAAAGGACAGTGTTTGCCACACGCCCTCGTCGACCAGGGTTTGGGCGTCCGTGGTGGTTTCGTCATAGACCTTCATCGTGCCGTCACGGTAGATGGCAAGGCCTTGGCGGGCACCTTCGTCACGGTAGATGACTCCGTTACGGATCACGATGCCCGTGTCGCGGAAGCCGTAGTAGTCACCGTTGATGGCGAGTACAGCACCGTTTTCTGTCGCAATATTCGAGACAAGGTCGGTGATATTTTCGCCAAAAGCATTGTCGGCGAAGGCTGACTGAAGGGCGGTGGCGTCGCTGAGCTGAACGTCGGCGACGTAGTAGGTGACGGTGTCATCACCGCTGCCGGTGGTCACCTGGGTAATGGTGATCTGCGTGTTATCGGAGGTGTAGGTGGTATCAGTTGTTGTGGTCGTGGTGTCGGTTGTGGTGGTGCTTGTTGTTGTGTCGCTTGTTGTCGCACTTGCCGAGGCGGCGCTCTGTGCTGCTTCATAGGCGGCAACATCGGAAATTTGGACGTGTTCGATGACGAAGCGGTCAAGTGCCCATGCGGCGGTGCCAGCAAGGGCAAGGACCATGGTGGTGCCACCTGCGATTAGCGCGGTGATCCATGGCCGACCCTTCCTTTTCACACGGCGCTTGGGCAGTGCTTGAGAGGTGGTGTCGGCGGCGGTGTCATTTGCTGTTTGGGGGAAGGTCTCATTTGTCATGGCCCTAGCATGGCCAGACAACTTCAGATCAGCTTATGACTATGCTGTGGGCTTCCTGTGGAGGTAACTTTGTGCAGTATCACCTATGTCAGCCTTGCAATCGTCAGGTTTATACGCCCTTGGTACCTTACGCAAGTAGGCTGCGGTCGGACATTCCTTGCCCACCTGAACGCAGACGATCGAACTCTGACAGTAGTGTGTCCACGCTGGCATTGGACTTGTCTTGCCCTGCTAATTCAAAGATGATGCGACCTTCGTGCATCATGATGAGCCGGTTGCCCATTGACAGGGCTTGTTCCATATTGTGGGTCACCATCAGTGCCGTCAGATGATGGCGCGCAATTGCTTCCCGTGTCAGGTGTGTAATGAGGGCAGCGCGTTTGGGATCTAATGCCGCGGTATGTTCATCCAGAAGGAGCACATCGGGCTGAGAAAAGGTCGCCATAGTCAACGACAGTGCTTGTCGTTGTCCACCGGAAAGTAAACCAACTTTGGTGCTCAAGCGATTTTCGAGGCCTTGTTCCAAGGGGGCTAATGCCTCGCGAAACAGGGCACGCCGTTTGGCACCGATGGCGAAGGCAAGGCTGCGGCGGCGTCCTCGTTTGTAGGCCAGGGAGAGGTTTTCCTCGATGGTGAGGTGTGGTGCGGTACCCGCCATGGGATCTTGGAAGACGCGTCCGACTTGGCGCGCCACCTTATGGTCAGGTAGTCGTGTGGTATTGCGACCATCGATGTGGACGGTCCCCACATCGCACTGATAGTGGCCAGCGACAACATTGAGCAGCGTGGATTTGCCAGCACCATTAGAACCAATGACTGTCACAAAATCGCCTGGTTCAAGGTGGAGCGAGATGTCACGCAGTGCAACACGTTCGTTAATGGTGTGGCGGAAGAATGATTTGGTGACATTGGTCAGTGTCAGCATCACAGCACCACCTTCGCGGAGTCTTTTTCTTCGGTGGGCGGAATGATGTCGGGTTCAGCAATCAGGTTCTTTGAATTACGTCGTGCACGGATCTTCCTAAATAGGCCCCATTGAGGCAGCAGTAGTGCCGCAAGCACTATGACGGCACTGACGAGCTTCATGTCATTGGCTTTGACGTAGGGCATCATCAGGGCCAATTGGACGAAGAGACGGTACAGGACCGATCCGATTAGGACTGCGGCGCTCATTACCCATACGCGTGGTGAGCCGATGATGGCGGTGCCAATAATGACCGAGGCAAGTCCAGCCACGATCAGCCCTACACCCATCTCGATTTCTGCATAGCCCTGATATTGGGCGATGAGTGAACCAGAGAGTCCAACGAGTCCGTTGGATAGTGCCAAGCCGAGTACTTTCATTGCGCCGGTATTGACACCTTGGGCGCGCGCCATACTTTCGTTGTCACCGGTGGCACGCATCCCTAGCCCAATTTCGGTTGAGAGGAACCAGTTAAAGAGCAACATGATCACAACGACGACGACCGTGAAGACGCAGACAGAGGTCCATGTGCCGTTCAGTCGATTGTTCCGCAGAGGGGACATGAGTGTGGTCATGCCCTTCATCAATGGCAGATTGGCGTCGACCATAATGCGCAGATTGATGGAGTACACCGCGATCTGTGTGAGGATGCCAGCAAGTAGTGGGTGAATCTGGCCTTTAGTGTTGAGAAGGCCGGTGATGCCGCCGGCGATAAAGCCGGCGGTAAAACCACATGCGGTGGCAAGCCATGGATTGTGGCCGTTGATCACCATGACAGTGGAGACGGCAGCTCCGCTGGTAAAGGAACCATCGACGGTCAGGTCAGCAAAATCGAGAACCCGAAAGGTCAGGTAGACCCCTAATGCCATCAGGCCGTACAGTAAGCCGAGGTCAAGTGCGGTGAGCACGGAGGTGTTCCTTTCGTGCGTCGGCTAAGGACAATGTCTGCCGCGTGTGATGTCGTTAGGTATCTTTTGGCCGAGTTGTCGGCATTATTCGATGATTGTGGCCTCTTGGGCGAGGTCGTCGGGGATTGTGATGCCAATGGCTTCGGCCGCTGTTTTGTTGATGATGAGTTCAAAAACGTCTTGTTCTTCAACGGGCATGGTGGCCGGGTCTGCGCCTTCGGTGAGGATCCGGATTGCCATCTGTGCGGTCTGCTTGCCCAGTGCAGCGTAATCGACACCGTAGGTTGCCAGTGCGCCTGAGGTGACGGTATTGCCTTCGCCTGCAATGATCGGAATCCCTTCGGTTTCTGCCACTTGGACCACTGCAGCTATGGCTGAGACGACAGTGTTGTCAGTGGGAACGTAGAAGGCGTCGACGTCAGACAGTGATTGTGCTGCCTGTTGGACCTCCCCAGAGTTGGTCACGGTTGCTTCTTTGACGGTCAGGCCCTCTGCTTCGGCAGCTGCCTTTGCAAGGTTGACTTGGACTTTAGAGTTGATTTCGCCGGAGGAATACAAGATGCCGACCGTTGTAGCGTCGGGCGCGAATTTTTTGATCAGTCCGATCTGTTCTGCTACGGGGTTCATGTCGGTGGTGCCAGTGACATTGCCACCAGGTGCCTCAAGAGAGTCAACGAGTTGTGCACTGACCGGATCAGTGACGGCGGTGAAGAGGACGGGAATATCGGCAATGGTGTTGGCAGCTGCTTGTGCAGTGGGCGTGGCTATTGCCAGCACGAGGTCGAGGTCGCTGGCGGCGAAGGTTGCGGCGATTGCGGTGGCTGTTCCCTGATCGCCCTGAGCGTTTTCTTCGACCCATTCGACGGCGAGTCCTGCCTCGTCAAATGCGGATTTGAAGCCTTCGCGTGCACTGTCAAGCGCAGTGTGGGAGACGATCTGGGAGATCCCAATGCGGTAGGTGGTCTGGCTGCTCGCATCGTCCGTAGTGTTTTGCGAGGCGGTGGACGAACATGCGGCAAGGCTCAGTGCCGTTGTTGTGACGGCGAGGGCGACAAGGGGGCGTTTCATGGGAGTCTCCAGGCGTTGAGGGCTTTAGCTGGAACGGTAGTGGGCAAGGCCACAGGGCCGTGTTGGTGACCAAATAGCGGGACGCTTGTCCAATGTTTGACACGGTGTCAACCTCTTGACAGAGGAGGGGATTCGTGTTAACTTTACTTTTCAAGTAAATCGTGATGAGGAGACTGCCATGACCTATACCGTTGCTTATTTTGTTGGCTCTATTTCGGCCAATTCCCTCAACCGTAAGCTGGCACAGGCACTGATCGCCGAAGCCCCCGAAGACCTGGAATTTGTCGAAATTACCATCGCTGACCTCCCGCTATACAACCCTGACAACGACGCAAACTTCCTCCCCCTTGCCGCAGAAAAGAAGGCAGTCGTTGATGCCGCTGATGCCCTCTTCTTTGTTACCCCCGAATACAACCGCTCAGTTCCGGGCGCGTTGAAAAATGCCATCGACTGGCTGTCGCGCCCCTGGGGGCAAGGTGTCCTCGGTGGTAAACCCACCTTTGTCGCCGGCGCCTCGGTCGGCGCGGTTGGCGCCGCTGTGTCTCAGGGCGAATTGAAGCGTATCCTCGCATTCTTCAACGCCTACCTTCTGGGACAGCCTGAACTGTACCTGCAGCTTTCCCACGATCAATTCGGCCCAGACGGCCGTGTGCTCGACGAAGGCACGCGCGCGCACTTCAAAGGCGCGATGGAAGCCTTCGCCGCACATATTCGCAAGATTCGCGGCTAAGTGATTTCACGCATGGGGCGGTTGTGAGACAATCGCCCCATGCTGCTTAGTGACCGAGATATCCTGGCCAGCCTCCGCTCGGGCCGTATTGAACTCGACCCGCTCGACGAAACACTGGTGCAACCCGCCAGCGTCGACGTTCGCCTCGACCGATATTTCAGGCTTTTTGATAATCACCGCTATGCCGTGATTGACCCTGCTGAAGACCAAAGCGAACTCACACACCTTGTTGAGGTTGCCGCCGACGATCCTTTCGTCCTTCACCCTGGCGAATTCGTCCTTGGCGCCACCTACGAATACGTCACCCTGGGCGACGATATCGCTGCACGTCTCGAAGGAAAATCCTCCCTTGGGCGCCTTGGTCTGCTCACACACTCCACAGCGGGCTTTGTGGACCCAGGCTTTTCTGGGCATGTCACCCTTGAGCTGTCCAATACTGCAACGATGCCCATACTGCTTTACCCCGGCATGAAGATCGGACAGCTGTGCTTCTTTGACCTGTCGTCACCAGCACAGCATCCCTATGGTTCTGCGGAACGTGGTTCTCACTACCAGGGACAACGCGGCCCTACCGCTTCACGTTCTCACCAGCGTTTCACCCGTACTCGCATCGAACGCTAGGTGACTCTATGGTGAAGTCGACGGCTGACCGAAGCAGTGATAAGCCTTCTCATCAGGAACACCACGCCCAGAGCGTCCCAGTGCGACGCTCGGTGCGTGAACGCTTCGCCGCAATACCGCTCACTGCTCACAATGGCATCTCGCCACATGGAACCCCACACAATGACAACCCTCAGGATCGCGTTCCAACAAATGGCACCCCTGGAGATAGTGCGCCACACAATGGTGCCCCACAGGATAATGCGTCCCGTGATCCTGCCGTCATGTCGTCTACCCCAGCCCAAGCCAATGATGAGGTCCTCAAAGAATCTCAGCACGTTACTTCACCACTTGCACGCCAGTCGCTGTCAGCCTTGACTGACACCACGCACGCCCTCACAGATACCTCCTTCGCATTGACCGGCACCGCCATCCATCATGACCTGGCATTTCGTATAGAAGCGGATGGCACCGTTGCTGAGGCAACGGTCACCTCGGTCGCACACCACATCAGGCGCGATGGGGACGCGGATCTACTGTCGGCCCACGACGCGCAACGACACCACATGCTGCTTATCGCCGATGATGTTGACGACGACGAAGTGGAAGCACTTGCGGTATCTCTGTGGGAGGAAGCAGGCTGGATGGGTCCCGGACAGATTCGTCTGACTCCTCAGGCGCGCCTTGAAGGTCCACTTGCACTCACCGATGAGTTGCGCGCAGAACTTGGCGTGGATCAGACGTTGGCATACGCATGGCTTTTGCTGTGCCCACCGAGTCGTGGACCAGCACCTAAAGATACTGACGACCGCTTGGACCTGTGGGCGAAGGCATTCCCTCAAGGTGCGCCGCGCGGCTCTGAAGCCGACGCCTTGGCTGGCCTGAGACGTATGGCCCGCAGACTTGTCGGAGCACTGCGCATTGCAGGATCGGGAGAAATAATCCGCCCCGAGGCAGATACGGCGGTGTCGCTTGCCCTATATGCGCCGCGTTGGCTTGAACCACAACAGGCCTTAGCAGTACTTGCCCCACACTTCCCTGAAATCATCGACAGTCGCGAACTTGCTCCACCTGTTGGCCAGGACAGCGGCGGATATGTCGATAACACCCTCACCGCCCAGGCGCAGCACCTCAGCGCCGCAATTAGAACCGCGATCGAAGAGGATTTGCGGCGCGCAGTCAACGAGCCGCAGGTCCTTGACGGCTATGCACTGATCTTTCCGGTAGGGAATCGCTCCGAGGCGATGCTTGAAGTATGTACGGGCGAGGCCGTGCCGCTTGCCCTTCGATGGGAACCATGGGCACGCGGTGCTGTCGTCACCTATCGACTGCGCTGGCTCCCGCACGACGAAGCCGTTGCGTTCGACAATGCACGAGCAAGCCGGATGGAACGTCAACGCTCAGCCCGCGATATTGAGCAGGCGGCCTCCCTCCTGGTGACAGCCGTAGGGGGAGCAGCAGTAGACGAAGACGGCTTCCTTATTGCATTCGACCAAGCGTAGGCAGGCAGCGAAAGATAATGAAGGGGCACAGGCATGTGCCGCAGTAACGTTGTGCTGCCCGTTGACAACAACACTCGTGCATCGAGGCACGTATTTACGCCTTGAGGTGCGCGGTCCATATCAGTGTGTGATAAGGGATTTTCACTGCCTCACCACTGTCATAGCCAAGGTGCTCGTGGAGATACCATCGAAGATTATCTTGCATGCGCACCCGGCCCGCCTTGTCTTGACGCAACCAGGACGAGCGTGTGCGCCCAAGGGCCATGACGTCGTCAGTACTTAAGGTGTCACTCCACGCGACCACATCGAGTGTGAGTGACGAAAACTGTGGGCCAATAAGAGGTGGTCGATCCGCACGATGCACGTCACCTGAACGCATAATTCGCGTCAAACGATGTACCCACGGCAGCGAGACATCCATCTGATTAAAAACTATCGCCAGGACGCTGCCACCACAGTTGCTCCGACCACGCTGCGTGGGTGCAATGAGCGGTGAGTCGAGGTGTGGTGTGCGTGGCTGCGAAGGGCGCGGATATGTGTGGTGTGAAGTACCAACAGGTGGCGACACCTGTGGCGATGTCTGAGCGTACGGTCCTGATCCGCATAAAAGTCGCGCCGCCTCGTCAGACGCCCGAAGCGCATCGAACCAATGCCATGCCTGCGCAGCCACCACCATATCGGCACACCCCGAGGGTAACCCCGTATCCTCCGCCGTGCCCCCATATATACGCACACGCGGGTGGATTCGGATCTGGTGACGCATCGCAGCGGCAGGTTCCACCGCCATCGTGTGCCAACCGCGTTGCGCCAGCAACTGCGTCATTTTTCCTGTCCCTGCCCCAAGGTCAACGACATGTGGCTCATCAATGCCGTCAACTTTGGATGCCAAAACATCCAGCGCACCGACCGGGTAGGCGGGACGTACCTGCGCATAGGCAGAGGTGGCGGCCTCAAAAGGATTTGTCACCTCAGATCAGGTCTTTCCGCTCCATTATTTTCATGGCAATCCAACCCAACGGCGCACGCCCATAGAAGGTGACCAAGCGATATAGCAGGGCGATCGACAAGGCTACCGATAAGGAAATCCCAGCCACCTGTAAACCACCGGTAAGTGCCGCTTCAACAGGGCCGATACCACCGGGAGAGGGGATGAGGGAGCCCAGTGAATTCGACGTCAAATATGTGACTGTCAACGTCGTAAGGTTTAGTGTGGCTCCCATTGCTTTAACACAAGCCCAGAAACACCCAACAAAACCGACGATGGTGATGATATTGCCGACAATCACTGCGGCGATACGGCGCGGGTGACCTACGAACCACAGTAGGCGCGGGTAGACCTGCAACCAAGTTGGTTGAATCTTCACCCACACCCAGCGACGTAGTTTTGGCACGATTGCAACAACGGCAATGCCGGCAAGGGCAACACCAAGTGTTGCCACGATCGTGCCATACGGCAGGGACACTGAAAGGCGCTGCCCGGAAAACAGCAGCAGAACCACCAATAGACCCACCGTGACCGCCAGCTGAGCCAACTGCTGCAGCGTCACCGTGGTCATGGCAACGGCAGGGGCAACCTTCTGCTTCGTTAAATACCGTAAATTGAGGGCGGCAGGACCAATGCCGGCAGGGGTAACCAGGGTAACCAAGGAGGCGGCAACCTGTGCAAGGAAGGCGTCACGCAGACGCAGGCGCTCAGATGAGAAGGCAAGTAAGGCAATAGATGCGCCAAGCCACGTCAGAGTGGAGGCAGCAAATGCTACACCGATCCACATGAGATTCGCGGAACTGATGGTTGTCCGCAGTTGTGAAATATTCAAAGAACCAGCGATGGCAACCAGCGCAACAAATAGGACCGTTGACATAATGACGGTACGCGGCGCAAAACGTTGAATATTAGCTAACTGGAAGGAGGACGCTTCCGTTGGATCGGCCACGAGGCTGCCACGTAGCTGCTCCAACAAATCTGAACCACGCAGGCGAGCGCCAATTGACGACGGTAACACTGCCCGCTGAAGGAATGGCGCACACAGTCGGAGGTTTTCCTCACCAATGACGCGGCTTGCCGAGGCCAAAGCTCGGTCCATTCCTGCCACAAGCGTAAGGTGGACCAACATTTGAGCGGTATCAATACGTAGCGTTACCTCTGAAGCGCCTGCTTCACCCTGCTCCCAGTGGATCAGCCAAATGTGCCCGCCGTCGTCAACGTAGATGCTGTCAAAATCCAAGGCCCGGTGCGCGACTGACCGACGGTGCGCCAACGACAACTGACGCCACGCCTCGTCAAGAAAATGATCACTGACCATCTCGCTGGGAAGCTCATGTAGCGGCACCGCAGCGGGCACAGGCTCGTTCACCAAAAGCAACGATTCTCCAGCAACAGCCATTCCAACAGGCTCTGGAAGACGCACCCCAGCGCGCGAAGCAGATAGGGCAGTAAGGGTAGAACGCTCAGCAGCAGCCTTCGCCGATGGTGCCACCCAACGACTCAAACCACGCAGCCGAATATTTTCCCACACCTGCATCAGCGTGCCTGTCACGTCGCGGCCTGGATCCAGGGCCGTGACGTCAAAAATCTGATCGTCACAGTTCCACACGCGGTAGTGGCGATGCCCATCGTTGGGTCGGCGCGGCACCTCGTAGGCGCCAGTGGAAGACTCGTGCGGCACCTGCTTGAGATAGCGTTGTGCGGCTGCGGACACACGTTCCTCCACCAGCCACGTCGTCAGCGGCTGAAGCTGAGTGTCCAAGTCACATCGCACGATACGGGTCGGCACCACCCCTAGGGTAAGCAAGGCATTCACCAATTCGGGGCCCTGGGCACTACGGTTTTCAAAGCCACTTATCCACCGCATCGCACATCCCACAGCGCGTCCAATAAGCAGCGAAATAAAGGCGGAAGGCAATGTCATTGACAGGCGAATGACCCACAAAATCGTGATGGCCCACAGGCCGACCCACGACCACCGTAAGGTACGCGACGAAGGGGCTTCACCCGCACCAGTAAAGAGGGCCGACAAAATAATGACCACAAGGTTGAGTGCGATGGTGGTATCGGCAATACCTTCAACCGAAACAGTGCCGGTCGACACACGTAACGGCGCGGTCATCCACGGCGGAAGATACGCCAAGGCTTGCAACGTTCCCCATCCAATGGCAGCGGCGACACCAGCTGCCAAGATCGCTTCAATGGTGCTGCGTAGACGTTGTTTGATAAGTAAATTAGCGATGACTGCTACAGGTGCCACCAGGATGACAATACCTTCGAGGAAGGTAATGGGAAGCAGCAAAATATCGCGGATAATTTCAAATTTGAGGACGTCTTCGGCAACACCGCGTGTCGTAGAGTTGGCGTAGACACCAAAAAGCCATAAGCCAACAATACCGGCAAGCGCTGTGACACAATCAACAAGGTCAGAGCGTCGCCGCTGACGCGCCTGTGGGCGATCCGCGATCAGCACTGGGGCTGACAAACGAGGGGTGCGTGGGGTGGGATACAACGGTTGTAGGTTCAATTCACCCCCACGGGTGGACTCATCTGTTACAGACGTGACCGGTTCCTCGCCCATTTTCATGCTCTTGATCTTAGTGTCGACGCGCTTGACCGGTAGTGTGGTAGCCACGGGAAGCCCGATTTGAGTTAATAGTGGCCCTTGCCACTGGAAGGACCCGCGTGTTCACTACCGTTGTTACTACTGCCGTTGCCGAACCCTCCTGGTGGGAAACCGTAATTGGATGGTTCCACGACCCCACTGGACTACTTGAAGCAATGGGACCGTGGGTGCTGTGGGGTACGCTCCTCATCGTCCTGGTTGAATCAGGCATCCTTTTCCCGGTCCTTCCAGGCGACTCACTGCTATTTACCGCCGGTCTGATGCATGACCGCCTCAACCTCAACCTTTTCGTCCTCATGGGCCTGACCTTTGTTGCCGCATTCATTGGTGCACAGATCGGCTACTGGATTGGCGCAAAATGGGGACGCAAACTCTTTTCTGACAATGCGCGCTTCCTCAAAACAGAGTATCTGACCAAATCAGAACACTACTTCGACCGTTACGGTGGGCGGTCCCTGGTGATTGGGCGCTTCATCCCCTTCGTCCGCACCTTTATCCCCCTGGCAGCAGGTATCGCACGCTACCCGTACCACAAATTCTTGATCTTCAACTCCCTGGGCGCACTGCTGTGGGGTGTTGGCATCACCTACGCTGGCTCCCTGCTAGGGGATGTTCCTTTTGTCCATGACAATCTGTCGGTCATTATCCTGTCGATTATCGCGGTATCGGTTCTACCGATGATTGTCGAGGTGGTACTGCACCGTGCGCGTGCACGCAAAGTACCGGTTGACGCTGATACGCCTCGTTAATGGAAGGTAATAACGATGAGCCACACTGCCACCAACCTGCCCGGCCCACCGCCACAGGGGGACCATGTGCGCATCGCCTTCCTTGGCCCCTTTGGAACCTTCACCGAGCAAGCCGCATGGCAGATCGCTCCCAGCAGCGCAGAATTACTGCCGATGACTTCAGCACCAGCAGCAATGGACGCGGTACGTCAAGGTAACGCTGATCGTGCTGTAGTTCCCATTGAAAACTCCATCGAAGGTGGTGTCAACGCCACCCTGGATTCACTGTCACGTGGCGTGCCGCTAGTCATCGTCGCGGAAATGCTGGTGTCAGTGGTCTTCCAACTTGCAGTCAAGCCAGGTACACGACCAGAAGATATTCGTCGCATCGGCACACACCCGCATGCGTGGGCACAGTGCAGGACGTGGCTTGAGGCCACCTTCCCTGGTGTTATCCATGTCCCGACGACGTCGACGGCTGCAGGTGCCGAATTACTTGCCACCGAGGACGCAACCTTCGACGCCGCCCTATGTAACGCCACATCCGTTGAACGCTACCAACTGGTTGCACTTCACAAAGATGTGGCGGACAATCCGGGCGCTGTGACGCGATTCGTACTGGTGTCACGCCCTGGTGCCATTCCCCCCGCCACAGGCGCGGATAAGACCACGATTCAGGTGGCACTACCCTTCAATGAGTCGGGTGCACTGCTCACCCTCCTAGAACAATTCAGTGTGCGAGGCGTGGACCTGTCCCGTATCGAATCTCGTCCCAGCGGTGATGGGTTAGGTAACTACACCTTCAGTATCGACATCGTTGGTCACATATCGGAAGAACGCGTACAAGCGGCCCTTGTGGGTCTGCATCGTTTCTCCCCCGATGTGCGCTTCATGGGGTCCTACCCGCGCGTTGATGGTGTGCGTGCCAATATTTTGCGGGGCACATCCGACGAAGACTTCCGTTGTGGTCGCGCATGGGTCAAAGATATCCTCCACGGTGGCGACGGGTTGCATGTTGACCCGCGTTCTGCTCCAGATTGGCCGCTGGCCTAACATTGTTCTATGCCAGTCAATGTTGGACTCAGCCTGGGTGCTGTCGCGCTCGTGTCTGCCACTGGTTTTGTTGCTTCACAGTGGTATAAACGGCGCAAGGCGCAGCGCACGGCCCGTAAGGAGGCGCTGCTCCATCCGCAGCAGCCCGTGGATCCAGAACGAGGTCGTCCACGGCCGTGGATTATCCTCAATCCATCCAAAATTGACGACGTTGCGGCGTTGCGTGAGCGCGTAAATACCTGCGCTGCCAAAATGGGGGTCCCTCACGTACATTGGCGCTACACGACGGTGGAAGACCCTGGTACAGGCCAGGCGATACAGGCGATTGCTGATGGAGCGTCGGTGGTGATTGCTGCAGGTGGCGATGGGACGGTGCGGGCCGTTGCCGCTGCAATGGCTGGTAGCGGTGTACGCATGGGCATTATGCCAGTGGGCACCGGTAACCTCATGGCGCGTAACCTCGGCATCCCACTGGGTGATGTGGAACGCGCATTAAGTATTGCCCTGGGTGAAGGGCATCGCGCCGTTGACCTTGGATGGTTGCGTGTGGACGAAGTCAACGGCGAATGTGAAATACCCGCCGAAGGCACCCTTATTGCTCGCGCGCTGTCCACTTTAGATACCCACAGGCAGCCTCGTCGTGCTGGCGAATATCCCACGGGTGATGAATACTCGTTCCTGGTTGTGGCAGGTATTGGTTTTGATGGACAAACGATGGCCGATACGGATCCTGAATTAAAGAAGATGATTGGGTGGCCTGCCTATGTGATCGCTGGCCTTGGTGCGACGACGGTGGCGCGTATGCATAGCTACCTGACGTTGCTGAAGCCGCGTCCCACCCAGGAGCACGAGGCAGTGGTGGGGCTTATTGAAGGCCACACGATTGAAGGTAATGGCGATGCGGCTGGAGGCAACGATGACGCCGAATCGACAAGTATTACGGCGCGCTCGGTACTATTTGCCAATTGTGGGGAGCTGCCACTGGTCACCCTTGCGCCTGAGGCGACGGTAGATGACGGACTGATGGATGTAGTGGCGGTCGACACCCAGGCTGGCATGGTGGGCTGGGCCGATCTTGCTGGAAAGATCTTCGCGCAGGGCTTGGGGATTCGCCCGCTTCTTGATGTGCCGTCAGTAGGGCAGATTGCCTTCCGGCAGGCACGCGGCGCATCACTGCGGGTTGACGAGGCGCAGGTCGTTCAGGTTGACGGTGACGCTATCGCTTCGGCGCGTGTCGTCGAGGCCCGCATTGAGTCTGCTGCTTTAGATATCGCCGTTCCCACCCTATGACGTGGGTATTGCAGAAAAGGAATACACTACAGCCATGATTGATGTGCGCGCACTGCGAGAGAATCCTGAACCGGCCCGAGCATCGCAACGAGCCAGAGGTGGCGATGTTGGCCTCGTCGACCAGATCCTTGATGCTGACGCGCAACGCCGTGCCTCATTGCAGGAATTTGAACGTTTACGTTCCACTCAAAAGGACGTGTCTCGTTCGGTTGGCAAAGCCAGCCCTCAGGAGCGGCCTGCCGTGCTGGCGCAAGCAAAAGAACTTGCCGAACAGGTCAAAGCCGCTGAAGCGAAAGCCAATGAGTGCGCTGCTGAAGCAGACCGTCTTGCACGTATGCTGCCCAACCTTATCCTTGACGGTGTCCCCACCGGCGGGGAAGAAGACTATGTTGTCCTGCGCCATGAAGGCCCTGCAGTCAGGGATTTCGTTGATGAAGGTTTCGAACCTGCGGACCATTTAGCGTTGGGCGAGTCCCTGGGTGCTATTGATGTCAAACGTGGCGCCAAAGTGTCGGGCTCACGTTTCTACTACCTGACTGGCGTGGGGGCACGCCTGGAATTAGCCCTGATGACCATGGCGATGGATCAGGCCGTGGCAGCAGGCTTTACCCCGATGATGACACCAACGCTAGTCACCCCCGCAGTGATGGGTGGCACGGGTTTCCTCAATGAACATTCCGACGAAATCTACTATTTGCCTGCTGATGACCTGTACCTCACCGGTACCTCTGAGGTGGCGCTCGCGGGATACCATGCCGATGAAATCCTTGACCTTACTGCGGGTGCAAAACGCTACCTGGGGTGGTCTACCTGTTACCGCCGTGAAGCCGGTTCTGCAGGCAAAGACACACGCGGCATTATTCGCGTCCACCAATTCAATAAGGTGGAAATGTTTAGCTTCTGCCGCCCCGAATCCTCCGAGATGGAGCATCAGCGTTTCTTGGCCTGGGAAGAAGAGATGCTGGCCAAGGTCGAATTGCCGTACCGCGTTATTGACACAGCTGCTGGCGACCTGGGGACCTCTGCCGCACGCAAATTCGACTGCGAAGCATGGCTGCCGACCCAGCAACGGTGGATGGAAGTAACCTCAACGTCGAATTGCACGACCTTCCAGGCGCGACGGCTTGGTATCCGTGAGCGCCGCGAAGATGGGCAGATCTATCCTGTTGCCACTCTTAACGGCACCTTGGCAACGACCCGCTGGATTGTTGCGATCCTCGAGAACCATCAGATGCCTGATGGAAGCGTGCGTATTCCTGCAGCTCTGCAGCCTTACCTGGGTGGACTTGACGTCTTATCCCCGCTTGCCTGAGGCTGCAGTGGACACAATCAGTCACGCCATCGTTACCCCTCCGCCCTCGGGGGAGGCGCCTCGTGAATATCGTGAGGTCGTCGAAGCGGCGCTCGCCGCTTTACCGCCGGATTTACCGACCGATCCGTCGCAGCTCCTCATCGGGCTGGATATTGACGGCACACTCATTACACGCAACGGTGCCTCGACGCGGGTGCGTGAGGCCTTCCATGCTCTTACCGATGCTGGGGCACATCCTGTGGTCACCACCGGTCGCTCGCCAGGGGCGACAGTGCCGGTGATGCAGATGTTAGATGCGGATACCGCGCTGGTGGTGTGTTCCAATGGCGCTGTTTTCACGGAATTTCATCCGCGTCACACCGGTGGTGCTTATGTGCGATCAGCCCGCTATTTTGAGGTGAGGGAGGTACTTGACCGTGCTCTCGACGCGGTGCCAGGCGCGCTGATAGGGGTCGAGGCAGATTTCGGCTACCTCCTGTCGCAATCCTTCCCGGCAGGTGAATTTATTGAACATATTCGTATTGCCACTTTCGACGAGTTGCGTAGCAAGACGACGGCGAAAATGGTGATACGGGCACCGTGGATGGATGTGCCAGAGTTTTCTCAGATGATTGCCGAATCTGACCTTCGGGATACGCATGAGGTTTTCGTCGGGTGGACATCCTGGGCTGATGTGGGTCCGCTGGGGGTAACTAAAGCCTCAGCATTGGCGCAGTTGGCACAGGACTTTGATATTCCACCAGAGGGCACCATTGCCGTTGGCGATGGGACGAATGACGTGCCGATGTTTGATTGGGCACATTTTGCCGTGTCGATGGGTGGTGCTCACGACAGTGTGAAGGCCTCAGCTGACTACGTGACTGCCTCTGTGGAAAATGACGGTTCGGCCGCCCTGATGGACGCCCTTCTTATCCACTGCGGTGTGGAGAACGTGCCCAATTAACAGACCTTTTGGGGTGTTGGACTGGGCAGGTGTTCGTCCCTGCGCGAGTCGGCGCATCGGCGCCTGCAGCGGCCTTTTGCCACGGAGCCCCCGCAACATTTGGCTATCACAGGTAACGGCGTGCCAGGGACACTGTTTCGGTGATGTAGGCGCCCCCAAATAGGTGACAGTGGACCATTAACATATGCATCTGGTGCAACGTTACCCGTTCACGCCACCCATCACATAGCGGTGACGCCTCATGGTAGGCCGCGATAATTCGGTCAGCGTAGGGCGTGCCGAAGACACGCAATTGTGCAAGGTCTTCTTCAGCATGTCCGCCCTGAGCGGCCGGATCAATAAGGACCGCTCCACGGTCCGTCCACATAATATTGCCACCCCACAGGTCGCCGTGGAGGCGTGCCTGCTGTCCAGTGCCGTGCAGAAGGGCAGGCTGGTCGTGCTCAAAATCGCCATTGTCGAGGCGTTCGCACAGCCGCTCGATGACGCGCATCTGCTCGGGGGTGAAGGGAGAGGTCGCCAGATAGGGGAGGATACGGTAGGACGCGTAGTAGGTGCCCCACGAGGCGGGAGCGTGTGCCGCCTCGTCAATCAGAGGGAGGTGAGCCGCACCCATCCACCCGTCACCCGACCACCTCGGTGGTGGCGCACCCCAATGGGAGGCACCTGCAGCATGGGTGTAGGCAAGGGCATGGCCGAAAGCGTCGGCATGAGCAGGCGTGGCGCCTATATCGTGCAGGCGCGGCTCCTCCAGGTAGGTGCGACCACTACCCACGATGGGGACAACAAAGGCACCGCTGTGATCCACACTGCCTACGTCTTGGGCATCAGCAAGCCACTGTAGGCCCGCAATTTCCCAATTGATCTGCGCGGCTGACCCCGCTTTACGGAAGAAGGTCACGGTCTTGCCGCACAGAATCTAGGACGATTTCGAACCAGTCCAGAACGCCTCGTCCATTGGGTCAAGGTCGTCCTTGTCGTCTTCCTGGGGAGCATACGGGTCAACATATTCGTCGTCCTCGTCCTCATCCGCATACCGGGCATAGGGGTCCTCGTATGAGTCCCTACCGGAAGCCAGCTCCCGCTGGAGGGCATCCAGGTCCGTATCAGGACTGAAATACTTGAGTTTGCGTGCGACTTTCGTCTGCTTAGCCTTTTGACGGCCGCGCCCCATGGGGTCGACCCCCTCCACGTCGTGCGGGTCCGCATACGCGGTCCCCGAGTTTCATCATTCTGTCGTGCTCCCCATCATAGCGGTCGAATGGAAAAAGCCCCATTCTTAGAGTGCCGGATGGGAGAAGTATTGGTTGATGTCGTCTAGCGGCGACGGAAGATTCGCAGGCACACAAGGCCAACAACCGCAACGGTTGCCACTGCTGCAATTCCCACTTTGCGCAGCGCATCCTCGTCACCACTACGTGCTGCGTCAACAGTTGTGCGGGCCTTCTCACAGGTTCGTTCAGCCCAGGCGCGTGCCTGCTCAGGGAAATTTTGTGCTGTCTGGGTCAGTTTCAGTTTCACCTGGTCAATTTGATGGCTAGGGCTGAGTTGAAAGACGAGGTCGTCAAGTGTACGTGCCATCTGCTGCCGTGTTGCAGCCAAATCGGCTTCGATCTGTGCGGCGGTACGGGTGTCCTCAGTCGCGCTCACTGCTCAGTCCCTTCTTGAGAATATCAACATTGCCAGCCATATTGTCTTTGAACTCCTGTTGCACTTTCGCGGTATTTTCGCTACCTTCTTTGAGCTTCTTCAGGCCAATAGGTGTCAGGAGCGCAACGACTAGGAGGAGCACAACACAGACAATAAGCGCCGCAGCCCACTGCGGCAGGACAAGACGCAGCGCAAGCTCACCGGTATGCAAACCCCAACCCAAAGCATAAAGAGCTAGTACGCCCGCAATAGCAAGGATCACGGCGCCTGAGGAAAGGGATCGTGCTGCGTCGCGGAATTTCGTTTTCGCCAGGCGAATCTCATCTTCGATGAGGCTACGTACCTGAGTAGTGAATGCGGCAAATAGGGTGCCGACCGATACCTGCGCCTTTGGGGTTGCCTCGGGAATGGTGGGGCCAGGGGAGGCTGCATGGGGGGCAGACTGGTCGGCGTAGTTCTCAAAAGACATTATCTGCACTCGCTTCCTGTTTGACGCAGATGCGCACGCTTTAAGTGTCTCACGTTCACTCCCGCGGTGCGAGGACCTGGCCTATTCTTCGGTAAAAACAGGTCCTGGAAGGTCACTGAGGATCCGTTGGGCACGTGTGACAACATCCTCGGTGTGAGGTGATGGTGTTGTCGAAATCGCAGTTTTGCTTTGGATCGGGGTACGCACAATACTCACACGCTGGGGAAGCGCTGCCCGTGGGATGGGTCCCGTCTGAGTGCTCACTGCGTCGTGGCTTGGGTGTACGGCATCTGCTTCATGGTCCCCGGTAGGGTCTTCCGCTTCGCGTGGATCGGCTTGTCCATCAGGTTCGGTGCCCTCGTGGGTCTGTGCAGGTGCATGAGGGTCGTCGTCTTCCTCATCAAGGACATGCGGCTCGTCGTTGCTGCGTACAGCGGTTACCTCCAGTGGGAACCACGTTGTGGGCGCGGCCTCGTCATCGCTTGGTTCAGCGGTAGGAAGAGGACCTAAGAGCGGCACAGGATTCGAATCCTGTACCCAGTGAGTTGCCACCGAATCTGCACTGGGGTGAGGAAGATCTGCGCATACGGATCCGTCTGTAATGAGGATGGCTCGATCCGCATGAAGTACGACACGCGGATCCTGCGAGGTGACGATCACGGAAACGCCACTGTGAGCCACCTCGGAAAGAAAACGCATGACCTCGTCGGCTGGGCCAGACAGCATGTCGCGGGTCGGATTCTCGACCAGGATAATGGCAGCGCCGACCAGTAATGCTTGTGCGACCTTTATCCGCCACGGCCCTTGAGGGCCAAGCGTCGCCGCTGATTTATGCAGGTAACGGGTAAGTCCGCATAGATTGGCAACCTCAGAAAAGGTAGAGGTTTCGACTACGGTGCCGCACTGAGCAAGTGGTTGTACCAGGCACTGCTCAACGGTTAACGACATATCAGGGGTGCTCAAAGGTGTCAGGAGCGCGACCGCAGGAGGCTTTCCGAGGCCTCGGCGCGTCCGTTTGGCAGTGCGGATGCTGCGAGCCTTGGTGGGAAGATACCCACCTAAGGTGAGCAGCAGAGTGCGGGCACGTTCAGGGGAACGGTCAAGGACGACGGTGAGCGCACCTGCGCGGAACGACAAGTTAAGGTCGGCGAATGCAGCACCATCACCGTGGGCAGAGGCAATGGTGAGGCGCCGAGTCCACATTAACGGACGCCGACCGGGACCGGAAGCGTAGAACGTCTTGTGGCGTCGCCACCAGGGTTTTACGGTCGGGGTGGAACTCGTCGGCGCAAGGGAAGACATATTCCATATTCTTGCAGCATCTCGATATTTTTCCGAGGGGCCACCCCCACCGCAGTCTATTTTGTTGCACCCGCTCAGGACCGAGGCGCCCCACACATGGCGCAGAAACGCTGCTCAGGCATGGAGAAGGCGGTGCCGCATTTACTACAGGCAACCGCAGCTTCAGCCTGCGGCGTTGGCGCTGCACCATGCACTGGAGTCGGAGGCTGAGAGGGGAGTTGCTGCTGAGGTACCTGCTGGGACGCTCCCGCAGTTGGCGCATTCCCGCCTGGGTAGGTAGTGGGTGGAGCTGGTGGCATTGGTTGCTGGGTATGCCCAGGTGCCTGCTGAGGATAATGCTGCGGATAAGGGGGTTGCTGGGGGTAGGGCGCTTGCCCAGGTGCCTGCTGGGGATGCGCCTGCCCTTGTGGTGGGTAGCCCTGAGGGTAGCCTCGCGGGTACCCGGCGGGCGCCTGACCTGGCATCGGTGGGTACTGCGGTGGATACGGCTGTTGGTACTGCTGCTGGGCCATTTGTGCCTGGTTGGATTGTGAGGCGGCTTGCATAAAGCCACCACCTGCTTGCATACCCATTCCCATGCCCATAAATGCAAGACCTGCGCCAGCCTCATTTGAGCCTGCAGCCTCCATCCCGCGAGCGACTGCTCCTTGGACATACCCTTCACGTACCGACGGGTCAGACAACATAGCGCCCTGGTTGCGCATGTCGATGAGCTTGCGGGATTCTTCGTCGTAACTGATCGAAGCGATACCCACTGCTTGGATTTCCATGCCGCGGTGACGCAACCAATCTTCATCCAGTGTGTCACGCATGTACTGCGAGAGTTCCCGCATCTTTGAAGCAACCTGCGAAATGCGGATCCCGTCAACGCTCATCTGGTTGATAGAGGTCTGTAGTGCCTCGAGGAACTCAGACATGTACTGTTCTTTTACGTCGTCAATGTGAAGACGTAGCGCATCGCGTGGGATGACTTCCTGGTAGAACAAGATGGGGTCAACGATCTTGATAGAGAAGGTCCCGTGGCACCGCAAAAATAACTCGGCGTTGTAGAAGGTGTCGAAGTAATTTAACGCGTTGGGTGTGCCAAATTTTATCCCCTTGATTTCTTGTAGGTTGATGTAGAACGCCTGCTGCTTCTGTGGAGTGACACCGCCGAAGGTGAAACGCTTCCACGTGTCGACGACCGACTCGCGAAGTTCACCAGAAAAGATGGACGGGGCAGTGGAATGATCGACAGTGAAAATACCTGGCTCGGCAGCGAAATCAGCGATACGACCACCATCAATCAGCATCATTGCCTGGCGGTCATACACGTGAATAGCTGATCCGTTGGTGATGATGTCGTCGGTGCCCTTTCGGTTGGCGCCCCGACTGTCGTCAGGGCGCAGGCGGCTTCCTTTGCAAAAAACAACGCCTTCTCCCATGTCTGTCGGTTCAATCGCTTCACGCCACTGGTCTGCTAGTACGCCGCCGATGGCACCTGCTGCTGCCTTAAATAAACCCACGGTGTGTCCTTCCTCTAAGTGGAGACGCGTCGTCGTGTCACGGGTCAAATAGCGATACTCAGACGGGGTCTACTACATCATCGCGTATTTTGTGTCCCATTTCATCATTTCGATGAATTTCTCCGTAAATGAGAATAGGCTACATCGTAATAGCATGCCGCAAAGGAGGCGCTGGTGGCGAATACTCAGTACAAATGCCCTGCATGTTCTGCGCCCATCGAGTTTAACGCCGCTATTGGGCTTATGACATGCGACTATTGCGGGTCTCGATTCGACGTTGCACAGGTGGAACGCTTTAATGCGCACCGGGATGACACTGCCCAGGCGCAGTCTCATACAGAAACACTCAGCCATGCTCAAGCTACAGTAACGCCGGGAGTGGAGCCTCGCCCGCAAGCGTCACCAGGAGGTAATGCTCGCACGCACATGGCACCAGACGCCCCCGTGTTGCAGGAAGGGCAGGCCCGCGCCCAAGCCCCGACCGCCTCGTCAATCCCAGAACGCACCTTCGACGCGGCAGACGGGATGGAAGAGCTGATCTGCAACTCCTGCGGCGCAGAAATTGTCGCAGATCCAACCACGATCTCAACGCGCTGCGGATTTTGTAACAACACCTTCGTAGCCAACCAGCGCATCACAAGAAAACGTGTGCCCGATTTCCTTATCCCATTTAGCGTCGACAAAGCCGGTATGCTGCGCGCATTTCTCGACAGTACGCGAGGAAAATTTCTACTGCCCAAAGATTTTCGCGACCAGCACACACTGTCAGAAGCTACCGGCACATACCTGCCCTACTGGTTCCACGACGGCACAGTTTTTGGGGACGTGCATATGGAAGCCAACGAGACACGAAGTTGGACCGAAGGCAACAACGACTGTACCGAAACAACGACGTACGCGATTCATCGCAGGATTCGCAGCGTCTACCGCGGCGTGCCTGCGTGTGGAACAACGAAATTAGATCGACCTCGCGCCCAGGGTGTTGAACCATTCGACCTAGCAGGGTCAAAAGAGTTCGGTACCGCCTACCTATCAGGTTACGCTGCCTCCTCCTACGACATCGCCGGGGAGGACACACGTAACGAGGCGCATCAGCGGGTCAGGGAGGCCGCATGTCACCTGGCCGCACGGTCGGTGACCAACCACAGTGCGCCTCGGACCGTGTCAGCGAACCTTGCTGTTGAACCGTCGGGCATGTGGTACGCCCTGTTGCCCGTGTGGCTCATCGTCATTTCCTATGCTGGCAAGCACTATCCCTTTGCTATCAACGGGCAAACGGGGGAGGTTGTTGGCGAATTCCCTATCAGCGTCAAACGTAAACGCGCAGTGGAATTAGGGTTCTTTGCCGTATTCGCCATCCTGAGCGGCATCGTGTCATGGCTGCTGTCTGTCGCGTATTTTTCCTAAAAGGAGGGCGTAACGATGAGCGTATTTCGCACCTGCGGTGTTGTCACTCAGTACGTCCTGTCCCTATTTGTCGCACTGCTTTTCGTGATGCCGTTGGGGTTACCCGATGTCGCTTGGGCCAATAGTGACCGGGTAATTGACGAAGTTAATGTACTGACCGACAGCGAAGAACAAAGCCTAGAGGCTGAGATAGCGAACCTGGTGAGTCGCCACCGCCAAGACATCGTCATCCTTTTTGCTGACCTTAACGGCAAGACCCCAATGGCGCGTGCCGACGATTACTTTGACGAGAACGGGTATGGCATTGGTGAGCAGCGTAGCGGGGTACTACTGCTCGTATCCCCATCGAGCCGCGACTGGTGGATCTCCACGTCAGGTGAATCGATCCCCACATTCACTGACCGCAGTATCGAAGCCATTGGCAATGACATCTCGTCCTCTCTTGGGGACGAGAAATGGGCTGACGCCTGCCACGAATTCCTTGAACACATGGACGCCTATATGCAGGCCTATCGTGGTGGCACGCCCTTAAATGGCGGGCGACTGTCGCACAAGGATATGCCATCCGTGGTGGTGAGTACGATTATCGGTGCACTAGCAGGGGGTGTGCTTTTTGCCAAAATTGTGGTCCGCGTATTTTTCGTGTCGAAGATGAAAAACATTGGGCGCGCATCACGCAGCGAAGACATTATGGCGCCAGGAACATTCCAGGTGCTAGCAGGCAGCGAACAGATTATCAGCCGTTCGGTGTCAAGAACGCCCCGGGCGATATCCTCGGACAGTTCGGGATCAAGTACCCATAGGAGTTCTTCGGGGGCAACGCACGGCGGTGGCGGCGGTAAGTTCTGAGCCGCACACCATTCCCCGCGATGTGCGCGTGATACGAATGTGGCTCACGAAAGGCATGAGCGTCGTGGTGAACAACGTTTTACGCCCCTCGTGAGCCACATTCGCTGTGTGGACCGTGGGTCGCAGTATCTGATCAGATAGTGACAAGCCCCGAGAAGGTGCGTGCCCGATCAAAACGCGCCGCAACGTCTGCCCAGTTCACGACATTCCACCAGGCTTTGACGTAGTCGCCCTTGACATTGACGTAGTCAAGGTAGAACGCGTGCTCCCACATGTCGAGCATGAGCAGTGGCACAGTAGCCACCGGAATATTGCCCTGCTGGTCGGTGAGTTGGAAGGTCACCAGACGGTTGCCCAGGCTATCCCAGGCCAGGACGCCCCAGCCGCTGCCCTGGAGGCCAAGGGCTGCGGCGGCAAACTGGGCTTGGAATTTCTCGAAAGAACCGAAGTACTCATCAATGGCAGCGGCGAGTTCGCCGTCGGGACGTCCCTGTCCACCGGGGGTCATATTCTGCCAGAAGATCGTGTGGTTGGTGTGTCCGCCCAGGTGGAAAGCCAGATTCTTTTCGTGCAGATTGATGGCAGCGTGGTCGCCTGCATCACGAGCAGCTTCAAGAGCAGCCAGGGCACCATTGGCGCCTGCCACGTACGCGGCGTGGTGCTTGTCGTGGTGCAATTCCATGATGCGACCAGAAATATGGGGTTCCAGCGCGGCGTAATCGTAGGGAAGTTCGGGCAGTGTGTAGACGCTCATAGCAGTCCTCCGTCTTACGTGGGCCAATCTAGGACGAAAGGCCGTGTCGCACTTTAATCTATCGCCCTTTACGGCTGAGCGCATCAGAACGGTCGGTGGCGTGGCCCCCATTTCAGCGGAAGGCGGTCCGCCTCGTCAATTACCCGAGGTCGCCCACCGTCAGTGCGTCGCTCCGCGTATGAGGCGCATTAGCAGCAGCCAAATACCAGCCAGGACGCTCCCCCACACGAGGCCGAAAACACCCGATAGGGCAGTTTCCACAAGCCACATCACGACACTGCCCCCTGCCTGAGCGAGATGGACGACGTATTCGACACCATGATGGAGCGCATCAAAACCGACGTCAGCCAGGGACGCAATGATGATGTGCCCACCCACCCACAGCATTGCAACAGTGCCGACAATACCAATGGCTGAAAAAACGCCGGGCATCATTTTGACGATGGAGCGACCCAGCCCAGCGCGAGCACCACCACCGCGTGCCAAATGCGCACCAAAATCGTCCATCTTCACTAGCAACGCCACTGCGCCATACACCACGAAGGTCATCGCAAACGCCACCGTCACCAGCACGGCAATACGCATCGTTGACGACTGGGTGGACAGATCTGCCAATGCGATCAACATGATTTCAGCCGATAAAATAAGGTCGGTACGTACCGCTGAGACAACAATCTTATTCTCAAATTCGTCGGCACTTGTTGCCTGCCCACCCGCGTTGTCCTCATGGTGGTGAGAAATCAGGCCAAGTTTAGACAAGACTTTCTCGGCGCCTTCAAAACACAGGTACGAGCCGCCAATAATGAGCAATATTGGTAGCGCCCACGGTGCCAACCAACTGAGCAGCAACGCCGCCGGCAAAATAATGGCGAGCTTGTTAATCAGTGAGCCTTTAGCGATACGTGCAATCACGGGCACTTCGCGAGCAGGTGAGAGGCCCTGAACGTATTGAGGTGTTACTGCCGCGTCGTCAATCACCACGCCGGCAGCCTTCGCTGACGCCTTCGCGGCGCCGGCAGCCACGTCGTCAAGGGACGAGGCAGCTACCTTCGCGAGCGTTGCAATATCGTCAAGGAGCGCAACTAAACCACCGGGCATTATCAGTGAGTCCCTTCTGCTGGCGCCACCACTTCGGCGCGCGCACGAATAAACGCATCAACACAGGCCACTACGTCTTCGCGACTGTGAGCCGCTGAAAGCTGCACACGAATCCGCGCCTTCTGGCGTGGCACAACCGGGAAGGAAAAAGCGACAACGTAGACGCCGTAGTCCAACATGCGTTCGGCAATTTCAGCGGCAACGCGAGCGCCGTCATCACCGGGGAACATCACTGCGTGGATCGGATGCGAACCGGGGAGGACAGTGAAACCTGCCTGCGCCATGAGCTGACGAAATAGCGCCGACACCTCCCGTAAATGGGCGCGCTCCGCATCTGCTGCTGCCGCAATACGCAACGCCTCCCGAGAACCAGCAACAACCGCTGGGGCGAGCGTATTGGAGAACAGATAAGGGCGTGCTTTTTGGCGCAACATGTCGATGACGGCCTGCGGGCCTGCGACGTAGCCGCCGGAAGCACCGCCCAAGGCCTTACCCAAGGTGCCGGTCAAAATGTCGACACGGTCAGCAACGCCAAAGAACTCGGGCGTACCTTTTCCGCCGTCGCCAACAAAACCGGTGGCGTGGGAGTCGTCAACGAGGACGAGGGCATGAAATTCTTCAGCAAGGTCGCATATCTCGGGTAGCGGTGCATAGGATCCGTCCATTGAAAATACGCCGTCGGTGACGATAACGATCTGATCGGCGCCATCATTGCGTGCGCCAAGAAGTTGGGCGCGTAGATCGTCCATATCGGCATTGCGGTAGCGGTAGCGTGTCGCTTTACACAGGCGAATGCCGTCGATTAACGAGGCGTGGTTCAGTTCGTCGGAAATAATGGCGTCCCCGGGGCCAAATAGTGCGTCGAAGACGCCGCCGTTGGCGTCAAAACAACTGGAGAATAATATGGCGTCCTCAGTGCCAAGAAATGCTGCGATTTCATTTTCGAATGCGCGATGCTGGTCCTGCGTGCCGCAGATAAAGCGCACGGAACTCAACCCGAAACCCCACCGGTCAAGGGCTTCTTTTGCGGCTTGTGCGGGCCGAGGGTCACCTGCTAGGCCCAGGTAGTTATTGGCACAGAAATTCAATGCGTCGCCGCGACGGGTCTGCACTTGGGGTCCTTGGCGGCCAAGGATTTCACGTTCCGATTTATACAGGCCCGCAGCGCGTATCTCGTCTAATGCTGACCGAAGGCGCGGTGACAGCGTGTCCATGGTATTCCCTTCTGATATAGGAAAAATTGGCGGAATAGGTATATATGGAGGTGCCGACAGGGCGTGCCGCCACGTACCAGCAGTGGCGGAGCAGGTCGTTGCGGGGCCACGTGCGTGCTATCAGTGTTCCCAGTCAAGGATGACTTTACCTGCCGTGCCTGAGGCTGCCGCCTCGAATGCCTGTTCCCACTCCTCGGGGCTGAAGCGATGTGTGATGATGGAGCGCACCGAATCGCGAAGGCGCTGGGAGGTTTCCATCATGTAGGTCGCCAAATACCAGGTGTCGAACATTTCGCGACCGTAGACACCTTTTATTGTGAACATGCGGGTAATGACCTTACCCCAGTCGACTGGGAAGGCGCCCTTAGGAAGACCAAGAAGTGCCAGTGTCGCCCCGTGTGTGCAGTAGTCAATGAGGGTATTGAGTCCGCCGGGTGCCCCGGACATTTCCAGACCCACATCGAATCCTTCGCGGATATCGAGGGCAGCCATCACGTCAGGCAGTGTTTCTTTGGTGACATTCACGGCACGGTCAGCGCCTGCCTGAGATGCCAGTGCCAAACGGTCGTCTTGTATATCCGTGACTACCACATGGCGGGCACCCGCATGTTGAGCCAGCGCAGCGCACATGACGCCGATAGGTCCAGCACCTGTAATAAGGACGTCCTGTCCGGTGAGTTCTGCCTGTTGGCAGCTGTGGACGGCATTACCCAGTGGATCAAAGAGCGCACCGAGTTCGGCGTCAATCATGTCGGGTTGGACCCACACATTGCCAGCGGGAACGACAACATAGTCAGCGAAACCCCCATCACGGTTTACGCCAATACCAATGGTGCGGATACACATGTGACGCCGACCTGCCCTGCAGTTACGACAGCGACCACAAACGACGTGCCCTTCAACCGATACGCGCTGGCCAACGTGAAGCTCATCGCGACCTTTGCCTTCAACTACTCCGGGGCCAACGGCAACTATTTCCCCACAAAATTCGTGACCGAGGGTTTGAGGTGGGGTGAGTGAACCAGGTGCTCCGCCGTCCCAGTTGTAAAGGTGCACGTCGGTGCCGCACAGACCCGCACGTAGGACCCGAATTTTTACTTCACCAAAACCAGGCGTTGGTTCGGGAATCTCGCACAATTCCAAACCGGGGGCCGCAGCCGTCTTCCGTAATGCTCGCACGAAAGCTCCTCACTTACTGTGCCACCGCCACCGTCGGGGTGACACTCAATTGTGCACCCTCATACCAAAAACGCGGTACTTCGTGTGTCCACCACGGCATTTCTGCCTGCAAACGCGATAGTGTGCGCGGTGATGCCCATCGGTGATGCTGTGGCCGCTGACGGTGGTGCGCGAGCTCGCGCCGGGAGGGCTACGCATCACGGCGACAGCACCTACGCTTAAGACATGACTGAGCACGAAACCCATGTCCCTGTTGCTGACTCGCCGCGCATACCTGACCTTGCCGCTGACCTGCAGGCTGCTGCTTGGAATGCCGATAGGGTAGAACAGCTGCTGGGACCGGTGGCGATGAGCGCGCTCAGCCGCGAAGAGTACGTTCCTGCTGCTCGCATACTTGAGGGCACTGTTGAGGCGGCGGGGATACTGACCCGCTTCTTTATGTTGGGCGTGCCTGAAACCACGTGGCGCCTCGACCAAGCGATGCCCACCTTGGGGTGCCAGGGTCTGCGGGCGCTGGGTCTTATTGCCGAGGCCGGACCTGACCTGTGGCGGGCAGCTTTCGATCTTCGGCCACACCAAGGCAGCTACGGTCCTCGCGGCGCGGCCAGCACCCAACGCGCCGAAGCTCATCATGAAATAGCCACACACCAAAGTGTGGTCAGCACCCACGGTACAGCTACGCACCATTGGTGGATATTGTCTGACCTGCCCCAGGCCGTCACCAGGAATGCCTTGCCGCCGCACCACGTCATGGGGATCGGTGGTGCCACAACATCACTTCTCGCCATGACGCCGCGCCACACCGTCCAGCGTGCGCTGGATGTGGGATGTGGCTGCGGTATCCAAGCCCTCTACCTTGCCACGCACGCCGATCACGTGGTGGCCACTGATATTTCCGCGAGGGCCTGCCAAATAACACGATTTAATGCCGCTCTTAACGGCGTCAGTATTGATGTACGCCAAGGATCACTCTACGAGCCAGTCGCGGGCGAAATCTTCGACCTCATCGTGTCCAATCCACCATTTGTTATTACCCCGCCAGCCTTGCGTGAAACGGGACTATTGGAATACCGTGACGCCGGTATGGAGCGTGACAGTCTTGTCGGCGCCGTCATCGTTGGCGCTCAGCATCATCTGCGTGAAGGTGGAACAGTGCATGTGCTGGCTAATTGGGAGATAGATGCGGACGCTGACCCTGAGTGTGACGATTCGACAACAGGGTGGCCACGTCGCCTCCACCAGTGGTGTCACCAAATGTCTCTGGACGTGTGGGCGGTGCAGCGTGATGTCCTTGACCCTACCCAGTATGCCGAATTGTGGTTGCGTGACGGCGGTAGTAGCCACGACGAATACGACAGAGCCTACCGTGCCTGGATGGATGACTTTGCTGGCGCAGGCATCCAAGGGGTTGGCATGGGATTCATTGCTGCGCGCCGCGTGGCGGATCCCGTTACTCCTATTCGTGTCTACGACTTCGTTCAGGCAGGGCGTATCCCCAGTGGGGTGGATGTGCTTCAGGCATTGGATTCGCTGCGTCTGCCTGCCCACCTCGAACAGCTGCACCTAGTCACATGTGATGATGTCACTGAGGAACGCCATTACATACCAGGTAACGCCAACCCGTCGGTTGTGATCCTGCACCAAGGTGGTGGCATGGGTCGGGCTATTCAGGTGTCCAGCGCGGTGTCTGCGCTTGTGGGTGCCTGCGACGGTGAGTTAAGTGTCGGGCAAATCCTTGTGGCGCTCGCGGCGTTGATGGACGAGGAGGTTGAGCAGTTGCGCTACGAGGTGCTGCCAGTCCTTGAGCGTTTATTGCGGGCAGGAATGCTAAAGGTCGCGCGTTAAATCACTGTGCGGCGCAGCTACCACGTGCTGCCATCACGCGTCGCCATGACCGAGTGTGGCATCAGGCGTCATGGCCAGATGTGGCTCAGAGCCATTTTCGTGGTATTTTCCCATTTCAGAACGTGAAGAAAGGCTGCTTGTCACAGTGCGCTGGCGTGTGGATAGTACACATAAGTTGACATCACGGTATAAGGTCAGCACAGTTGGTGTAATTTGACGACCTGTTGATGATTGCAGCAGTTTTCATCGGCATATGCGACTGGAAGAAATGAGTAGGGCAAATAATGGGCGCCTCGAAACTCGTCATCGTGGAGTCTCCCGCTAAGGCCTCCACCATCGAAGGCTATCTTGGGCCAGACTTCCACGTAACCGCCTCAATTGGGCATATCCGTGACCTGCCGCAACCTAAAGATCTGCCTGCCGAGATGAAGAAAGGTCCGTTTGGACGTTTCGCGGTCAGCGTTGAAGACGGATTTGAACCGTATTACACGGTCAATCCTGACAAGAAGAAAAAAGTGACCGAACTGAAACGGCTCCTCAAAGAGGCTGATGAACTCTATCTTGCAACTGACGAAGACCGTGAAGGTGAAGCCATCGCGTGGCACCTGCTTGAAGTACTCAAACCAAAGGTGCCGGTCAAACGCATGGTATTCCACGAAATCACTCGTGAAGCTATTGAGCGGGCACTGGCTAATACACGTGAGGTCGATACCTCCCTGGTTGATGCCCAAGAAACGCGGCGTATCCTGGACCGCCTCTACGGCTACGAGGTGTCGCCTCTGTTGTGGCGCAAAATCCGTCCGTCGCTATCAGCTGGGCGCGTCCAGTCAGTAGCTACGCGCCTTGTTGTTGATCGTGAACGAGAGCGTATGGCTCACGTGGATGCCGAGTACTGGGGTATTGACACCGATATTGTGGCCCACGGTGAGTCTTTCGCTGCGCGCGTCACCCACGTCGATGGTCGACCAATTGCCACTGGCTCTGACTTCACCGAAAAGGGTGTGCTCGGCGAAAAAGCAACAAAGGCCTCGGCACTTCACCTTAAAGAAGCTGAAGCGACACGGTTGGCTGACCTGCTGGCTGCCTCGGCCTCGTCAATTATTGACGATGTCAGCCAAAAGCCGTACCGGCGCCGACCTGCTGCCCCCTTCACCACCTCGACCCTTCAGCAGGAGGCGTCACGCAAACTGCATTGGAATGCCTCATCAACGATGCGCACAGCCCAATCGTTGTACGAATCGGGCTATATCACCTATATGCGTACTGACTCCACGGCCCTGTCATCCCAGGCAGTTGCTGCAGCACGCCAACAGGCCAGCGAACTCTACGGCGCGCAGGCAGTGGCGGAGCAGCCTCGCGTCTACGGGAAGGTTGCCAAAGGTGCGCAGGAAGCTCACGAGGCGATCCGCCCTGCTGGGGATCATTTCCGCACTCCATCTCAGGTGGCGGGGCAGCTTTCAGCTCAGCAACTTGCGTTGTATGACTTGATTTGGAAGCGAACTATTGCTTCACAAATGGCTGACGCTGTGGGTTTCACCGCCACAATCCGCGTGCTGACTGGCGTATCAGATGAGCAGGGGCGCCACGATGTCCTCAGTTCGGCATCGGGTACTGTCATCACTGAACCAGGGTTCCGCTTGGCATACCAGGAAGGCCGCGACAAAGGCCGCTACGACTCAGAAAAAAGCGAGTCAGAGAAGGTACTGCCGAATGTGGCCAAAGGGGAACGTGCCGATATTGTCGAGGCCACTGCGGGCGGACACCGTACCCAGCCCCCTGGGCGATACACGGAAGCGACGCTGGTGAAAATGATGGAGGAACTCGGTATCGGGCGGCCCTCCACCTACGCGGCAACGATTCAAACCATTGGGGAGCGCGGCTATGTTGTGCACCGCGGTCAATACCTCGTGCCCACATGGCTGGCTTTTTCAGTGACCCGATTGCTGGAAGAAAACCTTGCCAGCCTGGTCGACTACGACTTCACGGCGTCAATGGAAACAGATTTGGACCGTATTGCCGCAGGCCAGGAGGATGGTCGCGCCTTCCTCACCCAGTTTTACTTAGGCGCAGACGGCAAGGGTGATGCGGACGGATTACGATTCCAAGTTGCCTCATTGGGTGATGACGTTGATGCGCGCGCAGTGAACTCCATTGATGTGGCTAACGGCGTCACTCTACGTGTGGGGCGCTACGGCCCTTACCTTGAGAAAGAGGATGGGAGCCGCGCCAACGTCCCGGAAAGCTTAGCGCCTGATGAAATTAACGACGACAAGATCGCGGAACTTTTCGCGTTGGCTGCAGATGACGGACGAGAACTGGGGGTAGACCCGGTGAGTGGACATACAGTGGTGGCCAAGAATGGTCGTTTCGGCCCGTATGTCACCGAGGTCCTGCCCGAATCTGATACCGACCAAACCAAAGGCCGAGGAAAAGCTAAACCTCGTACCGCATCCCTGTTCCAGACAATGAGTCTGTCCGATGTCACTTTGGAACAGGCACTTCAACTGTTGTCACTGCCACGTGAACTGGGCGCCGACCCTGCCACAGGAGAGGTGATTACGGCGCAAAATGGTCGTTATGGCCCCTATTTGAAGAAGGGGAGTGACTCGCGGACGCTGCCTAGCGAAGAACAGCTGCTCACCATCACACTGGATGAGGCCTTAGCGATCTACGCCCAGCCTAAGACCCGTGGCCGAGGTGTCGCGAAACCGCCACTTCGAGAATTTGGTGACGACCCGGTGTCAGGCAAAAAAGTGACTGTGAAAGATGGGCGTTTTGGCCCCTACGTCACTGATGGGGTGACGAATGTAACGGTGCCACGCGCTGAAACGGTGGAAGATTTGACCGAGGCGCGCGCATTTGAGCTGCTGGCTGATAAGCGTGCCAAGGGACCTGCTCCCAAGCGTAGTGCGAAACGCTCGGGTGCCTCGTCAAAGACTGCGGCGACGAAGGCCACCTCTCGACGGGCGACGCGGACAAAGAAAGCGTGATGGTGCTGCGCTGGACGCAGATGTGACAACCTCGTGGGAGGATAGGCGTATGCAGCCTGATGACACCGTGATGCCGGGGATCTTTGTCACCTTCGAAGGGGGTGACGGGGCGGGTAAATCCACCCAAATTCAACAGGTGAAAACCTGGTTTGAAGACAGGGGATTTACTGTGCTAGTTACTCGCGAGCCTGGGGGTACAGACCTGGGATTGCAGCTGCGTCACCTCGTTCAAAATGGTCCTGATGACGTGGATCCTCGGACAGAAGCATTGCTGTACGCAGCTGACCGTGCCTACCATGTTGCCACTGTGATACGTCCTGCTTTAGAAGCAGGCTACGTTGTCCTTGGTGACCGGTACGTGGATTCCTCCGTTGCCTACCAGGGGGCGGCACGCAACCTCGGTGTTGAGGAAATTCGGACCTTGTCGACATGGGCGACGCGCGCCTTGATGCCAACGTTGACCTTCCTCCTTGATTTGCCGCCCGAGGTGGGGGCCAGACGCCGCAATGGTGTCCCCGACCGTCTTGAGCGGGAATCTACGGATTTTCATGAACGAGTACGGCATGAGTATCTTCGACTTGCCGACGAACAAGCCGACCGTATAGTGGTGATTGACGCTGTTGGGACGCCAGCGGAAGTCTATAGTGAAATCCGCGGTGTCTTAGAGGAACGTTTCGCTAACCTCAGCCGTCCCGAACCTGTCACAGCAAAAGTGTGTGAGGAAGAAGCGACCCTCTTTTCTAGCCTTGGGGGAGTTATCTTGTGACCGTCTGGGCAGAGCTTGTCGGGCAGGAAGCGGTGGTCGCCCAGTTACGTGAGGCCGCCTCAGCTGCACGTTTGCTCCTCGCTGTGGACGCTGTACCCACTGCAGGGGAGCTTAGGGCAGGCTCAGGTATGGGAGGCTTTGGGGCTGAACCGGTGACCTCCGGCACCCACGTCGATGCTGCTGTGCCTGGCTTCGGCATGGCCTCGGCACGCTCTATGACGCACTCATGGCTCCTCACCGGTCCACCTGGATCAGGACGCTCCATCGCCGCATTAGCTTTCGCCGCGGCGCTACAGTGCACCGGCGACGTTATTGGATGCGGCCAATGTGCAGGATGCCGCACGGCAATGCTGCGCTCTCACGCAGATATTCGCCTTGTCTCAACCGAGGCCACCCAAATACGTGTCGCTGAGGTGCGTGACCTCATTGGGCGAGCGCAACTGGCGCCCACGCAGGGCAGATGGCGTGTCATCATCATTGAAGACGCCGACCGTATGAGTGAACACACCGCCAATGTGCTCCTTAAAGCCATTGAAGAACCCCCCGAACGGACTGTATGGATCTTGTGTGCGCCCAGCAGCGAAGACATGCTGCCCACCATCCGGTCGCGCTGCCGCCACGTCGCGCTGAGAATACCTGCCGCGCAGGCGGTGGCGGACCTTCTTGTGGCGCGGGACGGTGTTGACCCCGAGGTGGCACTGGCCTCGGCACGTGCAGCGCAGTCACATATTGGCTTGGCCCGCGCTTTGGCGCGTGATCCGAAAGCGCGGCAGCGTCGTCGTGACATTATTACCGCCCCGGTGCGAGTGCGTTCCGTGGGGGAAGCCGTTTTCGCGGCCGAAAAACTTCTGGAGGTTGCACAGGAGGAAACCGCGGCGCGTCTGGAAGCACGTCACGCTGAAGAAAAAGCAACCTTGCTGCGTCAGCTGGGTATGGACGAGGCCGATACCAGGAACCGGCAAGGGCGCGCTCGTCTGAAGGAACTCGAAGATGAACAGAAACGGCGAGCTAAGCGTGCGATTCACGACACCTTGGACCGTGCCCTGGTTGATCTCCTTGCCATATACCGTGACGTGCTGATGATCCAATTGAACACAGGTGCGGCACTTGTCAACGTCGATTTGGCGGACGTGGTCGCTGAAATTGCTGAAGACTCATCTCCGCAGCAAACATTGGCACGTACGCGTGCCATTGAGGTTGCACGGCAGCGACTCGTCAGCAATGTCGCCCCACAGTTGGCGCTCGAAGCGATGGCTGTGTCGTTGCGTCCGCAAATGTGAGCGTTGTGTCGTAGGGTGGTGATATGCAGTCACCTCCTATTTGGCCTCGTGTCGTTACCGTTATCGCTATTTCTTGGGGTATTTTCCAATTTGCAGTTCTGTCGTTCGTCCTCCTGACATGGGTGGGTGTATTCGCTTTTGCTTTACCCACGATTGTTTCGGCGAATAGGCAATTAGATACGGAAACGACGGTTGAAACGCCTGCGCCGCCAACAGGTGGCACCGTGGAAAGTTATTACCAGCAAGATCTGGTGTGGTCGCAGTGCAGCACCGAACAGGTATCAACTGACAGCAGCGGTGCGCCCAGCGATATTGAGAACTACCAGTGCACAACTTTCTACGTGCCACTGGATTGGAATGCTCCCGACGGGGAGACGATCACGCTGACCATGGCCAAGCACGTTGGTGACCAGTCTGGCGGAAACGCGCTGTTTTTTAACCTTGGTGGTCCGGGTGCTTCCTCGGTTGATTCCCTTACGTGGATGGTAAATGATCAATTCGGTGCCGACGTGGTTGATGCCTACGACATCGTCGCATTGGATCCTCGTGGCGTGGGGGCATCAACACCACTGAAATGTATGACCGACGCTGAGCGCGACGAGTGGAACAACGACGTGACCACTGCCGAAGAAGCTGCGATGTCCTATGAAGAGAAGGCAGAAAAGGCGCGTCAAGAAGCGGTTGATTATGCTGCGGGCTGTCAGACACACAGTGGTGACCTCTACAAATACGTTGACACTGTGTCGGTTGCGCGCGACTTTGATGTTGCGCGTGCACTCATGGGTCAAAATACGCTGAACTACGTGGGGTACTCTTACGGCACTTTCCTAGGTGCTACCTACGCTGAGCAATTCCCTGACATGGTTGGCCGCTTCATTTTGGACAGTGCGGTGGACCCTGCGGTGGATATCAATACTTTGTCGGAGCTGCAGATGCGTGGCTTTGAAGCGTCGTTGCGCCACTGGGTGGAAGTATGTCAGCAGACATCGACCTGCCCATTTGATGGCACTGTTGACGAAGCGATGCAACAGATCGCTGATTTCTTTAGCCGCATCGAAAAGCAGCCACTGCCCACCAGTGATCCTGATCGTCCGTTAACGATCGGATTGGCAAGCACGGCGGTCATTGGCACGTTGTACTCCACCGATACCTACGAAATGTTGCAACAAGGCTTGTCGCAAGCATTCCTTGACGGAGACGGGTCCACCCTGTTGTTTATTGCAGACATCCTTAACGAGCGTAACGTTGACGGTACATACGATGGTTCCGGTTCAGATGCGCTGGTGGCTGTGAATAGCTTGGATATGGAACCTGTTGGCACCGTAGAAGAATGGGTGGCGCAGGTGAAGAAAGTTGAAGAAGAACTGACCGTGATGGGGCGTTTCATGGGGTGGTCATCTGCTTCCCTAGAAGGCTGGCCGACACAACACGCATCACGTGGGCCTATCACGGCGGCGGGTGCGGCGCCGATTGTAGTGATTGGGGTGACCAATGACCCGGCGACACCATATGTGATGGCTCAGTCGCTTGCCGAGCAGCTGGAATCAGGTGTGTTAGTGACATGGGAAGGATGGTCCCACGGCGCCTATTCCAAGGACGGTTCGTCGTGCGTATCCGACGCTGTTGAAGGATACCTTCTTGATGGCACTGTCCCCAACGACGGGTTGGTGTGCACTGACTGAGTGCACCACTTGTGATGGGGCGCAGTATCCAAAGGGTGCTGCGCCCCATATGTCGTTGCCGAGGCGAAGCGGGGGTATTGAGATCAGCATGGGGAGTTGCGGGAAATGGTGAGACCTCGCGGTTATCGAAGGAGAGCGCAAAATAATCAGGGGTCACGTGGAAAGCCAGAGAGCTTCACGGCGACCATAAGTTCGCACAACCACCGTAGGTATGATGTGAGGCGGTGCATGGTGTTTTTTTGGTTCAGAGTTTGCTTGAAAGGCCCCGATGGAACTAGAGTAGGCCCGTTGCCTGTAAGCCTACGTTTCGTGGGAACTGCAAGCGCCGCCGCCTTAGCTCAGTCGGCAGAGCGAATCACTCGTAATGATTAGGTCGTGGGTTCGATTCCCACAGGCGGCTCAAAGAAAATTGGCTCGGCACCTGCAAAAACGCAGCGCCGAGCCAGTTTGTTTTCTTCCGTGTCACAGAATACGTATTTGACGCAGAATGCGAGAGTGGGCTGTGTTAAACGCAGGGCTATACGCCGTGAGGTGTTGGTGTCTCGGGAGATTGTTCTGGTGGTCTTGGGGCTCATTGTTGAGCTTGTTGGCCGTATGGTGTCGCATTCAGCGTGAACACGTAGCTTCGCGTACGGACCTTTCTAGGTAGTTGTTTAGGGGTGTTTATCGCCTACGTGTCTGCTGGTCAATCGCGTCCGATTTTGACTGGCGACATCAAGCAGCTGTGTCTTTAGCCCGGCCATGTGTCCACCTCGCTGTGTCGACGAAAGACCTTAATCGTGGCGGAGCTTTCGACTTTTCCTTCGCACACAAAAGACCGTGTTCGGGCCAGTAACAGCCGTAATAGGCGCTTCATGAACCAATGGGATGAGGGGCCTGCGCAGAGATAGAGGATGACAGGCATAGGGGGTGCCGTTGAGAGCCTTGCAAATTACAGAGAATCCCCTGTAATCTACTGAAAGAACTTACATTGTGTTTCATTCTTCTTTTTGCTGGAACAAAGAAACACTGTGGTCAAGCTCGATTCGATGGTGAATTGGAGGAATGAAAACGATGAAAACACAATTGAGTGCCCGACGCCTGTGGGCCATACTGCTATGCACTTTCCTTGTGCTGACGGGGATAACAACACTCCACACTCACAGCGCGCAGGCTGCAGGTGAAAAAGACGTCAGCGTTGTCTTTACTCCACTGCCAGGCACCCCTCAATCCGAATATGCCAGCTACTCCATCTGGCACTGGCAAACAGGTAGCGCAGGACAAAGCCTTGCGCTGACCGACGCAGGCAATGGCACACTCACTGCTACGCTCAGCCTTCCTTCGACTGCCACTGAGGTGAACCTCCTCGTGCGCAAAGCGCAGCACGACAACCCGTGGGCAGCACAATCCCAAGACGTCGCCGTTCCCCTTGACCAGGGCAGCCGCCTCGTCACTATTACCCAGACCGCAGAAAACAAAAACTGGACGGTCAGCGTCAGTGACGCACCTGCTGCCCTGACACAGGCCAATATCACCGTCCACTACGTGCGCCGCGACGGCAACTACGACGGGTGGAATATCTGGACATGGCTGCCCGGAAAAGAAGGGCAGCGTATTGATTTTGATCCCACAACACACACCGCGCGGTGGACAATGAATGACCCGGCGGGTATCTCCTCGGTCGGATTTATCGTCAGGAAATCGACTGCTGACAACGAATGGGCACAAAAGAACACTAACGACGACCTATTTCTCACTAGTTTCCCGGGAGGCGCCACCGAAGTGTGGATCGTCCAAGGCGATGCCACTATTTACACTGATCCTGCGCATATACCGCCAGCCCCAGACCTCAGCTGCCATACGCTCCACACCCAAGAGTTCAACACCACCTACTACTACGACGGGCAGCTTGGCGCTATCTATACACCAGCGTCAACGACGTTCCGACTCTGGGCGCCTACCGCACAATCAGTGAATTTCCTCGACTACACCACGTCGCAGACACCCACACGCACCCCGATGACAGCTGGGGAGAAGGGAACGTGGGAACACGTGATCACTGGCGATGCCCTTGGTACCGTCTACACCTACGAACTCACCTTCCCGGATGGAACCGTCACTGAGAGCGTTGATCCCTACGCGCGTGCTACCCGCGCTAACTCTGATAAGACCGTAGTTGTGAATCCTGAAGCGATTGTGCCGCAAGGGTGGAGTGGCGCACGCATGCCCGCATTCGCCTCTATCCAGGACGCCACGATCTACGAGGCTCATATTCGTGACCTCACCATTAGTGCGGACAATGGAATCGCCAACAAAGGCAAATTCCTTGGGCTGACCGAGGCGGGGACTACTACTACCAGCGGTAACCCTTCGGGTTTGGACTACATTGATTCCCTCGGCGTTACGCACGTGCAGTTGCTGCCTGTCTACGACTTTGGGTCCGTCAACGAAACGGGTGATCTGAGCTACGGCGCCCAGTATAACTGGGGCTACGACCCAATGAACTACAACGTTCCCGAAGGGTCATATTCGACAAATCCGAACGATCCGCAGGCCCGCATTAGTGAAATGAAGGCAATGGTGCAAGCCATCCATGATCGAGGTATGCGCGTCATTATGGATGTTGTCTACAACCACGTATATGACCCTGCAACATCACCACTACAAAAAACCGTGCCGAATTACTACTTCCGTATGGATGAGAACTGCCATTTTCACAATGGCACCGGCGTTGGGAACGAAACAGCCTCCGAGCAGCTGATGATGCGCAAATACATGGTGGATTCGGTGACCTACTGGGCGAAGGTATATAACCTCGACGGTTTCCGTTTCGACCTGATGGGTATCCACGACGTGGAGACTATGAATCAGATTCGCGCCGCCCTCGATGCAATCGACCCTTCGATTGTGGTCTTAGGCGAGGGGTGGACCATGGGGAATCATCCCAGTGGCGTAGCTGGCGCGAACCAGGCGAATGCCGCACAAATGCCGGGTATTTCCTTCTTTAATGACTCCTTCCGAGATGTCATGAAGGGCGACAATTTTGAGCTTGCTAATAGAGGCTTTGTGTCGGGGGGTTCGAGCTCGCCGTGGGATGTGTGGAATAACATTATTGGTGCGCAATATGTCCGCAAGTACCTCACACCGTCTCAATCGGTGGCCTACAACGAGGCTCATGACAATTACACGATGTACGACAAACTGAAAGGGTCACTCCCCGCAGCACCTGAATCGGAAATTGTGCGTCGGCATGCGCTGGCAACGTCCATACAATTCCTTGCCAATGGCACGAATTTCGTTCACGCAGGCCAGGAGTTCCTTCGCACGAAAAACGGTGAGCATAATTCCTATAATCTGCCGGATACGATTAATGCCTTTGACTACGATCGCGCTGCAGACACCGCTTACTCGCCTGCGGTCACCTATTTCAAGGGTTTGGCCGACTTCCGGCAGGCGCATGAGTGGCTGCGCCTGAAGAGCTACGAGGATATTAACCGGGCTTATACCGAGCCATTCGCTGATGGGCGCCACGTCTCTTACCGGGTCGCCAAGCAGCCTCTGGGTCTTGCCGAAGAAGATCACCTTGTCTTTATTAATGCTGATACGGCAGCGTGGAATGCGCGTCTGCCGCAGGGTACCTACGATGTGTGGATCAAAGATATGCAGGTGTACCAAGAGCCGCAGCGTATCCACACGACTGGCACCATCGAGGTGCCTCCCTTGTCGGTGCTGGTCGTTCAGCATGTCAACACCAAGGTGATTGTACGAGGCAGTGCCTCCTGGGTTGATGAGCTTGGAAACCCGCTTGCACCGAGCCTGACCCCAGAAATGGTGCGCCTCGACATCACCAATGATGCCGGCGAGCCCTTATTAGTCCAGACCCTCCAAAAAGCAGGCCGGTGGAGCGCTCCATCAAGCCCCACAGTGGGCATTAACCCCGCGAACGGGCAGCCCATTACCTTCACATTTATTCCCGAGGCGGTGCCTGGTTTTGTGCACGAAGGAGACCAGACGCATACGGCAGTGGATGGCCAGGTGCACGGTCGGGTGACGTACACGAAGGTGGACTCTGCTGTAACTGCGACGCTCGTACTTGAGGCACTTGATGAGAGCGGCGCACCCATGCCGCTTACGCAACTGCCCGCAGGCGTGGGGGCCGAGGTCATTGCTACCAATGGGACTGTGGTGGATACCCTCAGCGTTGCTCAGCTCACGTCAAAGAAGCTCCGTCGTTACGCGGACGATGGCCACGAGCTGGTCTATCAAATATCGCCAAGTGCACTACCGGGCTTTGATATACGTCCATCGGCAGTTGAGCGAGACGCTCGTGGCAATCTATTGATGCGTGTGACCTATGTGAAACAGGCGCAGGATGTGCCACCGGTAAATCCGAGCGACCCTGCTGGGCCGAGCGATCCTGCTGGGCCGACTGACCCTGCAATGCCCAATAACCCGGACACACCAACTATTCCCGGTACTCCCAATGCGCCGTCGTCTCCACAGGGCGCGACCCCGGCAGCGACCTCACCTCAAGCAAGCGCAGGGCAGGTGGCGAGCGGAACGAAGCACGTGATTACCCAGGTGACTTTGGCTCAAACCGGCGCGAGCCTCGTACCACTTGTAGGCGCGGCAGCTCTTGCTGCACTTGGTGCACTGCCGCTTGTTGCCCTGCGCCGCCGTATGCGGCGGTGATGGCGGGCGCATGTGCCGGAGCGTTTCGTGTGTCGAGGCTGCCAACGGGTGCCAGTCTCCGGCACCGAGGCAGCCTAGCGCAACGGCGGTCCGGTTCGGAGGCGGCCCGGCGCAAAGAGTGCTCGGCCCTGAGGCTGCACATTGCCTGTCAAAGTGAGGGCATGTGCCTGCTAAGACGTGTTTGAAAGGTCACCTTTTACTGCACTACCTGTGAAGTAATGCGGCGATACAGGTGTTGTCGAGTACAGTCGTATTATGACAGACCGTGACACAGTGTCAGATAAAGCTGCTAGACCCGTCGTTCTCCTCGTCAACCTTGGCACACCCGAAGCACCAACTGCGCCAGCAGTTCGTCGGTTTTTGCGTGAGTTTCTTGGTGACCAGCGGGTCGTTGAAATGCATCCGACGCTGTGGAAAATCATCCTAGAGACGTTCGTGCTGCCGTTACGCCCACGTATGGTCGCGCCCCAGTACGCCAAGATATGGACCGAACATGGCTCTCCGCTGGCGCATTGGACACATATGCAGGGGCAGATACTGCGCGAACGGCTGAAGGACTGTGCCGACGTGCGCGTGGCGATGCGCTACGGTGAACCCTCTATTGGCACAGTACTTGACGAGCTTCATTGCGCTGGACATCGGCGTATCCTCGTTCTCCCCGCCTATCCTCAGTACAGCGCTTCGACTGTCGGTACGGTAATGGACGAGGTGGCGCGTCATCTTCTGCGCACGCGGGACCAGTTGGAAATCCGCACAATCCGTAGTTTCGAGGTGGCAAAGGAGTATATCGAGGCGCTTGCCCACGCGCTCGAAACGCACTGGCAGACTGTTGGACATCCGCAATTCGACAAAAGAGACCGCGTATTGTTGTCCTTCCACTCCATACCTGTGGCGATGCGCGAGGCGGGTGACCCCTACCAACAGCATTGCGAGGCTACTGTGAAGCATGTGGCGAGGCGGCTCAACCTTCCCGATGATGCACTCATGGTGACCTACCAGTCAGTTTTCGGACGTGCAGAGTGGATCGGTCCGGCGACAATCGACACTGTTGGGCATCTTGGGCGTAGTGGAACACGCCGTGTCGATATCATCTGTCCGGGATTCATGGCGGACTGCCTTGAAACCTTGGAAGAGATCAATCAGCTCAATAGGGAAACCTTCATTGAAGCAGGGGGTGAAAGCTTCCACTACATTCCCTGGGGCAACGACAGCAAGGGTGCGATGAGCACCCTTGAAGCGCAGGCACGCCGACACCTCGGTGGATGGATCTAACGCGCGGGCGAAAGTGGCTGTCCACCTGATGTGGTGGTACGAGGTTGTCTGCTGTGGCAGTGGAGGGACTCGGTGTTCTGCAGCAGGCGCCCTTTTAGGCAGGTATGCGCGATTCGTAGGCAGTGCACGACACCAACGGTCCGTCGGAGGAATACAGTACTTTGCAGGCAGCACACACAACGCAGGCGGGTGAGTCGCCTCCGTGTGGCACCTTTCGCGTGTTAGCGGACTGTGTCGCTCAAACGCGTGGCCACGCGTGTGTAGAAGGACTGCAACGCCTCTGCTTCGTTGGGCGTCATTCCATCAATTGCCAAACGTCGCACGAGATCACGGTGAACCTCAGCGGCGGCGTCAAATAACGTTGCGCCAGCCTCGGTAAGAACGATCAATCCGCCTCGTGCATCATTGGGGCAAGGCAACCGTTCGATAAGACCTCGATCTGACAGGCGTTTGAGGGTGTGGGTGAGACGAGATGGGCTAAATACCACTTCATGTGCGAGTGAGCCCAAGCGAATGCCGCCCGAACCTGCGCGTTGTGCCTGCAGTAGGACATTGTATTCAGGTAGTGACAGTTGAAATTTTGCCTTCAACGACGCTTCAATAGTCGCCGTCAATCGTGTTGTAGTCGTGAGATACGCTTCCCATGCTTTCCCACGAGCATCGCGTTTCATTGAGAACCTCCCATGAGCGTTTCAAAGTCGGTGAAACCGGGCCAGGTTTCCGAAACAGACTCCGCTCCACTGTCTAGTGTGGCAGACAAGGGGGCGGAAAAACCAGATGTAACGCCAAGAATGTTACCTTGGTTACTTAACAAATGCGAATTGGCGCGCATCAGCAATTGACGTGCTGCCCGCCGCACGCGACGAATCAGTGCTTCGCCTCCGTCACCTGCAGAATCAGTGGCGTGCGCACCCCAGTCTTCAGTTGCTGCGTAGATCGCGGTCGGTACGGTGTCGGCATGGAGGTAGGAAAATAGCGGGCGGAGTGCAGATTCAGTGACCTGCGCATGGCGAGGAGTCCCACCTGTGGCCCCGATGAGTACGGGCTTATTTTCGAGGCTGTTTTCAGGTAGCACGTCAAAGAAAGATTTGAACAGTCCTGAGTAGGATGCCTGATATGTGGGCGACAATGCTACGATGGCGTCCGCTTTAGCGACCGACTCTTGTGCGACTGCCAGATCCGCTGGAGGGAAGCCGGTGAGTATGTGGTCAGTGATTTGATGCGCCAAAGGGCGCATTGCGATCCATTCGATACTCAGAGGCGTCGCAGATACTTCGGATGCGATTGTGACGAGTTCGTCAGCGATAAGTGTTCCGAGTTGTACTGTGGAAGCGTGTTCAGACATTCCCGCGTGAATGACAACAATATTCATTGCAGCCCACCTTGTGACGGATTCTCTGTTGCGGCAAGCAAGCGGTCAGCGTGAGCCAGCGCCGCCTCGTCACTTTCTTGCAGCGGGTAGAACGAAGCGCCAGTAACTGAGTCCTGGCCGCTTGCAATTCGGGTACCGAAGGCGTCAGTAGAACCGAAGACTTCAGTCTGCGGCGCCGCATTGGTGGATATATTTTCGGATTGCGATGCGGTAGCTGAGGGTGCGTGAGCTGCGTCTGCCTGAGCAACCTTCGCTTGTACAGTGTTTGCCTGAGTAGTGCCTGTTTGCATGGGCGCGCTATCGGCGCGTCCAAGATGCACATTCACACGAGTAGCACGCGCTTCTTCCATTGCTATAGTAAATTCATCTCGCGCCTCTTTTCCTGCGCGGGCCGCCAGCATTGACTGATGGGTAGGCGGGTCTGATGGGACACCTTCAGTGCGCATAGCTTCAAACGCTGGGCGGAGCTGTGCCACCACCTCGCCAAGTAAATCGAGTTGCTCAAGGACAGTTTTGAGTGGAAGGCCCGCATGGTCCACCAGGAAGAGCTGGCGCTGGTAGTCGCCGACCATATCGCGGAACGTCAGGGTGCGGTCGACCACCTGAGCGGGCGAGCCGACGGTGAGCGGTGTTGCCGACATAAACTCTTCCAACGAGGGGCCGTGCCCATAGACCGGAGCGTTGTCGAAATAGGGGCGGAACTCGGAGATGGCGTCCTGGGAGTTTTTGCGCATAAATACCTGACCGCCTAGGCCAACGATGGCTCGATCTGCACTGCCGTGTCCATAGTGTTCAAAGCGTTCGCGATACAGGGCAACCATACGTGCCGTATGTTCTGCTGGCCAAAAAATATTGTTGTGGAAGAATCCGTCGCCATAGTATGCGGCTTGTTCAGCAATTTCTGGGCTGCGGATCGATCCGTGCCACACGAAGGGGGCGATGCCGTCAAGCGGTCTTGGGGTGGAGGTGAATCGGCGGAGGGGTGTGCGGAATTTTCCTTCCCAGGTGACGTTTTCTTCGCTCCATAGGCGACGTAGAAGCGCGTAATTTTCGATGGCGAGGGGTATGCCATTGCGAATGTCTTGACCGAACCATGGGTAGACCGGGCCGGTATTGCCGCGCCCCATCATCAGGTCGACGCGCCCACCGCTGAGGTGTTGGAGCATGGCGTAGTCTTCTGCGATTTTAACCGGGTCGTTGGTGGTGATCAGTGTGGTTGCTGTGGATAGGCGCAACGTAGTGGTTTGTGCAGCGATGGACGCCAGTGTGGTGGTGGGTGAGGAGGAGAAGAAGGGCGGGTTGTGATGTTCTCCGAGTGCGAAGACGTCTAGGCCGACCTCTTCGGCGTGCTTGGCAATGGTGATTGTCGAGGCGATGCGTTCGGCTTCGCTGGGTGTCTTTCCTGTTGTGGGGTCTGTCGTGAGGTCAGAAACAGTGAATATTCCAAATTGCATGATGTATTTCCTGAGTGAATCGTGAACTAAGCTGGCACTTAATTTAGTACAACATTCAACTAAGAGGAAGTGGGTAACCGGTGATCCTGCTCTCATACACGTGTGTTCATTTGCCTTGAGGCACGTGACAAGTGGCATACGACAATGGAACAATAGTGCCCATGGCTTACACACTTGTGCTGCTCCGCCATGGCGAGAGCGAATGGAATGCAAAAAACCTCTTCACTGGCTGGGTTGACGTGCCGCTGTCTGACAAAGGCCGCGCCGAAGCTGCGCATGGCGGCGAATTGCTGAAGGAAGCGGGTGTTCTGCCCGACATTCTCTTCACGTCAATGCTGCGTCGCGCAATTATGACCGCCAACCTCGCTTTGGATGCCGCAGATCGCCACTGGATTCCAGTTGAGCGCCACTGGCGTCTCAATGAACGTCACTACGGCGCGCTTCAAGGGAAGAATAAGAAAGAAATCCGCGACGAATACGGCGACGACCAGTTCATGCTATGGCGCCGTTCCTACGATGTGCCACCACCAGCAATCGAGCTTGGTTCTGAATTCTCTCAGGACACGGATCCACGCTACGCGGGCGAACCCATCCCCGCCACCGAATGCCTCAAAGATGTATTGGAACGCCTGCTGCCCTACTGGGATGAAACGATCGTTCCAGTCATCCGCTCAGGTAAGACCGTGATGATTGCCGCACACGGTAACTCGCTGCGCGCCATCGTCAAGCACCTCGATCAGATCTCTGACGACGATATCGCTGGCGTTAACATTCCCACCGGAATCCCACTGGTTTACGAACTCGACGAGGAAACCCTTCAACCGCTGAAGAAGGGTGGCCGCTACCTCGATCCCGAAGCAGAGGCAAAGATCGCCGCTGTGGCAAACCAAGGGAAATGACCCCCGTAAAGAGGCTTGCCATGTGCGTTGTTTGAGGTAGATGGCTACTTCAACCTTAAGGGTGGGGCAAGATCGCTTGCTGCGATCTTGCCCCACCCTTTGTTGCAATATTTTCGTTGACTCGTCGCTGTGAGATAGGAGGTTAAAGGGAAAAACGTGTTGGTTTTGTCCTTTAACCAGAGATAGGAACATGGTTGCGGCTAAAGAGTTGGATATTGCTGTTGGCAATGCGCCGCTTGGCTGAACGTGGTGGAGGAAATACGGGTACTTTGCTGGAATATGCGATGTGGAACAACGATGTGACTGGTGGGTGGCTCACGCTGGTGGTGAACCGATCCGTCAGAGCGTCCCGACGTTCTAGCCCGGAGCGCCCCAACACCTCGCCTTTAGTGATCTGAGGTTGTGAAGTCTGCGCGCGCACCATTGACGATATAGGACACGCGACGTCCTACAGAAACCGCATGATCACCAAAACGCTCAAGGAAGCGTGCTGCTAACGTCAAATCAATGACCTGCTGGTGGGTCAGGTCGCTGTTTTCGTCGGCGCAGAAACGCCGAATTTCTGTTTGAAGGTCATCAAGCACATCGTCGGCATCGTGCAGTTGCGCCACCAGAGTAAGATCCTGTTCGGCAACCAACTGTTGCTGTATGCGCCCCATCGTCGCCGCCGCCTCGCACATCCGGTTAATCAAGGATGTGGCCGGTTCAGCGATGCTGCGTGTGGGGTAGGTTTTGCGGGCAATAGCGGCAATATGGCGTGCCAAATCACCTTGGCGTTCCATCGTTTGGGAAAGACGAAGCCCACCAAGGATAAGACGCAAATCTGAGGCAACGGGGCCTTGAAGTGCCAGAAGATGAACGCACATCTCGTCAATCTCTCTGGCAGCATCGTCCAGACGCTCATCGGCGTCAATCGTCTGCTCAGCTAATGCCAAATCCCCGTCACGTAAGGCTGTAGTGGCCCGCTCAATGGCACGAGCAACTCCACGGCTCATACGCTCAATTTCAGATCCAAGTTGAGCGAGCTCTTGACGGTACAGTTCGCGCACGACGAACGCCTTTCTGCAGACAATATCTTCTGTTGGACGTGATCATCCAACAATCCCACTAGTTCACCACAGTAGAGCCACCATCGCGTGCCTACAAGGTGAACGTCTGGTGAACATTGGGCATCACTTTGGTGGCAAAGCTGCCAGAACGACCAATTTGAGCGCTATGGGCACGATGAGACCGATAGGCTGGCATCGTGCCGGAGATCCTCACACTCGTTATTGTCGCACTGCTGTCCTTGGCAGTGGGCGCAGGAGGCGTTGCCGCATTCTTAATGTCAGAACGCCAACAAGAACGTGAAGATACTGTCGAAGTCGACCCAGACGCTCTGAACGCCGACGCTCTCGCAATCCTGACATCACTGCCGGGGATTTCCATTGTTGTCGACAAAAATAACCGCGTCATGCAAGCGTGTGCCGCCGCCTACGCGAAAGGCTTGGTCAGAGGTAGTGACCTTACGCATCCACGCATCGTTAACCTTGTTGAAACAGTGCGAAAAAACGGTCGAGGTGTCACCGAAAACCTGGAACTTCCACGTTCATCCATCACTAGTTCTGCGACGCTGACCTTCCGTACGCGAGTGAGTCCACTTCCTGGGCACCGGGTAATTATCCTTGCCGAGGACCTCACGCAGGAGCGACGTAACGAGGCAACTCGCCGTGATTTCACCGCCAATGTGTCCCATGAATTAAAAACGCCGGTAGGGGCCATCCGACTGTTAGCGGAAACGATTTCGAAAGACCCGGCAGATGCCGCAGCGGTGCAGCATTTCGCTCCGCGACTGATGAAAGAATCCGAACGTCTGTCGAATCTGGTGCAAGACATCATTGATCTGTCTCGCTTAGAGGCCCCCGATTCTTTGTCGGAACCAGAACTTGTTGATATTGACGAGGTCGTCACCGCAGCAGCGGATGCGCTATCTGTTACCGCGCAAAGTGCGGGTATCACCGTGGTGACACCGACTGACGCTAGCGGCGCGAAAGTCTGGGGTAATGCCAATAAACTCGCTACCGCTGTGCGTAACCTTTTGGACAACGCGGTGCGTTACTCCGATTCGGGGTCGCGGGTCAGTATTGGGGTCAGTATTGACGAGGCGTTGGTACGTATTGCAGTCGTCGACGCTGGCATTGGTATCGGAGAAGAAGAACAGCAACGCATATTTGAACGCTTCTACCGTGTGGACCCTGCACGCTCCCGTGCCACCGGAGGTACCGGCCTTGGCCTGTCGATTGTCAAACATGTGGCCTCCGACCACGGTGGAACCGTGACGCTATGGTCGAAGCCTGGGAGAGGCTCGACATTTACGCTTGTGCTGCCGCAAGCAGATGAAGGTGGCCCGGATACGTGGGAAGATGAAGAGGTATGAGCATATGGCGCGCATATTGATTATTGAAGACGAAGATACCTACCGTGAATCTCTTGCCTTCAACCTTCGGCGAGATGGTTTTGAAGTGGGTGAAGCTGCGGACGGCGAAAATGGGTTGATCAGTGCCAGAGACGGACACTGGGATCTTGTCCTTCTGGACCTCATGCTTCCAGGGATGTCCGGTGAAGAGGTATGCCGGAAACTTCGTCAACACCGTGCAGTCCCAGTCATTATGGTGTCAGCAAAAGACGAGGTCGTTGATCGTATTGTTGGTCTTGAAATCGGTGCAGACGACTATGTCACCAAACCGTATTCTTACCGTGAACTACTCGCGCGCATTCGCGCCGTATTGCGACGGGGAGAAGCCCGTGACGACACCGCTGAGGACGAAACAGAAGAAATACTTGAAGTGGGTGCGCTCGCACTGTGGGTTGACCGCCACGAGGTTCGCCTCGATGGGGAAGTTATTCCGATGCCACTGCGCGAATTTGAACTCTTAGAGTATCTTGCCCGTAACCCCGATAGGGTTCTCACGCGTATGCAACTGATGGACCGAGTGTGGGGTGCCGGTTATATTGGCGACACCAAAACCCTTGACGTCCATGTCAAACGCCTGCGAACAAAGATTGAGGTCAATCCTGCCGCTCCCACGCGCTTAGTGACCGTGCGCGGCCTGGGATATAAACTGCTTTCGGACCCCTCCCATGCCTAGTGTGACCACTCTCGTTCTCATGGGAAAGGGGCGGAGATGATAGTATTGGAGTGCTGTTGTCCACGTGCAGGGAGCTCTCATGTCGTTCGAAATCGGTCAGACCGTCGTGTATCCGCACCACGGTGCGGCCACGATTGAAGAGATCTCAATTCGAAAAATCCGTGGTGAAGAACGCACCTACCTCACCCTTCGAGTCAGTCAAGGGGACTTAACCATTCAGGTGCCCGCTGAAAATGTGGACCTCGTGGGTGTGCGCGATGTCGTTGATGAAGATGGACTGGAAAAAGTGCTGTCTGTCTTGCGTGCCCCCTATATTGAGGAGCCTACGAACTGGTCACGCCGTTACAAAGCAAACCAGGAAAAGATCGCTACGGGCGACATTGTGAAAGTCTCTGAGGTTGTCAGGGACCTTACGCGCCGCGATGACCAGAAGAAGCTGTCGACAGGCGAAAAGCGGATGCTGACCAAGGCTAAGCAAATCCTCGCCTCAGAACTTGCGTTGGCTCGCAACATTGATAAAGCAAGTGCCGCAGTGCGGTTAGAAGAAATCCTTGCCGAAGGCCGTATTGACGAGCCTGAAAGCGATACGACTGACGAGGCCTGATGAGTCGCGCTTACGCGGTCCTTACGGCCGCCGGAGCTGGCACCCGCCTCGGTTCGCACGGACCTAAGGCGCTTGTGCCCCTCGTAGGTGAACCCCTAGTTCTTCGCGCCGCGCGGGGGCTTGCTGAGGCAGGGGTGGATGTCCTTGTGATCACCGTACCCGAGACGCATATGGCAGAATTCGTCAGCCTATTTCCGCTAGAAAAAGTCCCCGGTTTTCACACCGTGTTGCGTGTCGTCGCAGGGTCGAATGTCTCCCGGCAAGCGTCGGTGGCCAAGGGTCTTGCTGCCCTTGAGACTTTCGCCCGCGATATTGGCTTGCCGCTACATGATGATTCCGTGGTCCTTGTCCATGATGCTGCGCGTTGTCTGACTCCGCCAGAACTCATTACACGCGTGATTGACGCCGTTAATGATGGCTACCCAGCGGTAATCCCTGGTTTGCCGCTAGCAGATACAGTGAAAACGATTGCGCGCGGCGGAGGCGACGCGGCGCCTCGGCCCGTTACCGGCACACCGAATCGGGCTGACATGGTGGCAGTCCAAACCCCTCAAGGTTTTACCTGGGAGGTACTGCGTACCGCCCACGAGGCTGGTGCTGACCTTGCTGACAGTGAGCGGCGCTCCGCCACCGACGACGCAGGTCTGGTGGAAGCTAACGGCGGAACTGTCCACGTAGTGGCAGGTGACTCGTTGGCCCTAAAAATCACCACTCCGCTGGACGTAGCACTAGCGAAAATCTTGCTGTGTCGCTGAGAGGGTGCTACACGTGCTAAGTTCAGCGCGGACACATTGCGTGTAACAACGGAGTAAATATCCGAGGAGGACATATGTCCAGCATCGACGCGGGCCGCACCCGCCTCCTATCCCGTCCCGTCGTTGAATGGGCGCTGTGGGACTGGGGGTCGGCAGCCTTCAACGCGGTAGCCACCACCTTCGTATTCAGCACCTACCTCACCGCCGACAAAAACTTCACCGACTCAGGTACCGCCTCACAATACCTGTCAATCGGCCTGATGATTGCAGGTATTATCATCGCCCTCCTTGCCCCTATCACAGGGCAGCGCGCGGATCGACGAGGAAAAGGCGCGCTATGGCTTGGGTGGTTCACAGCGTTGGTGTGTCTGACGTTGCTGGCGATGTTCTTCGTCTACCCCGAAAGTCCACTCGGCGCCATGAATGCCCTATGGCTAGGGATTGCACTGCTAGGTCTGGGCAATATTTTCTTCGAATTTGCCTCTGTGAACTACAACGCGATGCTGAACCACATTGCCCATAAGGACGACATGGGTAGAGTCTCAGGATTCGGTTGGGGCGCAGGCTACGTCGGCGGCATCGTGTTGTTGCTCATCGTCTACGTGGGCCTCATTGAACCAGAAGTAGGTTGGTTCGGGGTCACCAGCAACAATGGAATGAATGTGCGTGTCACGATGATTGTCGCCGCCGCATGGTTCTTCATTTTTGCATTGCCAGTGATTTTGCGGCCACCTCTGCCCCAACATCTGCGCGATCAATCCGTCACAGGTAGCCGCGATCTTGACGACACAGCGCCGCGAGAAAGCATCGGGCAGTCCTATCGTTTACTGTGGGCTACCGTCAAGAGCCTGAAAAAGGCGGCTCCACATACGCTGTTCTTCCTCATTGCTTCAGCTATCTTCCGTGACGGTATGGCAGGTGTATTCACCTATGGTGCAATCGTCGCGAAAACCACCTTCCATTTTGAAGCTGGCGACATCATGCTCTTTGGTATTGCTGCCAACGTGGTGGCTGGCCTGGCGACCATGCTTTTCGGTGTACTTGATGACAAAATCGGCCCCAAAGCGGTCATCATTATTTCCCTGGTGTCAATGGTGATTTCTGGTTTGGGCATTTTCTTCTTCTACCAAAAAGGTGCGATGGTGTTCTGGGTGCTGGGCTTGATCCTGTCCCTCTTTGTGGGACCGGTCCAGTCGGCATCACGGTCCCTTCTTGCTCGCATGATTCCAGAAGGACGCGAAGGCGAAATCTTTGGCCTATATGCCACCACCGGCCGCGCAGTGTCATTCTTGGCACCTGCCATGTATTACCTTGCGTTGAAATTGGGTGAGGCTGTTAATCCAGGTACCGCGTCGGCGTACACGCACTGGGGCATTCTCGGGATCGTTGCCGTTCTTGCGGTCGGCTTGTTACTGACAATCCCGGTCAGGGTCGAAGAAGCCCACCTCGACGTTACTCACACCAAGTAGGCGCGCTTGGTTCGGCTGAATGTGTGGCCGACGCGCTCGTTGGGCCACCTCAAGCTGCATATCGTACCTGCGCTTGGGTGCCGCGAGCTGCATGGGTGAAACCAGCTACCCGCAGCGTTGGGCGCAGGCGGCGATACCTTAATAAGCGCGTTATCTACTGATGGGCACCATTAGGACCGAAGCAAGCGCCGCTAGGCCTTCGCCTCGTCCCGTAAACCCCAGGCCATCGGTCGTTGTCGCACTCACCGACACTGGTCCCTGCGCTAGGAGCGTCATGCGTTCGCAGGCCTGAGGGAGGCGGGCAGCCATACGCGGTTTATTCCCAATCACCTGCACGGTGGCATTGCCGAGCCTCCACCCGGCTGCGGCGGCCATATTCACCACCTCGACCAGGAATGCTTCGCCGCTTGCCCCTTGCCACTGTGGGCGATCGGTACCGAAAACGGTACCCATGTCACCTAAAGCGCAAGCTCCAAGGATGGCATCGCATAGTGCATGAGCCGCCACATCCCCATCAGAATGACCCTCCAGAGGCGTTTCGTCGGGCCACGGTAAGCAGGCAACCATCAAGGTTTTTCCACGAGCCTGCTCCGGGGTGGCAAAAGCATGGACATCAATGGCTTGTCCGACGCGAAAGGTAGCGGAGGCTGGCAATGCCGCGGAAGGAGCGGCAGCAAGGGGAGTTGCGGTGGGTGAAGGCTCAGTCATACCCCAAGCCTACGTGTCACAGTGGGACGCGATGAAACGGAACGCGGCGCCGCGTTAGGATCAAGCTATGCGGTACCTGTCAACGCGAGCAGCCGCGGATACGCTGCCATCGACCTTCAGCGACATTTTGCTCGGTGGTTTGGCCCCAGATGGTGGCCTCTACCTTCCCCAGACATACCCGCAGATTAACGCCGATACACTCGCTCAGTGGCGTCAACTTCTTGACGACGAAGGCTATCCGGCTTTAGCAGCGCGTGTTCTGTCGCTCTTCATTGACGATATTCCCGCTGGCGACCTTGCCGAGATATGTGAGCGTGCCTACCGAACACCTGCATTTGCTACCCCTGAAATCGTCCCTGTGACTGACCTAGGCAACGGATTGTGGCTTTCGCACCTGTCTGAGGGGCCAACGGCTGCCTTTAAAGATATGGCGATGCAGCTCCTGGGTGAACTTTTCGAATATGAGCTTCGCCGCAGGGATGACTGGTTGACCATCGTTGGGGCAACCTCAGGCGATACAGGATCGGCTGCCGAATACGCATTGCGTGGCCGACCAGGTGTGTCGGTTGTGATGCTGACACCGCGTGGTCGCATGACTCCGTTCCAGCGTGCGCAAATGTTCTCGCTCCTAGACGACAATATCGTCAATGTTGCTGTTGACGGCGTCTTTGACGACTGTCAGGACCTTGTTAAAGCACTCAACATGGATGCCGACTTTAAGGCAGCATGGCATATCGGTGCGGTGAACTCCATTAACTGGGCGCGTCTCCTTGCCCAAGTGGTGTACTACGTCGCCACATGGATACGTGTCTCAGCGCAATATGCGCGCACCTATGGCGGTAATGCTGCGGAGCAGCGCGTCAGTGTCTGCGTCCCGTCAGGGAACTTCGGAAATGTATGCGCGGCCCATATCGCTCGAAGTATGGGCGTGCCGCTCGATACGCTCATCGTGGCGACAAACGAAAATGACGTGTTGGACGAATTTTTTACCACTGGCGTCTACCGTGTGCGTAGTGCGGAAAACACCCTTGCGACATCGTCACCATCGATGGATATTTCTAAAGCATCTAATTTTGAGCGTTTTATTCATGACGTACTTGGTGGCGACAAGGCACGTGTTGCTGAGCTTTTCGGTGAACGCTTGGATGAGTATGGCACATTCGACCTTTCTGCCAGTCCGTTCTTTGCTCAGATGCGTACGCGCTGGGGAATGGTTTCAGGGCGCTCAACTCACGCCAACCGGCTTGCCGAGATACGACGCACCGCTACTGAAAACGGGTACGTTCTTGACCCTCATACTGCTGACGGTATGCACGTGGCACGACAGTGGCTCGATCACCTGGACGGGCCAATCGTTGTGATGGAAACGGCACTACCAGTGAAATTTGCCCAGACGGTGGTGGAAGCAACTGGACAGTTGCCACCCACCCCAGAGCGTTTTCAAGGTATTGAGGCCCTGCCGCAAAAAGTCGTTGACCTACCTAATGACCTTGCCGCCCTTCAAGCACTGATTCAGGACACGATTCGCCGCCCCTAGATTTCACGCATCCTTTACGTGCCGAGGTGAGCGTCCTTTACGTGCTGAGGCGACGGGGAAGTGGCCAGATAACGGGCGGAAGTGCTGCCTGGTCCAGGGTCATGCAGATCGCGCTGCAGCGCGCGGTTACGGAGATGGTATCGAGCCCTGGCCCAGAGGTGTACGGTTCGATCATACGGCTCCATGGTGCCACTAAGATGTTGTGCATGGCACTGCACCTTTACGATTCAAAATCCGCGCACCTTCAACGCTTTACTCCCGTGGTAGACGGGCATGTCGGACTGTATCTGTGTGGCGCCACAGTCCAAGGCTCCCCGCATGTGGGGCACCTCCGTAGTGCATTAGCATTTGACACGCTTATCCGTTGGCTGATGCGTAGTGGATACACGGTGACCTACGTTCGTAATGTCACCGATATTGATGACAAGATCCTCGCCAAGTCCGCCCAGGCTGGCCAGCAGTGGTGGGCATGGGCATACCGCTATGAGCAGGAATTTGCGGCAGCCTACCGCACCCTCGGGTTGCTTCAGCCCACCTACGAGCCGCGGGCGACCGGACATATTCCTGAACAGATTGCCTTGGCTCAGCGACTGATCGACCGCGGCCACGCCTACAGTGACGGCAACGGCAACGTATATTTCGACGTCCGTTCCCTCCCAGATTACGGCTCGCTTACCCGTCAGCGCCTCGACGATATGCGATGCACTGAAGACGACGCGCAAATTGAGGCTCACGTTGAAGCAGGTAAACGTGACCCGCGCGATTTCGCACTGTGGAAGGCCGCGAAAGACACAGAACCAGAAACCGCGTCGTGGGATTCACCATGGGGCAAAGGCCGACCTGGCTGGCATCTTGAGTGCTCGGCAATGTCACACCGTTACCTGGGTGAAACCTTCGATATTCATGGCGGAGGTATCGATCTGCGTTTTCCCCACCATGAGAACGAACAGGCTCAATCCCATGGAGCAGGCTGGGATTTCGCGCGCCTATGGGTACATAATGCGTGGGTGACGACCAAGGGCGAAAAAATGAGTAAATCCTTGGGGAATGTCCTATCTCTTGAGGCGCTCACCGCCGACTATGCGCCACCAGTAGTGCGCTGGGCACTGTCAACGGTCCATCACCGCAGCGCAATCGAATGGGGGCCAGATACGTTGCCGGAGGCAGCAAAAGCGTGGGAGAAATTTGCGGGCTTCGTTGATCGGTCTATTGAGGCGAGTGGTGAGGTGCCGCGTGAGGAAGTGGAGGCACTGAGGGCGGATCAGCTTCCTGGCGCATTTCGGCAGGCATTGGACGATGACCTCAATGTGGCTGGTGGCCTTGCAGTTATTCACGATTACCTCAAACAAGGTAATGCGGCGTTGGCTGCAGGTGATGGCCAAGCGGTCCGTACCACACAGCTCCTTGTTCGCGCCATGCTGGATGTCATGGGCCTGGACCCGGCCTCCCCACAATGGCGAGGTAATTCCGGTGTGACCACTGGCCTGGGCAAGCAGGATGCTGCTTTGGCTGCACTTGTTGAGGCTGCCATTGCTGACCGCGCCGCTGCACGAGGCGCTAAGGATTGGGCGAGGGCCGATGAATTGCGTGACCGCCTGGCCGCTGCAGGTGTAGTGGTCGAAGATGGTCGGGATGGGGCTCGTTGGCACCTGGCTTAAGAGCAGTGACCGATTACCTTGTGTGTCTCGCTGACGCATCTGACCATCGTTGGCGTCAAACAGGTAGGCTACATGCAGGATATTGAGCGCCACACGCATGCGTTGCGTGCGCTGTCGCGCCACCATGACTTGAGTGCCGGGAGGCAGATATGGCAGGAAACGACGGGCGTCGAGGAGCGGTGCGTAAGCCCGGTTCGAAAAAAGGCGCCAAGGTAGGTACCGGCGGACATTCGAGGCGCCGCCTCGAAGGCAAAGGACCAACCCCCAAGGCCGAAGACCGCACGTATCATCCGGCACATAAGCGTAAGCTTGCACGCGAAAAGCGTGAAGCGCAGGAAGCAGCCATTGCACGGGCACGGGCAAAATCGTCTATTAGAGTGCCTGAAGGGCATGAACTGATCGCTGGTCGCAATCCTGTTGCCGAGGCGGTGCGCGCCAAGGTGCCTATTGAACGTGTCTTCGTGGCGGGTAACATCAAAGATGACCGGGTTGAGGAGGTCGTTCGTCTTGCCTCGGCCATGGGTGCGCCTGTTTTTGAGGTGACGCGACGTGACTTGGATGTGGCAACCGATGGTGCGGTTCACCAAGGCGTGGCCGTGGAGGTACCCGCCTACGAATATGCCGATGTCGCCGATCTTATCGCTGATTCTCAACAGCAAATTGACTTGCCGTTACTGCTGGCTCTTGATCAGGTCACTGACCCGCATAACCTGGGCGCTGTCTTGCGCAGTGCAGGGGCTTTCGGTGGCGACGGCGTTATTATTCCCGAGCGTCGAAGCGCAGGGGTAACGACGACAGCCTGGAAGGTATCAGCAGGTGCAGCCGCACGTGTGCCTGTGGCGCGCGTGACGAATCTTGTGCGGGCCTTAGAAGACTGCAAACGTGCGGGGTTCTTTGTTGTGGGCCTCGATGGTGGCGGTGACGCACAATTGCGCGACATGGAGTTGGCGCACTCTCCTTTAGTGGTCGTCACCGGCGCTGAAGGCAGTGGCCTGTCGCGCCTCGTCAGGGAAACGTGTGACCATATCGTGTCTATCCCTATCGCTTCGGCAGTAGAGTCACTCAATGCGGCGGTCGCGACCGGTATTGCCTTGTATGAGGTTGATTCGCTGCGTCGCGCGGTACGTGAAGGCTGAGCGGGTTCGGCCCGTCTGTGTGTTGCGCACAACCGAAGTGGCGGCTCAATTTGCTGCGTGATGCCCCTGGTGAAGGGCCAAGGCGAGGTGGAGCCGTGGGCAACATATACATTGACGTCACCTTTCGCCTAGAATCCTCTAGGTAGAACCACCGTTCTGCTCGCATCCGGACAGCAACTGCCGGTGCGGAAACGGCAACACAGGAGAGCCATCATGCCAGCGGTGATCGTACTCGGAACTCAATGGGGTGACGAGGGTAAAGGCAAGGCAACAGATCAACTGGGCCAACGTACCGACGTCGTTGTGAAATTCAATGGCGGTAATAATGCCGGGCATACGGTGGTTGTTAACGGCGAAAAATACGCATTGCACTTGCTGCCTGCGGGTATCCTCTCTGAAGGTGTCACCCCGGTTATTGGCAATGGTGTTGTTGTTGACCTTGAGGTGCTCTTTGAAGAGTTGGCTGAGATGGAGCGTCGTGGGGTTGACGTGTCTCGTTTGCTTATTTCAGCAAATGCCCACATTATTCCCTCGTATAACCGTGTGATGGACCGTGCCACCGAAAAATCCTTGGGTGAACGCCAAATTGGCACCACGGGGCGTGGTATTGGACCAACCTACGCTGACAAGATGAACCGTATTGGTCTGCGTATTCAAGACCTTTTCGATGAGTCGATTCTGCGGCAAAAAGTCCGCAGCGCCCTTGTGGGGAAGAATACGACGCTTGAAGCACTCGGTGGCACTGCTATTGACCCTGAGACAGTGATCGCTGAATTGCTGTCATATGTTGAGCGGGTGCGACCAATGGTGGTGGATGCGTCGCTGGTGGTCAACGACGCGTTGGATAACGGCAAAATGGTCCTCTTTGAAGGTGGCCAGGCCACCATGCTTGATATTGATCATGGCACGTACCCATTCGTTACCTCGTCAAACCCGACCGCTGGTGGCGCCCTTACCGGCACAGGAGTTGGGCCGACGCGGATTGATGCTGTGGTGGGTGTGGCGAAGGCGTATACGACGCGCGTTGGGGAGGGGCCTTTCCCCACGGAACTTACTGACGAGGTGGGTCAGGCTTTGCGTGAAAAAGGTGGCGAATTTGGTGTCACCACGGGTCGCCCACGGCGCTGTGGCTGGTTTGATTCGGTCGTGGTTCGGTATTCCACCAGGATTAATGGCTTGACGGATATCTGCCTGACGAAGCTCGACGTCCTTACCGGGTATGAAACTATCCCTGTGTGTGTCGCCTACGAGGTTGACGGTGTACGCATGGATGAAATGCCGATGGATCAAAGTTCTTTCCACCATGCAGCGCCAATTTACGAGGAGCTGCCGGGTTGGATTGAAGATATTTCCGATGTGCGTCGCTTTGAGGACCTGCCGACGAACGCGCAAGCCTATGTGTTGCGCCTTGAGGAGTTGTGTCGCTGCCGCATTTCCTCTATTGGTGTGGGTCCGGGTAGGGAAGCAACAATCGTGCGTATGCCTATCGCCGACTGAGCAGGTAGTGCACCACACCCGGTGGGAGCACTACAGGTGTGCGGCTGTACTGCCAGCAAGGGCAGGGTCGTGACACAGCTAAGGCGAAGTATGTGACACCGAGCCGGAAGCGCCTGTCGGCGCGAAGGCCGCTCGTAGCGGCAGAGTTTGGAGCCCGGGGCTTACCGACTCGGTGGTCTACCCATCATACGGCCATTGTGTAAATACCGCTCAATTGCACAGTGTGGGAGGATTAAGCCTGTGGAACAGGAATTGCACTCTGCCCCGCGGCCCGCAACTGGCATTCCGTCGCGGCGCCGCACCAACCAGCCTCCGCCTCGTAAAGCGCTGTCTCCCGGGTTGCAGCGCGTCCTTCCGATGCTTGCTGCGTCACTCGGTCTGACGGCGCTGACGATGCTTGCGGGTGGACTCCCCTGGGGCGTATGGGTGCTTTTTGTCGCGCTCGTGGGCGCTGCCGTGTGCCTCGCGATTTTCTGGCCGCGGCTCACCGGAGTTCCTGTGACATTGGTCGGGCAGTGTGGCATCGCCCTGGGTAGCGCTGGTCCTGCGTTGGCAGTCGTCTTCACCAAAGACCTGTATTGGGCGACCCTTGTGACGGCGACTGCTGTGGCGCTGCTGATATCCGCTGAGGTGCTGACCGCCCCTAAACCTGTTGATCACTCGCCGATGGACAGCGATAGTGATGAAGAGGTGCCACCCGAAGCGTTGCTGGTTGCCTCGCAACTGTGGGGGTCGCGCTCGACTACGTCAGTGATTGCAGCGTCAGTAACAGGCATGTTGTTTACTGCCTGTGGCGCCGCATGGATTGGGCTCCTGGCGAATGTACAGTGGGCTTTCGCGGTGCCGCTGCTCGCCGTTTCCTATGCGGTTGCGACGACAAGTGCGTCATTACATCTAAGTCGCTCGCTGCGTTACGCGACGATTTACGTGCTGACGGTTGTGGCAGGGATTAGCGGCATGTATCTAGAAACGCTCGTTGGTAGTTATGGGAGTGCCGCAGGTCTTACGCTTCCAATCCTTGGGACCACCGCATCGGTCACCACGGCGACACTCTTGGTAGGTTCGGTCGTTGGTGCTGTTGTGGCGACCGTCATCGTGACCGTCGATGTCATTTTTGGTGACGTGCTTGACCGCCCTGGGTGGGAACGTGCAGCGATCGCTGCCTTGCAGTTCCTTCTTGTGGCCTTCCCGGTGTATGCCCTGATTCGTTTGGGCTAGTTCTTAGAGTCGGCCGGAAATAGGTACCCTTGACTTATGTTGGTCATTCCGGAAGATTTACCCGCTGAAATTGCGCCCCTCGCATGGCTGTTGGGTTCGTGGAAAGGCTGGGGGATGCTCTCTGCCGCGCCACAAGCTCAGGTAGCCCAAGACGATCCTGGGAGCCCCGATAATCCCGTCATTGAAGAAGTGACGGCGGCACTTGTGGGTACGCAGCTGCGGGTAACTACTGCCATTTACGAGGCGCAGCTGGGTAACACTCAGGGCCCTGACCCGCTGTGGGATGCCAATACGGGCTTGTCAGCGATGACTCAAAGTAGCCTGGTATGGGAAGAAACCATGTATATGCGCCTTCTTCCGGGGACGGGGCAATTGCCTCCTCCTGGCGAGTATCTTCCCCGGGAAATCCTTGCCACTGGCTCGACCACCAATGGGCTTGGTGTGCTGTGGGCAGGCGTGTCCCTCGGCCCCCGCATACAGATGGTCTCCGATGCAATTGCGCGCGACGCGCAGGCACTTGAGGTCGAACACCTAGGACGGATGTACGGTCTTGTCGCAGGGGAAATGATGTGGACACAGGAACGTACGGTTGCGGGTCTTGACGTTGCCGTGGAACTGTCGGGTCGACTTGCGCGCGTGGCCAATGACTGAGTACCCCATTGACAACGAGATGCCCCGTTATCGCAGCGTATTTACGGCCTCCCCTAGGGTAGTTATCGATGAAGGTGACTACCGTATGCCGGGTGTGCCCTTGCATTTTGGTGACCCTTCAGGGGAGCAGTGGGCGTTAGAGGCTGGATCCGGCCTCGTTGATCGGGGCGACTTGGGTATCGTCACCGTCACGGGTGCGGATCGCCAAAAATGGTTGACCTCCCTGTCCAGCCAAATCGTGACAGGTATGAGTGTGGGGGACAGTAAAGAACTCCTCATCTTGGACCCGCAAGGGCATATTGAGCACGCTTGTGCCGTCCTTGACGACGGCGACACAACGTGGCTTGTTACCGCATTATCGCGGACGCAGGCACTTGAGCACTGGCTGAACTCCATGAAATTCATGCTACGTGTTGACGTGAGGAGACCCGATAACCGTCGGATTTTTGCAACGGTTGGCGAGGCCTCGACGCGTGGGGTGAGCCACCTACCAGGCTATTGTGCTACCTGGACTGATCCTTGGCCGGGTGTGAGTGACGGGGGAGCGGAGTATTTCCAAGGCGCGCACCCGGCAGAAAATATCCGCATGTTTCTTCACCTTGTTGATGCCGATGCAGCTTCTGATTTTGCTCACGCATGGATGCTTGCTGATGCAAAGCGACGGCCTACAGGTTGGTTAGCGTGGAATGCGATGCGTATCGCGGCGTGGAAACCCGATATCGCTTTTGACGTTGATGAGCGCACGATTCCAGCTGAACTTGACTGGCTACGCACAGCGGTACACACCAATAAGGGGTGTTATCGAGGCCAAGAATCGGTGGCTCGCGTCATCAACCTGGGGCGTCCGCCGCGTCGCCTAGTGATGCTTCAATTGGACGGTTCCCGAGGTGATCTGCCGGCAGTGGGTTCAGCCATCATGTGGGGTCCTCGCCGCGTAGGGACGGTGACGTCGGTTGCGCGTCACGCTGACTGGGGGCCAATTGCGTTAGCGCTGGTGATGCGCAACGTGCCAGCTGACGTGGTATTTGACTTGGATGGCATCGCAGCAGCCCAAGAGGTTATCGTTCCCGTTGACGGAAAATCTTCTATTTCTCCAGCTCAACGTCCAGGTGTCGGCATGGTGAATCCGGCGCTACGACGTCCAGATGTGCCCGCCTTTGGTGGCGGTTCAGCTATTGGGGGGCGCTCATGAGGGCAGTGTTACAGCGAGTGCATCGCGCAAGTGTCACAGTTGATGGCGAAGTAGTGGGGGCGATTGAAGGTCTGGGTATCCTTGCGTTGATTGGTGTTGCGCGCGGTGATGGAATGGCTCAGGTTGACACCATCGTTCGCAAAATTGCGGAACTGCGTATGTTCGACAATGAGGCGTCGGTCAGTGATGTGGGTGGATCTGTACTTGTCGTCAGCCAATTCACCCTTTATGGTGACACGCGCAAAGGGCGACGCCCCTCGTGGTCCCATGCTGCGCCCGGCTCTGAAGCTGAGCCTCTTGTCGAGGCGGTGGTTGCAGGTTTGCGTCAACGTGGCCTTCACGTAGAAACCGGACGCTTTGGAGCGATGATGGACGTTGCTTTAGTCAACAGTGGGCCATTTACGTTGCTGGTTGAAGCTTGAGCAGGCGTTGCGTGGTCGGTGGCCCCCAAATTGGGAGTGGAATTGAACGGCGTATCCGTTCCCAATTTTCACCCCTTAGTGAACACGGAGGCGTAACGTCGCCATAGCCCTTAGTCTGGCATCAGTAGAAATATCGCCAGCACCGACACGGAGCGGCCAGCACGGTACAGCCATGCGTGGGGCGATCAACGTCAGAAGGGCACAGCATGTTCGAAAGGTTTACCGACCGAGCCAGGCGCGTCGTCGTCCTCGCACAAGACGAGGCACGCAGCCTCAACCATAACTACATTGGCACTGAGCATCTCCTGCTTGGCCTTATCACCGAAGGTGAGGGCGTCGCAGCCAAAGCCCTCGATATGGTTGAGATTAAACGTGAAGACGTGCGCGCGATGGTGGTGGAGATCATCGGTGAAGGGCAGCGTCCTGTTGAAGGTCACATTCCTTTTACGCCGCGTGCTAAGCGCGTCTTTGAACTGTCGTTGCGTGAAGCGCTCCAACTGGGACATAACTACATTGGCACCGAGCATCTTCTGTTGGGGTTACTGAAAGAAGGAGAAGGAACGGCTGCACAGGTCCTGACTAAACTTGGTGCAGATCTGGGTAAAGTTCGCCAAACCGTTATCCAACTCTTGTCGGGCTATCAGCGTGGCGGTGAAGAAGGTCGAGAGGCCGTGGGAGTAGGCGCCTCGTCGACGGGTCCAGAGCGCGCCAATTCGGCGATCCTTGAACAATTTGGACGGAATCTCACACAGGCAGCGCGTGAGAACAAGCTGGATCCGGTGATTGGGCGACGCACCGAAATGGAGCGGGTCATGCAAGTCCTGTCCCGGCGCACTAAGAACAACCCGGTGCTGATCGGCGAGCCGGGTGTGGGCAAGACGGCTGTTGTTGAGGGGCTTGCGCAGGCGATCGTGCATGGTGATGTGCCTGAGACTATTAAGGACAAGCAGATTTACTCCCTTGATATGGGTTCTCTTGTAGCTGGCTCGCGTTACCGCGGTGACTTTGAGGAACGTTTGAAGAAGGTTCTTAAAGAGATCCGTACTCGCGGGGACATCATCCTCTTTATTGATGAAATCCACACCCTTGTGGGTGCGGGTGCTGCTGAAGGTTCCATTGACGCCGCCCAGATGCTCAAACCCATGCTGGCTCGCGGTGAACTCCAGACTATTGGTGCTACCACGAACGACGAGTACCGCAAATACATTGAAAAAGATGCGGCGTTGGAACGTCGTTTCCAGCCGGTGAAGGTGGACGAGCCATCTGTGGAGGAGACCGTCGGCATCCTCAAGGGATTGCGTGACCGTTACGAGGCGCACCACCGCATTATCATTACCGACAGTGCCATCGAAGCAGCTGCAGAGCTTGCGGACCGTTATATTTCCGACCGTTATTTGCCGGACAAGGCGATCGATCTGATGGACGAGGCGGGGGCGCGTTTGCGTATTGCCCGAATGACGGCGCCGCCGGAGTTGCGTGAACTTGACGAGCGCATTGCTGAGGTGCGTCGCGATAAAGAAGCTGCCATTGATGACCAAGACTTCGAAAAGGCAGCGTCTTTGCGTGACACTGAGTCAAAGCTGGCTGAGGAACGTAAAGCAAAAGAGGAAGCCTGGAAGGGGGGTGCCAGTGAGGACCTTGCCGAGGTTACCGAGGAAGAAATTGCTCAGGTCCTTGCGATGGTCACAGGTATCCCTGTCTTTAAGCTCACGCAGACTGAAACCACGAAGTTGCTGCGCATGGAAGACGAACTGCATAAGCGCGTCATTGGACAAAACGAGGCAGTGAAGGCGTTGTCGCAGTCGATTCGCCGTACTCGTTCTGGCTTGAAAGATCCGAACCGTCCAGGTGGGTCCTTCATTTTTGCTGGCCCCACAGGTGTTGGTAAGACTGAGCTTGCTAAGGCTCTGGCAGAGTTCCTCTTCGGTGACGAAGATGCGTTGATCCAACTCGACATGAGTGAGTTCTCTGAGAAACACACGTCATCGCGTCTCTTTGGTGCTCCTCCTGGCTATGTCGGGTACGACGAGGGTGGGCAGCTCACTGAAAAGGTGCGTCGTCGTCCCTTCTCCGTGGTGCTTTTCGATGAAGTAGAAAAGGCCCACCCGGATATTTTCAACTCTTTGTTGCAGATCCTTGAAGAGGGTCGTCTCACCGACTCACAGGGACGCAAGGTGGACTTCAAGAACACAGTCATCATTATGACGACGAACCTGGGGACGCGGGATATCAACAAGGGTGTCCTCACCGGCTTCCAGTCCTCCGATAACCTCACTCATGACTATTCGCGGATGAAGGCGAAGGTTGCAGAAGAACTGAAGCAGCATTTCCGCCCCGAGTTCCTCAACCGTGTTGATGACACGATCGTTTTCCCGCCGCTGACTAAGGATCAGATCAAACTTATTGTTGATCTGATGATTGCCAAACTTGCCAAGCGCATGGAAGCTCAGGATATGCGTCTGCAGCTCACTGACGAGGCGCGTGACTTGCTTGCGGATCGCGGTTTCGATCCGGTTCTGGGGGCGCGTCCGCTGCGTCGCGCGATTCAGCGTGATATTGAGGACGCGTTGTCGGAGCGGATTCTCTTCGGTGAGATCGTGCCTGGGCAGATTGTCACGGTGGGTGTATCTGGTGAAGGAAACGAACGAGAGTTCACCTTCAACGGGCAATAAGGCACGCATCTTGAGTGATGCGTTGCAGTGGTGGGAATTACCTCGACGTGGTAATTCCCACCACGCTATTATTGCGCTGCCTGCTTCGCGTAAGTCTGCTTAGTGAAGCAGCTAGGGATGAAATAGTTCCCCGAGCACTAATCCGAGGGCCTTGCACCGATTGCGGTGCAGGGTCCTACGTATATCGTCAGGAGTATCACGGGCTAGCGCATCGCAACTCGTGTTGCGTTCACGTGGCAGGACGAAACATCATGCGTGTTGCCCAAGCATCCATGCGTGCTGCTTTGACACTAGATACACCAGTAACCTTCCATCGCCACGCCACTGAGCGAGATAACTGAAAAATGCCACATTATGGCTTGTGGAATCTCGTCAGCATGCCACTAGGCAGTAGGGTTTTCTCTATGACAGGTGAGAACCACAGTTCCGATGCCGCTTCGTTGCGCGTGGCTCCGCTGCGCCTGCGTTCTGCTGTCGCGGTGTTTGCGGGTCAGATGACGGCCACAGCCTCGCGCCTCCTTGGCAAAGGCTCAGGCGGCATGATTGGTGGCACCATCGCCATGAAACTGGCCCCCGGCGTATTGGCTGATCTTGGCCGAGGGGTGGCTAGTGTCATCGTTACCGGTACTAACGGTAAGTCCACAACGACACGCATGGTGCGCACCGCATTAGAACATCTTGGCCCGGTGGCCTCGAATATCAATGGTGATAACCTGCCCTCGGGTATCACCACGGCGTTGATGAATAACCGTAAAGCGCATCATGCGGCTCTGGAAGTGGACGAACTTCACGTCGCTCATGTTGCTGGGAAGGTCAAACCTTCTGCAATCGTCTTGCTTAACCTGTCACGTGATCAGCTCGACCGTGTGGGCGAAATTGGTTACGTGGAAAAACGTCTTCGTGATGCTGTTGACGATAACCCTCAAGCCGTCATTGTTGCGAACTGTGATGACCCGCTTGTTGTTTCTGCTGCCGCAGACGCACAGAAGGTGATTTGGGTGGCGGCAGGTGCGGGATGGGGAGCTGATTCGGTGGCCTACCCTCGCGGTGGCCGTGTCATACGTGACGAGGCTGGCTGGAGTCTTGTTCCCACTAGTGACGGTGAGCCCCTTCCTTCCCTCGTGTCGCGTCCACAACCCCACTGGCGCCTCGACGCCATTAATCTGTCGGCGCCTGACGGTGGCACCAGCGCTACGCTTCATGGGCCCGATGGCACCACTTACGAGCTGCATCTCAAATTGCCAGGGAGGGCAAACCTCGGCAATGCGGCGCAGGCCGTGGCGGCTGCGGTTGCTCTGGGGGTGGCGCCTGCCGAGGCTGCTGCAGCCGTCGGTAAGGTCAGTGAAGTTGCGGGTCGCTATTCGGTTCATGACATTAATGGCAGGCAGGCCCGCATTGTGCTGGCAAAGAACCCAGCAGGCTGGCAAGAAACAATGACGATGGTGGACCCTGAAGTCAAACAGATCATTATTGGCGTCAATGGACAGATTCCAGATGGGCAAGATCTCTCGTGGCTGTGGGATGTTGACTTTAGTCGGTTGAAAGAAACGGATCGACGTGTTGTTGCCTGCGGCGAACGTGGAGCTGACCTTGCGGTGCGGCTTGAGTATGCAGGCATACCCTGCGATTTGGTGTCTACGCCGATGGAGGCCGTTGCCCTGATGGATGTCGGCCGGGTCGATATGCTTCTCAACTACACTGCGTTACGCGATTTCAAACGTCTCCTTGACCAGCGTGGAGGTGCGGCATGAGTGAGTCGACGCTGAGTATCGGTGTGCTTTTGCCAGAAATTTTGGGCACATACGGTGATACGGGGAATGCGCACGTCCTTGCCGAACGTGCTATTCGCAGAGGTATCGATGCTCGAGTGTACTCGGTGGGATTAGGGGATGATATCCCTGCCGAATTGGATATCTACACCCTGGGTGGCGGTGAAGATACCGCTCAAATGCTGGCGGCAGAAAAACTGCGTACAGACCCCGGTCTTGTGCGCGCCCTTGACGCAGGACGACCCCTGCTGGCTATCTGCGCATCCATGCAGGTTTTAGGTCATTGGTACTGTGATGCGCGCGGACAACAGGTGGCAGGTCTTGGTGCGCTAGACGTCACCACCACTGCAGGTTCGAGTCGTGCAATCGGTGAACTCGTGACGCACCCATTGGTTGATGGGTTAACTGAGAAACTGACTGGCTTTGAAAACCACGGTGGGCGAACAATACTTGGCGTCGCCGCACAGCCGCTGGGCAGGGTACTTGCGGGTATCGGCAACTGCGAAGCCGCAGTTGATGACCAGGACGGACGCTGCGGTGTTGACGGCGCTGTTCAGGGTTCCATTATTGCGACCTATCTGCATGGCCCTGTGCTGGCGCGAAATCCGGAGCTTGCTGACCTTATTCTCAGTCGAGCAACCGGTGCCACGATGGACCCGCTTGAGGTGCCAGCTGTGTCCCAGCTCAGGCGTGAACGGTTAGCGGCAGCGGGGTGTTGACCACGTGAAAGACATTTGCTACCGAACAGGCAATATGGGTGCATGCTCGTTACGCTTAGTATCACCACAACCACCAAATGGGGAGTGTCACCATGTCACCTTCAAATAACGACGAACCGCGTTACGGACGTCGTTCGCAAGACTGGACACCGCAGCACAACAGTGAGGGAAGTTCTGGTGAGCGGACGACCCCGTGGCCACAGTATGGCCAAGTGAACCCTGATCTTGCCTCTGGTGCCCCGTCGCATGTGGGGGCTGTGCCTCCTGTTGGTGGTACTACGCCTCAGGCGACAGGCGGCGGCATCTACGCTGGCCCAACACCAAAACTTCCCTCACGTCGCGGAGCCACGTTGACACTTGTCTTCGGCTTGATCCTCAGTTTCGTGGTTGCCCCCATGGTTTTTGTGGGCGGCCTCATCATGAACGGTAGCCTGATGGATAAGGTGGCGTCAGCGCGAGTCCTTGAGAGCGGCGATAGCGTCACTATTGACTCTTCGGGCTCCTACTACGTGGTCCCGTCGTCAACCGATGTGTATGCCTGCACCCTCACCGGTGCAGATGGGGTGGGCCACCCGATGGAAGCCGCACCGCTGGCCACCGGTTTCCAAATCTACGACCTCACCCCGGGTACCTATACCCTCACCTGCGAGGGCGAAGGTGTTTTTACCCTTGAAGGTATGAGTTTTTACTCCCAGTCAGATGTATTGGCGGTGGGCCTGTCAGCATTTGGGTGGGCGTCGCTGGTTGGTGTCATCGGTATTGTTGTGGCCATCGTTGGTATTATTCGACTCGTTGGCGTTAACCGTCGTCGGCGTGAGGTACTGAGGGCAAGCGGTCGTTGGTAACGACACGTTACACCTATAGTGGTTCAAATAGTGGGCACTATGCTTGCGCTCACATAGTACGTGCGTCAAAGATTGAATTATGAATCCATCAGCGCATCTACAGTCATCCTCAACCTCTTTCGCGCCCGGCCTGCGCTACCCAGCGCCAGATGTGGCACGCGGCCTGATGCTGCTCCTTATTGCAATGGCCAATGTGCCTGTATGGCTGTTGATCTTCCCGGGTGATCCGCAGATGAGTGTCGCAGATCAGTGGTGGGTGCTCATCCGAGGACTCCTCATTGATCACCGCATCTACCCGCTCTTCGCCATGCTTTTTGGTTTCGGTTTAGCGACTATGGTCGCGCGCCGCCAACAGGCGCATGTCGCGAAGCGGACCGCTGAGCTGGATGAACGAATGCCAGGTATGCCTGACCAGTTGCGCGCGGAATGGCTGGCAACATTCGAAGACGAGGCGCGCCTCGATTCGCGTCGCCTTCTACGGCGGCGAGGCTGGTGGATGCTCCTATTCGGCATGGTCCACTCCTTTATTTTCTTCGGCGACATCATTGGTGCCTATGCGTTAATAGCTGTGTTATTTGCCGGTGTCATCGCCTCTGGTCGTAAAGTTCCGATGATCGTGTGGAGCTGTGTTTTCCTGCTCATTGTGCTGCTTTTGGGTTTGTCGCAAGGGTGGGCAATGCAGCAAGGGTTCGCGGGTACAAATATCGACACCATGAATTACGAGTATTTCTTGGGATGGTGGTACCCCATTTCGGGATTGATAACGTGGGCGATCGGCTCGGTCATGACACTCGTTGGCGCCATGGTGGTACCCAGCATGTTCTTCGGCGTGTGGCTGGCGCAAACTGATTACCTCACCAGGCCGGACCTGCATCGTGCATTCCTTGCTGTCGTGTCCATCCTTGGTCTGTGCGGCGGGGCTTTGACGGCCCTTCTCCACAGTTTGAAGCGTGCGGCTTTTGCTGAAGCAGAGCCATTCTATGCCTATGTCCTGCAGGAGATCGGTGGTTTCCTTGGTGCCGTCGGCTGGCTTGCATTGCTGGCTTTGATGGCGGGACCGGCCCGCGAACAGCTGTCGACGTGGCAGAAGGTATTGTCTGCGGTGGGGCGGCGTTCAATGACGGCCTATATCTCCCAATCGGTCCTCTTTGCCACGATTTTCCTTGTCCTTGGGTTTGTGGGAGCGCAACAGCCATCGCAGGTGATGGCAGCAGGGATCGCAGTCCTCGTGTGGCTTATTACAGTCGTGATGTGTGTGGCGATGGATCATGCAGGTAAGACGCGTGGTCCGCTGGAAGTGTTACTTCGACGTGCGGTGGCTCGTTCAGCAAAGCCTCGGAAACTCCAAGAAATACCGTTTGCTCCTGCAGTGTAGGTTGCCCCAGGTGTGGGTGCGCGGCACGACGATGCGGACTTGCAGTCCTGTGCCCGCAGTGTAGGGCGCCCGAAGTGTGGGGAGTTGGGGAGCGGTCCAGTGCTGTCGATCCTCACGTGCGAGGCTGCCCAGCGTTGTTGGTGGCCGTGGCAATAGAGGACGGTATTCGCGGCCTCAAATGTCCACGGTGAACCTGTGCCGTGGGTTCATGAGGGAAGTAGATTCTCGTTTGTCGAAAATCTGCTTCCCTCGTGTCATTTTCGACATGCAACATAAAGTTGAGCGTACTAGACTCAACTTTATGAATGGGGTTGGGCGCAGCGCCTTAAGAATGCAACCCCAAGACCGCAATGTCCCCACTGGAGGAAGACACAAATGACCGAAAAATTCACCACAAAAGCGCAAGAGGCCATCTCCTCGGCGCTTCACAGTGCCCAAGCGGCGGCTAACCCCGAAGTTGACACCCTGCACGTTCTGGCAGCACTCCTTGAACAAAGTGATGGCATTGCCGTGGCACTCCTCAACGCCACAGGCGCAAATGTCCAACACATCGGAGCGCGCACCCGCAAGGCTCTAGTTTCGCTACCAACCTTGCAAGGCGCAGCCACTCAACCGCGTGCCAGCGCTCACCTATCACAATGCCTGACAACAGCAGCCAAAGTTGCACAACAAGGTGGCGACCAGTACATTTCCACCGAACACCTGCTTATCGCTATCGCCACAGGCGATGACGAGGCTGCACGCATCCTCACTAGCGAAGGAGCAGCCCTAGAAGGCCTCAACAGTGCACTGAAAGAACTGCGCCCAGAACCGCTGACCACCCCAGATCCCGAAGGGACATTTGAAGCACTCGAAAAATACGGTCGAGATCTGACTGAAGTAGCACGCCAAGGCAAACTTGACCCTGTCATTGGTCGCGACACGGAAATTCGCCGCGTCATCCAAGTGCTGTCCCGCCGCACCAAAAACAACCCGGTGCTTATAGGTGAACCAGGCGTTGGTAAAACCGCAGTAGTAGAAGGCCTCGCTCAACGTATCGTTGCTGGCGATGTCCCTGATTCGCTGCGCGACAAACGCCTGATTGCCCTTGACCTCACCGGCATGGTGGCGGGCGCAAAATACCGGGGTGAATTCGAAGAACGTCTCAAGGCAGTCCTGACCGAAATCGAACGGTCTGACGGCCAAATCATCACCTTTATCGACGAACTTCACACGGTCGTTGGTGCTGGCGGCAGCTCCGAAGGCGCAATGGATGCGGGCAATATGCTTAAACCCATGCTGGCCCGCGGTGAACTCCGCATGGTGGGCGCCACCACCTTGGATGAATACCGCGAAAACATTGAAAAAGACCCTGCCCTCGAACGTCGCTTCCAGCAAGTCTTCGTCGGTGAACCCAGCGTGGAAGACACGGTGGCAATCTTGCGCGGTATTGCTCCCAAATACGAGGCGCACCATAAGGTCACCATTTCTGATGGCGCCCTCGTTGCGGCGGCCCAGCTTTCTGACCGTTACATCACTGGCCGTCAACTACCCGACAAAGCCATCGACCTGATTGACGAGGCCGCATCACGCCTGCGCATGGAGCTGGATTCCAGCCCCGTTGAGATTGACCAACTGCGTCGTAGCGTCGATCGCCTCCGCATGGAGGAGTCCTACCTCACCGAATCCGACCCGGACGGAAAAGATCCTGCGGCGGTGGAACGCCTCGACAAATTACGCGCTGACCTTGCTGACCAGCAGGAGGAACTGGCCGCACTCACTGCCCGCTGGGAAGCTGAAAAAGCCGGGCACAACCGCGTAGGTGACCTGCGCGTCCAACTGGACGAATTGCGGACCGCACTAGAGCTTGCCATACGCGAAAACCGTTGGGAGGAAGCTGGTCGCCTGCAAAACGGCGAAATACCAGCAGTCGAACGCGCCATTGCCGAGGCGGAGGCGCGTGAACAAGCAGGTGCCTCCGCCGCTGACGCGCCCGAACCAATGATTGCCGAGAAGGTAGGTCCGGCAGAGATTGCTGAGGTCGTCGAAGCATGGACAGGCATACCTACGGGAAAACTGCTCCAAACAGAAACAGAGAAACTCCTCCACATGGAGGATGTCATTGCGCAACGATTGATAGGTCAAAAGACCGCAGTGGCGGCAGTAGCGAACGCTGTGCGGCGCTCGCGGGCGGGAATTGCCGACCCGGACCGTCCAACCGGGTCCTTCCTATTCCTGGGACCAACAGGTGTCGGCAAGACTGAACTGGCCAAATCGTTGGCGGAGTTCCTATTCGACGACGAACGTGCCATGGTGCGTATCGACATGAGTGAATACTCTGAAAAGCATTCAGTGGCACGTTTGGTGGGTGCGCCTCCTGGATATGTTGGTTACGAACAGGGTGGTCAGCTCACCGAAGCGGTGAGGCGCCGACCCTACTGTGTTGTCCTCCTTGATGAGGTAGAAAAGGCTGATCCTGAGGTATTTGATGTGCTTCTTCAAGTCCTTGATGACGGTCGACTCACAGATGGTCAGGGGCGGACAGTTGATTTCCGCAACGTCATCTTGGTATTGACCTCCAACCTTGGATCTCAGTACCTTGCCGACCCTCTTGCTTCCGACGAAGAGAAACGCAATCAGGTGATGGCGGTTGTTCGTGCCGCATTTAAACCGGAGTTTCTTAACCGCCTTGACGAAACGGTGTTCTTCGACCCGCTGACCGGACCTGAACTTGCGCGGATCGTGGACCTCATGGTGACGGGCATGGAAAAGCGTCTGTCGCAGCGTCGCATTGATTTGACAGTCAGTGACGAGGCACGGGCGTGGCTTGCGCGCACCGGGCATGACCCAGCCTATGGGGCGCGGCCTTTGCGGCGCCTCGTCCAGCGAGAAATTGGTGATCCTCTTGCTCGTTTGCTGCTGGCAGGCGAGGTTGACGATGGGGGAGCGGTGCGCGTTGAGTGTGACGCAGACGCACATGCTTTGACTGTTCAAGCCGCGTCACCCGCGTAGTAAGAGGCGCGGCTCCTTAGATGCCAGCCCCTGGTGAGGCGTGCACGATACGCGGTGGCGTGTGCACGTCTCACCAGGGGCTGGTCTTTATTTTTCTGAGTAATTACAGTGTGGGGAAATGTGTGCCCAGTGTCATAACAGGGGTGCGCAGGCAACGGCATCACCGACCGAGGCCCTCAACGGCTGAGAGAGACCTCAGAGAGGAACGAAGATGTTCACCTTCACTGCGAGAAGTGCGGCTGTCGCCATTGCGGCGGGACTTTTCATGGCATGTGCCTTGCCGGCCGTGGCGGTCCCTGACGATGATCAGGGCGCAGATACTGCAGCAACAGATAGCGTCGCCGTCACCGAGGTCCCTGCGGAAAGTGGGGCGGACGTTGCGGCAGGAATGGAGAGGGCGCCTGCGGCTGGGGCGGAAAGCGGGGCTGAGCCTGCGGCCATTGCAGAAGGCGGGGCGGAAGTTGCGGCCACTGCGGACGATGCGCCTGCGGCTGGGGCGGACAACTCCACCAGTGCTGCGAGTGCGCTCACCCCTATCCGTCACATTCAAGCACTGGGGCAAGGAGACGATTCTGCGCTTGTTGGCACGCAAGTGACGGTGCGGGGAATTGTCACCGGTGTGTATCCACGCAGCGAAAATGGTTTAGCCTCCACATTGGATGGTATGACCATCCAAACCCCCGGCAGTGGCGGCGTATGGGACCCCAGTCGAAGCTCCTCGGACGGGCTTTTCGTTTACCTGGGACGCGCTCAGGTCACCATGCCAACACTAGGGCAATGCGTCGAGGTGAAAGGCGTCATCGCCGAGTTCCCATCAACGACTGCCACAACACCAGCACAGACACCGAGCCTCACACAACTCACCACTAGTGCGCTCACTGTCGTTGAAGGCTGTGACCCAGTGTCACCCACACCGATCGATACCGTTCCAACGCCTGAGCAAATGGAAGCACTTGAATCCATGCTGATCGCCCCCCAAGGAACGTGGACGATCACCGACAATTACCAAGCCAATATGTATGGCACCCTGTCAGTGACGCCTGGAACCGAGGTCCTCAAACAGGCCGCCGATGTCGTCGCTCCAGGGGAGCAAGCACGCGCATACGAGGCTCAAAACGCTGCACGGCACATTAACCTCGATGACGGCACCAATACCAATCTGAGCAGAGCAGCTGCCACCAGCGTGCCATTTGCCTATCTTGCCAATGGCGCACCTGCCCGGGTGGGCTACCACCTGACCTTCACTTCTCCAGTCATCCTTGATACGCGTCACGGCGCCTTCGTTTTCCAACCCACTCGAATGGCGGCAGCTAACCCTGACCGCTCACCCGTGAGTATCACGGGAAGTCGACCCAGCGTGCCCACAGTCGAGGGGGACATCACTGTTGCAACATTTAACGTCCTCAACTACTTCACTGACCTCGGGCAAAATGAAGCGGGATGCAAAGGCTATGCGGACCGGGACGGAAACTACGTCACAGCAAAAGACTGCAAAGTGCGCGGCGCATGGTCACTCCAAGCCTTCAACAATCAACAAACAAAAATAGTTCAAGCAATTACGGCCATTAATGCCGACGTTGTTGCGCTCGAAGAAATCGAAAACCCTGTCGGTGCTGGTGTAGGGACCGACCGTGATGGCCCACTTCGCGCATTAGTTCACGCACTTAACGACCATGCAGGTGCCGACGTGTGGGCTGCCGTGCCAAGTCCAACGAAAATACCTGCCAATGAAGATGCCATTCGTGTGGCGTTCATCTATCAGCCATCCAGTGTCACCACCGTCGGTGAATCGACGATACTTGACGACCCAGCCTTCACCGGTTTGGCACGTCAACCATTGGCTCAGGAATTCGCCCCAGTTGTCACTGACAGTCAAGAAGGACGCAATTTTGTGGTGATCGCCAACCACTTTAAGTCAAAGGGTTCCGTGCCGGTAGGTATGGAAGCAGGCAATACTGACACTGGTGACGGACAGGGGAATTCAAATGCGATACGTGTGGCCCAAGCACAAGCATTGGCAACCTTTGCTGCGCAATACGCTGATAAGCCCACACTCCTCGTTGGTGATTTTAACGCCTACTCCAAAGAAGATCCGTTGAAGGTACTCACCGACGCCGGATGGGAACACACATCTGCTGGTGCCCACGCCTCGTATGTCTACAGTGGCCGCTCCGGCTCCCTTGATCACGTATTCGCAAATGCGGTGGCGTCGAGCTTGGTGACAAACGTCGCCTCGTGGGCACTGAATGCGCAAGAGTCCATTGCCTTCGAATACTCACGTGCTAATTACAACACTCACCTGTTATTCGAAGCCGATAATCCGTACCGATCCTCTGACCACAACCCTGAAATCGTCGGTCTTGACGTTATTACCAATAAAGTTGTCCCTACTCCAAGCCCAGATCCAGGCACGACCGAACCAACCCCTGTACCGCCAAACAAGGCAGATAGCACGGGTGCTACGACAAAGGCCAGTGCATCGACCATGCGTCCAACTAAGAAACCCACTATCGCAAAGACTGGTGTCGATCATGGCATTACATACCTCGCAGTGGTCTGTCTGATGTCAGGACTAGTTGTAGTTGCAATGCGACGCCGTCACGCATAGGGTCCGCCACACATCCATCACACATCAATTCCCACCCCACAACACGACGACGTGTGCCCCACACGAAAGGAAGGATATGCACACCATGAAACGACGAATGCTCGCAACAGGATGCGCAGCACTGCTCCTCATCGTGACACCGTTGGGCGCAATGGCTGCGCCCAAGGACCCCGATACCGTCACCGATTCGGGTGTGGCTGGCACTAGTGCGGGCGTGGCCACCAGCGTCTCAGGTGCGGCTGGCACCGGTTCGGGCGCGGCCACCGGAAAATCGGATGCCCCCGTCACCGACCCCGCAGCCGATCTTGTCACACCGACTGCTGGCACCAACACCACCAGCGAGGATGCACCTACGGCACCCCAAACCGATACCCCCACTGAGGCGACAGTGTTGAGGGCACCGTCAACTGTGGTCACCCTTGACCTGTATAACCTCACCGATATCCACGGACATATTGAGCAGGTGAAAGACCGCAGCGGCAAAGTGACCGAAGCAGGGCTTCCCGCAATGGGTTGCTACCTCGAACAAGCAAAAACGGCCAATCCGAACTCCACGCTCACCCTGCTGGGCGACAATATTGGAGCCACCCCATTTACCTCCGGAGCACTCAAAGATAATCCGACCATCGCAGCGCTGAATACCATCAACCCACTGGCCTCGACCATTGGCAACCATGAACTCGACATGGGACAAGCAGTATTCAAGCAGCGTGTTGATGGTTCCAATCCCGCTGAATACGTGCAAGTGGGTTTCCCCTATCTTGGCGCCAATATTGAAGGTATGGGCACGTGGGGCGCAGGTCAACCCTACTTGGGGAACTACGTGGTGTGGACCTCCCCCTCAGGGGTCAAAGTGGCATTCATTGGAGCCATTGCCCAAGATGTCCCCTATAAACTCAGCCCAGGTACCACTGAAGGACTGACATTCCACGACCCCATTGCCAAAATTGACGCATTGGCACAACAGATCAAAGACAACGGTGAAGCCAACCTTGTAGTTGCCATGCTGGACGACGACGTGAAAAACAACTTCCCGAAGGTAGGAGCGAATGTCGACGCCATTATGGGTGGTGACACACATGTCCCCTACGAATTCGATGCCGTTGATTCGACAGAAACACTCACGTCGGCAAATCCCAAATTAGCAGGCACCGCCTCGGGCGCATATACCGACAACCTCGGGTTAATCCGCATCACCTACGACACAGCATCCAATACGGTGGTCTCAGCTGATGCCAAACTCATCCCAGCTGCAGATATCGCCACCTGCGGTACCCTTGCCACCACACAAGCAGTTGTCGATCAGGCTGTTGCCGATTCATTGGAGGCCGGAAAACGTGTTGTGGCGACAGGCTACACGCAGACCTTTAAACGCGGTGTTTTCACCAATGCTGCTGGTGAAACAACAGCAGGTTCAAACCGAGGCGTGGAGTCAAGCCTGGGTGACTTGGTCGCGGACGCCATGCGTGACACGATCTTTACAGCCGACGGAAAACCCGTTGACATTGGCATTATCAACGCAGGTGGCCTACGGGCAGACCTCACGCCCAACGCGGATGGGACAATCACCTATGCCCAAACCTACGCGGTGATGCCATTTTCCAACGAATTAGGCTACGTCACCCTTACGGGAGCTGACTTTAAAGCGGCGCTGGAACAACAGTGGAAAACAAACCTCAACTCCCAAAATTCCCGCCCAATGCTCAAACTTGGCATATCAGACAACGTGCGATACACCTACGATCCGACGCGTCCACTGGGAGATCGCATTACGTCGGTGACGGTCAACGGCCAAGCGCTTGACCCGACGAAAACCTATACCGTCGGCTCGGTCACCTTCCTGCTGACAGGTGGTGACAGCTTCGATGCCCTCACACGAGGCGGCGCCCCTACCATTAATGGAAAACTTGACCGGGATGAGTTCAACACCTACCTTGCTGCGCACGCCGGTGTGGCGCCTCGCGCATTGAAATCCTCCATCGGCCTTACCTTGCCGACAACGCCCGTGAAGGATGGAGAAACGGTGAATATTGACCTTCGTGGCCTTTCGTTCACTGAAGGACCATCGATCACGACGAAGGTCGCGATGAGTATTGGTGGCGCGCAAGCAGAAGGTGCCGTTGATAATTCACTGCTTGAACCTAATTCCTCTACCGAAGCCTCCATCATTACTACCGATGGTGCTGGTCGTGCGACGCTGCCTGTTACAGTGTCGGCACGCACACAATGCGTAGGAAAACAAGCGGGCGACATCGTGAAGGTGCCCGTTACTGTGAACGCAGATTTTGGTCGCCTTGTCGAGGCCACGGCGGGGCTTACCGTGGACGTGATCTGTCCTGCCTCTACCTCCTCAACCGATGACGATGACGCGACTCAAGCAGGTGCAACTGCATCAACCAAGACGATCACCAAAGGTACGAAGATTGCTCGCACCGGTAGTGATGCGGCATCTATGCTTCCCCTGGTTGTGCTGCTTCTGGTCGTCGGCGCGGGTGCTGGCCTTGGGAGCACAGCGTTTCGTCGGCGCCTCAACTAGACATGGGTGAACACCGTTAGTTGACGGCTTGCACGTGGGGGTGTGACGCAGCCATGCGTCACACCCCCACGGCATCGTTAAAGACAGAGCGCCTTTTGACTGTTCGGCGGCATTAATAGCTTAAGCGTTCTCTTTGACTAGCCGCAGAATCAGCCTTGACGTCCAAAATCCATGAGCGTGCGAATGAGCCAAGGAATTGCGCTAGATGGATTTGGGCCGATTTGGGAAGGTATGATCACCGCTTGAGTTTTTTCGGCTCGCTCTACTGCCTCCATAATGCGGCCGATGGGGAAATCGCCCGCTAGTGTCTTATTTCCCTTGCCACAGGTGAGTTTGCGTTTGCATACTCTGTCCATTAGGTCTGCAGATGAAATATAGGCATGTTGATCTTCGACATGCCACAGTAACCACAGTTCAAATTGAGGATTAGTGACAAGGACGTGTATTGGTGGGATATTTTTCTGGCATTCAATGATTGTTCGTTGCAAAGCTGGGTGCGAATCTGCGTCAACCACCAGACAAATCAGATCAAAGGAATGGTCCCTACCCAATTCTGTTTTACAACGCCGCAAGACCTTTGCGGGTTCTCCTTCACCTGGGATAACCTTGATCGTCCATCCGACCTCTATTCCTCGCAATTCCTGATTGAGGCGTTGAAAATAGGTGACCTCGGATTTACCGGGACTGCCTTCAACGACCAGCAGCACACGCTTCTTAGACGTGCGTGGGATGCTTTTTCTCTTCGTCGGAGCGCGTCGTCCCATCATCGCCTCACTCCACTATGTTGTCGTCAATGCCTTGGTGAACCAGCGCAGTGAGGGCAGACATCGCGAGGCGAGGAATACCCCCGTAGCGTCCTTCCAGAAATTGCTTGGCGATATTGCTGCGCGCTTTAATATCAGAAAAATCTGCGAGTGAATAGAGTTCACTGGTCCCATCAAGTCGCTTTTCTGTGAGCCAAATCTGCTGTCGCTCGAGTTGAAGAGTCGCCTGCGGGCCGAGCAGAGAGGCATCATGCGTAGTAAAGATGAGTTGTGCGCCGCGCAGATTAGAGTTTGGATCCTGGAATAGATGGACGATCGCTGCAGCTAGATACGGATGCAGGCTTGTATCAAGTTCATCGACGCACAGCAGGGAACCTCTTTGTAGCGCACGAAGCACTGGAATAGCTAGCGCGAGCCACGTAATTGTGCCATCCGATTCATCCCCAAGCGTAAAAGCGCGATCTTTGTCCTTGTTGCCTCCTCCATGGTGAAAACGAAGTGAGTGACCTAGCAGCGTATGATGCTGTGATGGGTCATGATTCTCGCGTGATGAATGAGTTTCAGTGTCAGTGGCGTTGTTGGAGTCCTTTTCTTGTGCAGACTGTAGATAGTTGAGGAATTGGATCAGTTCGGGTGGCAGTTCTTCTTCGTCCACAAATGCGCCGGTAATACCAATGTCTGCCGCCTGAGCAAGGCGCACTAGGGTCTCAGGAGAAACCTTTCCTTCGACAATCTCGCGTGTGAGTCGTGCGATGCGGCTCCGACGTTCACCATCGCCAACATCAAAGCTGTCGCAACCGGCGAGAATGGCGTTGGTCAGCGGTGCAAGGTAAGGATGGTGGATGACGCGTGCCCGGGAAAGAGCAAGTTCACGAACGGACACGTCGAACGAGCCGCCATGTTGTTTGGAGAGCTTCACGCGGGTGGTGTCAGCGGTGCGCTCGAAGATTGTACTGGGTCGCGTGGACAGGTAAGTCTGGAGGAGTTCGTGCTCAATCCCGCTGGGTGACACGGTGAATTCGTAGTGAAAACGGCGTTCTCCTGCAAAATCAGCATTTCGAACTTCGCGGCCAGACAGGAGGAAATCAATGGAATACAGGCTTGGACCATTGATACTTGAGTCGAGTTTAAACGGGTCACGTGGCATTTCAGAATGCTTGAGCCAAGAGGCTGAGGATCCATACAGTGCGCTGGTAATGTATTGGATCGCGCTGAGCACATTACTTTTTCCAGAGGCATTTGCTCCAAATGTTGCCGCCACTGGGTAGATGCAGTCAGACCAACTTTTCCCCGAAGACGGAAGATTGGTGCGGAAAGTTGGACGAGTAAGGTCAAGAAATAGCTCGTCGCGGAAACTGCGATGGTTACGCGCCACGAGTTGAAGGAGTCTCATGCTTCAAGGGTACTTCAAGCACCTCCATTTGTAAATATTTTTCGAATATGCGTATTTAAGTGGAGTAATTAATTCCGAATATTCTCAGTGCCTCGTTGAACTGCGACCAGTGTTCCTTGTGCCAGGGCCCAAAAGGCTCTGAACCCAGGAACACAGCTGCAAGATGCGCTTCAGGATCAACCCACAGGAACGATCCGGACACACCAAAGTGGCCAAATGTTGAGGCAGATGCTGATGGTGCCGTCCAATGAGGGGCCTTAGTGCCACGTATTTCCACGCCAAGACCCCATGGGCACGGATTATGGCGGCCATAGCCAGGGACGACACCAGCCAAATGAGGATACTGTGGGCGGAACGCCTCGTCACTCACATCGGGACTGACTAAACGAGGCGACAGTAATTCTTGCACGAAACGAACTAAATCATCGACCGACGATCGTCCAGAATGCGCCGGGGAAGCGTCAACGGATGAAGTGCTCATACCAAGTGGGGTAAGCACAGTCTGGTCGATCCACGACGATGTATCGACCCGGGTACACGCTTCAATGTGAGCACAAGCCACCTCAATACCCGCATTGGAATAGATACGGCGCTGTTCGGGCGGCAATTGCGGCACTGAAGAGTCCAAAGGTAGTCCCGAGGCGTGGGAAAGCAGGTGACGCAGCGTCGCTCCGGTGGGGCCCGCTTGGTCCTCTAAGGATGCGAAGCCTCGTGAAACAGCGATAAGTGATGCCCAGGTGGCAAGCAGTTTCGTGACTGAGGCCAGCGGGTACATGACCCGAGTGTTACCTGAAGAAGCGATGACTGTCTGGTCGCGCAGCAATGCCCATGCATGATCGAAAGGGACAGCAGGAAGTGACGGCATTGTCGTGGACTCGCAGGGTGAGGGGGCGGGTGCAGCTGATGTGGAGAAAGAGGGTATTCCAGGGGTCGAGGAAGCGACGGTGAATGCCGAAGAGGTGCTGGGTGATGAGGAGGCGACAGTTGGCGCAGGCAACGCCTCGTATGGTTGCGCCGTCATCCGCGAAGTTCGCGGTAGCGTCGAACAGCCCGGGTATAGACCTCTTCGCATTCGGGGGGCACCAATGCGCCCAAGTCGAGAATTAATTCCGCATTGAGACGAAGGTTGTGGGCCACCACTGCGATAAGCTCAGCGACCATGGCCATAGGATGTGCGCCACCAGCGACGTAGCGACGATGAATACCCAAACCAACCCAGGTGCGAACAATGGATTGGGCCAGAGCAGCAGCATTGAACTCAATGCCAAGGTTCATCTCTTCATTAATTGATTCGATGCGTTCGGTCAGAAATTCGAGGAGCGCATGGCTGCGTTCGACGGCATACCGGTGTGCGGGGTGCTCGGGAGCAGCCGCCTCGACAATAAATACGCATTCAAGGTCACAGAGCAACGCAGCGTGTGGGTGGGCACTCAGGCGCATCAGTTGAACAAGGGTCCCAAAGAGCGTGTCGACCTTGAGTCCATCGAATTTCAGTTGACCGGTGTGGTCATCAATTTTGGTTGCGAATATCCCGAGCGCGTCCTCGTAATACGCCATGACTGCAGTAATTAACGCATCCTTAGAAGGGTAGTGGTAGATCACTGCAGGGTGGGAAATACCTACTTCTTTGGCGAGGTCCCGGAGGGAAAATCCCCGATAGCCGTACGTGGAGATCAGACGAATTGCAGCCATCATGATCGCGTCACGGGTGGCTAATCCAGGTGCATAAGTTCCACGCGTGCGCTTATCGTTCACTTGGCACCTCACAGACAAAGGGATTCAACGTAACCAATGATAACCCCCTTCAACTCATAATTGCCTAGAATCGCAGGTCAATGATGACGGGAACATGGTCAGATGCGCCCTTGCCTTTGCGTTCGTCGCGGTCAATTTCAGCTGTGCGCACGTGTCGACTCAATGCTGGGGAGGCTTGGATGAAGTCGATTCGCATCCCTTCATTCTTGGGGAAACGAAGCTTCTGGTAGTCCCAATAGGTGTAATTATCGGCGCGGCCACGGGTCACTTCCGTCCAACCGTCCTCAGCAAATGCGGCGAAAGCCTGCCGTTCTGGTGCGGATACGTGGGTTGCTCCTTCAAAGGCTGCTATATCCCATACGTCCTCATCGGTGGGAGCAACATTCCAGTCACCGACCATGGCAATAAGCGCCTCTGGATCTGCGTCAAGCCAGGCGCGTGCCTGCCGTTTAAGTTCAGCGAGCCAGGCGAGTTTATAGGCGTAATGCGGGTGATCAATTTCTCTGCCGTTGGGCACGTATAGGCTCCACACGGTCATTGTCGAGGCCGACGCAGTTGCGCTTGGCAGCGCGCTAACGGGAAGGCCGGGTGCGGCAGTCGGGACCGTGGTTGCGTCGGTGGGGAAACCAGGTGCGGCAGAATTTGAGAGGGCTGGCTGCTCAGGTGAGGAGGGTAGGCGGATGGTGGCGCCGAGGGCGCGGGCCTCGACGACGGCTGGGTCACCAAAGGCTGGCTGATTGGGGAAGCTTGTGGTGACGTGGTCAATGGGTAGGCGCGAGGCAACTGCTACACCGTTCCATTGGTTGAGGCCGTGGGCGACCACAGAGTACCCGGCTGCTTCAAAAGCTGCGGTAGGGAATTGCTCTGGTTTGCACTTGATTTCCTGCATCGCCAAGACATCCACATTCGAACGTTCGAGGAAGGCAATGACCCGGTCAATGCGTGTGCGGATGGAGTTGACGTTCCAGGTGGCAATTCTCATGCGCCTAGCCTAGCGGTGTCACTGCGTATGTGGCGCAGCGGGCGGCGCGGGCTGGGGTGTGGGTTGCGGACTGGCGGGCGGCGCGGGCTGGGGTGTGTGGTAGGCGCCGAAGACGGCATCAGGAGCAGGCCACACCATCTGTGGGGCATGGGGTTGCTGTGCGGTATCTTGGGCTTTTTGCTTAGCTTCGCGCTGTAAATCCTGCTGTTCTAACGCACTGAGCCTGCCGTAAATCACAGACAGGCCGTAGCACATGGCGCCGGCAAGCAGCAGGGACGCAATATAGGAGCCAGTTCCGTAACCTCCTAGGTCGATGAAGGCCAACTTCAGCACGATCAACATGACCAAGATCAATCCATACAGTCGGATATTTCGTAGTCGGTGCCAGAAACCGATCACGATCGCACTTGCGCCAAGAGCGAGCAGAATCACTGTGACAAGGAGCGACCACGGCCACACATCAAATAGCCATACGGTGGCGTAAAAGGTAGCGATAGTGACAATGAAGCACAGGAGGAAGGCATAGGTGCGTAGATGAATGAGTGGGCGAGCAAGCCATAGAGCTGTGGCCACAATGGGCACTAACACAACTGTGGCGAGGATGCCGACCGGTTGACTATTCCACAGGTTGGCACTGCCGTCACTCCACGGCACTGCGTAGAAACCGGAAAAAACCGAGAATATCCGGGTAAAGATGAGGAGTAATACGATTCCCGTCAGCAGAATCACCGTATGCTGAGACGTTGCTTTGTTAACGAACTGCCCTCTGACGAGGACAGGAACGACCTGTGCGCGCTTCAGGCAGTGGGCGCCTGCGAAAAGCTGCGACGGTGTGGCGGGTCCGCTTCCAAAGCCCAAGAATGTCACTGTCGTCAACGAAAGTGTTGACAGTGTGAAGGCTGCGAGAACGGCCCATACAGGCCAGGCAGGCGACGCAACAGCCTGCGTCAAAATCACGTAGACAACCAGGGGCACTTTGACCATCAACAGGAGTACCAGTATCCACGTACTCCAATTGAGTGCACGCTCATATGACGACACAACTGATGCAGTCAGTGACACCGCAAAAGCGATCAGCAGTGCCGCGACTGCAATCACATATGACGCTGCCGAGTGACTTGGCGTGGGCAAAAGTAGGACAACGAGGGGTGTGATTAGTGCTGGCGCACAGGATTTTGCTCGAATTGCTGGCACTACGGCAGCAACGAGTGCGATCAGGAATAGACCGGTAATACCCGTATGGACGTTACTAATGGTTGCCGAAAGTGACCACAGGAAAATCAGGATCGCGGAAGCGGTTAATGCATAGGTCGCCCAGCGGCACGACGAGGCTGTTGCGATGCGCGGAGACAATACTGCCCCAGAGCTCAGCACGATCAGCCCACATAACAATGCGCAAGTGACCAAGGCGTAGGTGTTGAAGCTGTCTTTGCTGCTGGACACAACAAATAACACGGCGCCCATACCGAAGGGGTGGAGGAACCACGCAAGCTCTAATTTGCCTTCCGCGATCCCCGTGTTCGTTGAAGGATGAACCAGTACAAGGAGATTGGCGACGAACACAACAAACAGGGCACAGTGGGCAAGGATGCCGAGCAGGGTTTGCCACTGGTCAAAGGGGGCAAATAAAAGCGCATAGGCCGATACTGCGGTACTCGACGCAAAGTACAAAGGTCGCCATGTGCGTTTGGGCATCCACAGGGTACTCACCGCAGTCAAAGCAAGCAGTAGCGTCACATAAGCCAAGATCAACAGCGTTCCATTCAAAGGGATAGAACGCGTATTCCACGTCATCTGCGACACCAATGTCACCGTGACAATGCCACCAAGGGCGGTCAACGGACCAAGGATCGCCAATCGGGTCCACAGGGAAATCGCAATCGCAATGCAGGTCCACACAGTCAACAAGGCGAAGGAACCCACCAAGGTCAGTACGTTAAGGAGTGCTGCGCCAACGAAGGTGACAAAGCCCAGTCCGACGCCAATGCCTGTGAGGGTAGCCGCAGCGGGGCGGTAGCGTGTGGTTTTCACCGACCACAGGCTGCCGCTTCCGGTGACAATTACCGAGGCGACGGTCAGCATGATGATCCGCATCGCGTCCGACAAGGAAGTCCACAGGAGCGCAACCAGACTCGCGCCTGCAAGGAGGATTAAGACAGCCGCCGCGATGGATAGAAGGTGGGCACCTAGTTCATATTCACGGCGGGGTGAGCTGGGTTGATGTGGATTGGCCAGCGGAGCACTGACGGGCGCACTGGGCGATGCTGTTTCCATTGCCGAGGCGGTAGGTGCTGTTGAAGGAGTGACAGGAACTGTGGCTGGGGTATTCGGCCCTGTCGGCAGCGTATAAAAAGGAGGGTGCGGTGCGGGAGCGTGCGGTGGCCTTGCTATCTGCGGGCCGTGGTACACCGGGGGCCTCTGGTACTGGACCGCCACCTGACGCTCTAGTGCGTCGATTCGCGCTGACAGGCCGTTGAGTTGTGCGCTGAGTGCCCCAAGGGTATCGCGGATCGCTCGCGTGTCTTGCGAGGAATTGTCAGGTGTTTGTCCACTGTGCGGGTTTTCCATCGCTATGTCCCTTCGTGTCAGCAACGCTGCCGTTACTCACCCTACCGCAGTAAGGAGAAACATAAGTGTGCGCGGGCGTACCTGTGGAAATAAGCTAATGCTATGGGAACTGCACTGATCACAGGCGCAAGCTCGGGCTTGGGTGAAGAATACGCATGGCAGCTTGCTTCAGCTGGCCACAGCCTCGTTCTTGTTGCCAGGCGCAAGGACCGTTTGGATACTTTGGCTGCGTCATTACGTGGTGCTACCGGTGTTGAGGTTGAAGTCCTCGTTGCTGATTTGACACAAGCGAAAGGTGTGGCGGAAGTTGCGCGGCGCCTTGATGTTGGCAGTGATCCTTCTACTGCCACTGAGTGTGCGCCTGTTGGTCTGTTGATCAACAATGCGGGACATGGTTTTCAGCACTCATTTGTTGACAACGATCTTGAGCAGGAAGAGCGTGGCCTCGATCTGATGGTGCGCGCAGTCATGGTGCTGAGCCACCATGCGGCCCGCTCGATGCGAGCACGTGGACGAGGTGCCATCCTCAACGTGTCCTCCATTGCCTCCGAAACAGGTGCTGGCACGTACAGTGCTCACAAAGCCTGGGTGAAAGCCTTTACTGAAGGATTAGCGTTGGAATTGGCCGGTTCAGGCGTGAGCGCCACCTGTGTGATGCCAGGGCCGACGCGTACCGAATTCTTCGAAAATTCTGGTGTTCAATTCCATAGCTTGCCAGCATGGGCGTGGTCCAACTCAGAACAGGTCGTTGAAGAGTCTTTGCAGGCGGTGCGTCGAGGACAGGTTCTTGTCACACCGCATCCGGCCAGTAAAGCCGCGTTGGCATTGATGCGCCTCGCGCCTCGGTGGGTGACGCGGGCGGTGGTCCGACATGTTCCCCACACGTAAGGTCTGTGCAGCCTTGCGATAGTCGCGCTCGTGGCGGGGCATATTTTCTCCACACGTACGGATTGTGCAGCCTCACTTCGCACACACGTCAACCGCGCATCAACCGAAACTGTCTTGAGGTCGAAATTGCCCTTAGGTCAGGTTCAAATCATCCAACCCTAGAGCGTAAAAATACGGGTAACCTTCAGCTTCAATACGCTCTTTTGCGCCTGTTGCGCGGTCAACGACAACGGCTACAGCCACCACCTCGGCACCTGCCTGGGCAAGTGCGCGGGCTGCCTCCAGCGGAGAGCCCCCAGTGGTGGAGGTATCTTCAAGAACGACAACCCGCTTGCCCGCGACATCGGGACCTTCAATTTGGCGTTTCATGCCGTGATCTTTTGCTGCTTTACGCACAACAAAGGCATCGAGGCTAAGGCCACGCGCTGCAGCTGCGTGGAGCATTGCGGTGGCCACAGGATCAGCACCCATGGTGAGGCCGCCGACAGCGACATAGTCCTCACCCGGCGCAAAACCTGATTCCTCCAGAAGGTCAAGCATGACGTGTCCAATGAGCGGTGCGGACTCGTGGTGCAGTGTCGCGCGACGCATATCGACGTAGAAGTCAGACTCGCGGCCCGAGGCCAATGTGACCTTCTGGTGAATTACTGCAAGTTCTTTGACTAATTCGGACAGGCGGGCCTTATGCGAGTCATGTGTCATGACACGTAGTCTACCGGGTGGCTTCAACGAGTTCGATGAGTTCACCAATGCCTTCATGGATACCAAAGGGGCGGAAGGGGAAAGTTTCGACTTGTTCAAGAGAGGTCGAGCCAGAAAGAACAAGATGGGTGCGCAACCCTGCTTCAACACCGGCTTGTACGTCGGTGTCCATCCGGTCCCCTACCATGGCAGCATTTTCCGAGTGTGCGCCGATCTTATTGAGGCCAGCGCGGATCATCACGGGATTTGGCTTGCCCACAAAATACGGTGTGCGACCTGTCGCAGCTTGGATCATCGAGGCGATCGACCCTGTGGCAGGTAAGGTTCCTTCATCTGACGGGCCGGTAACGTCGGGGTTGGTGGCGATAAATTTCGCGCCGTTTTCGATGAGGCGGATAGCACGAGTCAGCGCGTTAAAGTCGTAGTTTCGTGTCTCGCCGAGGACCACGTACTCAGGGTCTTGGTCAGTCATCACATAACCAGCACCGTGCAACGCGGTGGTAAGCCCCGCCTCGCCAATGACGAATGCGGTGGACTGTGGTGACTGTTGCGAGAGGAATGCCGCCGTGGCGTTGGCGGAGGTCCAAATACGTTCTTCAGGCACGTTGAGGCCCGAGCGTTCCAGGCGGGCTGCTAGGTCACGATTTGTGAAGATTGAATTATTTGTGAGGACAAGGAATGGCAAACCCTTGCGTTCGAGAGCATCAAGGAATTGTTGGGCACCTGGGAGCGCACGATTCTCTTTCACCAACACCCCGTCCATGTCGGACAGCCATGCAGTCACCGGGGGCAGGTCATGAAGCGACGTTGGAATATCAGCCATTGTTGTCATGACTCCAATGTAGTCATCACAGTGGCCAAAGACCAGATTTTGTGACATCTAGTCGGTCGGGTCGGCGTCGATTGCCCCTTGAACGTCGTTGAATAACAGATTCGACAATTCGATCTGTACCAGCGCAACTTTCGGCACGTCATGCAGGAGCAGTGGATCGTCAGAGCTTGTCTGCAGGGTAAGAGAACCGCAGCCAAATAGGCGGTCAATAAGGTCGCGCTCTTGAGATACGTCGGAGATACGTGACAGTGGTAGGTCGTGGCCGCGCCGTGTGATGATGCCATGGCGTGTGATCACACGTTTCGATGTCACGGTGTAGGTGGTGGTCAGCCACCGAAGCCATGGAATAAGGATCAGGGGAATGCTGATCGCCGCAAGTGCGGACCAAATAGCAACATGTGAATAGGGTGCCCATTGGGTAGGTAGGAGCACACTTGCAGTTGCGCCAATTGCGATCAGGGCAAGCCAAGCGACAATATTCCACAGAATCATTTTGAGATGCGAACGCATATGTCGAATGACGACTTCATCTTTGCTGAGTAGCTTCGGTGAAAGGACCATGCCTTAATCCTGCCATTACTTTGCTTCTCGCGGGGCGCTACAGTTGCCGGGTGGACGAAGTTATTGACGAGGCCAAGGCAGGTATGCCGACGCACGGCGTTGGGCCGTGGGAGGGGCCGTGGCCCAGTGGCGATCAATGGGACGTTGAGCTGCTCAAAGCAGGTGACCGTCGCAACGTTGAAGACCAGTACCGATACTGGACTATGGATGCTATTCGGGCAGATATTGCGGCACGTACCCTGCCTTTTGAAGTCGCCATCGAAAACCTTGAACACGATTTCAATATCGGGTCAATTGTGCGTACCGCGAATGCGCTAGGAGCCTCAAGGATCCATATCGTTGGTAGGCGCAGATGGAATCGTCGAGGCGCCATGGTGACAGACCGCTATATGGACGTTGTTCATCACGATGACGCGCACCTGTTTGGGCAGGATTGTCGTGCGCGTGGTGTCGAAATTGTGGGTGTCGATATTATTCCTGGCGCCACCCCTATTGATGCGGCGCCAGCGCCTGTGCCTGCCTGTTTGGTTTTTGGCGGAGAGTCGGATGGATTGAGTGAGCAAATGCTGGCCCAATGCGCGCAGGTTGTGTATATCCCACAGCGTGGGTCTACGCGATCAATGAATGTGGGGCATGCGGCGGCCATCACCATGTGGACGTGGGTGCAGGCTTACCTTTCTGAAGGACGAACCTCCCATAGTTGAGTGAATGTGCAAATTTAACGCGCTATTTTGCAGTAAAGAGCGTTCTCTCCGCATAAAATAGTGCTGACGTGTGAGCAATCAAAGTCGATTATTTGCACGCAATGCACTCAATGTGGAGGTGAATACTTTGAGAAAAACACTCAAAACCCTTGTCGCTTCCGTGGCCCTTGGTGTGGTGGTAACCCTTGGCTTTGCGCCAGTAACCCCAGGACTGTTCACTACGCCAGCGGTAGCGACACCTACCCTGCCGGTCACAATCCCTGCACTGACGGGATGGACGCACACAGGGCAGACATGGACATTGGGCGCTGACACCGTCGTGGTGCGCGCCGATACCTTTGACACGCGCGCACAACTTCTTGTCGACGAACTCAGTGCCTACCTGGGTACGCCAGTACAAGAGAGCACATCGACACAGACCAGCCCGCATATCGTTCTCACAGTTGATGAGGCTCGTGCCACAGAACTCAAAGAGGAAGGCTATCAACTTTCCATCGCGCCCAGCGGCGTGACCATCACCGCCGCTACCGACGATGGACTCTTTTGGGGTACGCGCACACTGTCCCAAATGCTGCGCCAAACGCTTACGCTACCCACAGGCTCCGTCATCGACACCCCCAAATACGCTGAACGTGCGGTGACACTGTGTGCCTGCCAAATCAATATCGCCCCTGAATGGATTGACCGCTTCCTCAACGAAATGGCTGACCTTAAACTCAACCAAATCCTGCTTGAACTCAAAGTCAAGTCAGATCGTTACCCAGAAGCCAATACCTGGTCGTACTACACGCGCGAGGACATTAAAGCCCTTGTTGCAAAGGCTGATAGCTACGGTATCGACGTCATCCCCGAGATTAACTCGCCAGGACATATGAATATTTGGCTAGAAAACAAGCCTGAACTGCAACTGGTCAACAACGACGGTGTGCGTCAACCTGACAGACTCGACCTGTCTAAACCAGAGGCCGTGCAATTCTACAAGGACCTCATTGATGAATACGATGGCGTTTTTACCACCAAATGGTGGCATATGGGTGCCGACGAGTACATGATTAACTCAGGATTTCACAACTTCACGGCCCTAACCACGTGGGCACAACGCACCTACGGTGAAGGCGCCACCATTGGCGACGCCTTCATTGCCTTTATCAACGACGTCAACGCCCACGTAAAATCCAAGGGAATGAAACTCAGGATATGGAACGACGGCATCATCAACACCCAAGTGGTCTCCCTTGACCGCGATATCGTCGTCGAATACTGGCTGGGGAGCGGCCGACGGGCCAGCATAGTTGCCGCCGAAGGCTACAAACTGATGAATGCCCACAGCCACCTGTACTATTCACGAGGCGCTCCCACTGTTTACACGATCCAAGCACGCGGACCAGCTGCCCTATATGGGCGCTGGAATATCGGCAACTTCCCTGGCAACCAAAACCTCGGTGTCGACCACGAAGCGATCACTGGCGCGAAACTCTCCATCTGGCCTGACAATGGCATCCGCCAAACCGAAAATGAAGTCGAGGAAGAAATCAAAGACGGTCTACGTTTCGCCTCGCAACTTTTCTGGAGAGGAGCAATGCCGAGCGAAAACGTCACTTGGGATTCCTTTAAGAGTCAGCGAATCGACGTTATCGAACGCTCACCCCTATGGGAAAACCGTGATACCACCCCCATCGCTGAAGGATCGTCCTACCTCATTACCGATGCGCGTGGTGAGGGATTGTCCATTCGCAATAACCCAAGCACCCAAGGCGCCTCTGATACGTGGGCATTGCGTAAGACCCCAGATGGGTATTACCAACTTAAGTCTGTTGACGCCAACCGGTGTCTCGGCGTGTACACCGGCGACACCCACCTTTCCACCGTCACACAGGTGGGCGCCGCCGTCGACGCGCGTCCATGCGCGGCCGATATCGACTACCGCTGGCAAGTAGCTAATCAAGGGAATTATCAACTGCGTAACCCACAAAAGTGGGAACTGATCCCTGTCGACAAAGCGGCAGGGAGCTATCAGCTGCGCAACGCTGTGACTCTTCAACACCTTGTTGTCGCAACAGGACAAGAAGCCCAACATGTTGATTTTTGGGCGGATAATTCCAGGCGTCCTGCTGTAGGTAGCCTCGTGCAACTTCCTCATGACATGATCGTTGGCAACTCGTCAGTCTTCACCTTCTCGCACGACTCCCGTTCATTTACTGCGGTGGCAAGTACATCTCAAGGCACGGCGTTTCCAGCGGCCTCAGTGGTGGAAGGTATCAGTGACCAAGGCGAAGCCACAATTAGTGTGATGGTGACAAACACTGGTGACAGTGAATTAAGCAATGTGGAAGTCTCACCTCTACGTGCGTCAGGCTGGGCAGTATCTGGCGGGACGCAAAGTATCGCGACCATCGCGCCGGGCGAGGACGGGACAGTCACTTTCACCGCGCGACCGACGTGGCGCCTCGGTGAGTATTCCCTTCCTTTCCTTGTACGTGCTGCAGGGGCTGAACGCATCACCCGAGTCTCCGTGGTTGGCACCTGCGGGCCAGCATTCCAGCCCACCGCCTCGGCTACTGACTCACAAGAAACCAGGGGAGAAGGACCCGTCAATGGGCATCTAGCGGCGGCAAGCGACGGAAATCCAGCGACTTTCTGGCATACACAATGGCAGGGGAGTACACCTGGATTCCCTCACTGGATCGAAGTCGACCTTGGCCAAGCGCGTCAAGTGTGTGGTTATGCGTACTTGCCTCGCCAGGGTTCGACACCAAACGGGCGCGTGAAAGACTACCGTCTTAGCGCATACAACGATCCTGCTCAGGCCCAGATAGGCGACGTAGTCGCCGCTGGCAGCCTACCCAATTCCACTGAGCGCACCTACATTGCGCTTCCCGGAGTCAACGCACGCTACCTCCGTTTCACTGGCCTCAATGCTCAACCAGACGTTGGCGACTCCGCTGTCATGTCAGCTGCTGAAATCTCAGTAGTGCTTGGGACATTGCCGCCTCAGCCAACTCTGGTGACACCACAAGCAGTGACATTCAATGCCGACACCTACCGCATACCTGACGTTGAGGGCGTCGAATACTTCGCAGGCGATACGCGTGTGGAGGCAGGTGAATACGATGCCACACCCGGGGCGAAAGTGACGATCAGTGCGCGACCGGTTGCTGGATACGACTTTACTGACGAGGCAGACACGCAGTGGAGCCACCACTTTGTCCGCGTTATCACGCCAGTAGAAGTCACCTTCGATGACATGAATTTGACCTACACCATTCCTGAGGTCGACGGTGTTGAATACCGCTACGGGTCGACAGTGACATCGGCAGGTACCCATAAAGCAACATATGGAGAGCTTATTGCGATCGCCGCAACACTCACTGACGCCGAAAACATCCGTTTCCTTGAAGGTGCAGTCACGGAATGGTCACATACATTCCCGCAAGAGCCAAGTACGCCTCGTCCAAACGATCCTTCACAAGAACAGCCAGTTGATGCGATTCGTATTGAGCCTGGCGGTGCCCGTATCGTTCCAGGGGCCACGCTCACCATCACCGGCACCGGTTTTGCGCCAGGCGCACAGGTCAGTGGCGTAATCCATTCCGACCCCATCAATTTGGGTACTGTCGCGGCCGATACTGTCGGCACGGCGGTCTTCAAGGTGATGCTTCCGTCAACCATTACTCTGGGTGAGCACACAGTGACACTCAGTGATGCTGTCACAGGACGCGTGGTGAAGAAAACCTTCCAGGTCGTCGCCACATCGACTGGCGGAAACGATGATGGATCCAGCAGCACGTTGTCAGGCGTGAACAAGTCTGTGCAGCAAGGCACAAGTTCTTTGGGCACAGCTGCCGCGAATACGAAGGTCAAATCTGGACTTGCAAAGACGGGCACGAATACGCAGTACGTGATCCTGCTTGCAGGTGCGCTTGTGGTTGCGGGCGCGCTGGCCTTCAAAGTGATGACGCGACGCCGATAGCTCAGCACCATTGACACCCCTCGGGGCCCTGCTACGGCAGGGCCCCGAAATCGCGCATGCGCCCCATGGCGGCGAGGTCTTGGCTCCAGACCCGGTGCGCGCCCACCTCGGCAATGTCAGACGGGGGACGGGATTTGCTCGCCTGTGAACTGGCCCGATGTCCATTTTGTGAACACCTATGTGCAAAGGGACTTCGTACCTCACTAGGGAGGACGCAAATGTGAAACAATACTCCTGCAATCGTTGTGTCTATTAGGAGGCTATTGTGCCCATCGCAACCCCTGAGACTTATGCAGAAATGCTCGACCGCGCCAAGGCAGGCAAATTCGCTTACCCGGCTATTAACATCACCTCTTCCCAGACGGTGACCGCCGCTATCCAAGGCTTCGCTGAAGCAGGCTCGGACGGCATCATTCAGGTCTCCGTGGGTGGTGCGGAATACGCATCCGGATCCACCATCAAGAACCGCGTTACAGGCTCGCTGGCACTTGCTGCTTACGCACGCGAAGTTGCCAAGAACTACGACGTGACCATCGCTCTGCACACCGACCACTGCGCAAAGCAGAACATTGACTCATGGCTGCGTCCGCTGCTTGAACTCTCCGCTGAAGAAGTCAAGGCTGGCCGCCTGCCCTTCTTCCAGTCCCACATGTGGGACGGTTCAGCTGTGCCGCTCGAAGAGAACCTCGAAATCGCAAAGGAAATGCTGGCTCTTTCGCGCGCTGCTCGCACCATCCTCGAAGTAGAAATTGGTGTCGTTGGTGGCGAAGAAGACGGCGTCGTTGGCGAAATCAACGAAAAGCTCTACACCACCACCGAAGATGCCCTCAAGACCGTTGAGGCTCTTGGCTTGGGTGAAAACGGCCGCTACCTGACTGCTCTGACCTTCGGCAACGTGCACGGTGTGTACAAGCCGGGCCACGTCAAGCTCCGCCCCGAAATCCTGGGCACCATCCAGGAAGAGGTCGCCGCTGCTGTGGGTCACCCCAACAACCGCCCCTTCGACCTCGTGATGCACGGCGGCTCCGGCTCCACCGCAGAAGAAATCGCACTGGCTGTTGCTAATGGCGTTATCAAGATGAACGTCGACACTGACACCCAGTACGCCTTCACCCGCCCCGTCGTGGAGCACATGTTCCGCAACTACGACGGCGTCCTCAAGATTGACGGCGAAGTCGGCAACAAGAAGATGTACGACCCCCGTTCGTGGGGCAAGTCCGCTGAAGCGGGTATGGCGGCACGCGTTGTCGAGGCATGCGAACGCCTGGGCTCGGTCGGCACCAAGATGGCCTGACATTTCTTTGGCTTCGCCTATTGGCGAGGCAGTGGCGAGGCCCGTTCCCCACACTGGGGTGGCGGGCCTCGCCTCTTTGTGTATCCCTCAACGACTACTCGTAGTCAACAGGTGTCGGCCCGACACTCTGCTTATTCACAGGTAGGGTCCGTCAGATTATCGCCGCCTGCGCCCGTATGCACATATGACGTATGAGGTGGAATAAGACAAGGATCCACAATCATTTCTGCTGTCGTTGCGTCGGTGATAACCACATTGGCGTAGCCCGCCGATAAACTCACGCGCAACGGCAACGCTTTTGCGGCTCCTGAACCAACAGCGACAGAATGCTTGGCTTCCCGAACAGCGTGCAAAGGCACCGCAATGGTCCGCATTTCGAGTTCTTTAGATACGATCTTTCCCTGCGCATCAACGAAATGCGAGAACAAATCGGTCACAGCACCCATTGCTTTGAGGCGAGCCATCCCGCGTTCAGTAAGGAAACCTGAGCGAACCAGCACCGAATCAGGTTCGAGAATACCTGGCGAAAACATCAACACATCAGCCTGAGGTGCTTGGACAAGGGTTCGAGCAACCGAAGGTTCGCGTCGCAGCCACTGACCCAGTTTCACTTCTGTCACGATGGCTGGAGCGGGAATCATATGGCCTACCCCCTTGCCCCGACGAGCCATCAGACCAATAGAATCAGCAACCTCGTCATCATTCGAACGGACCAGACCACCGTAGGTCTGGAATACCTCCAAATTGACCGTCCACCCCTCCGGCATCGCGCGGGCCACAGACGTCATCGTACGTCCCCAAGCAATACCCAAAGATTGTACTTTCGGACGGATTCCCATAAGGTATTCAGCTGCCGCAGCGGAGACGAGCGCAGCGGTTGCGCTCGCCCCGCTTTGCTGTGGCATGACCACAGCCTCGCGAAGAGAAAAGGCAGCACATAGTGCCTCTTCCAGATCACGCATCCGAGCGTGGGGATGGTTAATGGTGATGGTCACCATCCCCGACGCTCGGGCTTCCTCTAAGAGGCGACCAACAGTCCATCGCGTGCATTTAAGGCGATCAGCGATCGCTGCTTGTGTCATATTCTCGTAGTAATACAACTGCGCAGCGCGCAGCATCGCCTGTTCGCGAGAGCCGTCCATCATACCTCCAAACTACCTCTTAAAAGCACTGACAGCCGATTAGTTGGTATCGCCCTGCCTTGCTTCACGTACACGCGCACGTATCTTTTTCAACTCGTGCATCGTCTGGTCCGCTCGACCAAAAAGGTGATACAGATGACGGTAGTGAGTGAAAAGCTCGTCGTAGCGCTTAGAAGCGTCCTCGCGCGGCACGTAGGATTCTTCAGTGACTCTGGCCATTACTTGACATGCTGTGGGCACATCAGGGTGGATACCTGCAGCCACAGCGGCGAAAATCGCTGAACCGTGGGCTCCAGCCTGCTCGATGGTGGCGCAACGCAGCGGTCGTCGCGTCACATCGGCATACATTTGCATGAGGAAACGGTTCTTTAGCAGACCACCCGCCACACGTATCTCATCCACAGGAACACCGTGTGCCTCGTAATTATCAATAATGATGCGTGCCCCAAAGGCAGTGGACTCCATTAAAGCGCGGTACTGATCCTCGGGGGTCGTGGTCAGTGTTTGACCGATTATCAGCCCTGACAAATTCGCATCAACCAGAATGGACCGATTGCCATTCCACCAATCAAGTGCGACAAGACCGTGTTCGCCAATGTCTTGTGCTGCAGCCTTTTCGGCGAGCAACGCGTGGACCGATATCCCACGCTGGCGTGCCTGCTCATGATATTCCGGCGGCACACAGGTGTTGACGAACCACGCGAAGATATCGCCAACGGCCGACTGTCCACTCTCGTAGCCCCACGACCCTTCGACAACACCACCGTCAACCACACCAAAACAGCCTGGCACCTCGTGAAATTCGGCACTGGGAAGGATCCAACAACTAGAGGTTCCAAGGATTCCAGTGAGCTGTCCAGGACGGACAGCGTCAACCGAAGCGGCATGCACATGGGCATCAATATTGCCTGCTGCCACTACAATGCCTGCATCCACGCCAAATAACTGAGCCCACTCTTCGCTCACACCCCCCACCTTGTGTCCAAGCGGCACAATCGGATGGGACATCTTGTCGTCAAAAACACCACCAAAATCAGGATGGAGAGCCTCAAGAAAATCGCGGCTGGGGTACGTGCCGTCTTGGTACATCCGTTTATACCCAGAGTCACCTGCGGCGTACGCACAAACGCCAGTCAGCCTCCACGTCATCCAGTCCACCAGATCGACGATCTCAGCGGTGGCATGGTACAGCTGCGGCGCATTTTCAAGAACCTCAAGGGACTTTGGCAGAAGCATCTCTGACGAGAGGGTGCCACCATAGCGAGGAAGCCACTCTTCGCCTCGTTGCTGTGCCAAGGCAATAATGCGTTCCACTTGGCTTTGAGCGCCGTGATGTTTCCACAGCTTCAAATAGGCCTGCGGTTCATTGGCGAACTCCGGATATTCGCACATAGGTTTTCCAGCAGCATCGGTCAAGATTACTGTTGACGAGGTGCCATCAAGCCCGACCGCACGTATCGCCTTCGGATCCACCCCTGAAGCGGCAATCGCCGCAGGAACAACCTCTTTGAGTGAGGCGAGGTAGTCACCAGGCACCTGAAGCGCAAAATCTGGCGGTAATTCGCGGCCATCACCTGCAGTGAATACGCGATCCATAATTGGTGTCTCGTATTCACTGACCGCGTCCCCAAGTACTTCACCGTCACTGGCACGCACAATCGCCGCGCGCACCGACAGGGTGCCGAAATCTAGTCCGAGAAGATAAATGTCATTGAGATTATTCGTGTTCATCATTGACCTCGAAAATAACGACAGGCCGACGCCTGTGAAAATCTAAAGAGAAAAGTGTGGCTAGGGCACGTCTATGCCCTAGCCACCAGTTATCAGACTTGAGGAGTCGCGTTGCGTCCCCAATATCCGTCAGGCGAGAAGAGATGCTCAACGATGTCACCGAATAATCCGATGTCAGTGAGCATGTCGAGGATCGTGTACCGCGGGCGAATCATCTGCGCTTTGATATGTGTCGCCCGGAACCGTTCCTGATCGATACCAATCATCTGAGGGTGGTAGGGAGCACCAACCGCCTTGAGCATGGCAACGGCCTCGTCAGGGCTGATCAGCTGCGGTGCGGCGCGTTCAACGATACGAGGCCAAGTCTGCCGTATCGCTTCGATTCGTTCACGTAGCGCCTCGCCTTGAAGGTTTTTTCCGACCGCGTGGACAGATGCTTCGTCGGCAATGCGGGGAATTAACAGTGCACGCACACGTCTGTCGATCTCCTCGTCACTGACGGCAGCTGCGACGATGGCGTCAACATCTAATGCGTCCATATCGATAGCGAGCGCTTCTTCCCACAGTGCCAACGAGGCGACGGTCCCCACCCCCACCTTCATTCCATGCGACAGCGGAGGTTCCCAATCAAGGCCATGCCCTTCCATCTCCCACACGTGCGAGAATTGATGCCCTGCTCCTGACGCAGGCCGTGAGGACTTCGCTGCCTGCATTGCCAGTCCGGACATGATATTTCCTTCAGCCAAACCGGTGATGGCATCAGGATCTCCCGCAGCGATCTTCTCGGGGTCTTTCAAGGCATCCCGTAAAGGCTTTTGGACGAGGTCCCACACATAGGGGTCGATCGCTTCAATGCCGAGCTCATCCGCGAGAATCCAGTCGGCGCCAGCAGGGATTTTCTCGATGAGATCACCATAGCCGGTTGCTGTGAGTCGTTGCGGTGCCTCGGCAATGACTGAAAGATCCGCCACTAGTGCCGCAGGTGCTGGGCAGTTGCGCGTAATTTTAAAACCATCCTTCGAGATTGAAGCACCAAAGGATGCGTAGCCATCGACGGAGGCGGCAGTGCAGACATTCATATAAGGACGCCCAAGTTCACCTGAGGCGAGTTTCGCAATGTCATTGAGTGTGCCCGCGGCAATCGAACACACGATGACACCGTCAAGAGCACGTAGGTGCTCGCGCAGAATCTCGACATTGTCGTAACCGGCGTACAAGGTTGGAGTCCCAGGGAAAATATAGGGCTCAACCATTTCTACGCCTGCTGCCTCCAACGCGGCTGTCACACCCTGGCCTGCCGCAGCGAAGGTGTTGTCGTCAGCAACAATGATTGCTTTTTTCCCTGGAAAAACTCGCGAAAATAGCTCTCCTGTTTGGTCCAGGACCTGCTTGCCAAACACAATGTCTTGTGTTTCATCGGCGGTTTTCAGCGCTTGTTTGATGCGTTCATCAGACATGAGGTGGTACTTTCTCCCGATATGGCCTTATGCCAGGTGGTCAACCATGTCGTGTGAAAGGTCTTGCACACGCGGGTAGGTTTCCATGTACTTTTCCAGGTAGAACTGGTATTCGCCGTGGACGTCGGCGCGCGGTTCAATACGTTCGGTCTCCCGCACCATATGCGCCGCCGCTTCTTGAATACTGGCGTAGTGTCCGGCACCAACGGCGGCGAGCATACACGACCCCAGGACCACGGCGTCGCCCACCTCTGTGAGGGTCACGGGCACACCCGTGACATCTGCATGCATCTGCATCCAGTCACGTGACTTGGTGGCACCTCCACATGCCACCATTTCGGTGGTGGTGAAGCCCGCGTCGGAGAAGGCTTTGAGGACGTGGGCGGTGCCGTAGCACACTGATTCCATAATGGCGTGGTAGAAGTGCTCGGGGGTGGTGCCAAGGGTAAGACCCGTCATGACACCGCGTGCCTTCGAATCGGTGTATGGAGTGCGGTTTCCTTGGAAGTATTCGTTGATGATCAGGCCGTCGGAACCAACAGGGATTTGTGCAGCCCGTTCGTCCAGGATCTTGTACGGGTTGAGGCCAAGGCGTTCGGCAGCAGCGGTCAGGTCGCGGCAGAAATGATCTTTGAACCATTTCAGGACCGACCCGGAGGAGACAAGCCCACCTTCGCAGGTGTATTGGCCTGGGATCACGCCGTCGGTGTATCCGCCAAAGAAGCCGCGTCCGTGGAGAGGCGTCGCCGATTGTCCGGTGATGACATGAGACGAACCAGTAATAATGGCGGTCTTGCCTGGGTCAACAACGCCGAGGCCGATTTGGCCAGCCCACGCGTCAGGGCAGCCCTGCGCTACGGGTGTTCCTGGGAGTAGGCCGAGGTCTTGTGCGGGTCCGGCAGCTAATCCTCCAACTGGCGTTCCCAGGTCAAGGATGCGTTCAGGGATCTTTTCGAATACGTCACCGCACCCAATATGTTCGTAGAACTCAACAGGCCATCCACCTTTGTCGCGGTTGTAGTACATGCGGAGGGCAGCGGAATTGATATTGAGTGTCCACTCGCCGGTGAGTTTGTAGGTGAGCCACTCGGGTGCGTCGACAAGACGGTATGCCTGACGATAAATATCCGGTTCGTTCTCTTTTAGCCAGGCAGCTTTAAACGGGTACCATTCGGCGGTGGCTGGCATCGTTCCCCCACCGTTGTAGAGGCGAGCCCAGTGGTCAATGGTTTCCGCACGTGCAGATTGTTCTGTTGCCCGCACATCCATCCACATAATTGCGGGACGTAATTCATGACCGTTCTGGTCCATAGCGACGACTGTCATCGTGGTGGCATCGTATGAAATGCCACTGATTTCGCGTGCGGGAATACCTGTGTCGGTCATGACCCTGCGGGTCGAGGCGATGAGGGCTTCCCACCAATCTTGGGGGCTTTGTTCAGCCCGACCTGGGCGCGGGTGCGAGGTGACGTATGGTGTTGCGGCAAAGGCGATGGGGTGCCCAGCTAGGTCGAAGATTGCGGCGCGGCACGATTCGGTGCCGAAGTCGATGCCGAGCAGGAAAGGACCGTCATATGTGGGAGGTACCATTGTTTTCTCCATTCTGAAATATCACAGCATTGTGGTGGGTCGTATTAGGAAATGGGGTCATTCTCGTCGGTCCATCCCAACTCGTTCCACAGTGTTTGCGGAATAAGTCGATCGACGCGATCGAGGACAAATGTGGGTCGTTGCCGCTCAGGCAACGCGTTGACGTCGGCGAGCGTGTTTTCACCGGTCAGCGGTAGTGCCGACAACATATTGGTGCGGATCGCCATTTGAATATCCGTACTCAAACGGTCGCCCACCATCATGCATCGCTCAACTTGGACACTCAGGTCACCGATGGCTGCTTCAAGCATGACGGGATTCGGTTTGCCGACGATTACCTCGCAGCGTGCCCCCGTGCATGCTTCAATCGCGGCAATGATTGAAGCACAATCCGGTTCTCCTCTTCCTCCTGGGAAAGGACAGAATCGGTCGGGGTTGGTTGCCACTAGTGTTGCGCGTTTGTGGAACCAAATGGCGTCAAAGGCGATTTGGAGTTTGCGGTAGTCAAATGTGCGGTCGTAAGAGGCGACAACTATGTCAATTTCTTCAGGTTTGTCGCTCATGGCGATACCTGCCCGCGCGAAGGCCCGGATCAGTGGCTCCTCGGCAATCGGAAAGACGACGGCACCGGGGCGGTGCGTTGTCAGCCATGTGGTCATGGTGACGACCGTATTTGCGATTTCGTCCACTGGGGTAGGAAGACCAAGACGTTCGAGTTTTTTGGCGTACTGAACCGGGTCCTTCGTGGGGTTATTCGAAAGGAAACGGACTGGGATGCGACGACGTCGCAGCTCTTCTATGAGGCGTTTAGCACCCGGTAGAAAATGATCGCCTAGGTAAATCGTGCCATCCATATCAAATACGTAGGCGTCACACAACGTGGTTGGCCACGATGTCAGCATTGACGGGTATCCCATGGCTTGTCCTCTCGAAACTCAAATGTCGCTGATCAGAAGGCAGAAGCGGTGACTAACACAGCGGTGGTCATGAACCAAATCACGCCTGCTGGAGGATCAATGTGCGTGTCTCCATGATTGTTGAACAGTCGAGCAAAGTATTCGCAGGCAAAACCAGAGATAATGCCGAACAACGTTCCAATAAGGACTGCAAGCAAACCATTTTCAGTAATCAGGAAGAACTTCACTGACGCCAGTGCAGCAATGATGGTCATATGGTGCGTGACCGGGAACTTCAGGCCGCCAGCGACGAAGAAGATGCACAGTGCTGAGATTGCGAAGGGAAGTGTTTGGGCGATACCGATAACGATGTCAGGTTGAGCGCTCGCGGGAGCAACGTACCCGACGAGGATTGCAGAAATACCTGCAGCGAAGAACGAGGCGGAGGCTGATACGACGAGCAACTGTCCAGGGGTTTCCTGCCAGCGCAGCCAGCATGCCTGGTCATTAGGTTTGGTGAGTTTATGGGCCACTCCTGTTTTACCGAAAAGTAGTCGAGCGAGGATCGCGGATGTCACTACGGTGAATGCGACGCTATCGGTATTAGCTCCAAACCATGGAATGAGTGTGACGAGTTTTTGGAATATGTACCCAAATGCACCAAATAGTGCGCCAACCAGCAGGACAGCTGGCTGTCCGAGGCCAGCTAAGGGTGTGCTGACATCGCGCCCCGTGGGGAAGGGTCCTTTTTTTGCTGCATAGGCTGCTGCGGCAACGCCGCCTGCGAAGGCAATATGTGGGCCAAAGGCAGGACCGAAAGCCACGTAGTCGAGGACCATTGTGGAGCCGGTACCTGCAGCAACACCGAGGCCAGTAAGGATCATGACGCCGGTGAAGCTGAAGGCGTAGTTAGCGCCGATCATGGCCCCAAAGGCGCCGCCAGCAAAGGCGGCAAGTAGCCAGAATAAGTCCATCGACAGGAATGTGATCATCGAGTCGGGTGTCATTGCTTCCTCCTTGAAGTAGGTGACAGTTGAAGGTGAGAACCCTTGTGAGCAGTGCAGCGCTGAGGGGTCGTGACGGCGATCAGTGCTGTACTGAGTCCTAGTGGGATACGGAGCCGTCATGTCTATCGCGGCGTGTGTTGTTCAGGTAAAGCAGGTGTTAATGGACAAGAGGCGGTGCCGTGAATACAACCGTTGAGGCTTATTAGCGTGAGAAATTAACTGAGCGACTTGTCGTATGAATCGAGGGCAGCAACCTTTGGTGCCGATGGGGAGTGCGGATCAAATTGGTAGCCCAGCCATTCAGTTGTCAGGCGTTTGGCTAGTTCAAGACCGATGACACGTTGTCCGAAGCACAGAACCTGCGCATTATTTGACATGACCAGACGTTCAACCGAAAAGGAATCGTGTGCTGTCGAGGCGCGAATCCCCGGCACCTTATTTGCGCTCATCGCCATCCCCATGCCGGTGCCACACACGAAAAGCCCGCGATCGGCTTGACCTTGAGCAATTAAACGGGCGGCCTGAACGCCGACATGCGGGTAGTCAACGTCTTCCCCTGGAGCCAAACCTGCGTCGATAACGGCATCAACACGAGGGTCGTTCTCCAGAAGGTCTTTCAACACTTCCTTATATTCCACGCCTGCGCTGTCAGCTGCGACAACGATCGTGTATCCCATGATGGCCTCCTTGCTCATAGGCCCGCCAATTCGTTGAGCGGGTCAGCTAATTGAGATTCTTATGCCTCAAGGAGTGGGATTTCTTCGTCTGCACCCACGCGCAGAAGTGGAGTGTATGCACTTTCGTGTCAATCGAAAAAGATGCGTGACAAATACTTGTTCCCACCCTAAGATTCGCACTGGCAGACGTGTTAATTTGCCGCTTGAACAGTGCATTGATGCGAAGTGCTTCCCGATAGTTGCCCGAAGATGTGTATCTTCGGGCAAAAAGTAGGGCAGGCATTGAATGACACCATGTCAGTGAATTTCATGGGTCCACGAGCGTGCGTAATTGCTAACAAGCGAGGACAATAGAGGCAGCGTCCAATGACGGGATTACGACAAAGCGCGGAAGGACTCTCATGACGAACAGCGACTGGACTCGCATCGAGGGCATGATTATCGGCACAGAGCTTGATCCTCACGATGTCGCCGAATACCTGCGAGGCAAAGAGATTCTCGCGCAACTTGAATGGTTTGCTTCATCGCCGCAACTCCTTGGACTGTGTGTGGCGGTTACTAGCGAAGAAGACATCGCCAGCCTCCCGCCACGCCACAAGATTCCTAAAGCTGGCCCGAAGGTAGCGGACCTTGTTGCTGAACTTGCCGCTCACTACCAGGCTGAAGTGCGCCTCGGCACGCATCTGGCGGACCACCTGCCCGAAGGCGTCACCCCCGCACTGTTGGGCGACCACGATGCGGATGCTGAAGAGGCTGTGTCGCGTATCGTTGAAATTGGTCGCACGCCATCGTCGTCGGTGCCGCTGTTGGCTGCGCTGGAAGGCATTGACCTGGCCAGTTTGGAACTGGCCGATGGGCATCGGGCGTTGCTGGCAGAATTGCCTCCGAATAAGGCCGGCTGGAACTTCGGTGAACTACCGTTGGTAACCCTGGCGGTCACCAACGGTCAACTCCAAGGTTTCCTGGTTACAGACGACCACCTTGAGCATGTGGTGAGCTACAACTGGGGTCTTGACAAGATCGTGGTGACAGGGGCCGTCAAAGCGGAAGATAGCCTTGATCCGGAGGTTGTTGACCTTGTTGGCGACGGAAAAGATCTTGATGCCATCGCTGCGGCTGTGCCTGGCGCCAAAGCTGATGCGCTCCGAGGCGCCGCAACTGCCAGCGGGAAAATGGCAGTTCGGCGTGCAGTAGCCGCGCTGGGATTGCCCAAACAGGTGGCAGACTTCCTTCTGGGGCAGGCAGAGCTTGACGAGGTTGAGGGTGCGTCAGTGCATCTAGCGCGGGGAATCTCCACCGCCATAGGTCGCAGCGTGGACATCATGTTGGGAGCGAGCGAAAAAGCGGTACACCCGAGTTTGAAAGCCTACCGTGCTTTGGCACTTGATCGTCCGTGGATTGTTCGCACCGGTGCTTCCATTGAAGCGGCTCTTGGCGCAGGCCTCGTCGTGTTGGCGGCACGCAGTAAGGCACCACGTTCCCCGTGGGCCATTGCGGGTGGGATCCTCGGTGGACTCATGGTTGTTGACTCGATCGCCGAGCTATTCTTGGCCAAATACGTCGCCTCCAGAACCCAACAGGATTGAGCGCACATCAAGGTGTGGACACCTCCAGAGCTGCGCGGCTCCAGAACCCCCCATAGGGGCCGCCGGAGCCGCGTTTTATGAGGACATGTGTCAACCCTGGTCGTGTGGTTCCCGGAACGCAGGGCTCGGGTACGTGCCAAGTACGTTAAGCGTCGCGAGCACACTCAGCCATTCGGGAACGCGGTCCCAGGGCCATAGCAACTCGAGAACGCTCGCATGGGAACGCGCCAACCCCGGGGAGCGATGGCCCGGGCAGGTGCGCGAGAAGCTGTTAACGCGCCAGCGCGTGCGCGGGAAAGTCTTGTGGGCGGTCAGTAAAAATACCGTCCACACCCCACGAAGCAAGGCGGCGCGCCGTTTCCACATCATTGACCGTCCACACGTTGACAGCGAAACCAGCGTCCTTCATCTGAGCCACCTCTGCTTCGGTCAACCCGTCCAGTGGTGGGTGGATAGCCGCACATTGGAGACTAGGTGCACCTTCTTGCCATATTGGACCTGGCTGGCCTTCACGCACAAACAGCCACCCCAGTGATACATCGGGGCGTGCTTGATGGAAGCGGGCGAGCATGTCATGGTCAAAAGAGGACACAAGAAAATCCGAGGTATCGACATTACGCACAGCAACCACAAGGTTCTCCAGCAATGTGTCGCGCAGCTGTGGCCCTCCCATACAGGGTTTGATCTCCAGGTTCATACGCATGGCGTTACGCTGCGCGAACGTGATGACGTCGGCAAGCTCCGGTACCCGTTCAAAGCGGTAGACGCTGGAAAACCACTTGCCGGCATCAAGTCGACGCAGGTCCGCATAAGACTTCGAGTAGTAGTCACCCGACCCATCCGTTGTACGGTCAAGGGTATCGTCATGGATTACAAGCAGCGTGCCGTCCCCCATGACGTCAACGTCGAATTCAAAACGGGTGGCCCCCACCTCTAATGCTTTCGCGAATGCGGCGATCGTATTTTCTGGCGCTAGCGACGAGGCACCACGGTGGGCGTAAATCTTTGGGAACTCTGACATATCTTTACTTTCTCTTCAAGGGCACAGTGATGCGTAGGCGGTGCTTTTAGTCATAGACCGGTATCAATCCAAGGCCCGGCACGAAACGCATTGTTGGCGCAGGTGCATCCTCGGCCCATGAACCGGCATCCGGGTCTGCATCGGGGTCGGCATGGCCGAGCATCCCGTCGATCGGTTCTGATTCAATGCTGTTAACGGCCATCATTTCTGCTGTATCTGCCATACCCGGGTCTAGGAGTAACGCCTCGTCACGTTTAGTGGGGAGTACCGATTCAACATACGAGGCGATGACCTCGTCCTGCGGAAGATCATGCCCTGCGTTTTGGGCGCAGAACCATCGGTGTTCCAAAAATTCGTGGAAGATTTGACCAGGATCCAATTTGGTGGCCAACTCCGGAGGAATTGCCGATATTACGGGTTCGTAGACTTCATGTACCCATTCGTGTGCGACAAGCTCAACTGGACGGTTGGATTTACCGGTGACTGCGCGGTAAGTTTCCAGGTCATTGAGCATACGCTGAGCCTGTTTTTCTTCAACATCTAAGCCGGTGAGGCGCATCAGCCGCCGGTGGTGGTGTCCAGCATCCACCACTTTAGGTTGGATCACTAAGTGGGAACCGGCGCGGTCTGAACTCATCTGCAATTCGCCAACGTCAAAGCCAAGATCGTTGAGACGTTCGATCCGTTCCTGCACTTTCCATCGCTGGTCTAAGGCAATGGATTCTTTTGCGGTGAGTTCGTACCACAGTTCGTTGTAACGAGTACGGATACGGTCACCGACCTCAATAGGGTCTTCCTCGCCCGGAAAGTAGGAACCTGCCTGCAAATCCATGAGTTCGCCAATAATATTTGTTCGTGCCAGGTCCACATCGTAGGCGCGTTGTCCGTCGGTGAGACCTTCGGGGTGAAGTTCGCCGGTTTCAGCGTCGACAAGGTAGGCAGAAAATGAACCAGCGTCGCGCCTAAATAACGTATTGGACAGGGACACGTCGCCCCAGTAAAAACCCAGCAGGTGGAGGCGGACAAGGAGTACAGCAAGCGCGTCAATAAGGCGCGTAGCGGTCTCGGGGGTCATGTGTTTGGAAAAGAGCGCCCGGTATGGCAAAGAAAACTGCAAGTGTTCGGTGATGAGAACGGCAGCGAGTTCGTGGCCGCGCGGCGTGCTGCGTCCCGTGATGACAGCGGTGGGCAGCACAGAGGGCGCTTCGAGGCGGGAAAGGTCCCGTAGTAGCTCGTACTCTTTGTGGGCAACAGTTTCACCGATTTCTTTTACTGCAATCACACGTTCAGACAGGTGCACGAAACGCACCACATGGCGGGATAAGCCACGCGGTAGTGCAGCAAGGATATCGGCGGGCCAGTCTTCCAGGGGGATCTCCCATGGAAGGTCAAGGATGGCCGGATCAACTGTTGCTGCAGTGATCTCGAGTGCGTGCGACATACGGCCATTCTTTCACTAGTTATGAGGATACGAAAAAGAAAGCGTCATCGTGCATCACCGGTGGGTGCGGGTCCTGTCTGGATTCGCGTGGAGAAGCACATAACCCATGATGGTGAGCTAGGGCAGGCAAAAGGTCTGGGTCCGAGAAAAAACTCTCGAACCCAGACCTTCACCTAGTGACTGCTGCTCATTCTGGCAGGCGGTTGCCCGTGGCGGCACTGAAGTTGTGCTGCTGGCCCTCGCGGATACGAGCGTGGATTACGCCGCCTCGCGCAGGAGCCGTACGCGGAGGAACGCGGACAATCAACTGCTTGGCGGTGCCTTCCGCACCCGAGCCAAGGCCCTGCGTGGCGCCTGCGAGGTGTCCATAGACGTAGGCATCGGAACCGAGTTCTTCAACGAAGTCCACTTCGATCGGAATGGTGTTCTCGGTACCCTCAGGGACGACTTCAAGGCCTTCAGGGCGGAAGCCAATGGTGATCTTGCCGCCATCTTCTGGGGTGATGGCAGCAAGGGTGGCCTCGGACAGCGGAATACGCGCCGGACCAAGCTTGGCCACGTTGCCTTCGACCTCGAATTTGCCGAGGTTCATTGCAGGAGAACCAATGAAGCCTGCAACGAATTCGTTGGCGGGACGCTCGTACATTTCCTGCGGTGTGCCCACCTGCTGGAGCAAGCCACCGGCAAGCACCGCAATGCGGTCGCCCATGGTAAGGGCTTCAGTCTGGTCGTGGGTGACGTACACGGTGGTGACACCCAGTTCGCGCTGCAAGGAGGCGATCTGTGTACGGGTTTGTACGCGGAGCTTCGCGTCAAGGTTGGACAGTGGTTCGTCCATGAGGAAGACCTGCGGCTTACGCACGATAGCGCGGCCCATAGCCACACGCTGACGCTGGCCACCAGACAGCGCCTTTGGCTTGCGTTCGAGGTAGGGCTCAAGGTCAAGGATCTTCGCTGCTTCGTCGACGCGGCGCTTGATTTCGTCCTTGGGTACGCCAGCAATCTTCAAAGCAAAGCCCATGTTTTCACGCACCGTCATATGCGGGTAGAGCGCGTAGTTCTGGAAGACCATTGCGATATCGCGGTTCTTCGGCTGGACGTCGGTCACGTCCTTGTCACCAATGAGGATGCGGCCAGAGTTCACATCTTCTAGGCCGGCGAGCATACGCAAGGAGGTGGATTTGCCGCAGCCTGAGGGGCCGACAAGGACAAGGAACTCGCCGTCAGCGATTTCAAGGTCAAGTGCGTCAACTGCGGGCTTGTCAGAACCCGGATAAATGCGGGTTGCCTTATCAAAGGTCACTGTTGCCATGTTTATGTACTCCTCCACCGGCAGGTACGTGCCGGACGATCCGTTGTGGGGACACATCAGCGACTTCACTGATGTGGGTGCGTACAAGGATGAGTCGTCCTTGACTGCACTGCCACTGAACCTATCACCTATGTGATAAATGTGCCTAGCGGTAACCACCTGTCGGATGCGCAGATCATGGGCACATTTCATGTGTCAAACATTTGAGCAACGGACCTTGGTCCTAAATGGGAGTGTTGTGTGTGGTCAGCGCCAAGAAATGCTGATGCCCTGTCTGCTGTAGCACCGCCTCGTCACTAACTCCGATACCCTGGGGAGGTGACGACTACGGACTACATTGGCGGTTACCGGCTGCTGCATCGACTCGGTGCAGGTGGTGCAGGTACCGTCTGGCTCGCTGAAGATGCAGCGGGAGCACGCGTCGCCCTGAAACTGATCCATCCTGCTTTGGCGGCATCTGACGAACAACGCGAGCGTCTGCTCAGAGAGACACGCATAGTGAACTCGGTGCCTAGCAACGGCGTTGCCCACGTACTCGACATTGAAATCGATGACATACACCCCTTTGTTGTTACCGAATACATTGATGGCCCATCCCTGGCGCAACTCCTTGCGGGTGGACCGTTAACTCCCCGCGATGTCGCCGCCCTGGCGCGCAGCCTCTACGAGACCTTAAGCGCTGTCCATGCCGCCAAAGTCGTCCACCGAGATGTCAAACCCTCCAATATTGTGTGCGCGCGCTACGGGCCTGTCCTCATTGACTTCGGCATTGCTATTGCCCAGGGAGAACAACGTCTGACCACCACTGGTCTGCTCTCAGGAACTGCAGGGTTCACCTCCCCTGAATTACTGCGTGGGGACGAGGCCGCGCCCGCCTCAGACTGGTGGGCATTAGCGGCGACCCTGCTCAATGCAGCCACAGGCCGTCCGCCTTTTGGGCGCGGTGCTGCGGCACATGTCCTTGACCGCGTGATGCGCGGTGACGCTGACTTTGATGGGCTTCCATCGGCACTCGTTCACCCACTTGCGGCAGCTCTAGATCCGCAGATTGATCGGCGCATGGCACCCGAGGCGATGGTGGCGGAGTTAGAGGCGGCAGCGGGGCGGCAGGAAGGTACGGTGGTATGGACTGGTATTCCCCAGCCGCAGGCACCAATTGTCGAGGCCACCGACCTCCATGCCGTGTCAACCCCCTTTGGGGAAACGGAGCCCGAAGCTGTGCAATCCCAGGGCGCGTCGGTCACCGAATTGCTGAGCAGCTCATCTGACTCAGCGATTGACCAAACTGAAGCACTCGGAGCCACCCCGCGCTCGCCCCAGCACGTGGATGACGGTACCCCTGTGGATGACGGCACCGCGGTCTTGCCGACAATTGGCCCCATACAAGGGGCAGCTGATGCTCATACTCCCCTTGGGGCCACATCCGTGTTGCCTGCAGTGACATCACCGCCATTGCCGCACACTCCACCGCCGAGCGGCACGCAAATGCCCCCGAGTGGCACGCAAACGGCGGTTTTCCCGCAGTTGCACCATGCGCCTGCACCCTCTCCGGCCAGCCGGTATGTGCACCCGGTGCCTGCTAGCGTGCCGTCACCGTCACCGTCACCGTCACCGTCACCGCTGGCAGCACCATATGCGAGCAACGGCCCATTGCAATACGGACAGATCAACACGGCACCTCATATGGCCTCGTCAATGCCGCCGCCTGCTACACCGCAAGGGCCGTATATTCCCAGAAATCCCGCGGGATCAGGGATCGTCAGTGCCGCCTTGCTCGCGGCGGCCGCCACCGTACCGGTGATATCCGGCCTACAAGGCACCCTTATTATCGGCGCTACACTCGTGCTCATCGCCCTTGTAGGTGCGCTTCACTACGGGCGCGAAATGCGTCGCTTTTCGTATGGCTCAGTGCGCTCAAGTGACTGGCTTGCCATGTTTGCCGCACTGCCGTTGCGTCTTATCCAGGCCCTTGCCGCCACAGTATTTAGTGCCATCTTTGCCTGTCTGGCCGCTGCGGCCGTATGGTGGGCCATTCATTTCTCCATAGAGTCTGGCGTGACCACACAAGGTGTGCTGACATTAGGACCGTGGAGTGTGAGCGTGGTACCCCCACTGCAATGGCCGTTAGAACTGGTAGGTACACATCTGGTGGCGCTTGGGATTGACCTGTGGATCACCTCGCCTGTGTGGTTCCTAGCGGTCTGGTTCACCATGTGGGTGTTACTGCTGGTTATGTGGCTTTTCCCTTCTTCCACCTATCTGCGCAGAGGTGCCAATGTTGCCTTTGAATACCTACTGCCCACCGTGTGGCTCCGCTTCATCGCCGGTGTGCTTGCCGTTGTCGTGGTCCTTGCCACATGGTTGATTGTCACACAAAGCTAACTTCATGCAGCACAGTTCAGTAGGGCTGAGTAGGGTAGTGCTGTTACGTGAAAAGGAAAGGACGTTTTGATGGCGAAGTCATCTCAGCAAGACGCGGTACGCCTCAAGGCTCAGCAACTGCGCCAAGAGCAAGCGCGTAAAGACCGCACAGCCACGATCATCGTCATCTCAGTGGTGTCTGTACTGGTACTTGCTATCGTTGCGGCAGTCGGTGTTGTAGTCGCGCGCCAAATTGCGGCTGACCGCGCTGCGCGTAACGTCGACCCCACCACCGTATTTGGCCAATACGCTGACGCCCAACCGATCACCTACTCGCATCTGGGCGTGGGGAAAGTCGACCCGGCCTTGCCAACCCTTGTGGAGTACTTCGACTACTCCTGCTACGGGTGCGTCAACCTTGACTCTGCCATCGGAACCGCACTGTCTGACGGGGCGAAAGCCGGCGAATACAATATCGAGTTCCGCTCCGTGCGTACCCACAACGCTGCCTACCAGGAAGCTGCTACCGCAGCCTCCCTTACTGTGGCTAACGCTGCCCCCGACCAGTGGGTCGCCTTCCATCATGCACTGATGTCGTACTACCTCACTCAGCAGCAGGCCGGTAATGGAACGATCGTCAATGACGCATCCAAGTCAGCAGCCCAAGTGAAGGTGATTGCCGCCGAGGTGGGGGTCCCACAAGAGGTTATCGACACCTTCCCCGTGGGTGCGGTGGCTGCAACCTACCTTGATAAAGCCTCTGCAGCTTGGACTGCGCTTGAGGTTGAAGGACGCGAACAAACCGCGACACCAGAGTTCGTCCATGACGGCAAAGTGATTGCCTACTCGGGGACCACTGGTGTTGAGGTCGTTAATTCGATCCGCAGTGCAATGGGACTTGATCCGTTGTCTTGATCACTCTTAGGCTAAACAGCCTGAGACGATTGTGCCTTTTAGTCGTGTTCATGGCACACTAATTGGCGCGCCACCTTAGCTCAGTTGGTAGAGCACCCGCCTTGTAAGCGGACGGTCGTCGGTTCGAGTCCGACAGGTGGCTCCACAATCACCGGCCCGGGGCCGGTGATTTTCCTTAGGTGTCAAATGTCCTCTAGTGTTTTCGGATCTGATCGAAGCGATGCTACCAACCGCGATGGCTGACGTTTTTCAATCAATCGTTGATCCGACGGTACCACTTGGAAGTACCTCAATCTTTGGGCGATAGCCTGATTCTTTGTGGTGCTGGAGATCAGCACATCAAGTAATAGACGGGTGGCTGGCAACGGTGAAGCCTAGGGCAAGCTCCAGTTAATGGGCGTGGCACCCTGGGTGGCCAAAAGCTCGTTAGTGCGGCTAAAAGGTCGGGAACCGAAAAAGCCTCGATAGGCTGACAAAGGCGATGGATGCACCGACTCAATCGTTGGCACGGTACCCAACATCGGTTTCAAGGCCTGCGCATCCTTACCCCACAGGATTGCCACCAATGGGAGTGGGTGACCGCTCTGGTCAGTGCGCGCCACAAGAGCATGGATCGCCTGTGCTGTCACTTCTTCCCAGCCACGTCCCCGATGTGACCCAGGCTTTCCTGGCTGAACAGTCAACACGCGATTCAATAGGCACACTCCTTGGCTGCACCAAGGGGACAGATCGCCACTCGTGGGCGCAGAGACACCTAGATCGTTGCATAGCTCGGTAAAAATATTGATCAGTGACTTCGGTAAAGGCGTGCCGGGGGTCACTGAAAAACTTAACCCCATCGCATGCCCAGGTGTGGGATAAGGATCCTGTCCAACGATCAGCACCTTCACCTCGTCAAATGGGTAAGTAAAAGCCCGCAACACGTCACTGCCTGCTGGAAGGTAGCCATTACCGTTGGATAATTCAGTGCGGAGCATATCGCCTAAACGGTGCACGGTTTCTTCAACCGGAGCGAGGGCCCGTGCCCACGACGGATCAATGAGTTCGGATAGGGGGCGAGGTGATGCAGTCATAGAACCAGTGTGCCCCGCGTCGCCTCAAGTGCCAAAGTGCTGACACGGCAAGGTCGCAATTGCGTGGGAAGACGGCGCGCCATAGATAACAGAAGCGCACAGGCGCCTATGGGCGTTACCCTGGATACGTGACTTCAGAGTATCCCAAGGACGAATTCGACCACGTTGGTGAAGACATGCCGGTCGGCATGCATCGCCCACGCCCTTCGAAATGGAAGGCGGTGCTGCCTTTCCTCATCATCCTCATCGTTGTCCCGCTCATCGGGTGGGGGGTGAGCTACCTGCTGACTTCACGCGGCATTGTCGATAGCTCAACACTTGAATCTGTACAGTCTTCCACGACTCAAAGCACAGAAACAACAACTGAAACCACCACCGATACTCAAACCAGCGAGCAAACCACCGAAACGACAACAACTGAGGAAACGCCTGCTGAAACCACGACAGAAACACCAGTCGTGGAACAGCCACCCGCACCGGTGATTACCTATGGAGCAAATGTGGCGGTACTCAACGGCACGGGTATTACTGGTCTCGCAGCAGAAAAAGTTGCCACTCTGACAAGTGGAGGCTTCACGAATGCCACAGCTGACAATGCCACCGGTTGGAACACCACCGTGTCCACCGTTTACTACCGTGACGCCTCCCTGGCAGATACCGCAGCAGAGATCGCACGTATTCTTGGTATTGGAACGACTACTGAAAGTACCGACGTGGGAAGCTCCGACGTCGTTGTCGTCTTGAAGTAGGCACACTCTTGGAGGCTGCCCGGCTGAGTCCGGGCAGTTTCTTTTTGCCTACGGTTTTTGCTATCCAATCCGTTTTCGTCTTGCACTCGTCGGGGGAGAGTGCCAAACTTGACGTTGGCACTCGCTACGGCAGAGTGACAAGACACTAGGGTCCGGTGAGGTCCTCATAAGGTCGTAAAGGGCGACTTTATGCCGATCGTCCGTCGCGGGCACCGACCTCGATCCGCATCGCGGAAGGATAAGAACACACATGGCCAAGATCATTCGTTTTGACGAGGATGCGCGCCGCGGCATGGAGCGCGGCCTCAACCTTCTGGCTGACACCGTCAAGGTGACCCTCGGTCCTAAGGGCCGTAACGTAGTCCTCGACAAGAAGTGGGGCGCCCCCACTATCACCAAGGACGGCGTGTCCGTTGCCAAGGAAATTGACCTGGAAGATCCCTTCGAGCGTATTGGCGCCGAACTGGTCAAGGAGGTCGCAAAGAAGACCGACGACGTCGCAGGTGACGGCACTACTACTGCAACAGTTCTCGCTCAGGCACTCGTTCACGAAGGTCTGCGTAACGTTGCTGCAGGGTCCAACCCGATTGCCCTCAAGCGCGGCATTGACGCAGCGGTAGAAGCAATCGTTGCACAGCTGCACAAGGACTCCAAGGCCGTTGAAACCCCTGAGCAGATCGCTGCAACCGCCTCGATCTCTGCTAACGATCCAGCAATTGGTCAACTGATTGCTGACGCATTCAAGATCGTTGGCGCCGAGGGTGTTATCACCGTTGAAGAAACCAACTCCTTCGAAACCACGCTTGAAACCACCGAAGGTATGCGTTTCGACAAGGGCTACATCTCTGCCTACTTCGTTACCGACCCGGAGCGTCAAGAAGCAGTTCTGGAAGATCCGTACATCCTTCTGGTGGACACCAAGGTTTCCACCCTCAAGGACCTGCTGCCCATCCTCGAAAAGGTCATGCAAACCGGCAAGCCGCTGCTCGTCATCGCCGAAAACGTGGAAGGCGATGCACTGACCGCACTGGTCCTCAACAAGATGCGTGGCACCTTCAAGTCCGTGGCCGTCAAGGCTCCCGGCTTCGGTGACCGCCGCAAGGCCATGCTGCAAGACATGGCTATCCTTACCGGTGGCCAGGTCATCTCGGAAACTGTGGGCCTCACCCTGGAAAACGCCGACCTTGAACTCCTGGGCCGCGCACGTTCCGTCGTTGTCTCCAAGGATGAAACCACCATCGTTGAAGGCGCCGGTGACCGCGAGGATATTGACGCACGCGTGCGTCAGATCCGCCAGGAAATCGAAACCACCGACTCCGACTACGACCGCGAGAAGCTGCAAGAACGCCTTGCCAAGCTTTCCGGTGGCGTTGCCGTTATCAAGTCCGGTGCTGCTACCGAAGTTGAACTCAAAGAACGCAAGCACCGCATTGAAGACGCTGTGCGTAACGCCCGCGCTGCAACCGAAGAAGGCCTCGTCGCTGGTGGCGGCGTTGCTCTTATCCAGGCAGCCAACGCAGTACTTGGTGGCATCGAACTCAGCGGCGACGAAGCAACCGGCGTGAATATCGTTCGTGTGGCAGTGTCAGCTCCACTCAAGCAGATCGCTGAAAACGCAGGCCTGGAAGGCGGCGTTGTCGCTGACCGCGTGGCCGGTATGGAAGCTGGCTTCGGCCTCAACGCTGCAACCGGTGAATACGGCGACCTCATGGCGCAGGGCATCTCCGACCCCGTCAAGGTCACCCGTTCCGCACTGCAGAACGCAGCATCCATCGCAGGTATGTTCCTCACCACCGAAGCTGTCGTGGCTGACAAGCCTGAACCGCCAGCTGCTGGTGGCGGAGAAGGCGCCGACATGGGCGGCATGTACTGATTCTGACCGTGCGATGCTGAGCGTGCCTCGTTGAGTACGCTCTCACTACGGTCGCTACAGCCTCCGGAGCACAGTGAGACATCCAATGTCACCTGGGCGCCGGAGGCTGTAGCTATGAGCCCCACACCCCAATTAGCGTCGCTGCCTCCAGCGACAACCCATGACCTGCACAGTCTGCATTGCCATTGGTCTACAATCTGCGCAGCCCATCGTCACTATCGAACTCTTACGCGAAGAGCGAAGCCGTATGCGCCTCGGCTTCACTATAGGTTTGTGCAGCGCTGTGGAGCTGCACACTAATCGTGTCAAGCGCCTGTTCAACATAAACTTGCGTCGCCTGCCACTGCTCAACCGCTGAGGCACATGACGCCTGCGCGACGCCCTGCCAACTTGCTTGTAAGTCCAGTAGGTCTGCCATCATCGTGGCAACCTCTTGCCGGATACGTTCTGCCGTTGTGCTCACGTGGGCAGCTGATGCAGCTACACGCTGCGAATCTACTGAAAAAACGGCCATGACAGTCTCTCCTTTTCACCCAGCGCCATCCGTCGACGCTGCTAAGACGACGCTACGCCTCGGCAAAATGCAGTGCCGACAAAGGAAGGGAGCTGTGGAAAAGGAGGAATGTGCGTGGCGACATGTGGAAAGAACAGCGCCCACTGAGGGCAGACAGGGGCAGGAGACACGTGCCGCAGCAACGGACAGCCTCGGAATAATGACCGCAGCCACCGACCGCACCCCATCAACTGCGACACGAGTGCCGAGATTGCTGCCTCGCAGGTACTTAGGAGCCTGACGTATGGGGAAGATCCATCGCATCAATGGCGGTTTCCAACGACGAGGCCGAATCGTCGTCATCCTGCAATCCGCGTAGCTCACCGTCGGCGGGACGTATCGTCGGTAAAACGCCGGTACTGGTCGGTTCCTCAGGCTGTGCACACACGTTCTTTTTCAGAGGGCGACGACGAATAATGAGGGTGCTACCTGCGCCAGCGTCTGTATGCTCCGACGCATCCTCGTGATCGACTGCCTCTGGTCCCTCGCCGCACAGCGTCGGGTCCACACCCCTGATCTCTGACTCCAGTTTTGCAAGTTCCGCCTCAAGGTTGGAACGCGCCGTCTCTTCCCACTGCTGAGCTAAAGGCGAGTAGTACAGCGAATCGAGAGCAAGGAGGCGTCGCACAGCTTTTCGGCGCGCACGCCAATACGTGAGGTCATCAAGAGCTGCAAATTCCTCACGCAATGCCAAGCGGTGCTTCTTATAAGCCTGGGGGCTTGCCGCAAAAAGAGCACGGTCAGCATCAACAAGGACCTGTGCATCCGAATCTGAACGCGAAGCTCGACGCGCCACCAGCGCCTGCATGAGTTCCTCAACACGTGCGACAACGTCATCACTCACGCCCAGAGCAAGTAGACGATCATGGGCATGCGCCACACAGGGGGAACAAGGTTGCGCAACCACATCCTCGTCCAGGCACAGTTTGAAACTGCGATCGTAGAAGGCGCCGTGATACCACAACGCAACCCGCAAGACGTCAGGATCATGGGCAACGGCAGCGAGTTCGTCAATACTGGCCAGTACGTTAATGAGGTACTGGGCATTGTGGAGATAGCGACCAGGCTCGTTCCAACGGGACACTAAGTCACGTGCTTCGGCGCTGAGCGTAGCGGTGGAGGCTGTGGCGCCGATTTGTGTCATGGCCTCCACGAATGCGCTGAACAGCCACTGAGGTGCTTGGGCGCCCATGCGACTCCTCCTGTGGGTGGATTATTCCGTGCTCAAGAATGGTACCGGCCCACTCTATGCCTTTCCATCGGTGGTTTCATCTCCGGTGGCACGCCTCACGTATTGGGCGGTTCTGTCACGGGCACTTCAATGCGAACGGTGAGACCTCCACCAGGTGTCTTCGACAACTGTGCGCTACCGTGATGGGCCGACAGGATTCCCGACACAATAGCCAAGCCCAACCCTGATCCCCCTAATGAACGTGCACGCGAGGACTCTGCGCGATAGAAACGCTCAAAAACCTTCTCTCGATCAGATAGGGCGATGCCGGGCCCGTGGTCGCGGAATTCAACGACTGCACGATCTGCCGCCACGCCGAGGGCCAGTTCAACCGGTGAGCCGTCCGGTGTGTATCGCACAATATTGCCAACGAGGTTCGTGAAGACCTGCTGGAGACGGTCACGGTCAGCTTGGACCACCAATGACATTGGTGCTTTGCGGCTATTGAGACCAATGACGGCAACGCTTCGCGCGGGGTCCAACGCCTGAATATCGAATGCCGCGTTGTCGGCCATTTTCACCAGGTCAACGTCACTGAACTCCAAAGGGCGACCTTCGTCAAGGCGCGCCAAGGTCAACAAATCTTCGACAAGGGCACCCATGCGGGTTGATTCGGATTGGATACGGCCAATCACCTCACCGGTACGCTCCGCTGGAACGCCACCCATCCCGTACAGCTCACAGTACCCAGAGATTGCTGCCAGCGGTGTGCGCAATTCATGCGAGGCATCGGAAACAAAGCGTCGAATCTTTTGTTCAGACTGCTGACGTGCTTCAAAGGACTGTTCCACCTGCGACAACATCGTGTTCAACGACAGCGCTAAAGACCCTACTTCAGTTGTCGGAGGCTGCGGGGCAATGCGTTGCGTCAAGTCACCTGCCGCGATCTTTCCTGCTGTTGATTCAATATCGACAAGGGGATGTAGCGCGCCACGCACAAGGTAATGGCCAACGCTGCCACCAATGACGAGTATCACCAGCGCCGTACTGACGGCATATAGCGCAGTATTACGTAGCGTGTGTTGCACATCTGCTAAAGGTAAAGCAATGGTCATGACGCCCACAGGGGTGGAGCTGCCTGAAACGACCAGGGGAACCGCGATTGCCCTCCACGGTGAGCCTTCGATCGTGGAATTGACCGTAACAGGGTTCGTCCACCCGCTGGTCGTCTGTGCGCGTTCACCGACCTCTAGTAAATCTGGAATAAGAGGGGTTCCAGCTTGGGCCAGTGTGAGGGTAGAGAAATGTTCCTCATCAGCAAGTCCTGCCATTGACCGCCGAATATAAAACAGTGACGGCAGGGAACTACTTGATGAGCCACTTGAAATCGCTGACGTGCTTTCCGCAAGTGCGCCTGCGGAGGTGATGAGCTGGTCGTCAACCTGACTAATGAGGTGGCGTTGAAGCAGACCAATCATCACGGTTGCGGTGAGTATTAATCCGGTTGCCAGCAACGCCACGATAAAAACGACGAGGCGTATGGACAAGGGACGTGCCTCCCATGCGCGCCGTAACCCCTTGGGGACCATCATTTAACTCTCATCGCGCAGAATGTACCCCACGCCGCGTTTGGTGTGGATGAGTTCTCCTTTTGCTCCTTCAACTGCAAGTTTGCGGCGCAGATAGGAAATATACGATTCAACGATGGCCACTTCACCGTCCCAGTCGTATTCCCACACGTGATCAAGGATCTGCATTTTTGACACGACGCGCCCCTGATTGATGACGAGGTACCGCAGGAGCTTGAACTCGGTGGGGGAGAGGTCAACGAGCTGACCTGCGCGGGTTACTTCGTGTGCGTCTTCGTCAATGACGAGGTCGCCGACCCTTAGTTTGCCGTCGTCTTCCGCGCCGCCCTTTGTGCGGCGAAGGATTGCACGGATGCGTGCAACGACTTCTTCAAGGCCGAAAGGCTTTGTTACATAGTCGTCACCACCAACGGTGAGTCCTTGGATTTTGTCACGCATATCGTCACGGGCGGTAAGGAAAAGAACAGGGACGTTGACACCCGCATCGCGTAGTCGCCTGGTGACGGTAAAACCGTCCATATCGGGCAGCATGACGTCTAAAACAATGAGATCAGGGTGTTCTTCCGAGGCGAGGCGGTAGGCGGTATTCCCGTCTTCTGCGGCAAGCACGTCGAAACCTGCGAAGCGCAACGATGAGGCTAGCAGGTCGCGGATATTCGGCTCGTCGTCTACGACGAGCAGTTTGGCTTCGCCTGAAGCGTCGGAATCAAAAATGGTCATACGTATATTTTCACTAAGAACCCTGAATGTTGCCTGGGAGAACTGTGGGGGGAGTCTTAGTGTGATGCCCTACGAGGCGAGGTCAGTCAGATGCTCATGAGCTGGTCCGGTGTGCGAGAAAGCTAGGCAGATATGGGAAAATGTCAGTGATCCTGACCTGTGAGAGGACCATGTATGAGCAGCCCATTCGCTCCACACGGCGTAACATTTACCCCTGTTTCGACCGCCTTAATTAAAACCCGGCTGATCAGCACGGTGATTTGGTTGGTGATTCCCGGCGTTGTCTTTGCTGTATTGGGCTATATGCTCTCACCGTGGTTCTATATTGGCACCGCCATCACAGTGCCTCTTGCCCTGTGGCTCATATTTCTCATTGGCCGCCAAGTGCGGGCAATGGGATGGGCCGAAGGTGATAGCGAATTCATGATTCGCAAAGGGGTCCTTTTTAAAGAACTCACCGTGATTCCCTACGGTCGTATCCAGTACGTAGATATCAACGAAGGCCCAGTCGCACGACACTACGGGATTTCCACCATCACCCTACATACCGCCTCGCCTCACACAGCGGGAAGCCTCGAAGGTGTTCCCTCGGCTGAGGCGGCTCGACTGCGTGACCTTCTTGCTGAGCGTGGCAGTGCAGAAATGGCGGGTCTATGAGCAGCATCGACCCAGAGACGACGAATCTGCGCGCAGCACCTGCGTCCCACACTAAAACCAAGGTTCGTGCTGTTGATGCGGGCGTACCCGACACCCTTTGGCGTAGAGTCCATCCGCTGTCTCCCGTACTCAATACCTGGCAGGTACTGGCGGCCATTATTGCGTTCCTCACCTATCAAAATGCTGATGTCGTCATTGACATTGCCAATAGTGACTGGGGACGCGCCCAAGATATCATTACTGTCGTTGGCTATATTGGCGGCGGCATCACACTTGTCGTCATTCTTGCTGCCGTCTACTCCTGGCTGGCGTGGCGCGCAACAAAATGGGCTGTGACTGACACAGCAGTTTGGTTCCGTGAAGGGATACTCTTCCGCTCTCAAAAACACGCGCGTTTAGAGCGAATCCAGGCAGTGGACATCGTCCACCCGTTGCTGGGACGCATGGTCGGCCTCGGAAAACTCAATGTGGAGGTCGCTGGAGGAGGTGAATCCAATTTCACCTTCGGCTTCCTTCGCACACGCGAATTGAACGAGGCTCGAGCTGAGATTCTCGCATTAGCGGCCGGCATCCGGCTCGCAGAACGTGCAGCACAGACGGATCATGCCTCGCCATCCCCTCCAGTGTCGGCACCAACGTCACCAATGTCGGCATCGACACCAGAGTCAGCTGCGCTGCCTGTCACGGTGGCGGGGAACCCACACACACCCGTATCCATAACGCAGGTGGCGCGTTTGCGGCACGAAGATGGAGCGATACCTGTCGCACCTGAACGGCTTCTTTATACAGTGTCACCATCTCGACTAATTGGCTCGCTCATCCGTGACATGGTGATAGTCATCATGGCATTGGTCGCTATTGTCATGATGGTTGGTGCAGTGATCCTGACCATCAAATGGGGTTTTGGGGGACTGAATGCCTTGTGGGGTCTTGTCGGTGGTGTACTTGCGATGGTGTCGTATATGTGGGGCCGTTTCGCTGGCGAATTCAACTTCCGTGCCGCAGTGTCAACCGACGGTATCCGCATACATCGTGGCCTGACAGAAACACGTGCGCAGACTATTCCACCCCGTCGCATCCATGCTGTGCGTATCCATCAACCGCTGCTGTGGCGAGGCAAAGGATGGTACCGCGTCACTATTAATCAGGCTGGTTATGGGCTGGGTGGCGACGACTCCGCCCAAAGCCAAGCATCCAGTGTGCTCCTGCCCGTAGGTACACGTGCCGAGGCTGAACTTGCTTTGTGGCTGGTTGTACGTGATCTGGGTGTGAATAATCCGCGTGCGCTCCTCGATGCTGCTTTCCATGGTAAGGGTGATGGCGAGGGGTTTATTTCTGTGCCACGAAGTGCTCGGCGCATCGACCCTCTCGCGTGGAAACGTCGTGCAGTGGCTGTCACCGACACGGTGGTCGTGATCCGTGACGGCTGGATGGTGCGAAACGTCATTGTGGTTCCGGTGGAACGTATCCAGTCGATGAGTATTTCTCAAGGTCCGTTGCAACGGATGCTGGGCCTTGTGACAGTGGGGGTGCACGCAGTGGCAGGCACAATCATGCCGGTCATTCACCACGTTAGCGAACAACACGCAGCCCACCTGACTGAACGGCTCCTCGGTTTGTCACGTATCCGTCGCGCAAGTGAACCACCGGAAAAGTGGATGCAGCGCGTTCACGCGCGGGTGAATGCTGGTGCTGCTGATCTGCCTGCGCCCGTTGAGGATGACGCTTCGTGAATGCAAATACGCGTGCTGGCCGCCTTGGCGTAGGGGTCATTGGGATGGGTCATGTCGGCCCCGTCATCGCCTCCGCATTGCGTCAAGCTGGTCACCGTATCGTCGGAGTATCAGCTCATTCGCCGCGTTCCATAGAACGTGCCGAAGATATGCTGCCAGGTATTGGCATCCTTGATGTTGAAACCCTTGCTAGGAGCAGTGACGTCGTGGTTTTGGCTGTGCCTGACGACACTATTGAACCCTTGACGAAGGGGTTGGCGGAACTCGACGTATGGCATCCCGGGCAGCTCGTGATCCATCTCAGCGGTGCTCATGGCATTACTGCGTTGCAAGCAGCTTCGGCATGTGGCGCGATCGCGCTGGCGATTCACCCGGTGATGACTTTCACCGGTACCTCGGTTGATGTGGCGCGTTTGGTGGGGACTCCTTTCGCGGTGACAGCTCCCGCTTTCGCCTTGCCCATAGCCCATGCCCTGGTCGTCGAAATGGGTGGCGAGCCTTTTGATATCGACGAGGCGGACCGCACGTTGTACCACTGCGCGCTGGCCCATGGTGCGAACTTCCTTGCAGCGATCGTCAACCAATCTTTGACGCTTCTTACTGCAGCGGGGGTCGATCGTGCCTCGGCAGTGGCGACTCCACTGCTTGCTGCTGCCCTTGACCGTGCGCTCAGGCAAGGTATTGCGGGGATATCTGGTCCGATTCCACGAGGCGATAGCGGCACTATTGCCACGCATATTGCCGCGTTATCTGCGACAACACATGCCGCCGGTGAGGAGGTGCACATAGACGAGGCCGATCCCGCCACCTCTGGGCAGCGCCTTGAGCCGCAGCAAGGAGGCAACATCCTTGATACCTATACCTTTATGACACGGCAAACTGTCCAGATGCTGCGTGATGCAGGTCGTCTTTCGGAAAATAGCGCCCAAGAAATCCTCTCGGTCCTTGCCACCGGGTAAGTTCCACGTCCACCACCGGCCATGCTGACAAAAGTCGAGCTGCCCACGCAAAGGTCGTGTCCATTGCCATGTCAAAACTCCGGGTCGTCCCCATCCCGCTTGTTACTGTGCACCGCACACGTTCTGTCGCCGCTGCGTTGTACGTGCTTTACGCCAAAGATGTCGGGATGATGTCGACCTCGATTCGCGTCACACCTTTAAGGCGAGGACAATACACACTATGACAAGCCTTCCCACCTTGGTTCGCAGCCGCAGCGAATTACGTGCAGCACTTGACGCTCTGCGTGGTACCACCGCGTTAGTGATGACAATGGGGGCATTGCACGACGGGCACCTTGAATTGGTACGGCAGGCGCGTCAACATGCTGACAATGTGGTTGTCACGATCTTCGTTAACCCCACACAATTTGCTCCCGGCGAAGATTTCGAAGCCTACCCGCGCACCCTTGAGGCCGATATGGGCGCTCTGGCAACCGTTGGTGCCGACCTTGTGTGGGCGCCGCCGATAAGTGAGGTTTATCCGCACCCATCCACTGTCATTATCGACCCAGGTCCGGTGGCACACCATTTGGAGGGTGCCACCCGGCCCACGCATTTCGCTGGCGTTGCCCTGGTAGTTACGAAGGTCATACTCCTAGTCGCACCAGATGTTGCCCTTTTTGGTGAAAAAGATGCCCAGCAACTCGCTGTGATCCGTCGCGTCGTTGCTGATCTCGATATTCCAGTGCGCATCGTCGGTGTGCCCATCGTGCGCGATACTGATGGTGTTGCCCTGTCCAGTCGCAACCAATACCTGTCGCCACAAGAGCGGGAACGCGCTCGTGCACTGAGCCGTGCGCTGACCGAGGCCACGCAGGCTGTTTGCCAGGGCGCCACCGTTGCGCAGGCCCTTGCCGTCGCACATCGGGTCATTGCAGCACAGGGCGCTATTGACATCGATTACATCGCCATTGTGGATGATGCGACTTTCGAAGTGTTGGGCCAGTGTGGTGCCGCAGGTGTTACTGGTGATCTGTCGAGGGTCGTCGTTAATGACCTGAGCGTGCCGACACGTATACTGGTGGCCGCCAAGGTGGGGACAACCCGACTTATCGACAATATGGCGATTAATGCCGTGACACAGGGAGGGCGGCGATGAATGAAGTAATGCGCCCAATGGTCCAAGGAAAAATACACCGGGCAACGGTCACCGGTGCGGACCTCCACTACGTCGGGTCGGTAACGATTGACGAAAACCTTCTGGACGCTGCCGATATCGTGCCTGGTCAACAGGTAGATATCGTTGATATCACCAATGGTAACCGGCTGACGACCTACACCATTGCAGGTGAGCGCGGCAGTGGTGTCCTTCAAGTCAACGGTGCCGCCGCGCACCTGGTGACCACGGGCGACCTCGTCATTGTGATCGCCTACTGCCACGTTCCCGAAAGTCGCGCGCGCCAATGGAAACCTGCAGTGGCATTTGTGGATGCGGATAACCGCCTCGTTGATGTGGGCGATAATCCAGGCACTGTGCCCGAGGACTCTGCGCGCGCAACTGAACTGGGCTTGCGGTCCGCGGGCCGCTAAACTCGGCCAACGCCTCGCGGGCCGCTAGAATCATCCTGTGACTGAAGCAAAGCCAAACCAGCAGCAAGTACCCCCAGCCGTCGACGATACGCCAGAACAGGTGAAAGTCCGCGCTGAAAAGCGTGCCCGACTGATCGCCGAGGGCACCGAAGCCTACCCGGTGGTCCTCCCAATCACAACAACCATAGCCGAGGTCCGCGAGAAATACGGCCACCTAAATGCCGAAGAAGAAACACAGGACATGGTCGGGATCGCGGGTCGTGTGATGCTGGCGCGCAACGGCGGAAAGCTATGCTTTGCGACACTCATGGATGGTGCAGGTGCACGTATCCAAGTCATGCTTTCAGCAGCAGAAATAGGTCTTGAATCGCTGGCCAAGTACAAGACAGACGTCGACCTGGGGGACCATTTGTTCGTCCACGGTCGCGTCATCTCGTCTCGTCGAGGCGAATTATCTGTCCTGGCATGTCCTGGAGCAGCCCCCGCTGACCTTTTCACCCCCGGTATCACTCAGGGCGAAGCTGTGCCTGCCTGGAAAGTCGCCGCAAAGGCACTGCGTCCACTGCCAAAGGCCTATACCGCCCAAGACGGCACCGAAATCTCCCTGTCTGAAGATATGCGGGTGCGTCGCCGCTACCTTGACATGATTATCCGTCCAGCTGCGCGCGACATGGTGCGAATGCGTGCGGCGGTAGTGAAGTCACTGCGCAACTATTTTGATGCAGAAGGTTTCATTGAGATTGAAACACCGATGCTGCAAAACCTGCATGGAGGTGCGGCAGCCAGGCCATTTACTACCCACATGAATGCTTACGACACGGAACTGTATCTGCGTATTGCCCCAGAACTGTTCCTTAAGCGTGCTGTTGTGGGCGGTGTCGACAAGGTTTTCGAAATTAACCGCAATTTCCGTAACGAAGGTGCCGATTCTTCACATTCGCCAGAGTTCACCATGCTCGAAGCTTACGAGGCTTATGGGTCTTATGACACGATGGCCAAACGTACCCGTGAATTCATTCAGAAGGCGGCACGTGACGCGCTGGGGACCGAAATTGTTACTCTTCCTGACGGGTCAACCTATGATCTTTCAGGCTCGTGGAAAGAAATCAGTCTCTATGAAGCCACGTCGCAGGCCATCGGTCAACACATCGATGCGATGACACCACGCGAAACGCTGGTGAAGATTGCTGAAGAGCTTGGCGAAGAGGTCCCAGACCACTGGGTGAGTGGCAAAGTCGCGGAGGTTATTTTCGAGGCTACCGTCGGCGATTCGCTGTACGAGCCGACATTTGTGCGTGATTTCCCCGAAGACTCCAGTCCGCTCACACGGGGGCACCGCACGCAACGCGGTGTAGTGGAAAAGTGGGACCTGTATGTGCGCGGTTTTGAGCTTGCCACCGCCTATTCGGAACTGGTTGACCCGGTGATTCAACGTGAGCGCTTCGAAGCTCAAGCCCTTGCTGCCGCCAACGGCGATCCTGAAGCTATGGTATTGGACGAAGATTTCCTTGAAGCCATGGAATATGGGATGCCGCCCGCCGGCGGTATGGGTATGGGCCTAGACCGTCTCCTGATGGCTTTGACGGGACAAGGTATTCGCGAAACCATCACCTTCCCACTGGTCAAGCGCCTGTAGGTTTGTTACAACGACGAACGATTTTGGCCCGCCGCTATTGTGGCAGGCCAAAATATTTGGATTATCGGCCAATATTTTCACCTGTGGTCGCCAAGGTCACCATTTTTGTGCTGTTAATGCGCCTCAAGGGAGGCCGAAGGTCAGTAAGGTGGAAGAGCTACAGAACACTCTGAGCATTCAAGGAGAATATATGTTTGGTCTCGGCGCCACTAAAGTCGAATTCGTTGCCCCATTTGCTGGCCAGGTGATCCCGGTGGAAGACACCAACGATGGGGTTTTCTCCCAGCTCTTGCTCGGTGAAGGTATTTCCGTAGTCCCAGCTGACGATGCTGGTGTTGTCGAGGTGTGCGCACCTGTGGCAGGTACCATCGCGAATATTTTCAATACCCGCCACGCATTCACCATGGTGAGCACCGACGGTCTTGAAGTGCTGGTGCATATTGGTATCGGTACCGTGGGTCTTGACGGTGAAGGTTTCGAGGCTTTGGTTGCTGACGGCGATGCCGTTGAGGCCGGCACACCTATTGTGCGCGTTGATTTCGCTGCTGTGCGTGCAGCGGGCAAGGACTGTGCAACGCCTGTGGTGGTGTCCAAGCGTAAGCAGGTCAAACGTGCGTCTTTCACCTATGGCGCTGCAGAGGCTGCCCAACCGATTGGTGATGTGACCCTGGCCTGATCGCCGAATATGGGGTCTGTCGTGAATGATATACGTTCACGGCAGACCCCATTAGCGTCTTTGTGATTTTTTTATGCGAACCCTTTCCCATATGCGCACTTTTGCGCTACAGTAGCGAGTAATCAACTGACTCTAGGTGTTACTGTTTGGCAGGCATCACTGGGGCGGTACCAGCACATTGCGATATTCGCTGGTCAGCATGCTCGAAGAGGAGCCCCCAGATGGCTGAACGCAACGACGACTCCGTCACCGTCTACACGGTGACGCGCGCGCTTAACAACAACGCAGTGTCGGCATTGGCGCACGGCACGGACGTTCCCGTCATCCTCATGGGTCGCGGCATAGGTTTTGGCCGCAAATCGGGCGACCAAATCTACTCCGACCAGGTTCAAGAACACTATGTTGCCCTAGGTGCCGATCGAATCCAGTATCTCAACCTTTTGTCAGCGATTCACACAGACGTCCTCACTGCCATCGGTGAAGCCCTCGAATTAGCTGAAGGACACTTAGGTAATCTGCACCCATCTGTGTACCTTATGCTCACCGATCACTTGGCGTTTGCAGTCGAACGTTTGCGGTCAGGTGCCGTTATTGAGAACCCACTTGTCAACGAGATCAGCGCACATTTTCCTCAAGAATTTGTCGCCGCAGAAATGGTGCTGCGATACGTCAACGCTCAGCTACGCCTTGAACTACCCATCGATGAGGCAGCGTATATCGCGCTACATTTACGGGCCGCGCGCACCGGCGCCACCGTGAAACACCCACTGAGCCAAGCAAATGCGCTGGCTGGTCTGACCGAAACCGTCCTTGGTCGCCTCGTCACGCGAAACGAGGCGACCGTCAGCCTCGCTGCGCGCAAAGAAGTTACCGACCACCTTGCCCGCCTTGTAACCCGAGTTGAGCAAGGACAGCTGCGTTCCAATACTGCTGCGCAGTCGATCCGCCGTGACCTCTCCATTGAATACGAGATCGCCGAATGGATCATCACTCACATTGCCCCCTCGACGGATATCCCAAAAGAGGGGCGCGCAGGAGAGACAGCTAACCTCGCTGTTTTCCTCCACGGCTGGCTGCAGGATGCAACCAGCTAAGACATTTCAGTCACGCATCTACATGAGACTAAAGGAGCTCTCTTCATGGACGCGATTATGACCAGTTTGCAAAAACTCGGCCGTGCCCTCATGGGCGCAGTAGCTGTCCTACCAGTTGCCGCGATCCTCATGGGGATCGGCTACTGGATCGACCCAAGCGGATGGGGTAGCGAAAACATCCTAGCCGCCATCCTTATCAAAGCTGGCGCCGCCATCCTTGACTACTTGGGCTGGATCTTTGCCGTCGCCATCGCATTTGGTTTGGCTCGCGACAATAATGGCGCCGCCGCTATTTCCGGCTTTATTGGCTACAGCACAGTGAAGATCCTGCTCAATGAGAAGTCAGTGGCAGGATACCGAGGCATAGATCTGGATGCCCTCGAAGGTGCAGATAAACTGGCTTGGGTCGCGCAAGGGTGGTCCAAAATCAACGACGGCAACGTCCTGATCGGCATCCTGGTGGGTATTCTCGCAGCGTGGACCTATAACCACTTCTATGCCACGAAACTTCCCGATTTCCTAGCTTTCTTCTCAGGTCGTCGGCTTGTGCCGATTTTGACTTCCTTCTTCTCGATGCTGCTGGCAGGCATCTTTTATTTCGTGTGGCCAGTCCTTTATTCGGGCCTGTTTTCCTTCGGTCAGTGGATTCAAGGTATGGGTCCACTGGGGGCAGGCATCTACGCCTTCTTCAACCGCTTGCTCATACCCACTGGCCTGCACCACGCACTCAACTCAATCTTCTGGTTCGACACCATTGGCATCAATGACATCGGTAATTTCCTTGGCGGTTCCAAAACTATCGAGGCAGCGACTGCGTCCACCGATGCTGCATCATGCCCAGGTATGTGGACAGGAAGCACCTGCGAAGTTATCGGCCACGTCGGCATGTATCAAGCGGGCTTCTTCCCAGTAATGATGTTTGGTCTGCCTGCTGCCGCACTCGCAATGTATCTCCGTGCCGAAAGCAAACGCAAGAAAGTCGTTGGTTCGCTCATGCTGGCAGGCGCACTTGCCTCCTTCTTTACCGGTGTGACAGAGCCGCTGGAGTTTGCCTTCATGTTCGTTGCGCCCATGCTGTACCTGATTCACGCGGTTCTCACGGGCGTGTCGGTGGCGGTCGCTGCGTTCTTCCACTGGACCGCAGGTTTTGGTTTTTCTGCAGGCTTTGTTGATATGTTCTTGTCGGCGCAGAACCCGATTGCAAATAAGTGGTACATGCTGTTACTTCAAGGCGTGGTGTGGGCACTGATCTATTTCGCGGTCTTCTACTTCCTCATTCCCGCATTCAACCTCAAAACCCCGGGTCGCGGCGATGACACCGCGAAAGATGGTGCGATGGACGAGGACGCAGACGTTGTGGATTCCGCGCGCCAGATCATCGCTGGCCTTGGCGGGGGAAGCAATATCAAATCTGTGGATTACTGCGTGACACGTCTGCGTGTGGTTGTCAATGATCATATGGCCGTCAAAGAGGGGGATATTCAGGCTGCGGGTGTCGCAGGCGTTATCCGTCCCTCACAAACCTCCGTTCAAGTGGTCATTGGCCCGCAGGTGCAATTTGTCTACGACGAGGTGGCCAGGCTGCTCGCTAAAGGTTCTGTTGAACTCAAAGGCGAACAAGAGATCTGAAGTGAGGGGTTGAGGTGCTGCGTTTCGGAAAACGTCAGGTCAGACTCCTCCCGCCTTTCGCAGGTGAGGTTGTTAGCATGGACGCCGTACCTGACCAAGTGTTTTCACAGAAAATGCTGGGTGATGGGTACGCCGTGCTGCCCCCTAAGGACGTCATTACATTGGACGTATGCGCCCCGGTTTCTGGGCGGGTTGTGAAGGTTTTTCATACCTTGCACGCGGTGGGCATACTCAGTGACGAGGGTCTTGAAATCCTCATTCATATTGGCTTGGACACGGTTGATATGAAAGGTGAAGGTTTCGTTGCACTCGTCGCTGATGGTGAGCAGGTCAATGCTGGACAAGGTCTTATCCGTGTGGACGTGGCAGCGGTGCGTGCCAGCGGACGAGACCCGATTACGCCCGTGGTCTTGAGCAAGAAAAATCAGGTGAAAACCCTCAAGCTTCGCCAAGGACTCGCCGATGAAGGGGATACGGTCTGTACCGTGACGATGGTCTGACATCCTTCGCTTCAAGGGCGCAGCCGTATCAAGAGGCACCTTTTACGCTTGAGCCCACAAAATGGCGGATTTTCATGGATGAGTATCCTGAAAATCCGCCATTTTGTGCATCAAGCAGGCGCGTGTGCATCAAGCAGGCGGGCGCAGATATTCATGGCCGATCGCTCGTATTCTTTCGGATTACTTGTGGGGCTGGGCATCGGCCCCGTCGCGCAACACAAGGAGACGTCGGCCCGCCTCGCCAAGCGAAGGCACAGGTCGGCAGCCGTGCGCGACCCACGTGCGTACTTTCGCCGGTTCCTGCCACGCTAAACGCATGCCGCGCAGGAGAAGTACGTGCGGTTTTTTGCGGCCTTCCCCCATATCCCGCAGGAAACGAAACCACATATTGCGTAGCGGTGATCGCGCAATACACAAGGCGTCCGCCAGCACCCCTGCCGCTCGTAGATCCTCCACTAGCGACGAGGCGAAAATCCCTTCTGCGATAAACAGCGTCTCACCCTGGTCTAAGTGCAGTGTGCGCGTGGCGGTCCGCCTATTCGTGGGGATGTCGTAGATTGGTATGCGCGCTGACCCTGTTGTGCACAGTGTGATCAACGCATCCAATGCTTCGCGGCGTTTCCACGAGGCAATATCGTCCCAGTCGATCAAGCCTGAGGTAAGGCGTGGCATATCCTCGTCAGTGTCATCTTTGTAGAAATGATCCAACGACAATGCGCGAATGCCGGTGCGGCTAGCCAGCGACGTCTTCCCTGAGCCGGAGGGGCCCGTTAAAACGATGACGCGCGCGTAAAGGGGCGAAGGAGACATCTCTTGCGACGACACCACTACAGGATAGAGCCTCGCACGCTCATAATGACGAAAACGGGACACCCTGGTATCGGGGAAACACCACGCTGGGACGTTGCGCTGCCTTGGTGACACCGTATCGATGACGTGGTGTCACCAAGGCAGCGCAACACGGGAGGTATGCATCCAGCGGTATCTCACGATTACCGGCAGATTATTCAGACCTCACGACTACCTGCCCTTGTAGTGACCGCGCTTAGCGATCCGACACGAGCACCACTCGCAAGGTACGCGGTCCGTGCACGCCGTTGACACGCACCAATTCAATATCAGAGGTGGCTGAGCCTCCCGCTATCCAGGTTGTTGGCCGCTCGGGATGCTGCGCTAACACTGCGACTGCTTGAGGCATAGTGGGATACACAGCAGAACTATTCACCACACAAATATGCAGGTCAGGTAGCAGCGTGATCACGCGACGCCCTTGATCGGACTGGCCGTCAAGTGCAATAGCCCCCGAAAGTGACACTGCTACACGACTGGCCGTCACCACCGCATCAACGTCGGCTAATAGTGCCTTGTCACACGGCGAATCCACCGAATCAACGTGCAGCACACGTGGACTGCGCCCCGCAGCCTCAGCCCACGCCTCGTCAAGCCCTGCTGGTATGACCACAGAAGTGACCCCGCCAGCCGACAAGAAGTCCGCAACTGCATCAGCGACACCTTCGGACGGGACCTCCTTCACCTCGACACCGTAGTCTTCTAAAGCCCCGATAAACTCAGCGACAACCTGCGCGGAGCCAGGTGCTTCCTCGCCTTCACAACGGTAGGTGCGTACCACGGTATCTGTCGGCGCATTGGATGAGGCCGCCAAGGCTGCGCGCACAGCGGCCAGAAAAACCTGCTTGTCACTCATCGCTGATCCTCATTTGCCTTGTGTTTAGCCATCCACGTGCGGAAATTTTCCTTCGGAGGTGCAGGCACATCGCGCGCACTGGACCACAGCGTTGCCGGCCATGGAAGGTTGACGAAACGTTGTCCAGGTCCGGCAAGGACACGGGCAACAGGCAGCGTTGCACCGGCCGCCCCCATGAGTTTCCCACTGGACATCGGAACACTCGCTGCTTTCATTGCCACATCCCAGGGGCCAGGCAAACCGCCCCGGTTTTCTTCCACCGCCCGATGCCGCAATTCCACAAGGACATCTGGGATCCGAATCCGCATGGGACACGCATCGAAACAGGCCCCACATAGAGACGAGGCATACGGCAAGGTAGCCGCTGGATCATGGTGATCAAATGCGCCACGAAGCTGAGGGGTAAGTATTGCGCCAATCGGCCCCGGGTAGACACTCTGGTAGGCATGCCCACCCACATGCTCATACACCGGGCAGACATTCATACAGGACCCGCACCGGATGCAGTGCAGCGCTTGACGGCCCACAGGATCAGCAAGGACACGTGATCGGCCATTGTCCAAAAGGATCAGGTGGAACTCCTGGGGTCCGTCACCGGGCGTTACTCCGGTCCATAAACTCGTATAGGGATTCATACGTTCCCCGGTCGCTGAGCGGGGGAGAAGTTGTCCAATCACTTCAAAATCGCGGTACGTCGGCACAATTTTTTCAATCCCGACAATCGAAATAAGTGTCTGGGGCAGCGTCAGGCACATCCGGCCATTACCTTCAGACTCGACAACCACCAGCGTGCCACTTTCAGCGATCATCATATTGGCACCCGATATTGCCACTTTTGCGTCAAGGAATTTCTTACGCAGATGAGTGCGAGCGAGGGCAGTGAGTTCGGCAGGTTCGTCAGAAAGAGTCTCGGGGGCACTGTCGATCCGCGCCTTAAAGATGGCTCGGACTTCTGAGCGGTTGCGGTGAATTGCAGGAACCACAATATGGCTGGGCATATCGTCGGAGAGCTGAACGATCATCTCTGCCAGGTCTGTTTCCCAGGCATTGATGCCGCGTTCAGCAAAAAACTCGTTGAGGCCAATTTCTTGGCTCACCATCGACTTCACTTTGACGACTTCGTCCACGCCTTTCGAAGCCGCAATCTCGTAAGCGATCCGACATGCCTCCTGAGCATCGGTTGCCCAATGCACGATGCCGCCGCGCGCAGTGACATTGGCTTCCATTTGCTCAAGGAGTTCCGGCAGGTGCGACATGGCGTAATTTTTAATGGATTCGCCCGCCTGGCGTAGAGCCTCCCAATCGGGCATTTCAGCCACTCGCAGTGCGCGTTTGCCACGAATGGTGCGCGTCGCGTGACCAAGGTTGTGCCGCATCTGCGTATTGCGCAGCGTTTGAGCAGCTGCGCGAGGAAAGGGCTGGCCCCATTTGAGTGGATTATCGGGTGTGGGGACGGACTCTGCCCATGCTCCACGTGGGGTGGCCGACGATGGCTGAGTGTGTGAATCCATGGTTAAACCCCCAACTTCGTTGTCGTGGCTGGTGCCTCCCACGGCTGGTCGCGGGTGGGGGCAAGGATTTCTGCTAGGTGCATGGCGCGGATACCTGCCCTTGTCCTCGATAGTCCGCCGCCGATATGCATCAGACAGGAGTAATCCCCGGCGGTGACGATTTCTGCTCGTGTGGACATGATGTTACTCATCTTGTCGGCAAGCATTGCCACAGAAGTCTGAGCATTCTTCACTGAGAATGTGCCACCGAAACCGCAGCAGCTTTCCGCTTCGGGCAGTTCCACTAAGTCGAGTGCTTCAACGTGGCGCAGTAGTTGCAATGGACGGTCTCCGACACGTGCGATACGTAGCGAATGGCACGTGGGATGGTAGGTGACGCGGTGCGGGAAATAGGCGCCAACATCAGTGAGGCCAAGGATATCGACAATGAACTCTGAAAGGTCGTAGGTGTACTGTGCGATCCGAGCTGCTTGACGTGCCATACCTGGCATACCTTCAGCTTGTGCCACCATTTCTTGTTGGTGGCGCAGTGAACCTGTGCACGAGCCAGACGGGACAACGATCGCATCCCATTCACCGTCAAGTACCGGTTCAAAGGTTTTCACGTGATTCTTAATAATCGGTACGGCTTCGGGAAAATATCCGGTGTTGATATGCATCTGTCCGCAGCAGGCCTGTGATTGTGGGAATACCACGTCGTGGCCCAGGCGTTCAAGAAGATGAGTCGTCGCCTGGGGTGCTTGGGGAAACATTGTGTCCCCAATACAGGTCGCGAATAATGCGATGCGCATGGCGTGTCCTTCCTCCCTCCATTGGTTGTGTGACAACCTGTGTTGTCACAATAGACCCGTTTGCGTATTGCGCCAGTTGGAGTGCAAATTGGGGCGATTATGGGAGGGAAGACAGCGCCTGAAAAGATTGAAATGCTGCGGATATGTGCAGATCTCACAGGTGGTGCAGTGTGAAGCTGTTATCTGTTAGCTGCAGCAGGAATTAAGTCACGCAACATACGAGTATTACCCAAGGTATTAGGTTTATAGGCCGCAAGGTCGAGGAATTCTTTCACCCCATCATCGTGGCTGAGCAGCATCTCAGCATAGACATCGTGGCCCACCGGTGTGCCCTCGATCGTGTGGAAACCGTGACGAGTAAAAAAATCCACTTCGAAGGTGAGACAAAAGACGCGTTGAAGACCAAGGTCTTCTGCTCGAGCGATAAGTGCAGTGAGTAGACGCGACCCCATGCCCGTGCGCAGGTAGCGTGGATCGACCGCTAAGGTACGGATTTCGGCAATATCGTCCCAAAATACGTGGAGTGCGCCGCAGCCGACGATTTCGCCCGTATCAGAACGCTCGGCCACGATGAACTCTTGAATATCTTCGAAATAGGCGATGAGTTCTTTTGACACCAGGATGCGTCGCAGCGCGTAGGGGCGCACTAATTCTGCGATGGCCCGGGCGTCCCGAGGTATTGCCTGCCGTAATTCAATGCTCATCGGCGACCGCCTCGTAACGAGGCGCGCGTGGCCTTGCGGCGGATCAGGTCCATGAGCTCGCGGGCAGCACCGTCATCAAGGACGAGGTCAGTGATGACTCCCGCTCGTAGGGCAGCCAGAAGCGGTAGTGCTTTAGAGGTGCCTGCAACGACGCAGAGGCGTCGGGGGATGCGTTTGAGGGTCTCTGGACTGGGGCCCGAGGCGCGTTTGTTGAGTTCGTGGTCAGCGGAACCGTCTTCGCGCAGCAGTACGGTGCATACGTCGCCGACAACGCCATCGGCTTGCACCGCTGCGATTTCTTCAGGGTCAAGGAATCCGCCTGCGTAGACGTGGGAGGGGAGGCGAGCCGACATGGAGCCCACACCAAATAGGGCGACGTCGCATTCGTCAATCGTTTTCAGTACCGAGGTGATGGCTCGTTCTCGCCACATTGCTTCTTTGGTGCTGGCGTAGTCAAAGAAGGCGGGAACTGGAAAATGTACCATCCGGCCACCAAGGGCTGCTGCGGCGCGCGAAATGATGGCATCTGCGTAAGGCAATCCTGATTCGGTGGCTGTTGCTGCGCCATTGAGTTGGACGACGGTGCAGCCGGGGAATTGTACTTGGGGTAGGCAGCGGGTGATTTCTGAGGTCGTATTTCCCCAGGCAATGCCCAGCGTTGCGCCGGGAGTCATCATGTCAATGAGGCGTTCAGCGGCCACGAGGGCGACATTATGAAGGCGGTTGATTTCGGTGTGAACATCGTGTACAGGGACCACCGACGTGGTGATACCGAAAAGGCTGCTGATCTGTCCGGCGATGGTGCCGCGTATGCCGGGGGCTGGGGGGACAGAGATTCTCACCAGTCCTGTTTCGCGCGCATGGGATAGCAGGCGTGAGACCGATGAGCGTGAAACGCCGAGGTGGCGCGCGATAGTTTCCATGGTCTGACCTTGGAGGTAGTACATGGAGGCAGCTTCATGTGCCTGTTCGTCACGTGTGCTCACGTAATGATTGTGTCACGCACGGGCGTTCTTTGTGAGATGGGCATATGTTCACACATGGTTTTTCAGCAATGCAGATCACAGTTGGCCAGCTTTTTTCGCGCATTGTGCACAAACGTGCAAATAGCCGCGTGACTGCGTTCAGGGCTGTAATACTTAACATTGATCACGCTGATTGCTCTCATATGCCAGTTGAGCAGTGCCATCGCTTAGCCGGTGGGGCCTTCAGAACGTGAGTGGTTCATGGGAAGAAGGGGCTTCTTTCCATTGATCGGTGCAGTGTCGCATCGAAGAAAGGTAGGACACAGTGCTTCAAATCTTCATGTCGGAGTTCCTTGGAACTGCGGTACTCCTGCTCCTAGGTGGTGGCGTCGTCGCAAACCACTTGCTACCCAAGAGTAAAGGCAAGGGTGGCGGCTGGCTCCTCATTAACTTCGGCTGGGGTTTTGCCGTCTTCCTCGGTGTTTATGTCGCATACTCCACAGGTGGCCACCTCAACCCGGCAGTAACCATCGCCAAGGTTGTTGCCAATATGTTCGACCCCAATGTCACCCTCGCGGGCGATATCCCCGTCAACGCAGGTAACGTTGCGGTCTACATCCTTGCTCAATTCCTCGGTGCATTCGTTGGCGCGGTCCTGTGCTACCTCACCTACAAGAAGCACTTCGATGAAGACTGCGACCCGGCCCTCAAGCTCGGTGTATTTTCCACCGGACCTGAGATCCGCTCCTATGGGTGGAACCTCTTCACTGAAGCTATCGCCACTGCAGTCCTCATCATCTGGATCTTCGTCTCGGGTGCAACCGAGAATGCCAATGGCCTGGGTGCTCTGGGTGTCGCGATTGTCATCGTCTCCATCGGTGCCTCCCTTGGCGGCCCCACCGGTTACGCCATTAACCCAGCCCGTGACCTCGGCCCACGTATTGCACACGCAATCTTGCCCATCAAAGGCAAGGGTGGTTCCGACTGGGGCTACTCATGGGTTCCTGTCGTTGGCCCGATCATTGGCGCAGTAATCGCGGTCGTCCTGGTGTACGGCACCGATATTGCCGTCTGATTCACCCCTTCGCGAAGGCGGGGTAGCACCTGCTCCCCCGCCTTCGTCTACCGATCACATTGCAGTGAAGCGAAAGGTTATCCATGTCTGAAAAGAAATACGTGCTCGCCATCGATCAAGGCACTACCTCAAGCCGTGCGATCATATTTGACCACTCCGGTCGCATTGTTTCAGTTGGCCAGATGGAACACGAGCAAATCTTCCCCCGTGCTGGTTGGGTCGAGCACAACCCAGCAGAAGTCTGGGACAACGTGCGTGAGGTTGTCGCTCAAGCGCTTGCCAAAGCAGAAGCCAACAAAGACGATATCGCCGCTGTCGGCATCACCAACCAACGTGAAACGACAGTGGTGTGGGACAAGAACACTGGCGAACCTGTCTACAACGCCATTGTGTGGCAGGACACCCGCACCCAAGCAATTGTTGAAGAACTCGGCGGTGAGGAAGGTGACGACAAGTACAAGGCAATCGTTGGTCTGCCTCTTGCCACCTACTTCTCTGGTCCAAAGGTGAAGTGGATCCTCGACAATGTTGAAGGTGCACGCGAGCGTGCCGAGGCGGGCGACCTCCTCATGGGCAATATGGACACCTGGGTGGTGTGGAATCTCACCGGCGGCGTGAACGGTGGTGTCCACGTCACCGACGTCACCAACGCCTCGCGCACCATGCTGATGGACCTCAAGACACTGTCATGGGATGCCTCCATCGCAGCAGATATGACTATCCCCATGTCGATGCTTCCCGAGATCAAGTCCTCAGCAGAGGTCTACGGCGTTGGCCGTTCTCAGGGCTTGCTTGCAGGCGTACCCATCGCCGGCATCCTTGGTGACCAGCAAGCCGCAACCTTCGGCCAGGCCTGTTTCGAAGTGGGTATGGCGAAGAATACCTACGGCACCGGCTGCTTCATGATTATGAACACCGGAAAGGAAATCGTTCCCTCCAAGAACGGTTTGCTCACCACCGTGTGCTACAAGATCGGCGACCAGGACCCCATCTACGCACTCGAAGGCTCAATCGCAGTGACCGGTTCGCTGGTCCAGTGGCTGCGTGATAACCTGCGCATGTTCGATTCGGCACCCGAAATTGAGCAGCTGGCCAATAGCGTCGAGGACAATGGTGGTGCCTACGTGGTGCCCGCGTTCTCCGGGTTGTTCGCGCCCTACTGGCGGGCTGACGCACGCGGTGCCATCGTGGGTCTGACCCGCTACGTGAACCGCGGCCATATTGCACGCGCAGTTTTGGAAGCCACCGCCTACCAGACACGCGAAGTACTTGACGCAATGGAAGCTGACTCCGGTGTGAAACTCGCAGAGCTCAAAGTTGACGGTGGTATGACTGCCAATGAAACCCTCATGCAGTTCCAGGCTGACCAGCTGGGTGTGGACGTTGTCCGCCCCGTCGTTGCTGAAACCACTGCATTGGGCGCCGCCTACGCCGCAGGTATCGCCGTGGGCTTCTGGAGCGGCGAGCAAGATGTTATCGACAACTGGGCTGAAGACAAGCGTTGGAGCCCGAAGATGGAAGAAGGCGAACGTGCTCGCCTGTACCGTCTATGGAAGAAGGCCGTCACACGCACCTTCGACTGGGTCGACGACGACGTGAAGTAACAGTGCGCCGCAATATGCATGGCTCGCCGTACTAAAGAGTACGTGTACTAGCGTGGCGACACACATGCTCTACGGCATGCGTCTGACGCGGGCCTCGGATCTATCCCGAGGCCCGCGTTGCCTTTCCCGATGCAGTTATTACTGAGGTAGCTGTCAATAGGGACCACAGGGCGCATTATGTGGCCACTATCGGCAGTATTTCGGGCACAAGGTGGAATGAACCAGTAAACTCAAAGTGTTGTTAACGCTCTACCACCAAGGAGAACCAGTGGCAGAAAAGCAAACCATCTTCGGTCGAATCGCACAGTTGGCTAAGGCCAATATCAATGCGCTGATTGATCGCGCGGAAGATCCGCAGAAGATGCTTGACCAGCTCATCCGTGACTACCGCAATTCCATTATCGAAGCTGAAACTGCGGTTGCTCAAACAGTTGGCAACCTGCGTTTGGCAGAGAAAGACCACGCTGAAGATGTCGCTGCTGCCCAAGACTGGGGCCGCAAAGCGGCAGCAGCATCCGCCAAGGCTGATGCTGCACGCGCTGGGGGCGATATTGCTGAGGCCGACAAATGGGACGGCCTTGCCCGCGTCGCTCTGGGCAAGCAGATCCAGTACGAAAATGAAGCCCGTGACGCAGAACCACTGATTGCATCCCAGACCGAAATCGTTGAAAAACTCAAAGTCGGACTGGCTCAGATGAAGAGCAAGCTCGAAGAACTCAACGCCAAGCGTGACCAACTTGTTGCACGTCAAAAGAGCGCCGAAGCACAAGTAAAGGTCAGCGAAGCTGTTGCCTCGATCAACGTCCTCGATCCTACTTCCGAACTTGCACGCTTCGAAGATCGCGTGCGACGCACAGAGGCTATGGCTCAAGGCCGTGCAGAGGTTGCCGCTTCGTCACTTGATGCGCAATTTGCCGAGCTTGAAACGGATTCCTCGCAATTTGAAATCGAGGCGCGCCTGGCTGCTCTTAAGCAACAGGGCTGAATGGAAATGCCCACGGCATGATGCTATGGGCAGTAAACAGCCCATAGGGTCGTCTCACAGGCCTAAAAATGGCGGATTTTCAGGACGTAGTTCCATGAAAATCCGCCATTTGTTTTAGTACGATGCGCGGAAAAGGATCTCGGTGGGAAAGGACCCTCGGATACGGCCACCAAAGCCGGTACCACCGCCTTCTACAGGAAATCGAAGGGGTTGAAGTCGTCAACGTCGATGATGCACAGGCGCGGCAACTTCACTTGGAAGGCCTCCACGTCGTACTCAAGGTCAATAATTTCCAACCCGAACTCTTGCAAGTCCTGCAACTGACTGGAAATAAACTCTCGGAAACCCATCACCGCGACTTTGCGTCCTGAACGAAGGAGAGCCTCGACCTGAGGGACAAAATCCCCGTCGTGGCTGGCCAAAATCACTGAACCTGATTCCAATTGAGAGATTGCTTCAAGCGTGCGCTGCACACCAACATCCACAACCTTGATATCTTCAGGGCCCGACAGTGGGATCACCCGGTAATCCATGGCGGTAAGAGCCTGAACAAAGCCCATTGGCAGGAAACCTGAGGAACCGTTGAGGAAGAAAAGACCTGAAGTACGCTGCTCCCAGTATTCGGAGGCCGCCTGCATGACGCGATCCCAGCGTGGCCGTTCCTCAGGGTTAGGTCGACGATCGAGGACCGATAAACCCAAGGTGGCGTCGATGTTTTCGCCGTCGATTACCAAATAGGTGATTTCTTGTTTTGAATCCATATTTACGTCCATAGCCACAGGGTAATGCGCCGACGGACAAAAGGAGGACAAAACCGAAAAAATGCTCAGTCAAAGTCGAAGCCGTCGAGGAAACCGCCACCAATATGGTCAAGGTCGAAGTCAAAATCTGCTTTGCCTAACGCCCCTGAGAGTACAGCGCCAAGCACGGCGCCTCCCACCATTGCGCCAACATTACTCTTAGCGAAATCACCCAAACCACTCTCAGAGTGAAGCGGCGTGGACATGACCTGGTCGGCATAGGACAATGCGCGTTCCGAGTCGCGGATAGACGCAGAAGGATTCGAATCAACCATCGCGCGAGCAGAGTTGAGGTAGACCTCAGCGTTACTCAATGCTGAACGACCGTTAAGAGATACCAGGCCACGCCGCGAATTCACGAAGGCACGTGCACGATCAACGGCTGCTGTCGCCTCGTCAAGACGCCTGCGCGCCATCGACGCGCTTTTTTCCTCACTTTGGCTACGTGAACGCAAAGGCTCAAGCGCCGCATCAATAGCTTCTTCCGCATTGGACAAGGCCTCAAGTGCTGCCAACGGATCCCCCTGACCTTGGCGTGCCATACGCCCACGTTCAATGGCTGCCTGCGCATCAGCTACCAGGGGAGCAAAGGCAGTCTGATCGGCACCCAAGGTGGTGACATCAGACAGGTCGGAGGTGAGCGAGGCAATGGCTTCGGTCAGACGATCGTGTGCACGTGACAAGTCGTCGGATGCGCGAAGTACGGCATCGATCTGCTGCGTTGCCATAGCCACTGCGCGCCGCGCCGTTTCCAAAGACCGTAACGCTAAGGCCCGGTCAGAGTCGATGAGACTTTCAGCGCGATCGCAGGCGGTTCGCGCAGAATCCAGTAATGCGCGTGCCTGACCGGGATTGTCCTCAAGGGAGGCAATGGCCTCACGCGAGTGGGTCACCGCCAATGCGTCCAATTCAACGTCAACAGCAGGTAACCGCGTGGCAGTTTCAGTAACCAGGGTGCGTACCTCGCGTAGTTGGTCACCAACACTGGCTTCCTTATTCCGCAGGTTGACAAATTGTTTGTGTTCGCGCATCAGCGGCGGCATAGCGCGGTCAAGTAAGCCAATTATTTCGTTGGCACTGGAGGCGCGTTCATGGGGGAGTGTCTGAGATTGCAGTCTCGTATGAACTGAAAAGGCCTGCATGACTGCGGTGCGAGCGTTTTCAAGAGCAAGCGCATAGTTTTGTGTTTGTGTCACGCCGAATTGGGCGCGCGCAAAATCAAGTTCGTCACTGGCTGAACGTACCGTCTCATCAGCAGTGAGAAGCCGTTGGCTGGCCACATCAACCTGCGCCTCGTAGGCACTGTGGTCCTGCTGCTGGGCTTGGATGCTTGCCTGCGTCGTCTTGCGCGACGCAATACCAATTGCAATACCCGCAACGATCAGGACAACGAGCCCAATCACAGCGATAGCGATAATTACGCTTGTCACAAAGCCTCCCAGCGACACAATATCTGCCAATAGGATAAGCCTACGTGCCACGAGCAAATGCTGCGACGAGGACGACATACTATTCACAGCCAAAGGCGTAGACTGCGCGTGAAAGTGCGTGCTGAAGCAGCATAGTTTGACTGTGGCCCGTACAATAGGCACCAGGCCCCATTTCCGGGGCCGTTCCCACACATGGAGGTCTCAGACGTGCCCACCGGCAAGGTCAAATTCTTCGACGCTGAACGCGGCTTCGGTTTTATCGGCGGCGACGACGGTGTCGAGGTTTTCCTGCACGCCTCGGCGCTACCAGAGAATCTGCCCAACCCACGCAAAGGACTGCGCGTGGAATACGGGGTTGCCGACGGACGTAAAGGTCCGCAGGCATTATCTGTGCGCCCACTGGCAGAACAACCGTCAGTGGCGCGCAATCAGCGCCGCAAGCCTGAAGCAATGGTGCCGGTGGTTGAAGACCTCATTAAGCTTCTTGACGCTTCCTCCACGCCGCTGCGTCACGGCAAATACCCTGATAACGCCGCCAAAATCGCGAAGGTGTTGCGCGCAGTAGCCGAGGATTTTGATGCCTAAGGCGCCCGCGGCACGTAAACAGCGTGAAGATTCGGTGTTGGCCTCGGCAATTGACGAGGCCAGGCAGGCTGCGCTCACCGTGGCACGGAGTGAATACATCGGTGAGCATGTGGGCTTCCGCATGGACGGTGAGCGCCTCGGCACACATCTTTTCGCCTCCACGGATCCAGGGTATGTCGGTTGGTGCTGGGCGGTGACAGTGGCTCGCGTTCCGCGCGCTCGAGCAGTCACCGTATGTGAAGTGGACCTGATGCCAGGCGAGGGTGCGCTGCTCGCTCCTGAATGGGTGCCGTGGGAACAGCGTTTACGGCCAGGTGACTATGGTCGCGATGACACGGTCCCGTACCGAGGTGACGACGAACGCCTCGAACAGGCATATCAGCATGTGTCAGATGATGCCGATATCGTGCAGATCCCCGAAGTGGGTCTTGGACGTATCCGCGTTTTGTCTGCCGAAGGTATTTCTCAGGCGGCCACGCGGTGGTACGCCTCTGAACAGGGCCCTAGGCGTGGGCGTCGACCGAAAGATACCTGTTCTGGTTGCGGTTTCCTGGTTGCGATGAGTGGCTCGATGCGCAACCTTTTCGGTGTGTGCGCCAATGAATGGGCCCAGGATGACGGCAGAGTCGTGAGCCTGGACCATAGTTGTGGTGCACATTCCGAAACAGATGCGCCGAAGGCACCATCGGAATGGACAGTGCGACCCTCCCGGGTCAACGATTTCACGGTTGAGTCTGAAAGCCTGGCGAAAAAGTGAGATTGGGCACCCTTGCCCTTCTTTTCTCACCATCTGGTGGCGCTCCTTGCGTGAGGTAAGGAAAAACAGGCACGATATTGTGACGTGAGCACTAAGCAAAAGACCGCTCGATCCCAGAGCGCAGCGCCCGTCAATCCCATCGACAAGTTCTTCCGCATTTCCGAACGCGGATCCACCATCGGTCAGGAAGTTCGTGGCGGTTTCGTCACCTTCTTCGCCATGGCCTACATCCTGGTGGTCAACCCGATCATCCTGTCCAATGCCCTTGGTGAAAACTCCACCTTTGGCTTCCAAGATATTGCTGCCGGCACCGCATTGGTGGCCGGCATTGTCACGATCCTCATGGGTTTGGTGGCAAATTTCCCACTGGCACTGGCTGCCGGTATGGGCCTGAACGCTATGGTGGCTTTCACCCTGGTTCTCGGTTCAGGTCTGACCTACCAAGAAGCCATGGGTCTGATCGTGTGGGAAGGTATCCTCATCACCCTCCTGGTCCTCACAGGATTCCGTGAAGCGGTCTTCCGTGCAGTGCCGCTGCAACTTAAAACCGCTATTTCTGTGGGTATCGGCCTGTTCATTGCCTTCGTCGGTCTGGTCAACGCCGGTATCATCCGCCCCGGTGGCACACCCGTCCAACTCGGCATTAACGGCTCGCTTGCTGGTTGGCCTGCCGTTGTTTTCGTGGTCGGCCTGCTGCTGACCATCGTGTTATACGTCCGCAAGGTCAAGGGCGCGATCCTCATTGGCCTGCTCGGCTCGACCGCTCTGGCGATTATTCTCCAAGCGGTCCTTCACATTCCGCCGATGTACGTTGATGGTAAGGTTGCCAATCCGACCGGTTGGGGGCAAACGGTCCCAGAGATCTCTAGCTCGCTGCTGCAGCTACCATCCTTTGGCACACTCCTCCAAGTCGACATGTTTGGTGCGTTCACCAAACTGGGTCCTGTTGCCGTTGTCCTGATGATCTTCTCGCTGATGCTCGCAGACTTCTTCGACACCATGGGCACAATGGTGGCCATCGGTGGCGAAGCCAAGCTGCTGGACAAAGAAGGCAATCCTCCACGTTCGAAGCAAATCCTCTTCGTTGACTCGCTTGCCGCAATCTTCGGTGGTGCAGGTGGCGTTTCCTCTAATACCTCCTATATCGAATCCTCCGCCGGCGTGGGTGAAGGTGCACGCACCGGCTTGGCTTCGGTGGTCACCGGCGTACTCTTCCTGCTGTCGACCTTCTTGGCGCCTCTCGTTGCTTTGGTTCCCACGGAAGCCGCGTCAACAGCGTTGGTATTCGTCGGTTTCCTCATGATGATGCAGGTCCTGGAGATCGACTGGCTCAAGCCAGATATCGCAATCCCCGCCTTCCTCACCATTGCCTTCATGCCTTTCTCTTACTCCATCACCGTAGGCATCGGCATTGGCTTTATCACCTACACGGTTATCAAGATCGCCCAAGGGCGAGGCGGCAAGGTTCATCCACTGATGTGGCTTGCCTCCTTCCTATTCGTTCTCTATTTCGTGATGGGTCCCATCCAGCAGGCCCTTGGACTGTGACGCAATAGCGTGAATATGGACTCAGTGCCCCTCAAGACTGTAAGTCTTGAGGGGCACAAACCTTGATACAGGTATAGATTCAATAAGGTGACGCAGCATGCAGCGTGCTTGTCTCAGCACGACAAGGGGCCGACATACAAGTAGCGGCTGTGAGACCAGCGTGTCGGCCGCAATGCGCACCGGTGGTGAACTAAGGAACATGGTGCTGGCAGTGGGTAGGGGTGAAGAATGATGGCATCGCTTGTGACATCGCTACGTCACTACAACTTTCGACTATGGATCGGTGCGACCCTATTCGCTGGCACCGCAGTGTGGATGCAGCGTGTCGCCCAAGACTGGCTGGTCCTGACTGAACTTTCCGACCACTCAGGCGTACAAGTCGGTATTGTCACCGGCCTGCAGTTCCTCCCCATCTTGATCCTGTCGCCATGGGCTGGTCTCGTTGCCGACCGCGTCGATCGGCGACGCCTCGTGCAAATCACCCAAATCATTAACGCTTCAACAGCCCTTGCCCTAGGCCTACTGGTCCTTGGCGGCTGGGTACACCTATGGCACGTCTACCTCTTTGCCATCATCACAGGTATCACCTCCGCCTTCGAAATGCCCTCACGTCAAGCGTTAGTGCGATCCATGGTGCCATCTGGCATACTGACCAACGCGGTTGGCCTCAATGCTGCCGCCTTTAACGTGGCACGTATGCTGGGGCCAGCAATGGCGGGCATCATCATTGACTGGGTAGGTACCGGCTGGGTCTTCGTCATTAATGCCACGCTGTGCGCTGTTCCCATAGTGATGCTGCACCTAATCCGCACCACCGAGTTAGCGCCTACGCCGCCCTTGCCTCGTGCAGGCGGACAAATACGACAAGGTATTGCCTATGTGCGCAGCCGACACGACATCCTCGTTGTCATGCTTGTCGTGGCCGTTGTCGCTGGATTTGGTTTTAACTTCCAGCTGACCAGTGCACTGATGGCTACCGAAGTCTTCCATCGCGCAGCTGGCGACTACGGGCTATTGGGAACAGCTACCGCTATTGGCTCTCTGCTAGGATCCCTGGTCGCCGCTGGCCGCACAGGGGTACGCCTCCGCCTCGTCCTTGGGGCGGCCTTACTTTTCGGGGCCATTCAAATGGGTATGGCGTTGGCCCCAGGCTATCTCAGCTTCGCTATTTTGACGGTGCCATTAGGCATCATGGCAACGACGATGATCACTGCCGCGAATGCACTGGTCCAATTGGCCACACCCCCCGAATTCCAGGGGCGTGTGATGGCACTGTACAACCTCGTATTCCTTGGCACGACCCCACTATGTTCGCCCATCGTCGGATGGGTTGGTGAAACCTTCGGCGCACGATGGTCGCTGCTAGTAGGCGCCTTCCCGTCGATGACGGTGGTTGTCATTGTCGCAGTGTGGATGTGGCAATACCGACGCCACACAGACGCAAACCATTAACTCAAAGCAGTGATTAACTCATCTAAACAAGTGATAAGTGCGTGCACATCATCGACCTTGGTTGCTGGGAATGTGGCGATACGCAACTGATTCCTCCCCAAACTCCGGTAAGGCTCCACGTCCACCACACCGTTGGCACGAAGCACGCTAGCCAAGGTGGACGCATTGATGCTCTGGTCGAAATCAAGGGTGACAACGACGGGGGAGCGCCACTGTTCTTGCTCAACAAAGGGTGTGACCAATCCGCCAGAAGCGGCCGCCCATTCATAAAGGATTGACGAGGCCGCGCGGCTGCGTGTCTCCATAGCAGCTAAGCCACCTGAATCAATCATCCACTGGATTTGTTCCTCCATCATCACCAGCGTGGCAAGGGCAGGCGTATTGAGAGTTTGGTCTTTCAGGGAATTGTCAACGGCTAGTGACAAATCAAGAAATTGTGGCATCCAGCGGTCACTGGCTGTGTGAAGTTCGCGTGCCCGCTCGATTGCGGCTGGACTGACAAGGGCGACCCATAAACCACCGTCAGATCCGAAGCATTTTTGTGGGGCGAAATAGTAGGCGTCGCAGTGTGACACGTCGACGTCAATGCCGCCCGCAATGGAGGTGGCATCCACCAAGAGGAGCTGTCCTTCTTCGGTTGCCTCTGTGATAGGGGAAAGTGCGCCCGTTGAGGTTTCGTGGTGCGGATGGGCCAACACATCCGGAGCCGGGCCGCTGGAAGTATCCAGGTAGTCAAGGAGGGCGACAGACCCCGCGGGCGCCTCGGAAATAATTGGCGTATGAAGATGAGGGGCGCGCGCAGCCTCTTGAGCAAATTTCGCGCCGAATTCACCAAAGACAGCATGAGCGCTGCGATGGCGTATCAAGGACGCGACGGCAACGGCCCAAAAGGCTGTGGCGCCACCATTGCCCAGGACTACTTCGAATCCGTCAGGCAGGCGGTATAGCTGCGCCAACCCAGAACGAATTGATGCCACGACCTCTTTCACAGGTTTTTGACGGTGCGATGTTCCCATCACGCCAGAGGAGGCAATGGCATCAATTTGCGCTTGACGGATACGTGAGGGGCCGCAGCCGAAGCGTCCGTCTGTCGGAAGGAGCGTGGGTGGCAGAGTGATGTCCATAGGGTGACTGTAGCGTGGCTCGAGTATTGGCGGCGTGATGTGACGCTCGTTGAACGCTTTTCGTCATGCCAGCGTTGTTGATATCGACCAGGGTGCTCTCAGTGTTGTCAGCACGTCTTTGGCAAATATGCTGGATTGGCGCGATTTACGAGGCGTGGGTGGCGCTGAGTGCGCGTGGTGTGGCGATGTCGCGCATACTGTGTGCACGAGCACGAATTCCAGCAACTTAGGAGTGCGCCTTGGGTGACCTGATCGACACCACGGAGATGTACCTCAAAACCATCCTTGAAATGGAAGAAGATGGGGTTACGCCTTTGCGCGCCAGAATTGTTGACCGTTTAGGCCACTCTGGCCCGACAGTGTCACAAACCGTTGGGCGAATGGAACGCGATGGGCTTCTTCATGTCTTAGGCGACCGCCGCCTCGAATTAACTGACGAAGGTCGTGCACTTGCTATTGGAGTATTGCGCAAGCATCGCCTGGCTGAACGACTACTGATCGACGTGATCGGCCTTGAATGGCGCGCTGCACACGAAGAAGCGTGCCGCTGGGAACATGTGATGTCGAAACAGGTCGAAGACCGCCTCCTTGAGTTACTTGAAGATCCGCAAAAGGATCCATATGGCAACCCCATCCCCATTTCCGGGGCGCGTTTAGCTACGCGTGGACACGGCGTTTCGGCGGAAGTGGCAGTGCGGCACGCGCCGACGGTGCTATGTACGGTGCTTCGCATTGGTGAGCCAATACAAGCCGAAATTGACGTGATTGAAGCATTCGATGATGTCGATATTCGTCCTGGTGCCCAGGTGGAAATCTCTGCGGCCAATTCAGATGCGGTGAAAATCCTGTCTGTGGCGGCCGTTGAACGAGGTCAAGATCAGCCGGCGGTCGTCATTCCCATGTCTTTGGCCCCACATTTCTTTGTGGAGACCCAAAAAGAGCAGACCGGTAAATGAGACGTTTCCAACGTGTCGTTATCAACGCGTGACATTTCACGGTGATCCTACTATCGTTGTCAGTGGTCGAAATCGGCCGCCTCTGGTCTCGCAAACCGAAGTTGAGCCGCGAGATTAGCAGGACGTTGAGGCTCAACGCGGGGGAACCACATTGGCCATACGGCCTTGGGGTGAAGTCCGGGAAACCGGACCGGGCTCTCCTTGCCCGAATCCGACAGCTTACCTCGCAGGTCAAACGAGGAGAAGACACTTGAGTAACGCCAAGTACCAACCGCGTCACCGGAAGGTGCGTCGTCCTGTCGCACCGATTGCCGCGCTGACTGAAACCTTCACATCTATGAGCCCTGTGCGCTCGACCGCCGTTGCCTCGGTCACCGGTCTGGCACTGACCGCCGTTGTTGGTGGTGCTGCGCAGGCAGATCCAGTAAACGCTGAAGAACAAGCGCTTGCGCCCGTGACGGTATCGACCGTTAACCTTCCTGCCACTGTTTCAGTGCCCGATATCGTGTGGGAACCATCCATCGAGGTGACCGCCGAGGCTGAAGCCCCCGTTGCTGAAGAACCTGTTGTTGAGGTTCAGGCAGTTGAGGCAGCCTCTCGCGATGAGGTGCGTGCCGATGTGGCGACGACAACCACCAACTACGTGGCTCCTGCTGTTAATGGTGCTGGCTCCGATATCGTTTCCATCGCTATGCAGTACATTGGCACCCCGTATGTCTATGGCGGCACCACCCCTGCAGGTTTCGACTGCTCAGGATTCACCCAGTATGTCTATGCACTAGCGGGGATCAGTATTCCTCGTACCTCAGGTGCACAGGGTGCAGCGGGAACCAAGATTTCCTACGCTGAAGCGCAGCCAGGTGACCTCGTGTGGCATGCCTACGGCCACGTCGGTATCTATGCTGGCAACGGCATGGTGATTGAAGCACGTCGTCCAGGTGTGCCACTGTCCTATGGTCCGCTGTGGGGCTACGACGCGTTCATTCGCTACTAAAAACGTGCACTGTAGCCTATAAATGGCGACAGTGACTGTCCTGGAGGGTCGCACCAATTGGTGCGACCCTTTGTTGTGGCACAAGGGACCGCGTGTGATGGTACAGGGGTGGTGTATTCCTGCGATTCGCTGAGAACTTTGCTGGCGACTGCATATGCTCTTAAGGGTGCTTATAAATGATTGCTGGGTAATAACAGGACACTGTCCAATTACCGGTCATCGACGTTGATGATGAGGTGAGACGTATGCAATATATTTCAATCGGTCAGGCTTTGTGTAGGTGTTGGTTTATTAGATTTTTCCTTGTTTTTAATGAGGTGATCTCATGAGATTGCGACTTCTCTAACCGCATTATTCAATGAGGGAAATATTTCTATGCTGACAGATTGGATAGTATTGGCGGCGATCGTTTTCTCTCGGAGTGATCGTGATGTGAAAACGGCAAAGATCTACTCGTTCGGATTGTGATCGTGGGTCGTATCCCATTGTGCTGCTGTACCTAGCCCATTCCTATGGGTGACCAGGGCGGTGCAAAGGTGAAGGAACCTTGTCGACATTAATCCCCGAAATATGTGACTTCACTGGTATGCACCGCTGAAGTCACACGTCAATGGTAGAGATGTCAACTCTGCCTACTGTGCGCAAATTTTTCCTCATCCACATCTTGCGGAGGTTATCTCGCAATGTCTGGTTACGCCAGAGCCGGTCGTCTAACCGGTGCATCCTTGACGTCGCTGCGCGTCTTGATCGCGGTCCTGCTTGTAGGATTCGTCGCCACTTTCTTTTTCGTCCCCTCAGCACAAGCTGCCGATCGGACGAATGAGATTATTAGTTCGGTAACCATCACCCGTGACAAGGCTGCGAATCAGCCCCTCACATCCAATGAGCGCTTGAATTTCTCGTTCACGTGGGATGCGCGCTCAGCAAGTCCAGCTCTGGCTGAAGGCGACACCATTGAGGTTGAACTGCCCACCTGGGTGCAATTTCAGCCTACGACGCTTGAAATGAAATCGACCTCACCTGAAATAGTTTTCGCAACATGCACCACTAAAGCCTATGTGGCACCCACGCCGTCCACACTGGTGTGTACATTCAATGCTAATGTTGCTGACCCAAATTACCGTGAGAACCTTCGAGGTGGCGTCAACAACTACATGTATCTGCGGACCACACAGACGATTACTCCTACCACTTTCAACGTTGGTCCACACACCTTCAATTTAACGGATGTAGCAACCCAAGAGGTGATCGACAAGGGCATTGTCCCGCCAGTCACTGTGCGTAATCCTAACCCTTTCCCGGCAGCGGCAGACAAAACTAGTAGCTACACTGGCCTTCAGGCCTACACCGTCGGTGATTATGTCGTGAGCTGGGCTGTGACCGTCAAAGGAACCGGACGAGACATCGTCATTACTGACCCCATTCCGGTACCACTGGAACCGTCATTGTACCTAGCTAAGAGTGATTCTTTTAAGAATGTCACGCACCCTGATACGGGCATTGTTGTTCTTCATCGGAGTATTTCACAAGAACAGCAATATGCTGCCAACGATCCTAGTTATGTCGCTGGCTCCTGGGATTCGCCGTTAATGCCAGGAGAGACCTCCACTGATCTGCGTGCTGCCTACCGCTTGGAAAAGGACAAGTTCATATCGTCGTATACGAGCGCAGAGACTGACCTTGGTACGCAATACACCGCTCACGTCACGATTCCCAATTCGGATCCAGATCGTTGGTATCGTGTGTATATTTCGACGCGTGCAGTGCCGGGAACGGTGCGTGTAGGGCAGTCCTTCACCAATACCGCCTCAGTTGACGGTGTTTCTGTCAATAGGTCCCAGAGTGTCTTGAGCATGGCGGATGCCTGGGCTGCAGGGGATCCTTCAAAGGGGTACATCTGGGTGCACAAATTGTTGCGTCAAGCAGACGGCACAGGCGCAGATGCGCGGCTGAACAGTGAGCGTTTCACCTTTAGCTACACTGTGAACGGCGGCGCCGTCCAGACGGGAATATTCACACTTGCCGAGCCATTCCTGATTGACAATCTTGATGCCGGTTCGAAGGTGAAAATTTGGGAAAATGAGCCAACGGACACTGAATACGTCGTGTGGACCGATGCAGAACTGCGTGATGGTAAAGTACCCGGTATTAACCCGCAGCCAGGAGTAACGATCACTGACTCCGACTCTGCTGTTGCGCATGGCTCCTCACCTGTGGCAACTGTTGATGTGCGCGCTGGTGCCGTCATTGACTTGAATTTCCGTAACCGTTACATCGCCTACGGTGATTTCAAGATCGAAAAATATGTTGGTGACGACTCGGCGACTGACGCGGCAAATAAGGAATTCACAATCGTCTACACCTGCAATGCTGCCAGTAAAGATGGTAGCTATGCAGCGAATACTGAAGCATCAGTTCGCGTGAAGGCCGGGCAAACAGTCTCAGCTGGAAAATTCCCCGTGGGCACCATCTGTCAGGTGCTGCGTGAAGAAAACGCCGATATCCGAGGCTACGCCCTTAACTCGACGCTCCCAGACCCCATCACCATCAGAGCGTTAGATTACGATGACCAGCCAGCCGCTCGCGTCGTCAACGTTTACCAGGCTGACAAGGTCTCTGTTGGTGACTACGTGTGGTTCGATACCAATAAGAATGGCCAACAGGATGCCGGTGAAGAAGGTATTGATGGCGTCGCACTGACCATTGGCCGTACGGACGGTCAAGCCGTCACCGACATCAATGGCGCAGCGGTCACCACTACCCAAACGGTGACGAAAGATGGCGCGAAGGGCTACTACATCTTCGACAACCTTCCGATTCTTCCTGAAGGCGTGAAATACACGGTGACTGTCACCACCCCAGCAGGTTATGCTCCCACCACGTCCAATGCGGCAGGTGTTGCTGAGGATGTGAACTCCAACGCCCCTACAGCAACGGCTGATGAACTCACAACTGATGGCGCACATGACCCCAAGCTGGACTTTGGCTTCATTAAAGAAAAAGTCTCTGTTGGTAACTACGTGTGGTGGGACAAGAATGAAGACGGTTTGCAAGATGCGACCGACGAACCCATCGCAGGCGTTGAACTGACCATTAGCCGCTCTGACAATGGCGTGGTCAAGAATGCTGGTAACGTCGTACGTGCGGACCTCACAGAAACGACCGATAATGCTGGCACCTACAGCTTCACCGGCCTTGAGGTCCTCCCAGCAGGTGTCCATTATGTCGTGACCGTCACCGGTGGTACCGATGGGTATTTCCCCACCACAACGACCACGGACGCTGCACTGCGCGACAAGGATTCCTCTAATGGTTCAGCCGAGTCGACGGATCTGACCACTGACGGTGCCGAAGACCCCACCTTGGACTTTGGCTTCGTCAAGCCAAAGGTATCGGTCGGTGACTACGTGTGGTTCGACGCTGACAAGGATGGCATCCAGGATGACAACGAGAACGGCTTGGAAGACGTTGTTCTCACGCTTGTCGGCCCAGACGGCAATACCGTGAAAAACGTCTACGGTGATCCTGTAGTGACGACTAAGACCGATGCTGATGGCAAGTACATCTTTGAGAATCTGCCGGTTCTGCCTGCTGGACAGTCCTACACGGTGAAGGTGACCGATCCCTTCGGCTACATCTCCACCACCGCAGGTGCTGGCAGCGACCGTGGCAACGACTCGTCCACGGATGAAGCCTCTTCCGGTGACCTTACTACCGATGGGGCACAGGATCTCACCCTCGACTTCGGTTATGTCAAGGCGCGCGTTTCTGTTGGTGACTACGTGTGGTTCGATGAGGATAGGGATGGTGTTCAAGACGACGATGAAGAGGGTCTAAAAGAGGTTGAACTGACCATTTCCGGCCCCGACGGCAAAACTGTCACCGATGTTGACGGTAATCCTGTTGTGCCTGTAACGACTGATGCTGATGGTAAGTACGTTTTCGAGAATCTGCCGGTTCTTCCTGCTGGTCAGTCCTACGTGGTGAAGGTGACTAATCCCTTCGGTTATATCCCCACTGCTGTGGCATCTGGTACTGAACGCAGCGCTGACTCGTCAGCAAATGAAGCAGCCTCAAATGATCTCACCACTGATGGCGCCAAGGACACCACCCTTGACTTCGGTTATGTTAAGGCCCGAGTTTCCGTAGGCGACTACGTGTGGTTTGATGCCGATAAGGATGGCCTCCAAGATGATGATGAGGACGGTCTGGAAGGCGTTGAATTGACACTCATTGGCCCTGATGGCCAGAGCGTCACGGATGTTGATGGCAACACTGTTGCTCCGGTGAAGACTGATGTTGATGGCAAATACATTTTCGAGAACTTGCCGGTGCTGCCTGCTGGCCAGTCCTACACGGTGAAGGTGAGCGATCCTTTCGGCTACGTTCCGACTACTGCGAGTGCTGGTAGTGACCGAGGGGACGATTCGGCTACAGCTAAAGCAGTCTCGGGTGATCTCACCACCAACAAGGCCAAGGATCTGACCCTTGACTTTGGCTACGTCAAAGCACGTGTTTCCGTGGGTGACTACGTGTGGAGCGATCTCAACAAGAACGGTATCCAGGATGCTGGCGAACCTGGTATTAAGGACGTTGAACTGACCCTTACCGGCCCTGATGGCCAGAGCGTCACGGATGTTGATGGCAACCCTGTTGCTCCGGTGAAGACCGATGCCAACGGAAAGTACACCTTCGACAACCTTCCTGTCCTTCCAGAAGGCAAGTCCTATCGTGTCACAGTCAATGCCCCCAAGGGTTACACCGCCACTCAGGCAGGCGCCGGAGGTGACCGTGCGAAAGATTCTTCGACGGGCTATGCGGACTCCACAGATCTGGTCAATGATGGTGATCGTGACGACACCCTTGACTTCGGTTTCGTGGCTGACCCGCCTTCGAAACTGGCCAAGACTGGTGCCAATACCCTGGTGATTGGTGGTGTTGCGGTACTCGTCCTCGCAGGTGGTGCGACAGCTCTGTTTGTTGCACGTAAACGCAAGAAGGACTGAGTGGCCCAGCTAGCACCCACTTAGAATGGGTGCTAGTAAGTCGGGCCAGTATGCCAGGCCCCTAAAATGGCGGATTTTCAGGAAGTCATTCCTTGAAAATCCGCCATTTTGTGTGGGTGGCACGGTGTGGGAAAATGCTGACCATAGCCTCACCACACTGTTTGATACAGTCTTTATTAATGGCCGACATAGCGGCTGGACTGGGACAAACCTACTTTTCTTTCGTTATCTCTTCGCATTGTGAAAGAAAACGTGGCACAATAGAGTGACTCACATCACGAGGAGGGGTTATGGGTGCCACCAAAATTATCCTTGTCGGTGTCGATGGCTCGACGGAGAGCCTTGCGGCAACATCATGGGCTGCCGACCGCGCCAAACGCGCTGGCGCGCGACTCCATATCATCTGCACCTATGCCATCGCATCCTATTCGGCGGCTGCACTCGATGGCGGATACACGGCATTAGATGACCAAGCACTCAAACGCGGTGCCGAACAGGTCGTTGATGAAGCTGTTGAACACGCGAAGAAACGTGGTGCTCCCACGGTATCTGGTTCGGTTGAGCCCGGTGATCCAGCAGCAATCCTGGTTGAAATGTCAAAAGAAGTCGACATGGTCGTTGTCGGCTCACGTGGCCGTGGAGGATTTGCAGATCGTCTCTTGGGAACCGTTTCTTCTGCCTTGCCCGCCCACGCACGCTGCCCTGTCGTGGTCGTCCCTCGCCACACCTCGGGAAAGAAATTCACACCCGTTGAACGCATCGTTGTTGGCGTTGACGGTTCCGACGTGGCATCCCCAGCGCTGTGTGCCGCGGTTGACGAGGCTGAGCTGTGGGACGCGCGGCTCACCGCAGTTTCAGCGGTACCACTCGCGTCGGGCGGCTCCATGATGGCATGGCTTCCCACAGCCGTGGATCGCACAGCACTTTTAGACGATGTAAAAGAAGGGCTCACGAAGGCTGTTGAAGCAGCTGTGGGTGACCGTGATATCCAGGTGGCACGCCACGCGCTTGATGGATCACCAGCCTCGCTGCTCATCGAGTTTTCAACAGCGGTTGATTTAGTTGTCGTCGGCACACGAGGCTCAGGTGGATTCGCTGGTGTCCTACTGGGCTCCACCTCGCAAACGGTGCTGTATCACTCAACCTGTCCCATTATGATCGTCCCGTCCCGTAGGCGAAAAGACGACGCATTGCCTGGGTCGGCCTGGGAACGTCGATAGCACCCACGAAGTTTGAAGGTGCCTCGCTGTTGGTGACAGTGGTACTATCAGCGAGGCACTTCGTGGCGCATACAGCGGAGCGGAGATCCTTGCCCTCGTAGCTCAGGGGATAGAGCACCACTCTCCTAAAGTGGGTGTCGGACGTTCGAATCGTCTCGGGGGCACACCTTTTGTATGGGACAATGACACCATGACTTCGACCATCATTCACGTCATGCGCCACGGCGAAGTGGATAATCCTGAGGGACTCCTCTACGGGAGGCTACCCGGCTTTGGACTCACGCGACGCGGCCATATGATGGCCCGTACTGTCGCCCAAGATTTTGTCAACCGCGGTAGCGATATTGTCGCTGTGATTGCCTCTCCGCTGCTGCGGGCACAGCAGACGGCAGCCCCCACAGCGCGCGCCTACGACCTTCCTATCGACACTGATCCTCGCCTGATTGAAGCATCCTCAGTATTCGAAGGCGTGGCGGTCAATGCGAACCGGTGGCAGCTAGCCCACCCGCGGAACTGGAAATATTACCGTCACCCTATGACACCGTCGTGGGGTGAACCCTACGATGATGTTGCGCTACGGATGCGCGCCGCGCTCTCGGCGGCACTTCAGCGTGCCAAAGGACACGAAGCACTATTGGTGTCGCATCAAATGCCGGTCGTTACCCTTACGCGCTTTGCCAGTGGGCAGCGCCTCCAACATTCACCCCTTGCCCGCCAATGCTCGCTCGCATCAGTGACGTCATTTATCTTTCAAGACAATACGTTGGTGGGTATCACCTACGATGAGCCCGCGTGCGCCCTTTTGGACGGCGCCGAAGATATGACACCGGGTACCTCAAATGCGGAACTGAAACGGTAGCGCCATGAGTCGCGTCTACGGTATGTCTGTGGCCTCGGTCTATGTCCACTACATCGCGAAAGTAGAAAAGAAGGGCCGCAGTAAAGCAGAGGTTGACGAGGCAATACGGTGGCTTACCGGCTACAGCCAAGCAGAACTTGAGGCCCATCTGGCTAAGGAAACGACGTTCGCCGATTTTTTCGACGGGGCGCATCTTAATCCCCACGCTGACCGTGTCACAGGAAGTATCTGTGGGGTAAAAATACAAGAGATTGAGGACCCTCTGATGTGGCGTATCCGTGTGCTCGACAAACTGGTCGACGAAATCGCCAAAGGACGTTCTATGGACAAGGTGTTGCGCACATAGCAAAACCTCACGGCAGGACTGCCATGTCACGGACGTTAAGGTGCGCCTGCATCACCGACGACAAGACACGCTCCTTCAACGGACGTAAGGACCGTACCGGCGGCAAAGTCCTCATGCTCCCCAAATGCACGCCCCTAATGCGCGGTGGGCGAGTCTTCGTCGTTACCCTCCTCAGAGGAGTCTTCATTGTCATCTGAAGGCAACGGTGAATCTGACGGCCCTGCTTCGCTTCGGTGATCGCGTGCGGAGTCTTGGGACCGCTGCCGCTGAATGTCCCGCTGCAACTTAAAAAGGAACTCCGGGTCGTCATCAGGTGCGACGGGCGCAGGCGAAGCAGTTGTCGATCCACGCTGAGTAAAACCGCCAAGGACAGGTCCAGCGCCCTGCCGCTCCTCCGCAATACTCACCCAGCGGGTGACCACCCATGCCACTGCGCCAATGGCGAAGGTTGGTGCGGTGATGATGATAATGACCAGCCACAACATACGAGGAATCGGCCCGGGTACGCGTTCTTGGGGCGTACGCGCCCAGTCAGCAATGGCGTAAAGGATTACTGCAAGCCAGGCAACAAAAAGGACAACTCTGAGCACGCATCGATCCTAGGACAGTTGCATCCACTTGGCAGGCCGAGGCTGCCCCAAAATGAGGTGTGATCCAGGACGTCCCGAACTGGTACCACCTCTGGATACCTACGCCGCTGCTCTGGCAGGTAGTGAAGTTCAGAATGGGCCAGGGTGACGCCTCATTGAGCCTGATCTGCCTTTATCGAACAGCGGCGCGAGCAGCACCACGCTGTCAGCAGGCTCGAATCAAGCGTAACGGCCCACTACGCCCACCACCACAGGAGCAGTGATACCACCACAGCCCACAGCAACATGACAAGCCCCGTCGCCTTCAAAGCTTGGATCCATTCGTGTGCCTCACGCGCACGGAACGATAAAAACACGGGTCGGCTTGCCACTACAAGCCATAGCGTAGCGGCGATGAGCGGCATGACAGGCGAGGACACGACAACACTGAGAAGAGCAATGGCGCTACTGGGAGCAAGTAGACAGGCCGCATATATGCCACGACAAATGCGCCCACCCAGACGCACCACCAGCGTGCGTTTACCACTAAGACGGTCCCCCGCCTCGTCACGCAGGTTATTGACCATCAGCATAGCAACAGACATCAGCCCTAAAGCGCTGGCCAACAACCACAGCCACCACGGTGCCGCAAAAGCTTGGGTCCATGTCGTGCCCACACAGGCCATGAGGCCAAAGAACACAAAGACCATGACCTCACTTAAACCAACACCCATGTAGCCGTAAGGACGGCGACCGCCGGTGTAAAACCATGCAGCCACCACAGCGGCAAGGCCCGCGACAAGGAGCCACCACTGACCAGAAAGATACAGCAACGCGAGGCCAGCGATACCTGCAAAGAGGAAAAACAGGACAGCGACAGCCAATACCGTGCGAGGCGACGCCATGCCGCCACCAGTGAGACGTGGGGGGCCTTGCCGTTCGTCGTCAGTACCGCGGATCCCATCAGAGTAGTCATTGGCATAATTCACGCCAATTTGCAATGCTAAAGCTACGAGCAGCGCCAAGGTTGCGCGCGAAACAGAGGCAGCACCAAGAAAATACGCCGCCGACGTGCCAACCGCCACTGGTGCAGCGGCAGCAGGTAGGGTCCGCAACCTCGCCCCTTCAATCCACGCCGCCGTCACCTGACCCGTCGAATGTACACTCATCGGCGCCACTCCTTCACCTGCGCCGCAACAGATGTATCGTCCACGAGGCGACGCACCCACAGCCGATCCACCTTGCCAAGGGTAAGGACAGGCAGGTGTTCAACGAAAAGGAAACGTCGCGGCGCGACCTTCGCACCGAGTTGCTGCGCCACCGCATCGCGCAGACGTGGCCCCCACACAGCAGCATCAACCCCATCGAAAGGCTGATGAAGAACGACAACGGCTGTCACCACCTGCCCCCACTGGTCGTCAGCTGACCCAAGGACCGCGCACTGCGCAACGTGAGGAACAGCGGACAACGTGTCGTGAACGGGACGCGGCGAAATATTGAGTCCACCTGAGACGATCACATCATCAGTACGGCCCGTCACCGTAAGTCGCCCATCAGCGCCAAATACTCCCGTATCATGCGTGACAAAAGCCTGAGTGCGACGGTCAGCAGCACCACCCTCATCCAGATAACGTGTCAACACCATTGGCCCTGAAATACTCAGGCGCCCTGCGCGTGTCTGGGAGATTGTCGTGGTGTCCTTCCCTGCAGGCGCAGGCATATGGGGATGCGCAGTACGAGTCTGCTTTGTGCGATCAGCAATGGTGAGGGCACTTAACGAGGTTACTTCCCCTAGCGTCGTCCCTGGCAAGGGATAGCCGTCGTAAACACAGCCACCACAGGTTTCTGTCATCCCGTAGGTACGGACCACGCGAATACCACGTGCCGTTGCCTCATCTGCCAGCGCATCGGGGCAGGCCGCACCCCCTACCAGGACAGCAGCCATACGACCAAGGGCCGCCACCGCCTCGTCACTGGTCATACAGGCGCGCAACTGCGTTGGCACCAAGGATATGTACCCTGGCACTGCCGGATCGCCAGTGGCGCCGCGAATCGCCGGAAGTAGAGCTGAAGGGCTAAAGCCGCCAGTGGTATCCACAATAAGTGGAGCACAACCCGCTGCCACCGCACGTAAAAGTACCATCGCCCCTGCCACGTGATGCGTCGGCAACGCAAGCACCCACCGTCCCGGCCCAGCTAATGCCTGGTGAGTGGCGTGGGCAGAGTGAAGAAGTGCCTCGATACTCAACCCCACCCACCGTGGCGTACCCGTAGAGCCGGAGGTTGGCAACACCAGATCCACCCCGTCAAAGAGCGCTGGGTCATCTATGTGGGCATCCAGCTGTGGGAAGCGGTCAGCGGGAAAGGCTTCACGAGGTGACAGTGCGGCAGTGCGTAACGTCGACGCGGGCACATCGGCTGGGTCGCGTATGGTGAGTACCGTGTGCGGTTGGGCGGCGTCACGCTCGCGGTGAAGCTCCACAATTTTGTGGATGCCGGCGTGAGCAAGGGCCACAGCGCCAATGGATGTTCCGCCAGGGACGAGCAGTATGCGCGTAGTCACCGTAGGTTCTTCTCCTTGCGTGGGGTAGCGGGCGTGCAGATAAGCCAGTGTTGAACTGTGCAGCTGGGGTATTGACAGTTCAGAAGTAGTATGGGTAATCCGACCAGTCGGGTTGTCGACGCTGTAAGAACGCGTCACGACCTTCCTGAGCTTCAGCAGTCATATACGCCATGCGGGTTGCTTCACCTGCGAATACTTGCTGACCTGCCAGTCCGTCGTCAGCTAAATTGAAAGCAAATTTCAGCATGCGGATCGCCTGGGGAGACTTTGTGGCAATGATGCGTGCCCACTCCAAAGCGGTCGCCTCCAATTCACTGTGTGGCACCGCTCGATTGACCACACCCCACTGCTGTGCTGTGGCGGCATCGTATTTTTCGGCGAGGAAGAAAATCTCTCGTGCTCGACGATCTCCCACCTGGCGAGCCAATAGCGCAGAACCATAGCCCGCGTCGAAGGAACCGACATTGGCATCAGTCTGCATGAAAGCCGCATGTTCAAGGGAAGCTACCGACAGGTCGCAGACAACGTTGAGGGAATGGCCACCACCAGCGGCCCACCCAGGAATCGCAGCGATCACCACCTTCGGCATTGTCCGAATGAGACGCTGAACCTCAAGAATATGGAGCCGACCAGCCCGCGCAGGATCGACCTGCGTGCGACGCTGAGTGGAATCCGCATGAGAATCAGCACCCTCAACTTCGTACAGGTAGCCATCGTTGCCGCGTATGCGCTGGTCACCTCCAGAGCAAAAGGCGTATCCGCCGTCAGTGGGGGAGGGGCCGTTACCGGTGAGGATAACGGCAGCTACATCCCCACTCATGCGCGCATGATCAAGGCACCGGTACAGTTCATCAACGGTATGAGGACGGAAAGCATTACGAATCTGTGGCCGATCAAAAGCGATACGCACTACGGGCATGTCCTTGCCGCGCTCGCGTCCATCAATATCGATGCCGCGAGAAATACCTCGGTGGTAGGTCACATCTGACAAATCCCACCCGTCAACGGTGCGCCAACGGTCAGGATCAAAGGTGTCAGACACGAAATCTAAAGCACTCATAGGACAAGCCTACGGCTAGCGCTGCCTGCAACGCGAAAAGTGCCAGCGGAGCCTACTACGCAAATACTTCTGGGGCAGTAAAATAATTTCGGCCGTTCGCATCACGCGGGTGGGTCGTACAGCGCGGGCCGTTCCCATCACGAGGGCAGATTACGGTACCAGGGCAGGTCGTACAACGTCGGAGGATCGCACATCGATGTGCACAAGGAGCAACAATGACACAGCAAGTGGCAATTGACGATATCGCAGATCTTCCAGGACTAGTCCCTGCACCACGGTATATCTGCACCGCCACACCACACCCGATCAATGCGACATGGGAAAGCCTCGTCGTCACCCAACACCGTGTCACCGACATACCGTTGCCATCCCACTGGGAGTGGAATGAACCCCTCGCGCAATGGCAGCAGGACGAAAGCTACCGCCTACGCTGTGCGAACGGGCAGGTTGAAATCTACGCCACCACCGAGGTCGGAGCCTTTCGTGCACGCCGCCGCCTCGACGTCCTTCGCCAATGCGCCGACGAAGCGGAAGTGCCGCATTCCTTTGACCTCGTTGATGCGCCCTGCTACCGCCACCGCGGCCTCTCTGTTGATATCGTTCGACACTTCTTTGGTCTTGACACACTTATTCCGCTCCTTGACCTTATGGCAGACGTGGCCCTCAATGTTCTGCACCTGCACCTGAGTGACGACCAAGGATGGCGCTACGAGGTACCGCAACTGCCTGCGCTCACTGAAATCTCTGGCCACACTGCGGTAGGTGAGGCCACAGGTGGGTACCTGAGCCAGGCGGACCTTGACACCCTGGTTGAGCAGGCACACTGTCGGCACATACAGGTGATCCCCGAAGTAGATATCCCCGGACACACCAATGCTGCCCTTCACGCATTGCCGGGCCTGAACCCCAATGGACAATGCCCGCCCGCCTACAAGGGTATCGAGGTGGGCTTTTCTACCCTGAGTACGGCCGCCCCTGACACTGAGCTTTTCCTCCACGCAGCCATTGACGCCCTTATCCCACACAGTCAGGCAGGGATCCACATTGGTGGCGACGAATCCTTCTCCACCACGGAAGGAGACTATGAGGCCATCGTCCGCATGGCTGCTGCGCGCGTACGCGCCCACGGGCAACGTGTCATCGGCTGGCAGGAAAGCGCGCCATACCTTGAGGCTGGGGACCTCGTGCAGATCTGGGACCCTCGTCTGGACCCGACGCAGGTCATCGAGGCCACGCAGCGAGGGGTCGGCGTGATCGTGTCATATGCACACCATGCCTACCTTGATATGAAACAAGTCGACGATGAAAGTATTGGGCTTGACTGGGCTGGGATTGTCCCGCTGGCCAAGTCCCTCCAGTGGGACAGCCGTACGGTGGTTGCTGAACTCCCAGCGGAGGCTATTGAAGGGGTCGAAGCATGTTTGTGGACAGAAACCGTTGAAAACAGTGCTCATTTTGGTGAACTCGTCCTGCCACGACTCCACGGGATCGCTGAAGTGGCGTGGAGAGGAAGTGCCGTAGGACAGTGGGCGTCCTTTAGGCGACGCATTGCGGGCTTTTCGAGGCTGTGGCGCGCTCGCGGGTGGAATTACTTTCCGAGCGCCGGGGTGGACTGGGCCTAATACAGGCGTGCCGCCACACGATACCCCATAGGCATCAGTGTGGCGGCACGAACTATTGCAAGGCAGTAACGTCGATACCGTGATGCGGTGCGCCGAAATTGCCACCACGGAGCCTGTCAGCAGCTCACCTTTGTGCGTAGCGTCAAGTCATGCACATCACCATGAGAGCAGCCCCTGATGCGCACACCTGCAGGGCTCCCGATGGCCGCTCTTTAGAGGGTGTACAACCGCAAAAGACGCTCGACTTCGGCGCGCACCGCGCCATTACCGGGTCCCATGTATTTGCGTGGATCGACAAGATGTGGGCCCTCAGCCAACACTTCGCGAACCTTTGCTGTAAAAGTAACGTTGAGATGTGTTGACACATTGATCTTTGTCATACCTGCCGCAATCGCTGCACGCATCCCATCGTCGGGCACCCCAGAGGACCCGTGCAGCACCAGTGGTACAGGCACTTCAGCATGAATACGGGCAATGAGGTCTTCGTCAAGTACAGCCTCACGGGTGGCCATCGCATGTGACGATCCCACAGCGACAGCAAGCAGATCCACACCGGTGTCGGCAACGAATTGTGCGGCATCATGCGGATCTGTGCGTGCGGAGGGATCATGCACGCCATTCTTGCCACCTACTTCGCCAAGTTCAGCCTCAACGGAAACACCAGCCGCATGTGCTGCTTCCACGACACGGCGAGTTGCTTCACGGTTCTCGTCGTCAGGTAAGTGGGAGCCGTCGTACATCACCGAAGAAAAACCCATGTCGATGGCTGCCAGGCACAGTGCTTCATCCTCAGCATGGTCAAGGTGTACCCCCACAGGTGCTGACGAGGCGGCGGCAAGTTCCAGCAGCGCCGCACCTAAAGGACGCAGTCGGCCACCATGGTATTTCACCGCGTTTTGTGACAGTTGAAGCACCACAGGTAAACCGGTGGCTTCAGCAGCGTCGACAAAGGCCTCCGCGTGGTCAAGGAGGACAACGTTGAAGGCTCCAAGCCCCACACCTCGAACAGCGCATTCGCGGGCCAATTGAGCGGTATCGACCAACATGAGTACTATCCTTTCACCCGTTCAGCCACGTCCTGTGGCAATAATTCAGCTGTCACTGCCTGACGCAGTCGCTGGTAAATATCCGTGTCAATCTCACCTGCGGTAGGCCGTAGCACTGCAGCAGCGGACATTGCGACGGCTTCACGCAATGCCCTCTGTGCGAGCGATGCGTCAGCCAGTAATTGGTGACGGTCGTTACCGGCCACCTGAGGAGTCATCAGTTGGTTGTCGCGTGCCGCATAATGCTGATCGAAAGCGCATTGAGCAGAGTTGTCAGCGGTCGTCTGTCCGTCTGCGCCACATACCGTTTGCCATGTGTGGGCGATAACCGAAGCGAGTCCCGCCACCGCGGCATCGCCTGCGCCAGTGGGGTTGCCATCAAATACCTGACCTGGATGAGCACGCCAAGCGCCGCACGGGGCATAGAGTTCCATACCGTTGGTGCCGCGCGACAGGACAACCCAGCTAGCCCCGGCCTCGTGAAGGCTGCGCACGCCATCAGGAAGGGACGTCGCGCCCGTGGCCTGTATAAGCTCCGCCTCATTTGGTTTGAGGATATCCGCATAAGGACCTGCCTCCACCAATGCAGGACCGGAAGTATCGAGGATCGTGACCGCTCCAGCCTCGCGGGCAGCACTCAACAGAGCTACTACCTCGCCAGATGGAGTATCGCCTGGCAATGATCCGCAGATGGTGACGACATCCCCGTAGCGCACCTGAGTGCGGACAAGGTCACGTAGCTGTTCCCACGCGGTAGCAGGAACAGTCGCGCCCGCCTCGTTAAACAAGGTGGCGTCGGCATCAACGATGGCGACCGAACGGCGCGTAGCTTGGGTAACCGGCACCCACTGGCACGCAATGCGAGGATGGCGCTCACTGAGCAACGACGCAACGCGTTGCCCCGTGCCTCCTCCAAGGAAGGTAGCCACCGTGACTGGATACCCCAATTGATCGAGGACCCGGGCAACGTTGAGGCCTTTGCCGCCAGGATTTTCTGCAATATCGGTGATCCGATGGCTGCGATGCGGTTGCCAGTTGGGCACATGCCACGTAATGTCAAGGGCAGGATTTGGCGTAATGGTCCAGATCATGACATATCCGCCTGTGTGGCCACGAGCCGAATATCGGCCTGCATAAAGGCCAAGGCTGCTGCCCCCAACGCCTGCGAATCAGATCCGAGCCGTGCTGCCACAACAGCAGGGGCAGGAAATATGGTGCACGAGGCGGCAATCGCCTGGGCAAGTCGACCGGTAATGGCAATACCGCCCTTCGACAGGCCACCGCCCAGTACCACCGGCATCGCACCAACCTGATGCAGCGTAGTGGCGATGACACTTCCAAGCAAGTCAATGGCACTGTCTTGAATATCGCGGGCACGGGCTGAGCCAGGAGCATCTGACTGAGCGAGGTTTTGAACGTCGCGCGCACCACAGCCATCGGGCAATATCCCGTATGTGACCGCCCTGCGCGCGATGGCCGAGGCCGAGGCCACCTGTTCCAATTCGACGCGGCGCGACGGGTCATCAGGATCGGTAACTAACACCTGCCCAATTTCACCTGACCAGGGCCTTGCCGGGGCAAGCTCCCCATTGATCACAAGCGCTGAGGCAATACCAGTGCCCACCGCCACGTACAGACAGTGCGGTTGGACGACACCCCACAGCGCTTCAGCAAGGGCACCAGAACGCACATCGTGACCAAATGCGACTGGACGACCAAGGTGTTCGCTCAGCATGTCGCGTAGCGGCGCATTGTGCCACCCAAGGTTCGCCGAGAGGATACCGACGCCGGTGGCCTCGTCAATAATGCCAGGTGCGCATACCCCGACGGGTGCAACCGCGTCAGGGTATGCGTCGACCAAGTGCTGTGCGAGATGTACCGCGGCCAAGGCCACGTCGACTGCGCCACTACGTGGGGTCGGCAAAGGCTGCGCACGATGGACAGTACGTCCGTCGTTTGTTACGACGCGCCCCTTAATGGTGGTGCCACCGATGTCGATACCGATGGCCAGTGAAGATGTCATGCCTCGAGTATGACGGCTCGCGTCAGGTGGCGCGGCGTATCAGGATTCAAGCCACGTGCCTCAGCCCGCGCCACAGCAACGCGTTGAGCCAAGACCAGATGCGCCATGGGATCCCACTGTGAGGTCACGAGTTCGGCTCCCGTGGCTTCCACCTGCGTATCTAAGCCTGCGGGGAGCGGGCCAAACATCCAGGTCAGGCGCCCAGGCTGAGCGATTGAAATGGGACCGTGGCGGTATTCCATCGCCGAATAGGTTTCGGTCCACGATTGGGAGGCCTCGCGGCATTTGAGTCCGGCTTCATTTGCTAAGCCAATGGTCCAACCCATTCCAAGGAACGTAATTTGGTCGGCGTCGATCCAACGGTCAGGGATCGCATAGACCAAGGCTTCTTCACAGTGGGCAGCTGCGGCCTCAATGTCGTGGCCAAGGCTGTGGCGGAACCATGCCAACGCAGTGGTAGCGAAGCGGGTTTGAACCACGGAAACCTCGTCAGCGAAATCAAAGACGATTTCTTCGCGAGCATAAGGGGCTGCCGGTCCACCACCCACAGCGGTGACAAGAATGGCTGGTCGCCCCTGTTCATGGAGGTGACGCATGAGGTCAACGATTTCAGTGGTCGTACCTGAACGGGACAAGCAGACAACACTGTCGTAGATCCGTGAGAGGGGGAATTCCGTTGCGGTGAATGCGTCCGACAAGCCTTTGCCCAGGCTTTCGCGAGCAACCGTGTAGGCCTGTGCGATGAACCACGAGGTGCCGCATCCGATGACTGCCAGACTCTGCCCGTCACTGGGGAGGCAATCAGTGGCAATGTCGGTTACCTGGCGCCATAGCTGAGGTTGGGTCATGATTTCCGAGGTCGTAATAGACATCGAAGGCTCCTTGCAGGATTGATTGAAGATGTTTGATATCCTGTGTAAACGAATAATATCACTCAAATCTCGTACTGCTTGTCTTTTGAACAACGCAGTATGATCGCAGTTGAATAACGCCCAGGTCACGCACCTTTACGCCCACCCCAAAGAAGCGGAGAAAGACATGAGTGCTCCAATGCGCGCAGGCCGCCTCACCCTGCCCATCGAAACAGGTATCGACGAAGAGGTGCGCACCCTCGTTGAACGACTCGGTGCCGACGCAGTACGAAACTCAGATGGCACCGAATTACCCGACTGGGTCGACCGAGGATTCGCCAAGGTATACAGCACGTACTTCCCCGCACGCGGAGACGAAGCTTGGGCTGAGCAAGCTAAAGAAGAACGTGTCCGCCAATACCTCCTGTCGAAGCGACACACCGCACCACAGGAAGGGCCACTGGTATTCAACGTCATGGACGGCTGGTTCCACGCACAATTCCGCCCCGACACCGACTGTGACACAGCCCGCTGGTGGCAAGTAATCGACCGTACAACAGGTCGTGTGCTTGAACCTGAAGAATGGAGCGTCCAAGCTAGCCCTGCACTACCCGTCACCAACCCCGTCCCTAAAGTTGGCGACCTGCCCAAGGAAGCAGGAAGCGCAATCGTCACCATCGCCTCGCCAACCCCCTACCACGTGTACACCGCATCATTCCTCGCCGTGCAGGTATGGGATTCCACCCAAATGTATAACTACCTGACCAACGACTGGGCTGACGACCCTGCACGCGTCAAAGAACGCCCCTTCGATATCGCCTACCCGCGGACCTGGGAACACGTGCGTTACGCACTTGCCGCATGGTTAGAGGCAAATCCTCATGTCGACGTCGTACGATTCACCACCTTCTTCTACCATTTCACATTGGCATTCGACGAACGCGGACGGGAAGGCTACGTTGACTGGTTTGGGTACTCCGCCTCAGTCTCCGTTCCCGCCATGGAAGCTTTCGAAGCAGAATATGGATACGCGCTATGCGCAGAAGATTTCGTTGACGCAGGCTGGTATAACACCCCATTTCGACCTGTACGACAGGTCTTCCGTGACTGGATTGATTTCACTGCACGCCGCGTAGCCAAAGCTGCCAAAGAACTCGTTGACATCACCCATGCCAATGGGCGCGAAGCAATGATGTTCCTCGGAGACAACTGGATGGGCATGGAACCCTACGGCCCCTACTTCCCGTCGATCGGTATGGACGCTGTTGTGGGCTCGGTTGGCAATGCCGCCACCTGCCGCATGATCGCCGATATTCCAGGAGTGAAATACACCGAAGGTCGTTTCCTGCCTTATTTCTTCCCCGACGTCTTCAAACCCGGTGGCAACCCACTGGCTGAGGCCGAAGAATCGTGGCGTACTGCTCGACGCGCAATCGTGCGCAACCCCCTTGACCGCATGGGCTACGGAGGATACCTCTCACTCACCCTGCAATTCCCCGAGTTCTTGGACCGGATGGAAGAAATCGTCGCAGAGTTTCGATCTCTTCACGACACCTCAGGTGGAGTGCGCCCCGACGTACACCCCATTCGTGTTGCGGTGCTCAATGCGTGGGGCGCCCTACGCAGCTGGCAAACCCATATGGTGGCACATGCCCTGTGGTACAAACAGATTCACTCCTACCTTGGGGTCATTGAATCCTTGGCTGGTCTGCCTTTCGATGTGCAGTTCATATCTTTTGCGGATGTCATCCAAAGGGATGCGCTGGCCGACGTCGATGTTGTCATTAATGCCGGAGCTGCACACACTGCCTTTGCTGGTGGGCCAGAGTGGGCAAGTATCGAACTGCAAGATGCGCTGCGTGCCTTCGTTGCACGAGGCGGTGGCTTCATTGGGGTTGGGGAACCCACTGCATGGCTTGGGCAGCAGGAGAGTCTGGTACGCACAGGTGCAACGAACGCTGCCAGTGGCCGGTACTTCACCCTGGCTGATGTATTGGGTGTCGATCGCGAAATTGGATGGTCATTGTCAACTGACCGCTATCCGCGCATAGTGGACTCACACTTCATCACCGCTGACCTTGAGGGTGACTTTGTCTATGGCGAAGACCCAGGGGACGTTTTCGCAATTGATGAAGAAACGACTGTCCTTCGGATTGAACGCGGCGCCATCCGCTTGGCCACGCGCGAGTATGGGCAAGGACGCAGCGTGTATATGGCAGGTCTGACCTGGTCGACGCAGAACTCTCGGATGCTTCACCGTGCACTGTTGTGGGCTGCGGGAGCTCAGGACCAATGGGAGTCAGTGTTGGCCTCATCCAACCCAGATATTGAAGTCGCCTACTACTCCGGTGTTGGACGTGCCTTTGTTTACAACAATACGGCCAACGCTGCATCGACTCGGATCACAGGCCAAGGCCTTCACCTTGACGTGCACTTAGACGGGTCGAAAGGCCAGTGGATCGACCTGTGACGTCACCGCAGGGCTGTATCACGAGGTGTTTTCGGCGCTAAAGGCCAACATGAAATGGCGGATTTTCAGCGATCTACGTCCTGAAAAGCCGCCATTTCTGGGTTTTTGATGCACCGCTGTATGTGAAGGTCACCTATGATGCCGAGGTGTGCGCCGGGTAATGTGCACGAGGCGTAAGCGGTGTCATCGCCGACCCCGCGCCTAGACGAAGTGGGGCGTAGTGCTCAATCTGGAAGGTACCGGTATAGCCGCTCGTCGCGCAGTCTACGTGCGGATCCCAGGCAGTCTGCGGCGCAACGTGGATGCTCAGACCAGGATGACGTCCACACCCGCCTGTTTGATCTGACGGACAATCTCGGGATCGGCATTTTCTCCGGTTACCAAGGTGTCGATCTTGTCGAGTCCACAGATACGGGCAAATGCGCGGTCGCCAAGTTTCGCATGATCAGCCACGACGATGACGCGCTCCGCCTGATCTACCATGACGCCATTAATATCGGCCTCAGAATCGTCATGGGTATAGGTGCCGCGCTGGTTAATTGCGTTGACGCCAAGGAAGAGGGTGTCGATACTCAGGCCCTGGAGGACAGGTTTAGCCAAAGGGCCGGTTAATTCGAATGACAATGGGCGGACAACGCCACCGGTGAGAACCACGCGAATATGCGTTCGAACCGCAAGTTCATTGGCAATATTGACGGCATTAGTCAGGATTGTGATGGGTTCTGCCGGAGAGGGGCTGAGGTCTTCGCGCAGGGCAATTTCGCGGGCGACTTCAGTGGTGGTTGTACCGCCACTGAGACCTATGATCTCACCCGCCGAGACGAGATTTGCGGCAGCGAAGGCGATGAGGCGTTTCTCTTTGCCGTTGCCTGCCCCTGTTTTATAGCGAATAGGTAGATCTGATGACGTGGGTGAACACGTAGCACCACCGTGGGTGCGAACAATCAGCTGTTGTGATGCCAATTGGTCGAGGTCGCGGCGTATTGTTGCAGCAGATACGCCCATTTCAGCGACCAGTTCATCAACTGTCACAGATGTGTGATCCGTAATGTACTCAAAAAGTGCTGTGAGTCGTTCGTGCCGATGCATTGACCCCTCCAGGAACCGTGCTATTCGCCTGTCGTTAGGGAAATAGTAATCGAATCGTAATCTTGACAGTTGAAAAAGTGATGAGGTCGTCGTATATACTTTTTGTGATGCTCGAACATGATCGTTTGGGCGTTATTAACGCAGAAGTGAGCGCCTATTCTCGATGAAGAGAGGTTGACATGAGTACACGCGCAACAAAGGTTGCCGCGCTGGGAGCAGTTGCTGCCATGGCCATTGGCCTTGCCGCATGCAACAATACTGCAACCCAAACAGCGACTGAAACCACCACTGACGTGGTTGAAATCACCTACGTGCACCGTCTTCCCGACGGCGACGGTGCGGTGAAGGTTCAAGAGATCGCTGACCGCTGGAATGCCGAACACCCCAATATCCACGTGACCGCCACCAAGTGGGATGGTAAAGCAAGCGAATTGGCTAAGAAACTCGAAGCCGATGTCAAAGCTGGCACCGCTCCCTGTCTGGCCCAACTCGGATATGCCGAAGTGCCTGAAGCATTCGTCAAAGGTCTCGTCGAAGATGTCACCACCGAGGCTGAAAAATACAAGGACAACTACTCCGGCGCCTACGGACAAATGTCCGTCGGTGGTGTAGTCGTCGGCCTACCTCAGGACACCGGCCCCCTCGTCTACTACTACGACAAGGCAGAATTCGACGCGCTTGGCCTGAAGGTTCCCACCACCTTGGCAGAACTGAAGGAAGAAGCAACGAAGGCTGCTGCCCAAGGCAAGCACATCCTCGCCTTCGAAACCGACGAATCCTCCCACTTCCTTGCTGCACAGGCTGCAGCGGTGGGTGATCCCTGGTACTCCGCAGAAGGTGACCAGTGGAAGGTCAACGTCCAAAACGAGGGCGCTGAAGTTGTCTCCGCATTCTGGCAAGAAATGATTGACTCCGGCGCTGCCCTAGTCACAGAACGCTGGACCGAAAGCTACGACCAAGCACTCAAGGACAAGAAACTCATCGGTAATATCGGTGCCGCATGGGAAGCAGGATTCTTCCTCGATTCGATCATCCCTGAAGATCAAGAAGGCACCTGGCAGGTTGCCCTCCTTCCCGATTTCGGTGAAGGCGTCAAGACCGGTCCTGACGGTGGCTCCGGTGTGGCAGTCATGAAGGGCTGCGCACACGTGGCAGAAGCAATGGAATTCAACAACTGGTTCAACACTCAGACTGCTGATTTGGCCACACAGGGCCTCGTCGTTGCAGCCAAGGGTGACGTCGTCACCCCCGAAAAGACCAAGCGTCAATTCGGTGGGCAGGATGTCTTCGCAGTGCTGGCAGATGCCAACCAGACCCTCAACCCTGACTTCGGCTTCATCCCCGGCTTCTCTGCAGTTGCCGAAAAGATGGTCGCTGTCGGCGGCGAGGTCGGCCAAGGCAACGCCAAGGTTGCCGACATCTTCGCGGCCGCCCAAACTGAATCGGTTTCAGTGCTCAAGTCGCTGAACCTGCCGGTTGCAGAGTGACACGTCTACACATCACCACGGCATAGCATGGTGGGAGGCACTCTCGACACCGAGAGTGCCTCCCACCTGCCACAACCCCATCTATCGCCACAACCCATCACCGTCGAGACATATACGAGGTAGCTCGTGACCTCCAAAACACACGCCCCAGACCTTCCCCCAGAGCGTCCCGCTGATCTGCCGTCTGATCTTCCCGTAGATACGCCCTTAGACCTTCCTTTGGAAAGTCCCACAGATGTGCCCTCGGACCTTCCCGAAGATCTGCCTCCAGAAGAGCAACTTCCCCCACGCATTAACCGCCGCATCCGCGAAATGCACGACGCGATCACCGGCTGGATGTTCCTGCTGCCATTCGTGATTGGCTTCGTCATTGTTTTCATTGTGCCAATCATCGCCTCCATCTACGCCTCCTTCTTCCAGCAGGTGGCAAGCGGAGGCGGACTCTACGGTTCTGGTGAGCTGACCAACCAGTTCGTTGGCCTCGACAACTTCATTAACGTGGCGACCAGCTCCGCCTTTTGGATGGGCATCGGGCGCGTTATTGCCTACACCATCGTCCAAGTGCCGTTTATGATCCTGTCCGCACTGGCCTTGGCGTTGGTCCTGGATTCCTTCCTCATCCGGCGCGTCACCTTATTCCGCTTGGGATACTTCCTCCCATTTGCCATCCCAGGTATTGTCTCGGCAATGATCTGGCTGTATATCTACACGCCAGAAATCTCACCCATCGTGCGCGCATTGAATGCCATCGGTGTACCTGTTGACTTCTTTCACGAAAACATTGTCCTGTTCTCCATGTCGAATATGACGACATGGACCTACACCGGCTATAACATGCTGATCTTCCTAGCAGCACTCCAAGCGATCCCCACTGAACTGTATGATGCGGCCCGTATCGACGGGGCTACTGGCTTCCAAGTGGTCACCAAGGTGAAAATCCCTATGGTGCGCGGTGCAGTACTGCTGACTGTGTTGCTTTCCATTGTCGGAACCATCCAAATCTTCTCCGAACCAACGGTGATGGCAACGGTGAATCCGTGGATGCGCCTGGACTACACGCCAATGCAAATGGCCTACAACACGATGTTTGGCAATATTTCGCCCGGCGGTGACGGACCGGCAGCTGCCGTATCGATCATGATGGCGATCGTCGCAGGTTCGCTTGCTGTGATCTACGCCTGGGTGGAAAGGAAGATCTCCCAATGAGAATCAAGAAAAAAACCCTTCCCGATGGTCGCCAGTACATCCCTTCCATCGAGGGGATGCCCATGCGCTCGCTTGCCCCAACGCCTGCGGCGCGCCTCATCACCATCGGTTTGCTTGGCCTGGTCCTCATCTACTTCCTATTCCCGATCTACTGGCTTGTCATCGCCTCGACAAAGACGAATGAACAGCTGGTTTCCACACCGGGATTGCTGTTGGACACCATTAACCTTGGTGCCAACTATGACTCGCTGATGTCATGGACCAATAACAACTTCTGGCGGTGGGTCCTGAACTCCATCATGTATTCCACCGTTTCTGGTGTCGTTGGGACACTGCTGGCTGTGATGGCTGGCTACGCGATGGCGAAATTCAATTTCAGCGGCAAAGGCGTGACCCTAGGTCTAATAATGTCTGGCCTGCTTATGCCAGCCGCCCTACTCACCATTCCCCTGTACTTGATCTTCCACAATATTGGGATAACCGATACACCGTGGGCCATCATCATCCCGTCATGTATTAGCCCCTTCGGTGTTTTCCTCGGACGGGTCTACGCTCAAAGCTCAGTTCCCACCGAATTAATCGAGGCGGCGCGTATTGACGGCGCGGGGGAAGCACGCATCTTCTTCACGATGGTGTTGCGTATCCTTGCACCCGCAATGGTGACAATCTTCCTGTTCATATTTGTGGCAACATGGAATAACTTCCTGCTGCCACTCATGATGGTCTCCTCTGAGGAAATTAAGCCAGTGACACTAGGCCTTTATGGCATGATGAGCTACTTTGCACCCAAACGAGGTGCGGTGATGCTGGGTGCGCTCATGGGCGTTATTCCATTGATCATTTTGTTCCTCGGTTTGCAACGCTACTGGCAGTCAGGACTGGCGGCAGGTTCCGTCAAAGGCTAGATTTCCTCCTGTGTGACCGTGCAGCACAAAGGAGTACATATGCGTCCCATGCTCACCACTCCCGCTTATGGTGGCGACTGGAGTCCCGAACAATGGGATAGCGCCACCATCGACGCCGACATCACCCTCATGAAGGAAGCCGGCGTTAACCTGGTGTCGCTTGGCATTTTCTCGTGGGCATTCCTTGAACCCAGCGAAGGCAGCTACGACTTTGACTGGCTTGAGGACATTATTACGCGCCTCCATGCCGCAGGGATTGCAACGGATTTGGCGACAGGTACCGCATCGCCGCCAGCATGGATGGCAGCCACATATCCCCACAGCTTGCCAGTTGACGCGCGCGGAGTCCGCTTAGGATTCGGGTCGCGCCAACAGTACTGTCCGTCGTCAGCGGTTTTTCGAGGTGCTGCGCAGCGGTTGACACGGGCCATTGCCCAGCGCTTTGCTGACCACCCCGGCGTCGTCATGTGGCATGTGAGCAATGAATACGGATGTCACGTCAGTGAATGCTTCTGCCACGAGTGCGTGGAAGCTTTTCGTACCTGGCTTCGTGACACCTACGCCAGTATCGACGCCCTCAACGCTGCATGGGGTACAGCATTTTGGTCACAGCGCTACACGGCCTTTGACCAGGTCGGAGCGCCGGGCGCCATGCCGACCTTCCACAACCCTGCCCACGCATTAGATTGGCGTCGCTTTTCTAACGACAATCTCCTGTCCCTGATGATTGCTGAGCGCGACATTATCCGCCAGTATTCGTCAGCACCCGTCACCACGAATTTCATGGGTGATTTTCCGCGCCTTGACTACCAAAAATGGGCGGGCGAAGTCGACATCATTTCGGACGACTCCTACCCGGATCCAGCAGATCCTGCTGCTGCGCACTCGGTGGCATGGGCGGGAGATATTATGCGTGGCTTGGCCAATGGGTCGTCGTGGCTGCTGATGGAACAATCCCCGTCCGCCGTGCAGTGGCGGCAACGAAACTCGCCGAAACGACCTGGCCAATACCTTCTGTGGACGCTGGGGCGTATGGCTCACGGTGCCGACGGCATACTGCAATTCCAGTGGCGCCAGTCGTTGCGTGGATCTGAAACCTTCCATGCGGCCATGGTTCCCCACAGCGGTAAGGACAGTCGTACTTGGGGCGAGGTTGTGCGCACCGGTGAGGTGCTCTCCCGCCTTGCCCCAGTGATGGATGCGCCATACCGTGCCGATGTGGCGGTCGTAATGGATTGGCAGTCAATGTGGGCTTTCAACGCCGCGATCGGCCCAGTGGAAGGAACACATTTCGAGCGTCCCCGCGCATGGCACCGCAGCCTGTGGGAAGCCGGTATTGCTGTTGATGTTGTGGGAGATCACGCTGATCTGTCCGCCTATCGAGTCATCATTGTTGCTGAGCACTTTATTGATTCACCGGACCTCACGCGCCGCTTGCAGGCCGCCGTTGAGGCGGGAGCGCAAGTGCTCATCGAAGGGCCAACTGCTGTTGTGGACCGGAACCTTGGAGCCGTACCCGACGGATATCTCGGATCAGCCAGGCAACTGCTGGGTGTGCGTGTGATCGAGCATGCGGCACTCACCGGAGCGGTGGAGTCATTCAGCGCAGCATCTAACGGGCGTGGAGATGCCGTCAACCGACTGAGCCGCGCCGTTGGCACTCCTGCAGCTTGCGAGTGGATTGGTGTGGAGGCGCATGCGGATGCGCTGCGCAGAGCGACCGACCGCCTCGGCACGCCTGCCCCGGACCTGCGCGCAGGGCAATGGGCTGAGGAAATTGCTCCCGCTGCCCACAGCTGGCATGACAGCGGCGTTGAGGTGGTTGCCACCTTTGATGGACGAGGCGGAGGCGCCGACCTGGCCAATATGGCGGCCATTACGCGTCGTAGCTATGCGGGTGGAGGCAACGCCTGGTATGTGGCGTGTGATCTTGATGCGCTGTCACGGCGGGCACTCCTTGACGTGGTGGGTGCCTATGGGCGTGTGCGGCCAGTGGTCGATGGATTACCCGATGGTGTGGAGGCGCAGCGTCGTGGAAACTTCCTTTTCTTGCTCAACCACAGTGATCGGGCAGTGGAACTGACAGGTATTGTTGGTCGTGACCTGGTCGATGGCGCGCAGTGCCACGGGCATGTGATGCTGGCGCCACGCTGTGGCATGGTTGTTGATCAGCGTTAAACACTTACGCCTTCCATTACGGATGTGGCCCACGATATGCGAATAGGTCCAGGTGTGAATGGTCACACGTTGCTTCGTCAGTCACATCCAGCGCATGAGCCGAATCGTTGGCGCGTGGCCGAGCATGGGTAGCAGAGTGAGACAATAGGGGAGTGCGTGAAGAAGGACAGGAAGCAGTCGTCCCGGCAATAGCCGACATCCCCCTTGGTTCTTTGCCTTTGCATGTGCGTCGTTTCCTGTCGGAAGTGGACCGAGTCCTGATATACCACCTCCCGCTGATGACAATATTTCGCGGTGTCACCAGCCGTGAAGGAATCCTCCTGCACGGCGAAGCAGGGTGGGCCGAGGCCGCACCTTTTTGGAATTACACGCCCTCCCAGTGCCTGCCGTGGCTGAACAGCGCCATCACTGGGGCCACCCAAAAGGCGCCACCACCACTGCGTGAACGCATCCCCGTTAATGTCACCATCCCCGTGTGTCCACCTGACGAGGCCTACCGCCGCGTCGTGGATTCCGGCGGCTGCGCCACTGCGAAAGTGAAAGTCGCTGATCCTCGTGTGACACATGCAGCCGACTGTGAACGTATTGAAGCCGTGGCCGCTGCCCTTGCCGCCACGGTCGGCACACAACAAGCCCGCATACGTGTCGATGTCAATGCTGCGTGGACCCTTGACGAAGCGATACGCTCCCTGGCGCATTTCAATGATGCTGCGCACCAGATTGGCGGACTTGAATACGCTGAGCAGCCATGTGCCACTGTGGACGAATTAGCGCAGTTGAGGCGCCGTCAAAACGTGCCCATCGCTGCTGACGAAAGTATCCGCCTCGCGTCAGATCCACTGGAGGTTCTCCGCAAAGAAGCAGCAGACGTTGTCGTGCTGAAAGTTGCACCCCTGGGAGGTATCGAAGCCACCGTGGCTTTGGCAGCCGACTTTGGACTACCTGCGGTGATTTCCTCAGCCTTGGAAACGTCGATCGGTCTGGCTGCAGGTGTGCGCGCGGCAAGCTGCCTAAGATACCCGGCAGATGGTACGCCCCTGGCATGTGGCCTGGCCACCATGCAGCTCCTTGCCGCAGATGTCACGGTCAATGGTTTGCGCGTTGAAGACGGGCATATTGCTGTGCGGCCCATCGAAGTAGATGAGAACTATATCGACGCCCAGCCTTTGCCTGACGGCATTCTATGCCGCTGGCTTGAACGCCTGGACGCCATATGTGAATACAGCAAGGGAGAAGGTCAATGACACACCCTGAAAGCACGGGGCATAGTGGCGTGCGTGGATGGCCACATAGCTGCCTGAGTGCGGCCGCACTTCTGTCAGCCCTTATCGCCTGCGGTGTCACCGACGTCGTGTACTGTCCAGGTTCGCGCAGCGCCCCCTTCGCCTATGCCCTTGACGTCCTCAGTCGTGCAGGTGCGCTGCGCACCCATGTGCGCCTCGACGAACGTTCGGCAGCCTTCCTTGCGGTGGGCTTGAGTCGAGGCGGTGCCGCCTCGTTGCGTACCCCGGGTAACGTTGTTGCAGGTGTCCCCATCGCCATTGTGACCACCTCCGGGACTGCCGTCGCTGAGCTCCATGCGGGTATTGCCGAGGCCTCCCACGCCTATCTTCCTATCATTGTGCTCAGCGCTGACCGTCCCTTTGAAATGCGTGGCGTGGGCGCCTCGCAAACGACCGATCAGGCGGGTATTTTTGCCTCTCATGTCCGCCACTACTGGGATATTCCAGCTGGCTCTGATATTGGACAGTTCCCATCTCTTATGGCGCGGGCATGCGCCACTGCCCTTGGGAAAGTGAGTAGCACCCCGGGGCCGGTCCACCTCAATGTGGGGATGCGTGAGCCGTTACAGCCAGATCCTGAATCTTCAGCTGAGGCGTTACTATCCTTTATTGCAGATATTCCTGGCGCCGTACCTGAGTTGTATAGCCGTTCGCCACACCTGTGGGCATGGGAATCTGTGGTGGACACGAAGGCGCGCACTGTTGTCCTCGCAGGTGATGGCGCGGATGCTGCGGCTGTGAACTGGGCGAATAAGGCGGGGATTCCATTACTTTCTGAAGTAGGTGCATTGCCACAGGGCGCGCTTGCTCACCCGCAGTCGTTGCTTTCCCGGCCCGAGCTTGTCTCTGATATTGAGCAGGTTGTACTTACTGGCCGCCCCACACTGTCCCGCATCGTTCAACGTCTTCTCGCGTCACAGGTGCGCCTGGTTGTCCATAGCCCGCATCTGCCGTGGCCCGATGTGGCAGGTAAGGCTGATGCGGTGGTCACTGCCCTTGCTGCGCCCACGGCTGCCCACGCTGACGACACGTGGCTTCCTCGGTGGCGCCAGGCGGCACAGGAAGAACATGCGCGCATCGAGGCACTATTGGATACGCCACGTGGGTGCGGCAGCGCGCTCGCGGTTGCTCGTTCCGTGTGGCGCGCTGCTGATCGCTATCTTGTTGTGGGGGCCTCTAATGCAGTGCGTGCCCTTGATCTGGTGGGTCAGGGAGCGGGGCCTTCACGGGTCATCATGAATCGTGGATTGGCGGGGATTGACGGCACAGTTGCCACTGCCATCGGTGCAGCATTGGCTACAGGCACGCCAACTCGGGCCGTGATGGGGGACTTAACTTTCTTCCACGACGCGGGCGCTCTGGCAATCCCATCTGATGAAGTGCGCCCCAACCTGCAGATTATCGTGGTAGATGATCATGGTGGGTCGATCTTTGGCACACTTGAGCATGGTCGTGCCCCTCGCCCTGTTTTTGACCGCTGGTTTAGAACAGCCCAATCAACATCCGTGGAAGCACTGTGTGCCGCCTATCAGGTGGCGTATCGGAAGGTGACACCAGGGTCGCTGGTGTCCGTATTTGACGAGGCGATTACTGGGCTGAGCGTGGTACACGTACCAGTTGTGGATGATCCTGAGTTTTACGCCACGATCAGAGGTTTAGATTCACAGCTAACGTTCAGGAGTGCTCCAGCCAATGGGCAATATTAGGGGGCACACTAATGACATCGCGTAATGAACGAGAGTTGAAAGAAGGCACTATGAGCGACAATACTCCACGTTGGGCGGGACAATGGCCAGCGCCTGACGCGAATCACCGGTGGTCGAATGACGCGCAACCAGCCCAGGACAACGAGGATATGTCGCGCCACAACGTCGATCCTGCGGCGTCGGCGACTGCTCCGCAGGCCACCGCCGCATATTCGCCGTCCACAACCGAGCCGTCGAACCATGACACCTCCACGCAGGCTGCACCTGAACAGGTTGAAGCATCTCCTCAAGGCCCTAGCCATGCAACTCCACCCCCAGTGGCGACAGAAGGTGCCCCTTCGCCCATTTCACCATTGCCCGGCGCGGCCCCCACAGGTGCGGTAGCTACCGACGCTGCTTCCGCTGTTGCTGACTCAGCTGGTGCTGCCGCCCCTCGTGCTGCATTTCCGAGCGGGGCATCAACTGGCGCGGCATCACCATATATGGCCCCAAGGACAATCGGTACGGATGCGGCATCAACAGCGCCCACAGGCACACAACGAACATCCGCAGCACAGTCTGCCCAATTGCCATTAACGCCAGGCTCCGCTTTCCTAGGACCCGGCGTCGCCTCGGGCAACGGAGCCGCACCGGCCGCACCCACGAAGACGAAACGCAAAGGCGGCCCCGGATGGGGTTCTCTGGTCGCAGCAATGGCTGTGACTGCAGGCCTTTCCGTTTCAGGTACCGTACTGGCTGTGAATAACGGTTTTGGACCTGCAACGTCGGATCAGAACACTACTAATACAGTGGCTGCAACCCAGATGGCGGCAAGCCTTGATACCAGCGGCGTATCTGCGAATTGGCAGGCCGTGGCCTCGGCGGTTTCCCCAGCAGTTGTCACCATCAATGCCTCCGGCACGTCAAGCTCCATGGGTTCTGGCGTCATCTATGATGCGCGGGGCACCATCGTGACCAATTACCACGTCATCTCCACCGCTTTAGAAGCCAATGGGCAGATCACAGTGACGCTATCGGATGGACGTATCTTTGATGCCACAGTGGTTGGCTACGATCAAAGCACTGACCTTGCTGTCGTTCGCCTTGTCAACGCCCCCAACGACTTGACGGTAGCGACCTTTGGGTCCAGTTCAAGTCTCAGCGTAGGACAAGAAGTGATGGCGATTGGCTCGCCACTGGGATTGTCGAATACGGTAACTACCGGCATTATTTCTGCGCTGGATCGCCCAGTCGAGGTCTCGACAACCGATCAGAGCCAGTCAGATCCACTCGATCCTTTCGGTCAACTACCCGAAGGTAACACCCAGCAAGTCACCACTGCCGACACCGTGATCACCAACGCTATCCAGGTCGATGCCTCCATTAACCCTGGGAACTCGGGTGGGCCACTGTTTGATGCCGCCGGAGCCGTGATCGGCATTAACTCCTCGATTGCCTCAATGGCAGGCACCACGTCGTCAACGGCGGGCTCTATTGGCCTAGGCTTTGCCATCCCCTCTGACCTGGTGGTTTCTGTGGTGGAACAACTCGTTGCCACTGGCAGTGTGGACCATGCGGTCCTCGGCGTCACAATAAAGACCGCGGCCGTAAATGTCGGCTCAGAAACCAAGGCAGGCGCCCAAATCGAGACTTTGACCCCCGGTGGCGCTGCTGACCGTGCGGGCCTGCAAGTGGGTGACACGATTATTGCAGTCGACGGTAAAGCGGTGTCCTCAGGTAAAGCGCTATCGGGATACGTGCGTCGCTACACCGGCGGCAGCGAGGTGACCTTGACCGTTGTCCGCAATGGGCAGGTGAGCGAGGTCAAAGCGACGCTGCAATCGAAGTAGCCGCACACCCCGTTGGCAGGGCCGCCGCGTTTCCACAGTGGCGGCACACCTGCCCGGCGCAGCCTACCGGCCATACGCGGCACACCTTCCGAAAGTGGCCACGTGTTAAACGCAGACACCCACCGCATATCTTTTCCAGGGCAACAGCGCGTTGTCATGCCGCAATAGCATCTCGGGTCCACCCCTTGCCAGTGACGACACTCACCGGTTGGGGTTGGACCCGAGGCGTATTTAGATTCCCAAGGCGTCAAGGACTGGCCGCATCTTGGCTCGCGTCTCAGCAAGTTCCGCTTCAGGTACGGAATCGGGCATAATGCCGCTACCCGCGAAGACGCGGATGGATGTGCCGTCGTCGCTGAGTTGACCACAACGCAACGCAATACCAAATTCTCCGTCCCCAGCAGCATCAATCCACCCCACAGGACCTGAGTAGCGTCCACGCCGGGTGTCTTCAAAGGTGAGGAGGAGATCGAAAGCCAATGGCGTGGGCGTGCCACAAACGGCGGCAGTGGGGTGTAGAGCTGCAACCGCATCCAAAACATTGCCTTCACGCAGCTGGGCCTTCACATCGGTGGCAAGGTGAAGAACATTAGGCAGTGCCAAAAGTGTTGGCTCGTCAGGAACTTCCAGGGTCTCGGCGAGCGGTGACAGGGCGCGAGCCACCGATTCGACAGCTAAAAGATGCTCGGTGCGTTCCTTCATATTGGCCATCAACGCGTCCCCATCACCGTCGGTGCTCGTGCCCGCTAGTACCCGCGATGTCAGCACGCCGTCGGTGATGGACGCGAGCATCTCTGGGGTTGCACCAATAAGGCCTTCAACGGCGTAGGTCCACGTTGTGGGGTACAGCTCGTTCAGGCGTGCCAGAAGGTAACGCTCATCAAAAGGTAAGGCGCTTGAAACGACCATATCGCGGGCCATCACGACCTTTGATGCACCACCGCTACGCAAACGAGAAATCAGTCGACGCACCGATTCTGTCCACTTCGACTGGCTCATGCGGCCTGCTTCGGTCCACAGCCCCTGTGGTGTGCTCACGGGGGAGGCGCTCACCTGCTCGTAGGCGGCGTCCAAGGCCACAATGGGGTCAGGTGCCTGCGCCGTGGCCATATCTGAGGCAGTGATGACGTAGCGCCCATGGGGAGTCTCAACGAGTGTGAGCTTAGGTACGATGAGCATGCCGGGTGTTGCCCACGCAAAACCAAAGGATCCAAAGGCGATTGGTGCGCGGGGTGCACCTTCGGGCGCACGCAGGTGAGCGTTGCGACGTACTTGATCCCACCGACGCCCTGCCTCGCGAATGGCATGACGCCCCTCAACCTCGATGCGTAGTGCGCAACCCCACCCGATGAGCGTACGCTCGGGTGACCACCACGCTAGAACACCACGCGATGTGGGCACCATGTCACGTAGCGCAACGTCATCAAAGCGCTCAGGTAGCGGTGCGACGCGTATATCGAGGCAGGGGAGGGCGGGAGTTGAAACGTCAGACATGGCACCATGCTAATGGCCTGAGGCGCCCCTGGCACGGACTGGCGCGAAGAGTACACGATTGGCATGGGAAAATGTCACTATGACGAGCCATGACGATTGTGACGCTGCCGCTGTGCGTCGCGCTGATCTTGATAAAGACCCCGCCGATATTGCCTCCATGTTTGACCATGTCTCCGCGCGGTATGACCTGACAAATACGCTGCTCACTGGCGGTATGGACCATGTGTGGCTACGTGCGTTGCGAAATGCGGTTGCACCTGACATAGGAGAAAAAATCCTCGATCTCGCTGCGGGAACAGGCTCATCATCTGCTGCTTTAGCGGCATCTGGGGCGCACGTGGTGGCCTGTGATCTTTCTGCCGGAATGATTGAGGTAGGGAGGCGCCGTCACCCGGAATTGGAATTTGTCCAAGGCAACGCCATGGACCTCGATTTCGAGGACGACACTTTCGATGCGGTCACTATCTCGTATGGTTTGCGCAATATTCCTGACCCGGCGCTGGCCTTACACGAAATGTTGCGCGTGGTGCGACCGGGAGGCCGCCTGGTAGTGTCCGAGTTTTCGACGCCGGTCAACCCACTGTTCAAGCGCTTATACGACCTGCATCTTGACCATGTCATGCCGCGCCTAGCGTCGTTGGCATCATCCGATGACGTTGCCTACGACTATCTGGTGGAATCGATCCGTGCATGGCCCAATCAACGCGGTGTCGCGCGGATGATTGCCGAGGCTGGCTGGCGTCGCGTGGAATACAAGAACCTGACCGGTGGGATCGTTGCGCTTCACCGTGCCTATAAGGCTTAGCGAGGTCACGAAGTATCTCCTCGTGACCTGGGGAACACTGCGGGAATTGCGAAAGAATAGTGTTTCGCAATTGGTGTCTAATTCTCAGCTTAGTGCGCCCTAAGAAGACCGAAAAAGGCCGGAAAGACGCCATATTGCACGAGTGCCTCATAAATGCCGCTAGGGTAAACGTTTGGACTGCGGTGCACTGTGCGCCGCAAACACAAAAGACGTGGAAGGACACTCAGTGCGCGAGGAATTGGGCGAAGGCGCTGCGGCAGAGGTAGTCGTCGTCGGCGCTGGCCCTGCAGGAGCCTCAACGGCCTATCACCTCGCCACGCTCGGTATCGACGTTCTTCTTCTCGACAAAGCCACCTTCCCGCGCGATAAGGTCTGCGGCGACGGCCTCACACCCGCAGCAGTACATGAACTGCTCCTGATGGGGGTTGATACCACCGGGTGGATACGCAACCGAGGTCTCACCGTCATCGGTGGTGGACACCGTGTCCAAATGGAATGGCCCGACCAAAAAAGCCTCCCAGGCTACGGAATGGCACGCGCACGTACTGACCTTGACCACGCACTTGTCCAACGTGCCGAAGAAGCGGGAGCACGCCTTGGCCTCGGATACACCGTAACAGGCGCCATACAAGATGCCACCGGTCGCGTCACCGGCGTTACCGCGCGCCACGGGCGCGGAAAAACGGCAATTGAAGGCGCCGTGCGCGCCAAACTCGTTGTGGACGCGGGCGGCGTATCCGCACGCCTAGCGACCAGCCTCGGTGTTGAAAAAGACCCCGAACGGCCCATCGGAGTGGCAGCCCGCACCTACTTCCGATCACCACGAGGTGACGAAGAATGGATGGAATCCCACCTGGAATTATGGGCTGGCACACCCGGTCAATCAGACCTGCTGCCAGGATACGGCTGGATTTTCCCCCTCGGTAACGGCCTGGTTAATGTCGGTTTAGGGTCGGTTGCCTCCAATGCGCGTGCCACACACCTGCCCTACCGCAAAGTCTTTGCTGACTGGACTGCGAACCTGCCCCAGGAGTGGGGCTTCACCCCCGATAACCAAGTGGGATCTCTGGCAAGTGCGGCCCTGCCCATGTCCTTTAACCGCACACCGCACTACGCCTCGGGCCTGCTCCTCGTTGGTGACGCGGGCGGCATGGTTAGCCCCTTCAACGGTGAAGGGATTGCGCCAGGTATGAAGGCAGGCCGCCTCGCAGCCGACGCCATCGCCCAAGCCATGGGACGCACCAGTCGTGTTGGCATTGACCGGGCACTGTCTGCCTACCCCGAGGCAATGCGCGCCGAATACGGCGGCTACTACCAGCTTGGTCGCATTTTCGTGCGTCTGATCGAAAACCCAAAGATTATGCACCTATGCACCACCTACGGGTTGCCGATACCACGCCTGATGCGCCTCGTCCACAAGTTGCTCTCCGACGGATACGAACGAAACGGCGGAGATATCGACGACCGAATTATCACCGCGGCCTCAAAGATGGTGAGACCCGTATGACCACCATCGACACCGCGACCCACCTGTCACCACAACACCACCTACGGGAGGAACGACGATGAACCCTTACGTGCCGCTGCTCATCATGGCAGCAGCAGCCCTGGTGCTGGCCTTTGGTGGCCTCGGCGCTTCGGCTATCCTCGGCCCTTCCAAAAAATCGCGCACTAAAGCCGATAACTACGAGTGTGGTATCGACCCCACGTCAGACAAACTTGATGCGGGACGCTTCCCCGTTCGCTACTACCTGGTGGCCATGACCTTCATCATCTTCGACATTGAAGTGGTCTTCATGTACCCGTGGGCAGTGAGCTTTAACCAGCTTGGTCTCTTTGGCCTGGTCGCAATGCTGACCTTCATTGCGCTCATCACAGTCCCCTACATTTACGAGTGGCGCCGCGGCGGCCTCGACTACTGAGAAAGCCTGAGGAGAAACTATGGGACTCGAAGAGAGTATTCCCGCGGGCATCGCCCTGACCAGCGTCGAAAAAGTCCTCGGCCTGGCACGTAAACACAGCCAATGGCCTGTCACCATGGGCCTAGCATGCTGCGCCATTGAAATGATGGCCGCAGGCACCCCTCGTTTTGACATGGCGCGCTTCGGTCTTGAAGTCTTCCGCGCATCGCCGCGCCACTCTGACCTCATGATCGTCTCTGGCCGCGTCAGCCACAAAATGGCACCCATCGTGCGCCGCGTCTACGACTCAATGCCTGAACCGAAATGGGTGATCTCCATGGGGGCATGCGCGTCCTCGGGCGGCATGTTCAATAACTACGCCGTCGTCCAAGGTGTCGACCACATCGTCCCTGTTGACGTCTACCTGCCAGGTTGCCCACCCCGCCCCGAAGCTCTGATTCACGCAATTCTGACGCTGCGTGAACAAATTGGCAAGGAACCACTGGGCGCCCACCGTCGCGAAATTGCGCGCAAAGCTGAACAAGCGGCATTGGCCGCAACACCCACCCACCGAATGAAGGGACTGCTGGCATGAGCGACGAGCTGACCACAAGCCCCGTCGACGGCGCTGATATTGCCGAGGCCACGCGCGGTTTTGCCGCAGCCGAACCCATCGCTCACCGGCACGGCATGTTCGGTGTCTCTGACGCAGGGGACACCACAGGATTTGGTGGCCTTATCACCCACGCCTACCTGCCTGGTGAAAGCCCGCGCCCCTACGGCTCCTGGTTCGACACGGTTGTTGATATCCTCGAAGAACTTATCACCGAGGCAGGGCTGAGCATTGGTGACGTCATTGAGAAAGTCGTCGTCGAACACGGCGAACTCACCATTTTCATTGCACGCCCCCATATTCGCCGCGTCTGCCAGTGGCTGCGTGACGACCAAGATCTGCGCTTTGAACTATGCCTGGGCACCAACGGCGTGCATTACCCACACGATACAGGCCGTGAATTACACGCCATCTACCCGCTGCAGTCCATCACCCACAACCGGATGCTGCGCCTTGAAGTCACCTGTCCTGACACCGACCCCCATATCCCCTCCGTCGTTGCCATCTACCCAGCTAATGACTGGCAGGAACGCGAAACATGGGACCTGCTGGGCATCGTCTTTGATGGACACCCCTCCCTGACACGCACAGCAATGCCCGACGACTGGGTAGGGCACCCTCAACGCAAGGACTACCCGCTGGGCGGTATCCCCGTCCAATTCAGGGGAGCAACCGTACCGCCTGCCGACACGCGGAGGTCATACAACTAATGAATGCTCACGACGCCAAATTCCACGCAGCTACCTCCGCTGCGGGCCTCAACATTGAAGAACTCCCCGAAGTCCTTGCCCAAGGAGGCGACTGGGAGGACGTGCTCGCTGAGATTGAAAAGATCACGCACGAGCGTATCGTCCTCAATATGGGACCCGTCCACCCGTCCACCCACGGCGTGCTCCGACTGATCCTTGAACTCGATGGTGAAACCGTGCGGGAAACACGAGTCGATACCGGTTACCTGCACACGGGCATCGAAAAAAATATGGAGTACCGCACCTGGACACAGGGCGTCACCTTTTGCACCCGCATGGACTACGTTGCTCCCTTCTTCCAGGAAGTGGCCTACTGCCTCGCGGTAGAAAAACTCCTGGGCATCACTGATGACGTTCCCGAGCGGGCCTCGTTAATCCGCGTGCTCCTGATGGAACTTAACCGCATTGCCAGCCACCTTGTCGCCATCGGTACTGGCGGCAATGAACTTGGCGCCACCACAATGATGACTGTGGGCTTTAGAGGACGTGAAGAAATCCTACGGATTTTCGAACGTATCACGGGCCTACGTATGAACCACGCGTATATTCGCCCCGGCGGTGTCGCCCAAGACCTCCCGGCTGGCACCATCGAATATATTCGCGAAAAGCTTCCAAAGGTCCGCCGCGACATGGGCGAAATGCAAGACCTCGTCATGCAAAACCCCATTTTCAAGAAGCGTTTCGTTGACGTGGGATATATGCCGCTGTCAGGCCTCATGGCGCTCGGTATGACCGGCCCAAGCTTGCGTGCAGCCGGACTGCCGCAAGACCTGCGTAAGGACCAACCCTACTGCGGCTACGAAGACTTCGACTTCGATGTGGTGACCACTGACGCATCCGACTGCTATAACCGCGTCGTTGTACGTTTTGGCGAATGCTACGAATCCCTGAAGATTATCCATCAGGTCCTTCGCCGCCTCGAAGCCTGCGAAGGCGCTCCCACAATGGTTGCTGACGCGCATATCTCCTGGCCAGCACGCCTTTCCGTGGCTGCTGACGGTCAAGGCAACTCCTTAGAACATATCGCACAGATTATGGGCCAATCAATGGAGAGCCTTATTCACCACTTCAAGCTGGTCACTGAAGGTTTCCGCGTCCCTGCTGGACAGGTGTATCAGACCGTGGAACACGCTAAAGGTATCCTCGGTGTCCACCTGGTATCTGACGGCGGTACCCGCCCATACCGCGCCCATTTCCGTGACCCCTCGTTCGCAAACCTGCAGTCCACAGCCATGATGACCGAAGGCGGCCAACTCGCCGACGTCGTCGTGTCCCTGGCAAGTATCGACCCTGTGCTGGGAGGCGTTGACCGATGAGCTACACCCCCGACGTTGAAGCGCGCCTACGCGACCAGGCGCAGCAAATCATTGAGCGTTATCCCACCGGACACGCCCGAAGCGCACTGCTGCCCATGCTTCACCTTGTCCAATCCGAAGATGGCTACGTGTCACCCGACGGCATCGCCCTATGCGCTGACGTCCTTGACCTGAGCCGTGCAGAAGTGAGCGCTGTCGCCACTTTCTACACCCAGTACAAACGTCACCCCAATGGCGACTACCTTGTGGGTGTGTGCACCAACGCCCTGTGTGCGGTGATGGGCGGTGACGAGATCTGGGAAGCCGTCAGCGAGCATGTCGGTGTCGGCTCAGACGAAACCAGCGCGTCTGGCAAGATCACGCTTGAACGCCTCGAATGTAACGCCGCCTGCGACTATGCCCCGGTGGTCATGGTGAACTGGGAGTTCTTTGACAACCAGACCGTTGAATCGGCGATTGCGCTGGTCACCGACATTGAAGCTGGACGTCCCATTCACCCCACCCGCGGCGCAGACACTGTCGCCACCTTCAAAGAAGTAGAACATGTGCTTGCAGGTTTTGCTGATGGGCGCGTCCATGAAGGTCCCAGTGCTGGCCACGCTTCGGTACTTGGCCTCACACTTGCCGCAGACAAAGGCTGGAGCGCCCCGCAGCCCGTGGTATCTGCAACAACGGAAGGGGAACAGGCATGAGCGCCTACACCCAACCCAGCACCCTCACCCCTATCCTCACACGAGGCTGGGGCGAGGACCGCTCGTGGACCCTAGAGTCCTATCTGGCTCGCGGCGGCTACGAAGGCCTAAAAAAAGCTAATACCATGGCGCCAGCCGACATTATCGAGGCCGTGAAAGCCTCCGGTTTACGTGGCCGAGGCGGCGCAGGCTTCCCCACAGGTCTCAAATGGTCGTTCCTGCCTCCAGATGACGGTAAACCCCGTTACCTGGTGGTCAACGCTGACGAATCAGAACCAGGAACCTGCAAAGATATCCCCACGCTGATGGCAAATCCGCATGTCCTCGTTGAAGGTATGGCTATCACCAGTCGTGCCATTAACTGCACACACGCCTTCGTGTATCTGCGTGGTGAAGTTGTCCACGTGTACCGGCGCCTGATGAATGCCATCGAGGAAGCTACCGCTGCCGGTATCCTCGGCGACTTGAAGATCACCGCCCACGCAGGTGCAGGTGCCTATATCTGCGGTGAAGAAACGGCACTGCTTGACTCCCTCGAAGGATACCGAGGACATCCGCGCCTCAAGCCCCCCTTCCCCGCAGTCGCTGGCCTATATGCGCGCCCCACCGTCATTAACAACGTGGAGTCAGTGGCCCAGGTCGCAGGTATCTTCCAACATTCGGTGGAGTGGTACACGATGATGGGCACAGAAAAATCGAAGGGACACGGCATCTTCTCCCTGTCAGGACACGTGAAAAACCCCGGACAATTCGAAGCCCCCTTCGGTATCACCATGCGTGAACTCATCGACATGGCTGGCGGTATTCGGGACGGACACCGTTTGAAGTTCTGGACACCAGGTGGCTCCTCCACGCCACTACTGACCGAAGAGGACCTTGACGTGCCCCTGGACTACGAATCCGTAGGTGCGGCGGGTTCCATGTTGGCCACCCGCGCCTTGCAGGTCTTTGATGAAACGACCTCTGTTGTACGTGTCATCACCCGGTGGATCGAGTTCTACCAACACGAATCCTGCGGTAAATGTACGCCGTGTCGTGAAGGCACCTACTGGCTCAAGCAAATCATGTTGCGTCTTGAAGCTGGGAAAGGCCAAGCAGGGGACGTGGAGCTCCTTGATGAGATTGCTGGCAATATTTTCGGACGGAGCTTCTGCGCACTTGGTGATGCGGCTGCAACCCCGATTATGTCTGGCATTAAGAAATTCCGCGAAGAATTTGAAGCTGGCTTGACTACGCCCGCGCGGGAACTATTCCCCTACGAAGCGTCAGCAGTCTTTGCACGAGGAGGCGCGCGATGAGCGAAACCCCCATGGTTGATGTCACCATTGACGACATCGCCCTGTCTGTCCCCGCTGGGACCTTGGTGATCCGTGCCGCCGAAGAAGCGGGGATTCGTATCCCGCGTTTCTGTGACCACCCGCTGCTTGAGCCTGTGGCTGCCTGTCGCCAGTGTCTTGTCGAAGTTGGTATGCCTGACCGCAATACTGGCGAAATACGTTTCATGCCCAAGCCTCAACCCTCGTGTGCACAAACCGTCACCCCGGGTATGGTCGTGAAAACACAGGAAACATCCGATGTGGCCGCCAAAGCACAGCATGGCGTCATGGAGTTCCTCCTCATTAACCACCCACTTGACTGCCCCATCTGTGACAAAGGTGGCGAATGCCCCCTGCAGAACCAGGCGATGACAGATGGGCGTGCCACCTCCCGTTTCGTGGACGCCAAACGCACCTACCGTAAGCCACTGCGTCTGACCAGCCATATCCTGCTTGACCGTGACCGCTGCATCCTGTGCCAACGTTGCGTGCGTTTCGGTAAAGAAATTGCTGGTGACGCCTTCCTGGATCTACAAGGACGAGGCGGTGGCACCGCCCCCAACGAGCACCACCAATTCATGGGTGAACAAATCGGTTCATTCGACAGTGCAGTCCTTGACTTCCACAACGACGCACAAACCCCCATTGACGCAGCAGGTATCAGCGGACCTTACGGGCAAGAAGGCATCATCGGGTCAATGAACTCCGGTGCCCTCGCTGATGGAGACCGTGACCGCTCAGGCCGCGCCTTCGCCTCGTACTTCTCAGGTAACGTCGTACAGATCTGCCCGGTGGGTGCACTCACTGCAGCTTCCTACCGTTTCCGTTCCCGCCCCTTCGACTTGCATTCCACCGCTTCGGTGAGTGAACACGATGCTTCGGGAAGCGCGATCCGCGTTGACGTGCGCCGTGGCGAAGTGGTGCGTCGTATGGCAGGCAACGAGCCGAGCGTCAACGAAGAATGGATCACCGACAAGGACCGTTTCGCTTTCGATTGGTTCAAACAGGATCGTCTCACCACCCCATTGGTGCGCGAAGACGGCGAACTGGTCCCCACCTCGTGGTCGGATGCCCTTGACCGCGTGCGACGTGGCCTGGAAGAAGCCAAAGCGAAGGGCATAGTGGGCTTCCTTCCCGGTGGTCGACTTACCTTTGAAGATGCGTGGGCATGGTCAAAATTTGCGCGCACAGTCGTTGGATCTGACTCCATCGATTTCAGAGGCCGCGAAACCACAGACGAAGAACGCTCCTTCCTTGCTTCCCACGTGGCGGGCAGTGGACTGGGTGTCACTTACAGCGATATTGAAGCAGCATCCCAGGTTCTACTGGTGGCTCTGGAAGCTGAGGACGAATGCGGGTCCCTGTTCTTGAGGATGTTCAAGAAGACCCGCAAGGGTGCCCTTAAAGTGGCGGCAGTGGCCCCGTACACTACGCATGGTCTGCGAAAACTCGGCGCGTCAGTGCTTCACGCTGCGCCGGGAACCGAAGCGGAAGTGGTGGCGTCAATTGCTGCAGACGGCCCCAATGGTGATCTTGCCGAGGCGCTGGCAGGTGGCGTGATCCTCGTCGGTGAACGCGCAGGTCGTACCCCAGGCTTACTGAGCGCTACCGTGGCACTGGCTCAACGCGTCGGCGCGCGCCTGCAGTGGGTGCCTCGCCGTAGCGGTGAACGTGCTGCTGTTGAGGCAGGCCTGCTACCCGGCCTACTGCCCTTTGGACGTCCGCTTACCGAGGATCGCCTGAATGACCTTGGGTGGTCCGCCCCCACAACCCGTGGCCTCGATATTGCCGACCAGCTGGCAGGTGCCATTGACGGCACCGTTTCAGCCCTCGTCGTTGGTGGCCTCGACATACGCGACCTGCCCGACCCTGCTCTTGCGGCTCGTGCCTTTAAAGCTGTGAATTTCCTTGTCAGCCTTGAAGTGCGCGCCTCTGCTGTCACCGAGCAGGCTGACGTGGTACTGCCTGTTGCGCCGCCACTAGAAAAACACGGCACCTTCATTAACTGGGAAGGTCGCCTACGCCCATTCGGGCAGGCCGTTGCTGCTCGTTCCCTGACCGACCGTGACGTCCTTGTACGCCTTGCCGCCGAATACGGCCGCACCCTAGGGGGTGCGACCTTGAACGACCTGTATGAGGAAGTCAACGCGGTCATGTCCTATGGTGGGCCACGCGAGACCTTCACACCCGTGCAGGCACCAGCCGTTGAAGCAGTGGCACCGGGTTGCGCACTCCTTGCCACCCACAAGCCGCTGTTGGACGCTGGTCGACTCCAAGATGGCGCCCCCGCACTGGCAGGAACGGCACGCACACCGGTTGCCTACCTGTCACAGGCAACCTTTGCCAGCCTTGGCTTACGCCCAGCATTGCAAGGGCCTGCACTCACACTATCCACCGACCGTGGTTCCATCACCCTGCCAGCGCATGTCGCGGATCTGCCCGACGCGGTGGTGTGGGTGCCTGAATGTTCGGAAGGCTCATACGTCCACGAGTCCCTCGGTGCTGCAGGCACCGTCGTGACTCTTACCGCCACGGGGGAGGTGGCTCGATGACCCTCATGCCAACAGCCGCAAGTGCTGTCGCCGATTTCTCAGAAGAAACATGGTGGCTGACCCTCATCAAAGCGGTGTTCATTATTGTCTTCCTGATCTTCAACGTCATCATGGCGCTGTGGGTGGAGCGTCGCGGCCTCGGTCGTATGCAGACCCGCCCAGGCCCCAATGTTGCCGGTCCTCTGGGGCTTCTCCAAGCCTTCGCTGACGCAGGAAAACTTCTCTTCAAAGAGGATATGTGGACCAGGCGTTCCGACAAATTCCTTTACCTACTTGCGCCCGCAATCTCCGCATTTTGTGCTTTCAGCGTATTCGCGGTGATCCCTATGGGGCCCAATGTCACCATCTTTGGCCGCTCCACACCCCTGCAGCTCGCTGATATGCCGGTCGCGGTCCTTTACATCCTGGCCATCACCTCCCTTGGCTTGTACGGCATTATCCTTGGCGGCTGGTCCACCCGGTCAACTCTGCCCCTATACGGCGCCGTGCGTTCCTCTGCTCAGGTGATCTCGTACGAACTGTCAATGGGCCTGTCCCTTGTCTCGGTCTTCCTCATGGCCGGTACGATGTCCACCTCGCAGATCGTCGCTTCGCAGGACCAATTCTGGTGGTTCCTGCCGCTGGCGCCTGCCTTCGTCATCTACCTCATTTCAATGGTTGGTGAAGTGAACCGTCTGCCTTTCGACCTTCCCGAAGCAGAAGGCGAACTCGTCGCAGGCCACATGACGGAATATTCGTCAATGAAATTTGGCTGGTACTACCTGTCCGAATACGTCAATATGCTGAACGTTTCGGCGGTGGCCACAACAATGTTCTTCGGTGGATGGCATGCGCCGTGGCCACTGAGCTACTTCGAGTTCCTCGACGGCGGCTGGTGGGGCATGCTGTGGTTCTTCCTGAAAATGTGGTTCTTCATGTTCCTCATGGTGTGGACTCGTGCCACGCTGCTGCGCTTCCGTTACGACCAATTCATGGCGCTGGGGTGGAAGCGACTCATCCCATTTTCTTTGGCGTGGCTCGTCGTTGTGGCCATTGTTCGCGGTGTCACACAGTGGATCCAACCTGACCTAACGGTTGTGGTGGGTACCATCGCTGGGCTATTCCTGGTGGCGCTGATCGTCATTTGGTTCCTTGACCGCGCACCAGCCAAGGACAGCGAAACGGCACCGGAAGAACCCTTCGATGCTTTCGCTGATGGCTTCCCTGTGCCACCGCTTCCTGGACAAACGCTGCCGGCCTCGCCTCGTGCGGGCCGCGCACCTATCGCCGCCACCGTCACCGAGGAGGAAACGCGATGACCGAGAACACCACTGGTGACGAAATGCTCTATGAGCCAGACCCCAAGGGGCCGATCGGCGAATTCTTCGCTCCCTTTGCTGGCTACGGCGTGACTATCTCGTCATTCTTTAGACCAATGGTCACCGAACAATACCCGTTCGAGGGGCCGTTCCTTGAGCCGCGTTTCCACGGCCGTCATCAGCTCAACCGCTATGCTGACGGACTTGAAAAATGTATCGGCTGCGAATTGTGTGCGTGGGCATGCCCCGCTGATGCCATCTTGGTGGAAGCAGCCTCGAATACTCCCGAGGCGCAGTACAGCCCTGGGGAACGCTACGGCGCCGTGTACCAGATCAACTACTTGCGATGCATCTTCTGCGGGTACTGCATTGAAGCGTGCCCAACGCGTGCCTTGACCATGGGACACGATTTCGAATTGGCCGAGTACACGCGCCTCGACGATATTTACGAAAAGCAAGACCTGCTGGTGCCCCTGTCTGAAGGAATGCTCGCAACGCCACACCCGCAGGTTGATGGCCTGTCTGATGGCGACTATTACCGTGGTGCTGTTACAGGCCCGACGCAGGACCAGATTGACTGGGTTCGCCAGCATCGTCCAGACGACCCTAGCCTGACAAGTGTGCAGCCCGTCTCAAAGGAGGCTCAGCAGTGACTTCGCTTGGAACATGGCCAACGATGAGCTCCACCGGGGAGGCTGTCCTCTTTTGGTGTGTTGCCATCGTCATGGTCCTAGGGGCCTTAGGTGTCCTCTTCTTCCGTAAAGCCGCTTATGCTGCCCTCTGTATGGTGGCTGTCATGCTCGGCTTGGCGGTTCTCTACCTTGCCCACGGTGCTGCCTTCCTTGGCACCGTACAGATCGTTGTCTATACCGGCGCCATTATGATGCTCTTCCTCTTCGTCATCATGATGATTGGTCTGGGGGCATCCGATGAGTACCGGATGCAGCGTCCGGGCGCCATTGTGGCGGCGGTCCTCATCGCCCTTGGTTTAGGCGCCATCATTGGCGGCGCGATCTTGCGTTCCTCAGCCACGGCAACGGTTGGCGAGCAAGTCGATCCGTATTCCGATGCGCCGGTGACCAACCTTGCTGTTGAACTCTTCGGCCAGCACTGGTTCTCGATGGAACTGGCAGGCATCCTTTTGATCACCGCCGCAATTGGTGCGATGTTGCTGACCCACAGTGACCACCTTGGCCCACGTACCGACCAGCATGGCACTGCTGAAGCGAAGATGCGTGCCTTCAAAGAACGCGGACGCCACATGGGCCAGCTGCCAGCGCCCGGTGTTTACGCCCTGTCCAACGCGGTGGATGTGCCCGCACTGTCAGGTGAAACCCTCGGTCCAGTTGAAGAATCGGTGCCGCGCGTATTGCGCGTTAAAGGTTTGGACCGTTCCATCAGCCAAGTTGATGGTGACGTCGCTGAAGCCCTCACCCTGGTTCGCCTCGGCAAAGCTGAAGAATCCGCCTTCAGTATCACCGCCTCGGCAAAGATCCCACGCTCAGGCGCCTGGGGTATGCCCGGTGCGGCGATGCCCACCGGCCTTCGTCAGCCTCCTTCAATTGACGAGGCGCGGGCGAGTTCGGCTCCCACAGCTGGCGAAGCTACTTCCACAGTTGACGATGCCGACACTGCGGTGCCACCGGCTGACGGGGCTGCCACCGCTGAGCCTTCAGCAAGCAAAGCCCCCACCACCGAGGAGGAATCCAAGTGAGTCTGTCCTACTACCTGGTACTGGCTGCCATCCTCTTTGCTATTGGTGCAGCGATTGTTCTGGTACGTAAAAGCGCGGTGATCTCCCTGATGGGTGTTGAACTGATGCTCAACGCTGCCAACCTTGCCTTCGTCACCTCCGCCCGTATACACGGACAAGTCGCTGGTGAAGTCATGGCCTTCTTCGTCATGGTGGTCGCTGCCGCTGAAGTCGTGGTGGGGCTTGCCATTATCGTTTCTATCTTCAAGTCGCGGGCCACCACGAACCTCGACGAGTCTAACCTGTTGAAGAACTGAAGGAGGTCAACACATGTCAACTCTGTTCCTGCCTTCACTTCTTGCAGCTGAAGGTGAACTTGCTAGCGCGGCAGCACTAACCCCCGCGACTGGTGCCGCCTCCTACGCATGGCTCATGGTCGCCATCCCTGCTGTTTCCGCAGCAGTGCTACTCCTGTTGGGACGCCGCAGCGACGCGTGGGGCCACTGGCTGGCAACCCTTGCCTCGTGGGCGTCTTTCGCTGTTGGTGTGGCCATTCTCGTTCAGCTCCTCGCTGTGCCCGCCGAATCTCGACGCATGGTGGCACACCTTTTTGACTGGATCCCCGCGGGTGATTTCAGCGTCAACGTGGCTTTCCTGTTGGATCCACTCTCGTTGACCTTCGTCATGCTGGTCACCTTCGTCGGGTCGCTGATCCACGTGTACGCCATCGCCTACATGGAACACGACACTGATCGGCGCCGCTTCTTCGCCTACCTCAACCTGTTCATCGCCGCAATGCTCACCCTGGTCCTGGGTGATTCCTACGCCGTCCTTTTCGTCGGTTGGGAAGGCGTGGGTCTGGCCTCCTACCTGCTCATTGGTTTTTGGAACCAGGTGCCTGACAATGCGAAAGCAGCGAAGAAAGCCTTCGTCATGAACCGTGTGGGCGACATGGGCCTGCTTATTGCGATGATGGCGATGGTCGCTACCTTCGGTACGGTCAATATCGCCGAGGTTGCGCAAGCAGCCAGTGGCGCACCGGTTGCGGCCTTGACACTGATCGGCATATTCCTGCTTGTCGGTGCCTGCGGTAAATCCGCACAATTCCCGCTCCAAGCCTGGCTTGGTGACGCAATGGCGGGCCCGACACCTGTGTCGGCACTGATCCACGCTGCGACCATGGTCACTGCTGGTGTCTACCTTGTTGTCCGCTCAGGCCCACTTTACGTGGCTGCCCCCGTTGCAAGTGCAGCGGTTGCTGTGATCGGTGCGATCACACTGATCTTTGGTGCCATTGTTGGTGCTGCCAAAGACGATTTGAAGAAGGTCCTGGCCGCATCCACCATGAGCCAAATTGGCTACATGATGCTCGGTGCTGGCCTAGGTCCCATTGGCTGGGCCTTCGCTATCTTCCACCTGTTCACCCACGGCTTCTTTAAAGCTCTCATGTTCCTTGGTGCAGGTTCGGTCATGCACGGGATGGGCGACCAGGTCAATATGCGGCGTTTTGGTGCGCTGCGCAGCGCAATGAAGGTCACGTGGCTTACCTTCATGGCCGGGTGGCTGGCAATCCTTGGCGTCCCACCATTTTCTGGCTTCTGGTCAAAAGACAAGATTATCGAAGCAGCTTTCGCTCTCGACACCTTCGCGGGTAGTCCTGCACCGTGGGCACCGTGGGTCTTTGGCCTCGTAGCGATGGTAGGTGCGGGGATGACTGCCTTCTACATGTCACGTCTGTACTTCATGACCTTCCATGGCACGAAGCGCTGGACAACTGAAGCAGAAGGTGCTCCTGTTCACCCCCACGAGTCGGGCGCCTTGATGACAGGTCCCATGGTGGTCTTGGCTGTCTGTGCAGTTGCAATCGGTGGTGCCTTGTCGTGGGGCGATACCTTCATCCACTGGCTTGAACCGGCCATTGGTGGGACCGCGCATCCTCATCCGGTACTGCCCGTCTGGGCTATCCAAGTGGCAACGCTTCTCCTTGTCGCAGTAGGCGCTCTGGCAGCATGGAAGATGTACGCCAAAGATGAGGTACCTACAGCCATCCCTGCAGGTAATAGCCTGGTGCGTGCTGCCCGCAACGATATGTACCAAGACCAGGTCAATGATGCGATTTTCACCGTTCCTGGTTCTGCACTAGTGAAAGGTGCCGCTTCTGGTGACCGCCTCGTTGTCGATGGCGCGGTTGGTGCCGTTGCGGCCGCGTCACGTGGCCTCGGTCGCTTCGTCACGCAGGCACAAAATGGGTACACACGTGCCTACGCGTCTTATATTCTCGGCGGGGTTGTCCTCGCCTTGGCCATCGTCCTCGGCTTCAGGCTGTGAGGGGAGTCAATACACATGCAGTCCATTGAAACCCTGCCCGCCGCAGTACCACTGCTTACTGTTCTTGTGGCACTGCCGGCACTTGGTGCACTACTCCTCGCAATCCCCGTACTGCGTCAACGTGGTCGAGTTATCGCCCTTGGCGTATCAGTCATCGAATTAGCCGTGGCACTGGTGGCCTTTAGTGTCTACTTTGATTGGACGACACCGGGGACATACCAGCTTGTAGAGTCCTACACGTGGATCCCCCAAATGGGTGTGAGCTGGGCTTTGGGCCTCAATGCTCTCGGTGCCGTCATGGTGCTGCTGGCTGTCGCCTTGGTGCCGCTCGTGCTCCTTGCAGGATGGGATGACGACACTGACGATGCACACGCCGGCGCCTACGCGGGCCTCGTGCTCTGCCTCGAGGCCTTCATGGTCCTGATCTTCGCGGCCTTCGACGTTGTGGTTTTCTACATCGCCTTCGAAGCAATGCTCATCCCCCTGTACCTGATGATTGGTCGTTTCGGCACGGGCGAGGCACTGGCTCGTCGCGCCGCAGCAATGAAGTTCCTTCTGTTCTCCCTCGCAGGTGGCCTCGTTATGCTCGGCGGCATCGTTGCCCTGTGGGCGTTGACACCGTGGGATACCCACACGGGAACCTTCTTCCGCCTCGACAATCTGGCTGATATCAGCACGGCACTGACCCCGGCACTTCAAATGGGGATCTTCGTGACCTTCATGGCGGCCTTCGCCATCAAAGCACCGATGGTCCCCGTGCATACCTGGTTGCCTGACACTGCAGCTGTTGCACGCCCCGGCACATCCGTACTGCTTGTTGGTGTCCTAGATAAGATCGGTACCTTCGGCATGATCCTCCTGTGCTTGCGTCTTTTCCCTGACGCGGCTGACCAAGCACGCTGGGTTATCGCGGCCCTTGCGGTCCTTTCGATCCTGTGGGGTGGTTTGGCTGCGATTGGGCAAAACGACATTATGCGTTTGGTGTCCTACACCTCCGTGTCTCACTTTGGCTTCATGGTGCTGGGCACATTTATTGGCACTTCCGTTGCCCTCGTTGGCGCCATGTTCTACATGGTGGCACACGGCGTGTCCATCGCTGCCATGTTCCTTCTGTCGGGGTGGCTTGCAGGCCGCGGCGGTACCAACGACATGGGGCACTACAGCGGTATGCAGCGCGTGACGCCAGTACTTGCTGGCTTGTGGCTTGTCTCAGGCCTGGCCTCGGTGGCACTACCTGGCTTGTCGGGCTTCGTTCCCGAGTACCTTGTCCTGATGGGGACCTGGCAGGCCAATGTGCCCCTCGCTGTCTTCGCAGTGATGGGCGTGGTCATTGCAGCCCTGTACCTGCTGTTGCCGTACCAGCGAGTCTTTACCGGCAAGGCACACAAACGTACGAGTGACCTGCCTGACCTGGGTGGTCGTGAACGCGCGGTCATGGTTCCGCTTGTTGCCGCCATGATCATCCTTGGCATCTGGTCAGCTCCGCTTGTGTCGGCCCTGACCCCGGTTGCTGATTCGGTTGTGGTTCCTGTTTCCTCCTCCGCCCTCGAAGGGAGCGCGCAGTGAATATCCTTCCCGCGGAAACATTCGTCAGTCCCGAGATTCCCTGGGCACTGCTGATACCCGTACTCATCATTGCTGGCGCTGGTGTCCTGGGCGTTCTTGTCGAGGCCTTCGCACCTGTTGCGCTGCGCCGTCCCTTGGTGATCGGCGTGTCATTGTTGGCGACCCTGTCAGCCGCCGTAGTTCTGGTGGCGCGTTGGCTCGTCGTTGTGACGGCACCAAGTACTGCAGGCGAGTATGTGGAAGATTCCTTGGCTGTGGCGGCGCAATTCCTGCTTGCAGTCGTTGCCTTTGTCGCGTTGCTTGTGATGGCTGAGCGAACAACGGTGGGCGATGGGGCTTTCGCTGCCCAACCGTCGGATCGTCCAGGCTCAGTTGACGAAGAACTGTCTGACCGCAAGAACTACCAGCGCAGCGAGATGTTTCCTCTGTTGCTGTTCTCACTGGCGGGCATGATGGTCTTTCCTGCGGCGAACTCCTTCCCGGCACTCTTTATCGCACTGGAAGTAATGTCGCTGCCGCTGTATATTCTGGCTGCCACAGCACGCCGTCGCCGTCAGTTGTCGCAGGAAGCAGCATTGAAGTACTTCATCTTGGGCGCATTCGCCTCGGCTTTTATGCTGATGGGTTCTGCCTTCCTGTACGGCTTCTCTGGTTCCCTTGTGATCTCCGATATCGTGCCGCTGCTGGCGACCAAGTCGGGTATGGACTGGCTGCTTGTTGCAGGCACCTTCATGGTGCTTGTTGGTCTGCTCTTTAAAATTGGTGCAGCACCCTTCCATGCGTGGACACCAGATGTTTACACAGGTGCGCCAACACCGGTGACGGGCTTTATGGCGGCTGCCGTGAAGGTCGCTGCCTTCGGTGCGCTTGTGCGTTTCTATCAGGTCGTCGCTGGATACCTTCAGTGGGATTTGCTGCCGATACTGACAGGCATTGCTGTCCTGACAATGCTGGTGGGTACCTTTGCGGGTCTGCTGCAAAAAGATGTCAAGCGTATGCTGGCCTATTCGTCGATCGCACATGCGGGCTTCGTATTGCTTGGGGTATTCTCACTCGTTCACGGCTCCAGTGGACGCGTGATCTTCTATCTTGCAGGCTATGCTTTTGCCACTGTCGGCGCTTTTGCGTTGATCAGCCTGGTCCGTAGCGTGGACAGTGATGGCAATATTGGGACAGAAGTGACCAATATCAACCGTTGGGCGGGTCTAGGTAAGAGCAACCCCTGGTTCGCCTCGGCCATGTTGATCTTCCTGTTGTCCTTTGCAGGTATCCCACTGACCAGCGGTTTTATTGGTAAATTCCTTGTCTTCTCGGATGCTTTTTCCGCTGGTCTGGGCTGGTTTGTGGCCATCGCACTCGCCTGTTCCGCTGTGACAGCTTTCTTCTACTTCCGCCTGGTCCGCTTGATGTTCTTTACCGAATCTACTGGCGACACCGTGGTGGCGACCTCGGAGGGTTTTGTCACTGTTGCGGCCACACTGAGCGTCATTGTGACCATTGCGCTGGGTCTGTTCCCCGGCCCAGTTCTTGATCTGTTGAGCAAGGTGGTTATTCTTCTTCCGTGAGTGTGAATACGGTAAACCTCAATGTCCCTCACCTTGAGGCTCGGATTACTCCGGGCCTCGAGGCCGTGGAAGCGCGTTTGGCTGACGCAGTGTCGGGTTCGCGTGACCTTATTGACGAATTGACGCGGCACCTCGCTGTGGCTGGTGGCAAACGTATTCGCCCGTTGCTGACCTTGGTCTGCGCCCAATTTGGTGCGGACGAGAAAAGGGCTGCATGCGACGAGCAGGTACGACAAGAGCGCGTAGAGATCGCAGCGACAGCTATTGAGCTGACACATCTTGCGTCCCTGTACCACGACGACGTCATCGACTCAGCGCCAACGCGGCGTGGTGTGCCCTCAGCACAGCGCCAATGGGGCAATAATCGTGCGATCTTAGCTGGGGATGTTCTCTTTGCACGCGCTTCGGTACTCATTGCGGCATTGGGTCCTGAAACGGTGGCTCGCCACGCGCATACCTTTGAACGCCTATGTTTGGGTGAACTGAACGAAACCTTCGGTCCGCGTCCAGATGATGACCCGGTTGCTTTCTACTTGCAGGTCCTTGCCGACAAGACAGGCTCTCTTTTGGCTGCTGCCGCACATTTTGGTGCCTGGCACGGGGGTGCGGGTGATGACATTGCGGAAACAGTGGCGGTCTTTGGAGAAAAGGTGGGCGTTGCCTTCCAAATTGCTGATGACGTGATTGATATTGCGGCGGACGGCACGTCAGGGAAGACCCCGGGTACGGACCTGCGTGAAGGTGTCGATACATTGCCGGTGCTGCTCCTGCGTCGTCGCGCTGCCCTTGGTGAAATTGACGAGGCGGGGGCCAGTATCCTCACCATGCTTGAAGGCGACCTGTCATCTGATGTGGCGCTAGCTGAGGTTGTCGGCGCCCTGCGAAACCACGATGTCCTTGACGAGACCCGTGAATTGGCACGTGAGTGGGCGAGCAATGCCGTGGCGGCCCTTGAAGGATTACCTCAGGGTGAGCCTCGTGAGGCATTGGAGCATTTTGCGGCCATCATGGTGGATCGTCTGGCCTGAGGGCTGTAGCCTCCGCTGCTAAGACGTTGAAAAATGGCGGATTTTCAGGATGTAGATCCTTGAAAATCCGCCATTTTATGTGGGGTATTCAGGTACAGAAAACACCGGGTGATGCAGCCTCGGTGTATTTCAGTTGTTCAGATTCGGAACGAGTACCGTTTCGTTGAGGGCAACGCCGACATTCTTTGTGGTCACCTCTTTGGTGTCCAGGTCAACCTTGTGCACCGATTGTGTAGCAGGATCGGCAACCCAAGCGGTCATGCCGTCAATTTGCAATGATGGGTGAGGATCTTGCTACTGGGCAGGTCCGCTCCAGGCTCCCATAACGTCAATAGAGTCCGTTACGCGCATATTTGCGACATCGACTTTATGAAGTTTGCCGTCGGTGCCAAGGATCCACGCATTGTCCTGTTCGTCGCGACGGATCCCGCGCCACGTGTATTCCACACCTTCAGGCAGGTCCACGACGGTAAAGCTGCTGGTGACCGTGTCGGCGAAACCGATGCGGTGCAAGGTGTAGCCTTCAGCATCGGGGTCGTCTTTATAGTCGGTGACGGCAACGCTGCTGGTGTCGGTGACATAGGCATTGCCGACACGACCATAAGCAGCATCTGGACTGTCGAGTTTAGTGAAGCTGCCGTTGATGTAGAGCAGAACACCATTTTCGCAGCCGAAGATCAGTGTGTCGTTTTTCATTGTCCCTTCACCATGTACGGATGGGCAATTTTCTGCACGAGCAACGTCGGTGCCATTCGCGTCCTCAACGATGACCCCCACGCGCTTGTCACTATTGCCCAGGGTGCGAGCCAACGAGCCATCAGCTAACTGCAGGGCCACACCGTGATGTGCCTCCTCAGAGGCACGTGTGTCGACCTGAGGAAGTGTGGTGACCGTGTCGGTGGCACTTGCGCCAAGGCTGGTGGTGGGCATTAACTGCATTGTGCCCGTGGCGTCGTCAAATAGCACGGTGGTGCCAGCGTGGGCGACGACGTGTCCGGGTTTTTCGGCGGCAAATTTCAGGTCGGTGAGTGTTGCGTCGCCTCCACCGGCACCGGTAGCCAGTACTTGGAATCCGCCTGCGGTGGAGACCAATGCGTGTTCTCCATCTCCGAAATGGTTGAGGCGGTTAAAGCCTGCCAGAGGAAAATTTGCGACCTGCTCTAAGGTCGTGGCGTCAAGTACGGTAATGCCGCCATCGTAGGCGAAAACATAACGGTCACCACCAGGTGTAGGAGTGCTTGTCGTGTCACTATCTGCGGCGGGAGCGCAAGCGCTCAGGCCAAGCACACCTACGGCGGCAACTGCCATGAGACGACGGGTAAACATAGGATTTCCTTTCACTAGGGACAACAGGGAATAGACCTAATAGGTGATGGGCTTGGGTGCGAACGCATTTATGTCCCAAGGGCATCGGTGATGCGTTGCGTATTGACGTTGAGCATGTCGAGGTACGTGGGGGCTTGGCCATCGGGATCACTGAGTGACTCGGTGAACAGGGGAACAACCTCAATGGAAAGGCCTGTATATTGGGCGACCGCGGTGACAAGGCGGTCGCTTTGGGCGGCATCAGCAAAAACAGCACGTACCCCCGATGCTTTCACGGCCTCGGCAAGGTCAGCTAAATCGGAGGCGCTTGGGGACGCCAAGGTGGCACCACCGGGGATGACGGCGCCAATGATTTCGAAGTCGTAACGACGGGCGAGGTAGCCAAATACATGGTGGTTTGTGACGAGTTTGCGCTTGTCGGAGCCTAGGGCAGCAAAACGTTGTGACATCTGTTCGTCAAGGGCCGTGAGTTGATCACGGTACTGTGTGGCTGAGGCGGCAAGGCGTGTTGGATCGATACCGTCGATGCCGGCGGAGAGGCGTGCTTCTAGGGCGTTGATCACTGTGATCATCATCGTGGGGTCTGTCCAAAAATGCGGATCAGGACCTGATGCGTCGTCACTGGTGTATTCCATTGGGGTGATGACATCTCCAGCGATAAAGGTGGGGGTGCCGCTTGCCTGTGCGGCCTCGATATGTTGAAGGAGGCCTTCTTCAAGGCCGAGGCCATTGGCAACCAATAGGTCAGCTTCGCGCATAGCCAATGCTTGCTGGGCAGAAATGGAGAAGCTATGCGGGTCGCTATTGGCGGGCATCAGTGTGGTGACCGTGGCTTGATCGCCTACAGTCTGTGTCACCACATCGCCGAGGATATTTGTTGTCACCACAATTGACGGCTTGTCACTGGTCGTAACAGCACCACCGTCACATGCGGCAAGCGGAAACACTAGGGTGGCTGCCAGAGCGAGAAATGCGGCGTGTATGTATCTCATAGTCCTACCTCGTGAAATGCGACGACGTCGGGTGTGGGCAATGTGCGGGCAATACGCGCTGAGTCAGCGGCGTCGATTTCGAGGACGGTCATCGCGTCGGTGCGGATGTAGACCCGATTAGCGCTGGAATATATTGGGCTGGTGGGTGACGCGAGCGCCTGTGTTGTTGTCGTCAGTACGCCGTCGGCCCATACATATAGTTGGCCTTGAGCGTCGCGGGCAACGACACGATCGTGAGTGTCATCCATGGCGGTGGCATATTTCATCGCTGTTGGTGCAGGCAGTGCATTCCACGTCCCTTGGCGTACATTCAGTACCCACACTGCGCCGCTTGTGGTGGTGACGGCCACGGTGGGGCGGCGCAGACGATTGCCGAGGCTATGGATCGTTTCGGTGGTGGCTTCAGCGGGTAGGGGCAACCATTGGCTTGTCACGGTACCGTCGCTGTCTTCAACAAGGTGTACGACGCCGCCTTGGCAGGCGAAGATGATGCCTGCGCGTGTCACGAGGCCGCCGACTGGTTGTGGGCAGGCCCTTGGCGGTGTGGACGTGGGAGCGCCCGCCTCGTCAATGACGGTGACAAAGCCGTCACGGATTATGGCCACGGTGCTGCCAATGGGGGCAGCCCAGGTGTGAGCATCGATAGGGTAGGTGCCGATGGGGGTGACGTTGCCTCGGCCAAGTTCTTCGCGATCAAAGAGGGCCACCTCGGTGTCGGCTGCCACGGCGAGGCGACTGGAGCTGCCACCTAATTGTGCGGTACCAGCTAAGGGAAGAGTGCCGAGGTGGCGTGCGGGTGCGCGGTAGTAGTGCTGGTGGTCACCGTGGTCCCAGGTCCACACGCCGCTATCGACAAGGGTGATGCTGTGGTCGGGGTGGTTGAGGGCCACGAAACGTCCGTCGCTACTGCTGGAAACGATAGGTGTGCCGGTCGCGATGTCGCTGGTGGATTCAGTGGCGACGTCGATGAGGCGTACTGTGCCGTCGCTCGTTACTGTGACGAGGCCGTGGGCGGCTTGGCTGAGTTCTTGTGCGCCGTCGATGGCACCGTGTGTGAGCGTAGTGTCGGGTGTTGTGGCGGTGTCCTCAAGGCTTTTTGGTGAAGTGGTGGCGCAGGCGCCAAGCAGGATAAGACTGAGTGTGCCTGCGGTAAGGAGCCGTTTCATGCGGGGGCCTTCCGTGTAATGATGCTGCGGGAGCTGAGTGTGGAGATGAGGAAGATGAAGGCTGAGGTAAATGCGATACTTGCGCCGGCCGCTGTTGCCAGATACCACGAGGCGTAGAGGCCGATGACGACTGAGCTGGCTCCAAAAAGGGCTGCGAGGCACATCATGTGGAGTATGGAGCGTGACCATTGGGCGGCGGTGGCTGCGGGGGCAATGAGCAGTGCGACGACAAGGAGTGTGCCCACCGCGCGGTAGGAGGCGACGAGCGCCAGGGTGACGAGCAGGGTGAGGGCGATGCGGGCAAGGTTGGGGCGCATGCGCAGCGTGTGGGCGAGGGAAGCGTCGAAGGCGAGGGCGATGAGTGGTCGCCGCAGCAGGTAGGTGACAAGGATGGTGACGAGGAGTGCGATACCTAATGGGATGAGTTCGCTGGGGGTGATGGCCAGGATGTCGCCAAAGAGGATGGCGGTGAGGTCTGTGGCAAATGATGCGGAATAGGACACGATGATGACGCCGAGGGAGAGCATGAGGACGAAGGTGACGCCGATGCTGGTGTCGTCGCCAAGGCGGCTGCCTTTGCTGAGCCACCCGATGATGAAGGCCATTGCGAGGGCGCTGATGGCTGCTCCTAAGAGTGGCGGTAGTCCAATGAGGGCTGAGATGGCGACGCCGGGAAGCATGCCGTGAGAGAGAGCTTCGCCGAGGAAGGACATTCCGCGTATGACAACCCAGGTGCCGGCAATTGCACAGATGAGGGCTGCGAGGAGGCCGCCTAGGAGGGCATTGGTGAAGAAAGGAGCGTGAAGGGGTGTGAGGAGAGAAGTCACGCCAGCGACTATATAATGAAAACGGTTATCGGTATAGGTTAGGGTTGGTGGGTGACCAACGAAAGCTCCACACCATGCCCGAGTCGTCTTGACATTGAAAACCTCAGCATTCGCAGGGGTGATGTCCTGGCCATTGACAGCCTTCACCTGCACTTAGACGCGGGAAAGGTCACATTAATTCGTGGCGCTAACGGCAGTGGAAAGACCACTTTGATCCACGCTATCGCGGGCTTGCTGCCCAGCCAGGCAGGCACGATAGTGGGGACCCATCAGCGCCGTATCGCTCTGGTCCCTCAAATGCTCCCCGCTGCCCAGTCCCTACCGCTGACAGTCAAAGCCGCCGTCACCATGGGGTGCTGGCCGATTAAAGGGCTGCTGCGTCCCACCGATACACGCGATGTGAACGCTGCCCATCGCGCACTCGAAGCGGTGGGATTAGGAGATCTAGCTCACCGACAGCTCGCAACCCTGTCAGGCGGACAACGGCAACGCGTGCTCGTTGCACAAGCCATCGTGCAAGCACCGCATATTTTATTAATGGATGAACCCACAGCTGCGGCCGATGCTCACAGCTGTAAGGTGATATTTGAATCAGCAAAGCGTTGCGCCCAGGCAGGCGCGATTGTGCTGATAGCCAGTCATGACGACGATGCTCACCAGTGGGCTGATCGCGTGATCACACTTGAGGCAGGGCGCGTACTGAGTGACACCCTTGCCAAGCCAGGTAGGATTACCTAAGTTGCACACAATGTCCGCTGACAACGCGGGCCAAGTCCGACCTCGGCGATCAGAGGCGGAAGCGAATGGAGGATTGCCGCGTGACTACACTCAATGTCGCCGTTGTTGGCGCAGGCCCCGCAGGTATCTACGCCTCGGATATCCTGTCAAAATCAGAGCTTGATGTCAGTATCGACCTTTTCGAGCGTCTTCCCGCACCCTACGGGCTTGTCCGTTACGGCGTCGCCCCAGACCATCCACGCATTAAACAAATCATTGTGGCCCTCTACCGTATTTTGCAGCGCGGCGATATTCGCCTCCTAGGCAATGTGGAAGTTGGTCGAGACGTATCCATTGACGACCTACGTGAGCACTACGATGCCGTCATCATCGCGACCGGTGCCGACCGTGATGCACCCCTGCCCATCCCCGGCATTGACCTCCCTCAATCCTATGGTGCAGCGGACTTTGTCAGCTGGTACGACGGGCACCCCGATTACCCGCGCACATGGCCACTTGAAGCCAAAGAAATCGCTGTCCTTGGTGTGGGTAATGTTGCCCTCGACGTGGCGCGTGTCCTAGCAAAACATGCGCAGGACATGCTCGTGACCGAAGTGCCAGAAAATGTGGCCACCGCGCTAGCGGCCAACCCCGTCACCGATGTGCACGTCTTTGGTCGACGAGGCCCAGCCCAAGTGAAATTCACGCCACTGGAACTGAGAGAACTTGGGCATGTACCAGATGTTGACATCATCGTGTCCGAAGAAGACTTCGACTTCGACGAAGGGTCACAGGAACAGCTGCGTAGCTCCAACCAACAGCGGCAGGTCGTGAAAACCCTCACCCAATACGCGTCACTTGACCCAGAAGACCGTACCGCCTCGCGCCGCATCCATATCCACCTCTTCCAATCCCCAGTCGAAATTGTGCCTGACGAACACGGTAACGTGCGTGCCATTCGCACTGAACGCACAGAACTAACCGGCGACGGTTCGGTTCGCGGCACTGGTGTGATCACCACATGGCCCGTCCAAGCGGTGTACCGCGCAGTTGGCTACTACTCCAGCCCCATCCCTGGCATTCCCTTCGATACAGCGCGCGGTATCGTGCCCAACGACGAGGGACGTGTTCGCGCGGATGTGAGCGACAATGCCGACGTGATCAACGGACTTTATGCCACCGGCTGGATCAAACGTGGTCCCGTTGGTCTGATTGGTTCCACCAAATCAGATGCCCAACAAACCATTGCTCACCTCGTTGAAGACGCTCAAGCAGGCAAATTACATGCCCGCGGCACCCATGTTGGACATGAGGCAATGGTGGCGTTACTGGCCGACCGCGGCGTGGAATACACGACATGGCAGGGTTGGGAACTCCTCGATGCCTACGAGCAAAGCCTGGGGCAGGCCTTTGGTGAAGTGCCCGGCGACCGTGGAGGACGTGAACGCATCAAGGTCGTGTCGCGGCGTGCAATGACGGATATTTCACGAGGCGAAGCCGTCGATCCAGCAACAGCTGACCTCATCGGTCAAATGGGAGAGATGGGTGTGCCGACAGCACCTGATCGTTTTGACGACTACACGGGCCCAGGACGCCGCCGCTGAACGTGTCTTCTGAGTAAGGCCTGAAAAACTCCTGCCGAGTTGCTGCTCGGCAGGAGTTTGTTGCACGGGACGACTAATCTTGAGGGAAGACCTACCGCACACTGACCGTGCGACGCGCAGACTGTATGTTTGCTCCGCAAATGGGAAGACCTCGCGCGCACAGACCGTGCTATCGGTGGGATAGATTCGATGACGTGCAAAGAAAGACCTCCCCATGCCAGATCGACATTTCAACGGCCTTAAAACAGCCCTCTTGCTGGGCGGTATGTGGTTCCTTTTGCTCCTTGTTGGCGGTCTGATCGCAGGTGGGACGAGAAACTCCATATGGCTATGGATCTTTGCCGGTATTGGACTAGCCTCAACACTGTGGTCATATTGGAATAGCGCCACACTTGCACTACGTTCCATGAATGCCCGTCCCGCATCGCCCACCGAGTATCCACAACTCCACGCCATCGTGAACGAGCTAGCTTCTCGGGCAGGTCAGGTTGCCCCCACCGTGTGGGTGGCACCTACGCGCACCCCCAATGCGTTTGCTACAGGCCGAAATCCTCAGAACGCCGCTGTGTGCTGTACAGAAGGGATCCTTGAAATCCTGGGTGAACGTGAACTGCGGGCCGTGCTGGGGCATGAACTGATGCACGTGTATAACCGCGATATTCTCACCTCGTCCATTGCTGCAGCAATGGCGGGCATTATCACCTCCATCGCGCAAGTGATGTTTTTCTTCGGTGGGGCTGGCCGCAATAACGAAGGCGGTAACGTCCTATCGGTTATCGGGATGCTTGTGGCTGCACTAGTGGCACCATTTGCCGCCATGCTCATCCAATTTTCGATTTCACGTACGCGCGAATACGACGCAGATGAGGATGGGGCGCGGCTCACCGCAGACCCGTTGGCGCTTGCCTCGGCATTGAAAAAGCTGGAGCGGGCCACAGATCACGTCCCTATGGAACCCACTCCAGCCAATCAAAATGTTGCGGCAATGATGATCGCCAACCCCTTCAGGGGGGCATCGCTGACACGTTTGTTTGCCACGCACCCGCCAATGGAAGACCGGATTGCCAGGCTGGAACGGATGGCTGGCTACCGGTAGGGGAGTGGGCGTATTCGACCTTGTCTTGCGCTGGCCTTAGCGGTAGTTGACGAATTGAAGGGCCACGTCGAGTTTTTCTCCTTCAGGCCCCTTAAGTAAGGCAATGACGGCTTGGAGGTCGTCACGAGACTTTGAAGAAACGCGAATTTCGTCACCCTGTATTTGAGCCTTGACACCTTTGGGGCCCTGCTCGCGAATAATCTTTGTGATTTGTTTCGCAATATCTTGGGCAATGCCTTCACGTAAAGGCGCAGAAAGCTTATAGATTTTGCCCGACGCCTTCGGTTCGCGATCTTTCAAATCAAGCGCCTTGAGGGAAACGCCACGGCGGAAAAGCTTTGACTGGAGCACATCAACGATGGCCATAATGCGCTCCGGTGTATTTGCTTCCATTTCAACAACGTCGCCAGATAGGCGAATTGCTGCATCAACACCGCGGAAATCGTAGCGTTGCCCAATCTCTTTCGCCGTTTGATTGACAGCGTTATCAACCTCTTGGCGGTCAAGTTTGGAGACAATGTCAAATGAGGAATCAGCCATGGGTGGCTCCTTATTTTCGTCAGTGTGGTTCCGTTACGGCCAGGCGATTGGCGTTACGGTATCGATCTCTGCTATTCTTCCACGGCACCAACATTTTTGTGGTGCAAGGCGGGATACCCGAGTGGCCAAAGGGAGCTGACTGTAAATCAGCCGCGGAATGCTTCGGGGGTTCGAATCCCTCTCCCGCCACGTATCCAGGTCACTGGAATAACTCCCAGGTCACTGGGAAACGCATGTGAGGTCATTCTCAATGGTGCGGATTGCGTGAACAATCCGAACTAAGATAGGCTTTCCGGCGTTGCCCCGATAGCTCAGTCGGCAGAGCATCTCCATGGTAAGGAGAAGGTCAAGGGTTCGATTCCCTTTCGGGGCTCTGGTTGCGGCCCGGAGCCGCTACCGCTGCGGCGGGGTAGCTCAGCTGGTCAGAGCGCACGACTCATAATCGTGAGGTCGCGGGTTCGAGCCCCGCCCCCGCTACCAGTTTCAAAACACCGTGCGCCGCACACAGACAGCAAGTGAGGAACCATCATGGCGAGCAAGTCGCAGGACGTCCGCCCCAAGATCACTCTGGCCTGCTCGGAGTGCAAGGAGCGCAATTACATCACAAAGAAGAACCGTCGTAACACGCCGGATCGTCTGGAATTGGCAAAGTACTGCCCACGCTGCCGCAAGTCGACAGCACACCGCGAAACCCGCTGATAGCGGCTCGCATATGCAAACCCCCGGCGTAATCCGGGGGTTTTCGCATACCTGCCCGGCAGCGCTGCCATTCCACCGACATAGCACCGGCCTGGCGCTTCCGGCATCGCATTCGAAGATGGGAGACTAGTAGGGTGAGCATACAGATCCACACCGCGGTTGCCCTATCCACGTTGACGACACTGCGCGTTGGTGGCCAAGCGGCGCGTCTCATCGAAACCGATAGCCGTGACGCGTTCATTGACGAGGCGGCGCGGGCTGACGCTGCGGGCATCCCTTTGCTGGTCCTAGGTGGAGGATCCAACCTCTTAGCCTCCGACAGTGCCTTTGACGGCGTCGTACTGCGCGACCTGCGCAGCCACATCACTACGGCCACTAGTGGCAACAAAATACAGGTGACCGCGACTGCTGGCACCACCTGGGATGACCTTGTGACAAGCACCTTGGAACAGGGCTTGGCGGGCCTGGAAGCTTTGTCAGGGATACCGGGTACCGTGGGGGCGGCGCCCGTACAAAATGTGGGCGCATACGGCTGCGAAGTTGCTGACACACTGCATTCCATCCGTGCATGGGATCGCGCGCAGCGCCGTCTGGTGACGTTAACAGCAGCCGACCTTGCGTTGAGTTACCGTTCGTCGCGCATTAAACGTTCCGTAGAGACTCCCGATAGTGCCGGACACATATGGGGCCCAACCGGCAGGTGGATCGTCCTGGATGTCACCTTCACCCTGAAGCGTGCACCCACATCGGCGCCAGTACGCTACGGAGAACTTGCCCGTGCCCTTGACGTGGAAGTGGGACACAGCGCTGACGCGTGGGCTGTACGCGACGCAGTGGTGAGGCTGCGCGCCAGCAAAGGTATGGTTTTGGATGCCGCAGACTATGACACGTGGAGTGCCGGTTCCTTCTTCACTAACCCATTGCTCACACCTGCAGAGGCTGCAACACTGCCCCCAGAGGCGCCACGCTTTGCTGCAGGTGGTAATGACGCTGGCCTCATCAAAACCTCCGCAGCATGGCTCATTGACCACGCAGGATGCCCTAAAGGTTGGGCCCCCGACGAGTGCCTCAATCAGGATGGGACACCGCGTGCCAGCCTGTCGACCAAACACGTGCTGGCTCTGACGAATCGAGGCAGCGCCTCGGCACGCGATATTGAAGCCCTCGCCCGAGCGGTGCGCGCGAAAGTGCGCGACTGTTACGGCATCACCTTGGTGCCTGAACCCGTTGCCCTAGGTATCAACTGGGACTAGGTAAGGCGTGGTCAATGTCCGTTGGAGTCTTCTAGCGGAAAGGTGCCAAGGGCATCGGCGATCACCTGCGCATATAGCGTCGTTCCTTCGCCGTGGGGATGCACAAGGTCTTGAGCAAGAAGATCGGTGCGCTCAGCGATAGCACGATCCCACGACGCTACACGTACCCGGTCAGGATGTGCCGAGGCGAAGGCGCGGATCGCGTCATTGGACGGTGGAATCCACGTGGTCCGAGGCGGCCCATAGGCGGTTACCACAACCAGGCGACGCTGGGGTGCCAATGAGGCAAACAGCGCTTCAAGCTGACCTGCATCCACCTGTGTATTCGTTGCCAGTGACACAACCACATAGTCACGCGCACCCCACGTGGCATCAAGGGTAGCGAGGACGTCACCGGCCACCATAAACGACCTGCTCACCTCGCCATCAACCACAATCCCCGGCAGTGCCGTTTGGAGGGCGCCCTGCGCGCCAAGGGTGACAGAGTCACCAATAACGCTCACCTGCTCGCCGTTAACCTGGGCGAACTGAGGCTGTTTCGCTGCTTCAGCAGCGGCCGCCTCCGCTGCACGCTGCTGGGCGTAGGCCGCTTCATTGTCGAGTGGGTTAAGACCAGTGAGTGGTGCAATGGTTCTGGCATCAATACGCGACGGTGTACTCGCGGCCTTTTGGCCCGCAATAATTGCCTCCTGGGCGCTTGAAAGTGTCGGCTGGCTCAGGAGCGCTGCCACGCAGGCACAACTCACGGCAATGGCCACACCAATACGTCGATTCGTCAGGCGTGATTCATCTTTCACATATGTGCGTCGAAGCCAGGCGCGTACCCCCATACGCCTGGCAGGGCTTTCAATCCAGCGGAATGAGGCGTCAGCAGCGATGGTGGCACCAACGGTGACCAACAAGGCGCTCAGCCACAGGGGCAGGTGAGGGAAGGCGTAGAAGGAAAGGACTGCAAGCGGCCAATGCCAGAGGTAGATGCCGTATGAACGCTGCCCAAACCACACTAATGGGCGCCATGACAGCAGCAATGCTAAAGACTGGGCAGGGTTGCGCCACATCAAACGCATCGACTGTTCGCAACGACGAACGATGCTGCGCTGAGACTCCAGGTGGGCGCAGGTTGGCTCGACATGAACCTCTGGAAGGAGGGCCGCAATCAATGCGGCGGCGGCAACGGATGCGAAGATCAGTATTCCGGTGTTTCCCAGCGGTGCCAACGAAGAAGAAAGCACGTCCGTAATATCGACAAAAGATGTCACCACAAGGATTACCAAGGCACACCAGCCGATGAGGCCACGTCGTTGCCGCACAGTCGGCGTAAGCGCCTCGTGGTCGCTGCCGTCAAGTCGGCTTCCGCGCCACAGCGCCATCGACGCGCCCAGCATGAGGCCGAAAGCGTGGGTATCAGTGCCCATATGGACCCGCGATGGGCTTGCGCCGTGAAACAGTAGGTACAGTGCCCACGCTGCTGACGCAATACTGAAGGCAGCAGCAACAACGGACGCGAGCCGCAGTGTTGGGCGTGCCACGCGTGTGACGAATACAAAAAGGGCCCACAGGAGCAGCGGCCAGACCACATAGAACTGGGCTTCCACAGCCAAAGACCACATATGGGTCAATAGCAGCGGTTGGGTATGGTCAAAGTAGCTCGACCCAGCACCAATCTCAACCCAATTCGACACAAAGACAAGCGACGAAAAGAACTGCCGCCGGATGGCGATAAGGGCGTCTCCCCCTACACATAACGCCAAAGTAGTACACACCAGCACCGTCAGTGCCAATGCAGGAAAAAGACGCCGAAGACGACGGCGTGTGAACGACACATAATCGACGCGACCGTGTATTTTCCACTGACCAATGAGCAGCGACGTGATCAGAAAACCTGAGAGCACAAAAAAGACGTCAACACCGAGTATGCCTGCAGGTACAGCACCAGGTATCAGGTGGTAGCCCAGTACGAAGGCAACAGCGATGGCACGTACGCCATCAAGGGCGTTGAGATGGGATGATGGCACACGAGTGTGCTGTGGCGTCGTTGAAACAGGACGACCTGCGTCCATATCATGCGACATCGGTGCCTCTCTTATTCGTCGGGTGCTACGGCGTGAGTGTCCTCGCACCTATTGACTCAGGCCAGCCCCCTTCACGATGGCCACGACGATCCTAACGGATCGCCAAAGAGTTACAGTGTAATACCATCTGGCAGACGCACTATGCACGCCGTAACGGGAAACACACTCACGTATCGAGCCATGCCCGAATCTGCTCATGCCACCGCGCTTTCGACGCGTCCTCCGCCAACGATGCGTCAACAGATTGGTGGGCCAGCATGGCAAGCTGAGTATCCGACATGCCGTGGATATCGCGGGCAGCACCATACTGTGCCAGTAGGCGCGAATGGAAGAGCAGCGGGTCGTCAGCTCCCAGCGCCACCGTCGCCCCCGCCTCGACAAGCACAGGTAACGGCACGCGGGAAAGATCCTGATAGACCCCCAGATGCACATTGGAAGCAGGGCACACCTCGAAGGCAATACCCGCATCAACAACGCGACGCAAAAGGTCAGGGTCTTCACTGGTACGCACCCCATGGCCAAGGCGGCGCGGCGCCAACGCCGCAACGACCTCGCGCACCGAATCCGGGCCCAGTAATTCACCACTATGCGGAAGAGCAGCCAGGCCCGCGTCCCGCGCAATACGGAAAGCAGGCGCAAAGGCAGACGTGTCACCAACACGTTCGTCATTGGACAGACCAAAACCCACAACGCACCCGGGGCCACTGCCCGCATATCGGGCCGCAAGGCGTGCCAGCGTGCGGGCATCCAACGGGTGGCGGATACGGGAAGCAGCTACGACAACAGCAACCTCCACACCGGTGATGGCCGAGGCGTGGCGGGCTTCGTCAAGCACAATCTCTAACGCTGGGGTAATGCCACCAACCCAAGGGGCGTATGACGTGGGATCTACTTGCATTTCGAGGCGCACAGAACCTTCGAGGGCCTCGTCTTCGGCAGCTTCACGCACGATACGGCGCATCGCCGCTTCAGAGCGCACCAGGGCGCGAGCCGAATCGTAAGAACGTTGAAAGCGGAACCATCCGCGCGCATCAGCAGGGACCGTTAAAGGGTCCAAATCCAATAGGTGCCCAGGTAGCCGCACACCTTGTTCCCGCGCCATATCCAGTAGGGTCTGCGGGCGCATCGCACCAGTGAAATGCAAATGCAGGTGAGCCTTCGGGAGGCGTTGAAGGTCACGGCGCCCCGGCGGCGATGCAGGAGCACTTGTTAACGTCAGGTGGTGCATTAGTGCGCATCCAGCCACAAAATAATGTCGCGAATAATACCTGGCCCCTCAACTTCATTGAGCACTTCATGGCGTGCTCCATCCACCATACGCAGGTGTGCATCCATGTTGCCGCCGGCACGGGCAGCCTCGATGAGGTGGACCGAACCTGCTGGTGAAACCAGCGTGTCGCTACTGCCGTGGAAAATCAGCGTTGGCGTGTGAAGGTGCGCCGCGCGACGCAGAACCTCATCACCCTGAACAATCATTGTGGCGCCGGTAATCAGGGGGACGGGGCCGTGGTGGCACAGGGGATCGGCATCAAAATCGCGTTGAACCTGCGGGTTGCGGGCAAGGACTGATTCTGCGGGCGCCGAGTGGGTGGTGCTGGCAGGTAGCGCTGGGAACGTGCGCGCCACATTCAGGAGGCGCCGCGCCACATGGGCTGGGACGGCTGGTAGTGGCCGCATCGCTGGGCCAGTCAGGATCGTGCCGCGCAGACGGGTGGGGTTGAGGATTGTCGAGGCGGCGGTGACCAGTCCGCCCATTGAGTGCCCAAAAAGGAATAACTCAGGTGTGCGTGCCTGGGTGAGGACATCGTCGCGGATTTTGAGGTGGATATTGATGAGGGCACCGAGGTCAACACGCGCTCGCGGACCGTCGGATGTGCCGTGGCCAGGATGATCGTAGGTTGCGCAGTCATAGCCTGCGCCATTGAGAGCCTCGATGAGCGCGCGGTATCGGCCATGATGCTCGCCATAACCGTGGGCGATCAGCACGGTGCCGTGGGGATGCTCAGTTGTCGTTGGGAAGTAGACAATCTGCATAGTGTCATTGTGCCAGGTTCTGGTGGTGTTCACGCGCCTATAGCTCAACGATCTGACATGTGGTCAGCCTTGAGGCAGGTCAGTGACACATGTCAAGAGTGCCGTCTCGTCATATCGCACACTGATGTGTTGTACGCAGCGGGCACACGTTACCAAGCCAGTACGGCACATAGCCGAGCCAAATAAGTGAGCCAAATAGCCCACTGTTCTGCCTTTTGGTATCTGCCGTTGCTCGGTTGGTGCAGGTCACAGCAGGTGTCGATGCTGATCTCTTGCAAAGGAAGTGGCCCCAAGGCTGAGCAGGTGACTGTTCATCCTTGGGGCCACTTTTTGGGTAGCCTGTAACGCGGAGGACTACTTCGCGAGGCGGGGCTGCCGCGCAGCGCGGGGACGTCGTGTAGCGGAGGGTTACTTCGCCTCGGCCATCAACGCTTGAATACGGCTCACACCTTCAACAAGATCCTCGTCGGAAAGGGCGTAGGACAAACGCAAGAAGCCAGATGGGCCAAATGCCTCACCGGGCACCACTGCCACCTCTACCTCACTGAGGATAAGATCCGCCAATTCAGATGAGGTCGTTGGCACGGTGCCACGAATCGACTTCCCTAGCACGCCATCCACATTCGCATAGCAGTAGAAGGCACCCTTGGGAGTCGGGACCTCAAAGCCATCAATATCACGCAGCATCGCCAGCATCGTGCGGCGGCGGCGATCAAAAGCCGTGCGCATCTGGTAAACAGCATCCAGCGAACCGGTCACCGCCTCCAATGCTGCGCGCTGCGCCACATTGGACACATTGGATGTCAGGTGCGACTGGAAGGATGTGGCAGCAGCAACAATGTCGGTAGGGCCAATCATCCACCCCACACGCCAACCTGTCATCGCATAGGTTTTCGCAACACCGTTAAGGACCAGCGTCTGGTTCGCCAACTCGGGAACCAATTTGACGATATGGGCAGGTGCGGCATCTTCGTACAACAGATGCTCGTAAATCTCGTCGGTAATCACCCAAATACCGTGCTCAAGGGCCCACTGGCCAATAGCAATTGTCTCCTCAGGCGTGTAGACTGCGCCGGTCGGATTCGACGGTGAACAATGCAACAGCAGTTTTGTCCGAGGGGTACGTGCCGCTTCGAGCTGTTCCACGGTGACCTTGTAGTCCTGGTCTGCACCTGCAAAAACCTCGACAGGTACGCCACCAGCCAGTTTGATGACCTCCGGGTACGTCGTCCAATACGGGGTTGGCAAAATAGCTTCGTCGCCCTCATTGAGTAGCGCCGCGAATGCCTGGAAAACGGCCTGTTTGCCGCCGTTAGTGATGAGCACCTGGGCAGGGGATACCTCATAGCCAGAGTCGCGCAGCGTTTTTGCGGCCACAGCCTCACGTAGTGACGGCAGTCCAGCAGCTGGCGTGTAACGGTGCATCGCTGGTTCTTGAGCGGCAGCGAGGGCTGCCTCGACAATGGGGGCAGGTGTAGCGAAATCGGGTTCGCCTGCACCGAAACCAATCACCGGACGGCCCTCGGCCTTCAGGGCCTTGGCACGTGCATCAACAGCGAGGGTAGCTGATGGGGTGATGGCAGCAAAACGAGCAGAGACACGAGAAAGTGGTGTATTTGTCACATGTACATGGTCCCACGCTTGATACACATCTGAAAGTATTAGTCGAATATCGGGCGCATGGACAAGACCACAAAAATGTTCCAATCGTGCTCCGGGTTGGACAGATAGCGAAAGTCCCCACTACACTCGACCGAGCAGGTTTCATGGCGCAGGTCGTCGTTGAAATATGCCGTAGGGCAGTGGCGCAATTGGTAGCGCACCGGTCTCCAAAACCGGCGGTTGTGGGTTCGAGTCCCGCCTGCCCTGCCATCACGTGATGACAGTTCTATTAACCGAGGGGAGAGCTCGCATGAGCGGCATTGAAGCCACCGGCGACGAGGTAGTCCACAAGGACCGCACGAAAACTGGTGCTACCCGCTCGCGCGCTGAAGCTGAGCGTGACGACAAGCCACGCCCCAATATTTTCCGTCGCGTCATCATCTATATCTCTCAGGTAATTTCTGAACTGAAGAAGGTCAACTATCCCACGGGGAAAGAAACCTGGACCTACTTCCTGGTCGTCATCTTTTTTGTGGCAGCTATCATGCTTTTCACTGGTGCTCTCGACTACGGATTCGGTAAACTAAACGCAGTCATCTTCGGCTGAGACCGAAATAACCCGCCCGCAGGAAACTGCAGGCGGGTTTCTTCTCAGTCGAACAACTCAGCCGACACCAGGAGTACGCCATGAGCGAAGACCTCACCACCGCCTCGGATGCCATTGAAGACGATATGGCAGCCGTTGACCAGACGCCACATGACGGCACCTCAGTGGACGCAGTCAACGATGGCTCCAACCAAGACGACACTGTTGACGCTGATCCCATTGAGCAATTCCGTAAAGAAATTAGCCTAATCCCAGGCGACTGGTACGTGGTGCATACCTACTCCGGTCATGAACGTAAGGTGAAAACCAACCTGGAGCAGCGCATCGCCAACCACAATATGGAAGATTCAATCTTCCGCGTGGAGGTGCCGGATGAATACGTCATGGAATACCGCGGCAACGCAAAAAAGCGTGTGCGTCGCGTGCAGATTCCAGGCTATGTCCTTGTGTGCATGGATTTTGACGAGGCCAGCTACCGTGTCGTCAAAGACACGCCTGCGGTCACGGGCTTCGTTGGTGACCAGCACAACCCGGTGCCGATCACAATCGACGAAGTCGTTCACCTTTTGACACCCAACGTCCTTGAAGCAGCTGCGGCAGTGGCCAAGACCGGTCCGGCGCCTGTTCAGCAGGTCCAGTTGGCCTACGAGGTGGGCGAAGTGGTGACCGTCACCGACGGCCCGTTCGAAACGATGACTGCGACAATCTCGGAAATCATGCCCGAAGCGCAAAAGCTCAAGGTCCTTGTCACCATCTTCGAACGCGAAACACCCCTGGAACTTGGTTTTGACCAGGTGGCTAAGCTTGAGAAGTGACGTCTCCCACCCTGGCTTGGGGATAGCCCTAGTCGGGGTTTAAGATCAAAGTCTGTGTGTTTGGGTGCATTGTGCCCAACATGCGACGCTGCAGTAGCCGCTGCGGCGTGGAAATACGAAGAAAGACCCGAAATATGGCACCGAAGAAGAAGGTCACCGGCCTCATCAAGCTGCAAATTGCAGCTGGCGCCGCGACCCCCGCTCCGCCTGTCGGCCCCGCACTGGGCCAGCATGGCGTCAACATTGTCGAGTTCACGAAGGCCTACAACGCTGCAACCGAATCGCAGCGTGGCTCCATCGTGCCGGTGGAAATCACCGTGTACGAAGACCGCTCCTTCACCTTCGTTCTCAAGACCCCTCCGGCCTCGGAAATGATCAAGAAGGCTGCTGGTGTGGCGAAGGCCTCCGGCCGTCCCAACACCGAGAAGGTCGGCAAGATCACCGACGCACAAGTGCGCGAGATCGCCCAGGCAAAGCTCGTTGACCTCAACGCCAATGACCTGGACGCCGCCGCTAAGATCATCGCCGGCACCGCCCGCTCTATGGGCATCGTCGTCGAAGGCTGACCTGAAATAGTCCCCCTGTGGTAGGGCCGCGCTGCCCACACCACAACTGCAAGGAGAAGAAGCAGAATGGCAAAGCGCTCAAAGGGCTACCGCGCCGCGGCGGAGAAGATTCACGCCGGCGAAATCTACGCCCCCCTGGCTGCAATGGAACTGGCCAAGGAAACCACCGTCACCAAATTTGACTCCACCGTCGAGGTTGTCCTTCGACTTGGCGTCGACCCCCGTAAAGCGGACCAGATGGTTCGCGGCACCGTTACCCTGCCGCACGGCACCGGCAAGACCGCCCGGGTCTTGGTCTTTGCCGTTGGCGAACGTGCACAGGAAGCAATCGCTGCTGGTGCTGACGAGGTCGGCGGCGACGAACTCATCGAAAAGGTTGCCAAGGGCTACACAGACTTCGACGTTGCTGTGGCAACCCCGGACCTCATGGGTAAAGTTGGCCGCCTAGGTCGCGTGCTCGGTCCTCGTGGCTTGATGCCCAACCCGAAGACCGGCACCGTCACCATGGATGTGGCGAAGGCTATCAACGAAATCAAGGGTGGCCGTATTGAGTTCCGTGTCGACAAACACGCGAACCTGGCTTTCATCGTTGGCAAGTCCTCTTTCGATGCCGTGCAGCTGGCTGAAAATTACGCCGCTGTCCTCGAAGAGGTCCTGCGACTCAAGCCGTCAGCAGCCAAGGGTCGTTACATCTCCAAGGGCACTGTGTCCACCACGATGGGCCCAGGTATCCCGCTGGACGTCACTAAGACACGTAACGTCGCATCTGCCGACGCCTCCTGAGGCCTCGCTCCAATAGCAACATAGGCCCCGCTCGTACTGAGGCGAGCGGGGCTATGCGCATACCAGGCGACTTTTCGGCACCGATCCCAGTACTGCGACTTTTTGCGCCAGCAGTGGGCCAGTCCACAGTGCTGCGACTTGGCGATGCGCCAGACAGCGACTAAAGTGGGTCGAGCCGAAGACCGTCGGATCTCTGGATTTCCAGAGCCAAGTGCGCAAGCTGCCGACGCAGGTGAGTGATAGTTCCTTGTGGGACCTATGGGTTTTGTTAGCCCGGCACGCACCTGCGCGCCGGGCTTTTCGCATTCGACGGTTACCAACTGGAAGGAGGACCATGGCGAGGTCTGACAAGGTGGCAGCTGTTGCCGAACTCGTGGAGCGTTTCCGCGGGTCCAATGCAGTCCTGCTTACCGAATATCGCGGCCTGACCGTGGGGCAGCTCAAGCAGCTCCGCCGCGGACTGGGCGACAACGCGAACTACGCCGTGGTGAAGAATACGCTGGCGCGACTGGCAGCTCAGGAAGTCGGCCTTGACTTCCTAGCTGAGGACCTCACCGGTCCAACCGCTATCGCCTTCGTCTCTGGTGACCCCGTTGAGGTCGCCAAGGCGCTGCGTAATTTTGCCAAGGAGAACCCTGCACTGGTCGTGAAGTCCGGTGCAATGGATGGTTCGCAACTCTCTGCAGAAGCAGTGAAGAAACTTGCCGATCTCGAATCCCGCGAGGTCCTGCTGGCCAAAGCTGCAGGTGCCCTCAAGGCCAAGATTTCCCAAGCTGCCTACGCATTCAACGCTCTGCCCTCCAAGGCAGTGCGCACCATCGACGCTCTGCGCGAAAAGCAGAGCGAAGCGGCCTGACCACGTGACAGGCCCCGCACGACTGGGCGTCCCAATGACTCGCAGACGATGCGGATCTCACAAACCCTCTGCTCACGTAGCAGGCCAAATTAGGAAGGATGCCAATCATGGCAAAGCTCTCCAACGATGAGCTCATCGAAGCTTTCAAGGAAATGTCCCTCATCGAGCTCTCCGACTTCGTGAAGCTCTTCGAAGAGACCTTCGACGTGACCGCTGCCGCTCCGGCCGCTGTTGCTGTTGCTGCCGCTCCCGCCGCTGGCGAAGAAGCTGCTGCTGAAGAGAAGTCCGAGTTCGAGGTTGTCCTCGAAAGCGCTGGCGACAAGAAGATCGCCGTTGTTAAGGCTGTCAAGGCCCTCACCGGCCTCGGCCTGAAGGAAGCCAAGGAGCTTGTTGACAACGCTCCTTCGACCATCTTCGAAAACGCCAAGAAGGAAGATGCCGAAAAGGCCAAGGCTGAAATCGAAGAAGCCGGCGGCACCGTCACCCTTAAGTGACCTCCCCTCCTTCACTGATCAACTGATCGCCGTATCCCCGAGTAGCTCCTATGCTGCTCGGGGATACGTGTATGTGCGACACGCGCCCAGCAGTCACTCGTCTGTTTCCCGCCTGATATGGGGAGGGCCATGATGCAGCCAGCTAAGCTTTGTGGCTCCACACCGGTTGACGTACGCCAGTAACTGGGGGTCTTATCGTTCGTGACGTTGTGCCCGCGCTAATCGCAGCCAAGGCCGAATCGGCAGCATCTGAGGCAGGTGAAATATTGGGTCGCACTGCCAGGTCGTCATGCATGGAAAGAATCAGGTATGATCTATCTGCCCTAGTAGCTCAGTCGGTTAGAGCAGCGGACTCATAATCCGTGGGTCACGGGTTCGAGCCCCGTCTGGGGCACTGCGCGCGACGAAACGCGAGATGCGACATAGTTGCCTCTTGCGATTTGCCAATCAGGGATAACCTCGCTAGAGTTTCATCTCGCGTCAGCATTCCGGCGTAGCTCAATGGCAGAGCATCCGACTGTTAATCGGACGGTTACTGGTTCGAGTCCAGTCGCCGGAGCAATACAGCCCCTGGCCCAACGGGTCAGGGGCTTAGTGTTATCGTGAAACTAACCACATACGCCTTATTGTCTTGAATGTCAAGTCTTTCGTGCCTAGTATGGGAAGTTGCGCCTTGCTATGCCCGAGGTGATCCGTGCCCACCCGCCGTAACCGGCGCTTGGCGGAATAGGGACGGAATCAGTTAATGGGTCGCAGGTGCCATGCGCATCGCAAACGCAGGGAAGGATCCTCGTGGCTGCAAGTCACTCCGCTTCCAATATTCCCACCCAGACTTCGCGTATCTCCTTCGCGAAACTGAGTGAACCATTGCAAGCTCCGAATCTCCTCGGACTTCAAATTGAAAGTTTTGATTGGCTCCTTGGTAACGACGCGTGGAAAGCGCGCGTCGAAGCTGCCAAAGCCGCTGGACGTAACGACGTCCCCGATACCTCAGGTCTGGAAGAAATCTTTGAAGAGATTTCCCCCATCGAAGACCTTGGCGCAACGATGGCGCTGTCCTTCAGGGACCACCGCCTCGAAAAGCCAAAGTACACGGTCGAAGAAGCCAAAGCTAAGGATTACACCTACTCGGCCCCCATGTACGTCACCGCCGAATTCATGAACTATATGACCGGCGAAATCAAGTCCCAAACCGTCTTCATGGGCGATTTCCCGCTGATGACGCCACGTGGCACCTTCATCATCAACGGCACCGAACGTGTGGTCGTTTCGCAGCTTGTGCGTTCCCCCGGTGTGTACTTCGAACGCACCAGCGACCGTAGCTCCGATAAGGACGTCTTCGGTGCCAAAATCATTCCAAGCCGTGGCGCATGGCTTGAATTCGAAATTGACAAGCGCGACTCGGTAGGTGTGCGCATCGACCGTAAGCGTAAACAGTCAGTGACCCACTTCCTCAAGGCAATCGGCATGTCCGAAGGCGAGATTCGCGAGGCCTTCGCTGACTACCCGGTCCTGCTGGAAACCCTGGAAAAGGACACAGTCCACACCCAGGAAGAGGCTCTGACCGATATCTACCGCAAGCTGCGTCCCGGCGACCCTGCCAGCGTTGAGGCCGCACAGGCGCTGTTCAACAACTACTACTTCGATGCTAAGCGTTACGACCTGGCAAAAGTTGGTCGCTACAAGATCAACCGCAAGCTGGCACTTGACGCTGATCCGAAGGGCTCCGTACTCACGCTCGAAGACATCGTGGCCACCGTGAAATACCTGCTTGCCCTGCACAAGGGAGACAAGCTCTTTGCAGGTGTGCGCAACGGTGAAGCCGTCGAGGTGCGCGTCGAATCGGACGACATCGACCACTTCGGTAACCGCCGTATCCGCGCCGTGGGTGAACTGATCCAAGCGCAGGTCCGCACTGGCCTTGCCCGCATGGAACGTACCGTCCGCGAACGTATGAGTACCCAGGAAGCTGATTCGATCACGCCTCAAACGCTCATCAATATTCGGCCGGTCGTGGCAGCCATCAAGGAATTCTTCGGAACCTCGCAGCTGTCACAGTTCATGGACCAAAACAATCCGCTGGCGGGTCTGACCCACAAGCGTCGCCTCTCTGCACTTGGCCCTGGTGGTCTCTCCCGTGACCGCGCCGGCATGGAAGTGCGTGACGTGCACCCCTCGCACTACGGTCGTATGTGCCCCATTGAAACACCTGAAGGCCCCAACATTGGTCTCATCGGTTCATTGGCCACCTTCGCGCGCATTAACCCCTTCGGTTTCATCGAAACCCCGTATCGCGTCGTGCGTGACGGCAAGGTGACAAACGAAGTAGCCTACCTGACTGCTGACGACGAATTCGGGCACTACATCGCCCAGGCTTCGTCACGCCTCAACAATGATGGTTCCTTCGCCGAAGAAAACGTGCTGTGCCGTGTCGCAGGCGAAGACCCGACGCTGATTGCACGCGATCGCATTGACTATATGGACGTGTCTGCACGCCAGATGGTGTCGGTCGCTACGGCATTCATCCCCTTCCTTGAGCACGACGACGCAAACCGCGCACTCATGGGTGCGAATATGCAGCGCCAGGCGGTGCCGCTCCTGACCACCGAAGCACCACTGGTTGGCACCGGCATGGAGCGCCGAGCCGCACAGGACTCCGGTGAAATGCTCATCGCTGCACGCTCTGGCGTCGTCACCGAAGTAAGCGCCGACCTCGTCGTTGTCACCACCGACGACGGTGGCCGCGACAGCTACCGCGTCGAAAAATTCGAACGCTCCAACCCAGGCAACTGCACCAACCAGCGCGTCATTGTTAATGCCGGTGACCGCGTTGAAGTTGGTTCTGTTCTCGCTGACGGACCTGCCACCGACAACGGTGAAGTGGCTCTTGGCAAGAACCTCCTCGTGGCATATATGTCGTGGGAAGGCCTGAACTTCGAAGATGCCATCATCCTGTCGCGCCGCGTGGTGGAAGAAGACATCCTCACCTCGATCCACATCGAGGAATACGAAGTGGACGCCCGCGAAACCAAACTCGGTGAAGAAGAAATCACTCGGGATATCCCCAACGTCTCCGAAGAATCTCTCGCAGACTTGGATGAACGAGGCATTATCCGCATTGGTGCTGAAGTAACCGCAGGCGACATCCTTGTAGGTAAAGTCACGCCCAAGGGTGAAACCGAACTCACCTCCGAAGAACGCCTCCTGCGTGCCATCTTCGGTGAAAAAGCCCGCGAAGTGCGTGACACCTCGTTGCGGGTGCCTCACGGCGAAGAGGGTATCGTCATCGGTGTCCGCGAATTCAACGACGACGAAGACGACCTCAACCCCGGTGTGCGCCAAACAGTGCGCGTCTACGTGGCACAGCGCCGCAAGATCACCATTGGTGACAAGATGGCTGGCCGCCACGGTAACAAGGGTGTTGTGTCCAAGATTCTCCCGGTCGAAGACATGCCATTCCTTGAAGACGGCACCCCGGTTGACATCATCCTCAACCCCCTGGGTGTGCCGGGCCGTATGAATGTGGGTCAGGTACTGGAATACCACCTTGGATGGCTCGCCCACCAAGGATGGGATGCGACCGCAGCTGTGGAAGCAGGCGAAGAATGGACCAAGCACCTGGCTGCTGACGCTGTGAAGGCCAATCCTGGCAGCCTTGTTGCCACCCCCGTCTTTGACGGTCTGGAAGCAGAAGAACTTTCCGGCCTGCTCCGCCACGTGAATCCAAGCCGTGATGGTGACGTCCTCACCAATGAATACGGCAAGGCACGCCTCTTCGACGGGCGCTCCGGTGAACCCTTCCCGTACCCCATTGCAGTGGGCTACGCCTACATGCTCAAACTCCACCACCTCGTGGATGACAAGATCCACGCACGCTCCACCGGCCCTTACTCCATGATCACCCAGCAGCCACTGGGCGGTAAGGCACAATTCGGCGGCCAGCGTTTCGGTGAAATGGAAGTGTGGGCACTGGAAGCCTACGGTGCTGCCTACGCACTACAAGAATTGCTCACCATCAAGTCCGATGACACCACTGGACGTGTCAAGGTATACGAAGCCATCGTCAAGGGCGAGGATATCCCCGAACCGGGTATCCCCGAATCCTTCCGAGTCCTTATTCAAGAAATGCGTTCACTGTGCCTGAACGTCGAAGCCCTCGACGCCGCCGGTAACGTCATTGACCTTAAGGACGAAGACGAAGCCTTCGACATGCGTGAAGAAATGGGCATCTCATTGGAGGCCCGTCCTAACGCTGCTGCCTCTATCGATGCGATCTGAGAACTGACTAGGAGAAATGACGTTGTTGGACGCAAAGACATTCGACAGCCTGAAAATCACCCTGGCAACCGCCGACAATATGGGTCCGGTGACCCAAGGCGGCTGGTCATGGGGTGAGGTGAAAAAGCCCGAAACCATCAACTACCGTACGCTCAAGCCCGAGCGCGACGGTCTTTTCGGCGAGCAGATCTTTGGCCCTACCCGTGACTGGGAATGCGCCTGCGGCAAATACAAGCGTGTGCGCTACAAGGGCATTATCTGCGAAAAATGTGGCGTGGAAGTTACCCGATCAAAGGTGCGCCGCGAACGCATGGGTCATATTGACCTTGCTGCACCGGTGACCCACATCTGGTACTTCAAGGGTGTGCCCTCACGCTTGGGATATGTCCTGAACCTGGCACCGAAAGACCTTGAGAAGGTCATCTACTTCGCTGCCTACATGATCACCGAAGTGGACGAAAAGGGCCGCAACGAGGACCTTGCTGACCTGCGCGGTGAACTTGAGGTAGAAAAGGGGCATTTGGAGAACCAGCGTGATGTGGCAATCAACGCCATCGCTGAAAATGCCGAAGCCGAACTGGCTTCCCTGGAAGCGCAGGGTGCTTCGCCCGCCGAACGGGACAAGGTCCGCAAGAATGCTGACAAGGAAATGGCGCGTATTCGTCGCCGTTTCGACGGCGATATTGAAGGCCTGGAAATCGTGTGGGACCGCTTTAAAGACCTCAAGGTCGGCGATTTGGAAGGTGACGAACGGCTCTACCGCGCGATGGTGGCACGTTATGGCACCTACTTCAAGGGTGATATGGGCGCATCCGCCATTCAAAAGCGCCTGCAAACCTTCGACCTTGAAGGTGAAGTTGCTTCGCTGCGACAGATCATCGCCACTGAAACAGGCCCGCGTAAGACCCGCGCTATTAAGCGCCTGAAGGTCATCAACGCCTTCGTGGCCACCGGCAATAAGCCCGAATCGATGGTGCTGACCTGCATTCCGGTGATCCCGCCGGATCTGCGTCCTATGGTGCAGCTCGACGGTGGCCGTTTTGCCACCTCGGACCTCAATGACCTGTACCGCAGGGTTATCAACCGCAACACCCGCCTCAAGCGTCTGTTAGAGCTGGGTGCCCCCGAGATCATCGTCAACAACGAGAAGCGTATGCTGCAAGAATCTGTGGACGCGCTCTTTGACAATGGTCGTCGTGGTCGTCCCGTCGCGGGCCCAGGCAACCGCCCCTTGAAGTCGATCTCTGACATGCTCAAGGGCAAGCAAGGTCGTTTCCGCCAGAACCTTCTGGGCAAGCGCGTGGACTACTCGGGCCGTTCGGTTATCGTTGTGGGCCCGCAGCTCAAGTTGCACCAGTGTGGCCTGCCTAAGCAGATGGCCCTGGAACTGTTCAAGCCTTTCGTTATGAAGCGCCTGGTCGAGAAGAACTTTGCGCAGAACGTCAAGGCCGCTAAGCGTAAGGTGGAGCGCCAGCGCCCCGAGGTGTGGGACGTCCTCGACGATGTCATCCGCGAGCACCCCGTGCTGCTGAACCGCGCCCCCACGCTGCACCGCCTCGGTATTCAGGCTTTCGAACCCCAGCTCATTGAAGGTAAAGCCATCCAGCTACATCCGCTGGCTTGTGAAGCTTTCAACGCTGACTTCGACGGCGATCAGATGGCAGTTCACTTGCCGCTGGGCGCTGAAGCTCAAGCTGAAGCACGTATCCTCATGCTGTCGACCAATAACATCCTTAAGCCTTCCGATGGTCGCCCCGTGGCTATGCCATCGCAGGACATGATTATTGGCCTGTTCCACCTCACGTCGGATCCTGATCCTGCTGTTGAGGTGGCACGCGACGAAAAGGGGAACGAGATTGTGCCGTCCTTCTCCTCGGTGGGCGAAGCCATCATGGCTTTCGATGCCGGGAATCTGCACCTCAATGCACGCGCCCTCATCCGTTTTGACGGCGTAGTGCCCCCCGCGCAGTGGGAAGCTCCTGAGGGGTGGACCGAAGGTGACGACATTCTGCTGGAAACATCCCTGGGCCGCGCGCTCTTCAACGAGCTGCTCCCAGTGGACTACCCCTTCGTCAATGAAGTGGTCGGCAAGAAGCAGCTGGCCAATATCGTGAACTCGTTGACCGAACGTTACCCGAATGTGCTTGTGGCCGAATGCCTCGATGCGCTGAAGGCAGCGGGCTTCTACTGGTCAACATGGTCGGGGATTACCATATCCTTCTCCGATATCCAGGCGTCGCCTCGTAAAGAAGAAATTCTTGCCGAGTACGAACAGCGCGCCGCATCCATCCAAGACCAATACGAAACGGGCTTCATCTCGGAAGATACCCGTTACGAAGAATTGGTGAAGCTGTGGCTGGAATGCACCGAGAAGGTCGCTAACGATATGCGGGCAAACTTCGATGAGCGCAACACCGTGTACCGCATGGTGTCCTCAGGTGCTCGTGGTAACTGGTCGCAGGTGCAGCAGTTGGCTGGTATGCGTGGCCTGGTGTCCGACCCGAAGCAGAAGCTCATTGAACGTCCGATTAAGGCAAATTACCGTGAAGGTCTGACCGTTCTTGAGTACTTCATCGCGACCCACGGTGCACGTAAGGGTCTTGCGGATACGGCGCTTCGTACCGCAGAGTCGGGCTACCTCACGCGTCGCCTCGTTGACGTCTCGCAGGACGTCATTGTGCGTGAGGCCGATTGTGGTACCCGCGGTGGTATTCGCATTCCGATTGCCGAACAGGACGAGGCCGGTACCTGGGTTGCGCTGGAAACGGTACAGACCACCGCGTATGCGCGTACCTTGGCGCGTGACGTTGTGGCCGAAGATGGGACGGTTCTTGCTACCGCTGGCCTTGACTTGGGCGATGATCTGCTGAAGTCCCTGATTCGTGCAGGGATTAACGAGGTTGTGTGCCGTTCCGTACTTACCTGTGAGTCAGCGGTCGGTACGTGCGCCACCTGCTACGGTCGTTCGTTGGCTACCGGTAAGCAGGTTGACATTGGCGAGGCCGTTGGCATTATTGCCGCGCAGTCCATTGGTGAACCTGGTACTCAGCTCACTATGCGTACATTCCACACGGGTGGTGCGGCCTCTGCTGCCGATATTACCCAGGGTCTGCCACGTGTTCAGGAACTCTTCGAGGCACGTACTCCCAAGGTGGAAGCCAAGCTTGTTGAGGCTGCTGGTCGTATTCACATTGACGACGAAGATCCGGCTGTGCGCCGTATCGTCGTTACTCGTGATGATGCGAAGGAAGACCTCGTGATCGAGCTGTCGCGCCGCCAGAAGCTGCTGGTCGCTGAAGGTGACCACGTTGAGGCGGGTACGCCGTTGACTGAGGGCCAATTGGATCCCAAGGAAGTGCTGCGTATTATGGGCCGCAATGTGGCTCAGAAGCAGCTGGTGGACGAAGTGCAGAAGGTCTACCGTGACCAGGGCGTGGGTATTCACTCCAAGCACATCGAGGTGATCGTGCGCCAGATGCTGCGTAAAGTCACCATCCTTGAACCAGGCGACACCTCCTTTATGCCCGGTGAACTGGTGGATCGTATGGCCTACTTGGCGCAGAACCGTAAGGTTGCTGCCGAAGGTGGACAACCTGCGTCGGGCCGCCAGATGCTGATGGGTATTACCAAGGCATCGCTGGCCACCGATTCGTGGCTGTCGGCTGCCTCCTTCCAAGAGACAACCAAGGTACTCACCGAGGCCGCGATGAACGGCAAGTCTGATGCACTTGTTGGCCTGAAGGAAAATGTCATCCTCGGTAAGCTCATCCCGGCGGGTACCGGCCTTGGCATTTACAACAATGTCACGGTTGAACCTACTGCGGAGGCACTGGCTAACTCCAACTATTCGGAGTTGGACTTCCAAGACGGCGAGGTATCTGAAGATTTCCTTGACGCCCTTGGGTCGATTGACTTTGGAATGTCCTTCCAGGAGTGATCTGACTGTACGGTAGTGAACCCGGTGAGTGCGAAGCGCTCACCGGGTTCACTGTTGTTGCAGCGCCTATGGGCCCTCATCTTGATTCGATGAGGTGGGCGTCGTGGTTACGTGTTCGTGTGAGCGTTGCACATCCCCATATTGCGGTATAGACCGGTATAGCAATAGATGGTATTGTGAGAGCTGGATCACCGCCAACTGTGGTTTCTGATCCTTTCCCTGATGCACCGAAGCATCAGAAACCACATTGCGCATAATCCGCGCACCCCCATTTGTCACCGCCACATAGGAGGATCAGTGAAAGCGTCAACCCTCGACATCGTCACCACCGCACTCCGGCGCGGCTACGCGGTCGGCGCATTCAATATCTTCAACGACGTCAGTTTGCGTGCAGTAGCCCGAGCAGCGCATTCACACCGATCGCCAGCGATCATACAGGTATCCGTGCGCACCGCTAAAGCCATCGGCGCTACCTTGCTGCATCACATGTTCGAGGCAGCAGCACACGAAGTGGACGTGCCCTTAGCGCTTCATCTTGACCACTGCCCGGACCCGGACTATGCCATCGAAGTCCTTGACGCAGGCTGGTCCTCGGTCCTCCTTGACGCCTCGTCACTTGAACTTGATCAGGCAATGGAAGCCACCGTTCGCGTCGTGGAGCACGCACACAGCTGCGGCGCACATGTGGAATCCGAAATAGAAAATATCGTTGGTGTCGAAGACGGCGTTGGCAGCGACGTTATCGTCCACGCATACACAGACGAACAACTCGTGGAGGTCGCCCAAGCAACTGGCGTGGATATGCTGGCTCCACAGCTAGGTACCGCACATGGCCTGTACAAAGGGCGTCCAGACCTCAAACCTGAGCGCGTCAAACGCCTCAGAGCATTGAGCACATTGCCGATCGTTCTCCACGGTGGAACCGGTTTAGCCGCTGATGATTTCACTGCTTTCATCCGCGCAGGCGTCAGCAAGATCAACGTATCCACTGCGCTGAAGCATTCCTTCCTTGATGCCATCGTCGATGTGGGCCTTGACGCGCAACACCATAAGCGCAGTGAACCACTGCCCATCATTGATGCCGTAGAGCAACGACTTATGGCAACTGTGAGCCAACACCTAGAAATGTTTGGCAGCTGCGCACAGGTGAAAGGGGCGCAGGCATGACACGGGCACTGATATTTGACTGCGATGGTGTACTAGCTGACACAGAACGTGATGGACACCGGGTGGCATTCAACCAGGCCTTTGCCGAATTCGACCTACCCATCACCTGGGACGACGAAACCTACGCCCGCCTCGTCAAAATTGGCGGCGGCAAAGAACGCATCGCCTCGGTCCTCACGCCCGAATTACTCCGCCACGCTGGGCTAAACGTCGACGAAGCCCAGCGGCAACAGCTCATCCGTGACCTTCACCAGAGAAAAACAGCCCTTTTCCAACACCGTATCCACAGCGGCGCCATCCCAAGTAGGACAGGGGTTGCGCGCCTTATCAACGAGGCGTTGAATGCGAATATCCGCGTCGCTGTCGCCTCAACCTCGGCACCACAATCAGTTCGCTCAGTGTTAATCCATGCAGTGGGGGAGCAGCTGGCCAATGAGATCCCAGTTTTTGCCGGTGACATAGTTGCCAGAAAAAAGCCCGCGCCCGATATCTACCTTCACGCACTGGCTGAACTCGGTATTGGCAGCGCAGAGGCGATAGCAGTGGAGGATTCGCACGTCGGCGCAACTGCCGCACACCAGGCTGGCATGCAGGTACTCGTTACCGTAGCAAGCTACACCCGCAATGAAGATTTTACGGGCGCCGCACTAGTGGTCGACCACCTAGGCCACACCAATCAGCCTGCAACGGCACTCCACGACCCGCATGGACTCATGACGGGACATTCCATCATCGATATGGAAGTGATCGAAGCGATCTATGCATTGTCGAGGCAATAACACTGAACGCAACGACCCTGTGCAGCGGTGCAATGACGCGCGAAATAAGGGAGGTTACCAATGTATCTGACAGATCATCAGCACCCCACGCCATTACATTTAACACTCGCCGATCTCGAGCTGACCCCAAAGACGGGGCACGAGGCGCTGATCCAGCGAGTCCTCACAACACCTATCGACCGCGACACCTACGAATTTTTGTGTCGCCACGCGACCTCTATTGATGTGGGCGATGAGCTAAAAGCAGTGGTGTCCTATTTCAATGTTCCCTATGGTCACACGCCGCCAGGTTTTCGCCGTGTACTGCATCTAAACCATCAGGGTGAAGTCACGGTCGATCTGGTCAGGGACATTGGTTGCGACATCGACGGCACACAACGACCTACTCGGGTGCTGTACTCGGCAGATTCAGCCAATCCATACGAAGTGGCCCATGTGGCACCGTTCGTTGCCAATTTGACATGTAATCCAGGCATTATTTACGACCTATTCCTCAACGATCCAAAGGCAAATGTCGGCGGCCACTTTAAAGACCGTGACGAGGTGATGGGTGAAATTGGGCGTCTTCTCGGCCCAGGCTGCGATATTTCTGTCGAATTGAATAACCCTTTCGAGGCCGATTTCTCGCAGATACTCGATGAGGCACAACGTTTCCGCGACATACTCTCGCCGTGGCGCGTCGTCATTAAAGTACCTCACACCGGACCGGTGAACGCGGCAAACGTCACTGACCTGCTTGAAGGCGACAAGCGGCTTGCGTTACGTCCATCCCAAGGAAGTACCGAAGACCGCATGCGCGGACACCGCCTCGCCTTGAAGCTGCGTGAAGAAGGTTTTCGGGTGAATTTCACCTTAATGTTCGAACCCTACCAAGCGCAGATGGCCTTACAAGCCAGGCCATATTTCATTAACGCCTTTATCCGACACCGCAAGATGCAATCGGAGCGTATGGCGGGCCTGCTCCACGCCTATCACATCACCCAGGACGATAGTTTCCTCAAAGATCTGCGCTCCTACATGCTGAGCAATGACTATCTTGCCTCCCATGAAGACATGCTGGACCTTCACAGTGTGCACACTTTGGCCCAGACAATCCTCAAAATACGCGGCATCACCATTGGGGATGGCAACGGCACCGTTGGTGACGGACTGGACTCTGCGCGGCACTGTCTGCGCCTTCTCAGACACGCCAACCTTCCTGATACGCGCCTCATTATCTGTTCAATGGAAGGTGAGCTGAACTACCCCGACATTGATCGGATGCTTGTCGAAGACGAATTTGCAGATATGACCGACAAAGTGGTGGTTACTGCCGAGCCGCAGTACCTTGCGCGTTTCACGTCAACGAATCAGGTAATCAGCTATCAAAGGAGGTTCATGGCAGCAGCACGTGGAAATAAATAATGGCGGCTGAACGATTCAACTGCAGTGATATGCCAAATGCGCAGGCAGTGGTAACGGTGCCACTCCTTAGTGCATATCAGATCAATACGTTGGCGGCTCACAACCGTGCCGCTGTCACACCTGTAGGGGATACATTATGAAACTGACTGTCTCAGAATACGCCAAACACTTCGATATGGCCCTTCACCTGCAAAGCTCCACAGAAGATGACATTCGCAAACATGCACGTCAAGCGCGCGAAACAGGTGTTGCCGCCTGTTACACCAATTCCATGTGGACACCGGTGGTGGCCGAGGAACTAGCAGGGTCAGACGTTCGTGTTGGCACGGCCATCTCATTCCCATATGGCTGTACCTCGACGGCGATGAAATTTGCGGAAATCGACGAAGGTCTAGACCTTGGTGCAACCGCAGTGGATATGGTGATTAATATTGGTCGGCTTCGTGAAGGTGATCATGATTACGTCAGGCGCGAGGTGGAAGGCCTTGTTGAACGCACCAGCGGAAAAGCGCTGTCGAAAGTCATCTTCGAAGTGTGCTTCCTCACCGACGCTGAAATTGCGCTGTTGACCCGTATCTGCTCCGACGCTGGCGTTGACTACGTGAAAACGGCGACCGGATCTGAAGGGTTTCCTACCGAAGCCCAAGTCGCGGTGATGAGGGCCAATATTACAAATCCGAATACGAAACTCAAGGTCTCGGGTGTACCACGTACATTCACCATGCCCGCCACCTTTTGGATGATCGAAAAACTAGGCGTGTCACTGATTGGTACCCGTTCTGCGGCAGCACTTGTTGCGCAATACGCCGCATATCTCAGCAAAGGCGCATAGGAAGGAGTACATCACATGGCTGACTATCTTGTTGGTATCGATGCCGGAACCACCGGATGTAAAAGTATAGTTTTTGACTTAGAAGGCAATGTTCTTGGTCAAGACTATCGTGAATACCCGTGCGTTTTCCCAGGTCCGGGCCTTGTGGAACAACGTTTCGAGGATATTATTCCTCCGCTAGAAGAATCATGCCGCGTGGCCGTCGAAGCATCCGGTGTAGCCAATAAGGATATTCGCGCGGTTGCGTTTTCTTCGCAGGCACCACTGTTGGCACTGGTTGACGAAGAAGGGGATCTGATACGTCCGTTCCTGTCCTGGCAAGATTTACGAGGCGCGCCTTATATTCCCCAACTCCGCCAAGCTTACGGAGCGGAACGTTTCTACCAAGAAACGGGCGACCCCCTTGGAACCAATAGTGCGGCACCGAAATGGGCATGGCTGCGTGACCATGAACCTGAGAACTGGGAGCGGACCAGATGGTTCTTATCCGAACAAGAATTTCTACTCAAGCATTGGGGTGCCCAAGGATACTGGACGGATCTGTCCTCTGCCTCGCGCGAAGGGATGCTTGATGTTGATGCCCAGGAATGGTCGGTACCTGTCCATGACCTCATTGGCATACCTCTGGACAAACGCGCCACAATCGCCCATGAGCCGGGGAAAGTTGTGGGGACAATTGGGTCTGACCTTGCGCGTCGCACAGGTTTAGCGGAAGGAACATTGCTGTGTGTCGGTGCGCATGACCAGAACTGTTCGACTTTCGGAGGTGGCGCTGTGCGGGGTGGCGACTGTGTGATGGTGATGGGCACCTTCGGGTCGTGTTATGTCGTGATGGACCAGCCTTTACGTGACCCCGAGCGTAAACTTGTCGTCAAACCCAACCATGGTGTCGGCAACTGGACGATTGAAGCATTTTCCAATACCTCCGCCTCCTCCTTTAGGTGGTACAGGGACACCTTCTGCCAGGGTGAACGTTTTGCCGGCAGTATTAGCGGCGAAGATCCCTATGACATTATTACCCGCCAGGTGGCAGCTTCACCTATTGGTGCAAATGGTGTGACATTCCTTCCCTATCTTGGGGGCGTGTCGGGTGCGCGACAAAACCCTAACGCCCGGGCAAATCTCAATGGAATGACGCTGGCAACGACGAAAGCCGATGTGGCACGGGCAGTGCTTGAGGGCATCTGTTTTGAAATGAAAGACATCCTTAACGCCCAAGCCGCTGCTGGTATTGAGGCCGAAACGATACGCCTGGTTGGAGGTGCCGCTAAATCTGCCCTGTGGTCGCAGATGCTTGCCGATATTTTCCAAAAGCCCATTGAAGTGCTTCGTACATCAGAGGCGGGATGTCTTGGTGCCGCCATGTATGCAGGTGTGGGTGCGGGCCTATTTTCCTCGTGTGAGGAGGCTGCTGACCGTTCGGTGGCGGTCACTGGACGTTTCGATCCTGATCCGGCAAAGAAACAGCCGTATGAGGAGGCCTTTAAGCGTTTCGTTGATGTCTACGAAGGGCTGGCTGAGCGCGTCTTCTGATACGTGTAGCGTATGGGTGCGCAACCAATGGGTCGCATACATGGAATGTCGTATGCCGTGCCAACCGATGGTGCTCTTGCCCCTTCCTGTGGTCGGAATGTTGTGGGAAGGGGTAAGGGCGCCGTAGGGTCTCGGACTCACCTTAAGTTGTGAAGTCAAAATGCAATGTGATCCGGTCACCGCGGAAAAGGATCTTCGAGTATTCAAATATGCGGCCCGAGGCGTCGTAAATATGGTCCTTTAACAGCAGCAAAGGGGCGCCCGCTTTGAGTCCAAGGTGGGTCGCCTCCTCGCGCGTGGCGGCTGTGGCCTCGAGAAACTCTTTGGTGTGTGCAGCGCTAAGGCCGTATTTGGTGCTGAGAACAACGCATAGCTGTTCGGTGATGACGTCATCATCTTCGATGTCTGGCGCCAAGTGAAGGGGGATATAGGAGCGGTGAAGGCTCACTGGTCCCTCATTGACGAGGCGGCGGCGGAGTATCTCGCGAACGGGCGTAGAGGTGTCGGTCCCAAGTGCCCTGCGGATTTCTGGCGCTGGAATGGTGGTGCGGCATTCGACTAATTCAGTGTGGGTAGCAAAGCCCATCGCCTCAAGTTGTTCCCGCACGCCCATGTAGGCAGGGGAGCGTGCTTCGATACGGCGCTCGGTGACAAAGGTTCCTTTGCCGGGGACGCGGTAAAGGAGTCCTTCGTTCACGAGGGTACTGAGTACGCCTCGTACCGTCATCCTGGAAGCGCCAAGTTGTTCGTGAAGTGCCACTTCGGAGGGGATACGTGCGCCTGGGGCCCATTGGCCGCGGGCGATTGCCTGGCGAAGATAGTCTTCAATTTGCACATACAAAGGGATAGACGAGTTGCGGTCCAGTGTGGTGTGAGCCATTGAATGTCGTACCTTCGGTTGCGTGGAGATGATGTGCTGGGGGCGGATGAGTATCTCACACTGATGATATCTGGCTCCTGCCCGAGTGGGCCCAGATCACAACATGCACATCGTTTGCTTATGGTTGCTGAGTGGTGATCCTTTACGGCTCAGGCTGCGAGGAAGGTGCCGGGAATCACCAGGCGGCGGATTGACCCAAGTCGGCGGGCGAGACTAGGCTTGTGGGCGGTGAACCGCGTCGATATGCGGTCCCTCATACACTTTGGCCTCACAGTTGAAATTGTATGAGCTGGTCACTGGCCAGCACGCGGGCTCCCTCCGTCGGAGCTCCGGGCGTCATTCTCTGACCCCTTGGCATGTACAAGCGACGTGCGGGTTATCATGGCGCACCGGCCCCTGATGGAGACATGTGCGTCCGCAGGGGACCTGGCCATTTGGGCACTATCAACGCGGCAGACTGACCCATAAGGGCGTGGCCGCTGACGCAGCCCCGCCAAAGACGGAACAAGAACTGGAGTCCCAGTGCCAACTATTCAGCAGCTCGTCCGCAAGGGCCGCAGCTCCAAGCGCTCCAAGGTGAAGACACCTGCGCTTAAGGGCTCACCTCAGCGTCGCGGCGTATGCACCCGTGTGTACACCACCACCCCGAAGAAGCCGAACTCAGCACTTCGTAAGGTTGCTCGTGTGCGTCTTTCCTCCGGCATCGAAGTGACCGCCTACATCCCCGGTGAAGGTCACAACCTGCAGGAGCACTCGATCGTCCTCGTTCGTGGCGGTCGTGTGAAGGACCTCCCCGGTGTCCGCTACCGTATCGTCCGCGGCTCCCTCGACACCCAGGGTGTCCGCAACCGCAAGCAGGCTCGTTCCCGCTACGGCGCAAAGAAGGAGAAGAAGTAATGCCTCGTAAAGGCCCAGCTCCCAAGCGTCCCCTGGTTGACGATCCCGTTTACGGCTCAAAGCTCGTGACCCAGCTGGTCAACCGCGTTCTCCTCGACGGCAAGAAGACCGTTGCTGAGCGCATCGTTTATGGTGCTCTTGAAACGGTGCGCGAACGTACCGAGCAAGATCCTGTAGCTGTTCTTAAGCGCGCCATGGACAATATTCGTCCTGCCCTTGAGGTGCGTTCCCGCCGCGTCGGTGGCGCCACCTACCAGGTGCCTGTTGAAGTTCGCCCCGCCCGCGCCACCACCCTGGCTCTGCGTTGGCTGGTGGACTTCTCTCGTCAGCGCCGCGAAAAGACCATGACCGAGCGTCTTGCCAACGAGATTCTTGACGCCTCCAATGGTCTGGGTGCCGCTGTGAAGCGCCGCGAAGACATGCACAAGATGGCCGAGTCGAACCGCGCCTTCGCTCACTACCGCTGGTAGTTTCTTTCCTGCCGAGGCGGTGGCGGCTTACGGTGCCTGCGCCTCGGCAAAGAAAAACATCAGACCACGTAACAACCAACTGAGAAGGATCTCTCGTGGCACTAGAGGTGTTGACCGACCTGAAGAAGGTCCGCAACATCGGCATCATGGCTCACATCGATGCCGGCAAGACCACCGTGACAGAACGCATCCTGTTCTACACGGGCATTAACTACAAACTCGGCGAAACGCACGACGGTGCGTCCACCACTGACTGGATGGAACAGGAAAAAGAACGTGGTATTACCATCACGTCCGCAGCTGTTACCTCCTTCTGGAATGGCAACCAGATTAACGTGATCGACACCCCCGGCCACGTTGACTTCACAGTCGAAGTTGAGCGCTCCTTGCGCGTGCTCGACGGCGCTGTTGCTGTCTTTGACGGCAAGGAAGGTGTGGAACCGCAGTCTGAAACCGTGTGGCGTCAGGCTGATAAATACGACGTTCCGCGTATCTGCTTCATCAACAAGATGGACAAGATGGGTGCGGACTTCTACTTCTCGGTTCAGACTATCAAGGATCGTTTGAACGCGACCCCGATCGTCATGATGCTACCCATCGGTGCTGAAAGCGAATTCGAAGGCACCGTTGACCTGGTGACCATGGAATCGGTGCGCTACCCCGCTAAGGATGACAAGGGCGAACCCACCAACGGTTCCATCGTCGTTCGCGGCGAAATCCCCGCAGATATGGTGGAAAAGGCTGAGGAATACCGCGAAGCCCTGATGGAAGCGGCTGCTGACGCCAATGACGAACTCACCGAGGCATACCTGGAAAACGGCGAACTGACTGTTGAACAGATCAAGGCCGGTGTGCGTGAACTGACGATCTCGGGTCGTGCATTCCCCGTCTACTGCGGTACCGCATTGCGCAACATGGGCGTGCAGCCCGTTCTGGATGCTGTCGTCGACTTCCTGCCCTCTCCACTGGATATTCCTCCAGTGAAAGGCTTCAAGCCTGGTTCTGAAGATGAAGAGCCCACCGAGACCCGTCTTCCCTCCGAAGATGAGCCGTTCTCTGCTCTTGCCTTCAAAATCGCAGCGCACCCCTTCTTCGGCAAGCTCACCTTCATCCGTGTGTACTCCGGCAAGGTTGAATCCGGCTCTCAGGTGGCTAACTCCACCAAGGGCAAGAAGGAACGCATTGGCAAGATCTTCCAGATGCACTCCAACAAGGAAAACCCTGTGGATGTTGCACACGCCGGTCACATTTACGCCGTTATTGGCCTTAAGGACACCACCACGGGTGACACCCTGTGTGCCTTGGACAAGCAGGTGATCCTTGAATCCATGACCTTCCCCAAGCCGGTTATTCACGTGGCTGTTGAGCCCAAGTCGAAGGCCGACCAGGAGAAGATGGGCGTCGCCATTCAGAAACTTGCTGAAGAAGACCCGACCTTCACCGTTGAGTTGGATAAGGAAACCGGTCAGACCGTTATCGGTGGTATGGGCGAACTCCACCTCGACATCATCGTGGACCGTATGCGCCGTGAATTCAAGGTTGAAGCGAACGTCGGTAAGCCGATGGTTGCGTACCGTGAAACCATTCGTAAGGCTGTTGAGAAGCACGAATACACGCACAAGAAGCAGACCGGTGGTTCCGGCCAGTTCGCGCGCGTCATTATTGCTCTTGAGCCGATCGAAGCGGATGCAGAGAAGGATTACGAATTCGTAGACAAGGTCACTGGTGGCCGTGTTCCTCGCGAATACATTCCTTCCGTTGATGCAGGTATTCAGGCCGCAATGGAGACCGGTGTCCTCGCCGGTTACCCGATGGTGGGCGTGCGAGCAACACTGCTTGATGGTGCCTACCACGACGTTGACTCTTCTGAAATGGCCTTCAAGATCGCTGGCACCATGGCAATGAAGGAAGCCGCTAAGAAGGCTGCCGCCGTGTTGCTTGAGCCGATCATGGACGTCGAAGTACGTACGCCCGAAGAATACATGGGTGACGTCATCGGCGACCTCAACTCTCGTCGTGGTGCCATCCAGTCAATGGATGAGCAACACGGTGTGCGCGTTGTCCGCGCGCACGTTCCGCTGTCCGAAATGTTCGGTTACGTTGGCGACCTGCGTTCCAAGACGCAGGGCCGTGCAGTGTACTCGATGCAATTCGATAGCTACGCCGAGGTCCCGCGTAATGTCGCGGACGAGATCATCGGAAAGTCTCGGGGCGAGTGAGTCCCACGGGGCTGGGCGCCTCGGAAATTGACGGATATCTCTTAGTATTTCCCCATTTCCGAGGCGACCCGCCTCACACATTGGTAAACCCTGTAGGTCTCATGCCCCAATGGGTGTTAAAGTGACACCTAGCCATAGGCTGAGAATTTCTACCCGAGTCCAGGAGGACACAAGTGGCGAAGGCCAAGTTCGAGCGCACCAAGCCGCACGTCAACATCGGTACCATCGGTCACGTTGACCACGGCAAGACCACGCTTACTGCAGCGATCACCAAGGTGCTGCACGACAAGTACCCAGATCTCAACGAGTTCACCCCCTTCGATCAGGTTGACAACGCTCCTGAAGAGCGCGATCGTGGCATCACGATCAATGTCTCCCACGTCGAATACCAGACCGAGGCGCGTCACTACGCACACGTTGACGCCCCCGGCCACGCTGACTACGTCAAGAACATGATCACCGGTGCTGCCCAGATGGACGGTGCAATCCTCGTGGTTGCCGCCACTGACGGCCCGATGGCGCAGACCCGCGAGCACGTGCTGCTCGCTCGCCAGGTGGGCGTTCCCACCATCCTCGTCGCACTGAACAAGTCCGATGCTGTCGACGATCCCGACATGCTCGAACTCGTCGAAGAGGAATGCCGCGAACTGCTCTCTTCCCAGGGCTTCGATGGCGATAACGCTCCGATCGTTCAGGTGTCCGCTCTGAAGGCCCTTGAGGGTGACCCGGAATGGACCGTGAAGGTCGAAGAGCTCATGGATGCGGTTGACTCCTTCGTTCCCACGCCCGAGCGTGACATGGACAAGCCGTTCCTCATGCCAATCGAAGACGTCTTCACCATCACCGGCCGTGGCACCGTTGTGACCGGCCGTGTTGAGCGTGGCAAGCTGCCGATCAACTCCGAAGTTGAAATCCTCGGTATCCGCGAACCGCAGAAGACTACCGTTACCGGTATCGAAATGTTCCACAAGTCCATGGACGAAGCATGGGCAGGCGAAAACTGTGGTCTGCTCCTGCGTGGCACCAAGCGTGACGAAGTTGAGCGTGGCCAGGTTGTTGCCAAGCCCGGCACCATCACCCCGCACACCGACTTCACCGGTCAGGTGTACATCCTCAAGAAGGAAGAAGGCGGCCGTCACAACCCGTTCTTCTCCAACTACCGTCCTCAGTTCTACTTCCGTACCACCGACGTGACCGGCGTCATCACCCTTCCCGAGGGCACCGACATGGTCATGCCTGGCGACACCACCGAGATCACCGTTGAACTGATCCAGCCCATCGCCATGGAGCCCGGCCTCGGCTTCGCTATCCGCGAAGGTGGCCGCACCGTTGGTTCCGGTCGTGTGACTGAAATCCTTAAGTGAACCTGACCGGACATATGCGTGACTGAGCGCAGTCCGGAGGCTTCGTGCCTGGGCCCACTACTCACCTTGGGTAGTGGGCCCAGGTTTTTGTTATGTTGTGTATTGGCGCATTTGCTTTGTGATGCTTTGAAAGGATTGGAGCGATCCCCACATTTCGTGCTGCGCTATTGATCGCTGCCAAGAGGCGGGGAGGTCGTGCTGTGTTGCGTGCGGGAAGGTGAAGATACCACCGCTTAGGGTTGTGTGTTTCTTGGGTACATCCACATAATATATTCCAACTGGTAAACTACAAAAATTGCAGTTTATCAGTGATGTGGCTGACTTCACCACTGTTTTGGCTATCAAAATCTGTGCGTTGTTCAGTAAAGTATCGGCGATGCAGTAATTGTTGCGCCATCGTATCTTGGGCTAGCGAATTGCCTTTTCTTCTGTGTGGCGCATTTTGAGGAGCGAAACCTGATGTATGCGATGTGCCCTTGGCGTGCAAAGACAGTAGCGGTGATTTCAGGAATTATTGCCGCCCTTGTAATGATGCTCACCATATTCAGTGCCACACCAAGTATGGCTGACGATACTACGACACAAGAGACACCCACAACGATCACCGTTAATGTAGCGAGTCACCGCGCCTCCTGGAACTCAACCGTCGAGGGTGTTCTTTCCGCCTTGCAGATGAATGGCGCACGTTACGCGCTATTTACATCGATGACCGACCTTGCTCACGTACCTGGAACAGAATGTACCGTTACCGACGGAACTACCTGCACGATTACTGTGCCGACAGCGCTACGCGAAAAGCCACGCATATTTGTGGGTGAGATCGCGGCAGAACCCGGAAGCGAATACGTAGCGGCCTACCAACCGATTACAAAGATCGTTGCGACACTCAACCCCAGTCAAGCCCCCGAGCGTGCAACATTTGACCGTCGCGAAGTGGTTTTTACTCCCGGCGTCTACACCTACACGGCATCACACTTCACTGTACGCAAAAACAATCCCGACTTTGAGCGCCGTTGCCCAGCGGTACTAGCAAGCGACGGGTTGGATATCGCACTGGTCTACGACATGTCGTATTCCGTGGTACAAGCAAAGGCCGGTGACACGATGCGCGACGCCAGCGCAGCCTTCGTTAACAGGCTTGTGGGGACAAACTCTGCTGTGTCTCTATATTCTTTCGGTACTGATGCACCAGCACTGGGAAGCACCCACTACCCGAATCACTACAATGTTGACGATGCAACCCAATTAGCTCAACTGCAAGAAGGTATTCGCCTCTACGGTGTTGCGGTCAACACGATGCCACGACACGGCGGCTTGACAAATTGGGACGCTGGCTTGTGGGCGGTAGCAGCGGAATCGCAAAACAACAAGCATGACCTGGTGATTGTCCTTACTGACGGTTATCCCACGCTGCATAACACGCGCTATGCAGTCAATCCGCGTGTCGCGGGATATACAACTCAAGAAGCAGTCGCATGGGGGGCTTATTCAGCAAATGCTGTCAAGGCTACTGGCGCGCATATGTTAGTTGTGGGCATACAAGCTGCCGCAGATGACTATAATTCGTCAGCTATCTCGGGAAGTCGCCATTACACCGACGGTATGTATGTCGGACAAACCGACTACATCAAAGTGAAGCAGTGGGCTGACCTCGCACCAGTACTGCAGCAGATCGCCGAAAATATTGCCGCGCCTTGCCAGGCAAACATAACCGTCACCACCCACGAGCAGTCCGTGAACGGTGCTGCAACGCCGACAGGCAATTGGACTGTGACCGCAGCAGCAGCAAATGGTGTCACCATCGCTAACGCCACCCAGCAGGTCACTGACGTAGCCGCTGGACAAGCGCATTGGACGGCAAACCTCAATGCACCCAATGCAACAGGCACCGTCAGCCTCACTGAAACGATGCGCCCAGGGTGGCGTCTCGCCCAGGCGGTGTGCCACCGTGGCACCGAAGAGGTGCCAACGCGAGTGGACGCAGATACTGTGCACATTGACGGGGTAGGCGTAGGCGACAATATTGCCTGCACCTTCGTCAATGAGCAGCTACCTCCTGCCACTCTCACGCTACGCCACCACCTCGACAATACCGCGACCACCCACACTTGGGCACAACAGGGCAGTGCTGACGACTGGACCGTGGCGGCCACCAGGGGGCAGCAGCGCTGGGAACAGGCAGGCACGCTTACCGACATCACCCTTGACGCAGGTACCGTTACCTTGAGTGCAACGGCCCAGCAGATCACCGGCGGACTACCGAGCGATACCTACACAACCGGTGCCTGGCATTGCGTCGCAGATGGTGAGGACGTGCCCGTGAGTCCGCAAGGCGAGGTGACCCTGGCTGCCGGCAAGACATATGTATGTGAGGTAACGACAAGCCTCAAAGTCGGTGCCGTGACATGGGCAAAAGTTGATGAGTCAGGCGGCCCACTGGTTGGTTCCCAGTGGAGGATTGAGCGAGTCGGTAGCGATGCCGCAGTGCTCGCTGATATCACTTCGGCACATGCTTCTTTTGCCGTAGAAGGGCTGCCAGTTGGCCGCTATCTTCTACACGAGGCGCAGGCACCGCAAGGCTATCAAGCGCGTACCGAGCCGGTCGCCTTTGATGTGGTGCAAGGCTCCAGCACTGATCTTGGCACCTTGGCCAATACGGCTATGCCCGCTGCGCCCAGCAGTGGTGTCGACGCAGACAACGCGCCAACGACACAAGTTTCAGGTGGTGCCACCAATATCGCACCCGCGCGAGTTCAACTTGCATTGACGGGCACACATGCCGCCTCCATTGGTGCTGTAACACTTGTCTTGGCTGCTTTTGGTGTCGTCAGTGTGCGTGCATCGCGCTGTCGCACTCATCGTTAATAGCTCCTGGTGACACCTGGCCCGTGCTCGGAACAGTTTTGTTGACGAGGCGGTGCCAGGTGAGCGTTCCAATGCCCTTACTGGTTTGCGGAGACGACACCGGTACCGATGATGCGGATGTTTGGCACGTGTTCACACTGAAGTGTGACGCACTCCGTATGGACGACACGCCCGAGTGCGGGTACATTAGTTCTTTGGCGGTTGTGCGGTAAACGCTGATTCGATCGGTGTGGACCATGCAATGTGTCAACAAATGCTTTTCCTGTCGGTGGATTCACACGAAAACCAGCCTCTCGGATTTGCTCCGAGATAGGTGAATCTGCCAGACTAGAACGGTTGCCCCGCTTACTGGGGCGGTTCTGTGTGGACAGTGCTCCGCGCAGACAGGGCAAAATTGCCCGTGATCTTTGGACAAGACAGCGGTCCATTCCCCAAAAGGGGAGCCGTGCGTTAGGACAGTGTCGCTCCGATAGCGACACACCCGAGTGCGGGGACCGGTGGCGAATCTGGACGAGAAGAGGTAGACGGCATGGCGGGACAGAAGATCCGCATCCGGCTGAAGTCGTATGACCACGAGGTCATCGACAGCTCCGCGCGCAAAATCGTGGAGACAGTGCAGCGCGCAGGTGCCACAGTAGTTGGCCCAGTGCCCCTGCCGACCGAAAAGAACGTATTTGTCGTCATTCGGTCGCCCCACAAGTACAAGGACAGCCGCGAACACTTTGAGATGCGCACGCACAAGCGGCTCATCGACATCATCGACCCGACTCCGAAGGCCGTCGACTCGCTCATGCGTATTGACCTGCCTGCGGACGTCAACATCGAGATCAAACTCTGAGGACATCTGCAATGACAATCAACAAGAAGCAGCACGCTGGCAGGCCAATTACGGCACTGCTTGGCCGCAAGCTCGGTATGACCCAGGTGTGGGATGCCGACGGCCGTCTCGTGCCCCTGACTGTCGTGCAGGTCGGCACCAACGTTGTGACCCAAGTCCGAACCGAAGAAGTTGACGGCTACACCGCCATCCAACTCGGCTTCGAAGACATCGATGCACGTAAGGTCACCAAACCGCTCGCAGGGCACTTCGCTAAGGCTGGAGTAGCCCCCAAGCGTCACCTCGCTGAGATCCGTACCTCCGAAGCCGATAGCTTCGAAGTTGGGCAGGAACTCGCCGCTGACGTATTCGAGGCAGGTACTGCGGTCGATGTATCTGGCAACACCAAAGGCAAAGGTTTCGCTGGCGTTATGAAGCGCCATGGCTTTGCTGGCGTGTCAGCCTCCCACGGTGCACACCGCAACCACCGCAAGCCCGGTTCGATCGGCGCTTGCGCAACCCCCGGACGTATCTTCCGCGGCCAACGCATGGCTGGCCGCATGGGTGGCGTTCGCCGTACCGTTCAGAACCTCAAGATCCAGGCTGTGGATGCCGAAAAGGGTCTGCTGCTTATTAGCGGCGCTATCCCCGGCCCCAAGAACGGCGTGGTCCTGGTTCGTACCTCCGTGAAAGGTGCGTGATCATGTCTGAAGTTCGTACCATTGACGTCCTCGACGCAAAAGGCAAAAAGGCCTCGACCGTCGAACTCCCCGCAGAAATCTTCGACGTCGCAACTAATATCCCGCTGATGCACCAGGTCGTCGTGGCTCAGCTTGCAGCTGCCCGCCAAGGCACCCACGCCACCAAGACGCGCGGCCAGGTTTCCGGTGGCGGCAAGAAACCGTTCCGCCAAAAGGGCACCGGCAATGCTCGCCAAGGCTCCATCCGTGCCCCACACTTCACAGGTGGTGGCATCGTTCATGGCCCGCAGCCTCGTGACTACTCGCAGCGCACCCCCAAGAAGATGAAGCAAGGCGCATTGCGCTCTGCTCTGTCCGACCGTGCACGCGCTGGTCGTATCCACGTGGTGACCGCCCTCGTTGAGCTCGAAAAGCCCTCGACCAAAGCTGCAAAGGCAGCGCTGGAAGCTCTCGTCGAGAACCGCCAGGCACTCGTTGTCCTCGAGCGTCATGATGAGCTCACCGCACTGTCCCTGCGCAACCTACCCGAGGTTCACGTCCTGTGGGCCGACCAGCTGAACACCTACGACGTTCTTGACGCCGATGACATCGTGTTCACCCTGGGCGCCCTTGAGACCTTCCTCGGCACCAAGGAGGAAGCCAAGTGAGCACGATTGAGCCGGGTAAGAACCCCCGCGACATCATTCTCAAGCCTGTCGTGACAGAAAAGTCCTCGATCCTCATGGATCAAGGGAAGTACACGTTCGAGGTCGACCCCCGCGCAAATAAGACCGAAATCAAGATCGCCATCGAGCAGATCTTCGGCGTCAAAGTTGGCGCAATCGCGACCCAAAACCGCAAGGGCAAGGTGTACCGCACCCGTACCGGCACCGGTCGTCGCAAGGACGTCAAGCGCGCCATCGTTACCCTGCGTGAAGGCACTATCGACATCTTTGGCGAGCAGGCCTGAGGCGTCCGAGGTAGAGGAACATCATGGGAATTCGTAAGTACAAGCCCACGACCCCGGGTCGTCGTGGTGCGAGCGTTGCCGACTTCGTCGAACTCACTCGCTCCACCCCCGAAAAGTCGCTGGTGCGCCCCCTGCACAAGACAGGTGGCCGTAACAACAATGGTCGCGTGACGGCACGTCACCGTGGCGGCGGACACAAGCGTGCCTACCGTCTGATCGACTTCCGTCGTCATGACAAGGATGGTGTGCCCGCAAAGGTTGCTCACATCGAGTACGACCCGAACCGCACCGCACGCATCGCACTGCTGCACTACGCAGATGGTGAAAAGCGTTACATCCTATGCCCCGCCAAGCTCAACCAGGGCGATATTGTCGAAGCCGGCCCCGCAGCCGACATCAAGCCCGGCAATAACCTGCCTCTGCGCAACATCCCCCTGGGTACCGTTGTGCACGCCGTTGAGCTCTACCCAGGCGGCGGAGCCAAAATCGCTCGCTCCGCAGGCACCTCCGTTCAACTTGTCGCCAAGGAAGGCCGCTTCGCACAGCTGCGTATGCCCTCAGGCGAAATCCGCAACGTTGAGGTCACCTGCCGCGCCACCATCGGCGAAGTAGGCAATGCTGAGCAGGCAAATATCAACTGGGGTAAAGCAGGCCGTATGCGTTGGAAGGGCAAGCGCCCCCACGTTCGCGGTGTCGTCATGAACCCGGTTGACCACCCGCATGGCGGTGGTGAAGGCCGCACCTCCGGTGGTCGTCACCCTGTGTCCCCCTGGGGCAAGCCCGAGGGTCGCACCCGTCGTCCGAATAAGGCCAGCGACCGCCTCATCGTGCGTCGTCGCAAGACCGGCAAGAAGCGCTGATAGGGAGCTGGAAGAATGCCACGTAGCCTGAAGAAGGGTCCCTTCGTTGACGACCACCTCATGAAGAAGGTCGATGCAGCGATCGAGACCGGCTCGAAGAACGTTATTAAGACCTGGTCACGCCGTTCGGTCATCACCCCGGATTTCCTGGGTCTGACCTTTGCGGTCCACGACGGTCGCAAGCACGTGCCCGTGTTTGTTACCGAATCAATGGTGGGCCACAAACTCGGAGAGTTCGCTCCTACGCGTACTTTCCGCAGCCACGACAAGGACGACCGCAAGGGACGTCGGCGCTGAGCCGGCCCCTAGATAAGTAGAGGCAGGAAGCTATGGAAGCCAAGGCGCAGGCGCGTTACGTCCGCGTCACGCCCCAGAAGGCACGCCGTGTTGTGAACGAAGTTCGCGGCAAGCGTGTACTGGAGGCCGCCGACATCCTGCGGTTCGCTCCGCAGGCAGTCGCCACCGATGTCCGCAAGGTGCTGCTCTCGGCAGTTGCCAACTCGAAGGTGAAAGCTGAACTTGTCGGCGAAACCTTCAACGAGGCCGATTTGCTCGTCCTCGAGGCATACGTCGATGAAGGCCCGACCATGAAGCGGTTCCGTCCGCGTGCACAGGGTCGCGCAGGTCGCATCCTCAAGCGGACCAGCCACATTACTGTCGTGGTTGGCACCAAAGAAGATAAGAAGAAGGGAGACCGGTAATGGGCCAGAAGGTTAACCCCACCGGGTTCCGCCTGGGAATCACCACTGATCACCGGTCTCGCTGGTTCTCTGACTCCTCAGCAAAAGGCCAGCGTTACGCTGACTATGTCGCAGAGGACGTCGCAATCCGCAAGACTCTGTCCGAAACCCTTGAGCGCGCCGGTATCGCCAAAGTCGATATCGAACGTACCCGCGACCGCGTCCGCGTGGATCTGCACACCGCACGCCCCGGCATCGTTATCGGTCGCCGCGGCGCGGAAGCAGACCGTTTGCGCCAGTCGCTGGAAAAGCTCACTGGTAAGCAGGTACAGCTCAACATCCTCGAGGTGAAGAACCCCGACCTGGATGCTCAGCTGGTCGCTCAAGGTATCGCTGAACAGCTCACCGCACGCGTTTCCTTCCGTCGCGCCATGCGTAAGGGCATCCAGTCCGCACAGCGCGCAGGTGCTAAAGGTATCCGCGTGCAGGTTTCCGGTCGCCTCGGCGGCGCCGAAATGAGCCGCAGCGAGTTCTACCGGGAAGGCCGTGTGCCCCTGCACACGCTGCGCGCCAATATCGACTACGGCTTCCACGAAGCCCGCACCACCTTCGGCCGTATCGGCGTGAAGGTATGGATCTACAAGGGTGACGTTACCGAACGCGAATTCGCACGCCAACAGGCCGAACAGGCTAACCGTGGCGGACGCCGTGGTGAACGTCGCGGCGGTGGCCGCCGTGGCACACGTCCCCAGCAGGACAACAGCCAAGCTCAGGCTGCACCCGCAGCCGCTGGCTCCGAGACCGGAACGGAGGCCTGAGCCACATGCTCATTCCCCGTCGTACCAAGTGGCGTCGCCAGCACCGTCCGCATCGCACGGGCAACGCAACGGGTGGCACTGAACTGGCATTCGGCCAGTACGGTATCCAAGCCCTCGAAGGCGCATATGTGACCAACCGCCAAATCGAAGCGGCACGTATCGCCATGACCCGTCACATCAAGCGTGGCGGTAAGGTCTGGATCAACATCTTCCCAGACCGTCCGCTGACCAAGAAGCCTGCTGAAACCCGTATGGGGTCCGGTAAAGGTTCCGTGGAGTGGTGGGTCGCTCCGGTCAAGCCTGGCCGCATTATGTTCGAGCTTGCCGGCGTCAACGAAAGCCTCGCACGTGAGGCAATGCGCCGTGCACAGCACAAGCTTCCAATGAAGACCCGTTTCGTGGTCCGAGAGGGTGGTGATTTCTGATGGCCGACAAGGGTCTGACCACCGCCGACCTCGACGCCATGGACGATGCACAACTGTCCAAGGAACTCGAGAAGGCCAAGGCCGAACTTTTCAACCTGCGTTTCGCACAGGCTGTTGGTTCCCTGGAAGACCACGGTCGCATGCGTACCGTGCGTCGCGACATTGCCCGCATCTACACCATCGCGCGTGAGCGGGAGCTCGGCTACCGCACCGCCCCGAGCACCAAGGAGTGATCAGCATGTCTGAATCCACCCCCCGCAATCAGCGCAAGGTCCGTCGCGGCTACGTCACAAGCGACAAGATGGATAAAACCGTTGTTGTCGAAATCGAGGACCGCGTCAAGCACGCCCTCTACGGCAAGGTTATGCGCAAGTCCAAGAAGGTCAAGGTTCACGATGAGCACAATGAGTGCGGCATCGGCGACCTCGTCCTCATCATGGAGACCCGCCCGTTGTCAGCCACCAAGCGCTGGCGCGTCGTGGAGATCCTCGAAAAGGCGAAGTGACCTTCGCCCTATAGACCGAAATCCGTTCGGCAAGGCTCGGCGGCGAGGCTAAATACCTCGCCGCAGAGAACCGGCTCGACGACAGGAGTCACAGAAAATGATTCAGCAGGAGTCGCGACTGAAGGTCGCCGACAACACAGGTGCCAAGGAAATCCTGACCATCCGTGTTCTCGGTGGCTCGGGTCGGCGTTATGCGGGCATTGGCGACACAATTGTCGCCACTGTCAAAGACGCTATCCCCGGCGGCAACGTCAAGAAGGGAGACGTCGTTAAGGCGGTTATCGTGCGTACACGCAAGGAAACCCGCCGTCCCGACGGTTCCTACATCCGTTTCGATGAAAATGCGGCCGTCATCTTGAAAAACGATGGCGAACCCCGCGGTACACGCATCTTCGGCCCTGTGGGTCGTGAGCTGCGTGAGAAGAAGTTCATGAAGATCGTGTCGCTCGCACCGGAGGTGATCTGATGGCAGCGAAAATCCGTAAGGGCGACCTGGTTGAGGTCGTACGCGGCCGTACCTCCGACGAAAAGAAGCTTGCTAAGCGCAATGCGCGTCGCGAAGCCGAGGGCCTCGAACCCCTCAAGCCAGGCGACAAGGGCCGTCAGGGCCGCGTGATCAAGGTTCTGCCCGCCGAAGGCAAAGTCATCGTCGAAGGCATCAACCTCAAGACCCGTCACGTGCGTCAAGGAGCACAAGGCCAAGCCGGTGGTATTGAAACCATCGAAGCGCCTATCTCCCTGGCAAAAGTTGCCCTGGTTGACCCCGACACCAAGCAGCGCGTTCGCGTTGGTTTCCGCGAGGACACCATCGAGCGTGACGGTCGCACCCGCACCGTGCGTGTTCGCGTGACACGCGGCGGCGCCAAGCGCGGCATTGAACAGGGTAAGGAGATCTGAGATGGCACCTCGTTTGAAGGAAAAGTACAACTCGGAGATCAAGGACGCCCTGCGCACTGAGTTCGGTCACGCCAACGTCATGGAGGTCGGCGGCCTCGTCAAGATCGTCGTCAACATGGGCGTCGGAGAAGCCGCGCGTGACTCCAAAGCCCTGGAAGGTGCAATCCGCGACCTCACGGCGATCACCGGCCAAAAGCCGGTTGTCACCAAGGCCAAGAAGTCCATCGCGCAATTCAAGCTTCGCGAAGGCCAAGCCATCGGCGCACATGTGACGATGCGTGGCGATCGCATGTGGGAATTCCTGGACCGTCTCCTATCCACCGCGCTGCCCCGCATCCGCGACTTCCGTGGTCTGTCGGCAAAGCAGTTCGATGGCAATGGCAACTACACCTTCGGTCTCACCGAACAGTCAATGTTCCATGAGATCGATCAGGACTCCATCGACCGAGTGCGTGGCATGGACATCACCGTCGTCACCTCGGCCAAGACCGATGCAGAAGGCCGTGCGCTGCTGCGTCACCTCGGCTTCCCCTTCAAGGAGGACTGACACATGGCCAAGACGTCCCTCAAGATCAAAGCCGCACGCACCCCGAAGTTCGCGGTGCGCGGCTACACCCGGTGCAACCGTTGCGGTCGTCCCCGCTCGGTGTACCGTAAGTTCGGACTGTGCCGCGTGTGCCTGCGCGAGCTCGCCCTTCGCGGCGAACTCCCCGGCGTCACCAAGAGCAGCTGGTAAAACTGACGTCGTAGGTCCCGGTGCGCCGGAGAAACCGCGACGAGGAAGGGGAGAAACCCCCAATGACAATGACTGATCCAATCGCAGATATGGTCACACGTCTGCGTAACGCTACACGGGCCCACCACGATGCGGTTTCCATGCCGTATTCGAAACTGAAGGCCGCTATTGCGAAGATCCTCGTCGACGAAGGCTACATCGCCTCCATCGAAGTTGAAGACGCTCGCGTCGGTAAGACGCTGATCCTGAACCTCAAGTACGGCAACCACCGCGAAGCCGCACTGCAGGGTCTTCAGCGCGTCTCCAAGCCGGGTCTGCGCGTATACGCAAAGTCCACCAACCTGCCTAAGGTCCGCGGCGGCCTCGGCGTGGCTATTCTGTCCACGTCCTCCGGCTTGCTTACCGACCGTCAAGCAGCCGACAAAGGCGTGGGCGGCGAAGTCCTCGCCTACGTTTGGTGATAGGGAGGCTGAACTATGTCGCGTATCGGTAAGAACCCCGTCGTCATCCCAGCAGGCGTTGACGTCACCATCGACGGCCAAACCGTTTCGGTTAAAGGCCCTAAGGGTACCCTCAGCCACGTTGTGGCAGAGCCCATCGAGGTCACACTCGAAGAAGGCACTGTAGTCGTGAGTCGCCCTGATGACGAACGCCTGTCGCGTTCGCTTCATGGCCTGAGCCGCACCCTGATTAACAACATGATCATCGGCGTAACCGAGGGCTACTCGAAGCAACTCGAAATCACCGGTACCGGTTACCGTGTGGTCGCCAAGGGTAAGGACCTCGAGTTCTCCCTCGGCTTCTCCCACACTGTGCTGGTACCTGCTCCTGAAGGCATCGAGTTCACCGTCGAGTCCCAAACCAAATTCACGGTTAAGGGCATCGACAAGCAGCTCGTTGGTGAAACCGCCGCACGTATTCGCAAACTGAAGAAGCCTGAACCCTACAAGGGCAAGGGTATTCACTACGTTGGCGAAGTTATCCGTCGCAAGGTCGGAAAGGCAGGTAAGTGATGTCCCCCGTTATCAAGGGCAAGGGCAAATTCGTTGCCCGCAAGCGCCGTCACCTGCGCCTGCGCAAGAAGATCAGCGGCACCACCGAGTGTCCACGTCTCGTGGTTACACGCTCCAACCGCCACATGGTGGCACAGGTCGTCGACGACACTGTCGGCAAGACCCTCGTGTCCGCCTCGACAATGGAAGCCGACATTCTTGCTGCCGAAGGCACCAAGAAGGACAAGGCTGCCAAGGTTGGCGCACTGATCGCCGAGCGTGCTCAGGCCGTCGGCATCACCACCGTGGTCTTTGACCGCGCTGGCAATAAGTACCATGGCCGCGTGGCCGCCGTCGCTGAAGCCGCCCGTGAGGGCGGATTGGCGCTGTGACCCGACCCAGAGAAAGAGAGATCAACTGATGGCTGCACAGCAGCGAGGCAGGAACGGTCAGGAAGGCTCTGAGCGTTCGGGCGACGGCGAACGTCGCGAACGCCGTGGCGGACGTGGGGAAGCCCGCGATAGCCGCCGAGGCGAAGAGAAGAACCAGTACATCGAACGCGTTGTCACCATCAACCGCGTGTCCAAGGTGGTTAAGGGTGGACGTCGTTTCTCCTTCACCGCATTGGTCGTCGTTGGTGATGGTGAAGGCACCGTCGGTATCGGCTACGGAAAGGCGAAGGAAGTTCCCCAAGCCATTTCCAAGGGCGTTGAGGAGGCGAAGAAGAACTTCTTCCGCGTCCCGATGATCCGCCGCACTATTACACACCTCGTTCAGGGACGCGACGCTGCAGGTGAAGTTCTGCTTCGACCCGCAGCTCCCGGTACCGGCGTTATCGCCGGCGGCCCGGTGCGCGCTGTCCTCGAAGCAGCAGGTGTCCACGACGTGCTGACCAAGTCCCTTGGCTCAGACAACGCAATCAACATCGTCCACGCAACGGTTGCCGCGCTCAAGCAGCTTGAGCAGCCCGAAGCTGTGGCGGCTCGCCGTGGCCTGTCGCTCGAACGTGTCGCACCAGCGGCAATGCTTCGTGCGCGCGCCGAAGGTGAAGCTGAAAAGCGTGCCGAGGCTGAAAAGGCCGAGGCTGATAAGGCAGCTGCAGGGGTGAGCGAGTAATGGCGAACCTGAAGATCACGCAGGTCAAGTCCACGATCGGCGCGAAGCAGAATATGAAGGACACACTGCGTACCTTGGGGCTACGCAAGATCGGTCAAACGACCGTGCGTCCAGATACTGATGCTGTTCGCGGCGCCGTGCGCACCGTGCGTCACCTCGTAACCGTTGAGGAGGTCGACTGACCATGGCGGACTCCAAGAAGACAGCCGCAACTGAGCAAGTGAGTGTTGTGAAGCTACACCACCTGCGTCCTGCCCCAGGTGCCAAGACCGCGAAGACCCGCGTGGGTCGCGGTGAAGGCTCCAAGGGTAAGACCGCAGGCCGCGGTACCAAGGGCACTAAAGCCCGTTACCAGGTTCCCGCAGGCTTCGAAGGTGGGCAAATGCCTATCCACATGCGCTTGCCTAAGCTCCGCGGATTCAAGAACCCCTTCCGTGTCGAATACCAGGTCGTCAACGTGGGACGTCTTCAGGAACTATTCCCTGAAGGTGGCACCGTGACGGTTGAAGACCTTGTCGCCAAGAGCGCGGTCCGTGACGGACACCCCGTCAAGGTTCTGGGCACCGGTGACATCTCGGTCAAGCTTGAGGTAATTGTGGACTCCTGGTCCGCCTCGGCTGAAGCCAAGATCACCGCAGCCGGCGGAACCCTCCAGGCCCGCTGAGACACCCAGGAGGGTGGTCCGATCACGGACCACCCTCCTTTGTCTCACAACCATTAATCCCGTACAGTTGTGCACGGGTCCGCACAGTGTGACACGCCTCGGCGATGAGGCACTCGTCCCACTAGGACCTCAGAACGTGCCACCGACCTCGGCAATCCGGTAGTCTGACCTGGTTGCCAGGCTGGTTTCATACCAGCGCCCATCACCAACAGGAGGAAGCCTTGCTCAGTGCATTCGCACAGGCGTTCCGCACACCCGACCTTCGTCGGAAGCTGCTGTTTTCGTTGTTCATTATGGCGATGTTCCGCATGGGTTCGTATATCCCCGCACCCGGCGTTGACTCCGCGGCCGTTCAACGATGCCTCGCAGCACAGAACGACGCCTCCCTGCTTGATTTGGTTAACCTTTTCTCGGGTGGCGCCCTCCTTCAGCTTTCCATCTTCGCGCTTGGCATCATGCCGTATATCACCGCGTCGATTATCATTCAGCTGCTGCGCGTAGTGGTGCCCCGATTCGATGACCTCCACAAAGAGGGGCAAACCGGGCAGGCAACACTGACCCAATACACTCGTTATCTCACCATCGGTTTAGGTGTCCTTCAATCTGCCACATTGATTTCGCTGGCACGCTCCGGTGGGATGTTCCCTGGCTGTAGCGAAAATATTATCGCCGACACTTCGGTGATTGGGTTCCTTGTGATGCTCATAGTGATGACTGCTGGCACTGCTGTCATCATGTGGCTAGGTGAACTCATCACTGAACGCGGTATCGGCAACGGCATGTCACTGCTGATCTTCACCTCGATCACTGCCACGATGCCCACCCAGCTGCTTGCCATTGGACAGTCGGGTAAGTGGGGTGCGGTCGGCGCCATTATCCTTATGATGCTTGGTGTGACTGCGGTCGTTGTCTACCTCGAGCAGGCGCAGCGGCGCATTCCGGTGCAATACGCCAAACGTATGGTGGGACGCCGCCAATATGGTGGTTCGACAACATACCTGCCGTTGAAGATCAATATGTCGGGCGTTATCCCCGTCATCTTCGCAACATCGATCCTGGCATTGCCTCCGATGTTTGCGCAATTTGGTGATCCGACATCTGCGTGGGTGCAGTGGATCGGCACGAATTTCAACCAGACCGCATGGCCCTACCTGACAGCCTACGGTTTGTTGACGCTTTTCTTTACCTTCTTCTACACCGCAATCACCTTTAACCCGGACGAAGTTGCTGACAATATGAAACGCTACGGTGGTTTCGTTCCCGGGTACCGCGCAGGTCGGCCCACCGCTGAATACCTGCGTTATGTCATCAACCGTCTGACCACAGCAGGTGCTTTGTACCTTGTCGTGATCGCTCTGCTTCCCGCCTTGTTGATCATCCCTCTGAGCCTTTCAGCAAATCAAATGCCCTTCGGTGGCACGACGTTGCTGATTGTGGTCGGTGTTGGTCTGCAGACGGTGAAGGAAATCAATACGCAGCTCCAGCAGCATCACTATGAAGGATTCCTTCGATGACACGCATCATCCTGCTTGGTCCTCCGGGAGCAGGCAAAGGTACTCAGGCTCGAAAGATCGCTGAGAGGCTTAGCATTCCGGCTATCTCTACCGGTGAAATCTTTCGGTCGAATATGGCTGCAGGAACCGAATTAGGTAACCGGGCACGCCAATACATGGACAATGGTGAATTTGTTCCCGATTCGGTGACGAACCCGATGGTGAAAGTCCGTTTGTCAGCGCCCGATACTGATGCAGGTTTCTTACTTGACGGCTATCCGCGTACCGTATCCCAAGCACAGGTCCTGGCAGAATACCTGGAGGAATCGGGCCGAGGTATTGACTTGGTCTTGGCTATTGAAGTGGATGAGGACGTTGTCGTCGAGCGGATGCTCAAGCGTGCGCAGGAGCAGCATCGTTCTGACGACACCGAGCCAGTGATTCGGCACCGTCTTGAGGTCTATCACGAGCAGACAGAGCCAATTGCCGCTTACTACAGCCAACGTGGTTTACTTGAAACGGTCGATGGCAGTGGGACGGTCGACGAGGTGTGGGCAAGTATCGAAGAGGTCCTTGACCGCCTTGCCAAGTAGTGTGCAGTGCCGCATTCGCTGTCAAAGCGAGTGCGGCACTTCCATACTGTGCATGTGGGTGTTGGCTGGTGTGACACACGCTGAGCTGGGTACCGTGGCATATCGGTGAGGCTTTGCTAACTATGGGGTCACGGCACGCACATCGGTGGGCGCAAAGACTAGCACCTCCCATCGGTTGGGCCAGGAGTATCTTAGGCTTATCACACGAAAGTAAGGACAATGATGGGTCGCATCGAATACAAAACCCGAGACGAAATACGCCACATGCGCCGTGCGGGCCTAATTGTGGCGCAGATCCACGCCGCTCTGCGTGAGGCAGCGGTTGCTGGCGTTTCGACTGGTGAACTTGACGATGTGTGCCGTGCGGTGATCGCGCGCAACGGCGGGCATTCGAATTTCTTGAACTATCACGGCTACCCGGCAACCGTATGTATCTCGGTGAACGACATCGTCGTTCACGGGATCCCTGGAAAACAGAAACTCTGTGACGGCGATATCGTAAGCTTCGACTGTGGGGCTTGGGTGAGTGCCTCGGGTAAGCAGTGGCATGGCGATGCTGCATTTACGTGCGTAGTCGGTGATCCGTGGGTTGATGATGTTACGTTTGCTGCCATGCGAGGCGCTGGCAAGCAGGGGTCCGTAGCAGATCCTCATGCCGTAGAACGGGGAGCCGTAGTGACGAGGCGTCGCGAGCTTGACGCTGTGACCCGCGAAGCGCTGTGGGCAGCGTTGGCCGCCGTTGCCTCGTCAAAACGCCTATCGTGCGTGGGGCAGGCAGTTGAGGATGTCGTTGCTGACCGTGCTCTGGAACTGGGGTGGGAAGCAGGCATCATCGAGGAGTTTACTGGTCACGGTATTGGCACCGCTATGCACCAGGAGCCGGAAGTTTTGAATTATCGTGCGCGCGGCATGTCTCCACGCCTTAAGCCTGGCATGGTCCTCGCTGTAGAACCGATGCTGACCACTGGTGGAATTGATACGCGTACGGAGGCTGATGATTGGACTGTGCGGTGCAGTGATGGTTCAGATGCAGCCCAGTGGGAACATACCATCGCAATTCTCGATGACGGTATTAGTATTCTGACCGCGGTTGACGGTGGGGTAGCGGGACTGGCACCCTACGGTGTCACTCCGGTGGACCTCGACTAGCGGGCTGATACGCACCTGTTGGCAGGCATGCGAATACAGCCGCAGACCCAGAGGCAAGTGTGGACACCGAGGCGGGTGTGAGTGTTGCCGATCGGCTCAATGGTGAGGCAGTCGACACTGCTGCGGACTAGCGTCCTCACCTCGTTTTCGCGTAGTGTTGATCCTTGGGCGTGTCGCCTTTGGATGATTCATATCCGCAGCACGCGCCCTCCCGGTCGCGTTGCGGCTGGGAAGTCCGAGATGCGTAGAGGTGAGTCCGAGGCACATGGCGAAGAAAGACGGCGTCATCGAAATGGAAGGCACGGTCATTGAGGCCTTGCCAAATGCGATGTTCCGCGTCGAGTTGAACAACGGTCACGTTGTTCTCGGCCACATTGCCGGCAAGATGCGTCAGCACTATATCCGTATCCTCCCGGAGGATCGCGTAGTTGTTGAACTCAGCCCGTACGACCTATCCCGTGGTCGTATCGTCTACCGCTACAAGTAAAAGCACCGACACAAGCTGCCGTGAGGCAGTGGAGGTATACACCATGAAGGTCAAGCCGAGTGTCAAGAAGATCTGTGACAAGTGCAAGGTGATTCGTCGCCACGGCAACGTCATGGTCATCTGTGACAACCCCCGGCACAAGCAGCGTCAAGGCTGAGCCTGACACTGCTGCCAAAGTGGGCATAAGCCCAACAGCATTCCTCTAAACGCGATAGCGACCCTCGGTTCGGAGGCCGGGGCCGGGTGGCTCACCCGGAAAGGGGAGTGACGACCTCCGAAGAGCAAATGGAGCACAAACATGGCACGTATTGCCGGCGTCGACCTGCCCCGCGAAAAGCGGATGGAGATCGCGCTTACCTACATCTACGGCGTTGGACGTACCCGCGCCAAAGAAACTCTTGCAGCAACCGGCGTCAGCCCGGATGTGCGCGTCAAGGACGCCACTGAAGACGACCTGGTCAAACTGCGCGAGTACATCGAAAATAACTTCAAGGTTGAAGGTGATCTTCGCCGCGAAGTCCAAGCAGACATTCGCCGCAAGGTCGAAATTGGTTCTTACCAGGGCCTTCGTCACCGTCGTGGTCTGCCGGTCCACGGTCAACGTACCAAGACCAACGCGCGTACCCGTAAGGGCCCCAAGCGCACTGTTGCAGGCAAGAAGAAGGCCAAGTAATAGGCCGCGGTCGGCCAGGCAATTACTGTACCGCCGACCACTACTCATACGACTTCGAAGGAAAATACACACATGGCTGGAAAGACCACCCGCACCGGTGCAGGCCGCAAGCCTCGCCGCAAACTCTCCAAGAACGTCACCCACGGTCACGCGTACATCAAGTCGACGTTCAACAACACCATCGTTTCCATCACCGACCCCACAGGCGCCGTTATCTCTTGGGCCTCGTCAGGTCAGGTCGGCTTCAAGGGCTCACGCAAATCGACCCCCTTCGCTGCACAGCTCGCTGCCGAGGCCGCCGCGCGCCGCGCACAAGAGCACGGCATGAAGAAGGTTGATGTCTTCGTTAAGGGGCCCGGTTCCGGTCGTGAGACTGCGATCCGTTCCCTGCAGGCAGCAGGCCTCGAGGTTGGCTCCATCCAGGATGTCACCCCGCAGGCACATAACGGCGCACGTCCTCCGAAGCGTCGCCGCGTCTGAGCGCCCAGCGGGGCACCGCCTCGGCAATTGCCGAGCAGGCCCCCACGTCTGGAAGCGAGCATCCTGCTTCTTCCACACCCCTTGACCGCAACTGCGGACCCCTATCCGACGTCATATAGTGGGCGTCGGTCAGAAAGGAACAAGACGTGCTCATTGCAGAACGCCCCATCCTCACCGAGGAGAAGGTCAGCGATTTCCGTTCGCGTTTTACACTTGAACCCCTTGAACCAGGCTTCGGCTACACGCTGGGTAACTCGCTGCGTCGTACGCTGCTGTCATCGATCCCTGGTGCGGCTGTGACCACTATCCGCATTGACGGAGTGCCTCACGAGTTCCGCACCGTCGACGGTGTCAAGGAAGATGTTGCTGAGATCATCCTCAACATCAAACAAATCGTGCTGTCTTCGGAAAACGACGAGCCTGTCGTGATGTACCTGCACAAATCCGGCCCTGGCCCGGTTTACGCGGGCGATATCACGCCTCCGGCCGGCGTGGAAATCCACAACCCTGAGCTTCACCTCGCGACCCTGAACGAAAAAGGCAAGCTGGAAATTGAACTGACTGTCGAACGTGGTCGCGGCTACGTATCAGCAGCGCAGAACAAGGATCCTCAGGCAGAAATTTCCCGGATTCCGATCGACTCGATCTACTCGCCGGTTGTCAAAGTGACCTACAAGGTTGAAGCAACCCGTGTTGAGCAGCGCACCGACTTTGATCGCCTCATCATCGATGTGGAGACCAAGCCGGCCATTGCCCCACGCGACGCTATCGCTTCGGCAGGTAAGACCCTGGTTGAACTCTTCGGCCTCATGCGCGAACTGAACGAAGAAGCAGAAGGTATCGAAGTTGGCCCCTCCACCACGGACGCCACCCTCGCTGCTGACCTCGCGTTGCCAATTGAAAACCTTAACCTGCAGTCACGCTCGTACAACGCTCTGCGTCGTCGCGGCATCCTCTCGGTGGGCGAACTTGTTGCCCACTCTGAGGCAGACCTGCTTGACATCCGTAACTTCGGCACGAAGTCCATTGAGGAAATCAAGGATGCGCTTGCAACCCTTGGAATGACCCTCAAGGACTCTGTCATGCCCACAATTGGTGGCGACGCAGTCGATCCCGGTTCGATCTTCAGCGACGACCAGTCCATCTGACAATTGCGCGTCCGATGGACGCCACATAACGTAGGAGAAACCTATGCCTACCCCTAAGAAGGGTGCACGTCTGGGTGGGAGCCCAGCACACCAGAAGCTCATCCTTTCCAACCTTGCCGCTCAACTCATTGAGCACCGCGAGCTGGTGACCACTGAGGCTAAGGCCAAGATGTTGCAGCCGTATGTGGAAAAGCTTGTGACCAAGGCCAAGCGTGGCGATCTGCACGCTCGTCGTACTGTTGCTAAGAAGATCCCTAATAAGGACGCCGTCTACGTGCTATTCGACGAAATCGTCCCCGCAATGGATCCTGAACGCGCTGGTGGCTATACCCGCCTGACCCGCGTGGGCAACCGTAAGGGCGACAATGCCCCCATGATGCACATTGCATTTGTGATGGAGCGCGTGGAGAAGAAAGCTGTCGTTTCTGCTGCAGAAAAGACCGCTGAGGCTGCTGCCGCCAAGGTTGAAGAAGCCAAGGAAGAACCCGCGGTTGAAGAAACGGAAGTAACCGAGGAAACGGAAGCCGTAGAGCGCGATGCCGCGGAAGATGTAGCTGAGGAAACCACTGAAGAGAAGTGACCTTCTCGTCACGTTCTTAGAGGGCCGGAGCGATTGTTAATCGCTCCGGCCCTCTGGTTTTGCCGAATCTTTGGACCAGGTCGTGTGTGATTCGCTTATGTGGGGTGTGTGAGTGGGCGGGGAGTTTTTCTCAGGGGCTTGCTGATTTGCCGGATCCGAGTTGGTCTACTGGGGAGGTTGCGGCGTGGTGGCAGGCGTTGACGGTTGCGGAGCGGGAGCGTTTGGTGAGGGAGTTTCCGGAGGTGGTGGGTAATCTTGATGGGGTGGATGCGGCGTCGCGGGATGCGGCGAATCGGTGTCGTTTGCCGGTGTTGGTGCAGGAGTTGGAAGGTGAGGTTGAGCGTTTAACGTCGTTGCATGAGGAGTGGCAGGAGCGTGTGGGGGCAGAAGGGTTGGTGGATCCTGGTGGGGTGAGGCATGCGGTGTCTCCGTATCTTGCTGCTTTGACGATGGCGCAGAAGCGGTTGCGTGATGCTCACGCCATTGAACAACTGATTCAAAGTGATGATGATGTGTCGTTGTTGATGCTTGATGACACGGGGTCGGCGCGTTTGCGTACTGCTGTTGCTGTGGGGGATGTGGATGAGGCTGATCATGTGGCGACGTATGTGCCGGGTATGGGCACTGCTCCTG